>NZ_JAKRRW010000005.1 GCF_026191635.1 Photobacterium obscurum
TAAGGGGCAAAAACGTTTTAAAGCAATTGTAAGATCTGGTCGAGTCGTAATTTAAACGTTGACTCGTAACATCTCAACTAATCCACATGATTACATCTACCCTGATTCAGTTAATCTTGTAAAGATTAATTTTCAAGAGAGGCTTCTTGTGACTTTGCAGCCAAAGAAACCAGATCATTTAACAACCTTACCTTCTCTTCCGAAACGACCTCCAGCTGCATGGTTAACATTTCCAGCTCTTTTTCTTTTGCTGCAAAGTCTGCCTTAAGCTCACCATAGTGTTCCTGAACGCTGTCCAAATCTGCTTCCAGTGCGTCATTGTGCTGAGCCAGCCGCTCATGTTGACGCTGCTCCTCATGAAGTTGCCTGAGGGTGTCATTAAGTGCATTGACGGATGCTTCGAGTTGCTCACTGGCTTGTTGATTTTCTTGCTCTCGCTGCTGCAATTTTGCAAGAAGCCCTGTACGTGCCTGTGACAGCGAAGACAGCTGCGCCTCCAAATCATCAATCCTTTTCATTGCATCGCGAACCTCGGCTTCAGCGGCACGTTCCCGCTCATTTGCCTGGTTAACGGCACTCGCCACACGCGACTCCGCTGTTTGAATTGCTATGCCATTTAACCGTTGGACGATGGAATGCAATTCATGTATCAGCTTTTGGTTAACCGATGATAGCGCCTCTGAGAGCTCGGTGGGTAAATCAGCTGCTACAGTTTCTTGCTCATTACCTTGAGCACTTAGGTACGCCTGCCAAACGCGAAGCAATCGACTGGCATCGCCTTTATTGCCTACAGCCTTGCGCAGTGCAAAGCCCGTAACCCGGCGCTCTTGTTGCAGTAAGGCATTGCCGGCACGAATAATCACTTCGTCGGACACCTCAGGTGTCCGGCCAATTTGAGTTTCACTCATTACACACCTCCGGTGCACTGAAGAAAGTAAGTAAGAAACAGAAGAAAGAAATAAAGAAAGTAACGAAAGAAACGGCTTTCTCTGTTGTTAGCAGATTAGTCATAGCCCACATCACAATCCTCAGGACTTGTGTCGCATGGCTCATCGCCCACGGCATGGATAATGCTGTGCACCACAGGCTGTAAATCCAGCGACAATTCGCTATCTAATTGCTCTGCCAGGCGCTGAAAGTAATCTTTAGCCTGATGCACCAGGCCGCGCTGCTGGTACGCCACACCTATATAAGCCTCGCGAATCATCTCACCCAGCAACTCTCTTAGTTCCCCCTTCAGTTTTGACTTCATTGTGCTCAAGCGACAATATTCAAAATCAAGTGTCTTGATGGCTTGCTCTTGGTCAGCAACCTCTTCTTTTTTCTTGGCGATATCGTGGTCAAGTTGCGCCGATAACTCCTGTTTCCCGGCATACTCACGCGCTAACTGCTCATTGGCTGTTTCAAGCTCAGCAAGCTTGCTGGCCGCCTCTTTGGTTGCCATCTTCAGCTTTTCCAGCCGCTTTTCTTCCAGCTCACATTTGCGGGTCGCGTAATTATGGCTGCGCTTGGACTTGGGCATTTTTACTTGCCGGTTCATTTTCTTACCCTCCTCAGATTGGCGCTCGGTTTCGGGAGCAATCTCTGCATGAAACCCTCGTTTGTGCAGCAGGTGTTCGTTGATGAAGTCACGAAACATGGCTTGCAACCGCTCGCCGTGCAGCACCATTTGCGCTTGTGTGAGCACACAGTTTTCCGGAAGCAGCTCTTCCTCCTTCTCTTCTCTTTCAGCACGCAGCTTGTTCTGCTCGCGGACATACTGATTAACTACTTCAATTTGGGTTTTGAGTAAATCCCAGTTGCCAAAAACACTGTCTTGCCCAGACAGGAAGTAGTGACAATGCGTACCGGTCTCTTCATTTTTTAGTCGCTCATCAGCATGCACCGCCATGGCGTGGATGGGGTATGTCGGAAAATAGTGCGTGAGGAACTTTTCCGTAAAGTCCAGCCAGTCCTGCGGCGTAATGGTTTTGTTATCTACGTTCCAGCGGTGAGGGATTTTAATTATCCCCTCTTGAAGGTATGTGGCATTCTGGTTGGGCCTGGCTCCAGTCAGTTTGTTATGCACATCAACAAACTTTCTGACCGTGCCCATTTTTTGCTGATGACGCGCCAGCGTTTTCATGTCCAATTGCGCTACTTTTCCCGCAGGAATCGGGCAATTATCGGATGTCGTCCAGAGCTCCCGCAGCAATTCGGCCGCATCCTCATGGCCTTTTTGACGTTCAACCTCCATCGCCTTTTTAATTTTGGCTTTGAGTTGCCGACGCCGGGTCTTTAGTCGCGACTGATTCTTCACTTTTGGGGCTGGCATAATCGCGGCTAAGATGGCTTGTTTTTGCTCTAAGCTATAGTCATCTAGCGGTTTGGTTTCGCCGTTAAACCAGAGCAAATTTTCCTTCGCCAGCGATTCATCCCACTCCGGCGGCTTAGCCTTTTGGGAGAGGATACGCAGCGTGTGGCCCAGTATCTTGGCGATTATTGCAATCCCCTTGCCCGTCGTATCGGGATTGAAATGGCGGTGAAAGACATGGATGGTTTTCATGCCCCACCTCCTGTATAGGTGGGGGCCGAATTCGGGGTCAAGGGGGCTCCCTTGCCAGCAGCTGTCGTCTCATCTTTTGCGCAGCTAAAAGTGAGACGATAGCTTAGCTGGTTAAACATCCGTCGCCCTTTTTGGGCGCGGCCCATGTCGAGACTGTCTCCGGCCAAAATCAAAAAACTAGTCATGCGCACCTCCCGACAGGTTCAACGCCTGCTGAAGTGTGCTGGCCAACGCCGGATTTTGCTCCAGGGCTATCAATAACTGTCCAACCAGGCCCAGTGAGGTTTCGGAGGAGCGGTTTGGCAATGAGGGTGCTGCTTTACTAACGGACTGACTTAGGGTTTCCTCAACAGGGTTATCGACAACGCCAAAGACATCATTCATGCATTCATAAAACTGGCCTGCATAGTTAGGGGCATCCTCCTTCAGCCAGCGGGAATAATGTTTATCCACCATAGTGGTATCTTCGTGACCAAGTTGCCGCGCAACCCACTCTTTACTTATCCCCGCAGTGAGGCAATGGCTGGCGAAAGTGTGGCGGGGCTGGTTCGGCCCCCGGTGCTTAATGTCCAGCGCCTTCAAGAAAGGGGTAAAAAAGCTTTTGGCGTACTGCCGCGAGTCAATGAAGGGGTTCCCGGTTTTGGTATTCAGAAATACATGGCGTACATACAGGGTCTTGTAGGTTTTATTATCCGCCTGTAACACTTTTATCCGTCTGGGCCTGAGATGACCTGTCAGCAGATATTGCCGCTTTAAAATACCCACTACATGCGGATTCATCTCAATGGTCCGCAGTGAGGAGGCGGTCTTGGGTACTTTATACCCACCGAGCACTTTGCATTTGTTGATGTCAATTTGACGGCGTTCAAAATCGACGCAATCCCAGTCCAACGCTATCGACTCGCTAATCCGTAAGCCGGTTGCACAGTTGGCCAGGCACAGGTTCTGCTCACCTTGGTATTTGGTTTGCGCTTCCACCAGCAGGGTTAGCTCTGACTTGGTAAATGGCAGAGGCTCGGTGGCTTCAACCGCTAAGTTGTTCAGGCCGTCCATGGGGTTGCGAACAATCACGCCATCGCATTGAGCGCTGCTAAAAATAGCCCGAAGCACAGTGAAATGTTCATTAATCGTTTTGTTGGCAAACTTCTTGTGCGCCTTGATTTTCCAGGCTTTGATATCGGATTGCCTGATGGCCGCTATCGGCCTGTTGCCAAAGCGCCGGACCAAGTTTTTTACTTTGGATTTGACGGATTTCAGGGTAGAAGGCGCTACCTCAAATTGGCGCTCTGCGAGGTATTGCGCAGCATAATCTGCAAAAGTGTGTTGAGCCATTGGTGACCTCCGCGGTTCGAGCCGCTTTTCATCATTATTTGGTCACAAGCTAACACGCCCCAAAGGGCAAATACATACTAAGCTGCTAATATTTGATGCTTTTTTGTCAATCAAAACAATTGGTTATACATATTCTCATATAAGGCGCGTCAAAAATCCACAGTACAATCAGCGCCATAGTTGATTAACTCCAGGTACTTCTTTAACACACTGAGCTTGTATTTTTTTCCATAGCGACCAAAGGTTATTTTTTGGTTTTTATGGCCGACCAGTTGGGCAACGATGTTTTCATCTACCTCTTGTTGTTTCAATTCATCAACAAAGGTATGCCGAAACGAATAAGCAGTCGGTCGCTGTCCCGCTTTCATACCGATTTTATTCTGCAATCTCGCAAGCTGTTGGCAATATTGGCGAGACCAGTCTTTGTTCTCCCCTAACGGGATGTAAGAAAATAGCTGTGTCTGGCCTGCTTGCTTTAGTTCAGACACATAATCTTGAAATCCCCATGACAAAATCTTGGTATGCACCGGAACAAGACGGTATGAACTGTCGGTTTTGACACGCTGCTCACCCCCTTCTGAACTGACACGGATACAGGTCATGCCATCTTGATCACAAATATCTTCAACCCTTAACTGACATGCCTCCGAAGGCCTGAGGCCGTGGAACAACATCAGGAGGGTCACCCACTTGAACGCGGCATCCTTTGCTTTAAACTCAGCAGACTGAAACAGCCGCTTTAATTCGTGTTTTTGCCAGCGCTTCCGCGCTGAACCATCGCCAGTGCTCGACGATTTAGCCATCGGAATACCCGTAAAGGGGTTGACCGTGGTATAGCACATCAGCTTGCACCACTTAAAAAACTGGGAAACAGCCGATAGATATTCCTTGTTCGTCTTATGGCTGCGCCCCTCTCCTAGCAAGACATCCCGATACACGAGTGCCTCTGCGCTGGTAACCTGAAACACCGTTGTCGCTTTGGTAGAGGTAATAAAGTGTTCTATGCGCTGTTTAAGCTGTTTTACCGTTAGTGGTCGCACCGACTCTTTTTCCTTCGAAGCGATAAATTGCGATAAAGCTTCACTTAATGTGATACCCGGTGGCGGCTTCGATGCTTCAACGTCGCTTGCTTTGCTGGCTATCCGAATAGGAACTGTTGTCTTATCAGGGGAGGTAAAACCGATGCGGATTTGGTTGATAGTTTGGTCAACCAAGCGCTTAAAGTCAGCCACGGTTTCATCAGGCCGAACACCGGCAACCAGCGGGCGTAGGGTTCGGGCGACTTCAAGGTTACGTTCTACAGCCTCGGCACGACACTTGGTTAGGAGCGAAACCTTGATGTCAAACGGGAAGCCTCTGTCTTTTAAGGATTTTGGCAGGCAGATACGAGTGTAGTAGGTACAATTTGCAGCGCGGAATAGGTACATTGTCTCAGTCAATCCTATTGTGGATGCTTGCAATGCCCAGATACAAAAAAAGCCGTTGATAATCAACGGCTTTCTTCATTTTTAATTTGGCGGAGAGATAGGGATTTGAACCCTAGATACGCTACAAACGTATGCCGGTTTTCAAGACCGGTGCTTTCAACCACTCAGCCATCTCTCCTTTGTGCGGCGGATAATACAGAGCCTCATTTCGGTTGTAAAGCAGCATCTATAACAATTCAGCCTGAATGCTTAAATATCAACCGCATAGTGTAATTAAACTTCACGTTGCTCTGGTTTAAAGCTTTTCCGCTTTGGGAAGTCAAAGTAAAACGTCGATGCCTGCTCACTCGCAATGGCCTGCCAGCAATCAACTTCAAAACCAAAAACGACCACCCCACAGGTCGGAATATTATCAGTCGCCAGCCCCAGCATATTACCCAAGTCACTAATCGCCGGGTTGTGACCCACCATCATTAAGCGATCAACTTGAGCTGAACTTTCCTTAATTAAATCGAAAAGTTCAAAAGCCGATTCGGTATAGAGCTCGGCTCGGGTCTCCAACTTTGGCTGCCCAGTGAGCCCTTGAGAAAAAAAACATGCCGTTTGAACGGCTCTCAACGCCGAACTGGATACAATCAACTGAGGGCCGCTTTGCCAGGCATTGAGGCGGTGCACCATTTCCGGGGCATTTTTCATCCCCCTTGAGTTTAACGGCCGCTCGTGATCATCCAATGTTGGATCATCCCAAGAAGATTTTGCATGGCGAACAAGAAAAAGTAGCTTCATTTTCTATCCCCCCTCCACTCCGGTATAGCGCAAATTATCTATACCATTAAATGGTCAGATATATGTTGTTTGGATATAAGTATATATAAGCGTTTGAGAAAGGCTTAGCGATAGGCCTGATAATTGTTCAGCTTGGTATGAATAGGCGGCCTCGCGACCTGAGGCCAACCAAATTTACATTGCGGATTTTACCGCCCGAGCAAGCTTGCTGGCGGCTTTCTCGGGATCCGGTGATTTGGCATGGAAGAAGTTACTCACCACATCAAAAATCGCTCCCTGCACATAACTGGTTGTTGCTAGCCCCTGAGAAACACTTGGCACCAGACCACCGCTTTTTGACGTTGCCTTAAAGGTGGCCATTGAATCGAGCGCACACTGATCAAACTTGCTCATATCCATATCTAGACGAACAGGGATAGAACCTTTGTTGAGATTAAAAATTTCCTGAAAATCTTTATCAAGGATCGTCTTCGCCAAGTCTTTTTGTGCCTGGCGGTTTGCTTCATCGCTTAACTTAAAGAAGGCAAAACTGTCGATATTATAGGTAAACTGGCCGTGCGTGCCGGGAGCCGCCACACACAGATAATCCTTGCCTGGTACTTTGCCCGCCGCCGCAAACTCACCTTTTGCCCAGTCCCCCATGATTTGCATGGCGGCTTCACCATCTATCACCATCGAGGTGGTTGAGTACCAGTCACGTCCACGGGAATTCGGATCGATATAATCTCGCATTCGACGAAACTGGACAAATACCTCGGTCATCTTCCGGCCTGACAGAACATCGATATCCAAATCAACAAACGCTTTTTGATAATCTTCAGGGCCAAGTACCGCAAGGGCTACCGCTTCAAATAATGTGACATCCTGCCATGTCTGACCACCATGGGCTAACGGAATAAAGCCTGCCGCCTTGATTTTATCGGCTGCGGCAAAAAACTCATCCAACGTCGTCGGCACTTTCGCCCCTGACTTTTTCAGTACCTCAGGATTTACCCACAGCCAATTTACACGGTGGACGTTCACAGGCACGGCAACATAGTCACCTTCATATTTCATGGTCTGGGTCGCGACCTCTGGAAGGACACTGTCCCAGTTTTCAGCCCTGGCCACATCACTCAGATCCGTCAGAAAACCCAGCTTGCCCCACTCCTGAATATCATGACCTTTAATCTGCGCAGCAGAAGGTGGGTTGCCAGAAACCGCGCGAGTTTTCAGTACGGTCATCGCACTTTCACCACCACCACCAGCGATCGCAAAGTCTTTCCAGCTATTGCCCTGCTCCTCCATCAGTCCCTTTAAGACCGAGACAGATTTAGCTTCGCCGCCGGATGTCCACCAGTGCAATACTTCCACTTCACCAGCTAGAACTACGCTCGAGCTCAGTGCAAGCATCAGTGCGGTAACAGTCTGTTTCATTTTCATCATCTTGCTCTTAAAAAAAGCTATCTACTCTTTCAATAGACGCGGAATATAGACTTTGACTTCCAAACCGCCTTCTTTGGCGTTGTGAATGGTCATATCACCACCGTGGGCATGAATAATATTGCGGGCAATGCCCATGCCTAACCCATGGCCTTCGTCATCTTTGGCAATTCGGAAATAAGGTTCAAATACCGCCTCCAACGACTCTTCCGGGATACCTTGTCCCTTGTCTTTGATGATCAATATCAGTGAATCGGGCTCATCTGAAACAATGATGTTAACCTCATGACCATACTTCACACCATTGTCAATCAGGTTGCTCAAACAGCGCTTCAACGCCAACGGTTTACCGGTCATCGGGGCAATGGGGGTATTCGGTAAATGAACTTTGATCTGCTTGCTGTTGTGCCGCTCGGCAATGCTGCGCAGCATTTCAGACAGATCAACCTGAATCAGGTTTTCATGCAGATCGGTATCTTTTACCGTCTGCAAGGCCCCTTTAACCATCATTTCGAGCTCATCAAGATCGCGGTTAAACTTATCGATTTTCGCTTCGTCATCGATCAGTTCGGCCCGCAGGCGCAACCGGGTGATAGGAGTTTTCAAGTCATGGGAAATCGCGGAAAACAAATGTTCGCGATCATCGATATAACGTCGCAATCTTAGCTGCATTCGGTTGAACGCCTGTGTCGCCGTTACCAATTCGCTGGCTCCTTCTTCGACCAGTGGAGGCTGGTAGATATCGAGGCTGAGCGCATTGGCGGCATTGGCCAAGCGCTTTAACGGCTTGGTCTGACGGCGGATCATAAAATAGGTGAAAACGAGCAGCAGTGTCGTGATAAAGACCAGGAAAATCACCTGCTGCCCGGTAATAATCTCATCTTCCAGCGTCACATAAGGCGAAGGTAATAAGGCCGCAATGTACAGCCATTCGTTTGTCGCCAGCTCTAACTGCACAACTAAAATGGGCGGGTTAAACGGCTCCAGGCTCAAGGTATAGTGCGCCCATGAACGCGGCAGATCCGTCAATAGGATATCGTTCTTCAGAACGTGCAGGGTTTCCGGACGAGAAAACTCGACTCGAATAACATCTAGCCGCGGCAACTTCTCGCTCAACACCTCTTCAAAAACCCTGACGGCAGTATTTTTCATCTGCGAGGAGGGAATTGGATCAATGAGGATTTCTTCTTCGTTGAACGATACAAAGAAACGGGTTCCGCCCATATTGCGCAGCTGATCCAGAACAATATGGCGATATTCGAGGGGCAGCGACTGAAAGAAGGTAACCGTTGATGCAAACATAGACGCCATACTTGACGATGCCGACTCCAGACCTTCCAAGTCACGCTGTTTAGACTGCCCGTACCAAATAATGGTGGCGATCATCTGGGCCAGAAACACCGCCAATAACGTAAACCACAGAGTGCGCGCCAAAAGCGATTTGGGCCACCATTTTTTCCAATTCATGAACGATGCCTTTTTCTGTCACGTCAGGAGCGCTAGATCATTCTTCGTAAGTGACTTCGGCATTGAAGGAGTAGCCATTCCCACGAATGGTTTTTATCAATCTCTGCTGTGTCCCCTTGTCTCCCAAACGCTGGCGCAAGCGGCTAAGCTGCACATCAATACCTCGCTCTGATGGGTGTGCCTCGCGGCCACGGGTCGCAAAGGAGATCGTATCGCGATCCAGCACTTCATGCGGGCGGGTCAGAAATAGCATCAGCAGAGAAAAGTCACTGCCCGAGAGTTCATAGTCACGACCTTTCTCCAGATCAAACAGTCGGTGAGATGTCGTTTCCAGACGCCAGTTGGCAAAACGAATTGCTTTTGGGGTCGAGGGAGCCTGCTGGGTCTCAGTTGGCTTAACCCGGCGCAGCAAGGCTTTGATTCTCGCCATCAGCTGCCGTGGACTGAACGGCTTTGCAATATAGTCATCGGCACCCAGTTCCAGGCCAATGATCTGATCCATTTCGTCAGAAACTGCCGTTAGCATGATAATGGGTACATCAGAAGTTTTACGAATGTACTGGCATAAGGTGAATCCGTCATCACCCGGCATCATTACATCCAATAAAATGAGATCGGGGTAACCCATCGCCAAGCGACGTTTCATTTCCTCGCCTTCGGCAGCGGTCGTTACCGTAAAACCTGCTTTTGTCAGGTATTCATCCAGTAGCTCGCGAATCTCCTGATCGTCATCAACAACAAGGACCTTCTTGCTCGCACTCATTTCATCTTCCTTCTGTACCGGCGGTATTTCTCGCTAGCAGCAAGCTTACGACAAGCTCTATCTATACTGCGGACACCGATATGTTACCTACTATTAGAACCAGAACATCAAGGTCAGGGAACCATTGCTGCTTTTCTGATTATCTCTTTACGTAAGATACCAGACCGCATCGAAAAAGGCGCGTATTATGCCTCAGAATCATGAACTTCACGGCTAATATTGATGATTTAGTCAGCAAAACCAAAGACCTTATAGGCCTTGGTAAAAACGCCATACCCTGTACCTGCCTCCACTCCCTACCGGCCTGCTACGCAGTATTACTGTCTTCAAGATCAAAAAAGCTGCCATTGGCAGCTTTTTGGAACTATGCAACACCCATCTGGGTTTTATACTTGCTTACCGCGCGATTAAAAAAATCTCGGTCATCGTCATCTTCAATATTGTTACTCAGCTCAGCAAACACCTCATAGCCTTTCTTGGCATTTTTGACCTGCCACACGGCATAAGCAGCCTGCTTGTCTAATTCAATTCGATTTTTTTCAGCTTCAGATAACAACGTTAAGTTATGCATAACCCAGCACCAACGGTAAAACACAGCGCCGATCTTAGCCGATTTTTTTCTCCAGACCAATGATAAACCCGCAGCTTTACTTTGCGTAATACTTATTCTCGACAAATCGCTGCAAGATTGATGGCATCGTAACGCTGAATGATTGCGGTACGACCTGATTTTGATCTGGTGACTCAACCCACTGGTTAACGGTAACCACCTCAAAACTCTTGCCTTCGGCAACTTCGATATCAAATACATGCCACCAGCGTGTTGGCTGTTCAACGGGGGCCATGAACGGCGTTACCTGGCCATCAATCGCCAGCCTGACATTGGTTGTCGTTCTGTCCATCAATATTTCATTCGAGTAGTTATGAACATAATAGGAATACTTCCCAGCGAGAGGATACTCAAATAAAGATACGACCTCTGGCCCATAACTATCCGTATCATCGACATCAAGGAAGATCCGCTCGTTATTCACAACGGCTTCTTTAGCGCTGAAATACACATGGAAGCGGCTACCATTTCCGTCAGGCCCGAAAAAATGAGAGTCCAGATCCCGCGGTGCTTCCCCCCAGCGCAAAGTAATTTGGGTCGAGGCCGTATCCAACAACAGGCAGCTATCAAGCGTTATATCTTCTGTTAGCGTCGAGATGGTCTGTGTTCGGCTCTGCTGGCCCAAACGGGCTGACAATAAAATTTCACTTTCCATTCTGACCGGGATAGAAAATTCGCCAGCACTATTCGAGTAGCTCGTCGAACGACCGTTGTAGTCCAGTCCTTCTGACTGCAACCGAGCGTTGGCAATACGCTGCTGCTCTGTATTCTCGACACAGCCATTGATATAGACTGTCTCGTATATTCGGTCCGCATTCCAGGTGGTAAAATGGCTAACCGTACCGGCATAATAATCACCGTTGACATCCGAAACTAATGTGGCCTCGCCTTCTTCAATCCAAATTCCCTGTATCGGATCGTAATAATAGAGAGGAATAACGGCTGGAGCGGCAATTCCTGTTGCCGGGATACGAATATCAGCCTGTTGGCCTTCCGCCAGTTGCAGAGGTGCACCACTTTCATCGGCAAAGGTCACCGTTATTGCGCCGAATGACTCTATCGGCAATATCTCGCCATTTTCATCCCGGGTCACCATTTCACCCGGCATCAGATGAATATCCATTGTTGAATCAATAATATTCAGTTCTGCCGTCACCGCAGTGGTGACAGCGTTGCCCTGGGAATCAACCAAACTATTAGCCGGCAGTGATACCAACACCTGGTCTTCAACTTTAAGTTGCTGCGCCTGTGTTGGCTCAAATACCACTGAGCCATGTACAGGCGGTAACAGGATTTTTTGCGGTAGCGCTATTTCTGCAGGACGGATTGTCACCGCCCCCTCACGGTAACCCTGCGCATCGGCAGACAATGTCATCCGCTCGGCCAATAAACGATCAGCAATAGCAACGCTATAGGCTCCGGTTTCATCACTTTCTGTTTCAAAAGCCACGACATTATTCGCCGACAACTTCACCTTACCGCCAGCAATCACGTCATTATTATAATAATCTGCTAACGTGCCCGAGATGATCAGATGATAGATTTCATCAAGTGAGAATGTCACTTCAGCCGGCTGAGCATTATCTTCGCCGCCATCAGACACTCGAACCGTGACATTACCTATTTGTGAAGCGGTTACTGCCGAGGTATAGCTAATTTCCCCGGTTGTACTGACAGTTAACTTCTCAGGGCCTGCAACTTTTTCGAAACGAAGATCGGTACCGTTATTTTCGTCATCCGGATCTGCCACTCCCAACTGCAAGATCAGAGTCTCGCCGGAATCAACCTGTTGATCGCCCACCACCGTTACAACAGGAGCATCATTAACAGGAGTAACTGTCAGCTTAAACGTCTGAGTTACTGTTTCATCACCAGACTTCACCACCACAGTCACTTCGCCAGACGTCAGAACCCCTTCTATAGGCGTCCACTGAACCAAGCCTAAATCAGATACCGTCATCCCTTCAGGGGCATTGTTCAACGAAAATTCAGGCGTTGCTAACCCACCAACATCTACCTGGTATTGAAACGATATATCTTCCGTGGCATTGGTTGGTGCCGGAGATAAGATCCTACCGCTAGTCACCTGCTCATCTGAATTATCACTATCGTTGCAGCCTGCTAGAACCAAGGTAATTACCGATGCCAGC
Organism: Photobacterium obscurum; assembly: GCF_026191635.1. Taxonomy (GTDB): domain Bacteria; phylum Pseudomonadota; class Gammaproteobacteria; order Enterobacterales; family Vibrionaceae; genus Photobacterium; species Photobacterium obscurum. The sequence goes on from NZ_JAKRRW010000005.1 coordinate 12,503, forward strand.
AAACTTAACTTAATCACTTTACTTATCATTGTGGTATCTCCTTATACCTGACAGAAACAGTTAATGATTCAACTGCTCTATAGATGGATCAGGTGAATTAACTTAATGGGGACGAATACACACAAGAGAGTAATGTGAGTAATAGAGACAAGCGATCCAATGCTCACATTAATATGCAGCCCGCCGCATATTAATGTGAGAACAAAACAAGTTTTGAGTCTTTTGGGGAGTAAATTGGAGGCACGGGTACCATTACCCGGTTAACGCAGCGAGGAGAATAATAACCTGATCAGTAATGTTGTTCTCACAAGTGAGCCTGTTCCGGAAGAACAGACAGCAGATGTCATAATAACGAGTTATGGGATCCTAAAAGCCGAGGAACATCTTCAAAATAATAAAAAAGCCAGCCACAACTCCCATCGTCAGTGCCACACTAAATACTGGGCTTAATGTCGATGAACAAGGATTATGAATAGCATCCGTCAAAGTCGGCTCATCTTTATCTGGTTGCTTTTGCCCTTTGATTAGTTCAGATACATAGTAGGTAATGGTTTCAATCGATTCATCGACAGAATCAATAACCTGAGCACCTAACCACTTTTCGTTGTCCACAAGTTGATTGTGGTCAACTGAGCGAGGCTTGCTGAACAAACCGGTACGTCGATCAATCACCGATACAGCAGATTGACCATCTTTTTGATACCAGACCCAACAGGGCAAATAGCTGCCTTCAATTTTGACTTTACTCGGAAAAGGATAGTGAGAGTCTTCCATTACCTGCAACAACTGTTCTTTTGACGAAACCAGGTAATGTAGCTGCTGGAGGGATTGCTCTAGCCAGTGAGGGAAATTGTTCCGATAAGACGGCTGACGCAACGGGGCCAATCGCGCCGCACCGCGCACTACATATTCTGTAACCAATCGATTTACCGGCTCATTATCAGGCCAAATTTTCTGCGCTAAAGATGGAGGAAGCAGTAACCGTTGGCTCACCGTGCCACTTGGCGCCACCATAAACAACAACTGTTCATTAGATTCTAGAGTAGCGAGATTACCAAACGGCTGATACTTGACTTTCCATGGGACAGTAATATCACGGAGAATAGTGGCATTTACTCTTTCTACTGTTGCCTGATAATGCTCATAGTTCGTCATGGCCACCCTCCGATATATTCATCTACCACTTTTAAGGTATCGTAAATGAATATCCTCGTGGCTACCTTGATCCGATTCGAATTTCAGCTAATTCATTGCTTTTTTTACTTAACATAACCTGAACCATCGGTATTTTGAATCCAATATGTAAAATGCCGCCTCACGGCGGCACTTAGTCCGTTATAAGTAATGATAACTATAAGCCGACACCGACCCCCAGGATGACTGCGTTATTTTCTACATCCCCCATATCACGGTATTCATAACCTAGGCTCAAATCCACTAACGGAATAATTGTTAGGACAAAACCAGCTCCGCCAGTAAACCCCCAGCCATCATCACTGTTCTTAATGCCTTGAGATTCAATATCAACATCGTAGTAATTTGTCCCCGCCTTGGCATATAAACTACCAATTAGCAAAGGAATGTCACCTCGAACCGTGATCGGAAAAGCGGTGTAGTCAATATCATTGTCCGCCTCGCTTAGATCTGAATCGACTTCAGCACTACCCTGTACTACCCCGGCATTTACACTAAAGATATCGTTAATTTGGTAAGTCGCATTCAGCCCATACTCAAAGCCATACTCGCTGTTTCCATCAAAATCAAGACGAGCAGCCCCCGCACTCGCCCCAACCGATACTCCCAAAATATCAGCACTCGCTGGTAATGCCATCAGCGCCAGCAGCGTAAATAACAAACGCTTCTTCATAGCCACAATCCCTCGTTAAAAACACCCAGCCCACCTCAATTACTCAGGTATAACCTGTGTGATGAACTTATTCTTATCACCATTTACAATTAGACGACAAATTCCACTAATACCAATTCGTTAGCTAAATTTCGTGCAAGCCCTCACTGAAGAATCATCGTTTACATGCTGCTTAGCGACTCTCACGGAAGGCAAGAAAATCTAAAGACATAATGAACATATAAAACTGCCTAATTATTCCTTTTTGGCTAAAACAGCCATGAAATCCATTACAAGATCACATATTGGTACCTAGTGTTTCACTCTGTATACAATTGTTAATCTGATCCAAAAAATACAGATAACATGCTGAAAAAAATAGATTTAATGTGGGAAATTTGAATTGACAACCTAATTAATAACAACTTTTAAGCAAACGGTTTCCCTCCCATTTTCAACAGAATTGGTAATCAAGGGGCTATTTTTGGATAATGGGGAAACAATTTGTGATCAAGATCGCGAGAATAAAAGACCGCGTTCCTTACACTTAACCCCATCAAACGGCAACAGTAAAAGGCGCCAATAAAGAGCAGCCTAAATTAGCCGTGACAACAATATGCAACACATAGAGGGTAAACACATGAACGAGATTCTGCTTGCTGTTTTTGCAGGGTTAATTGTTGGCTTGTTTTTTTCAGCCATCAAACTTCCGCTGCCAGCGCCACCTGTACTGCCAGGCATTATGGGTATCGTCGGTGTTTACTTAGGTGGTATTGCATACCAAACTATTGTTGAACGTTTTTTCTCTTGATTCCCCCGTATTTAATTATTAACAAATTCCTAGGAGTGAGCTATGGCTACCCCACATATCAATGCTGAACTTGGTGATTTTGCAGAAACAGTCCTAATGCCTGGTGATCCACTACGTGCAAAATTCATCGCAGAGAACTTCCTGGAAGATGTAAAGCTTGTTTGTGACGTTCGTAATATGTTCGGTTACACAGGTACATATAAAGGTAAAAAAGTATCTGTAATGGGCCATGGTATGGGTATCCCATCATGTTCTATCTACGTACACGAGCTAATCAAAGATTTCGGTGTGAAGAATGTTATCCGTGTAGGTAGCTGTGGTGCAGTACATGACGATGTGAAACTGATGGATGTAATCATCGGTATGGGCGCATCTACTGACTCTAAAGTGAACCGTATCCGTTTCAACAATCACGACTTTGCTGCGATTGCTGACTTCCACCTATTGGAAACATCTGTAAACCAAGCTCGTCTGCAAAACGTACCAGTTCGTGTTGGTAACGTATTCTCTGCAGATCTTTTCTACAGCCCAGAAGCTGACCTGTTCGACAAAATGGAACAACTTGGCATGCTAGGTGTGGATATGGAAGCGGCTGGTATCTACGGTGTTGCTGCTGAACTGGGTGCAAAAGCACTGACTATCCTGACAGTTTCTGACCACATCAAGCGTGGCGAGAAACTAAGCTCTGAAGACCGTCAGAAGTCTTTCAACCAGATGATGAATGTTGCGCTTGAAACCGCTATCAACATCTAATTAATTAAAGTGGCTGGTGTGTTCCCCGATGTGCTGGCCACTTACTTATTTAGCTAGTGCTAATACCAATATGATTACCATTAAATTGTATTGGTATTAGTGAAAACTAGGGAAATTAGTGCTCACAAAGATGCATATATCGAGCGTAGTTGCAGCTCAATATTTTGTAAAATGTGGCGTCTTACACAATTTGATTGAGGGCTGGCCATTAAGGCATAACGTTCTCACGCGGACTAGGTTATATATCTGTATAATTGTGGCATCTAATTAAGTACTGAATAAAAGGCCGGTTCCTTTTATTCAGTACCACTCCCTACCCCCTTCATATGTGAGGATATTGAACTCCGCACATATTGCTCAGGCACAAGGATAAGGTTAGGCTGATATGATGAAAAAACTTCACTCCGATAGCAATGAAACCTTGTTGCCTCCAGCTAGCGGTCAACTTCAGCTTAATCACTGCAAAACAGTCAGTTGCTGCAATTTTGGCTCTAAAGATAAGCATCATTATGTTCTTCAGCGTACTAACCCCAAGCGCCCGACTCTTGTCTGCCGCGAATGTGGTGCCTTCCCGCCAATTCTGAATAACAACGATGTCGTCGATGAAGTCTCTCGCCTCAAGATTATGCAGAGCAGCGGCTTACCAGCATGCAGTAATCCCGACTGTGAAAACCTTGGACTACCGGTTCTAACCCATCGTCACCTTTACCACGCATTTGGCTATAGTGGCGATCGCCAGCGTTATCGCTGTAAATGCTGCCAAGCCACTTTCGTTGATCGTTGGTCAGGCTTCAATAGTAAGAACCTGGTTCAGCAAAAATTACTGGCACTGCTTTTTACCGGTTATTCCGTCAGGGATATCTGCCGCCGCCTGAGCATGAACCCGAAGTCTTTTTACGATCAGCTTTCTCACATTGCCAGTCGGTGCCGTCGTCAACTGTCTATGTTTGATGCTCGCCTGTTCAAGCATGCCCAGACCTTGTCACTCGCTTCAGACATCATCCCGTTACAGCCTAATAGCAGCAACGGGGTTAACTGGATTGCCAGTTGCGAGGCAACATCGGGCTATGTGGTCGGCCAGCATGTCAACTATCAACAAGCTGATGTCGAGCATCCAAGCGAGCACCATGACCCCTATGTGGATGGGACGCGCTTTATGGCGCCTCCTGGCGCAAGACTGGTAGAAGTACCGCCGCCGGCGCCCCAAGGGATACTCGCGCGAGTCGATACCAAATACAGAGAGGTTCTATCTCGTCCTAATCTAGAGGATCCGCTCACGAATATGCCTCGGATTAACTACCCGGCGAAAGGCTGTCTCATTCGTCCGCAATATACGGTGTATGCGCATTACCTACACCTGGCCCAGATGCTTGAGTATAACGAGTCTCTCTCAATCTTCATGCCTCAGGAGCCTTTGCTGCGCTCGGCCTGTATTTCGGTATTCATGGAGCGTATTAAAGAAAAGACAATTCATCCCGTATACGTTGAAGAAGACAATGGCTGGCAGCATGGTCAGTCAGCCGGAAGAATTGATATTGTACTAATGGGCTGGTGGCGAGATCGCTGGGCTTTCACCCGACATGGTGATATCAGCAAAGGAATTTGTCACCTCGGCGGTGAAAAAGGTAATGAACAGAAATGGCTCGAGTTAGCATCACACGATGCAATCAGTGCCTATCAAAGCCGATTCCATGACCAATTTGCCCAGCTAGTTGATGAACCCCGCCGTAAGCTACGCCCTGCGGGCTTACTGCCATTACTCGATATATACCGAGCATGGCATAACTTGTGCCGTCAGGACCGTTCTGGCCTGACACCAGCACAGCAGATGGGCTTAACGTCATCCCCACTAACGCTGGAACAATTGCTGAACTAACTTCCCCCATGTTTTCTCGGGCAGCCCTGCCAAGGGCTGTCTCAACTATCCCTCAGAGCTGTCTTATTCTCGCTTGCCGACTTTATTTGCAGGAGAGATCAACTTTCATCCCCTCAGTCATATGTTGTGATTGATAATGAGCTTATATTTATTGAGAAATAATAAATAAAAGTACCGGGGTGTAGTTTGATAAGGATAGTCCCAAACAGAATCAAACCTATTTTACTTGCCAGTATGCTCTTTGTGGGCATTGTTCCAGCATTTATTTATAGCTGGGTAAGTAGTGAGAAACTTTCGACTGTTGCGCTTTCTCAAATATCAAAGGGACTAAGCAGCCATACCGAGCTTGCGGCACGGAACATCGATGATATTATTGCCCAGCGCGTTCTTAGCATAAAAGCGTTGGCAAACTCACCCGTTTTTGAGCTGAAATCAGACTCCCTACAAGCCAGCGAGCAATTTATTAGTCACTATCTCGCTGAACTTACCACCGTTGATACCGCATTCTCTGCCCTTTTCTTACTCGAACCCGATCAAGCCGGTTATAAAATCGTCGAATCATCTCGAACTCATTCCATCCAGGCACTGAAAAGAGAGCTCGCCCAAGCCGGTATTACCCAACTTAGTGAAGTAGTCAAAATACTCAATTCCTCACACAATGAAATCTATATTTCTCAGCCACAACAATTAGATCGCTCTCCGTTTGTCTACCTCATCACTCAAATAAAAAACCTACATCGCTCCCATGGCTCGCAAGCTACAGGGCAACTATTGGTGGTCAAATACCAACTCAGTGAACTTAACAAACAGCTGACCTTTCTTGGTAAGCGCAGCAATGATAGCGACAACTTTATCCTCATTGATCAAACAGGTAACGTGGTCCTATCAGGACGTCACCAAGGCCACTCGCTACAGATGTTCGACAACTTCAAACAGGCGTATAACCAACATGCACTCAGTGAGCCGTCGGCAGACAGCCAAATCATCCATTACACCAATCGCTACGATGATGCCTTGTTCGCGACCATCTCTCGCCTCAAAACGAAAGGGAATGATAATCAACCCATCTGGTCTCTGGTTTCCATTACCCCGCAGCACAGTGTGACCGGCGCCATCGATTATCTCCATCGTTACTTCATGCTTGCGCTGTTATTAACGGCCGGCATTGTTATTATCCTTTCCGTGTTCCTAACCAAGCGAATCACCGTACCGCTGACAAAACTGTCTCGATTTGCCGCACAGTTTAAACTTGGTAACTACACTCGTAGCGACCATTTTGAAGGCCCCCACGAGTTTCAAGTCCTCCATGAAGCACTTAACCAGGGTGCAGACAAGATTTCTTATGATACTCAGCGATTGAATCGGGCACTGCACAAAGCAGAATCTGCAGATCGGGCAAAGTCCGCGTTTCTAGCCAACCTATCTCATGAAATTCGCACCCCGATGAATGGCATGCTGGGTTTATCTCAACTGCTATTAAAAACCAAGCTTTCCGAAGAGCAGGAGCACCACCTCCGGAGCCTACTTGACTCAGGCAAGCATATGATGTCACTGCTCAATGACATTCTCGACTTCTCCAAAATTGAGCAAGGACAGTTAAAGCTAGATCCAACCAACTTCAGTTTCACCGATCTAATCGGTGCCATCGAAAGCACCTACCACTCCCTGGCCAAAGAAAAAGGGATCAGCTTCGATATTATTTGCGAATTTAATCAAAATGATTGGTTCTACGCCGATAAAGCCCGGATCCGCCAGATCCTATTCAATCTAATCAACAATGCCATCAAGTTCACCGAACGTGGCAAAGTACTAGTTACCTTAAAGCTAAATGATGGCCTTAACCCGGGAGAGAAAACCCTCACCATTATCACCAAGGACACAGGTATCGGTATCGACCCTGAGCGAATCCAACACATTTTCGACCCCTTTGCCCAAGCTGAAGCCTCTACCAGTCGCCGCTTTGGTGGAACCGGACTGGGACTCAGTATCGTCAAACAGCTCGCCGAACTCATGAACGGTACTATCGATCTCAGCAGCCAGCCCGGTATCGGCTCGACCTTCACCGTAACCCTGCAAATTCACCAAGGGCAGTACATGCTGCCAGAGCAAGAAAACGTTGAGTTTGACCACAGCGCGTTTGCCAACCTCAAGGTATTGATCGTCGAAGATAATCAATTGAATGTCTTAATCATCGACTCCTTCCTCAAGCAGCGGGGGTTTACGACACAAATCGCTGAGAACGGCGCTGAAGCGCTCGAATTGCTCGAACACCAATACTATGATGTCATCCTTATGGATAACCATATGCCGGTAATGGATGGCATTGAGGCTACGCAACGGATCCGCTCATGGGACTCACCTATCAGTCAAATCCCAATTTTTGCCTGCACTGCCGATGTATTCGAAGAAACCCAGAAGAACATGATAAATGCCGGTGTCGACTGCGTGATCACCAAACCATTAGACGAGCAAAAACTCCTTGATGCTCTTCAACGCTTTAAAAGTAAAATTACGCATATGGCTTCACTACGAGCGGTGCTGGAGGCCCCCACAGAGCATGAGAATGAGTTAGATCAAAACCATGCGCCCGATACCATCGATAAAATCGAGATATTGCCCACTCATAGCCATGAAAAAATAAGCGAGTTGAACAATGATGCTTGCCAGCAAAGCACAGAAACGAGCAGCGCAACAGGCAAACTGCGTTCTGAGCATTTCCAGCAAATCGAGTTAAGCACACTGCTTGAGATGATGGATGATGACTACGATCTCATTATGCAGTTTTTGGTTATGTTCGCCGACGAACACCAACATGATGTGGAAAAGCTAAAACTTGCCCTCGCCCAACAGGACTTTGATAACGCTATCTTGCTGAGCCACTCGTTAAAAGGGGCGTCGGGAAGTATCAGCGCCTTTAATGTCCGGGAAGCGGCAATGTTAATCGAGATACAAGCCAAAAAAAATAAACAGCCAACAGAGGCTGAAATGACCCAGCTTGATAACGCAATGACATTACTTATTGACGAAATTCACCAGAAACTTGACGCCATGGCATAACCAAGGGGCCTAAACCACCACTAGATCGGCGTTATAGTTAATAGCCAGCAAGGTAATAACTATAACGCCTTTCTATTACTACTTTCTTCCCACCGAATTTAAATACTCCTATTTAGCACTTATGAAACTAGTGCGGTCCCTCTCAGACTTTAAATAATGAACAGACTAATATTCGTTTTGATACCTATAAAAAACCAATAAAAAGAGATATGAGATGCGAAAAATAAACGACTTTGACTTAAAGTTGCTCCATTTATTTATCACCATTGTTGAGTCCGGCGGTTTTTCAGCCGCGCAATTTAAATTAAACATGCATCAGTCGACAATTAGTACGCGTATGAATGATTTGGAAACACGACTTGGAATGACTTTATGTCATCGCGGTCGGAGGGGGTTTCGCCTAACCAGTGATGGCCAAAAAGTTTACCAACTTAGCCAAACGTTGTTTAAAGATATTGGTCGCTTCGAAGAACAACTCGATGGAATTAGAAACATTTCCCATGGCCATATCCGCCTAGCACTTACCGACAACCTTGCTACCAACCCACAGTGCAAAATCCAGAAAGGTATCCGACAGTTCTGTAATGACCACCCCAAAGTGACCATTGATACCGATATCTGGGATTCTTACCAGATTGAAATGATGATCTTGGAAGGTAAGGTGGAACTAGGAATCACCTCGTCCGAAGTGCAAAAGGACGGGCTGGCTTATACTTACCTGTTTGAGGAAAAGCAGTGCCTCTACTGCGCGCCAGAGCATCCGATATTGTCAACGCAGAGCGAGAAAGGAGAAGTAACCACTAAGGAATTGCTTGAATTTCCCATCGTCGAACGCGGGTTGTCTCACAAAATCACCCCGCTCAGCGATACAAAGAATTTGATGCACCTTGCCAGCAGTACCAACATGGAGGCTACAGCTCATCTCATCTTGTCAGGAACCTTTGTCGGCTACCTTCCTGATCATTATGCTTCCATCTGGGAACAGAGGGGGGAGATGGTGAAAGTCAACGCACCCTCTCTTGAATATCTCGCATCTTTTCATTTAACCACCCTAGAATCCAAAGAACTCTCGCTGGCCGCCTCTGAATTAGTCAATGCCATTACTGATGTTCATAAGAATAAAAAAACACCTATTAAGGCATTAGTATAAAAAATCACAAATATATCCCGGGATAATTAACCTTATCCCGTGGATATTATTTCAACCCAATAATTACATCGATTTCTCACAAAGTAACCATCTTAAACCCACTATTTATCTTCATTAACAAAAAGCGCTCAATGTTCATAAATAATAATATTGCCAAAAGGTAAATATATGAGCGTCTATCCATGTATTAATATCCACCTAGATACGATCACCCGTAATACCCAAAATATGGTCTCGGTATGCCAGCATTATGGCGTCACACCAGCCGGAGTAACAAAGCTGGCCTGCGCCTATCCTGAAGTCGGTCAGGCTATTCTGAATGGTGGCATTCAACTCCTCGCAGACTCACGTATTGTAAATTTGAAAAAAATGCACCACCTTGACGGACAAAAAATGCTGTTACGGATCCCGGCCATTAGCGAGGCCGATGAGGTTGTTCAGTATGCCAATATATCCCTCAATTCCGAATTCGCGACACTGGAGGCCCTCTCTAACGCCGCTCTCGCCCAGCATAAAATTCACCAGGTTATTCTCATGCATGATCTGGGCGATCTCCGTGAAGGCGCCTTTTTCGAAGAAGAAACCCTCGCCCTTGCACGTCAGGCCATAGCGCTTCCCGGTATCAATCTGGTGGGTCTTGGAACCAACCTCGCCTGTTATGGTGGAGTCGAGCCAACTGTAGACAATCAGAGTCGACTTGTTTCCCTTGCCAAGCAGGTTGAAACGGAACATAACATCAAACTGAAATACCTGTCGGGCGCAAGCTCTGCCGGACTCCCGCTGATGCTGAACGGCGAGCTTCCCCAGGGCATTAACCAATTACGATTGGGCGCGTCTGTTCTGATGGGGATTGGCCTGAATGATGATCCGGTTCCCAATACCCGCCAGGATACTTTTGACCTCACCGCTGAAATCGTCGAAATCAAAGTCAAGCCTTCGGTTCCGGCTAATTCAACGGCACTAGACGCCTTTGGCAACAAACCTGAATTTGTCGACCGCGGGCTACGTAAACGTGCCATTTGCGCTATCGGCAAGCAAGATGTCGATATCGACCAAATCACCCCCAAAGATAGCAGCATCATTATTATCGGAGGCAGCAGCGACCATCTGATCCTCGATATTGACGACAGCGAACACGATTACAAGATCGGCAGTCGAATTGAGTTCGACCTTTCTTACGGCGGGGTTCTGCAATGCATGACCTCTGAATACATCACAAAACACTTTATCTAGTTCCAGCCCTTTGCTAACGCGGGCTGAGCGTTGGTCTGCCCGCTAAGGATAAACCATGTTAAAGATTAAGAAGTTTCCCAATACATTTACAATATTGTTCCTGTTAATAGCATTCTTTGCCTCGCTGACCTACCTATTACCAGCCGGTAAATATACGCGTGAAATGAATGAGCAGCTAGGCCGAGAAGTCCCGTTACCGGGCTCCTATCATGTTATTGAATCTTCACCACAAGGATTCTTTGATACCTTAATGGCACCTATCTCAGGCTTTTATGACCCGATCACAGGGGTCATCGGTGCCATTGATGTCAGTCTTTTCGTCTTGATGGTAGGTGGTTTCCTGGGAATCGTGACCCAGACAGGCGCTATTGATACCGGTATTGCCCGGGTCATGGTGCGCCTGAAAGGAAAAGAGATCTACATGATCCCGATTCTAATGACACTATTTGCTCTGGGCGGCACATCCTACGGTATGGCTGAAGAATCCCTCGCCTTCTACGGCCTGCTTATCCCCATTTTCATGACAGCACGATTCGACCCTCTGGTGGCGGTCGCTGTGATTTTCGTAGGTACCGGTATCGGTACGCTTGGCTCGACCATTAATCCATTCGGTACTGTTATTGCCTCAAATGCTGCCAGTGTTGACTTCCTCAGTGGTGTCGAATTGCGTTTCGCTATCTTGGCCATCGCCCTTGTTGTCGGCATCGGCTACGTTATGCGCTATGCCAAAAAGATCCAGAATAATCCGGATGCTTCTATGCTTGCCCATCTTCGCGATGATCACGAAAAACACTTCCTGGGAGACAAGGATAAAGCCGACAGTCTCCCTGTGCTTACCGGCCCACAGAAAGGTGTACTAGTACTGTTTATCCTGACATTCAGCATCATGATCTACGGTGTGTCAGTGCTCGGTTGGTGGATGGCTGAAATGGCCACGTTATTTATCTTTATGGGAATTCTATGTGGGATTGTTGGGCGCCTGAGCGAAGACGACCTGATCAACTCATTCGTTGCCGGTGCTGCTGATCTAATTGGGGTGGCGTTAATTGTCGGCGTCGCACGCGGCATTGTCGTAGTAATGGAAGCAGGCAATATCACCGACACCATTCTAAACTATGCTGAAGGGCTTGTAGCGGGCAAAAGTTCGGTGTTGTTTATCAACACCGTCTACGGAATTGAAATGCTGCTCTCTTTCATTGTGCCGTCTACCTCCGGCCTCGCAGTAATGAGCATGCCAATCCTGGCACCACTGAGTGATTTTGCCAATACCGGTCGTGAGTTAGTGGTTACTGCGTTTATGAGCGGGATCGGTACTATCTTGTTTGTTACCCCGACCTATGGCGTACTGATGGGCGGACTCGCTATTGCGCGTATCCCTTATGTGACCTGGCTGAAATTTATCGCCCCGCTGGTTGCTTTCTTTGTTGCTCTTAACGTCGTCATCCTTTCTGTTGGCGCAGGCCTTTACAGCTAACACGTTTAGCTATAGGTATCCCCCCGTTTGGTTCTCCAAGCGGGGGGAATTCAGTTTTTAATGACTTACTTTTTCTTACTACTTTAACCCTAACCGCTTAGCCAATCGGTGCAGGTTACCGCTATCAATACCAAGCTGTCTTGCTGTTGCCGCCCAATTATTGTTATTGGCCTCCAGCGTTTGCTTTATATACTGACCTTGGAATGTATCTGTCGCATCCCGCAAGCTATCCCCCAAAAAGGCAGGCATTGCTGAACGAACAGAAGGCCCTGACGTTTTAGGATGATTTCCATCAAAGTTGAAATGATGAGGGCAAATTTGCGGTGCATCCGCGCCACACTCGGAGCGGGCCAAGATCGCGGCGCGGTGGATACAATGCTCTAATTCGCGGATATTACCGGGCCAATTGTACTGGGATAACACCGCCAGACTTGCCTTGCTCATACGAAGGGTCTGTAACCCCAGCTTTGCCCGGCATTTTTCAATAAAGTAACCGGCCAACAGGGCAATATCATTATCACGTTCTCGAAGCGGAGCAACATGCAATGGGAACACGCTGAGCCGATGATAGAGATCAGCCCGGAATCGCCCATCGAGCACTTCTTGTTTGAGATCTTTATTGGTCGCCGCTATGATCCGAACATTCACCTTCAGGCTGCGATCATCACCGATCCGTTGCAAGTCACCGTATTGCAAGACCCTAAGCAATTTGGCCTGAAGCGCGAGTGGCAGCTCACCAATCTCGTCAAGAAACAAAGTACCTTCGTTGGCTATTTCGAATTTCCCGCTGCGGTTGCTGATTGCGCCGGTAAACGCCCCTTTCACATGGCCGAAAAGCTCACTCTCAGCAACGGATTCAGGCAGTGCTGCGCAGTTAAGGTAAACCAGAGACTGGTTTGCCCGGCTTGATTTTCGGTGGATGTCCTTGGCGACTAATTCCTTACCGACACCTGTCTCACCGAGGATCAAGACATTCAAATCAGACTTGGCAACCACGTCAATTTCATTCTTGAGGGCTTGCATTGGCGCAGACTGGCCGATCATCTCAATATTGTCCGTATCGCCAATCTTGAGGCTTGATACCTGGCTAGGGCTTTCAGACGCTAGTTTTTCGAGCTGCTCCATCATCAGTGCATTATTGAGCGAAACTGCAGCCAACGCGCTGATAGTTCGCAAATCCTGATCACTAAAATCAGCGAATGACGAAGTATCAAAACTGTCGATTGTCAGAGCGCCAATCAGGTTATCGTCCGCCATAAGCGGAAGCCCGATACACGCGTGGACTTTTAGCTCATCCTCCCGGTTTGGGATCAGGCCATCAAATGGGTCAGGCAGATCACTATCGGCGGGAAACCTGACAATATCACCGGCACGTGCTATCGCTTCGAGCCTTGGGTGCTCACTGATCGTAAAGCGTCGGCCAAGAACATCAGGAACCAGCCCATCAATAGCCAGCGGCGTAAACTGCTGTCCCCGAAATACCAGCAATGCCGACGCATCACAGTTCAAGGTCTGCCGAATCGTATTAAGCAGGCGCTGAAAGCGGTCTTGGTTAGAAATGCTAGTCGTTAAATCCAGTGCGATATGGGTAAAGTCTCGCGTTGGCAAAACCATGTCAGTCATCTCCGCAGATATTGATAGTGAGTGTCATATTTACGGTGTCACTATGACACTAACTATAGAAACCTCAAGGAATGATTCCGGTGCAATGTCTAGTTCATTGAAATATTGCTACTAATTATCACCTCAAATCGAGAGCTAAAAAGCAATCAGCCAAATAGTACACACCGTCAATAGTGTCATAATAACAACACACTGTTTAATTGACACTTACTTATGGGTGTCATTATGACAAAATCAAAACAGAATAAACCACCAAATCAACAACTTAACTTTTGGCACGATACTTGACTATCTAGTTTCGACATTACAACAACTATTCGAGTATTCAGATATGACAAAACAAAAGTTATCTATCATATCGCTTCTCATCGTTTGCATTGCTTCATTTACAGTATTGCTCAGCATCGGAAGCGACATTTATCGAGAGGCACCCCCGATCCCAACCAAGGTTGTGAACACAAACGGTAAGGTTATCTTCACAGAAAATGATATCCAAAGAGGCCAACTGGTATGGCGTTCAATGGGCGGCCACCAGCTAGGTTCTATTTGGGGCCACGGTTCATACGTAGCACCTGACTGGACTGCTGACTGGCTGCACCGCGAAGCAAATAACTGGCTCGAGCTCAGATCGCGAGAGGAGTTCAATAAGCCTTTCACTCAGTTGTCGAAAAGCCAGCAGGCAGGACTGGAGCAACTGCTGCGCGACGACTTGCGTCCGAACAACTACAACCCGGAAACCGGTATTATCACCATTTCTCCAACCCGCTCTGATGCGGTTTCCATGTTACAGCAGCACTATATCGGCCTATTTGGCGATGATCCTGCCTACCAGCCATTGCGTGAAGATTACGCGATGAAAGAAGGTACAGTATCAACGGCTGAACGCCGTGAGCAGCTCACTGCCTTCTTCTTCTGGAGCGCATGGGCGGCAACCACTGAACGCGTTAACCAAAACTACACCTATACCAACAACTGGCCCTATGATCCGGTAATAGGCAACACCCCCACATCCAGTAATATCGTCTGGTCTATCTTGAGTGTGGTGGTACTGATTGCCGGTGTCGGTGCTCTGGCCTGGTATCATGCGGCATTAAAACATGAGCCACTACCCACCCCACCCAAATATGACCCGCTGTTTGATGGTAAACCAACTGCCTCGCAAAAAGCAGTAGGTAAGTACTTCTTTACTGCCATTGGCTTATTCCTGCTGCAAGTCTTCCTAGGGGGGATTACCGCCCACTACGGTGTCGAAGGACAAGACTTCTACGGGATCCCACTCTCTGAAATATTGCCTTATTCGGTAACACGTACCTGGCATACCCAGCTAGCGGTATTCTGGATCGCAACAGCTTGGTTGGGCACGGGCCTATATATTGCCCCAGCGCTATCTGGGCATGAACCAAAGTTCCAACGCCTTGGTGTAAATGTTCTTTGGGTTGCACTGGTGGTGGTTGTACTTGGATCGATGGCTGGTGAGTGGCTGGCTGTTCAGCAGTACTTGGATCTTGATACTAGCTACCTCCTTGGCCACCAGGGACAGGAATACATTGACCTTGGTCGCCTATGGCAAATTCTACTGTTAGTAGGCTTGTTGATCTGGCTAGCACTGGTTACTCGGGCTATTCGTCCTGCGCTTTCGCAGCAAGGCGAAATGCGTGCTGTTATTTGGGTACTATATGCATCCTGTGTGGCAATAGGCCTGTTCTACGGTGCCGGCTTGTTCCAGGGCAAACACACCAATCTGGCTATTGCAGAATACTGGCGCTGGTGGGTCGTCCACCTATGGGTTGAAGGCTTCTTCGAGACCTTTGCCACTTCGGTTATTGCATTGATGTTTGTTCGCCTAGGTTTAGTGCGTGCCGCAACAGCCAACAGCGCCGTTTTGTTCGCGACTGTCGTGTTCCTAACCGGTGGCCTGATTGGTACCCTGCACCACCTTTACTTCACTGGTACACCAACATCTGTTATTGCATGGGGGGCCATCTTCTCTGCATTGGAGGTCGTACCGCTGGCACTTATCGGTTTTGAAGCCGTTGAAAGCTACCGCATGCGTAATGCAACCCCTTGGATGGCACGTTACAAGTGGGCAATCATGTTCTTTGTTGCTACTGCATTCTGGAACCTCATTGGCGCCGGTGTACTCGGCTTCCTGATCAACCCACCTGTCGCGTTATACTTCATTCAGGGCCTTAACACCACGGCAACCCACGCCCACGGAGCCTTCATGGGCGTATATGGCATGCTGGGTATCGGCCTGATGTTATTCTGTCTGCGCGGCTTGGCCGGCGAAACAAAAGGCTGGGATGACAAATGGTTGAAGTGGGCATTCTGGTCACTGAATATAGGTCTGGTTGCGATGCTTGCCATGTCACTGCTGCCTGTCGGCCTAGTTCAGTTCTTCGCGGTCATCGAGAATGGCTACTGGTTTGCACGTTCACCGGAAGTCCTGCATAGCCCACTCGTTGAAACATTAGTTTGGCTACGCATGCCTGGCGATATGCTGTTTGGTGCCGGCGGGATCTTCCTCGGGATTTTCCTAGCCAAACTTGTTGTTAATGCAATCAAGCAAGGCTCCGGCAAAAAAGCAGAGGCACTAGCACGATGAGCCATCACATCCTATCAGGACTGAAGGTATTACTGGCAGTCTCAGGCATCTACCTCGGCAGTGCCTTTCTGACCAGCTTGCCACAACTGTTTGTCCAGTTGTCCGTGGAAATGGGATGGATAACTCCCACTCTTCTGTAACTCACTTGGCTCTGGTCGCTCTGCTAGATTAGCGGCCTGAGCCGATTCACCGGGGCGTAACATAATTTAGGGACATCACTCCCTAGAGTAAAAACATTATGTATTTAGCGATTAAAACATTTCATGTCATTACCGTGATGCTCAGCATTAGTTTATTTTTATTGCGATACGGCTTGGTATGTCGCCAGTCTGCCTGGGCTGATAATCGGATACTGAAAGTCATACCGCATATTAATGACTCGTTGCTGCTAACCAGCGGCACCTCCTTAATAGGGATAACAGGCTTTATCCCGTTTACCCCAGCCGCCCCCTGGCTATCGGTAAAACTCGTAAGTGTTGTGGCCTATATACTCTGCGGCGCTTTTGCCCTTAAGGCCAAAAATGCCTGGCAGCGCTGGGGCTTTTTCGCCGGCGCAATGGGATGGCTGGTATTTATTCTCAAGCTGGCCATTAGCAAGTACTTTGTATTAGATGCATTAGCCTGGCTATAGGAAAAGAGAACAATAACAAAGAGCGCCCTATCCCAATGTTATAACGAATGAGATCTTCATCTAGCCACTTGTCAGCATTTCATCACCGACGACTTTCCCGTCTTTGATATTAATAATACGCTTTGTTCGGCGAGCCAGGGCATTATCGTGGGTAACAATAATCAAGGTGCATCCTTCCTGATGTAGTTCATTAAATAATGCTTCTATCTCAGCTCCTGATTTTGAATCTAAAGCTCCTGTCGGTTCGTCGGCCAGAATGATTTGGGGATCATTGACCAAGGCTCGGGCTATCGCGACACGCTGCTTTTGACCTCCGGATAATTGGTTAGGTTTATGATTCATTCGCTCGCCGAGCCCCACCCGCTTTAACAGCTCTGCCGCTTTGGCCCGACGGGTTTTCGCATTCACACCAGCGTACACCAAGGGTAAAGCAACATTTTCGAGTGCCGTGGCATATTCCAATAAATTGAAACTCTGAAACACAAAGCCGATCTTGTTGTTACGGATGACGGCGAGCTGATTGCGGCTCAAGGCAGGAACGTCACGGTCTTCCAAATGATAATGGCCTGAAGACGGTTTATCCAAACAGCCTAATACGTTCATCAGTGTCGATTTTCCTGAGCCCGACGGCCCGAGGATCGATAGAAACTCACCTCTGTTAATGGTCAGGTTAATCCCATCCAGGGCGTAAACGTCTTCATCACCACTTTTGTAGTGTTTGCTAATGCCATCAAGTTGAACTAGGGGCATGATATTCCTCGGATATATTGATGAGCGGCTATTCACTTTGCAGGGCTTCTAATGGCGTAATGCCTGCTGCATGACGGGCCGGAAACCATGCTGCGGCAATACCAACGATACTCAGCGCCAGTATGACGAGGCCGACAATGGTGAATGACAGTTCAGGTGTGGGCCTCCCTAAATACTCGTAAAGCCCGTTCCCCTGAATGGGAATGCTTTGAAGCAGTTGGACGAGGCTATATGTCAGGCCAAGCCCGATCAGGCCACCAATAGAGATAGTGATACACGCCTGGATCATATAGTGTAATTTGATGTCACCGGGTGTGGCCCCAACGGCCATTCTCACGCCGATATCGCGCGTCGCACGCTTGACCGTAGCGTACATGACGTTGGCTATACCAATCCCCGCAACGGCCAGGGTAATCAAGCCAATAATGCCAAGAAACCCCTGCAATCCAATGAGGAAATTGCGCATGGTTTTTTGCCTTAGCAGCATATCTTGCGTCTGGATCAGCTGTTCGTCCTGTACACTGGCGCCATATTTTCGCGCGATAACTTGTTTAGCGGTATCGGCGATTTTCTTACGGTCGAATCCATCTGCAGGCTTGATATGAATAGCCCCTAGCGATGCGTTGGCATTGAAGCGCAGCCATGTCGTAAACGGCACAAATAACGCGTAATCAATGGGGACTCCGTCCTCAATGTTGGAACTGTTGGCTTTTAATACGCCAATCACGGTGAAGTTTTCATCTCCCACTTTTACCTGTTTGCCTACGGGGGAAGATTCTAATTCAGGCATATTGTCCCAATCAAAATCATCGTTTTCGTTAAACAAACGGACTGCGGTGCTGCGACCCACCACGATGACTTTTCGTTGCTCTTTCATATCTAAAGGGTTAAACCACCGTCCGCCTGCGGCAATATCTAACCCGGTCAGATCTTTATATTGAGGGTAGACTGCCAGAGGTTGTTGCCATGTAGGGGTGTCTTTATACCGTACCGAGGCATCCCATGTGGCGCTGGGCTCGACTTGCTCAATCGCAGGCAAAGCCCGTAACACATCTACATCATCGGGTTTGAGCTTTAGCTGCTTACCTTTCGAAAAGTTACCGTAGTCTTGAGTAGCAAATCCACCCGTCAACATGATGAGGTTACCGTTACCATTACTGGTGGTGCGAATTAGCCCTTGCCGTAACCCTTCACCAATTGCGAGCATTGAAGCGATAGATACCGTTGCCCACACAATCGCCAGTATTGTCAGGCCAAGGCGCAGTTTTTCGGCGGCCATTTCTTGTAGAATTTGTCGAAACGGAAACATGCTATACCCTCGCGCTTAACGCAATAACCGGTGTCAGATTTGATGCGCGACGTGCGGGGAAAAACGAAGCCAGCAACGCAAGAACCACAGTGACAGAAAGTGCCATAACAATAGCGTCTATCGTGAGAACCGGGTTACCCAGCCAGTCCGGCAAACCAACTTGATTCATGATGGCAACCAAGCAATAAGAGAGAATGATCCCAAGCGCTGTTCCTACGGCCACCAGCATGCCCCCCTCCAGTAAGAATTGCATCAGGATGTTGTTAGGGGTAGCGCCTATCGCCAGGCGTACGCCAATTTCCCGGATTCGTTCGGTGACAGATAAGAACATAATATTAGCGACACCTAATGCGCCAACCGCGAGTGTCATTGCGCCACTGGCTCCCAGGAATAACTGAATACCGCGTAGCAGTGCGGTAAAGAACTTGGCATCCTGACTGAAATCGGGGATCCATACCGCACGACGATCGGTCGGGTCAAAGTGTTTTTGATTGGCAAAGAACGACAGCAGATTTTGCCGCAGGATCACCCCTGATATTCCTTCCGCTGGGGTCACCATTACCTGTGACGGTTTATCACTCCATAGATCGGTGAAGGTTGTGCTGGGTATGATGACCTGGCTGTCTTCGTAGCCCATCGACATGCCGCCTTCACTTTGTTTAGTAATACCGGTGACCAGAAAAGGAATACCATTGACCTTTAGCTTGTCGCCAATGGCTAGGTTACCTTGTTGTGCCAATTGCCAGCCGATAATCGCAACCCGGTTATGATTATTCAGATCACTCATGCTGATATCGCGAGAGCCCGGTGCGAGTTTGACTTTACGCATGCCGACATAATGATTGTCTACACCCCGAATATAACCGGGTAGCGTATGCCCGGTGATATCCGTAACACTGGCCTCCCACTTACGGTATAACACTGACACCGTTTTTATCGCTGATTGATTTTCGAGTTGACGAAACTCAGGTTCGGTAAATGTCAGCTCACGGCGAGCAGGCAGCCCTTGCCAGGGTTTACTGGTCATTTCGGGTACGGCTAATTGCGTGTCGCTCATTAACAATGAGAAAGACTTGGCGTTAATTTGATAGAAACCTTCACCTAAAGCCATCAGTACGAGCACAGAGACAATGCCCCATACGATAGCAATAATGGCGAGTAAGCTACGAAGCCTGTGAGCAAATAGCGTTTGCGCGATTTGTTGTAGCATCGGCATCATGATTCAAGCGCTCTCGATATTTGCGTAATCGTATCGTCGTCCAATTTACCCACAGATTGTAATAATGACACCCGATGTTGCCAGTATTGGTAAAGCAGTGCTTGCAGGTTGTTTTTGCTGCTAAATAAGTTGTTATGGGCAGTAATAACATCTGTCGCATCAACTAAACCAGCGTCATAAACGGCTTGTTTGCTTTTTAGGGCTTTTTCACGCGAGGCAATTTGTTGCTGCGCCATCTCAACCCGCTGCCAGTCAAGTTGCAGTTGGTTAAAGCGACTCTGGATGCTTTGCTTGATGTTGATTTCGACAATACGGATATCTTGTCTGGCCTGGTTAACAGACAAACTTGAGCGATCAACATTCGCACGGGTTGCACCGTTTAAATCAATCGGAATATTTAAGGTGAGACCTGCGCTCAAATCATCATGGTTACGACGATCGTTATCGCTATAACTCAGCGAACCTTCAATGGTTGGATAATATCCTGCCCTGGCTTGATCATACCGGTATTGGCTGGCCTTTAACGTCTGTTGCGCTGCCAATAATTCAGGGCTGTTATTTCGCGCCAGTGCTAGCCACTCTTTCTCGCTACTGACTAACATCGGCGGCTGTTTCAGTGACGTTATACTGATTTCATCTACTGAGTCAGGCAATTGACCAATCAAGGCCATTAAAGCGGCTTGCAGCGTATCAATATCTGAACGAACCTGAAGGATCAGCGCTTGCTCATCAACATGGTTGGCACGCATATCCTCAACCTCTGTCGCCATTACACCGCCTGCAGCATAACGCTGCTCAGTGATTTTGAGCACTTTCTGCCCTTCATCGAGCTTCTGCTTTGCTAGACGAAAATCCCCCTGAGCCTTGGCTAAGTTAAGGTAGGCGGTGACCAGCTTTTCAGCAAGATCATTGTGTGCTTGACGTTCTTTTAATTGCGAACTGGCAAAAGAGGCTTCAGAAGCCTCTAAACCTGACCATTTGGAGCTGTCCCAGATTGTTTGACTCAGGGTTACCGAATAGCCATTGGTATTCTCACCATTCTCGCTCCAGTTTGAGTTAGCGTTTGCACTTAGCCCCGGAAGCAAATTACTACGACTTGAACGGATACCGGTTTCGCTGATTTGGGTATCAATTTGCGCTTTTTGATAACTTGGATCGTAAGCTTTTGATGCCTCCCATGCCTGCTCAATGGTGATGGCGTGGCTAGGCGGTGTTATTCCCATGAACAACACCGCCCCTAAAATACGTAATGTTGTTTTAGGTGAAACCGACTTGCGACATAACCCCGGTTTTGTATACGCCTCTTGCTTTGTATACGAACCGTTTTTTTCAGCTGTAGCATCAAGTTGAGTCAGATTAAGCATTCGGTATTGCTCCCATCATGCTGTAATCAACAATCTGCTCGCCTTGCTCTATACCTGAAATAACTTCCACGTTGATACCGTCAGATAATCCAAGTTTGACCGGAACCGCGTGGAAACCTTGCTCAGATTCATCGGGGATCAATACTTCAGGCTCGTCACCGTTATCACCGCTAAATTGCAAAACCCGCTCTGGAATCGTGGTGATTTTCTCGGCTTTCTTCAGAGTGATCTGTGCGGTTGCAGAAAACCCGGAACGCACAATGAGGCCATCAGGGAATTGAATGTTGCTTACTTCGACCTGGAAGCCGTTATCAAAACTACGCTGCCCGGTCGTTGATGATTCTTGCGATGAATTGAGCTTTTCAGACTGCACAGCAACCTTGCTCAACGTGCCTGTTACCTCCGTTTCAGGGTAAGGGGCGAGCGTCATGGTAACGGGCATACCGACACTTAATCGCGCGGCATCGTGCTCGCTCACACTGCCCTTGAATATCATGTCATTCATATTGGCTAATGACATCATTTGAGTGGCTGATTGGCTCGATTCAGTCGATATAATCGGTTCACCCACCTCAACGTTAAGGTTCAAAACGGTGCCAGAGATCGGTGCCACGATAGTTGATGTGAGTTTTGATTCACCTATTGATGATTCGCCGCTGCGGATCAGGTCTAAATTCTGTTGTTTTTGCTGTAGATCAGCATTGTTCTGGCGTACATCGGCTTGTGCCTGAATGTAATCACCGTAGTTTTTAGGAATGACCTGGTTTTGAACCAAGCGCTCAAGGTTTGAAAGCTTTTGCTTGGAGGATTCTAATTGCGCCTGACTCGACATCAGCTCAGTGATGGCTTGCGTTAAACGCTGTGGTGTTGGATTAGGACGGATCTTGATCAGCGGCGTACCAGCTTCAACGTCCTCACCAACATAATGATAGATCTCACCAACAATCCCTTCGATTTGAGATTTAATTTGAACGGAATGTGCGGGCACTATTTGCCCAACGGCAACGGCTTGTTTTTCGATGGTCCCTATTTCAACAGTAATTAAAGGTAATGGCATGCTATCTTCTGCATTTACTGTGAAGTAATAACCAATACCGGCTACGATAGCTGTTGTAATGGCAGCCGAAATCCAGCGTTTTTTCATGATGTGTTCCGTTTAAAGGCGAGTATTTGTCTTGTTACTTTGAGTCGGACCTTAATGTCTAACTTAAATTGAACGCAATAATACAGCGTTCAATAATGGGTGTCATGTATGAGTATGTATGCATTGAAGAACAACAAAGAAAACAAACTGCGAGGTAATGACCTTCAACGCCCTAAACTCTGAACTTTTGCCTGCAGATAACAACTAATGCCGCTTTTTTCATATCCAATTACTTACGTAATTGCTCACTCTTTATCAAATTGCCATGAATTTCACCCTCGCCACCCGAGCAACCGCTCACACTGCGGATCATATGCTCACACCATAAACATTCGAAACCAGCCATAATTATCAACAGATTTTGTTATCAACAGCTATATATCAGGCCAAAGCCAATGAAAAATGAGACCTATGCACGATTTGACACTGTTTATAATTGACAAGTTGCAGTAAAAAGCTAATTATCAACCCATCAATTGTTCTTTGATGATCCATATGTTCACAGGCCATGTTTTTGGTTTGAAACATTTGGGTTAATTACAGGTAAAATTACCTATTCTGGCTACACTTTTAGCTAGCAATCAGACAAGCCCTAACACTTTGAAGGTCGAAAGATATGAGCACTAAACTGGAACAACTGCGCGCGCTAACAACTGTTGTTGCTGACACTGGCGACATTGAGGCTATCAGTAAGTATCAACCGGAAGATGCGACTACAAACCCATCTCTGATCCTTAAAGCAGCCCAGATTGCTGAATATGCTCCTCTTATTGATGCATCGATCGCTTACGCAAAAGCACAAAGCGACGACAAAGCACAGCAGGTTCAAGACACTTGCGACATGCTTGCAGTAAACATCGGTAAAGAAATCCTAAAAGTTGTACCAGGCCGTATCTCTACTGAAGTTGACGCTCGCCTTTCTTACGACACAGAAGGCAGCATCACTAAAGCTCGTCAGCTAATTAAAATGTACAACGATGCTGGCATCACTAACGATCGCATTCTGATCAAACTGGCTTCTACTTGGGAAGGCATCCGTGCTGCTGAAGTACTAGAGAAAGAAGGCATCAACTGTAACCTTACTCTACTGTTCTCTTTTGCTCAGGCTCGTGCATGTGCAGAAGCAGGCGTATTCCTGATTTCTCCTTTCGTGGGTCGTATCATGGACTGGTACAAAGCGAAAGAAGGCCGTGATTTCGAAGCACAGGAAGATCCAGGTGTTATCTCTGTAACGAGCATCTACAACTACTACAAAGAACACGGCTACAACACTGTCGTTATGGGCGCAAGCTTCCGTAACACTGGCGAAATCCTAGAACTTGCTGGTTGTGACCGCCTGACCATCAGCCCACAGCTGCTACAAGAACTAAGCGACGCTGAAGGCGAAGTGGTTCAGAAGCTTTCTGCAGACGTTGAAGTTAAAGAACGTCCAGCAGCAATGACTCACGCTGAATTCCTATGGGATCACAACCAAGATGCTATGGCGGTTGAGAAACTGGCTGACGGTATCCGCAACTTCGCGGTTGACCAGGGCAAACTAGAAGCAATGATTGCTGAGCGTCTGTAAGCCTTAGACATATTTCAGAAAGCGGCCAACCAGCCGCTTTCTTACATTTCTGTATCGATATAATTATCGACTCAAATAAATTCTATAGTGGAAACCAATATGGAACGTAAAGTGTTAGCAAATGCAATCCGTGCCCTAAGCATGGACGGTGTACAGCAAGCAAATTCAGGTCACCCAGGCGCACCTATGGGTATGGCTGATATCGCTGAAGTATTGTGGCGTAGCCACATGAACCACAACCCACAAAACCCAGAGTGGGCTGATCGCGACCGTTTTATCCTGTCAAACGGCCATGGTTCAATGCTGATCTACTCACTGCTTCACCTTACTGGTTACGATCTATCTATCGATGATCTGAAGAACTTCCGTCAGCTTCACTCAAAAACACCGGGTCACCCTGAGTACGGTTATGCACCGGGTATCGAGACGACTACTGGTCCACTAGGCCAGGGTATTACTAACGCAGTAGGTATGGCGATTGCTGAGAAAGCAATGGCTGACCAGTTCAACCGCGAAGGCCACGATATCGTTGACCACTACACCTACTCGTTCCTGGGTGACGGTTGTATGATGGAAGGTATCTCTCACGAAGCATGTTCTCTTGCTGGCACACTAGGCCTAGGCAAGCTAGTTGCTTTCTGGGATGACAACGGTATCTCTATCGACGGTGAAGTTGAAGGCTGGTTCTCTGACGACACACCTAAGCGTTTCGAAGCATACGGCTGGCACGTAATTCCAGCAGTAGACGGTCACGATCCAGAAGCGATCAACGCCGCTATCGAAGCAGCTAAAGCAGAAACAGGCAAGCCAACGCTTATCTGCTGCAAAACAATCATCGGCTTCGGTTCGCCAAACAAAGCCGGTTCTCACGACTGTCACGGTGCGCCACTAGGTGCTGAAGAAATCGCAGCAGCACGTGAATTCCTAGGCTGGAACCACGGTCCTTTCGAAATCCCTGCAGACGTAGCTGCTGAGTGGGATGCGAAAGAAGCAGGTGCAGCGAAAGAAGCAGCATGGGACGAGAAGTTTGCCGCATACGCAGCAGCACATCCTGAGCTAGCAGCAGAATTCAAGCGCCGTACAAATGGCGAGCTACCTGCACAGTGGGAAGAGCAAGCAAATGCTATCATTGCAGATCTTCAAGCGAACCCTGCTAACATCGCATCACGTAAAGCCTCTCAAAACGCTCTAGAAGCCTTTGGTAAACTACTACCAGAATTCATGGGCGGCTCTGCTGACCTTGCGCCTTCTAACCTGACTATGTGGTCTGGTTCTAAGTCTCTTGAAGCGAACGACTTCACTGGTAACTACATCCACTACGGTGTACGTGAATTCGGTATGACAGCTATCATGAACGGTATTGCCCTGCACGGCGGTTTCGTACCATACGGCGCAACATTCCTAATGTTCATGGAATACGCACGTAACGCAATGCGTATGGCTGCGCTGATGAAAGTGCAGAACATCCAGGTTTACACTCACGACTCAATCGGTCTGGGTGAAGATGGTCCTACGCACCAGCCTGTAGAGCAAATCGCTTCTCTGCGTCTGACGCCTAACATGAGCACATGGCGCCCATGTGACCAGGTTGAATCTGCAGTGGCTTGGAAATTCGCTATCGAGCGTAAAGACGGCCCAACATCACTGATCTTCTCGCGTCAGAACCTTGCACAGCAAGAGCGTACTGAAGCACAGGTTGCTGACATCGCTAAAGGTGGCTACATCCTGAAAGATTGTGAAGGCAAGCCTGAGCTAATCCTGATCGCTACTGGTTCTGAAGTTGAACTAGCAACAGAAGCATACGTACAGCTAACAGCTGAAGGCCGCAAGGTTCGCGTTGTTTCTATGCCAGCAACTGATCTGTTCGACAAGCAAGATGCTGCTTACCGCGAAGCGGTACTGCCATCAGACGTAACTGCTCGTATCGCTATCGAAGCTGGTATTGCGGACTTCTGGTACAAGTACGTTGGCTTCGGCGGTCGCATCATCGGTATGACTACCTTCGGCGAATCTGCACCAGCAGGCGAGCTGTTCAAGATGTTTGGTTTCACAACTGAAAACGTTGTAAACACTGCTAAAGAACTACTGGCTTAATCGCCTGCCGATAGTTCAATATAACGCAAAACAATAGGGTGCTTCACTGTATTGCACCTCTGTACCTACCAAATTGCCGGGTATTCTACCCGGCTTTTTTTTACCTGAAACACACTAACGGCTCTCGTCGAACAATCCCCCTTCTTTTCTTTAACCTCACCAATAAACAGTACGCCACACTGAAAAATATTGCAGGCAAATACCGTTTACCATACCATAAGTAACTATCCGATTTTACCATGGTCTTAAACCACTAATAATGACAATAACTATGGTGCAATTGATGACAGATATCCCCCATCAGCAGTAAATATCGGGCTCCCTCCTAACGGAGTTGTGCTATCCGTTTGCCTACAGCTGGCTGGCTTTGTATGAAAACCAATCGGAATAAGCCGAGAAAACCGTGATATCACTACCAATGCAACTGGATACAATATAATGGCCAAAGTAACCTCGAAAGAATCCCAGAAAACCCGCCAGAAAATCATCGATGCTGTGATCACATGCTTGCTTGATCCTCAGCTCGGTTACGAGAAAATGACTTATACACGGCTACAGACAATGACTGGTATCTCACGCGGCGGAATACTGAATCACTTCAAGAAGAAAGTAGACTTTCTAAATGCACTCGACGGCGAAATTTTCGATACGGTACTGACATCGCTTGATCTGAGTAACCGAGAAAGCTTCACCCACTCTTTCGAGCAAGCCATCACCCAGCCCAAGTTTAGAGCCGTATTACAGTTGCTGATCGGCAATATCTCTCATCACACAGCCATCGCAAAGGCCAAACAAAACTGGCAGGAGCTCGAAGACCTAATTGAACAGAAACTGGGAAAAGAGGCTAAGGAGTATGATCTTCCTCGCCTGCTAGGCAAGAGCTTCAACATCATGCTCAACCTGGAAAAAGCGTGATCGCCCCTAAACCGCGTGCTAACCCCCTTCACGATACAGGCTGGTAGACCCTAGCCTATAGTCCTGCCAAAACGAAATCCACTCCCCCCACCCTACCCTCAACGAGTGCGTGTAGTAAAAGCCCCATAACAGCTCACAAAATCACAACAAATTATCCACATTAGATGGCAATTAAGTTGTTTAACCCCATAATAAGAGTACACTTTTTGATCAACATGCGGACAACTAACCCATAAGGTATCAACTATGACATGGCAATTATCAGATCTTCTTCCGATCCTGAGTGAACATGAAGGCTGGCAGGTCGAGGCCAATGAGCAGACGCTGATTCTCCGTAATGAGGACAATATCGAAGCTTTTCTCGCTGTCGCAGGCGAACAGATCCTTGTTGAAGTGCTGCTATTTCCGCAGGCACAAGTCAAAGATATCAACGCATTGAATAACGATATCTTGCGGACCCATAAGATGTTCCCGTTATCAACCATTGGAATCAATGAAATAGAGGGCAACAGCTACTATGTGGCATTTGGCTCTTTATCTTCCCAATCAAAGGCCGAAAGTGTGGTGATTGAAGTCGCTACCCTGTTCCGTAATGTTGAAGCCTTTATCGACCTTTACCAAGATCACCTCGCGGAGATTGCATAATGAGCGTTTGGAAAAAGTTATTTACGGCTATTAAAGGCGGTGCAAACGAGGCTGCAGAATCAGTGGCGGATAGCCAGGCACTACGAATCCTTGATCAGGAGATCCGAGAAGCCAAACAAGAACTTCGCCGTTCTGACGAAGCGTTGGTGACGATTGTCGCCAAACGCAAAATGTCCAACCAGAAAGTCGACGCCTTCAATAACGGTATTGCAGAGTATGAGGGCCATGCACGCGGCGCAATGGAAAAAGGCCAGCAAGAACTGGCTCTTGAATGCGCCCAAAAAGTGGCGACACTGCGTAATGAACAGCAGGCAGAGCAGACATACCTCGATCAGTTTGTCGCGTCCGAGCAAAGCATGCGTACCAATATTGCGCAAGCAAAAGACAAGCTGCGTCAGCTTGAACAGCAAGTCGATGTAGTGAAAGCGAACGAGGCAGTCCAGAAAGCACAATCTGCAGTGTCTGCCACCAACGTCGGCGCCAATGCCAAAATGCATACTGCCGTTGAGTCACTCGATAGAATCAAGCAACGCCAGGCCGAAAAATCCGCCCAGTTGGAAGCGGCTGCGGAGATGGCTGAAGAGCAATCAGGCAGCAGTCTTGACAAGAAACTGGCTGAAGCCGGGATTACTCCGGGAGCAAAGTCATCAGCCGAAGATGAGCTCGCCCGGATTTTAGGCAAGTAAAACTATTGCTTTGACTACATTATCCCAAGAGAGCCCGCAAGCAGGTAAGCCCCGGAGGTAACAATGTCACTATGGATTCTCTTCCAACGCTGGGCGGTACGTAATTTCGCCCAGTTAAATGGACGAAACCTTCTGCTTACCTTGCTCGGCTACTGTGTCATAAGCTGGCTATTACTGACGATAGCCGGCGAACACGATCTCACGCGATCATTCACCGACTTTATTTATTACCTCTTTGTAACAGCCTCTACTGTTGGCTACGGAGATATGTCACCGACCACGGCAACTGGGAAGTGGGTCGCCTCCTTATTCGTGATCCCTGGCGGTCTTGGCCTGTTTGCTTTAGGCGTGGGGCGTGTCGCCAGTGTCTTCATTCATTATTGGAAAAGTGGCCTATTGGGAAAACGGAGCCTCAATGTGAACAACCATATTTTAGTACTGGGCTGGAACGAACAGCGGACCCTCCACCTTATCAAAATGCTGCAATACGAAGAGAAAGGCCATCGCCCGATCGTCTTGTGTGTCCGTCCTGAAATCGAAAACCCCCTTCCGGGTGAAGTCGAGTTTGTCCGGGTTGCCAGCTTTACCGATAGCGAAGGTATGGCTCGCGCCAATATCGAAAAAGCGAGCTGTATCCTCATCGATAACCCTGAAGATGACGTCACTCTGTCAGCCGCCTTATTCTGTGCTAACAAAAATCCAGGCGCCCATCTACTGGCTTACTTCAATGATGAAGCGCTTAGCCAATTATTGAAGCAACACTGCCCGAATGCCGAGTGTATTCCCTCCGTCTCCGTTGAGATGTTGGCCAAGGCGGCCATTGATCCCGGCTCCAGCGAACTACATCACGAATTGCTCAGTACCCATCAAGGTATGACTCAATATTCAGTAACTTACCCAGCAGACTGCACAACCACCAGCATTGAGGCTTTGTTCTCCTCTTTCAAAGAGCAGTATGAAGCCATACTGATCGCCATCGATGCTGGCAACGGCGTAGAACTCAACCCATCTCTTCAACGTGAAGTACCACCGGGCGCGAAGCTTTTCTATATTTCAGATGAACGTGTCCATAACTTCAAATGGCATTAAGCCATATAACTGCTGTATAGAAACAAACGCACATAGCCAGCTGGATAAATCGCTATCCAGCCTATCTAAAGCACAAATCAGGAGCCAATATGTTTGATTGGTTTAAGAAAAAAACAGCGCCACAAGACTCTGCCCCTAAGCCGCCTGAAATCCTAGGCTTGAGGCTTGGCGGCGCCTTCGAGTTAGATGACCTGAAACTTCGCCTTATCGAGCCGGATCTGGTGATAGAAGGCGCATCCCGCACCCAACTGATTAAAGCTGTTGGCGAGGTTCAACTCGATGAACAGACCCGCCTGCTACGCTATTACACCGATGACGACGGATTTATTCAAGTACTGACCCATGGCACTAGCGAGGCTGATATCAGCGAGGTAAAGCTCTATTACTTCTATGATACTAAGCCAATTGATACCGAGTCAGAGTGGAAGCATTTACTTCACAACCAAATCGTACAACCCACTTGGGAGCTCGAAGGCCACCTCTTTGAAAAAGTATGGGAAAACAGTCGCCCAGTTGCAATGACCGAAAAAACCTGGCTTGAAAACGGCAAAATCAGCGAAACCGATCAATTCGTCATGATCTATGAACGTGAAGTCGGCAATGACGTTTTCGAATCGGTATTGGTTGCCGGGGAAGAGCAAATTGTTCATCACCGTGCAGAACGCAGCCTGGCAACCAGTACCGGTATAAACCTTTCTCCAACAGACTTTAAGCTGATTGGCTAAGGTGTGTCCGTTAATTTGTAACTATTTAATTTATTAGGAATTCACATGGAAGTTTTTGCAAACTCTCTTGCTGGTCTAGGGGCTTTTTTACTGTACTTTTCACTATCTCTAGGCTTCTTGCTGCTGTTTAAGTTTGTGTATGTACGATTCACGCCACATGACGAGTGGAAACTGGTCAAAGATCAGCAGAACATAGCTGCCGCTATCGGCCTTTCGGGCTCGATAGTCGGTTACTGCCTGGCGATAGCTGGGGCGGCCAGCAACTCCGTCAATTTAGTCGATTTTGCCATTTGGGGTGTCGTTGCGCTAATTGCCCAGTTGATTGCCTTCTTCATTGTACGCTTCGGTTTTATGCCTAAAATCGTCGAGCGTATTGAAGCCGGCGAGATCCCTGCCGGCATTGTGATGGCAGCAACCTCCGTTTCGGTCGGCCTACTCAATGCCGCTTGCATGACTTACTAGGAGCTACCGCTATGAAACGAAGTAAGCAGGTGGTATTGGCTAGCATGCGCAAAAACTGGCAGACCTTCTCCGTTGCTCCAGTGACCGTTGCTTTTGCCGGTGCCATGCTTTCCGGATGTAGCGATACCAGTAGCGAAGCATCTATCTACCAAAGCTTAGATGACTGTATCGATGACAACCCCAATTACAGCAGTGAATGTCAGGCCGCATACCAGTATGCGCTAGAAGAAGCCGAACGTACCGCCCCTAAATACCAGACACAAAGTGATTGTATCGCTGAATTTGGTGTCGGTGCCTGTGTCCAGTCACAGCGCAACAACTGGTTTATGCCAGCCATGGCAGGATTTATGTTTGGCCGTATGATGGACAGTAACCGTGGCTACTATTCTCAGCCTATGTTCCGTTCCTATTACCCCGGCAGTATTTTCTATGATCGCTGGACCACCGCCGACGGCTACGATTATGGCCGCAGTAGCTATAAGAAAACCAAGGTTCGGGTGTCAAAAGATCAGATGAAACCCAAGCCCGCCGTGAGCCGTACGATTTCACGCGGCGGCTTCGGCTCTACGGTTTCAGCAAAATCAAGCTGGAGCAAATCATCCAGTGGCAGCAAAAGCTGGGGCGGTTGATCCGGCCATGACCAATAATACCAATCAGCATAAGCCAGCATCTGCTGGCTTTTTTAGGTTTGACATAAATAATACCAATCATCCGAATTTGTATTACTCGGAAAACGGATCACTGAATATTGGGTTAGCCAGGAAATCCTCATCCGTCAGAGCTTCCATAAACGCCACCAGCGCCTCTTTCTCTTCCTCAGTCAAATTGAGCCGGATAGGCGGTCCAGTAAGGCTCCGGTTAACCCTCAAATCAGGACTTAAATTAGGGTGCGGCTGTACCCCGCTGTTATAAAACTCCACCACGTCCATCAGAGTCTCAAATCGCCCGTCATGCATATAGGGAGCCCCAACGGCAATATTTCTCAGTGAGGGTGATTTAAAAAAACCACCTCCCGCCCCTGGATCATCACTGGTATTTGCATCAAGGCCATTCACATGTGACCGATCAAGGGTATGAGCAGACGTATGATGACAAGCAGCACAACCGGCCCCTCCCCTGTCAGGTGGAGTCGTGAAGAGTTGATGCCCCATCATTTGCTGCTCGGTAAACACCGCAGCAAAGTCTGGTTCATTCCACTCACCGGCACTAAAGGCCTGATCATATGTTGACTGGTAAGACACCATAGAGCGAATAAACTGTGCCATCGCCTCTGAGATACGCTGGCTGGTAATGGCTTCATCACCAAATGCTTTCGTGAACAACTCGGGATAAAAACTGGTTTCCGCCAGCTTCGATTCCAGTGCAAACAGATCCATCCCCATTTCGACCGCATCCTGTATTGGCATTAACACTTGCTCCTCCAGCGTAGCCGCACGCTCATCCCAGAAGAAGCTTTTCGGCGAATAATACGTCGCATTAGTCAGCCCCATTGAATGACGGCCTGTTTTTCCACCATCGAAACCAATACTAAGCTGTGCGGGATCGGTAAACCCATGCTGCTGGATATGGCAGGAAGCACAGGACGTCGTATTATTGGCTGATAGCCTAACATCATAAAAAATCACCCGCCCGAGGTTAGCACTGTCATTACGGACAGGATTAGAAAAAGGAGTATTGTCCTGGGAGCGGACATTACCAAACGGTGAGGTAATCGAAGTGTAGTATCGAGGCTGATCATCAAGATAAGCTTCATAGTCATGGCTAACATCAAGATTAGGCATGGGAAGACCATCAATATCGACTCGCGGTTCAGGTGGAGAAGGCTCTTCCGGTTCAAATGGCTGTGGTTCAGGCTCTGCATTATCTTGGGCATCAGCACCATCCGATGTTGCTGCTGCAGCCCCCCCTTCAGCATCGCTTGCGCTATCACCACCAGAATTATCCCGGCATGAAACTACAGACGTCAGCGCAACGACCAATAATACACACATAGAAGTATTCATCAGAAACACTCCAGTTCTCACGACTCAATTATTATTATGAATAGAGCTCATCACTCCACATAACCACAATAGGTGTAAGTTAATTGTCTTGCTTCTGACTAGTGAGATATTGGTCAGGTCTTTTGAGTACTCTTGCTCTCTTTTTACAATCTCGCTATCGGGGGGCATAAAAAAGCCCAATCAAACATTGGGCAAAAATTAAGAATGCCTTTAAAGAGGAAAGACACAATTAGCGAGTTTAGATTTAAATATAGTCAGTGATATCCAATGTCTGACCGTGCATATCACCCGTGACTGCAGCCTCGTATGCAATCGCGGTATCTGCAGCCGAAACACCATCGATCGTATCCATCCCCATCATCGCCATGGTTTCCTTAACGAATACCGGTGCCACTACATTTAATCTTAGTTGATGCAATTCCAGGGCAGCAGCTTTCACAAAACTTTCCAGAGCGCCGTTGGCCATACTTATTGACGCACTACCCGGCATAGGCTGTCGAGACAGCACCCCGGAAGTCAAAGTTATCGAACCACCTTGCTTCACATATTCAGCGCCAATACGTACCAGATTCACCTGGCCCATCAACTTGTTATTCAGCGCCAGCTGATAGTCATCGTCACTCAGGGCCTGAAACGGTGCAAAGTTAGCCTGACCTGCGGTAGAAATGACGGCGTCGACTTTGCCTACCGTCTCAAACATTGCCTTAATTGATTCGCTTTGGCCTAAGTCAACCTGCACGTCACCACCAGAAAAACTGGCAGAAATAACCTCATGCTCATCGGCCAGACGCGCAGCGACGGCTCTGCCAATAGTACCTGTTGCGCCAATAAGAAGAATTTTCATAACCTGCTCCACACTATTGCTGTCCGTTTAAGTTGGTATTAGCTTAGCCTGTGCGTAAAATAGAAAAATAACCTAAAAATGAAATGATTATTCTTGTGAAAAGAAAGATAGATCTGGTCAAGGCCATGCGCACCTTCTTGGTCGTCGTTGAACAACAGAGTTTCAGCGCCGCTTCTCGTCAGCTTAATCTGGTCACATCAGCCGTCAGCCGACAAGTTAGTGATCTAGAAAAGCACTTTGGGTGCCAGTTACTCTATCGAACAACCCGTGCAATGCACCTAACCGCTGAGGGGCGTTATTACCTGGAACAATTTAAAGATGTGATAATGCGGCTAGACAACCTGGAGACCAACGCTCATCAAAGGCAGAAGCGTATCGCCGGTCATATCCGACTTACCGCCCCTTTTAACTCCGGCCATCTGGGAGTGCAGTATCTTCTTAGCGACTTCCTCAAGCAATATCCCGAGGTCAAACTGTCATGGATGCTCGTCAACCGCTACGTAAACATTGTCGAAGAAGGTATCGACCTGGCCATTAGGGTCGGTGAATTGCCAGACTCCAGCCTGATCGGCCGTAAAATCGATGAAATGAAAGTCCTTTTTGTCGCAAGCCCAAATTACCTGGAGCAACACGGCGTACCCTCACACCCGAAGGAGCTCATGACCTTACCCTGTGTAATAGACAACTCAAATCGCCAGCCCGGTAAGTGGCGCTATATCGAAGGTAAAAAAGAACAGCATGTTAATGTAAATATCGCCATCGAGGTCAACCAAGGCGAGCTCGTTGCCCAGTTTGCCGCATCCGGTCACGGGGTTGCACAGCTACCCGAATTTTTGGTGCAACCACTAATAGAGTCGGGGGAATTAATACCGCTCCTCACTGAATTTAACCTTACACCTCTGCCGGTATCACTGGTATATCCCGCCAACCGACTCATCAACCCGGCCCTCAAAGCATTAATTGACTATATTCTTGAACACCCACTGAAAGAGTGACAACAAAGCGTTTCAAATTAGGCCACTACGAAACCTCTGCTTTATATAAATTGTATGGAATTGTCCGCCTGAATATAAATAAAACCGACTTATAGGTAACATAAAGAAATGAACAATGTTTTTTAAGCTCTGTATGAAAAAGCTGATCCCTCTATTACTCTTGACCTGCTCAACAAGCTGTTTTGCAGTTGACCACCACGTAGCGCTGCGCCTAGGTGGCGGTTCTATCTCCAATGACGATCATGCGGACGCTGGGTTTGCATTTCAGCTCGGGTATAACTACCTTTTTACCCCCTATCTTGCTCTCGATACCGCTTACTATGCCAACTCAGGTGGTCTCGGCTACGTGGGCAGCCTGGGTTTCCTTGATGAAATATCGAGTATTGAAGGCGGACTACTAGGCGCAAAAGCACAATATCCGGTGTTACCTTTCCTGACGTTATTTGCCAGGGCCGGAGTGAATTACTCTTCTGTTGAAGTTACCTCTGAAATCCGTAAAGAAGAGGACATCACTAAAAGGTATAGTGGCGTGAATCCATATTATGGTGCAGGTACTGAAATAACCTTTGGCCAGCATGTCGGTATTACGATTGAATACCAACGAATTGAACTCAGCCATAATTTCAGTAGCGATAACTGGCTTACCGGCGTCAATATTAAGTTTTAGAACTGGCTAGCATCATTTATTCTAAGTGCCTCAGCACGACACTTAGAATAAATTTGAGGCTGACTACATTTTCCTGAGCTTTTCCAGTTCATGACAAATATCATCATGCATCATTTTTTCAAAGTAGAACGCACCCAATTTATCAATACGACGCTTCAGCGACGCCGACACCTGGCGATACTGTTCTTCAAACTCATCTTTGCTCATACCCGACTCAATTGGGGTGTATAATTCCCAATTTACTCTAATCCCACCAGCCCCCCAGTTCGGACTTGCGTCGATTTCACTGTGCTGGCTCTCACCAAAGGAAATAACAATATCAGGCTTGAAACCTGTTAGTTCATCCCATGATTTGCTATGAAAATCGTCTGGATTAAGCCCCATATCATCAAGGTAACTTTCAATATAGGGATGAAGCTCTCCAACTGGCTCACTCCCTGCGCTAGCCACTTCAAAACGTTCAGGCAAACACTTTTGTGCTATCGCTTCTGCAAGAATACTGCGACAAGCATTATCACGACAGGTGAACATTATTTTCATGCTTTTTCCCTAATTTCACTCCATAAAGTATTCAGTTTAGGAAGAAATACCAGAAACAAGATGACAAATTTTTATTATCGAATTAAAAACTCAAATTCGAGACAAATACCGATGACGCGTCACGCCAAGCAAGCCCACACTCACTAACGCTGAACCTGAGCCAGCTGGGAGTAATCAATCCACTCAGCGAATTCTCCCTGGTCTTGCCACCAGTAGGCAGTTTTTATCGGCTGAGAAAAATCCAGCGATTCACCCACTAATGGGGTTACCAAATCCGCTTGGTACTGCTCTGCCTCGGCAATCAGATCATTCACTGGCTCGTCCCAGCGATGCAGAAACAACTCGTAAGTCGACCAGTGCACCGGGAACAACTTTTCTGCCCGAACATCCAAATGCGCCTGCATCGTATGGGCTGCTTGCATGTGTCCCCAGCCTTCGACTGGATAACCCTTACCATTTTTTACGTTGGCCGCGACTTCAATAAACGACACGTCAAACGGACCAAGTCGCTCACCAATTTGCTTGAAGTGCTCGCCGTATGCAGAATCGCCACTATAGAACACACTGCCAGCATTGGCCTGAATGGCCCACGACGACCATAGCGTCTTATTCGAGTCAAACAGGCCTCGTCCCGAATTATGGTTAGCCGGTGCCGAGGTAATAGTGACAGAATTCACCTGCTGGCTTTCCCACCAATCAAACTCCTGAATATTTGACGGCTTGACCCCCCACTTCTCAAGGTGGCTACCAACCCCGAGCGGAACAAAAAACTGAACATCCTTATCGGCATAATATCGGGCAGTACTTTCTTCAAGATGATCGTAATGGTCATGAGAGATCAGAATCACATCAGGGACAGGCAGCTCTATTCGGTTGACTGGCGCATCAACATTTCGCTCAAACCAACGCGAAAACAACGATGGCGCGGCATATTCGAAAACAGGATCGATCAACAAGCGAGTCTTATCCACTTCAACAAACAGTGACGAGTGACCCAGCCAGGTCACTCTCAAAGACTTACTTGATTCAGACAACAAGCCAGTGTCGACAGCCTGATACTGCAATCGGCTATCAGGCTTATACCGGTCACGCTGCATGAAGAACTTCCACATCGTCTTCAACATACCTTCTTCAGCGTTTACTTGTGGCAAGTTAGACACCACTTTGCCATCAACAAACTGAGGAGAGCTCGCAATGCGCTCTTGTCTCAAATCTTGGCTTCGTACGTAGTCACCACTGACATAGCCACTTCCTGCACTCACCACCCCAAGAGCAGCCAAAACTGCGACCATTGATGTTTTTAGTGTTGTGTTCATTTCTAGCTAGCCTCAAAAGTAAACGCTGTTGTATACTTTTTATGATAACTTGAAAAAACCAGAAGTAAACACGGTCGTTTACTTTTAATTAATCATTAGGAAGAAAATGGTAAAAGTCGCAGAAGTAAAACAAGAAAATATTATTATCGCTGCTATCGATATTTTCGCTGACAAAGGGCTGGAACAGGCGAGCATGGAAGCCATTTCAAAGCAAGCTGGGGTTTCCAAGCGTACGCTTTACAAGTACTACCCAACCAAAGAAAGCCTGTTCAGTGTCATTGTTGAACGGATGTTGTCTAATGTGCGAGTGATCAGCCAGATCCCCTTTGACCCACAGGTATCGGTCAAAGCACAGCTCACCGCCATTGCGGAGAAAGAGGTCGAACTGTTGTGTTGCCCGACCTTCCAGTCTCTGGCCAGAATGGTGCTATCGGAGTGTATGCGTTCAGACAATTCCGCCACCCTGATGGTGGAAAAGGTACAGCAACTGGAAGGGTGCAAGGGCTTAACTCGATGGATTAAGGCGGGTAGCGATGCAGGAAAACTCGATGTTGAATACCCGGAAGTTGCCTCCGAACAGTTTATCGCAGCCTTGAAGTCAATCGTCTTCTGGCCGCAAATACTGGTTCATTTACCACCTGCAAGCCAACAAGATCGAGATATTGCCATTGAAATGGCTGTAGCACAATTTCTAAGTGCTTACATCAAAGAAAGCTAATTTGCCTTTGCCCGATAGTAATCAGGGTAAATACATGCTTGAGCTGGAAACCCAATTCTCCGGCTCTATGCACAAATTTGTAAATTAATAATTAATTTGAACATGGGTAAATTATATTAGTAATAACATTCAAACTATCAGGATTAATAACAAGCTGGCCGGAACAACTGGCACCGAATTAAGATGCAAATATTCGTTCATTATTACCCAACTCTCAACATCCCTTTCCCTTTTATAAACAAAATGAATATCAGAGCCACTATAAATTACTTTTGATAAATGTGTCTATATTGTCTCAGTTTGCAGAAATTCTGTCCTGTATCCTCCCAAAATCGATATTGATGGAATGCTTGCTTGGCATTTCAGGAAGTAGTTATCATCGCAACCTCGTTTTGCTTTTGCCTGTTTGGCCATATTCACCAAAGCAACAATGAAAACTTACATCTCTAAGCATATCGGTATCACTTAAGGCCCTAACTATAGGCTCCTTAAGGTTTATTCATTCAATCAGACCGTCAGCAAGGAGTATTAAGTGAAACTCACAATTAGAACGAAGGCGATACTGGCTACAATATTTGCCGTGTTAGTCGTTATTACAGCGATGGGGACCTATTCATTTAATTCGAGCTGGAATATTCTCATCGACAAAACATTTCATCGCGAGCTACCCGCAGTGTTGGGAGAAGTCAGTAATGATTTAAATGCACAGCTTAACGTCCCTATTACTGCCTCACAAATTGTTGCCTTGTCTCCCTTATTTACTCAATATCCCGGCAACACGTCACAAAATGAAATGTCATCATATCTTTCCAAGGTAAAAAATGAATTCAATGCCATCACATCTTATTTCATTTCGGCCGAAGACAACACCTATTACACCCCGAACGGCATTCTTAAAACAGTAAACCCAAGCGCAGAGGCTGATCAGTGGTTCTTCCAATTTATGAAATCAGGAAAGCCCTTTGAGCTGTCGATTGATACTGAAGGGGCCACCGGGATCCCCACTCTGTTTGTTAACTATGCCGTCATTAACAACGGCCGCCGAATTGGGGTCGCAGGTATTGGGCTGACACTTGATAGTATCACCCAGCTTATTAGCCAATACCGTATTGGCGAAAGCGGCATCGTATTTCTGGTTGACGACCAAGGGGTAATCAAAGTCCACCCGCAGAAACAACTCGTCGGAGCCTCTCTATCAACACTGGGAATAGATAATTATCAGTCCTTATTAGGTGCCCCAACACCTATGGTTCGTGAACTGGAGCTTGATGGCAGCCCCCAAATTATCGGGGCAAAAGCCCTGCCTAGCATTGGCTGGACTCTGGTGAGCCAAGTGCCCAGACAGGAAATTCTCGCCTACCTGAATGATTTCAGCTTTAACATGATCATTATGGCGCTGATTATCGCCGTCATCTTTATTCCTCTCGCTGCTTGGTCTACCAACAGGCTTCTCTCTCCGTTTGCTCGGGTTGCCCAGCTATTGGAAGATATTGGCAAAGGGGGCGGTGACTTAACTCAAAGACTGGATGATTCTCGACACGATGAAGTGGGACAAATTGCCAAAGGTTATAATCAGTTTGTTCAATACCTCAGCGAACTGTTGCAGAGTGTGTCCGATACCGGTACAGAAATCTCGTCATCAATCCAAAATGTCGATCAACTTGCCCGCTCGATGGAACAAGAAATAAAGCAGCAGACCAGCAAGATAGAACAAGTCGCTACGGCAATACACGAAATGGGGGCAAGCTCCGACGAAGTTGCACAAAATGCAAATGGTGCAGCGAACAGTGCCGCATCGGCAAGCGAAGCCATTGCAACCGGCCATCAGTCTGTTACCGCCACTTACGAAAGTGTCGAAAATATGAATCACCAGCTGGGTAATACCAATGAAATCGTCAGTCAGCTGGCCCAAGATGCAAACTCCATTGATACTGTCCTCGATGTGATTAGCAGCGTATCGGAGCAAACGAACCTACTCGCCCTAAACGCGGCTATCGAAGCGGCACGAGCCGGAGAACAAGGCCGAGGGTTTGCAGTTGTTGCTGATGAGGTCAGAACGCTGGCCTCAAGAAGCCACGCTTCAACAGAGGAGATTCGGGAGATTATCGATAAACTACAAAAACGTACCGAAGCAGTTGTGGGTGCGATAGCGACCAGCTCAGATCTTGGAAAAGCCTGCCAGTCAGAGGCTTCCCATTCAGAGCAGCAACTCACGGCAATTTCTGCAAATGTCAGTGAAATGAATGCGATAAATATGCAGATTGCTTCTGCGACCAATCAACAGTCAAGCGTTATCAATGAAATCTCCCCGCACGTCACCAGTATTGCCGAAATTGCCCATCAAAGTGATGCAATGGTTGAGCAAACCGCTAGAGACTGCCATCAACTGAAACAAAAAGCTGATCATCTAACGAGCCTGGTCAGTCAGTTCAAGTTTTAATTATCATCAACGCAAGGCCACTCCATAGATTCGAGTGGCCTTTTGTCTCCAGCACTAAACCACATTCAGTCAGACAAAGTTTGACTACACTTAAACTTGTGAAAACAACAGGTAAAGGTATTCAATGAAAAAATGGCTGGCTATCATATTCTTCTTATCACTTGGCTCGGCACAAGCCGATGTCAAAATTTCTGGCGATGGCTTTGAACTGAGTAAAGACTGCCTGAAACTGGAATCAGACAATGTCAAAATCAGCTCTGAAGAATGTGAAGAATGGAAGAAAAAAAACAAAGGAAACAGTAGTGTTCATGGTGACAACAACCCAGGACAAGGCAATAAGAAAGATCAAAAGGGCAAGAAAAATAACAAATAATATAAACAAATATGCCAGCCTCAAAGGCTGGCAATAATTGCGATAAAGAGCCCATCGGAACTCAGCTATGGTGCCGTATTATCAACATTCAGCACCAGTCCCCCAGCAAAATCATCGGTTGCGACCACTGAGTAGACTCCACCATCATCGACTGTCGCCATCGCTTCGACTGCTGGAGTAAAAGTACCATCGCTGGCTAAGATGACTGCCAAGAAATAGGTACCGGCAGGCACATTCAACACAGCAGAACCTTTAAAATCCACACCTTTAAGCACCGCTGTACTCTCATCAAACGTCCCATCCGCAGAAGCATGAATATCAACTAACCCTAAACCGCCAGCGGTTGGACTGGCATGCACAACACGTACCTTGGCATAAGTAGCGACCGAACGCAGATCTTCGGCAATCACTAAAGGTTCTATCGTCGAATCTGTAATGCTGTTGAGTTTACCCACAGCATAAATGCTTGTCGTCGTACCTGCGTCCAGTGTGGTATCAGGTGCTTCGATGACTACCAGGGTGTTATCGGACGATGCCGCTACACTCAAGTTGTAGGTATCGGGGGCAAGATCTAGGCTTCGAAATTCCTTAAATGCAATCACCGTCAGACCATCCACAGGCGCACCGGATGCCAGAACATCAACCTCTGGCGCGTCATCGACAGCATGAACAACCCTAACTGCCGCTTGTTCACCTGAACTGCGAAGCACTGCTACGCCTTCACCATCAGCAACCATCAGGTTAACTGGAGATACCGCCCCGCCATCGACATTGGGCACAGCTGTAATCATCAGATCACTTCCCCCAGCCAAAGGTAATTCACCGCTGTCAAAGACAACCGCTTTGTCTCCGGTCAAAGTCACTCGAATCCGGTAAGTACCAGCGGGAATGCTGACTGGCAAATCAGGGCTATCAATCTTGAACTCAAGGCCACTAACGGCTGGTTCCACGCTATCGATACTGTTATCTGTAGCCAGGTAGATATCAACGCCCGATACGCCTGGGTGGCCATGCAGTACATCAATACGGACTTCATCAGCGCCTGGGGCAAAATTATCCCTGCTCAACACTACCGGCTCAATACTGGCGGTATTATTGAGCGCAATGATGTCGTACTGCATGTCGGGCGCAAAGTCCAAATTCTCTCCGATCACCTCGGCCTCTTCACCGCCTGCGAGCAATGCCTGAACCCCGACATCATAAGTACCAGAATCTAAGCTAATAAATCCACTGGCCGTTTGATAATCAACTTCTTCTAAGCCCTTAACAACTTCATCATTGAGTGTAATAGCTACCAACGGAGCATCACTACTGGCATGGGTAACACGAATTTGCGAATTATCGTCATCATCAGAACACCCAAATAGAAATACAGCAGAACCTAACGCTAGCGCTAACGAATTGGCTTTCATACGAATACCCTCTTCCTGATAATTACTGGTCGGGATAATTTACGCTTGCAGCCAACATATCGATCAGCATTGCCCAGATTTATTCTTATTCCTGCTGGTATGCCATTTATTTGTTTGAAGTTTTAAACCCAAGTCATCTAGATCGTGAATTGGGGCGTACTAGAGTAAAACAACCTTACGGGGACGTAATGTGCAAATTATCAATGATCAAAACCACACACTGCCCTTTTTAGCCACGGCAGACCATTTTCTGCCTCTCGGTAAACGACAGTTACGGGGAAGTAGCATGGTATTTTCCAATACTATCCGTGAGGCTCTCCATGCCGGCGGTTTCTGGTTAGTGATGCAAGATAGCGACGGCCAAGTCGCGGTTTCCGGAGGGGATATTGTGACCTATGCTCATATCACAAATATTGATTGGCTCTCCGGCACTCAAATTCAAGTAGATGTCGATCTAAAGGCATGGGGGTGTATTGAAGACCAGGTGCAATTCAATCCCCCTAGGCTATGCGCCAAGATTATTCCTTTATGGACGACCAACCAAAAACTGCCAGAAAATGACATCCTGTTCGTTCGGCTAAAGCAATGGCTTGCCGAATACGGCTATCAGTCACCGCTAATGGTCGATACCTCTGCTGATTTTCGAGATCCATGTTGGCTATGCTGGCGCTGGCTGGAATTGCTGCCACTTCCCTTAAAAATAAAACAACGTTTATTAAAGCGAACCAACCCAAAGCTATGTCTACGCTATCTAAAAATAATTATTCATCAAAGTGATCTTTACACCCAAGTGTTGCGTTAAACGGTTATGGATCCCATGCTTGCAGTAGAACAATGATAAAACTCAGCCGATTATCTGACTCCGAAAAGACTAAGGAGCCCATGTTCAACGAAGCCGTGCCAGCACCCGATGTGGCAACCCTGTTGTTCAACATTGCACATTCGCGCTGCAAAAGGAGCTATGAAACGTTATTTGTTTTAGTTGCTCCCAAACTTCTCAACTTTACTCGCAAACAGTTGAGGGATGAGTCGATGGCAATGGAGATAGTTCAGGAAACCATGTTGAAAATCTGGTTAAAATCACACCTTTATGATGAATCTAAGGGTGCCGCTTTAACGTGGATATATTCTGTTGCACGAAACGTGAAATTTGACATGTTACGTAAGTCTAAACACCAG
This sequence comes from Photobacterium obscurum, assembly GCF_026191635.1. Taxonomy (GTDB): domain Bacteria; phylum Pseudomonadota; class Gammaproteobacteria; order Enterobacterales; family Vibrionaceae; genus Photobacterium; species Photobacterium obscurum. The sequence continues at coordinate 56,018 of NZ_JAKRRW010000005.1, forward strand.
CAAGACTGGGTACAGGGTGACGATCTTTGGCCAACACTTTGCGAAGATCAAGACAGTGAACGCCTACCCAAAGAATTTCGCTCGATTGTTAGCCGTGAATTGGACGACCTAGTTAATACCTTGCCGCCACAGCAGGCTGAAGTGGTTCGACTCATTTGCCTGCAAGGAGTATCGCACCAAGAAGTCGCAGAGGCATTAGGTATCCCATTAGGCACGGTTAAAAGCCGGCTGCGCTTAGCACTACAGAAAATGAAGGAGGCTTTAGATGACTAGTATTCATTTCCACCCTACAAATGAAACTCTAGCTCTATATGCTTCTGGCGATCTTGACTCGGCGTCGAGCATTATGATGAGTGCCCATTTGGAATTTTGCAGCCACTGCCGACATCGAGTTGCTGATATGGAAGAAAACTTGGCCAGAGAACTGGATCTTTCAACTGCAGAACCGCTGTCTAACGACATGAATGCAATGCTTGAAAAAATCCTGGCCCACAGCCCTGAACCACAACTGGAAACAAATGAGCCTACAGCAACCTATTTGGAACTTGATAACAGAAGGTTTCATCTGCCAAGGGTGCTACAAAATCATCAAGATCAAATCGGGCCATGGACACGCTTACCAGGAAAAATTAAACGAGCCCATGTTTCAACGGCCGGTCAGAGCAAGATGAACTTCATCTATATGGATTGTGACAGCGTTCTTCCGCAGCATACACATCAGGGGCAGGAAATTACCTTGGTACTTGCCGGGGAGTTTATGGACGAACAAGCCACCTATCGCCCAGGGGACTTCATCATCCAAACTTCAGAGCATAAACACTCACCCAAAACCCGAGCTGACCAAGACTGTCTTTGCTTGACGCTGCTTGATGCTCCACTGCACTTTACCTCAGGGCTAGCCACATTGCTCAACCCGTTTAGCCAATTATTTTTTCGTTAATTCATCGGGCTAGAGCCTCAAGTAAATGCCGTCCACCACAAATGGACGGCATTTAAGCTGCTGATTTAAAAAAATAAGTTAGCCACCCGCGTTTACAGCGAAGGCATCAACGGTCTTTTAAATGGAGTCAGTCAGGTCAAAACTGTTCATAAAACCATCAATTAGATTGTTTGCTCTAACCGGATTATCTACGCTCTGTCATGCATTCCTTCGGGAAATTCGTACCTAATGACTAGCGTCCTCGATTGGTACAAGGCCTCTCTCCATCACTAACCAACCATTGAAGAGGCCTTCTTCTCCGCTCTACGTCCCAGAAGCATTATAGCTTTCCCAAATCTGCTATTTAAGCCACAGCCGCTCAAAGCTAAGCGATGTATACTGACATGTGGGTTTAGTCTAAATATCTTAAAAGAAACAGCAGCATAAGGATGGAACATGCTTCGAATTGATAGTAAGGAACGGCCACACTGGCGAGATCTTGCCAAGGAATACGGGTTTGGATTCCATAGCATGTATGACCAGCCTTACTGGGATGAAACGGCCTACTATCAATTCACTCTGGAGCAGATCGAGCGTGATCTTGAAGATCCCACCGAAGAAATCCATCAAATGTGCCTCGACGTTGTCGATACGGTTGTTCGCAACGAGTTCTGGCTGCAGCGATTCCAAATCCCTGAATCGATGTGGCAAAACGTGCTTGATTCCTGGCAGCGCAATGAGCCTTCGCTCTATTCCCGACTGGATTTCGCCTATGACGGCAGTGGCCACGCCAAGCTGTACGAGAACAATGCCGACACGCCAACATCACTCTATGAGACTGGATTCTGGCAGTGGTTATGGCTGGAAGATCAGGTCGATAATGGTTCACTCCGGCGCGACGCCGATCAGTTTAACCTCCTGCAGGAGCTGCTGATGGGGCGCTTTCAGGAGCTAGCAACCCGACAGCCCGGCCAGACGCTGCATTTTTCCTGCTGCAAAGACACAGTCGAAGATCGCGGCACCGTCCAGTATATGGAAGACTGCGCCAAGGAAGCCGGGCTCTCTACGGCGTTTGTGTATGTCGAGGATATTGGCCTCAATGGTAAAGGGGAGTTTACCGATCTCAAGGATCGTCCAATCCGCTGGATGTTCAAGCTCTACCCGTGGGAGTTCATGTTTCGCGAGAAATACGGCAAGCAGCTGAAGGATGCCAAGGTCAACTGGCTGGAGCCGATGTGGAAGTCGGTACTGAGTAACAAGGCCCTGTTGCCGCTGCTGTGGCAGAAGTTTGAAGGCCACCCCAACCTGCTACCCGCCTATTTCCCCGATGACCGGAAACTCGGCAACCTGCAAGACTATGTCATCAAACCGATTTTTGCCCGTGAAGGGGCCAATATTGAGATTGTCCAGAAGGGCCGGCAGACACTGCGCACGGAAGGCCCTTATGGCGATGAAGGCGTGATCTACCAAGCCTATCACCCACTGCCAAAGTTTGGCGATTATTACACCCTGATCGGCAGCTGGTTGGTTGATGACAAAGCCGGTGGAATCTCAATTCGGGAAGATACGTCACGCGTCACCCAGGACATGTCACGTTACCTTCCGCATGTAATTTTATGAACCAATGCCCACTAAGCTAAAGAGATTATATCGTCTCAATTGCAGTCAGGAGACTACAGCCCACGTTGCCACTCCTGACGTAATGGCATCACATCCGGATGATTAATTGCCAAGTTCACCTGCTGCAACAATTTACCTTTGTCACGTCCGAGGATACCTTTCAATACCAGGTAGTTCGACGCATGATCAGAACGAAATACCGTTTTTTCCAGCTCCAGATGCTCTAACAACCACTGCATTTCCTGAAACAGCTCCGGCTGGGTCAGCTGGCGGAACTTACCATCGAACCCCACCGCAAAGCGCTCTTCGCCGAACGGGAACGACACCACCAGTGTTGACAGGTAATCCGGCTGCGCAGCATTCATCAGCTTTGCCGAGTTCAAAGCATGTTGCTGGCTTAGCTCCGGTCCGCCAAGGCCATTGAGGATCATCACCGAGCTTTTCATCCCAGCCGCTTTGATCTTGTTCAGGGCCACCAGCGAAGATTCAAAGGATTCGCCCTTCTCTACCCGTTCCAGCACCTCATCATCACCGCTTTCACAACCCACATACATCAGGCTAAGTCCCAGCTGGCGCAATTCTGCTAGCTGTTCGGTGGTCTTGTTGGTCAGGTTACGCGGTAGACAGTAGCTGGAAATCCGCTGCACACCGGGCAGGTACTGGTTGATCAGCTCGCAAATTTGTTTCAGGCGGTGGAAAGGCAGTGTCATCGCATCACCGTCGGCAAGGAAAACTCGGTGCACCCGTACGCCAGATTCCGCGATAGCCTGGAGTTCCTGCTCGATAACCTCAGGCTTTTTCGGTCGAAACTTCTTCTGCGGCTGGGTATACATATCGCAGAAAGTACAACGGTTGTGGCTACAACCATTGGTCACTTGCAATATCAATGACTTCCACTCTGAGGGTGGACGAAATACGGGTTCGATATAGTCGAGCATAAGGCTTCCTATTTAGCGATAATAGCTACCGAAATGTTATCCTATGTTTTCTATCAGCAAGAATAGTCTATGCCCGGCGCCAGGCAAGCTTAGAGAGGAGCAGCACCTCGAGCGTACACAATATTAAGCCCAGCCATATAAAACTGAAACTAACCACTTTCACCTGATCTAACACTTCGCCAAAGATACAGACCGCCAGCAAAAACTGGAGGCTGGGTTCGATATATTGGGTTAAGCCAATCATCGTCAACGTTGTTCGCTCAACTGCCAGGGCAAAAAACACCAATGGCAAAAGGGTAACTGGAGCCGCCCCTGCATACAGCCAGAAAGTGGCCATATCGCCGGCCAATACCGTCGAACTCTGGTTCAGATATCCAAGCAACACATAACCCAACGCAAACGGCATCAGCAATGTCACCTCTACCGACATGGAAGTTAGTGAGTCGAACCGGATAAACTTTTTGGTTAACCCATAAAGCGCAAAAAAACTGCCCATGACGAGCGACAACCAAGGAAGCTCACCATAGAAGTAGACTTGATAACCAATACCGCAAACGGCAAGTATCACCGCCATTTTTTGCGCCCAAGTAAGCCTGTCTTTAAGAAACAGCACCCCAAAGGCAATGGAGAACAGTGGATTAATAAAATAGCCCAGGCTTGCAGCCAATACCTTGTCATTGGTTATCGCCCACGTAAAGGCATACAGTGAAACGCAGTTAAGGATTCCGGCGAGAAAACATAAGCACAGTGACTGCTTATTCTTCATCGCCAGGGAAAAAGACAGGCTGGGTATCTTCAGGCACTTTAGGATCAATAGCATTAATGGTACTGAGAAGATAATTCTCATTGCTATTAATTCATTGGTATCAGCCTGAGGCAAAAACTGAAAGTACAGGGGTAGCAGCCCCCATAAGACAAACGCTATGGTCGCTATAATATTGCCATGTATTCGAGCAAACATAATACCCTTCCTGTCATCAAGCGAAATCAAACAATAAATTTGTTCAACAACGTTTCTTGCTGCTGAACTTTCAAAACCTGCTCATTCATTTGCAGAGAAGACTCATGAGCCCGATCCGACACTTGCTGGGAAAGATCTTTTATCTTGACCGTATTGTTGTTGATTTCTTCCGCGACCAAACTCTGCTCTTCTGCCGCAGAGGCAATTTGAAGGTTCATGTCAGAAATTTGGATAATGGACTGCTTAATTTGATTAAGCGCTCCACCAGCTTCAAGTGCCTTCGCGACGGCTTCGTCGGTCAGAGCTTTACTTTTTTCCATAACGCTGGTGGCTGAGCGAGCCCCGGACTGAAGTTGGGCAATCATGCTGTGGATTTCAGTTGTCGACTGCTGGGTACGCTGCGCCAATGTTCGAACTTCATCCGCGACAACGGCAAAGCCTCGGCCTGAATCACCGGCTCTGGCAGCTTCAATAGCTGCGTTAAGTGCCAGTAGATTAGTTTGGTCTGCAATCTCATTGATCACCGAAAGAATCGACTCAATATTTCCCGTTGCGCTTTCCAAGTCCTGAACAACAACAACCGTCTCATCAATTTGCTGAGCCAGAGTACTTATCGCGTCGGTAGTATGGGAGACAACATTAACGCCATCTTCGGCAGCTTTATCTGCCTCTTGTGCAGCAGCAGCGGCTCCCTGTGCATTGCCCGCAACACCTGAAGAGGTCGAAGCCATTTCATTCATTGCCGTCGCCAGCTGCTCCACTTCCGCCAGCTGATTCGTAATATCCGTCGCTGTCAGCTTGGCGCCCTGGGTTGTAACCTCGGCACCTGAGCCAATTTCAGCCCCAAGGAGCTTGGTTTCTTGAATAAGGAACTGCAATTTGCCAGTAAATGCATTGAAATTCGTCGCTAGCTCGGAAAATTCAATATCTGTATTGGTATCTAACCTGCGAGTAAGGTCGCCTTGTCCTGAAGCCACATCCTCCATTGCCTCATTTAACCCCCCCAATGGGCGCATAAAGTACCTGAGCAAAAACACCAATGCGAGAACAGAGATCAACACGAAGGCAACTGTCATCATCATTGATGACGAGCGCAGCTGAATTATCGATGAATACGCCTTTTCATAGTCAAGAATTACACCGACATACCAATCCTGACTATCAATAGGCGTAAAGCCGATATAGGTTGGCTTACCTTTATAATCGATGAGCTTATAGTTTTCACTGATATCTTGATTACCAATAAACTCTTTAAGCTTTTTACCAACTAAATTCTGGTCCGGATGAGAAACTATCGTTCCCCCTTTATTGACCATGAATATGTAGCCGGCATCAAATAAGGAGATCTGGTTGATGGTGTCAGATAGAAGATCCAAATTTAGATCATAAAAAATAGCCGCATCAAAACTACCATTATTATAAACAGGCGTAGCAATCGAGACTAAAATACTACCCGTATCCCCCATGTAAGGAGCCGTAATAATAGTTTTACCCTCACTTTTTGCACGTCTGTACCATGGCCGAGTTCTCGGATCATACAAACTGCCCGGCTGCCAATTAGGATTGTTGCTCTGGATACGACCATCGCTCTCAAACCCCATGCCTATCAAGGAAAAAGCTTCCTTGGCAACCAGCTTATTAATCACGCTCGCAATATGGCCCGTAGAAATGTCGTCCTCTATAACCTGTGCGGTATAGGTAGCCAATTGCGATTTTGACACAATTTCACTATCGACTGTCGTTTTTACACCATTAACAATTTCTGCAATGCTTTGGTGAATAAATGGCTCAACTTGCGATTTAACCTGTTTGTATTGCTGAAGAGATAATACTGACAGAGCAATAAACACAATGATGGATGATATAAATACAACCTTGTGCTGAAATTTTATTTTCATAAGTAGAAGACTTAAAGTTAATTAATGTTTATTGTGGTTTTATTTACCTATGTAACTTTACGATATTGTTTGAACGTGAATCTGACCAGATCAATATGTTTCGGTAGTAGTGTTTAAGCAATACAAAGAACAGGCTAAGCAATATAAACATCGTTGTAATAAGGTGACTACTATCTTTCACTTCTGATGATGAAAAGCTGAGAATAATACCTACCCCTATACCTATTAGACATAATAGCTGTAACATCGGATAAGAAAGATAGTAAAAAGACTTAAGACTGAACAGAATAGAGAACAATCCTTTTTTCAGTGCTCTCAAAATACCCCCTTCTACTTATCAACACACTATAAATAACAAGATAAATTCACAACTCGACATGAAACAAACCGTATCCAGAAATTAAGGTGTCAAAGTAGTATTTAAGACTGGCAGTGGCCAGTACATATACAAGCCTCTGCCATCATAGTAGGAAATAATTACAATTAGGTTAGCACTCTAATTTTTATCAAGCTGCTGCTCGACCAGCGTCTGCCAGTAGTGCACCCCTTTCATCAGAATATTGTCATTAAAGTCGTAGTTAGGATTATGCAATGCGGTACCACCACATTCTCCCTGACCATTACCGACAAGAATGTAACACCCTTTCACCTCTCGCAGCATGAAAGAGAAGTCCTCACTGATAGTAAAAGGTTCACAGCTTCCATTCACGTTTTCAGCTCCCACGACAGCCTCGGCAGCTTTAATAGCTTGAGCGGTCTCTTCCGGAGTATTGATGGTAGAAAGGAAGCTGTTGTTGAACTGGTACTTATAGTCCACGCCTGCCGACATACACTGACCAGCGACAACACGTTCAATAGCTTTTTCAATCTTATGGAGGGCTTCATCCGTAAAGCTACGGGTATCGCCCGTAATCTTCACCTGAGATGGAATAACATTCACAGTTCCGTTTGTAGCAAACTCTGTGACTGAAATAACGGCGGTTTCATTAATCGCACTTAGGTTACGCGATACAATCGTCTGCATTGCCGTCACAATTTGTGCACCGACAACAATCGGATCGGTGCCCATATGCGGCATCGCAGCATGGCCACCGGTCGCAATAACATCAATCTCAAAACTACTCTCACTGGCCATCAGCGAACTAGGGCGAGTCAAAAACTGGCCTTCTGGAATGCCGGGTAAATTATGCATGGCATAAATTGCATCCATATGCCAGCGAGTAAACAGACCATCTTCAATCATGGCTTTTGCACCAGTACCACGTTCTTCATCTGGCTGAAAGATAAAGTAGACGGTGCCATCAAAGTTTTTGCTCTTGGATAACTCGTGTGCGGCGGCAAGCAGCATTGCTGTATGACCATCATGACCGCAAGCGTGCATAGCCCCATCGTGAACGGAGGCGTGATCAAATGTATTAGCCTCACAGATACGCAGTGCATCCATATCGGCACGCAGGCCAATAGAACGGTCGCTATCTCCACATTTTAAAATCCCGACAACACCTGTACCACCAATACCGCGATGAACGTCAAGCCCAAACTCTTCTAGTTTGCTGGCCACAAACTCTGATGTTTTATACTCTTCCGTACCAAATTCAGGGTGTTTATGTAAGTGACGACGCCAGTCGATAACGTTCTGTTCAATGGTCATTTTTATTCTCCAACAAAATCTGCGCAGCGATACTTTGCCACTGCACATCGATTAACTAAGCTTCTTGAGGTTTAAGCACTTTTTCGTCAGTTTCGGTTGTTTCAAACTTGGTGAACACGTAAAGCGCAACCACAATGAGGGAAACAATAATGGTTTTACCCAGCGCCATTTGCTCGCCAAGTGTTATAACAGCAACCAGATAACCAACTAACGGCATTAAATTAAGTGCCATTGTTGCTTTCTCAACGCCAATACGTTTAAAAGCAAACAGCTGAATAAGGTAGCTGCCACCCGAGATACCTGTTCCTAAGAAAATCAACAGGCCAATCAACAACGGACTAGAGAGGATGATATAAATTTGGGACAGATCCAGTCCCATCGCAAACACTACAATAATACCGAGCGCCGCAACAGAGATGTACTGGTAAAGCATCGATACAACAGAACCATACTTATCCGCCAGACTTGCACGTAAGTGTGCGGTCCATGCCAGCGCCAGCATTGAGCAAGTCACGTAGACATAACCCAGTAACGGCGTACCACCTTCGATTGTATTAGTCGGACCGACACTCATGGCATAAATACAAATAGCTGACGCAATAAACGCCCCCCATTGGATTTTGTTCATTTTGAAGTTCATGAACATCATGCCAAAGAAAACAGTGGCAAATGGCTGCATCCCTTGAATAACACCGTTTTCCGTCGCGCCGATATGTGATAAAGAGAGAAAGTTAAACAGTGAGAACACACCTTGGCCGACAATCCCGCACAGAGCAATTTTCAGGTAATCTTTTTTCTCTATTTTTAACGATGAGCCCAAATCTTTGCTTAGGCTTTTACTGCGTGACGTGAAGAAAAATATGATGGAAAGGCCAATAACCGCTGTTACGTAACGAAAGAAAACCAATGTCATTGGATCAACAGCCATAGACAGAGGCTTAGATACAACACCAGTGACCCCCCATATTACAGCAACGGCAATTGCAGCAACCCAACCCAGAAATACATCTTTTTTTGTAATACTCATGGTACATCCCTTTAAAATTGCAAAATTCTTTCATGCAAAATGGGCAGTACATAATTGGTACTGCCTCATGATTTGTTAGTTTTATTCAGTTGCAACTTTTGGTTCTGCTGCTGTTTCTTTATGAGCAAACTTCATAAATAGCATCATAGAAACAACCACCACAGCCATCGCAAGTAAACGCATTGGAGTTACTGCTTCCCCCAGGGCGAACACGGCAAGCACAAACGATGACAGCGGCATTAGGTTCAATGCCATACCGGTACCATCCACACCGACACGTTCCATGGCGTAGATGTACACAAGGTAACTTGTTCCTGAGATACCAACACCGAGAATAACAATACATAGAACTCGTAGCGGTGAACTGAAGATACCTAGCGCTGAAGAGAAGTCAGCCCCAGAGAACATCAGGTAAACACCAAAGCCAAGCGATGCAAAGATAAACTGATGGAACATTGTTGCTACAGAGCCATATTTTTCGGCTAGTTTTGCACGAGCGTATGCTGTGCAAGAGAAGCTTGCGGCACTACCAAGACAGATTAAGTGGCCAATGTTAAAACCATTTGTTTCTGAGTTCGGGTCCATAACCAAGATTGCAACACCAATAAATGCACCAACAGCAGCAAGCATTTGCAATATTGTAAAGCGGGCATTATGTCGGAAGAATCCGACAGTCAGGATCAAGATAGGGATCAGACCTTGAATAACGCCATTTTCTGAAGCTGTAATATATTCTAATGATAAGAATGAAAGGTAACTAAAGGCCCCCTGACCGATGATGCCACAGGCTGCAGCCCAGAAAACATCACTGCGGTTATCCCAGGTTAGCTTGAAGTCCGCCTTTTTCTTCATCTTGCCAGTTGATAAACCAACATTAAATACGACACCCAAAGTAATAAATGCAACCGTATAGCGAACCCATACCAGTACCTGCGCATCCATCACTTCTAAAATAGGCGTACCCACAATCCAAGGGATACCCCAAAGCAATCCGATAAATATTGCCGCAATCCAACCCTTTACTGTATTACTCATGATCTAATCCTTTCCTGTCATTTCTTATTGATTTAATAGACGTCCGTAGCCTGGACATTGTGCCGTCTTGCCAGTCAGATGCATGGCATGCCAGAACATCGCTGAGTTACTGCAAACAACAGGAATATCAAACTTATCTTCAATTTCCTGAATATGGTCGAGTACACGCAGGTTAGTACAGGACATAAAGACCAAATCAGCACCAGATTCAGGTAGGATTTGCTCAAGAGCCTGAAGCATAGATTCTTTCGAAACGGTTGTGATATCGGTGTCTTTTTCAATACCTAGCGAACCAAGAACCACGACTTCAAAACCGGCATTGGTCAATTGTTGATAGAGAGGAAAGTTCACTTCTGTCGGATAAGGAGAGAACACCGCAATTTTCTTCGCCCCCAAATGCTTGAAGGCTGCCTGAGCGGCTGTCCAAGGGTTGGTAGCCGGAATATCGCCGCGATTTTTTGTCAGTAAATGGGCGACTTTTTCTTCACCAATAATGATAGAGGCCGAGGTACAGCCGAATGCCATCACATCCATCGGCAAACCTGTGGCAATTAAGTCCGACGCTTCACTGATACCTGTCGCAATCTGATCCAACGCTTCAGGTGTCATTTCGCTGCTGTAATAGACGCGAGAGCTAAATACGCCGGCTTGAGTACCGAGTAACTTTGCCCAGTCCATTTCTAGTGAGTGGTCGGTGCTAAGCTGGACAAGCCCTATGTGCACTCGACCAATACGTGGTGCTTGTACATGGGTAAGAGGTGTTTCAAATTTTTGGAACTCTTCAATCGTTTGCATGATTATGATCTTTCTTATAGTTATGACGCTTTGCTGCCATGCCGATAACCCGGCATGGCAAAGGATCTGTGTTATGAAATAACGATTAGCTCAGGCTCAGCACGCTCGCTCAGCCACTCTGCGCCATCTTCGGTGATCACGATATTCTCTTCGTGAACCATTGATTTACCTGGCGCATATACCATGCCCGGCTCTAAGGTCATCACCATACCCGGCTTGAGAACCGTGTTGTCGGTCGCGGTATTCGATGGGCGCTCGGTCAGCTCCATACCAAGGCCGTGGCCAAGACGGCCGACATCATTGCCCAGTGCGCCGTTAGCCTCTAACACTTTCCACATTGCGTTATAGATGTCAGTGGTTGTCGCGCCTGGACGCGCCGCTTCAAAGCCTTTGGTGGTTGCTTCGTAGGTTGCACGGTATGCTGCTTTTGTCTGTTCGCTGGCACTACCAAATGCCCAGTTACGGTCAAAGTCAGAGAAGTAACCATCTCGGACTGCACCGGTATCGATGATCAGCACATCACCTTCTTCGATAATGCGATCTGTTGGTCCCATAATGATGCTGTCATATCCATCAGGGCCAGAACCCGCAATGATGTACGGACATTCATCGGCACCTTCTAACAACATATCGACGCGGAACTGCTTACAAATTTCGCGCTCAGTCATGCCTGCACGGGCATAATCAGGAATCTTGTTAAAGCCGATGTTAGTGATTCGGCAGATTTCGCGAGTCTTCTCAATTTCAGCCTGAGACTTAATTTGACGTAGCTCATGCATTGCTAATGACACATCAACAAAGTCTTTCTTCACCATGGTAGTTAACTTCAAGTAGTTGTTAACCGGCATACGTAGGTGGGATTCGATACCTAATGTTGCCCCCACTCGACCGTGACGGCATGACAATGAATTCAATGCACTGGCCACAAGGCTGATACCGTCATCTTCAGGACGAGGCGACGGCCAAGTAATGATGTTCTCCACCCAAGTCCCCGCCATACCGCTGGCGCCAATTTCCGGGATAATCGCAATTGGTTTGCCTTCTGCTGGCACAATAACGAACCAAGGACGAGTCGGGCTATGCCAGAACTGAGTATGGAACCCGGTGAAATAACGGACATTAGGCTCAGTGGTAAAAATCATCGCGTCGAGTTTCATCTCATGCATCACTTTTTGTGCACGAGCTGTACGATGTTCAAATTCAGACTGTTCAAAACCACGTTGTAAATAATTAGTCATTACGACCTCTTCCTTATTGTCATTATTGTGTAGCGGCTGGCTATAGGGCACAGAAGTGAACTATAAATGCCACACAGTTCAATATTGTTTACATTACGGTGCTGAATATTACTGGAATTTAAGTTAAATAATGTGACCTGAATCGCGCAGTTAACTATTGTGCACCCAAAGTGGCTCATATCGGTTAAAAAGTTGATTTCAGTCAACTTCAGTTATATTTAGTGAACTTTACTGTTGCCTGAACACACAATCTATAGTCTTATAGTTACACAAAGTTGATTTTAAACTTGCTTTTTGCCCTTCTGAGGAACAAAATAGTTAACAAGTTTAGTTCACAATAGTGGTCACAAATGAAAACAACAGCTTACTCATCGTTTAACGCAGAATTTACTGACAAAGACAAAGAGTTCTTGGTTACATATTTTCGGTTAGCCGACACAATTGCTGACTTTATCGGTCCTCACTGCGAGGTTGTGATTCACTCGTTCGAGAGCTTAGAAAAGTCGGTCGTTAAGATTGTTAATGGTCACCATACCGGCCGTAAGGTTGGATCGCCGATCACCGATCTGGGACTAAAAATGCTGAGCCTGATCGAGAAAACAGGCGAAGTAACGCCAAAAAGTTACTTCACCACCAGTAAAGACGGCTCTTTGCTTAAATCAACCACCTGCGTATTAGCAGGAGAAAACGGGAAACCGATTGGCTTGTTCTGTATCAATATGAACTTATCCCATCCATTTCCTGAAATTATCAAAACACTAATGCCAGACATGGCCCATTCACATGTCACTGTTAGTGAAAATTTCAGTTCATGTGCGACTGATGTGATTGAGCAGGCGCTTGATCATGCTATTCAAGAAATTGAGAGCGATGCATCGGTTAATCTGAAAGGCAAAAACAAAGCGATTACCAAACTATTGCTTGAAAACGGCATATTTGAATTAAAAGAGGCGACAGCAATGGTTTCCGAACGTCTCGGAATCACACGCCATGCAATCTATAAGTATCTCCGTGAGTTCAAATCGTAATAACTGACAATAAAGAGAAAGATAATGAAAACAAAAATCCACACAGATCTAGCCCCTGCAGCCATTGGCCCATATTCCCAAGGTCTTGCATTCAAAGATATGGTTTTCACTTCAGGCCAATTACCACTAGACCCAAAAACAATGGCTTTTGTTGAAGGCGGTATTAAAGAGCAGGCTCGTCAATCACTGGCAAACCTGAAAGCGGTACTGGAAGAAAGCGGCGCATCATTAGATACGGTTCTTAAAACAACCTGTTTTCTTTCTGACATGGAAAACTTCGCCGCATTTAATGAGGTATATACCGAAGTATTTGGTACCGAGAACGCACCAGCTCGCTCATGTGTTGAAGCAGCTCGCCTTCCTAAAGATGCACTGGTTGAAGTAGAAGCCGTCGCTTTTATCAACCAGTAATATTGAAGTGAGGCCATCTACACTCGTAATGGTCTCATCCCTGTTCAGCCCCTTTCGAAGTGATGATTATGCTTAAAGTATCTACTAACCAGTTTTATACCGGGGAAACCTGTTCACTGTTCACAACTGAAGTTGCGCAGCGTACCCGTGAATTTCACCGTCAAATTGATGGATACCAGCCAACACCGTTAGTTTCGCTGCCTCAGCTTGCTGCTAAGCTAGGTGTCAAATCCATTCTGATAAAGGATGAATCGCACCGTTTCGGTCTTAATGCTTTTAAGGTACTGGGTGGTTCCTATGCACTGGGTCGTCTTCTTGCTGAACACCTGGAAATGGATATATCTGAAATCGACCTGAAAACGGTTGCTTCGAAGCTAGAAAAACCACTGGTATTTACCACAGCGACAGCTGGCAACCACGGTACTGGCGTAGCATGGGCCGCTCGCGAGATGGGTCAAAAGGCTGTTGTATATATGCCGAAAGGTTCAGCACAGGCGAGTGTTAACCGAATCAAGGGGCTAGGTGCCGAGTGTATCGTTACTGACGTTAACTATGATGATACTGTTCGCCTTGCCAATAAGACTGCGGAAGAGAACGGCTGGATGCTGGTACAAGATACGGCGTGGGAAGGTTACGATAAAATCCCGACCTGGATCTCGCAAGGCTATATGACAATGGCTGACGAAGCTATCGAGCAGGCTGCCGAGTTGCCAGAAGGTCTGCCGACACACGTAATGCTGCAAGCAGGCGTTGGCGCAATGGCTGGTGGTGTTCTGGGTTACCTGGCTGACAAGCTAGGGGCTAACAACTTTAAAACCATCATCGCCGAACCAAGTGCGGCTGACTGTATCTTCCGCTCTGGCTCAAGCGATGACGGCAGCATGGTAAACGTAACCGGTGACTTAAACTCAATCATGGCCGGGCTGGCCTGTGGCGAACCAAACCCTGTTACCTGGCCAATTTTGCGTGATTGCAGCGATGTGTTTGTCTCTGTTGATGATAATGTTGCCGCAACAGGTATGCGTATTTTAGGGAACCCGCTGAAAGGGGATCCAGCCGTCACCAGCGGTGAGTCAGGCGCAATTACAATGGGTCTATTACACCTACTGGCAAACCACCCAGAAGGTCAGAAACTCGCGCAAAGTATCGGCCTGGACCAAGATGCTGTTGTGATGATTTTCAGCACCGAAGGGGATACCAACGCCGAGCGTTACCGCCAGATCGTTTGGGAAGGCAAGTTACCACTTTAAGCGTTAATCCATTCGCTTATTAATCATTGAGGCAGAAAGGGGTCACCAAAACTCTTTCTGCCTTTTGCTATTGAGCTGCTTTTGTTTCACTGTGATAGAATTTACTGTTTCTGCACCAGAGAGTTTTTCGTGTGAAACTGGATGATATGGAACTGTTTGTTAAGGTGGTTGAGCAAGGTAGCTTTACGAAAGCCGCCGACTATTGCAATATCCCCAAATCAACGGTCAGCCGCCGCATTCGGGATCTTGAACAAAGCCTCAAGACGAGGCTGTTAGAAAGAACAACCCGTCGTCTCCATCTCACTGAAGTCGGTGAAGCCTTCTACCACAAAGCCCAGCAAATATTGCAGGAAGTCGAAACCACCGAAAAAGAGATCGCCCAGAAACAGGGAGACTACTCCGGTAAGCTTACTGTCTACGCACCGGACTATATTCTTGAACTTTGTGTTGATCATGTTGCACAGTTTTGTCAGGACTACCCAGATATCTCGTTAGCTCTTCACTCTGACTCTCAGCCTCAGCACTTAATGGCGGAAAAGCGCTTTGACTTACTGCTCAATATTGGCACCCAACCTGACTCTTCGTTTATCGCACGTCCGCTGGCGACGTTGAGCTATGATTACTTTGCCAGCCCCAGCTATCTGGCAACTTATGGCCATCCTGAGAGCCCCTTGGAACTCCACCAGTTATCAACCTTGGCCCTGAACCAGAGTAACCCCAAAGCAATGGCATGGCACTTTGGCCAACAGGAGCTACCGCTAGCTCATAAGTACACGGTTGACTCACCCTACGTACTTAGATCCTTGACCATGGCTGGCCAGGGAATTTGCTGTTTGCCAGCCATCATGGTCAGCAATGAAGTTAAATCAAACAAGTTAGTCCGGCTATTTGGCGGCCAATACGCGTTTAAGCAAGTCTTGTATGGTGTCTATCATTCACGTCGTTATGTGCCAAATAAAGTAAAACTGCTGCTTGATGAGGTCGGAATGCTGCTGCAGGCGAGAATCGACTCACTCGAAAAGAGCATCAAATGACACGACTTTAATTGTGCCATTTTCTGACACAGTTCATTCCAAGAAGGGCGGTTTTTCCCCTGATTCGCCCGTTTTAGACTCACTCCATCAGTACTACCAGAGTGAATCTAGCGATGAAAGACATTATCAAAAAACACGCCAAAAGCATTTTTTGGGCAAGTATGCTCCTTGCCCAGATCTGTGTTGGCTTCCTGTTTAAAGACTTGGCAGACATCAGCCAGTGGTTTATCCAGTCTCCCCGAGAAAGCACCATGTGGGTATGGTATAACCGCTACCTACTTGCGTTTGTTGGCTTGGCTGCTTTTTTTGCTACCCTTTACTTCAAATTCAAGCGACGCGACATAATTAATAACAAGCCATTGATTTTCCTTTCTTTGTTGTTCTGCTTCAATTTTTACAGCGGCATGATCAACCCGCACATCATGATGCGTGCACGTATGGATAACGGCGTGTTCTTGTCTGTAGAGCAGGCAGCCAAATACTACGCACCTGACGAAAGCGTCATTGTTCTTGAAATCAACGGCAAGGCCCGTGCGCACTCTGACAAACAGCTGCTTCGCCCTCACGTTGCCGGTAAAGGTGAACTCGGTGGTGAAGATGTGGTTATGACCTACTGCGGTCTGACTAACCTCGGCATGGCCTACTCCCCTGAAATTAATGGTCAGAAGCTCGATCTTGCACCAATGAACCAATTGGAAAACAACCTGGTCATGTATGACAAAAATAGTGGTGAACCTATTCAGCAGCTATGGGGGCAGAAAGAAGCCGATCGCAACAGCAATACCGACGCTAGGATGCGCGAATGGCCGACCTACCGCATGCCATTTGAAAAGTTTGCTAAAGCTTTCCCTGAAGGCGAGGTGTTTGTGAACGACTACCTAGCTGACGATATGAAGGCATCGTTCTGGCAGAACCCATTCCTGGCAATCTACGATCCAATCATGGAACTGATTTTCAACCATGCCATTGAAGATCAGGCCACCAGCGTCGACCCAACCTTCCCGACCATCAAGCATATCGACCCTCGTCTGCCGACCAAGGAAACAGTCTACGGCCTGAATGTGGGTAATGACTATGTGGCGTACACCGTAGATTTCGTAAAATCTCACAATGAGCCTGTTAACGCGATGGTTGGTGGGAAAGAGGTTGTTGTCAGCTACGACTACGAGTTTGAAAGCTTAGGTATTTTCTACAATACAACGGGCAAAACGATCACTGAAATCGACTTTTATGGTCAGACGCCCTACGGGAAGCTAGAACGGGTTGAAACCGTCAAGGCTGGTGCCTACTGGATCATCTGGGCGAACTTCTTCCCTGAAACCGACATCAACCGCATTTAGTGCATGTCTTCCACCTGCAAAAGGCAATGTAGTGACCAGCAATGGTCACTACTTTTTTATCCGCCGTATCACGATTCACATAACAAGAATGTTGCTAACCCCATATTATGGTTAAACTTATATAGAAATAAGTCTGTCGGTTTATTCTATGCGTATATTGGTCCTGCTCATCATTTGCTGTTCTGTGGCTTCCTGTTCTAGCCTGCCGGAACCAATTCCGAAATCAACTCCAGAACAAACTCAGTTCTATTCACGGTCTCTACAGGCTTGTGTCGATGAACTGACCCATTTCAAGCGCACCGTGCAACAACAAGGCGTACAAGACGCACAACTATTATGGCTTCCGCAATACCCGCATTTGGCCTTTGATCGCTTTAGCTTATCGTTGATCCCAGAACTTAATTCGTATCGTGCCAGAACACAGTGGATCAATTATGTTACCCGGCAGGCCGCTATCCAGCGCAAAGTGGAATACCAGAACTTACCAGACAAAAGCGCTGTTGAATTTAAAAACCAGAAGTACTGCACCAGCATGCTGACAAGAGCAACACTCAATGACGAAAGCTTCTGGCACTGGTTACAACAAACGCCACCAGAATACCCCTCTGATTATCAAAACTGGCAACGTGTAGTCGGTCTATACCCGATCAGTACCTTGTTTGCAGAGCCATCCATTCACTCTGAGAAAAAACGAATAATCGGTGGTTTTGTCGAGCCACTTCATGACTATAGCGTCGTATATACCGTATCAGACAAACCGGAACTGACTGCGACAGACATGCAATCCTGGTTCATACAGGCAAGGGAAAAATCAGCCCTAGAATGGCCGCAACTAACAGATGAGCAACTCACCTCTTTAATGGACTTTCATGCCCCTGAGTTTGTCATTGAATCAGTCTCGCTAGACGACAAGCCCGGAGAGGTAGAATACCGACAAAGTGACCAGCCTACTGTAAATATCCAAAAACCGACACTCTACGTCAGCTCGAGCTATACCCGTTTTCACGGCAAAACATTGCTTCAGCTAAATTACAGCCTGTGGTTTCCTAACCGAACGGCCAAATCGGCGTTAGATCCCTATGCCGGCAAGTTCGACGGTATTCTCGTACGGCTCACATTAGACAGTCACGGGCAACCTTATATCCTCGATAGCATTCATCATTGCGGCTGCTACCATATGGTTTTCGCCCTAGATCCGCAGCTAAGGTTTGCGGCCAGAAATCCTGACATTGAAGCCCCGATCACCCTCCAGGTCCCCCCCAATAGAAACGCGAATACACTAAACATCACGTTATCTAATGGTGAACATATGATTAAAGGGGTGCGTTGGGCTGAGAGTACTAACCGAATTCGTCATTTAGCAGTACTTGATTATCAACAGTTGCGTAGCCTGTCGATACAGGACGGGGGAAACAAAAGCCTGTTTGACCAACAAGGTATGCTGACGGCCAGCGAGCGATTAGAGCGATTTTATCTATGGCCGTTCGGGGTCAAGTCGCCCGGTGCTATGCGCCAAATCGGCCACCATGCCACCGCCTTTATTGGCGAAAGGCACTTTGACGACGCTTTTATGTTAGAGGCGCTGTTCCAGGCCCCCCCTCCGAAATTTCTAACTAATTAATGGGGCTCCACACGGCAGTTTTAGCAACCTTACTTCCCCTCACTCCATATTCTCATCATACTCATAACAGGTAAGGAGCCGTTGACTGCGGCTCCTTACGCACCTATCTAGAGAGTTGCGCACTTGTTCCATGCCTTCTTGAGTTTGAGAAAAGGTTGCACAACTGAACAACCAACCTCTTTACCGGTTCGCTACACTCAAAGTTAATTACCAAGGAATCAATCCGCCCATATCATCAGTAAAAGTACCTATTTAATCACTAATTCATGCTGGTTCAGAAAGCGGTCAGGCAAGTTAGGTTATACAAGATACCCATAAAATCATTCATAACTAAAATGATAACCAATACAAAACGGCATTGTGATGAATACACGCAGTATCACGGTATATCTCTTGTCAGGGGGGGCAGCATTCTGCACTTCTGGCTACGCATTGGCGGATAGCGTTACCCGCTTTGATGATTATGGCCCGTTAAAGACCTACGCCCAGTCACCTATACAATCAAATAGCCTAACGCCATTGATGCGCAATGGTTTTAGCTATCAGCCAGGTACGGTAGAACTATACACGACAGGAACCATTGCCAGCGTCTGGGCAAAAACAGACGAATACAGCGCTGACTATTATCAGAATGCACTCTCTATAGGCGGCCTGTGGCAAATCAATAACAAATGGGTCGTCGAGCTGGACTATACGTGGCGGTTTGCAGCCAATAACCACCTGGACAACCTGACCAACTCTTTCCATGATCTTTTTGGCATTGGCGCTAACGGTCGAGACGAAGTCGATGATCACTCCTTTGACATATCCGTTCCGCAGTACGGTGTTGAGATTCACGACTTCAGCGGGGAGACATTAAGCAGTGCTGTGACTTTCTATACCAGCTACCAACTTTTCGAAAACGCCCACCATGGCTTATCGCTTGGCGGCTCGCTGTATTATAACTATGTCCCTAGCGGCCCTTTTAAAACCAATAACTTCGAACAATCCATACAACTCAACTACAGTTATCGCAACAAAAAGAATACGTTCTATAGCCTGTTTGGACTCTCATACCGACACAATGACGAAGTACTCGGTAATGTTCCCTATAACACCGTTGCTTTTGCTGCCGGAGCCGGTTACCAATACCAATTAAGGGAAAAGCATCGTCTGCTTGCCGAATATCATATCTATGAAGGGGCTACCGATGCCGCTTCAGATCTGTCCGAGCCTTCACATGAAATCCTGCTCGGCTATCGCTATCACATGAAGCACAGTGCCATAGAGGTCTCGATGATTGAGAATGTTTTTAATATGGATAACAGTACCGATATTGCCTTCACGCTCGGTTACCGCCACCGTTTTTGATTTACATTGTAAAACAATAATCGGATCCTGCTATTCCTTGCGTGTTCATTGATGATTAAACAATGAGCCTATTTCGTCACGCGCTGTTCAAAACGTTCTATCAAATAATCAATTAACACCCGTAAACGCTTTGGGATCAACTTACGCTGCGGATACACAAAGCTGACCGGTACCATCGGCATCTCCCAATGCGGCAACAGGTGCACCAGCCGGCCACTGGCGAAATGCTCACGGCAAATAAACTCAGGCAGCAACGCAATACCCAGTCCATCCAGGCAAGCCATCAGCGAAGAGGTGATACTGTTTACTCTCAGCTTATAGGGCAGATCAATATAGACCTCTTCGCCTGCCTGCATTAAATGCCAGTTCGGCAGCTTCACTGCCTTGTTATACACCTTCACCTGATGATGGGGCGGCTTGAGATCAGCGGGCGTCCTGATCTCGCCGTATTGTTCGAGGTACTGTGGACTAGCGACCATCGCTCGCCTTGAAGTATGAAACTGCCGTGCCACCATACTGGAGTCAGAGACCTCACCGACCTGAGCATACAAATCGATCCCCTCACCAATGATATCCACTTCCCGGTTGCTCAATTCCAAATGGATAGTCACATTAGGGTAGAGCTTTAAAAAGTCATGGATGTACTGCCCCAACACTTGCTGTCCCAACTCAACCGGCATTACCACATTCAGTCGCCCCCGGATCAGATCCTGGTTGGCGGTAACCTCAAGTTCGGCCTGTTCCATAATTTCCAGCATTTGCATACAGGACTGGTAAAAAGTCTCACCTTCCGGCGTCAGAGTCAGGTTACGGGTTGAACGTGTGATCAAACGCACACCTAGGTGTTGCTCTAACTCAGCCACTTTGCGGCTGACTGTCGATTTTGTTAGATCAAGAGCCTCCGCTGCTTGAGTAAAGCTTCCACATTCAACAACTTGAGAAAATATCGCAATGGTATTCAGATCCATTACACCACCTATTGGTTAAAAATCTGCAACAGTGTTTCTCTTTTTTCCTATCCAATCAACCAATCTTTTTCACTTACACTTTGTAACACAAAAAAATCTCGGCATTCCCAATCTTCAGAAAGAGACTCCATGACAGCAACTCCACAAACCAAAAAGAAAAAAGCACCGCTGATCGCGACCTTGGTCATGTTAACACTTGGCCTTGGTGCCGGTGGGTATTGGTTTAGCTACGGCCAATATTTCGAATCAACCGATAACGCCTATCTACAAGGGGACATCACCAATATCAGCCCCAAGGTCTCCGGCTACATCACTGAATCATTTGTAATTGACAACCAAACAGTTAAAGCCGGACAACTGCTGGCAAAAATTGATGACCGCGACTTCATTACCGCCCGAGACAAAGCAGAAGCCAACATTGCCGTCAGCAAAGCGGCTATCGACAACCTGATCGCCCAGCAGCAACTGCAAAAAACCATGATCCGCCAGTCGCAAAGCCAAATTGCCTCGGCCAATGCAGAGTATGAGCGAGCCCAGCAACAGGTTGCCCGTACCCGCAGCCTGCTTAATCGCAACTACTCGTCACAAGATGAGCTAGACAGCGCTACCTCACACCTGAAGGTCACCAAAGCCCAGCTAGACGAAGCAACCGCCAATGCCCAAGCCGCACAAGATCAACTATCTGTCATTGACAGCCAAATCGCGCAGGCAGAGGCATCAGTAAACGAAGCTAACGTACAACTTGAACAGGCACAGCTCAATTTAAGCTACACCCATATCTATGCGCCCGTTGACGGTATCATTGGTAAACGTAGCTTGCGAGTCGGACTCTATGTTCAGCCAGGAATGCCGCTGATGAGCCTTGTCCCTACCTCCAATGTCTGGATCGAGGCCAACTTCAAAGAAACCCAACTGGCAGACATCCATCAGGGGCAAAAAGTGCAAGTCGAGCTGGATGCCTTCCCGAACCAACCATTGGAAGGGGTTGTCGACAGCTTTTCACCGGCAACAGGTGCTAAGTTTGCATTGTTACCACCAGAAAACGCGACAGGTAACTTCACCAAAATTGTCCAGCGGGTGCCGGTCAAAATCACCATACCGGATCCTGCACAACTAGAAGGGCGCTTGATCCCAGGCTTGTCCGTTGTCGCGACTGTCGATACCCGAGGTTAAACCGATGAGTACGTCAGTAGCCTCCGCAGAGGAAATCCAATCCTCGCAGCAAGGAGCCGAAAAACAACCCAGCAATGCCGTCCCCCGCCGCCACTGGATCGCCTTGATCGGTGGCCTGATTGGCGCATTCATGGCTATCTTAGACATTCAGATCACCAACTCCTCGTTAAAGGATATCCAAGGCGCACTCTCCGCCACTCTGGACGAGAGTTCCTGGATTTCAACCTCGTACCTGGTGGCTGAGATGATAGCGATCCCATTGAGCGGCTGGCTTTCCAAAGCACTGGGGAAACGCCGCTATCTAACCGGGACCACCGTCGTCTTCACCCTATCATCACTGTTGTGTTCCATTTCATGGAATATGACCTCGATGATCACCTTTCGGGCGCTACAGGGCTTCAGCGGCGGTGCCCTCATCCCGCTGGCTTTTTCCTTGGTGGTACAGCTACTGCCTATCAATAAGCGTGCGATTGGGATGGCCATGTTTGGCGTCACCGCCACCTTTGCTCCGTCAATTGGGCCAACCCTTGGCGGCTGGCTAACCGAGAACCTGTCGTGGCACTATATTTTCTACATCAATATTCCGCCCGCAATCTTGCTGATCGCTATGGTTCGCTATGGACTGGATGATGAGCCACTGAATATACAAAGCCTGCTCAAAGCCGACTGGATCGGTATCGTTACCATGGCACTGGGACTGGGTTGTCTGGAGGTGGTATTGGAAGATGGTAACCGCGAAGAGTGGTTCAGCTCCGATTTTATTGTCACCCTGGCAATCATCTCAGCAGTCAGCCTGGTCTATTTTGTGATCAACGAACTGCAGCACAAAAAGCCATTGGTTAACTTGCGGCTGCTTAAAAATGGACAGTTTGCAATGTCATGTCTGGCCTACCTGATTCTCGGAATGGCCTTGCTGGGATCAATTTATGTACTGCCGCTCTATCTGACCCAAATCCAGCACTACAATGCGATGGAAATTGGCGAAGTGTTAATGTGGATGGGTTTCCCGCAGTTGCTAATTTTCCCGCTAGTGCCGAAGCTCACTAACATCATCAAGCCTAAATACCTTGTCACCTTTGGCTTTGTGATGTTCGGACTTAGCTGCTATGTAAACACCCATATGACAGTGGATTTTGCCGGCCCGCAACTGATATTTTCGATGTTGCTTCGTGCCATCGGCAGTCCGTTTATCATGGTGCCGCTGTCGCTGGTCGCTATGCAAGGGATCAGCAAGGCGGATACCCCCGATGCCTCGACGCTGACCAATGTCATGCGCAACCTCGGCGGGGCTTTCAGCATCGCGATCATTGCAACCATGCTGGACAACAGAACTCGCGAACACTTAGCTCATATCAAGACCGCACTACCAAGTGTCAGCAACGATGCCTGGCATCAGATGCAACAGCAGGCTAGCTTCTTCATGCAATCGGGCAGCGATGCCGGAACAGCAATGATGCAGGCCCAGGCATCTTTGATGGCAACGATGCAGCGTGACGCCGCAATCCTGGCCTATAACGATGCCTTCCTGATGATGAGTGCCTTTCTGGCTGTCGCAGCCGTGATTATGCTGAGCTCGAAAAGTTAAGTAATAAAAGGCGAGTGCCTAATTTCCAGATTCTAGGTTCTCGCCGATTTCCCTCTCTACCCCATCAGGCTATTGAGCATGAAAAAGATCGCCATACTGATCACCGTTGTCATTAGTACATTTTTCGTTTTCCACGCCAGCACCGCTGCGATGGTGGCCGCTATCAAGTATGAGTTGGTCAATGAAACAACTAGCTTCCCTTCGGGCAAAAATACAATAGGTGCCCAAATAGCCGTTAATACCGCGGGATTGGAGTAGCTCAGCATAGCCCCCTCAAAGCTAACCATAAAAAAACGGCAATAACTTTAGGTTATTGCCGTTAATCGCCGAGTTCTTAACTCAAACAGACTTATGCCGTAGCCAGTTGCTGATGGATTGGTTTTGGTTTGCGCTGTGCCAGCGCCACACCAGCTAACACCATACTACCGCCGATATAGTGATAAACCGCCAACTGCTCACCCAGCATCACGCTGGCAATACCAGCCGTAATAACCGGCATCAAATTCATAAACATCGCCGTACGATCAGCCCCTAGACGCTCTATTCCCTGCAACCAGCACCAAGGCGCAATCACAGATGCCGGAATCGCGGCATACATGATTAAAGGCAAGGACTCAGTGGTAATCCCGACACGCTCACTACTCAATAGCATCGGCGTCAGCATCAACACGGCCAGTACTCCCTGAACATACACAGACTGCCAATTGCTCAAAGGCATCTGCCAGCGCTTGAGCAATACACAATATAGGGCATAAACAAATGCAGCCACCAACAGCAGTGCGTCGCCTTGAGTAATACCCTGCGCGGCAAGGTTACTGATGTCACCGTGGCTCAGCATCAGCACCAACCCGGCTAAAGACAGCACAGCACCAACAATAGCCAACGGCAACAGACGTTTCCCTAGCAGTGGCACACTGAGGAACATACTAATCAGCGGAACCAACGAGATAATCAAGGCCATATTGGTCGCCGTTGTCGTCGCCGCCGCAAAGTATCCCAACGATTGGTTGAGCACCATCCCCAACAAAGCAAGGAAGGCCAACTTGGCAATATATGGTCGGATCACCGACCAATTACGTACCACGGAGCGAAGGACAAAAGGCGTAAGTACCAGCATGGCAAAAAACCAGCGATAGAATGAAATAGCACCTGGATCGATCACACTGAACGATAGCTTGTTTACAATGGCGTTCCCTGCCCAAATTGAAACGGTTAACAAGGGGAATAAGTAGAACATGGTCTGCCTTTAATTACGTTTACGGATATACCCAATTAAATTGGGTATATAAAAAATTACTCTTCATTTCAGTCATATTCTGGCAGGTCATTTTAGATATAAATATCTCTAATCAGACATCATGCTACTATTGTCAGACATTTCCCAAAGACACTTGTAGCACATGAGCTCCCAGCACTAGTTCACCTCACCACAAAACCACTTAATGCTCTGAAAATAAACAATTTAATTTTCAAATCTGTATTAGCAACAGTAATCATTCCAAATAAGAAAGAGTGATCATGCTTAGAGGAAAGTAAACGGAGTGATTGATTTTCATACTGCCCCGCTGTAGCGTGGTCTGACCAGGAGAATTAAAAGAAGGAATTTTCAGTGCGTAAAAATCTTAAAATCTATAAGCGCTTGTCCAGTTTGCCTTTTGGCCGTCAGATATTCACATTCGTTGTCTGCCGAATGGCACCATACTTTTCCTCTATCAAGCCACAGATCCGCGAGCTAAAACCCGGGTACGCCGAAGTTGCGATTAAAAAGCGGCGCAAGGTAACCAACCACCTCAATACGGTTCATGCAATAGCTATGTGTAATATGGCAGAGCTCGCGGGCGGTATGATGACGGATGTAACCGTTCCGGTAAAAAGCCGCTGGATCCCCGTAGGTATGACCGTCGAATACTTACAGAAAGCCAAGACAGATCTTACCGCTATTGCATCGGGAGATGGCATTGAGTGGGATACCGAAGGGGATAAGAAAGTACCGGTCGAAGTTAAGGACACTGCAGGCAATCTGGTCTTTCGCGCTGAAATTACCATGAATGTCCGGTTGGCCTGATGAATACCGCCATTTACGAACAATGGCGGTAAATTTTCAAATCAGTGCCTTGCCGACGCGACCTACCAGCTGAGTCATTCTCGCTGGAACTCACATCTACGCTAGTTTTGCTATAGCTATACCGTCGCCTCTGGCGTTTCTTCTGGCAGCCACTTGAACATAAACTCAAACAGCTCCTGCTCTGTAGGCTTACCTAGCTTACCATTGATAAGCGAGCTCATTTCCAGCAAATGCCCCACCTTGGCCGTAGGCCGATACGGTTCGTCGAAGGCACGGAGTATCGAGGAGTGTGAGTGATAAAAATGTGCAGCCGAAGCCGCTTCAGCCATCGTCTTATGCTCTGATATTTTACGAGGGCAATCCCAGGTCGCTCCATCAAGAACATACACACCTATCAGCCCCGTATCGATGTAACTTAGCTCATCAACAAACGGGACATTCCACCAACGTCTCAGTTCATCATGGTCCCTTTCTTCGTTCATAATGTCGCGACGGGGAAAATGCTCCTGTGTACGTTCATTTCGGATAGGAATGTTTTGCTCGGTAAACTCAATCTCCATCTATTTGTTATCCAATCTAACAAAAAAGATATGAATATTACCGCATATAACATATTCACACAGGTTAATACCCAATAGTTTTAGTTATAGATGGAGTGCGGGTAGCTTGGGAATAGCATAAAAAAAGCCGCTAAAAGCGGCTTCATAAAAATAAAGAGGATCATTCCTCGGGTAATACGAACATCGTCTTCGCTAGGCGCGCAAGGTTATACGCATCGACATACCCGGAGTGCTGTCGACCTTCCCATTCCACACCCGCCAAATCCATTGCCGCTCGTTGACCACAACGCTTGTTGTTCACATGGCGCTGCAGACGGAATAGTGTCGCCAAATTCAAATACTCATTGAAAGGGACCTTCAGCCCCTTCTCTTTGCATTCCGCCCGCAAGATCAGATCATCACGTCCCCAAGCGGCATAGATCTTATGGCGGCCACCAAACTTCTGCTCGATTGACTTGAGGATAGCCGCCAATGGCTTACCATTTTTTGCAATCACTTCCGGCTTGATACCGGTGAGTTCGGTGCAAAACTCGGAAACTTCATCATGCTCAGGCTTCACATAATGCTGCGCTCGCCGAACAATCTCACCGTTTGTCAAATCCAGCTCGGCCACGCCGATCTCAATAATTTCTCCGGTTCTCGACTCACGGCCATCATTCCAACAACACATTTCGAGGTCAAAGCAGACAATACGATTAAAATTCATTACTTTTCCGAGCACAACGCTAAAACTGGGCACGAAGGATACCATTTAGAGCGCTGTTCGCCAAAACAAGGAAGCATGAAAAGGCACTGTCGGAGGCTGATAACGAGGTAACTCGCTGTAATTAATGGAACTGTAGCCATGAAGAGGCAGAGAGTTGATGGCTACCCCCAAGTGTCTTACTTAACCACCACATACACAACAGCCCCGTCCCGGCTGGTCGGCAGAAAACGAAGCCCGTCTTTTTCAAAGTACTGGATCCCATCGATCACCACACTCTTGGCACCTTTGGGCAGCGAAGGAAAGACCCCTTCGACACCTGGCGACGACTCCGAACCAGCCACCGCTGCTGGAACCGCCGGAATCTCCGCGGACACCTCCACCCCAGGAGCATCCGTCAACAAATAGGCTTTCTGACCTTGATCCCACAGATACCAGACGGTTCCCGACCGGTAATAGGTCCTCCCCTTGATAAACACCGGACGGGTGCCCGCAGGAAGGCGTTTCACCACCGCACCGGCGGGAGGCGCGACCACAAGGTAGCCGGAAGGGGACGCCCGGTAGTAAATGCCATTGCCGACGAAATATTTTACGCCCTGGAGCACGACAGTGACCGCCCCAGGAGGGAGGTGCCTAACGGGAGTCCGTTGGTGGGCGCGCAATGCCGCGGCTTGCGCACAGAGGCTGGCGGTCGTCAGGAGCACCGCCAGCGCCATCAAAATACGTTTCAAGTTCATTCTTTGAGATCCCTTTACTGGCGGCGTCTGAGCTGCTCCGCTACCGCGAGCTCACCCTCTGTCAAATAGCCGTCACCGTCTGTATCTAACCGGGCGAACATCTTATCGGGATTTCTGCCCTTGGTGACGCCGTCAACAAACTCCTGTCGAGAAACCAGCCCGTCACCGTTCGCATCCAAGTTATTGAAATCAAAAGCACCACCGTTGGCATGGGCGTAAACCGCCATCGTTACCGCTGAAGAAAGTAGTAAGAGCTGTAGCAAGCGTGCCACCCTGTCCTCCGTTAATACCATAAACTAATGGAACGAAGTATAGGGAACGACAGGTAAGGGAACGTCAGGGTATGTAAGGTTTGGTAAATTTGCCGCCGCAGCCTTTGTAGCTGTCAACTCAAAGTGCCAATTTACAAACTTGAGTACATTTAGCTTGGTGATTCTGTCTCACTTAATCCATATCATACGAACAGCGTAGGTGTAGGGGTGGAGTCCCCCCACCAGCCCCCCCTTCACATATGTCCATCCAATATATGATCAATTATCAAAGTCCAAACTTCGATAGAGGCACTAGTTAAGCTAACAAGTGGAGTAATTCTAAGTATTTTCCAGTCATCGATTCACACTTTGTTACAAAGCCCACAAAATTAGTATTGTTTTTTCGAAAAATCTTGAGAATTTTTTTGACGCAATTACTCTACACCGACAAATTGGTTTAAACCAGATAGAGATTTTAATGGAAGCAACTAATTACGTGGATGCTACTCGTGAGCGTTTTGAAGCTTGGTTATTGAAGACCAACTTACCAGCAGGGGCAAAATTACCTTCCGAAAGGGAATTATGCGAACTATTAGATACGAAGCGAATGACATTACGACAAGTACTAATAGAGCTGGAAGTAGAATCACGGATTTTCAGAAAGAATAGAAGTGGTTGGTTTATTACACCTAGTCGGTTTATGTATAACCCAAAATCTCTCTCCAGCTTTAATGCAGAAGCCAT
Organism: Photobacterium obscurum; assembly: GCF_026191635.1. Classification (GTDB taxonomy): domain Bacteria; phylum Pseudomonadota; class Gammaproteobacteria; order Enterobacterales; family Vibrionaceae; genus Photobacterium; species Photobacterium obscurum. The sequence goes on from NZ_JAKRRW010000005.1 coordinate 84,920, forward strand.
AAAACAAGGAAGACAACCCTCTTGGGGATACTTAGAACAAGATTTAGCTCAATCCTTACCATCAGAAATAGAACAAATATATTCTCTTGAGAAAAGCACATACAAAGTGACGGGCTGGGGTGGCCTTGATAAACACAAGGTGTTTTACCATGAGTCTTATATTGATGCTAATTTTGCTCCGGATTTCATAAAGAAATTGAAAAGCCAGTCATTTGCTAAGGTATGGGAAGAAGAGTATGGACAAGCTCTAACATTAAAAAAACTATCATTCAAACCTGTAAATATGCCTGTATTTGCCTGTAAAGAATTGGGGGTAGCTCCAAACTCTTTTGGGATTTTAATTGAAAAACATCGCGCAACAAACGATAAAAAAGTAGTTCAAATCGACTTGGAATATTGGCGATTTGAATCTGTTGAATTAGTTATTGATGATTTATAAGGGGAGTCATGAAAAATATTGACCATTCTTTACTTGCAGAGCGTGCTCGCAATATTCCATTGTATTTACACGCTTATGCTTTCCATCTAAATATGCGGTATGAACGTTTAATACCTAGTGACTTACTCGATATTGCCCATCAGCAGAGTTTGCGTGGTGTAAAAATCCATGTCGAAGATGGTGAATCGCAGTCTCTTCAAAAGCTTAGCTTAGGTGAATTAACTAAGTTTAAATTAAAAGCTCAAGAGTATGATTTGGATATCCATATTGAGACTAGTGCGTCTGATAAAGCCACATTAGATGAAGCGATTCGTATAGCAAAGGCTACAGGAGCCAGTTCGATACGTTTTTACCCTCGTTATGAGGGGCATCTATATGATGTAATGGCAAAAATTTCCGGCGATCTAGATTATTTACGACAGTATGACAACTGTGGATTGAGCTTTACCATAGAACAACATGAAGACCTTAAAAGTCACGAGTTGGTCACGCTGGTAAAGAATAGCGGAATGAAGAATCTATCAATACTCTTTGATTTTGCAAATATGATAAATGCAAATGAATTACCATTGTCGGCACTTGATGCTATGGCTCCTTATATCACTCAAGTTCATGTGAAAGATGCCAAAATCATCAGAGAAGGTTCAGGTTATGCTCATGAAGCTTGCCGCACAGGTCATGGTGATTTACCAATCAAGGAATTGCTAGTCAAGTTGTTAATGCTGGGTCAAAAGCGACAACAAATTACAGCTTTTGGTCTGGAAGAAGAAGTTGATTATTACGCGCCTGCATTTCGATTTGATGAAGAAGACGGAAACCCATGGATTCCATGGCGTGATGCTAGTTTGACCCCACTACCTGATGCGGAATACCTTGAAGAGCGACTCAAGTTAGAGAAAAAGCACGCATTGGATCAAATTACTTATATTAGAAACTTGTGTGAAGAATTGACCTAAATAACGCATTGTACTCCAAGCTTAAATAACATTTATTCCATCGATAGAAATGGAATGAATACCCTATAAAAATATACCTCTGACAATGGGATTTTATTAAATTAATCTCCCAAGCACAGACTTATATAAAAATAATTTTATTTAACAAAGTAAAAACATTAAGTCTAGGATTATAACAATCATGAAAATAGAAACAAATAATGCCCCGAAAGCTATTGGCCCATATTCTCAAGCTGTAGTGGCTGGAAATTATATCTATGTGTCAGGCTGCTGCCCGTTTAGCGCTGAAGATGGTTCTGTCGTAGGAACAACCATTGAAGAGCAAGCCAAACAGGTAATGGAAAACCTGAAAGCCATTGTTGCTGCCGCTGATCTCACCATGTCTGATGTAGTAAAAACAACTTGCTTTATCAGCGACCTGGAAAACTTTGCTACATTTAATGCAATCTATGCTGACTACTTTTCTGGAGGCACTTTCCCGGCCCGTTCTTGCGTCGAAGTCGCTCGTCTGCCTAAAGACGTACTGATTGAAGTAGAAGCCGTTATATATAAAAAATAAGGATGTATTTTTATGTTAATGAATAAATGGATACGTCTGTGTTTCCTTATTTTAGGCGGCGGTACCATCTTTAAACTGTCCAGTATGAAAGATGTGTTCTACGTTCCTATGCAGGAGGATTGGGGCCTGACAAATACTCAAATTGGTCTGAGCTTTACGGTTTATACCATTGTCCAGACAGCGGGCCTTTTCCTGTCGCTATATATCGCTGACCGTTTTTCTAAAAAAATTCTTTTACCCATGGGGTTGGTCGGGGTTGGGTTATGTGGCCTTTATCTGTCTACACTACCTCCGTTCACCGGGTACTTAATTTGCTTTGCGGCAATGGCTTTCTTCGCTGATGTTCTTTACTGGCCTGTATTACTTAAAGCCGTTCGACTGCTTGGCTCTAAGGAAGAACAAGGGCGTATGTTCGGTTTCCTTGAGGCTGGACGTGGCATCGTTGATGTCATCGTCGCTTCTGGCGCACTGTTCATATTTGTTCAATTTGGTGAAGGTAAAGCAGGTATGCAAGCAGGCCTAATTTACTATACGCTGATCACTATCGCTGTCGGTATAATCACCTACTTTATCGTTGATAACGATGACAAGGTTGAAAGCAAAGATAATGCAAGTGCAAACCTCGAAGTCCTTAAAGGCATTAAGCACGTACTCACCTGCCCTAACGTATGGCTGGCATCGTTCGGTGTTTTCTTTGTCTATGCCGCTTATTGTGGTCTAACCTACTTTATCCCGTTCCTGAAAGATATTTATGCTCTTCCTGTAGCCCTTGTTGGTGCCTACGGCATCATCAACCAGTACGCACTAAAAATGGTCGGTGGTCCGATTGGCGGCTTCCTGGCAGATAAAGTTGTTAAATCTCCGACAGTCTATTTGAAATGGACTTTCCTGATTTCGGCTATTGGTATATTCCTTTTCATGCAGTTACCGCATGATTCAATGAATGTTTACTTAGGTATGGCCGCAACGTTAGGCTTTGGAGCGATCATCTTCTCTCAACGTGCAATTTTCTTTGCACCAATGGATGAAATCGGAACACCGCGTAAGTACGCCGGATCTGCTATGGCCTTTGGGTGTATTATCGGGTACATGCCAGCCATGTTCGCATATACGCTTTACGGCTGGATGCTGGATAATTTCGAAGGAATTACCGGGTATAACTATGTATTCAGCATCATGATGGCATTCAGCCTACTAGGCTTTGCCTGCTCAGCAACACTTACCAGAAGAATAAAAAAGCAAAAACAGCTTACCACAGCTTCTGCAACAGCTTAACGAACAGGAAAAAAGCGGCTTCTTAACCTCTTTGAACTGATGACAAAGCCCTGGCAAGTTGAGTGACAGGGCTTTTATCTTAGGAGAAGGCTCAATAAGTATCAAAGCCATCAACACTCGCCGGTAGGGTATGGAGTGGGGTGCGCTTGGAGAGTTCATCATGGCGCACCATGTTACGGGGGGTGGTATTTATAAGTTCCTATCCTTCACTGCGGCTCAGGCGTCGAATAATACCCTCATGTTGTGGATACATTGCCATTAATGTTTCTTGGCTAAACAGCTCAAAGTCATTAAAGGTAAACCCAGGAGATACCATGCATCCCACTAAAGAGAACCCCGGACGATTCATTGCCGAACCAAAAATACATCCCTTAGGCACCAGAAATTGCGGTCGTTCACCTGCAGCAATATCAAGGCCCAGTTGCGCTGTCGTCAACTCACCTTGTTCTGAAATCATGTAGATGGTTAGCGATTCACCCGCGTGGAAGTACCACATTTCGTCGGCGGTTAAGCGGTGAAAATGTGAAACCTCACCAGTACGAAGCAGAAAATAGATGCTACTCCATAGTGAACGTGTCTGGTCGAAATTGCTCTGTGAGCTATAAGAAGAGCAGTAGTATCCCCCTTCAATATGCTGTTCCAGTTCTAATAGTTGAATGTATTCATCAGCTGTGTACATAAATAATACTTATTCCCATAAATATGTGGTCATACGCGAGAGTAATTGCATGCAAGAGAGACTATAGATTCAGCCATATCTGACTGTGTAAAATTCACTAACAAACAAGACAAACCATTAAACTCGCTGTTGGAAGTTTATCAGCTGCTCGGTTGCTGCGTTAAATCTATTTGATATGAAGGGGCTATAAAAAGGCTCGTATCAATATATTTTTAAATGAACTCTACTCAAACGGTATGAGATCGATGCCTTCTAACTCACAAACAGCGCGAATTGTGGGGTGTTCAGACAAACGTTTCAGATATGCGGCTAAATGTTCAAAATGCAGAGGTGACTTTGTAATTGGTAACGACCATTCAGAAAGCATAAATAAGAAAAAATCACAGGCTGTGATACTGTCACCCAGCAAATATTGCTTTCCTTCCAACTGAGCATCGATCACTGCTAATGCATCTGCTATTCGATCATCTTGCGCTGCTACAACATTGGGAATTGTACTTTCATCATTTGTGTGCCGATGAGGATAGTAGCGAACCATCAACTCAGCTTGAAGCGTATTATTTAGATAGGCTAACCATTGGAAAAACAGTGGCCGCTCTTTGCTTCCTAATTTAGGAATTAACTCATATTCAGGGTGCTGTTCACATAAATGAACACAGATTGCTGGGCTTTCAAAAATTGCAGTACCATCATCGATCAAAGTGGGTATACGGCCTACTGGGTTTAGTTTTAAGTACTCTGGCGATTTTTGAGAATTGGACTTCTTGTCAACCAGCAGTAATTCATATTTAAGCCCCATATGATGCAACAGAAAATGAGGGGCTAAACTTGCATTATTTGGATAGTAATAAAGCTTGTACAAGTTATTCTCCTTGTCTAATTTTCAACGAAATTCATGGCCCTTGGCATAAGGTACGCGAACGCTGCAACTACAAAACTAATACACTCCAAACCACCGAGTGTAACGCGTCACTGTGATGGCCCTGTTACGTGCACTTTGCTAATACTGCAGTGTTTCTTGAACCAGATGACCTTTTCATAGGGTCATAAAAAGTATCAATAATTTCAAATCCGGCCTTGCGCATCATCCCTGCTGAAGCTGCATTCTCCTCATGCCTTTCGACGAAAACATTACTCGCATTACGACTACGGGCAACTAAAACGCACTCTTGAAGCAACTTACTACCCAAGCCTTTTCCGCTGTGACTTTTACTCACAACGACTTCTTTGATATAAGCGATACCTGAAAAGTCTGTGTATTTTGCAAGTTTGGCTGGAAAGGCGTCACTATGAATGATTACAGCAAAACCTATGATTTCCCCGTCTTCAACTTCAGCTAAAACAACCGATGCTTTCCCTTGATCAATCAATGTGAATTGAGTGGATATACTGTCTTCGGTAATGTAGTTCCAGTCATTTACCCCATCTCTTAACAGGAGGGTCCTCATATTCGAATAATCAACATCGTATAACTTTCGACAATGTATTTTCATTTCATATTTACTCTTTGCACATAACGCAGAACATAAGTTGCGCCACGATAAACTAAGCACATCGAAACTAAATGACGACACTACGCCCTGTTGGGAGGTGCTCGAGACGGTCACCAAGTACACCTTTCAGCAATCCATACGCTTTCATACCTGTGCAATGACCTGTGTAAAGCTTATCTATTGGGTAACTCTGTAACTCCCGTCCGATAGCCTTTATCTCTTCTTTGGTACCACCAATGCTATTAAACATTGGTAGCCCGACCAAATGGAAACCACCAACGACAGCCTTAATCCTTGTATTCGGGAAAAGTTCGATAGCAGTTTCCACCATATTAAGAACACCGCTATGCGCACAACCAGTAAAGACGACAAGACCATCGCTTTCTTTGATTATCAACAGTAATTCATGGTCAAACGTATCGGGCTTGCACCCCTGCCCCGAGTTAGTAAATAGGTATTTATTACCTTTAGGTTGTTCATACTTATCGCTGATGCTTGTAACTGCAAATATATTAGGAAATATCTCCGTTGTATCATCGACAAAAGTAACTCGCCCCTGTGCTTTGTCTAATAAGCTCTTATCAATACCAATATTGTTCTTGAACCCAAAGGCCTTGAAGCAATAGTCAGTATCTTCACACTCGCGAAAATACACCTGAGCTTTAGAGTTACTATCGAGAAAGTGAGTAACACCATTACAATGGTCATGATGCCGATGAGAGATAACCGCAGCATCTACGTGTTGGATTTCAATATCCAGCAACGCTGCATTATCACAAAACGCTTTACTACTACCAGCATCAAATAATATCTGCCGACCCATCGTATTCACATGAAGAGACAATCCCCTTTCCACAGCAAGATCGGGTCTGTTGTCTAACCGAGAATTATCAACTAAAGCTGTAAGTTTCATAATTACCTAATGAGATTGAAAGTCCTATCACGCTTAATACCGGACATAAGGTGCGCAACGACTAACCATCCGCGCACCGAACATCGCCCCAAAAATTCTGAGTGAAACGGCGCGACTCCAGGCTAACTTGATAGCTTTGTATGGCTAAATATCATTTAATAGTCCGCAGCTTTTAGATAAATAACAATATCATGCGGACTCAACTTTAACTGTAAAATAAATATACAAAAGTTATGTTCGATGAACGGATCAAACGGCATTGCAGCGTATAAATGACAAACTGACTACCATTGAAGTACTGTATGATTTTGATGATAAGAGGGTACTTGCCATAACATACCAGCGGGGGCCGAAAACCAGAATAAAGCGGTGGTTTGAGGCCCTCTGCTGCGTTCATAAGGGGTATTAATGCTAGAAATAAAATAATTGTTCTTGGCTTACACCATCTTCCCCGAAACTAATTAATCCAGCCCCTACAATTTCACCTATCTGCCACTTGCACCAGGCCTTACCGCCATCAACCACGACATCAGTGATCTCCATTTGATCACCAAACTTTTTAAGCTCGGTAATATATCCAGGCAAATCATCTTTTTTATAAACTGTACCATTTTTATCAAGAAGCTTATATTCTGCCGTCACATTAGCAGCAATAACGTTAGCATCTAAGCTTCCAAAGCCACTTGCATAGCCACCTAACTTATCTTCTGCTGACATATTCTTGCCCTCTACTTGCTTTAGGTAAAACTAACACCCAGTTGCAGTATAGTACTTAGCCCATATAACGCCTGCTATAAGTGTCCGCCCAAAGCAAAGCACATTACACAGCTGGCCAAACAGCCAGCTTTGAAAAATTGTTAGATTTCAATGTACGTAAGGTATCAGCTATAACGCCTAACATCAGTTTCACCACGGTGAACTTACTAGGCACACCTGACTTCAAACCAAAGCCGCCACCAATGCCCTTGTTAGTTTTCCAGCCCACAGCGTTCAACAGCACTTACTGCAGAGTCTTTTCCAAGATTTAATGACTCGGTGTAAATCTTAACCTTACTTCCTGAGGAATCACTCTCAATGTCTGCTAAATGTGTCAGTACACCATCGATAAATTGAGTCACCTCATAACCTGATGAGGTCGGCCTGTAGCCTACTACCGGACTATAAATTATATAATCTATATTCTCCCAACCATCAGCAATGCAAACTGCCATATGCTCCGGGCTTTTGAGACTATCTTGCTCTAAAACTGGTTTTGACGTGCGCAGCTTTTGAGGTGTTAGCGCGCACGAAGCAAGAGCCAATGTAATACTTAAAATTATGAATTTTCTCATGATATTCCTTGAAAGCTAACGCCTGCAATACGGTGTGTCCCGTTGAACCTACAAAGCACAATAAACTCTATACCAAAACCGCCGAGTCCAGAGAGTCACCTTGGTTACTTTGTAATAAACCTGACGATTGTTCTAGCTTATCTACTCCATGAACGTGGAAACTTGGAAAGAAACGTATAGAGAAGTGCTTCCTTTATCGTAAACTTTCTCAGAATACACATCACTAATGAAAATGTTCCAGCAACACAAACAACGCCAACATAAATAGAAAGAGCCATTGAGATGAAAAGTAATAACAAGGCTAATTGATAATTATCTTGAAGACGCATTGGTAAATCAGGATCAATCCCCAAAAGAGATGCTAGTGGTAAATGAAATTGTATAATCATTACGACACCAAGAAAAACACCAATACAACCAACAACAGATGTTATTCTTTGATATTTTAATGGTAATTTTTTCTGTAGGTTAATTGCTTTAATCATAATAATTAAACTCTCCGACCAAAACCTGGTTTATAACGCCAGCCATAACGAGTGTTCCACCGAAGCATCAAAATGCACGAATTTTGTATCAAAACCGCCGAGTGTAACGCATCACCTTGATGTTTTTATTAGCTCTCGCTCCCAAAGCTTAATTGATTTCATCACGTCCAACTCGTAAATAGAGATTTTTCTGATGCAATGTTCACTTACAGGTATCACCAAGTTTGAAATGATATCCTCATGGAAGCTCTCCACTGACGTCAAGCTCTTAAGCGTACAGTGAGGGTTGTAGGGAAACGGACTATCGTCAAAAACAATTGCGGTTTCGATTATCTTTGCATGAAGTCTGTCGAAATCTTCGCGTTCTGGTTCTACAAAAAAGATTTCTGTACCTGGGAAATGACTGATCCCCTTAAATTTAAACTGAATACAAGGTTGACTCTGGAGAACTTGCTCAAGTTGAGAAATTACCACGCTGAGCTTCTGCCCTTTGCTGATAGGTCCTACGCCAGATGAACCTGCTAAAGTTATTTCTTCAGGAAAATGGGCAATACCGGGTTCAAGTGTTACCCGTGTAGAATGAATCCAACTTGCTACTTCACCTGATAACTCTGCAACAATGTATGTTGGTTTAGATATTTCCATGTGTTATTCACTTCCTCAGAGAGCTAACGCCAGGCATAAGGTGCGCCACAACTAACCCATCAAGCGCACCATACTCCAAACCAAAACCGCCAAGGGTAACATCACCTTGATTGCCTTGTAGATGTCTTGAACTTTATTTAAGTTTTACAACTTTGCCGGTCAAAGCAACTCCTGAAACAAAAGTACCAGCACCACACTGAAAAGTCGCATTACTTGTTGTTAGATTATTTTTATAATTTGATTTAATATCAACAACTGCATTACCTCCTTCTTTGACTGCACGATCTTTTAAAGCAATCATTGCTGACAAAAATACCCATTGACATGATTCCAAGTCTGTTTTATTAAAAGCATTTGTCTTCTTGTTAGTTTTGAACTCACCCAACTCTTTAACTATCTTCCCATGAGGCTGAGTACCAAAATAAAATTCAATATCACTACCCAATTTTAATTTTGCTTGCTCCGTATTTAGAGCATCCTGTATTGAATAATCACTTACATCATCTTTAGCATTTGCCAGAGATGAAAAAGAAAACAAGCCAACAATTAATAATGCAATGTGTTTCTTCATGATATTTCCTTGTACTTTATGTTTAATTATAACCATCGAGTAGGTTGATTATTATAACGTTAATATTGAGTGCATAACGTCTGCGATAAGGTGCACCACGATGAATCCACCTGGCCCACTGTACTCCATACCAAAAATGCCGAGTGTAAAGCGTCAACTTGATGTTTTTATTATGTGAATTTACTCTTTGGCTAGGTGATTAAGAGGAGCCCATGCAAACTCTTCAGGTGTGTCACATTTTGCACTCCATATCCACCCATTTAGAGCTGACTTTGCAACAAGAAACTCACCGACTGATAGGCTATGCTCGATTGCATGATAATCCTCTAGTGTCGTTACATGGTTATCTTTTATTTCAAGTATCTGCTTGGGAACCCAGCCTTCTTTATTTTTGCCCTTACAGAATATCCAGTTAGCCCAATCTCCCTCAGGATTTGATTCTTCTATAAATTGAAGAATTTCACCTTTCTTTACTTTGATCGGATTCGAGGGTGCATCGCTATATTCTTTTACTACTTTGTATCGCATAAGCTTCCTAATTGCTCTATTCACATAACGCCTGCAATAAGGTGTGCCCCACAGAACGAGCCAAGTACACCGAACTCCGTACAAAAACCGCCGAGTGTAAAGCATCACCTTGATGGCATTGTTATGTAATTAAAGTATAATTACGGTAAAACATACTGAAGGTCTATAAATACACCATCTGTATAATTATTTTCACCACCGTGATGTAATTTTATTCCTTTACCACTTGGAGTAAATAGCCATAGCGGAGAGACTAATTTCACGTTTAGCGCATCTTCTGAATGACCTCGACTAGAAACAATACGTAGAACATCCCCGGTTTTAGCTTGAAATGAAATTGGCGGCTGTGCGTCTGACACACCAACCCCCTTAAAATAGATACTTTGAGCATTAAGAAACACCTCAATACTACAATCGTTTTCCAAACTATTAAATGGAGAGTTCCCACCACTTAATACATATTCGGGTAAACTCTCCACATTTACACTTTGCTTAGCATTAAAGTCATCATTGAGCAATCAGACCTCATACAGCACTTCAAGCTATATCGAAATCATTGCGAGTACGGAGCAATAATAGTAGCCATAACGCCTGCGATAAGGTGTGCCCCACTGAACCAACCAAGTACACCGAACTCCATACCAAAACCGCCGAGTGTAACGCGTCACCTTGGTGCCTTTGTTAGGCACGCGAAGTTAAAACACCAAGCATCAGATAGTGAAAATGCTTAGTAAAATCAATCCTTAAGGAAAGTTCTAAGTTCTTTTACTACAGGGTTTATTGTAAATCCATGCGAAAGGTTCAATCTGTATTTTGGAATGAAAATTATAAACCGCCCATAAGCGCCCTTTTCTACTCTTAGCAAGATCAATTCAGGTGACACCAAAAGAGAACCATGCACTGATTTGACCTTATCAAAGGGAATGAACCAATTTCTAAAATAATTTGAAACCTGAAAGCCATCAGGTAAAAGGATAACCTTTTTAATCAGTAAGAAAGGGGTAATCAACAAACTGAATAATATAAACACAAACAATGGTTTGAAAATCATGTTCAGTTCAAAGGAACTCTCTGCTAATGAAAAATATAAGTCAAGAGAGCAAAGTATTGGCAACGCAAAGAGTGATAGAGGGCAGATCAAGTATTTAAAACAAAATGTAACTTTAGAACTTAACTGCAATTGTTTCACATTCATCTACTGTACCTATAGTGCCTAACGCCAGCCATAAGGTGCGCCCACCGAACTCACCAAGCCAACTGAACTTCAAACCAAAACTGCCGAGTGTAAAGCGTCACACTTGATGGCCTTGTTAGGTTTTGTTTACGTGACGTTCACAGCTGATAACAACCTGTTCTACAAGCAATTTTATTTCTTCTTCTCTATATCTGATTTCGTTTAGCACCCATGGATAACGTTTGAAATGTTCAAACATTCCATACTCCCTCTGTGTATGTTCGATGACAGGTTGAACAGGTAATGAAGGGAAATTGGGGACAATTGATGTTAACTCTTGGGGAATACTTTTGGGGCTTGATATATCTGCAATTACAAATTTTGCTAAAGATGCCAACGTAATAACTGTTTCAGTTACATCTCTACTACTTGGGCCATCGAAGTCAAATAAAACTGGTAAATAACCTCTTTCCTGAAGTTCACCTTTAATTTCATCAAGAACAGATTTTCTAGCTTCTGTAAAACGACCAAGAATAAGAACAACCTTAGACGTAATAGTATCTATTACATCTCTGATTTTTGAATTTGTTACAAGTAAGGATATAAACTGAGCTAACTCTATTGTTGGTACTGTTATTGATGTGCCATGTTCTTCGATATAAATATTACTTTGTATACTACCTTCAAGATTTAGATCCCAAGTCGACACACCATAAACTCTTGAACCATCAATCACTGTATTAGAAAAATCAGTTTTAACTAAGCTCATATTGCTTAGCTTCGTTGAAATAAACTTTGACCCAGAGAAATTGGTTTCTTCAGCAGAACAATAAGATAAGTCCGCATTGGTAAAGTCGCACTCATGAAACTGAGCCGAACCAATTTTGGTTACGGCAAGCCCTGCAGTTTCAAAACAACAGTCATAGAAAAATGAAAAACACAGATCTGAGAAGTGAAGTTCGCTACCAGCAAAAGAACATAGAGTAAAACTGGAGTTTCTCGCTGTAATCCTATTCAAATTCATATCTGATAGGTTATAGCCACTAAATTCTGGCATGTCATACATTGACTTATATGAATGTAGGTCACTCTCGAAATCTATATCTGAGAGGTCGGGTCTAATGTGTGGATTTTGCTCTCTCCAAGAATTCCACGCATCAGATCCTTGCTTAAAAATCTCGATATGTTCTTTAACTGCCACATAATTCTCCTAAAAACCTAACATTTTAATCAACGAACTCGGCTCGTAAATCTTCTGTATATAGGTAGATATACGAATGAGATATGCGATCTGATTTCGTATATTTCATTATTTTCGTGTTTTTCAGCTAACCAGCTTAGGGTGGAACAAACTTGATAGCGCAAAGCAAATGGCCAAAAAACCACGCTACCGCCCTTGGGCGCACAGAGCCCACTAATGTCTTGAAATGCAGGCAATCATACCATTGTGTGTATGGTTTTGTTTGGGCTGGCTCAAAGTTATGTAAGGCTGGAAATAATAAGTAGAACAAATCACTGTTTCCAACTTTTAACAATGAACAGCGTTTCGGGGATGGCTTGATGAAGGAGCGGGTGGCTGGCTGAGGGGTCACTAAGAACACGTCAGCGTTATCGGTGCGGAGGGGAATACTGCACAGCTAATAGAAAATCAAGCTGGCATTATTTGTAGCTGATTGGAAATATCGACATTGCAATTTGTTGCTTTGTCTCTTTGTTGTTAGTATCCATTTCTGGGCTAACTTCTTTATCTATACCCGAAAAGTTAGGCATTCCATGTCGGACAGTATAGATAAAAGGATTCGGATCGTCATGACATAAGGATGTAGTTTGCGTTTCCTTCACCTCTTACTGCTCGTCATCATAACAAGCGCTAGTTTTTCAGCTCATTCGGACTCTTGGCTTGATAAGGTCAAATCTGGCTATAAAGAGGTTGAGAAAAAGCTGTCTTTCAATGACAAAAAGGGGGATCACCCCGATAATAAAGTCGATATTGCACAAGCTAAACCACTACCAACCGATATGCCTCAGCATTGGAAGTTTTCCTATTTCACTGAGCCTGAATTTGATTCTCAAGTAGTGGTATTAGAAACAGGTTTTAAGCATAAACAGAGTATCCTACTCGTTCACGGCCTCGGTGAACTGGGCATGAAAGACTGGCTAGATGTGATCCCTTTTCTCGAACAAAATTATCATGTCATTGCTATCGATCTGCCCGGATTTGGGCTTTCGGCCGTGCCAAATGGACGTTATTCACCCACTCATTACGCAAAGGTGCTGGCTGCTGTCACTCAGCAATACGCGAAAGATCCATTGATTGTGATGGGCCACTCTATGGGCGGCGCGGTCAGTTTACGTTTCGCATCAATGTACCCAGAGAGTGTGCATAAACTTATTCTGGTTGATGCGGCTGGTATCTTAACGAAAACAGCCTTCGTAAAGCACTTGAGTACGATCCCGGTAGAAGAGTCCTCTATTCCTGAGATGTTCAAAAAGAAATGGGCACAGTTGAATGACTTCAGCTCATCACTGGTTGAATTAGGCACATTGAATGATTCGGCATCCGATTTTTTGCAGGAAAACGATTTTGCTTGGGACATCTTGATATCGAGCGCGCCAAATATGAATGCGGCATTGAGCCTAGTTGAAGAAGATTTCAACCAAGCAGTAAGAGCATTAAAAATGCCGGTCGATATCATATGGGGGCAAAATGATAGCGTGGCGCCAATTCGTACAGCCAAGGTACTGGAAAACATGCTTCAAAATTCGCGGTTGCAAGTGATTAACGGTGCAGGCCATGTGCCGATGAAAAGCCATAACAAACAGTTTTTAGCCGCGTTGAACAAGTCGCTATCAAATACGATTGTATCAGAATCAAAAATACCGCAAATAAGCCAGAGACAGGGAACACTTAGCTGCATCGATGAAGCCAATAATACATACAGTGGTTACTATGATGCCGTGTTACTGGAGCGATGTACCAATACGAAACTAGTGAATGTGACAACACGTCAGATGACGATTAAAGACTCATTGGTTGAGGCTGAAAATCTATCAATAACCAGCAATGGCGTAGCGCTCAGTGCTGAGGAATCTGTTATCAGAGTAACTAATGGCTACATTGAAGGGAAAAACGCAGTTAACCTAAGTGGTAGCCGTATTGATATGGCAGGCGTATCAATTCAGGCATCGGATAATGGTGTTTTCTCGGACGTTCACTCCCAAGTTATCTTCTCAATCAGTGACATGAATAGTCGATATTACCAAGGACTGATTCATGGCGAGTTTGAGGTAGAGAAGCAGAGTTTAGATTCACTTTACTCAAAGTCAGTAGCCCATTGAGTTGAGTGGTATTCCTGTATTTAGTGATAGGTTTTACAATGAGTCTAGTTATTCGAATTTTAATGATCTCAGTTTTGCTTTTTTCATATTCGACAAGTGCTGAAGCAAAGTCGGAGCATAGACAATATCAAAAGCTACAAAAAGGGTTCTTTTTTAAGGCTTATAGCAAGCTTTCAAGAGAGACCGTAAGAAGTATTGCCGATACCTATAATGAGCAATTAAGTAGTGATCAAGATAAAAAGCTTAGTCGTGCGCAGATCCACTCGCTATTAGGCTTGATGTGGAGCATGGGACTAGACGCAGACTATGCGATAGCAGATAGTTTACTCTCTTTAAAAAAAGCGAAAAAGACCAAAGATAAATATATCGCCCATAGTGCCCTTTCATTGGCGCTTTATAATAAGGGATGGATTAGTCTCGCCAGGAAGCAGTCAGCTCTGTTACAGACAAATGAGTTTCGTGGTTACTCTAAGAAATATGAGCAGGAGGAACTTTTTGCGAATTTAATCGTTGGCAGTTTGGCGATCCGAGAGGGAAATCTGCAAGCAACTCAAGATACCTTTGGCAAAGTTGCGCTGAAAACGGGGCGACCTTGGATTGTGACTTTAGCAAAAACAGCCGCCTTAACTATGAATGGCTCAATTATTAATGCAGCGTCGCAGTTTAAAGCTATTCTCGATGATCCCTCACTGACTGAATATGAAAGAAAGAAGATCCGAGATATGGCCAAGCTCAGTAAAAAAGGACAACGAGACAGTCAAAAACAAGAGTTGAGCAATGGTGAGAAAACAAAAATGACTCAAAAGGTTAGCAACCTTCTTTTTGAAAGCATCGAGCGTCAGAGCAAATCGATTACCCAAGAGCTTATCGGCGATCTGAAAAGCTATACAGATAGTATTGGATAAAGCAATTGCAACCATCATTGAGCATATTGAGTAATCTCTCTATCAATTACTCATCTACCGTTAAACTGAGCTTTTTTAAGGCTCAGTTTATTCATTTCGTGCATCTCAAGGGGTTGGAAGGCTTCTCCCTACATAGTTGAATTTTTTGTGTGGCCATCATTGGTAAAATCTCCATATGAAACAAAAGTCACCTGTCGAAAGTAGGTTTATACACTTGGGGAAACATATGAAAAAATTCCGATTTAAACCCCTTATTCTTGCTATCGCATCGCTATCGGCACTCTCAGCCAATGCTAATGTGGCGGAAAATCGCCCCAGGACGCAGGCACGAATTGCTTCCCAATATATTGGCAACTTAGCACTGAGTGGCTATGTTCACCCTCGCTCCCCCCCTTGCAGCAAAAGAAAACGTTTCATTTGATAACTTACGCCTTGAGACACAATTTGAGCTGCCCAATACCTGTGAAGGCGACTTAGGCTTTTTCAGAGTGTCCAACGTTATTGAAAAAGTAAGCAGTATTGAGCTAGCTGTTGAATTGCTCACCGATGGCGGCTGGATAGCCTTGTCCGATGCTTTGGCCTCGCAGTGGAAAAAGTCCGGCGTTTTGAAACCCATAAAACTGGATGAGGCAACACGAAACTATTTGCAGGGGGTATGCTTGTTTTTCGGACTTGCCAGCAATACCAGAGAGGAAATCACTGTTGCACTTGACGTGCTAAACCGCCATGCGGGTGATTACCTCATCTAAGTTCATTCCCACGATGTTACTTACGCTACAACCCTTACTTCAGGCCCAGCGTTACCTCCACTGGGCCTTTTTTCATCACAACCATAGTAATACACTAAATTTACAGTAACTTAGATCACGCATTATTATAACCACTCCTTAAGCAACCTATAATTTTGCTGAATTAAAACGCTTTACGACAGAAACAACTTAAAGCAATTATTCTAAAGCGTTTAGCTTAAAAAATTCAGACAGCTACAACACTAAAATGCAGGACTACCTAAAGAAAACACTGACTTTAAATTACAATAAATGAAACCAGAATCACATAACTACTTATTCGTTTGATGGACTATCACGAAACCTTCAACGTTTCAATTAGTTGAAATTCAGCCATATCTTCCTAATCGATAAATTTAGCCATTAGCCACCTAAGCAAATAATAGATAACAAAAAAGGTAGCCAAACTTGATATAAGCCTTACTTCATCCAATGGTACTGAAAATAAGGTTCTATCAATATCAAGTATGTTATAAAACGGTGATAACAACAGCGCCGTCACAATCAATGCAATTAAATCAATCATCTCCTCCCCCCCATTATTTTGTGGAACATAATCATAAAATAGACATAATTGGGTGCATAAATTTCTTACTGGTGAGAAATTAATGGGGTAAAAAAGTTATAATTGCAATATAAGGCTGAGCCGTTTTAATTCTATAAATATTGTCAATAGGTTAGATGCTAGCAAGCTATTCCTAGTACTGCTACTTTTTTTCCAATCTATGCTCGGAGTCTGATGCTCGGAGTCAGAAAAATTATAATTTCATCATAAAAAATCTCACTCACTGTATCCGCTTTTGGTAACTCGCGGTCAACGTTGAAAGCGGGAAAACACCCCACAGTTTTGCTAAAAAATTGCTATAGAGTTTGCGTTATCTAATTTAAGCTCCTGTATAATATCGGTCGCATCTGCTCAGACGAAATCTGGCGCCGTGCTTCGTGTATTCAAATAGGCAGTAATCGTTGTGAAAATATTAATTACAGGAACAGCTGGTAGAGTTGGACGTGCCATCTATATCAACCTAATGAAAAAACACCAAGTCGTTGGGATAGATAGAACGCCATGTTCAACAGCGGACTATGTCGGTGATATTTGTGATACCGCCTTATTGACTAAGGCTTTAGAAGGCGTTGAGGTCATCATCCATACCGCGGCGCTGCATGCTCCCCATGTAGGGCTAGTACCTGATAATGAATTTGAAGAAATTAATATACAAGCAACGGAGCAGCTAGCCTTATTGGGTGTAAAAAAGGGTGTTAAACATTTTGTGTTCACGAGCACAACAGCCCTTTATGGTTTCGCATCAACACCTGAGGGCATGACGGGTTGGATTAATGAGACCGTTACTCCAAAGCCTAAAACGATCTACCATAAATCAAAAATTAAGGCTGAGCAGTTATTAGAAAGTATCTCAAACTTGTTCAATTTACCTGTCACTGTTCTTCAAATGTCTCGCTGTTTCCCTGAGCCTGCCAACTTAATGGCTGTCTACCGCTTAACACGTGGTGTTGATGCACGGGATGTTGCAAGTGCTCATGCTTGCGCAGTAGATAAGCGTCCATCGGGATTTAAACGTTATATTATTTCTGGAAAGTCGCCATTTAATAAAACATGCTGTGAGCAGCTGTATCTAAACGCTGATAACGTTATGCGAGAGTATGCCCCAGAGCTTGCTGAGGACTTCACAAACAGAGGCTGGTGTTTACCTAATACTCTCGACCGAGTTTATGACTCAACACTGGCACAACGCGAGCTTGGCTGGCAGCCTAAATACGGTTATAAGAGCGTATTAAATATGCTGGATGACGAAATAGCAGAAGTACTTCCGGCAACCAATTGCAAATAACATAACCTCAACGCGTAGTATGAATATCAAATCAGTGCGGGTAAAGCTCTGCGATCGCTAAACGTACTATCGCCGCAATGCCGGACTGGTTGAACGAATGAAAATTCGTTCAACCTAAGTATGGAATATCTATAACCAAACAGCTCAATGCTCATTTGAATATAGAAAATAGCGTAGGGTGTGTCCCTAGTCTCTAGCGTTACCGCCTACTCCACTTCCATTTCCACTTCCAAATCAGCCCAGCTCAGATCTTGAACCTGATCGGTGGCACCGTCACCATCACTGTCAATGTCCAGTTGTACATCCGAGGCCTGCCCCGGAATGGTTACCGTAACCGAACTGTTATTAGCACCGCTAATTTTCAGTTTTCCGCTCACCAGCGGATCTGTTAAACTTTCATCATAAACCAAACTATTCAAGGTGCTTACGGTCACTTGGCCGCCAACACCTCCCAAAGAGTTTGAGCTATAGCTTGCGTTATAAATCATTTCAGAAAACACAAAACCATTGTTATCAACGCGACTAAGGCTTTCCAGAGAATAGTTACTTAGGCTGAAATCAAGACCAGTCGCAGTAATACTAAAACTATCGCTAATCAGTGCATTGTAAGAAGGACTGTTTGTCACATTAGTCCCCGATTTTATTAGCATATTGCCATCGTATTTAATTGAAATATTCTCCACACCTTCCATTTCAATAATGAACCGGTCAAAAGTCCCCTGCCATTGCTCCGTCTGTGTAAAACTTAAAGACTCCGTATCCCAACTTTCGTCGGTAGGAAAATCTTGGCGTGGCGGAAACCCGGTTGGAGTCAAACTGGTTAGGGTCGCTTTACCATCGATACGAAGGGTGATCGACTGATCTTCTATTGAGTCACTGAAAATACAATTGTTAGCATCAAGTTCAATTTTTTCATCAGTATACTCATTAATTGTAATACTTCCTCCACCGTCGCACTGTCCGGTTTGACTGATCTTGGAAATAACAGCCAATCCACGCCCTGATTGTGGCTGAAAGCGGCTCATATCAGCAGTTCTAGAAGACGTCGCAGAGAAAGGAAAAACATCACCACTATCTTGCTCACCAATATTTTTCGGACTATTCAATACTTCCTCGGTGAGAGATTTAGCATTGCTTTCTGAAATAGCGATCGGCGTAGCATCAGAAGAACCATCTCCATCCGAGCCACCGCAGGCAGATAACATCAACATAAAAATTGGTGCAAGGGAATATCCAACTCTATTTCTGTTCATTGAAAACATCCTCTGTTGTCGCAGGGTAGAAAAAGCCAATTATTGTGATTTCTAATATTAGTAAATAATAAAATTTTGAGGCTGTAGCTCCCCAACCTCAAATACATCTCGTTCTATGTAAACCGTGGCGCAAAATAATCTACATCATGTTTGAATATAGCTTGCACAAGGTATAAATCAAAAATACTCATTACTGCCTAAGGGGTAATTAAATAATCGCTAAAGATATAAATACTTCATTGCTATAAAGACAGATATTAAAAGGTCAATTTTCAAGCCAAAAGCGATAGAAAATCTCCTATTAAAGCGTCGATGACGATTAAAGCTTTTCGGACACCACCGGTATTTTGAAAAACCGCACCGGCAGCTGCCCCGCCCTGATATTCACCTGGACCGATGGATAAAGTAATTTCGGTACATCAAGCTGGCTATCCCTTTCTTGGCGAAACTTGATAAAGTCTTCTTTGGTTACATTTTGACTGAGGTGGATATTCTCAGCTTTACTTTCGGCAACTGACGTTAAATACGCCAACTCTCGCCCACCAGGCTGGTAGTCATGGCAGATCCACAGCTTGGTATCACCTGGTAAGCCATATAACCGCATAATACTGTCATACAACACTTCCGCATCTCCACCAGGAAAATCGCATCGCGCCGAACCAAAATCCGGCATAAATAGTGTGTCTCCAATAAAGGCATTGTCCTGCACCAAATATGTGACACTGTCACACGTATGACCGGGAGTCATAAGCACTAGGCCCGTTAATGAACCAAAAGAAAAAGACTCGTTGTCCTCAAAAAGATGATCAAAACCATCATTTCCGTCCCACAATTCATCATCAGAAATATCCAGCACACTTTTGAAGGTTTTCTGTACTTCCGTGATCCGCTTTCCAACGGCTATCTTACCTCCAAGCTTGCTTTTCACGTAGCTAGCCGCAGAGAGATGATCTGCGTGGGCATGGGTTTCTAAGATCCAATCCAGTGTCAGACTGTTGTCCTTAATGAAGGCAAGTAGTTGATCGACAAAATGCGTTTCCACCTGACCTGAGTTTGCCGCGAAATCCAGAGCGCTATCAATCACAACAGCATGGCCACCAACATGATCGAACACGATATAACTTAGTGTCGATGTACTCTGATGGTAAAACGCTTTTACTTGGGCCGTCATAATATGGACCTCCAGAAGCAGACTTGGGCGAACAGCGCTGCTGTTGTTGAATAGCTATCTGGCTCTCTACTGTAACTCAACGTCAAGCAGCGACACGGCAACTGTAATTGCTTAAGTTTAGCCACAGCCACCTACTTCGCTATCAAAATAGGAAGTAGTAACAAAACACTTCCCGCTTGTTTTACAGCCCGAAAGCTTGCCAACGTCATGATTGCTGATTACCGTAGCAAGCTACCCCATAGTGTGATGAATACGCGCAAGTTATGAAGACAACCTATCAGCCACTGTTTGATAACAATAATCCTCCCGGAGAAATTTTCTTCGGCCACGAAGTCTTTCTTCCCAATACAACAACACCGCGCCACAGCCACCCTTGGGGGCAACTGCAGCTAATTAACGGTGGAATTCTGGAACTCAAAGCCGAGGAGAAGCGCTTCCTGTCACCGTCTCAGTATGCCGTTTGGGTTCCCGCGGGGGTTGAGCATGAAAGCTATATGCGCCGAAGCCTCAATTATTGCTCAATGAACATCGTCAAGCCGTTGGCTGATGCGCTGCCAAGCTATGCTTGTCTGCTTGAGGTCAGCCCTATCATGGGGGCTATTGTCGGCGACTTGAAAGAAAGGCGAATTGCTGTACCCACCTCAGATGAAGATCTCCGGTTGGTAAAAGTGCTGCTCGATCAGGTCGTCAGAGCGAAAGAGCATGATCAGTTTTTACCCAGTAGCGACGATAAGCTGCTGAAACCTATTTTGCACGAGCTCGAATACAACCCTACCACCCCGAAAACACTCAAAGACTGGGCCACCCAACTCCACACCACGGAGCGTACCCTCGCCCGCCATTGTCAGGACAAGCTGGGAATGAGTTTTACTGAATGGCGACAGCGACGTAAGTTCGTTTACTCCTTACATTTATTACGCAAAGGGGTTTCGGTAAAGGAAATAGCTCTCACGCTTGGCTACCATCAGGCCTCGCCTTTCATTACCTTATTCAAGCGTCACGCCCAATGTACCCCAGAGCAGTACCGGCAACGCTTTTATTCGCCATCGGAACGATGATCAAGAGAAATAAATGCACACTTGATTGAAAGTTCTCCTCCGAGCCACGGTCTTTATACTTGAATGCGCTATGGGGGATTTAATGAAAATATTGTTAACTCTTTTCTATGGACTTATCTTCACTCTGCCGTTAGGCATGCATGCTGCATCGCTTAACGGCTTCAATCTCGATCGCCTTACTATTCCCATCGAACAAGTCCTTTCTGGCGGCCCAGGTAGAGATGGGATCCCTGCAATTATCAAGCCCCGTTTTGTCGACGGAAAAGATGCCGACTTCTTGAAGAAAAACGATGTCGTACTTGGCCTGACCATGGATGGCAAGAGCAAGGCCTATCCGATTAAAATTCTCAACTGGCACGAGATCGTCAACGACAGTATTAGTAACCGTAAGTATGTCGTCAGCTATTGCCCACTTTGTGGTTCGGGAATGGCTTTTCTCACCCAGTCAGGCGGAGAGTCGCTTACCTTTGGGGTATCCGGCCTACTCTATAACTCGGATGTTCTCATGTATGATCATCAAACCGAATCGCTATGGTCACAGATCCGTGGTGAAGCTATCAGCGGCACAGCCGCAGGCAGAAAGCTTACACAATATCCTCTCACCCTGACTCGATGGAAACAATGGTACTCAGAGCACCCTGACACCCTTGTTCTCTCAACCCGTACCGGGTTCTACCGCAACTACTCCCAAGATCCCTATGCCGGTTACAGCCGCTCGCCACGCCTGTTCTTCCCAGTCGCCAACAAGGCACCAAGTAGTTATGCAACCAAGGAAACGGTATTGGGTTACAAAGGAGATCAAGGAACAATTGCATTTCCACTGTCTGAACTACGGAAACATGATCAAGGTGAGTTTAATTACCTGTTTGAAGGGCAGCAGCTGAGTATTCATTGGGATAGAGAGAACCAGTCTGCCTGGATCACCGACTCAAGCGGTAAACAACTGGCCTCAACCATGCTGTATTGGTTTGCGTGGTATGCGTTTTACCCGGACACCAAAGTGTTCAAGGCTGAAATGTTCAAAGCTGGTGACTAAGTCTAACAATCCGATATTACGAAGTGAGATCAATCGTTAAAACTGAAGAGTTTTGAATAAGAAGGCTTCCTTGCCCTCTCTAATTACCTAAGAAAATTGGAACAGTTAAATTGCGTCTTCTGCCGGCACCAGTTCATCCTGTAGTTCATCCTGAGCAACAGAAAGCTTGTCAATAAGCAGAGCAATGACACCATCGCCAGTTACATTGCAGGCAGTACCAAAACTATCCTGGGCCAAGTGAAGCACAATTTGCAAGGCAATCATTTCTTCGGTAAAGCCAAGCATTGAACCCAGCAAGCCGACTGAAGCCATTACTGCTCCACCCGGAGCGCCCGGTGCTGCAACCATCGTCACCCCCAGCATCGCGATAAACGGCAAAGCTTCGAGCAGGCTAGGTACCGCACCAGCCCCTGTCATAAGGATGACAGCGACAGCCACACTGGCGATACTGATCACAGAGCCAGACATATGAATATTGGCACACAAAGGGACAACGAAGTTGGAGATAGTATTTGAAACGCCATTGCGTTTGGTTTGCTGCAAAGTGACCGGAATGGTTGCGGCAGATGACATTGTACCAATGGCTGTTAAATATGCCGGCATCATAGTACGCAGCAGTTTAAGCGGAGATTGCTGTAGAGCCACACCGGCGGTGACGAACTGAACAGTCAACCAAAACCAGTGCATCGCAATAACTGCAAGCAATACCAAACTGAAAGTATGCAGGGTAGCAAATACGGTGCCTTTTACGGTCATATCAGCAAATACGCCAGCAATGTAAAATGGCAGTGCAGGAATGATAATTTTATTTAAAAACAACTCAATAATATCGCGTCCTTGATCGCTGAATTTTTTCAATTGCTCTGCGCCTGTACTGGAGATCCCCAGGCCGAACATAAAGGCTATCGTCAGGGCCGTCATAATGTTCATTACTGGTGGAATTTTAAGCTCAAGGAATGGCGCGAGAATAGTCTTCGCCTCCGGTATTTCTCCGGCTCCACTAAGCAAAGCAGGGAATAAACTCTCAGCAACGGTAAACGCAAAAATACCGGCCCCCAACGTGGACAAGTAGGCCAAACCTACGGTTTTCCCCAGTAACTTCCCTGAATTTTTAGGCAGGTTTGCAATGCCACTAGTGACATAAAATAGTATTAACAAAGGAATGGTAAACTTGATCAATTGGCTAATAAATACCTTTGCGGTAATCAGGCCCCTAATTAAGATATCCGGGGAAAACATCCCCAGCAGGATACCTACAACGATTCCACACAGTAGCTTTATAATTAACTTCATTATATTGACCTATAACTTTTAGCTTAATTTCACAAAGTGACAAATAAAAACGTTAACAAGCCTCCCCTGTCCTCTCTTTGTGTTACGGACAAGTAAGGGCAAGCAAATTGCAAAATTGTTCGCGTTAATTTATTTAATTATTAATAACGAATTAACTGAGTGGTTGATGGGTCACACATCCAAATGTCGAAAATCAAACACACCTCCACCACAACAATTTCGTTACACGTATAACATTTAACGCCAAAACACAGAATGATTTACTGTGTGTTCATATTCAAATAAGACAGCATTTTCGTCGGCTGCCGATAAAAGCTTTGCAAAAATAGACACTCAACAAATGAAAGCAATAAAAAAGCTTAATTACATAAAAAATAGCAATCACAACTGAATAATATTTAATAAACTCCCTTTATCATGGGATATTTTGAATATTCTTCACCTCCAGATGATTTATCGAACAATAATAGGCATAGCGTTCCTTCGGAGCTAAATTATGACAATGTGGCACCGACTTATGCTATTAGTTACTTATTTGCTTGTAACATTTATTCGCTAATAACTGTGAAAACATGCCCGAATCAACTACTGCAGCCTGTGTGAAAGGCAAGCTCAAGCAGAAGTAAGGCGCATTTATATAGCCAAATATCCCCAAACGACCACACCCACTGACAGTCATTTTTGGAGTTAAATGTGATCGCTCACTCATTAGAGCAATTACTCATGTAAAAGGTCATTTTTTAGCCTAATGTTAACCTTGATTAACATGTTGTAACGTTAACGTTTTTAGGGCGCGATTTCTTAACGGCTATTGGGAGAGTTCCAATGAAAATGTTAAACCTGCCAAAAAATTTCTTATTCAAAAAGCAACCGGTTCTTCGTCACTCCACGGCTTTGACGAAGGGGGTATTACTTAATCCAACAGCCGACAATTACGAGCAGTTGGACGAAACCTCAAGAAGGTTAATCAAAAACACTGTTGCCTTCTTTGAGCTACGGGGAAAAGCCAAGCTTAAAGAAGATGATCATGAAAGGCTTTGGTACGCCGATTTTTTGGAATTTGTGAAAAAAGAACAGCTCTTCTCAACCTTCCTGACTCCTGATGCTTACGGCGATAAAGAGGCCCGATGGGATACATTTCGCAACTGCGCCCTCAACGAAATACTTGGCTTTTACGGACTTGCTCACTGGTATACCTGGCAGGTTAGCATTTTGGGCCTGGGACCAATCTGGATCAGTGACAATGAGACAGTCAAACAAAGAACAGTTAAACTGCTGAAAGAGGGAGGGATCTTCGCATTTGGCCTGTCAGAGAAAGAACATGGTGCTGATATCTACGCCAGTGACATGCATCTGACACCGCAAGAAGATGGCACTTACCGGGCTAACGGCAGCAAATACTACATTGGTAATGGCAATAAAGCCGCGCTGGTTTCCACTTTCGGTAAGTTAACAGATACCGACGAATACGTGTTCTTCGTGGTGGACTCTCAACATGAAAACTACGAGTTAGTCCAAAATGTTGTCAATTCGCAAAACTATGTGTCTGAGTACCGCCTCAATGACTACCCTATCCGCGAAGAAGACATTCTGGCCAAAGGACAGGATGCCTGGGATATGGCACTCAATACCGTTAATATTGGTAAGTTCAACCTTGGCTGGGCATCCATCGGCATCTGCACCCACTCCTTCTATGAAGCCATTAATCATGCCTCCCAACGCCGCCTGTTTGACCACTATGTAACAGATTTTGTTCATATCAAGTTATTGTTTACCGAGGCCTATGCCCGTCTTACCGCAATGAAGCTGTTTGCCCAGCGTGCAACCGACTATATGCGTGTAGCAGGACCTGACGACCGGCGCTACCTGTTATTCACCCCCATGGTAAAGATGAAAGTAACCACCCAGGGCGAAGAGGTTATGAACCTGCTATGGGATGTAATAGCAGCCAAAGGGTTTGAAAAAAACATGTACTTCGAGATGGCAGTCAGGGATATT
Organism: Photobacterium obscurum; assembly: GCF_026191635.1. Taxonomy (GTDB): domain Bacteria; phylum Pseudomonadota; class Gammaproteobacteria; order Enterobacterales; family Vibrionaceae; genus Photobacterium; species Photobacterium obscurum. The sequence continues at coordinate 110,659 of NZ_JAKRRW010000005.1, forward strand.
CGCGCCTTGCCGAAGCTGGAAGGTACAGTGCACGTCAATATGGCGCTGATACTGAAGTTTATGGGTAACTACTTCTTTAAACCAGGCAAGTTCCCGGAAGTCTCGCAGATGGATCAGGCAACCAATGATGACTTTTTGTTTAATCAAGGCGCAACCAAAGGGCTTGGCAAAACTCAGTTCCATGACTATCGCGAGGTCTATGGAAAAGTCGCTCTCCCCAACGTTAACCTATTCAAAAAACAGATCCGTCTACTGAAGATCCTTTTGCTATTGGGTAAGCCCAGCAAAGAGCAGACGAAAGACTTTGATTTTCTGTTGAATTTAGGCGAGCTATTCACGTTGGTGGTGTACGGACAGCTAATTTTGGAAAAAGCCCAGATGATGGATCTCGATGATGATATGGTTGAACAGATCTTTGACTTTATTATCCGGGACTTCTCAAAGTTCGCCCTGCAGCTTGGCGCAAAATCTAGCGCAACACTGGTTCAGCAAAAAATCTGTGATCGAATGATCAAACGCCCGACGGTGGACGATGAGCGCTATCAGCGCGTGTTAGATAACTATGTGTATGTCACTAAAGACCAATATGAAATGAATCCATGACCGTTTCAAGATTCTCAAAATAATATGGCGAATAACAGCCCGTACTGACGGGCTGTTATTCCTTTGATGAATAAATCACCAATATCACTTTCTCGGATCAAACAAGCGCACGTCGGTTTGTTTCTCGTAGCCAACACCGTCTGGGTATGAAACTAACTCGAGTTGCATTCCCCATGGAGAAAGAAAATAGACCCAGCTTATCCCTGCATTCGGACCCGATGTCATAACGGTGGGCTCGCCAAGTACTTTCAAGTTCTGTGATTTAAGATAGCTCACGGCAGCATTGATATCGTCGACATAGAATCCGATGTGATGCCCACCGACATCCGAGTTTTTAGGCCCCGTTTTCTGTTGCTCAATTGGCCCGCTATATTCAAAAATTTCCAAATTAGAGCCTCGGCCACAGGAAAGCATTGCCAGTTGAGGGATTTCGGCTCGAGGGTCAACATTAAGGTGCTTTTCCATCCAGTCAGAGTCAGACTTGAACGGACCTACTCGATAGGCTGTTTCACAGCCAATTACCTCTTCAAAAAACGTGACTGCTTTACTGAGGTTGGGAACCGTGAAGCCGATATGATCGGGGCCTTGCAAACCTGGTATCGCAGCCCATAGCGGCATCGCGACAATGCCGGCCAAAACTATCATCAATCGTTTAATCATGCTGGTATTCCTATTGAATTAAATGAATACGGTTGCTCCCTCCGAAATCAAATCCGAACAAAATCACCGCTCAATACATAAAGTAAAATATAGGACTAGTGGCAAAGGAATATAAGCCACGAAAAACGAATACCACTCATTCGATATTGGAATAGAGGTAGTGCAAAGAAAAGGGACGGGTGCAGGTGCTTGATATTTCCAACGGCCCTTTCGCCCGGCCTGAATTGGGGGTATTGCTTTCGGGGCTGGCATTTATCCGCAAACCGGAAAATGACTACCCGATCAGGGGGACTTACGAGTAACACGGGTATTGTCGTGAGTGATCCTAACAATTACGATCACTCACCTTCCTATACAAAGCGTCTCGAAAACTTTTATGCTTTGGTGCCAATCTCTCTTATCGGTTTCGCTGGAGAGCCGACACACACAGTATTGGACGGCAGATCCTTGGCGACCACACTACCGGCACCGACCACCACGTTATCTCCGATAGTAACCCCCGGACATACCGTGACATTGGCACCAAACCACACATCGTTACCAATGGTGATCGCCTTGGCAAACTCCTCACCAGATGCGCGTTCAACGGGATCCAGAGGATGCCCGGCCGTCGCAATGACCACCCCAGGCGCAAGCAGGCAATTGTCACCAATATTGACAGGTGCACAATCTAGAATCGTACAACCATGGTTTGCATAGAAGCCTTTACCCGCCTTAATGTTATAGCCGTAGTCACAATTGAATGGTGATTCTAAACAGGCATCGCTCTCCTGCCCCAACAGCTCGCTAATGAGTGCCTTGCGCTCTTGTGATTGACTAGGACTTAAATGATTAATTCTAAAACACAGCTCTTTGGCTTTCTGGCGTTCTTCAAGCAGCTCGGCATCCCACGCCTGATACAGCTTGCCTGATAGCATCTTTTCTTTTTCTGTCATGTTGCTTCCGTATTTCCAATATCAAACTGCCGATATTATGAAGATCATGCCATGCTCATAGGCAGAGAAATACATATTCAGCCTCAAAAAATATTCACCGGATCACACTCGGTGAGAGCAAGGCTGAAACGGAAAAAAACACCCAATCACCCAAACAATACATTGCCCCCAACCACCCCATTATAAATACGCACCAACACTCACACTCAACATCAGACTTACGACTTCACAAATTCGCCTTTGAGCCAGTTACGCAACGTCAGCACACTTTCTAGTTTTAATTTGTCCGCAGTACAGACAAAATAGAATTCTTGGTAGGGATTGAGCACAGCCTTACCAACTTGTACCAACATGCCATGCTTAATGTCATCCTTAACAAACTGCTTATGGGTGATCAATACTCCCAATCGGCGGATCGTAGCCTGTACTGCCTGAATGGAGGCCGTGAAAGTTAAATTTTTCTGCTGACTGGGCACCGTCATTTGGTTGGCCTGGCACCAAACATGCCAGTCATTTTTACGCCGCGGGTTCGTTGCAAAAATTGCCGGATACTTCGCCAGCAATTGCTCAGGCATGGTGTCCCCATCGCTTTCCAATAGGGAGGGACTGCATACCATGATCAGTTCATCATCACCGAGTTTTTCGCAATAATAATCCTGCCATTCGTCCGGCTTACCGTGAAGCAGCGCAACATCAACCCCTTCGCGATCGAGGTCAAATGTCTGGATTAAGTTGGAAATACGGATATCGATATGGGGAGCCTGCTGCTGAAAATCTGATACCCGAGGGATCCACCAATGCAGCGCCAGAGAGTTAACCATGTTTAACGTCAGGCGGTTACCCTGCCCCTCCCGTACCAGCGATTCGCTGGCTTCAACGATCTGGGTCAGTGCCGGAGCGACTTTGCGATAATACTTTCGCCCTTCATGGTTAAGCTCGACTCGGCGGCCGACACGTCGAAACAACGGCAGGTTCAGCTGCCCCTCCAGTGCCTTAATCGCCTGACTGACAGCCGAATGACTGACACTTAATACATCGGCTGCTTCAGTCATGCTACCGGTCTCGGCCACGGCGACAAAAGCATATATTGACTTGAGTGGGATCAGCTTTCTCATCTGTAAGTTTATCTAACAGTTTTAGTTAATATTATTCGCTTTTTTACCAACTGCAAGCTTACTAGAATTTATATATACCCAAGCCAGCAACGTTGGAGCGACACCAATAGCACTCCATCATGGGTAATGTCTTATTCTACTGGAGGACCTCGATGACCACTGATTTGCGCCCCGTTCTCTTCATGCTTGTATCTACACTCTGCCTGTCACTGAACGGCCTGATAGCTAAATTACTTAGCGATAGTTTCAGTACTGAAGTGCTGGGGTTGCTACGCTTTCTCCTCCCTGCCTTACTTATGTTGGCAATACTGAAAGTCACACGGTGGACCGTACCCGATAGGAAAGACTGGCCTACCATTTTCGTCCGCTCGATTTGTGTGGTCGGCAGCCAGATGTGCTTCTTGATTGCTTTAGATCGCCTTTCCTTGGTCGAAAGCGTGGTGCTATTCAGCACTGGTCCCCTATTTATCCCTTTGTTAGAAAAACTGTTACTAAAAACCTGTATTCAGCCCCTTACACTATTCAACCTCGCGCTGACATTTGCTGGCGTGCTGATCCAGGCGGGTAACTCAGGCGGCATGGTAATTCGTCCTGAACTATTAATTGGTCTGGCTGCTGGGTTGTTCAACGCTTGCTCTCAAGTGACATTATTTAAGGGCAGCAAAAGCAATCTACCAGCAGCTGCTTTGAATGGTTGGTGTTTCCTGATTGCGGCCCTGATTATCTCACCACTGGCATTAAGCAATATCACCAATCAAGGCTACGTTATCAGCTATACCGAATCATCCAGTCAGCCAGCCTTTATCTTGCCTCTGGTTGTTTTCTTAACCGTCAGTATTGTCAGTACCCAAATGTGCCGCGCCAAAGCATATCGGCTTGCCGACTCGGGCTCACAACTCGCCCCCCTTATTTTTACCAACCTAATATTTGCAGTGGCCTGGCAGATTTGCTTTTTTGACCACCAATTAGAATGGAACACAATAGTAGGCATTGGCTTAATTGTCTTAGCCACTCTATGCAACACCTTTATTCCCAAATGGTTACCAATATCGAAGAACGTAAAAGCTTATCGATAAATTGATAATACTGAATTATCAATGGGATATACCAGAAAACCTCAGCACAGAAAGTAATACACCAAAGCATAATAATTCATACACGACATCACCAACTTCACACTACCCCCTATAGGCACCTGTATTGATATGCAATTTTGGAACGAATATCACATACTGACATACACACTAATGGATAATAGCAGCAAAAATCATATGAATAACAAATCAATAGGGATATTTATGCAATGTTGTAATCAACCACTCATTTGTTCAGTCAAAAGAAACTTTCTACAACGAATTTTTTTTAAGGCTGTCTATCAATGCCGAAATTGCGGTGCGATTGTAAAACTATAATTTTCACTACTTATTGATTCAGATCCGCATAAGCGATGAATGAATCGAATTAAAAACAAGCCAACCATTACAACAAGTAATTCATTGTAAAAACAAATAATCAAAATAATGCAGTTAAACAACGTCATAACACATGGTGATTTTTCAGAAAACACCATGGATTTGCTAGATATAATATATAACCCATCATTAATTCATTCTCCCCCTACCGTTAGGCGAGAGCTCTGTAAGGAAGATATAAGAAGCATTAACCATAAACTAAAAAGATCCGTTTCTGCTGGAAATGCCTTAAAGACTTCCATGCTATTAGAAGCATTAGAAAAGACCCTTTTAGAGTTACAGTCGACCTATGTCTAAAATATATACCCGTGGCAATGCGATAATATTTTAGCCAAAAAAATGAATAGTAAGGCCAGTTTACCTGGCCTTACAAATGGTTTCGTGTGGTTAGATCATGTTAAAAACTGAGCTCACCAATACCTTCGGCACTCTACCTGATGGGCAGTACCATTTTGACCAAAGTTCAAATCGTATTCCCTTGCGTCGCATCAATATCTATCCCGTACTTCAGATTACACTTAGCGATATCAAAATACGGATTACCGCAAAGGGACCACGATGACAGAGTTCGAAAAAATGATAAATGGTGAGGATTTTGACGGCTTGGATCCTGAAATCACCGCAATTAGAAATCACGCCTCCGCCCTTAAGCAACAGATCAACAACAATCCCGGAGATGCCCTTCCTGAACTTATGCGACAACTACTTGGATCCATCGGCGAAAGTAGCATCGTAACGCCGCCGTTCCTATGCGAGTTCGGTAAAACTATCCATATCGGTAGCAGTACCTTCCTCAATATGGGGATCACCATGCTCGACAATACCGAAATCAGAATTGGAAATAATGTACTCATCGGGCCGAATGCCCAGTTCTATACCCCGACCCACTCGCTGGACTACCATAGCCGCCGACGTTGGGAGACCACCTGCAAACCAATCATTGTCGAGGACGATGTATGGATTGGTGGCCAAGTAGTAATATGCCAGGGTGTCACTGTCGGTGCCCGCTCTGTCGTTGCAGCGAACTCCACCGTCACCAAGGATGTCCCGCCTGATACGATGGTTGGCGGCTCACCTGCCAGAATCATCAAAAAACTTAACTAGAGTGTATCCCTAGGACGCCGTTCTTTCATTGGAATGGACAAATATTAGTAACAAGGACGTTATTAATACTCCCTAAGATGTGTCCCTAGTGACTAGTTACAGCTTTGGTGCTCGCCTTTATCCTTTTTTTGCTTGCCCTGACATTAATGATATTGCCCGCCACCATGATCAAACCACCTAACAATACAGCCACCTCAATCGCTTCGCCATAGAACAACATACCGACCACGGCAATCAGCGGAAGACGAAGAAAATCAAGTGTCACAACAACACTGGCATCGGCATGCTGCATCGCCTTGGCAATACAGAAGTGAGCTGACAAGCCAGTAAACCCGACGATCAACAAGTATAACCACTCAGCCCCTTGCGGCATTTGCCAGTCTGAAAGCGTGAAAACCAGGCTAACAGGTAGCTGGATCAGAGACATGTAGAACAAGATCGTAAGGGGGAATTCGGTAAGCGACAATGACTTGGTCGCAACATACGAAGCGGCAAAACTGACGGCCGCCAGCAGAACAATTAAAGACGCCGGATTAAATACCGCAGCTGTCGGTTGAATAATGATCATAACCCCAAGCAATCCCATCCCGAGCGAGGCGACCTTTACCTTGGTTAGTTGCTCGCCGAGAAATACACAGGCAATCATCAGCGTCCACAAAGGGACGGTAAATTCGAGTGCGAATACTTCAGCCAACGGTAACAAAGTAATACCAACAAACCAGCAGTACTGGCCCAAAAAGTTAATCAGGTTACGGCCAATTTGCAAAGGAACTCGACCTGTTTTCAGCAATGACTGCTGACGGTTATAAAGCACGACAGACGAGACCACAGCCAAACCAATCAGGCTACGAAAAAAGAGCATTTCGAACGGCGAAATACGGTCTCCCAGCTCCCTCACACCAATCGCCATTAGTGAAAAAGACAGCAAAGTGCCAATCATCCAGTACACAGCAGTCATCAAATACCTCATATCCTTGAGTTCAAAGGAATAGGAAGTGCCTTACGCTGCTCGGTATTCAAACGATACGGTAATCGAAAACAGGCACTTACCTTCGGTAGGGAGACCAACCATACCAGTTTTTGATTGGATTATTGTTAACTGACTTCACAGCTAATAACTTGATTTACGTAAAGTATTCGGACTAACTCCAAAGCGCTTGCGAAAAAGCTTACACAGGTAGCTGACATCCGGAATCCCGACCTCATCGGCTAAATACTGCAGGCTGTGATTGGAGTTCACCACTCGCCAGTGAACATGCTTCAGGCGCATCTCGGCCCAGTACTCACGTGCTGTATGGCCCAGGTTATCCTTGAACAGTCGATCTAGCTGGCGTCGGCTGATAGCCAGCATACTGGCTAGCTCATCCACTGTCTTTGGCTCTGATAACAACTGACGCATCAAACTAATTGCTCGCCCAACATGCCGCCCAGCTGCCATGTTCGCACGAACATCCTCATCCAAAGATTTCAGTTGGTGGAGCTGCCCCCGGGCTTCATCCACCAGCATATCCGCCAGCCCTTTCAACGCCTTGGTACGGCCACAATGGCGTGCGACCAGCTCAACAGCCAAATCAACCGCTGCACTGCCTCCAGCACAGCTGATCCGTTTGCCATCAATACAGTAAAGCTGCTCGGTACGAATATCGATGCGCGGAAAAGCGATCCTGAACTCCTGAACATGACGCCAATGCACCGCCACACTATGATCTTGCAGCAATCCAACAGCCGCAAGCAGAAAACAGGCATTATCAATGCTCACTAGCGTTACCCCTTTGGCTGCCGCCTTGCGCAATACACCACGATACAGAGCTGCCATTTGCTGACTGTTTCGTGCACTACGCCCGCCAAACACCACCAAGTAGTCATAACGGGCCAGATCGACCTCAGCAACGGTCTTCTGCACCGCAACAGGTATTCCGCTACTGGACACAACGTTCCCCTTATCCAGCCCAACAACCTGCCATGTACAGTATCGCTGCTGACTGTGATCTTCCTCATCTGCCGAAAAACGGAGTTTATCGAGAAAGCCACCAAACGGCAGCATATTGAATTCGGGCAGCGGCAGTAATAAAAAGCGCACATCCGGTGACGCTGCCTGTTGTGACAGTTGATCATTGACCACGAGATCTGACATAGCACTATTCCGTTTTAAACTATGTCCAAATATTACCTCAAAACAGCCAGTAATTACCTTTAAGAATACCTATACCTCCCTATAATTTCTCCATCGCTTCGGCTCATTTTTGATCGTAATAGGTACATATATGGCTCTGGAAAGCTGGCTTATTTATCTGGTTGCCGTTATCGGCCTGGCTTTTGCCCCGGGCCCCAACGGCTTGTTAGCACTCACCCATGGTGCAATGTACGGACATAGAAAAACGCTCGCGACGATCTGCGGTGGCGTACTCGGTTTTATCGTGTTAATTGCACTTTCAATGTTTGGAATTGGCGCCGTTCTGTTGGCTTCTTCACAGGTACTGACGGTTTTTAAATGGCTCGGTGGTGCATACCTTATCTGGCTGGGGATCCAGCTATGGCGCTCGCCAGCGGTCAGCCTCGCCCCCATAGAAGAGGCCGCCACTAAAAGTCATACCGCCCTATTCCGACAAGGCGGCCTGGCAGCCATCTCAAACCCGAAGGTACTACTGTTCTTTGGTGCATTCCTGCCTCAGTTCATCAACCCCGAGCAGGCACTGCTTCCCCAGTTCATTGTGATGGCTGCGACCTTTGCCGTGGTTGAATTCAGCGTCGAGTATCTGCTTGCCCGGATAGCCGACAAAATCCGGCCATGGCTGGAACGCAGCGGCAAGCGTTTCAACCAAGGCTGCGGGGGGATATTTGCCTTGCTCGGTGCTAGCCTGCCTTTGGCGCAGTAAGACCCATTAATCATTCGTGCGGATAAGTGACTTACGGAACTTACGGAATAGGAACCTCGCTTGTCCGCACGCCCCCTTGCTTACCATAGCTCGCCCTCCCTCTCAACATCACTTATCAAGCCATTTGGGCATTGCTTCCAATTTCCCGTTTTACCAATCTGACTGTGAAAAAAATCTTATAAAACAGGATAACCAACGGGCTATCCGTGAAGATGGCACCGACAAAGCCATGCAATGATATTTGCTCAAAAGCACTCGTCAGAAACAAGAAACAAACTGAGGGCGTTTCAAAATGGTTTCTGATGTATCTACCGCCCCAAACAAATGACAACAATTCATTCCAATCATTGAGGCAAAGCATGAAGTTACATTATTTGGCAGCAGTACTGTCTGGTATCCTCGCAATAGGAGTAAGCAATGCCAGCGAACAATCCAACCACAACCTTATCAATAACCCTGGCTTCGAGGATAAAGGACTGGGGTGGAGCTATCACTTTGCCAACATCAGAAGTGATGGTGCCTATCAGGGAACCTACCGGGGACGTATCGCCATAGGATCCGATCACGAGATCAGCCAAACCATTAGCATACCGGAAACGGCGTACTATGATCTGTCGGCCTATATCAACAGCCCTACCCACGGTGCCAGACTCGGTATCAAAAACCTATTAGGCGAAGAGCTGCTGTCTCGTAAAATCCCCAAGCATAAAAACTATAAAAATCGTCAGATCAAACATATCCCGCTGGAGCAGGGGGAGCAGCTAAAAGTCTTCTTTGCCGGCTCTGACAAAGGTGCTGTCAGTATCGATGATGTCATGCTTATCAAATCGAAAAAAAACAACTTGCCTAAGTTTAACCAGATCATTGGCTTCACCGCAGCCGATCAGTCCGGCGCAACAGGTATCAACAGGGAAAACCGTACCGTCCACTTCTTTGTACCTTACGGCACTGACATTTCCAACGTAACGGTCAGCAATATTGCCATTTCTCCAGACAGTACCTCCTCAGTCCATAATGGTGATGTCATTGATTTCACTAACCCAGTCAGCATCCTTGTCATCGACAAAAAAGGAAACGTAGAGAACTGGACAGCAACCGCTACAGTCAAAGACAAAGAAGTGGCAATCACCTCATCCAATAAAAGCCTGGAAGACTCGTTTAACTGGGCTATCGACAAAACCAAGCAATTCGTCATGACCGGCAAAAATGGCCTGGTAAACCGGGACGAATACAATAATGACGGTAGCGGACGAGCCGATTACATTCCTTCTTATTGGGCTGGATATTTTGACCGCACCGCCTTTTATTCCCGAGACTTCCTGCACCAAGCCGCTGGCGCCCAGCTGGCTGGCCTGGAGCTCGAAAATTTCTCGATGTTCAAGACATTTGCCCGCCATTCCACCGAACCAAGAAAATGGTACACCCTATGGGCCGTCAACTTTGACGGAACACCGCACACTATCGATTACAAAGACGACGACTACTTTGTTCGCGAAGTCCCCGCCCAGTTCGAATTTGTCGAAAAGGCCTACGAACAATACCTCTGGACCGGGGATAGCCGCTACATCGAAGATAAAGAGCTGTGGAATTTCTACACCAAGGTCCTCACGGAATACATTGAACTCCACGACAACCAAGAGCCTAACGGTATAGCCGAAGGTTATGGCGGGATCTTTGAAGGTTCGGCGACCTATAATGAACGCGGCGAATTTCCAATTGAGGCCGGTGATGGCATCGGCTCCCAGTACCAAGCAACCGTTGCTTATGCAGCCATGCTCGATGCAAGGGGGGAAACCGCAGCCGCGGCTGAGTGGGAGCAAAAAGCGGCCGTTCTGAAACAGTTTTTCAACGAAGACTGGAGCATTAAAGATCCCAATAAACCACTGGACAACTACGTCAATATTATTCAAAAAGACGGCCTGCGCCTAAATGATTTCGGCAAAGAAAACAGCTGGTTTATGCCAATGAAGCTGATCACGGAACCGGGCGTCCGCAATGATAGATATCTAGATTTTATTTCAGCCAAACTCGGCAGCGGCATAGGATCCACACCTGATGCCCCACATAATATCGAAGCCTATACCTACCTGCCAGAAACCTTCTTCCCCTATAACCTAAATGAAGAAGCCTGGAAATGGATGAACTATATCATCAACAGTAAGGATCTTGCCCACGAGCGCCCAACACAGGGCACCAATGGTGACTACCCGGAAATATCCTTTACCTTTATTTCCAATACTGTCGAGGGGCTGATGGGGGTTGAACCTAACGCGGCCAATAACTCACTGGTAACCGCTTCACACCTGCCTGACGATGTTGAGTGGCTAGAATTGAGCTACCTTCCGATGGGCGAGCATGAACTGGCGATCAGACATGATGGGACGACAAAAACAGCACTGACGAACTCGTCAGAAAAGACACTGGCCTGGGAAGCAAGATTTTATGGTAACTACCCTACCATTAATGTGGATGGAAATTCACAAAATGCTCAGCAGAAATACATTCACGGAGAGTTAGTCAGTTATATCGTAATACCTGTTAACGCAAACGCTCAACGTGTGGCTGAAGTATCGCACCAGCAAATTAATTAGCATTGTTATTTCAACACCGATATTAATTACAGACACCGGCTAATTGCCGGTGTCATTTTATCCTGCAATCAATTTTAAGTTATCTTTTTACCCCCTATCACTTAAACAATATTTTCGCCGACCTATTTCCCACAACAGATTTATAAAAAACAAATAAAAACCATCACTCCGACAGCATCAAATAGTAAATAACCCAAGCAGTTAAAACAAAAACTCTAAAGTTTGAAAGGCAGTCAGTTGCACACCAAAAAGCGTGAGCACAATCACAGAAATAAGTCATCACACTATGTACAAATATGAGTAGGATTACAAAATCAGAAAATACTGCATTATATTTTCAGTGTCACAAACCGACCTTTAGGAAATTTTTAACGAAATGAAGCTGTCCAGCTAAACATAGGATAGTTAATAACACTACTACTTTAATATAATTAAGCTGCATTAATTACAACCTTGAAAATAAGGGGACACGGATGTTATTCAATAAGGTATGCCCAGTATGCAATCAAATGGCAAATTTCTCTCAAACACATAGAAGCTTTGTGGAAAAACATGTTACACGCAAAGACTGGAATAAATATCAATGTACTGAGTGCCAGTCTGAGGTATTCGGACATCGTTATAAAGACATTGAGTTAGAAATCCATACAAGGACAGACAATACAACAACTTAAAATATTATTACTTAGCTATAACAACCACTATTAAATGCAACTAACAGCATAAATAAAAATACTTTTGACAAGAAGCATTATCGCTTTATAAATATCGATTTATCAGCAATAGTAGATATTAAAAACCAAGAGCGGCTCGCCCTATCAGCTAAAATCCCTACCTAAGGAATTGAGCGCACACATCTATATCTTCTCCCGCAATTACAACGCGGCTTTTTCCTTGGTGCTTGGCCTGATACAACGCATTATCAGCATTAGACAGCAACTGCTCAACCGTCGAAGTCTCATCCGACAGAGATGACACCCCCATACTGACAGAAAAGCCAATATCGATGCTCCCGGCGGACACCCGAAGCCGAGTGATACCATCGCAAATACGCTCAGCGATCGTTGCTGCATGCTGGAGATCAGTGTCAGGAAAGATCAATACAAACTCTTCCCCCCCCCATCGACCAATAACGTCATTTTTTCTGATACTGGTCTTACAGTGGGTAGCAAACTCTCTAAGCACTTCATCACCCATATGGTGACCGTAGCGATCATTGATAGACTTGAAATTATCGAAATCGATCAATACACAACAAAAGGGATTGCCGTGAAGTTGGGCATGAGCAAAATGCTTTCCCAACAGTTCCATTGCAGCCCGACGGTTAAGTACATTGGTCAACCCATCGTAGTTAGCTCTATGCTCCAGCCGCTGGCGTAGTAACTGCTGCTCAGTAATGTCCATCGCCGTCACCTGAACCACTGTCTCGCCATCCCATTGGATCGGCCTTGACAACAAACTCATCCAAACCGGCGAGCCATCAAAACGAATGGATTGCGCTTCAGTTTTGATGAAATCTTTGTTCCCAGCCAGTAACTGATAGTTATCTTTATGTGCCTGAAGATGATGATCAGATGCTATCATTGGCAGGATCGAATGCTGCTCCATTAAAGCCTGCTCATCAGCAAAGCCCAGCATTTGTGCGTAGGCTTTGTTGCAAAACAACGGCCTGAAATTCTTATGAACGAAAATGCCCTGAATTGAACCATCAACCAGAGCTCGGTAACGTTCTTCACTCGCTTGCAGTTGACGCTGAGTTTCAGCTTGTGGACTCAAATCCACAATGGTCACCTGCATGGCCTTTTCACCCTGCCACTCGATCACGTGATCAACGGTTAACACGATCAGCTCGTGACCTTGATTGTCGATATTTTTGTAGGTACGTACCCCAGGCTGAAGCTTACCTGCCATCACTTGCTCGTACGCGAGTAACGCATTGGATTGCTCGGTTGGTGCTATCAAAGGAAGCAAACTGCTTAGCGCGACAATGTCCTGTCCGCTCTGGTAACCAAAATAGCGCGCATAATTGTCATCCGCATAGAGCGGTTTGAACCCCCGGTGGACCACGACACCATAGTGGGATTCAATCAACAATTGTTCATTTACGACAGCATTTTGACTCACAGGCTCACCATCATACTCGTGTTGATTACAATGCAAAGTTCAGAGGTAATACGACTATCCCCGTTACGTTCTTTCCAAAGTGCTATTGGCTAAAATGATGTACTTTCGATAGCATCATACTGATTTATCATTGCAATCCCACCTTAAAATAAAGTTTTTACTCTAAAAAAAACCTTAAAAAGCAGGTTCACTAAGAGCAATCTCAATACCCTAACGTTCTACCTACAGCATCACAAAAATTGAGAATTAATCAGAATAACTCAGCCCAAATCCCTTGGGTGAAATATTACTTATTCGCCCACCAAATCATGTGCTTTACAAGTTGTTCTGCTTAAAAATTTACAGCAGAGATGGGCACAACATTATTGAGGGGCACACCCTAAACTTTCATTGTGCATCATGACTCTTGCCTCATGATGCGTATTAGATCAATGCTTAAGGTAACGTAATCTTAATCAGTATGCGTTGATCCTCCTCGCAAAAACTGGAAGCAACCTCACGGATATAAGGGTTGTAAAAAGCAACCATTTGCACTGCATAAAGTGGATTCCTTACAGCAGACTACGCTCGAAGGAAGAGTAGTACTAAACAATGCCTAAAGACAAGAGACGCACTTCCCTATGACCAATAATTAGACAGCTTTATTTATGTATAACCGTATATTTATTAGTAGTTAGGTTATTCATGAAGGTTCTCCTGATGAGCAATGATGTGCAAAAAAAAGAAAATGAACCACTGCGACGCTATGGCTTTAATACACCCCAAAGATTGTTTGTGGGCTATACCCTCGCGGTGTTGGTTGACCTAACCGTTTTAAACTTGTTCGAAGAGTACTGGAGCTACGTTACAATACAATCATTCACGATTTCACTCGCTGCCGCCATCTTGCTGCAATTGCTGTTAAAGCTCTCTATCGCGGCCGAGCATCATCTTGCCAACTACTTCAAAAGCAAAGAAGGGTTAGCGCCTAAAATATTTCGCGGTTTTTCAACTTACATTATTCTGGTGGGATCGAAGATCATCATGCTTGAAGCGATCAATATCCTATTCGGTGACAAAGTGGTGTTCAGCGGACCTCTCAATGGAGTAGTAGCATTTTTTGCGGTTATCTTTGTGATCCTGATTACCGAGATCACGGTTAGCAAGATTTACTTCGCTCTTGAGGATAAGCCAGACAAAAAATAAATCCCCAACGGATCGCTCAATTGGGGATTAAGGTGAATCCAAGCAAGGCTAGATAGCTTTTTCGATCTTGTGTCCCTTTGGAAGTTGGTGCGCAATCCCTTTATGGCAGTCGATACAGGTTTTACCTTCGTCTTCTGCATCATTATGGATCTTGGAGGCAACCGGCTTCTGGGTAGTGAAGTCCATATATTCGAAGTTATGGCAGTTACGACATTCCTGCGAATCATTGGCCTTCATCCTCTCCCATTCGCGAGAGGCCATCTCAAACCGGTGTTCTTCAAACTTCTTGGGTGTATCGACGATGCCAAATGCCTTGGCGTACAGTTCTTTGCTTGCCTGAATCTTACGTACCATCTTCGGCACCCACTCTTTCGGCACATGGCAATCCGGACAAGTTGCCCGCACACCACTGCGATTGTTGTAGTGAATAGTACCGACATACTCCTGGTAAACATTATTCTCCATCTCATGACAGCTGATACAGAAATCTTCCTGGTTACTCATTTCCATCGCGGTATTGAAACCGCCCCAGAAAACAATCCCCATCACAATACCTACCGTCAATATACTACCGATAGCAAAATGGCTCGGTTTTCTAAACCAGCTCCAGAAGCGCTGAATAAAGCCGGGTAGCTTAATTCCCATACAACCTCCTATTGGCCAAATTTACCAGCAGGCTGAAAGGTATTTTCAACCAACGGTGTTGCATCGACCTGTGTAACATGGCACTGCAGGCAGAAGTAACGACGTGGGGCTACATCCCCCAACATCTTGTTGTCACGATCCATGTAATGGGTTGGGCTGACACGCGGTGCGCCCGACTTACGGTACTTGTCCACATCATGGCACTCCAAGCATCCATTGTTGCTCGGATTAAGCTGTACCTGATCGGTGGAGTGCGGAATTAACGGCGGCTGATTGACATAATCAAGTGCCAGACGATCCTGCTTTTTCGGCACTTGCTTAATCGCCACCACCTCATTGCTTTCGCCAATTCCCTGATCGCCGCGTAGCGAGGTAACCTCAGCGAATGCCGCTACGCTAACAAATGCTGCAAGCAGTGCAGACACAACAAACTTACCCTTCATATTTGGCTCCAATTCTTGTTTTAAATTCCAATACCCTTTCGGAACAGACATCGATGCAGCGTCCACAACTGATACAGTCCTGGCTCATTACCCGACGATCACCTTCTTTCAGCGGTTGTCGCAAAATTTCTGGCTCGGGGCATACGTTGAAGCAATCCATACACTTGTTGCATGCCTCACGATTCGTTGCCGTTACCCGAAGCAAGCTCTTACGGCCAATCACCCCGTAAGTCGCCCCCAGCGGGCATAAATGGCCACACCAACCGTGCTCAACCAACAGCAAATCCAGCACAAACACCAATGCAATCAGGATCCAGCTCGCCCCCATGCCGAAGATCAACCCGCGATGTAATGCAGCAACCGGGTCAATCCAACTCCACAGTACTGAGCCTGAAACCGCACTACCCAGCAGCAACACCGGCAGCAGCCAGTAACGCAAGCGGGGAGACCACTTATAACTGACCTTCAGCCCCAATTTGCGCCTCAGCCACGCTGCGGCATCCGTTACCATATTCAACGGGCAAACCCAGCCGCAAAATACACGCGGTCCAATGACGGCATAAAACACCACCACAATCAGTGCGCCCAGTAGGGCTGTGAGCTCAGGCAGATGGCCTGCCGCCAATGTTTGCAGCAAGATCAGCGGATCGGTCATCGGGATGGTATCGAACAGGGTGCTAGACGACAGGTTGCCCCGCAGGACACCAAGCGTCGGACCCAGCATAAACAAACCGATGATCAACAACTGACAACTACGACGCAGCAGCAAGAAACGATGGGCTTTCCACCAGCCCAGAGTCTTAACTGCAGCTTTGCCGGCATCTTTGGCACGGTTTTTCACAAAACGTTTTGCCATTACTGACCTCCTCCTGAACCACCAGGTGTACGGACAGGCAGCGTCAGATCGTCAGAGATCAGGCTTTCACCTTGTCGAGCTTTTTCCTCCCACCCTAACCGGTAATGCAGCCCCATCTGCCCTTTGGCCAGTGCCGTCGGAATCACCTTGATAGCCGCCTCTTCCAGCACGCAGGCTTGTTCACACTTACCGCAACCAGTACAGGCGTCAGAATGTACGGTTGGGATAAACTTGGCGTGGTAGCCGGTACGCTGGTTACGGATCGGCTCCAGAGTGATTGCTTCGTCAATCAACGGGCACACCCGATGGCAGACATCACAACGCAAGCCCAGCCAGTTGAGACAGGTTTCATGGTCAATCAGCACCGCGGTGCCCATTCTTGCGTCATCAATGACCTGCAATGCAGAGTCAAGGGCACCACTTGGACACGCCACGACACAGGGAATGTCTTCACACATCTCACACGGTATATCCCGGGCCGAAAAATACGGCGTTCCGGTCGCTACCGGCGAAACGAGCGTCGCCAGTTTCAAGGTGTCATAGGGACAGGCCTGTACACACAGGCCACAGCGAAGGCATGCCTGAAGGAAATCAGGCTCGTTCAATGCCCCCGGCGGGCGGATCGGCACACCGACATCGGCCTGGCTCTGCCTTGACTGCAAACCCAATACCGTGGCAGCGGCACCAACACCGACGGCAGTCCGCATGGCGTCTCGCAAGAAACGCCGTCGACTGTCAGAAGTTCTAAAGCGCGGAGTCTTCATCGTTCTGTATCCGTTATTTATACCAATCAAAATAAGTATCTAATCGTTTTTCATGGCTAAAATTACCAATTACTGCGTTGGAAATTTTGTAATTAGAACCACTAGTTACTGCAATTACCGCCTTGTACTTTGCAATTTACCCTCATGAAAATTGACCATCTACTTATCCAGATTGGTATTAGGCTTTAACCACTTTCACCGCACATTTCTTGAAGTCGGTTTCTTTCGAAAGCGGATCCGTTGCATCCAGCGTTAGCTTATTGGTGAGCTGCCCGGCATCAAAGAATGGCATGAACACCAACCCCTGCGGTACTCTGTTCCGGCCGCGGGTTTCGATGTGACTCAACACTTCCCCACGGCGTGATACCAACTTGACCGCATCCCCCCGGCGCAAACCGCGTTTCTTCGCATCGAGCGGATGCATATAAACCACAGCATCGGGGAACGAACGGTAGAGCTCAGGCACACGACGGGTCATCGAGCCAGTATGCCAGTGTTCAAGTACCCGACCAGTCGACAACCAGAGATCGTATTCTTCATCCGGCGATTCCGCAGGCGGCTCATATGGCAAGGCAAAGATCACCGCTTTCTTGTCCGGCTTACCGTAGAAGGCGAACTCTTCCCCTTTATTTACATAAGGGTCATACCCTTCGGAATAACGCCACACGGTTTCCTTGCCATCCACCACTGGCCAACGTAGTCCTCGAGACTGGTGGTACATATCAAACGGAGCCAAATCATGGGCATGACCACGGCCAAAGTAGGCGTATTCCTCAAACAGCCCCTTCTGGACATAAAAGCCAAAGTCACGCGATTCGTCGTTTAGCTGATCAGCAGCTAACTCATCAAGGCCGAATTTATCGACATTGCCGTTCTTGAACAGCACTTCGAACAGTGTTTTGCCTTTCAGCTCCGGTTTCTTGGCAATCAGCTCCTGCGGCCAGACTTCCTCGACCTTAAAGCGCTTGGAGAACTCCATCAGCTGCCAGAGATCGGATTTTGCTTCGCCTGGCGGCGAAATTTGCTGGCGCCAGAACTGGGTACGACGCTCTGCATTACCGTAGGCACCTTCCTTTTCAACCCACATTGCGGTTGGCAGGATCAAGTCCGACGCCATAGCTGTTACCGTTGGGTACGGATCGGAAGTGACGATAAAGTTTTCCGGGTCGCGGTAGCCGGGCAAGCGTTCTTCATTGATGTTCGGCCCGGCCTGCATATTGTTGTTACACATCACCCAGTAAGCGTTGAGTTTGCGATCTTTTAGCATCCGATCCTGCAAAACTGCATGATAGCCAGGCTTCGGCGGAATCGTACCGGCCGGTATATTCCACTTGGTCTCGCACATTTCCCGGTGTTTGGGGTTCATGACCACCATATCTGCAGGCAGGCGGTGAGCAAAGGTGCCGACTTCACGAGCTGTACCACAAGCCGAAGGCTGCCCTGTCAACGAAAATGGACCGCAGCCGGGTTTAGAGATCTTCCCGGTTAATAGATGAATGTTGTAAACCAAGTTATTGGCCCAGACACCACGAGTATGCTGGTTAAATCCCATGGTCCAGTAGGAAACTACTTTAACGTCGGGATCGGCATACATTTCGGCCAACTCATTGAGCTGGTCGACCGGCACTCCCGACAACTCAGAGGTATATTCCGCGGTATAGGTCGAGACAAACTTAGCGTAATCCTCAAAGCTCATCGGTGAAGACTTCTTACTGCCCGGATTCTTAGCCGCTTTTTCCAGTGGGTGAGTAGGGCGCAAGCCATAGCCAATATCAGTTTCTCCTTTACGGATATTGACGTGCTTATCCATAAAGTCCTTGTTCACCTTATTATTGGAAATGATGTAATGAGCGATAAAGTTGAGGATTGCCAGATCGGTTTGCGGGGTGAAAATAATCGGGTTGTCGGCCAGTTCATAGCTACGGTGGCTAAACGTAGAAAGCACCGCGACCTTCACTTTATCGGAAGATAACCGGCGGTCGGTAAGACGCGTCCACAAAATAGGGTGCATCTCCGCCATATTCGAGCCCCATAGCACAAAGGCATCAGCATGCTCCAGATCATCATAGCTGCCCATTGGCTCATCCATACCGAAGGTACGGCCGAAACCGACGACCGCCGAGGCCATACAGTGGCGAGCATTAGGATCGATATTGTTCGAGCGGAAACCGGCCTTATATAGCTTGGCAGCCGCATAGCCTTCCCATACGGTCCACTGGCCCGAACCAAACATCCCGACAGAAGTTGGCCCCTTCTCTTTCAATGCCTGCTTGAATTTATCCGCCATAACATCGAAAGCTTCGTCCCAGCTTACCGGAGTGAACTCACCCTCTTTATCATAAACCCCATCAGTTTTACGCAACAATGGCTGGGTCAGGCGATCCTTGCCGTACATGATCTTGGGCAGAAAATACCCTTTGATACAGTTTAAGCCTTTATTAACCGGCGCATCCGGGTCACCCTGCGAAGCGACTACCCGGCCATTTTGAGTACCGACTAACACGCTACAACCTGTGCCGCAAAAACGACATGGCGCCTTATCCCACTTAACATTTTTATCTTCACCAGCTGCCTGGGCAACAGAAACAGGCAAGGTTAGGCCTGCAGCTGTTGCCGCCGCCGCAGCAGCATTAGCCTTTAAGAAACTACGTCTACTGAGTGTCATGTTACGCTTCCTTAAGCTCAGATTTTTCATCCATTTGGTGATACACCAAAGTGACAGTTATAACGCCGGGTAGGTTTTTGATTTTATCGAAGCGTTCTACCAACCCGTCTCTACTATCGCCTTCTAGTACCACCACCATCTTTCCGACTTCATTGCTTACAGGTACTTCAGCCCCTTTCAGGTTTTCAATGGCTTTCTTAACAAATTCAGTCTGCCCGGCCGATGTATACACAACCAAACTACAAACATGGTAATCATTCATTTTCAGCCCTCCCAAAAGGCGTCATACCGCCCCGAATTTGAGTATTTGTAAATGGCACCGCTCGATAAAACAGATAGATAGCAGGATTAAGCAAAATGTGAGCTGGCCACTTACACACATAATTTGTGGGGCTACTACCAATTTATGCTTATTTTTTAGACTAAGCATACCCCTTAGGGGGTAATGCCATACCTAGTTGAGATAGATCAAAAAACAACTGCCACTGAGTTCACACTTATTAAAATCAACCACTTAAGTGTGACAACGTAACGAGAAGGCGCAAAAGTTATGATAATTCGATAGTGTTCATTTAAGCGTAATCAGAAAACACAGTAGATCAGAGAAGGAGGAATGACGTCGCAGAATAATTTTTTGGTCAAAAACACAATATCTTGAATATATTATGCAACTTTTATGACACCATAAAACAAGTAAAGTGAGTAAAATCAAGCAGTTTGCACAAATGATTATAGCTATTGAATGTAACATAATTTACGTAAATAAATTGCATTAATTTCAACACCATAGTGTATAAAAAACCATACATAGCGTGATCTTCGTTACAAAAAAATGTCAATGGTTAGACCAGATAAACACAAAAAGGTGATAGATTTCACAAATAATTTCTATAGGTTAACAATAGGTTTCATAATGATTGTATTTAATATTGATTCAGCTCCTTACATCTGTGACATACTTAAAAATAAATCAAAACAGCTAAATATCTCATTTTTCTTTAACGATGGATTGCAGTTGCAACAAGTCACAGGATTTAAAAATATTGAAGATTACTTTGACGTGAATGGCATGACTCAAACCGTGATAACTGGTTATAAAATTCAACTTAACGGAGGTAATGAGCTGACAATAAAATTGGATGGAACTCAAAATAGAGTCATGCCATTCACAAGTAAAACCAACACAAAGTCAGATTATGGTATTAGTAATAAAGTATCAAAATTCCTGTTTTAAATAGTTCAACATCTCAATTAAACCAAAAACCATCACTATGATTTATCAAACATAATAAATAACAACATGCCACTATAAGAATAAGTTCATCTATAAATATTAATCAATTTACTTACGAACAAGAGGTGTAGAATGAACAGTTTGATGACTACGATTGAAGAACTAAAATGTATGGGTGTTACATTCGACGACAACAATTTGAAACAATGCTTACGTCAATATCAAATAAAACAAAGATATCGTGAATTATTGGATATCTCAAAGAAGTTAAATCTTGATCTCAACTCCGATATTGTAAAAGTGAGCATTGCTACAATTGTTATCAATTATGATGACATAATAGAATCTGGGTCTCTTGAAATAGAACTAATGAAAACCATGTCATTACGAGATCCAATATTTGTAAAAACAATTAAGAAGTCCAATGAATTTAAAGAGCTACTTTATCTTGTCGGTGATGCAGTTAATAGAAGAGCATGTAACAAGTAGAAAATAACAGTAACGTTTAATATGGACATAAAATGTCATTTTTCGAAAGACAGTCTCGATTAAGAAAGCTGATCAGTATAAGTGCACTTTTAGAGCTCAACATTGATGATGATAACGTAAAATCCTGTGTTATTGCGGTATTCATGTGTGAAGATATACATGATAACAATCTCGAATTCGCATTAATGGCAACATACCGAGCTCAACCAACGGTTTTCACTACAGCACTTAGAAATACCAGGGAGTTTCAATACATATTGAATCTCCTAAACTTTGAAATTTCTAGCCCAAACTACGAAAAAGTCACATGAGAGAATTAATGTCTACAGTATTTTATAGAGGTGAACCCTTGAATACTTCTAGAGAGCTCCCTTTTGTCGGTGATACTGCACCTTTCTTTACATTAGCAGATAAAAATATTGCAGACTTATCTCTCGATGACTTAAACGGAAAGAATATAATTTTAAATATATTCTTATCCATTCATATACCAGAGTGCGCACAATCAATTAGAGATTTCAACCTTATTGCAGCCAAGAACAGCAATATTATTTTTCTGTGTGTGTCAGCAGATCTACCTTTATCAATGCGAGAATTTTGTGAAAGAGAAGGTTTAGATTATATTCAAACTGCCAGTTTCTTCCGTAATACCAACTTCACTGATGATTATGGCGTTAGCATCGATTCCGGAGCATTTAGAGGCCTATCAACACCAGCAATAATAAGTATTAACAATAACCAAGAAATCTGTTATAGCAAAAGAGTGACAAACATTGAAGCATTCTATAATTATCATGATGCGATAACCTCATTGAAGCCTAGATAAATTCAACACTTCTCACAAATTAAGGAATAACAGTATCATGAATTATAAAGATCCGATCTCTTTTAATGAATTCGAGAGGTTATGTACACAATTCTCAAATAACTTTAAGCTAAACATTTTAGAGAATACAAACATGCCTTACCTTGAAAGTGATAATATAAATTTTATTTTCATGGTTCTTGATGAATGTGATACGAGGCTTAAAAAAGCAAAAATAAAAGCCTCTGAATTAACAAAGGACGGATTTATCTTACTATTCACCTCTTCATTATTTACAATGATCGGTATAGACAGAAAACCACAGCCAACACGTTAACCTAGAAGCACCTAGCAACAAGGAGGGTAAACGCCAACCTCAATACAGCGCATGACAAAAATATCGATAAGGGCACAAATCACTTCTGCGAAGCATAAAAAAACAATGATGCAATTTGTTTTTTGAGATCTAAGTAGGGTATAAGAAATATCATTTAGCGATTATCATCACAGCGTATTGTGACTGGATTGAATACACTCGGTCTGCAAAAAAGGATGTGATAATGATTTCTGTCGCCTTGGTCGATGACCACATTATGGTGCGCTCGGGCTTTGCCCAGTTACTTAACGTTGAGCAAGATCTTGAAGTTTGTGGTGAGTACAGCTCGGCCAAAGAGGCGTTTTCCGCTCTTTCACGCTCAACCGTCGATGTCGCGGTCATTGATATTTCGATGCCTGACGAAAGCGGGCTTGTCCTGTTAGAACGACTCCGCAAAGCCAATCCCAGCTTTCGTGCCATTATCTTGAGCATTTATGACTCGGCTTCTTTTGTCAGCAAGGCCATCGAGGCTGGCGCCTGTGGGTATTTATCCAAACGTTGCGGACCGGGCGAGCTCGTTACCGCGATTCGTACCGTCGCCCAGGGAGATCGCTATCTCTGTGCCGACGCCTTGTTCAATCTCAGTAATGCCCCTGCCGAGCCGAAAGTCCTCGACGAACTGACCAAGCGGGAACGCGAGGTCTTCAACCACCTCATCAGGGGGAAAGATGTGAAAGAAGTCGGCGTCGAGCTGGCCATTAGCCACAAAACCATTCATGTCCATCGGGCCAATATTCTCGGCAAACTCGGCCTGTCCAATAACGTAGACCTTATCCGCTTTGCCCTGCAACACAAGCTCTTGGTTGAGTAATGAAAAGTAAACCCCACAGCGCCGGTCATTATTTTTCATTCGCCTTTAGCATCGTCATTTTCAGCATTAGCTGGTTCTGCCTCTGGAGTATCAGCAGCTATCTATCACCCGATTTGCTGCTTGCCGGACTTTTCTTGCCCACCGGACTCAAGCTAGCAGTTTTGGTACTTACACCTCGCCGATTTTGGAAACTTTTCTTAGTCAGCGAACTGGCCATCTGTGGCTGGCTGCTCTGGCTATTAAACGGCGAGCAACACAACATGCTGCTATTACTCTGTCCATTTGTGAGTTACTTCCTAGCGATCCCCTTCGCCGGTATCTGGCAACGGCTCGCCGCCTACTGGCAACGACTACTAGCCGTGATCGGGCTAGTGTTAGTACACGGAGCCGCTGTCGGAGCAATGATACTACTTCTCAGCAAACCTTTGGAGCTGCCTGCTAGCTATGCATTCTCAGGCACCATTACGGCAATTACCGGAGGGATCCTACTTAGCCCGTTTTTCTACTTACTCTACGATTACCTCAACCAAAAAATCTGGGAACCACTGAGCCCAACGCTGATCCACCAAGAGATCACTATCCGGCCTTCGGCGCTACTTTGGACCATTGCTTTCTTCTCGATAGGCCTTGCTGCCGAGCTCACCTTTATCGAACAGATGGAGCCGCTGGTTCTGTTGATCATGCTACTGCCCAACATCTTTATGGCCTACCGCTACGGTTGGCAAGGTGGTGTGCTGGCCGCCGTGATGAACAGTATTTTGCTAACCACCGCTCGGCAGATCTCAGGCTCGTTTTCGAGCGATCAGGAATTGAAGATATTCATTACCACCCAGGCGCTAGTTGGATTAGGGCTGGGGATTGCCATCAGCCGCCAGTATCTACTGGCGCAGCGATTACAACAAGTCAACCAAGAGCTGGCTCACGAACTCAACAATAAGCAAAATCTCGCCCGTCAGCTGGTTATGGTTGAAGAAGATATCCGCAAATCTGTCGCGCGGGAGCTGCACGACGAAATCGGCCAGAACATTACCGCGATCCAAATTCAGGCTATGCTGGCCGATCGCACTACCCAGGAAGACAACACCAAAAACATTGCCGAAACCATTCATTCGCTTTCTATGCGTATCCATGGCGCGACCCGGCAGCTACTTACCCAGCTTCGTCCTCAGATCCTCGATGAACTGGGGTTAGAAAATGCCCTGCGCCAGCTGGCGCAAGAAATGAAATTTGCCGAACGCCAGATAGACTTCCAGCTCAATATCGGTATTGCTAACCATAAATTGGACGACATCACAGCCGTCACCCTGTACCGCATTGTGCAAGAGCTTCTGAACAATGTGAGCAAGCACTCACAAGCCACCGAGGTACAGCTCAGCCTAATGCCGGGCACTATGTTCAGCCTAGAACTTCGCGATAACGGCTGTGGCCTGCCGGACGGCTGGCGTACCAAGGGGCAGGGGCTAAAAGGCATAGAAGAACGGGTGAGCGCCTTGGGGGGAAACCTCTCGATTCAGTCTGACATTCGCAACGGCAAAGGCACCCGCTTTATTGTTAACTTGCCCACAAAAATAACAACAACCGAACCAATATAGGAAATTTTCCTAGTGATTTAAAAACCTGTCTCATTCATTTCCGTAACCCTTTACGTACTATCGATTCAGCAATAGGGAGATAGCGCCGCCATGATGGGTTTTCTGACATCAGAACAACCAGCGCAAACCATATCGGATAAACAACAAATTGACGCCACCTACAAACACTGGCGATTGCATTTGATGTTTTCGATGTATATCGGTTATGGCGTTTTTTACTTCACCCGAAAAAGCCTGAACTTCGCCATGCCTGCCATGTTGGCAGACCTTGGCTTGACGCATTCAGACATTGGTTTTCTCGGCACCCTATTCTATATCACCTACGGAGTTTCGAAGTTCGTCTCCGGCATGGTGAGTGACCAGTCCAACCCAAGCTATTTTATGGGGCTGGGCTTGATTGCCACTGGTGTGATCAACATCTGTTTTGGCTTGAGCTCGTCGCTGGCGGTGTTCGCGGTATTGTGGACATTCAATGCCTTTTTTCAGGGCTGGGGCTGGCCGCCGTGTGCCAAATTGCTTACCACCTGGTATTCGCGTTCCGAACGTGGGTTCTGGTGGTCAATCTGGAACACCTGTCACAACTTGGGTGGCGCTTTGGTTCCGCTGCTTATTGGCTTTGCCACCGTAGCCTGGGGCTGGCGCTATGGTTTCATCATTCCCGGCGGTGTCGGAATTGCCGTCGGGATCCTACTGTGTTTCCACATGCGCGACAAGCCGACCACTATGGGGTTGCCAACCGTCGGACAGTGGCGCAACGATGAACTGGAGCTACTGCAGGAGCAGGAAGGCCGCGGACTGTCGTTTCGGCAAATTCTGAAAACCTATGTCATCGGCAACAAATATATCTGGCTGCTGTGTAGCTCGTATTTTCTGGTGTATGTGGTCCGAATTGCCGTCAATGACTGGGGCAACCTGTATTTAACCGAACGCCATGGCTTTGATTTGCTCACGGCAAATACGGCGGTCTCAATGTTCGAGGTTGGCGGCTTCCTGGGATCGCTGTTTGGCGGCTGGGGCTCAGACCGCTTCTTTCACGGCAACCGGGCTCCAATGAACCTGATTTTTGCCCTCGGCATTTTTATCTCGGTCGCCGCGCTATGGCTTACCCCGATGGACAGTTTTGCCGTGCTGTCAGGCTGTTTCTTTGCGGTTGGCTTCTTTGTTTTTGGCCCGCAAATGATGATTGGGATGGCGGCAGCGGAATGTTCACACAAAGATGTAGCAGGCACCGCAACCGGATTTGTCGGCCTGTTTGGCTACCTTGGTGCGGCAATGGCCAGTTATCCGGTATCTCTGATTATTGAACAATTTAGCTGGGAAGGCTTCTTCAGCGTCATCACCTTGGCCGCCGCGTCTATCGGCCTGCTGATCCTGCCTTTTGTTAAAGCACAACAGCGCTCCGTCGCCACGGCGACCTAACACGCAAGCGAGTTGCCCACAGTTCCTCTCGCTGCCATCGCGCTGCTAAGAATAAAAAATTTACCGCAGGGTTGCGGTAATCAGCTCAATGCATCCTACCTACGATCTCTGGCATTGAGTCACAACAAAAGCAGAGGAAATAATAATGAAAGCAAATACTAAACGCAGCTTGCTTGCAGCCTGCATCCTTGGTTCGGCAATGGCTGCTCCCCAGGTCATGGCTGACGGTCGCCTTGTGGTTTACTGCAGTGCAACCAACGCGATGTGCGAAGCGGAAACCAAGGCTTTTTCTGAAAAGTATGACGTGAAAACCTCTTTCGTCCGTAATGGCTCAGGCAGTACGCTGGCGAAAATTGAAGCCGAGAAGAAGAACCCACGCGCCGATGTCTGGTATGGCGGTACCCTTGATCCGCAATCACAGGCAGGCGAAATGGATTTGCTTCATGCCTACCAGTCGCCTCAGCTAGAAAACATCATGGCCGACTTCCGCGATCCAGCCAAGCGTAAAGGCAACTACTCCTCTGCGGTTTATATGGGCATCTTAGGTTTCGGCGTCAACAAAGAGCGTCTTGCCGAGAAAGGCCTGGAGATCCCGCGCTGCTGGAACGACCTGACCAAACCGGAATACAAAGAAGAAATCCAGATTGCCGATCCGCAAAGCTCGGGCACTGCGTATACCGCGCTGGCCACCTTTATCCAACTGTGGGACGAAGACAAGGCCTTCGATTACTTCAAGAAGCTCGATAAGAACATCTCCCAATACACCAAGTCTGGCGTTACCCCTTCGCGCAACTCTGCCCGTGGTGAAATTGCCATTGGTATCGGGTTCCTTCACGATTACTCGCTTGAACAATCCAAAGGGGCACCATTGGAGTTGATTTCGCCATGTGAAGGTACCGGCTATGAAATTGGTGGGGTCAGCATCATCAAAGGTGCCCGTAACATGGACAATGCCAAACTGTTCGTTGACTGGGTACTGTCTAAAGAAGGCCAGCAGCTAGCCTGGCAGAAAGGCAAATCCTTCCAGATCCTGACCAACACCAAGGCTGAGCAGTCACCTAACGCACTGGATCCGAAAAAACTTTCTCTCATCAACTACGACATGGAAACCTATGGTTCTTCTGATGAGCGTAAGCGCTTGATCAACAAGTGGGTCAACGTCGTCAAGATGGGCGAATAACCTCTAGTGATGAGCAGCAACTACTGCTGCTCATTTCCCCCTAATTGATTTAACAAGGCACTGTCTTGGGGGCTTTTGCACCCTGAAAACAACAAAACTGACCGATAGCTATACCAGAAGCGGTACCAAAACAATCCAAGTATTTAATACAAACAATTAAACCAAACAACTCAATTGGTAATGAACAATGAATGACTTAGCAGCTGACATTCCGTCAAGACAGCTCCAAAGTTCGGAACAGCGCGACCCGGTTTTCTACTGGATCATCGCGCTAGTCGGGGCTTTTGTGTTACTGCCCTCCTTCGCGCTCGACTATGGGGTCTTTGAATCAACCTCGCAGGAATTCAAAGAGGCCATGGGCTGGAGCAGCATGAATATCTCGTGGTTGTGGTTCGCCCTGCCTCTCGCCCTTTTGGCGCGCCCGTTCAAGGCCCAGGACAAATACGCCAAAAAACGCCACCACTTCGATATTGGCTATGCCAGCTTCTGTATGCTGTTTACCCTACTCTCGTCCTGGTACACCGAGCAGGGCCTGGGCTATGCCAGTATCATCCTGTTTATTGCCCTAGGCTGTATTCTGACTCTGGCATTGGCCAGACTGGAGTATCTAGGCGGCGATGTGTTTGTGATTGGCGCCCTCGTCAGCATTGTTTCGCTGATCACCGTTTTCATCATCTATCCGAGCATCGCTATTTTTGTTCCCATGTTCCAGGACGACATGGGCAACTTCGTGATGTGGCAATTTATCGAGATCCTCTCTCGCTCGCAGATTATCCAGATCATTCTTAACTCGATCACCCTTGGCACAACAGTCGGTATTACCGCTACCTTCTTTGGCCTTATTTTTGCCATCTACACTACCCGTATCGCCAAGCGCTCGGCCTTTATTGCCCGGATTTTTTCCATCTTGCCAATTGTTACACCACCGTTTGTCGTCGGCCTAGGGGTTACCCTAATGCTTGGCCGCTCTGGCTATATTACCGAGCTGATGGTTGACTGGTTCGGCCTACAGCAAACCAACTGGCTATACGGGTTCACCGGTATCTGGATGGCGCAGGTACTGGCTTTTGCCCCGATGTCTTTCATGATCCTCGACGGCGCAATGAAGTCACTGCATCCCTCGCTGGAAGAAGCCTCCTACACCCTACGCGCCAACCGCTACCAAACCTTCTTCAAAATCGTCATGCCACTGCTCAAACCGGCGCTGGCCAACTCGTTCCTGATCATTTTCGTCCAGTCGCTGGCCGACTTCAGTAACCCGCTAGTACTCGGCGGCAGCTTTGATGTGCTTGCGACCCAGATTTACTTCTATATCGCCGGTGCCCAGCTGGACTACGCCTCTGCCAGTACCCTGGGTGCAGTTCTGTTGCTGTTCTCCCTGGCTATCTTCGTCGTTCAATACGTATGGATCGGCAAGCGCTCCTACGTCACCATTTCCGGCAAGTCATACCGGGGAGATGTTCAGCCGCTACCAACCTCGCTGAAACACGGTGTCTCCGGACTACTGTACTTCTGGATGGCCTTCAATATCCTGCTCTACGGCAGCATCGTCTACGGTAGTTTTACCGTGAACTGGGGTGTCGACTACAGCCTGACGCTGGATAACTATATCAACCTGTTCGGTATGGGCATGAGCGAAGGCGCGTGGCCATCATTGATAACCACCATGACCTATGCAGGTATTGCCGCACCAATCACCGCCTTGTTCGGTCTGTTGATTGCCTACATCGTGGTTCGCCAACAGTTCCATGGCAAAAAGGTGATCGAATTCGCCACGATGTTATGTTTTGCCGTTCCGGGAACTGTTGCCGGTGTGTCTTACATCCTGGCCTTCAATGATGCCCCGGTGTATCTGACAGGGACAGCTGCTATCGTGGTGATTTCGATGGTAATGCGTAACGTACCCGTTGGGATTCGTGCTGGTGTTGCCGGTTTGGGACAGCTGGACAAATCGCTGGACGAAGCTTCGCTTAGCCTGCGTGCCAACTCGTTCAAAACCATTACCCATATTCTGATCCCGCTACTGCGCCCGGCTATTTTGTCGACGCTGATTTATAGCTTTGTCCGCGCCATGACCACCGTCAGCGCGATCATCTTCCTGGTCACACCGGAAACCCGCGTTGCGACCTCTTACATTCTTAACCGGGTCGAAGACGGCGAATACGGCATCGCTATCGCCTACGGCTCAATTCTGATTTTCGTCATGCTCGGCATCATTTTAACGTTCGACTTCCTCGTCGGCGAAGCCCGTGTCTCGCGCTCAAAAGCCAACAACCAAGAATAACGATTGGAGATAATTCTAATGGCAAACGACAACTTTGTAGTTCTTAAAAATATCTGCAAACGCTTTGGTGACAATACGGTTATTGGCAACCTTGATCTGGAAATCAAGAAAGGCAGCCTGGTCACCCTACTCGGCCCGTCAGGCTGCGGTAAAACCACCGTCTTACGCTTAGTTGCAGGGTTGGAAAAACCAACCAGCGGGCAGATTTATATCGATGGTGAAGACGTCACCAACACCTCGATCCAGCACCGTGATATTTGTATGGTCTTCCAGTCCTACGCCCTGTTTCCGCATATGTCGCTGCATGACAATGTCGGCTACGGCTTGAAGATGCTCAAACTGCCTGCTGCCGAAATCAAACAACGTGTTGACGAAGCGCTGAAACTGGTTGATCTGGAAGGCTTCGGCGATCGTTTCGTTGATCAAATCTCTGGTGGCCAGCAGCAACGTGTAGCATTGGCCAGAGCCTTGGTGCTAAAACCCAAGGTACTGCTTTTTGACGAACCGCTTAGTAACCTCGACGCCAACCTGCGCCGGAACATGCGTGAAACCATTCGCGAGCTACAACAGAAGTTCAACATTACCTCGCTGTATGTTACCCACGATCAAGCAGAGGCTTTTGCAGTGTCCGATACGGTTATCGTGATGAAAGACGGCGATATCATGCAGCAGGGCTCTCCCGATGAGCTATACAAGACACCAAGATCAATGTTCATGGCCAATTTCATGGGGGATGCCAATATCTTCTCTGGCCGCTACGATGGCCAGCAGATTGAAATCAACGGCTACCGTATTCCTGCCGATCCAAATGTTGTGGCGGGAAAAGCAGCTGGGGACTATCAGATAGGTGTGCGCCCTGAAGCAATCCTACTGGCTCATGAAGGCGAACCGTGCCAGCAATGCCTCGTCGAAAGCGTGGTCTATATGGGCTCGATGTACGAAGTGTTGGTTCGCTGGCATGATCAGGAGCTATTGCTGCAGCTAAACTCGTCACAGTTTGATGCCAACCTCGTTGATCACGCTTACCTGACGATTAACCCATCCAACCTGTTCCTGCTAACTAAAGAAGGCTAGCGCTCATATCACACGATATAAAAAGCCCACACTGTGGGCTTTAATCGCTAATACTGAAACTTTAATTGTGCTTATCTAGCATACAAATTATCAGTGTCCGACGGTTGCCTTAGCCAGTTTTTCTGGCTTGTCGTAAATAGCAAATTTGCCAATAATCGTTGAACTGGCTTCGTTCATTCCGATAATCTCGACAAATGCGCCTTTCTTTCTAAACTTCATCACAACCTTGTCCAGTGCAGCTACGGCAGTAATGTCCCAAAAATGCGCATCCGTTAAATCAATGGTTATGTATCTGGTCACATCGTCGAAATTAAACATTTCAGCGAACTGATCTGCCGATGCGAAAAACACTTGCCCATGAACTTTGTGCGTGATGTGATGACCGTGCTTAATCACCTCATCTTTGATGTCCATAATTGAGCGACTATTGTTTGTATAAAATAGTGATGCTAGGACAACGCCAGTAACCACCCCAATTGCAAGGTTGTGGGTAAATACGACAGCGACCACGGTTGCAATCATCACAATATTGGTTGATAGCGAATGGTGCCTAATCTCGACAAGCGAGCGCCACGAAAATGTGCCTATGGACACCATAACCATGACGGCTACTAATGCTGCCATTGGGATGAGTTTCAACCATTCATCCAAGAACACAACCATAATTAAAAGAAATACGCCTGAAGCAAGTGTTGATAAGCGACTCAACCCGCCTGATTTGATATTAATGATAGACTGACCAATCATTGCGCAACCTGCCATTCCGCCCATTAGGGAAGCAGCAATATTGGCAATACCCTGCCCTTTGCATTCTTGGTTCTTGTCACTCTCTGAATCAGTAAGATCATCAACAATAGTAGCTGTCATCAGTGACTCAAGAACACCTACAATCGCAAGAGCAAGAGAATAGGGAAGAATAATTCTGAAGGTTTCGAATGTAAGTGGGACATCAGGCCATAGGAAAACAGGCAATGAATCAGGAAGCTCACCCATATCGCCAACCGTTCTGACATCGATGCCGAAGCCAATACAAATTGCGGTTAACGTGATAATACATACAAGCGGCGACGGCAGAATTTTGCCAAGGGTTGGGATATATGGAAACAGATAGATAATAGCCAAACCACCCAATGTCAGTGCGTATACATGCCATGTTACATTGGTTAATTCAGGTAACTGTGCCATAAAGATGAGGATAGCTAAAGCATTAACAAACCCAGTTACAACGGAGCGTGAAACAAACCGCATTAGGTTACCAAGTTTCAGATAACCAACCGCTAATTGAATAACACCAGTAAGCAGAGATGCTGCCAGCAGGTATTCAAGTCCGTAATCTTTTACCAACGTTACCATCAATAATGCCATTGCGCCTGTAGCCGCTGAAATCATTCCCGCTCTTGCGCCGGTAAATGCTGTTACAGCACAAATACAAAATGAAGCATAAAGCCCAACCTTTGGATCAACACCCGCAATTATTGAGAATGCGATAGCTTCAGGAATAAGCGCGAGTGCCACAACAATGCCAGACAGCAGATCTCCTTTTACGTTGGACAACCAATCTTCTTTTAGAATATTAAACATTGAAACTCTCTTTTTAAGGTGCAACAAGCCTTACCAAGGATGGCAATAGATAGGTGCATTATTTTGACGTGAAAATATATAGGCGCGATGCCTACAGCTCATGTGACCATGAAAGAGAAGGGAAAAACTAAGGCGGCGTAATTAACACTTTTGATGTAACTCCGTATATTTTTTGTTCGAATTAGTATAAGCGAACACATTTTATATGATAAATAATAGAATGCATACCAAAAAGAATGACGAATGAAAAAAATAAATTTCAAGACACTGATTTAAAAGGAAATATCAATCTTAATCATGAATCAAATATTAATGTTGATATTCGCTACTTATCCTTTTCAACATTGCAACGCCAGCATCAATTGCTTCATTATTAGTATTAAATGACGCATCCATTAACGTCACTCCTTGTACTACAGGCGACCATTTGATGAAAGTAAGTCCATTAACTACAATGACGACTCTTTTCGCCTGAACGCCATATGCAAGTAATTTAGCTGCTTTTTCTTTGCTAAGAATCAATAGAACACCTTTAGATACTTAAGTTCAAATTTCCATCAACACGCTTAAAACAAACTGCATTCAACCATTACATTTCATGCAAATAAAACGCATAACAATTAATTTTGCTTTATATTATGAAAGGAAATAAATTGAACGCACATTAACACCAGATATAATATCATCACAAACAAATCACTGATATAAGCAAATCAAAGACAAGATTTAACCGAATGTTTGAGACTCATTCTGGTTGATATGAAGGCATTCAAAAGCCACGAAACAAATAAGTATAAAAGTCATTTATATATACCATAAAATAAATCATTATTTATAAGTGACAAATAATTACCCCCATCTCACTTTATCATTCTAACTTTAATGAAAATTAAACTTTTCATCTTTCAATGACAAATTATTTGAATATGTGTTATCAATTCTAACACCCTCTATCAGAAGAAAAACCGTTATAAGTTACAGCAATATTTTCAAAAGTGGGTTTCCGGCTATCAACGTTCATCTAGTACCGAATGGAACAAAAAGGAAAAAGTGAAATACTCAATCTGCATTGAGTAGACCAGTTCAACTTTAAAATTCACCATTTGCTATAACTATCATCATTTCGCTCTGATAAAATACTGATCTAGTGCATATCAAAAATAACAGCATCAAGGACAGTCATCGTGAGCAAGTCATTAACTACCGGATCTCAGGCTCTTTCGCCAATACCCACACTTTCACAAATCAATGTCTTCCCGGTCAAATCCATCGGCGGTCTAAGCCAATCTCAGGCTTGGGTCGAAAAGCAGGGATTATGCTTTGATCGTCGGTTTATGGTTACGAAAAAAGACGGCAGCATGATCACCGCACGTAAGCACCCCGAGTTGGTAAAAGTCACCGCAACCCTACAGCCTCACGGTATGACACTCAGCTTTCCGGGCATATCACCACTGGTATTAAAATATACTGACTTCACAATGAATGAAGCCAATACTAAGGTATGGAATGATTCATTTAGTGCCTACACCACCTTATCCAAGGCCGATGCCTGGTTCAGCCATATCATTGGCGAGCCGGTTCGTCTGCTGTATAGCGGCGAGCAGTCCAATCGCATTCGCCCCAAGATCCAGCAAAATGTCAGCTTTGCCGATGGCTACCCGCTATTGGTGATCAGTGAAGCCTCGCTCGATGCACTTAACCAGCGCAGCTCTCAGCATCACACCATGGATCAATTCCGGACCAATCTTGTTGTAACGGGCACCGATGCCTTTGCCGAAGACGGCTGGAAACGGATCCGTATCGGTGAGGTCGAGTTTGAATCCGTCAAACCCTGTGCGCGCTGCATCCTAACAACGGTCAATCCCAAAACCGCCGAGTTCAATGAACGAAAAGAGCCCTTGGTTACCTTGTCGAAATTCCGCTCCGATGCTTCTGGAGATGTCTTCTTCGGCCAAAACCTAGTCGCGCTCAATGAAGGTGTGATCAAGGCTGGCGATCCTATTGAAGTGCTGGAAACCAAACCCAGAGAAATTTACCCAGACAATAGCGAAATCAATCTAACGCTGACTTGCGTCGAACGTGAAGATATTGCCCGTGATTTCTGTACTTTTTGGCTAGAGCCTGCCAAACAGCAGACACTACCGGCTTACCAGCCGGGACAGCACCTGCCACTGCAAGTTGAGATCAACGGTGAATATGTTGCTCGTCGCTATACCCTGTCTTCCAGCCCTTCCCGTCCGGGGAAATACGCCATTTCCGTCAAACGAGTTGATGACGGACGGATTTCAAACTGGCTCCATGACCGCTTTATGGTCGGCGATACCTTGGTCGCCGAGAAACCTGACGGCAGCTTCCACCTTGGCCCGCATACCGACAAGCTGCTTCTGCTATCGGCAGGCAGCGGGATCACCCCAATGTTATCGATGCTACGTTATCTGGCCGATCATGATCAGATCCGCGATGTGGTGTTCTATCACCAGTGCCGCAGTCAGCTCGATATTCCCTGCCAGCAGGAGCTCGCGAAACTTGCCGAAGATCACCCACAGCTGTCCATACATATCGCCCTTAGCCGCCCAGAGAAAGCATGGCAGGGTTTGACTGGCCGTCTGAATACTGCACATCTTCAACAAATTCCTGATCTCGCCGAGCGCCAGGTCTTCGTCTGTGGCCCAGACGCTTTCATGACCAATGCCAAGCAATTGCTGCTCGATGCCGGGCTGGATGAATCCAACTACCATCAGGAGGCTTTCGGACCGGCGAAAGGAAACCGCGCAGCCAATAAATCAGTCACCATCAGCATTGATGGCAACCTGTTTCAGGGCGATAACCAACTGACATTGCTGGAGCAGGCCGAAAACGCCGGGTTGCAGGTATCAAACAGCTGCCGAGCTGGTTTCTGCGGGGCGTGCAAAGTGACATTGGAATCTGGCGAGGTCGAGCAGCCAGACGTACCGGCATTGCTACCGGGAGAGAAAGAAGAAGGCAAAGTGCTTGCTTGTTGCTGCATCCCGAAAACCGATATCGAGGTTCGCTCCTAGGAGGGGGCTTCAAGCGCTAGAACAAAAACGGAGTCAGGCTTTCTTTTGCAAATCAGCAAAATATCCGGCCTGACCCATTGTTCTAGAACTAGATTAGCTGTTTTCAAGCAGCGCAACCTGCTCTGCAGACAGCGTAAGCTCACCGGCAGCCATATTTTGCTGTAAATGTTCAACCTGAGTGGCGGCTATCACCGGAATAGCAGGCACCTCTTTTTGCAACAGCCAGGCCAGTACAACCTGATTTTCCGATACGCCAAGCTCCCCTGCGACCTGGGAAAGCGCCTGCAAACGTGTTTCATTACCGGCGTTTTCATACAAATGCTTTCGCCAATATGTCTCACGCTTATCTGGACGGGTGTAATAGCCCCCCATTAGAGGCGAGTAAGCCATAATGGAAAGATCCTTGTTCTCTTTCGCATAATCCAGCAGGTCATCATCAACATACTCATTGATGCCCATATCAGATCCACGGCGTGGATTCAGATAAGTATAACTTTGCTGAACGCAGCTAAACTCAGCCCAATGATTGGCTCGACTGATCCCTCTTGCCTGTTCAATCCGCCAGGGCCTCATGTTGCTACAACCTAAGTGTTTCACCAGGCCAGAATCGACCAGCTTGTTCAAAGCCGACATAGTTTCTTGCAGCGGCACGCTACGGTCATCAATATGGATATAGAGCAAGTCTATATAGTCGGTTTGCAGATCATTTAAACTTTTATCAACCGCGGCAAGAATTGCTTTTTCTGACAAGCCTTCAATATTATTCAAAAAGTCCTTCTCAGCTGCTTTGGTATCAGTCGGATTGGCGCCGATTTTGGTCGCCAGAAAAATGTCTTGGCGATTATTTCTGGCTTTCATCCACTGACCCAGCAATAACTCACTGTCGTTGCCCTTGCCGTTTTCAACCCACCAGGCATAGCAGTTGGCAGTATCAAGAAAACTTCCGCCAGCTTGCACATAGCTATCTAACAGTTTGTAAGAACTTTCCTGATTGATTTGACTCCCCATCAACATACAGCCAAGGCTCATTTGACTGATCTGCTGCCCTGTATTTCCTAACTCCACCTTTTTCATACAAACTCCTGTTATCAATTACAGGAACAGCCTAAGAGTTAGAGCATACTCTAAGTCAATAGAAATAAATCGTTTTAGCTCAAAAGGAAATATAACAGGCGTCAAAGCCCTGTAGTTGAGGGAGGGGGAGTCGGGATCCGTTCAGCCGGAGTATAGAGCCACCCCGGCTGAACGTATTACATCATATTTACTGCAAGCCTGGTTTACATCAGCCCCTCGACCCGGGCCTGATGCAAGACAACGGGATTAATGGCGGCATAAGCAGTACACCACAGGGCGCCGATAAACTTACGCTCCTGTCCTTTTGCCTGTCGCTCTAGCTGATCGAGCTTTCTAAGCTCATCTATTGTTAACGGTTTATCAAATAATGCTTCTGCCTTCTGTAGATTTTTCATGTGATAGTCTTCCGTAATACTTAGTTGAAAAGCCTACGGGGCATTGCCAACTTGCTTTTCAAATAGGTATCACGATTACGGTATTGCCTACTCATCTATTATAAACCTCCGTCCATCTCCGAGCTCAAAAGATAACGTGACTCAAGCCGCAATTGTTGGATTTTTATGCAGCCAACCCAGCATACTATCCCAGCTGCATATCTCACTCATTCCGTTAAATTGGTACGCAGAGCCTCCAAGAATAACTGGCGTATTGTCTGATAGCGCTTGGGTAGCGGCCGGTTCCGTTTCGTCACCAAGTGAAGACTTTCTGCTACTGTCTGCTTGGCTGTTGGAACGTATAGCAGCTCCTTCTGGGGAAAGCTTTCCAGTGCGCTATATGGCAGTACGGTAAACCCGATTCCTTGGGCAACAGGAAGAAGGATCTGACTCAGCTGGTTAACGTAACCTGCCGTCGGTAACTCTTCGATATTCAGTTTGGCTAACTCTGGCTCGCCACTTTGGTCAAAATATAGCGATAGATAATGCTCGGCATCAGGGTGTTTAACTACCCCGCATCGTTTGAGGAGATCTGGCGTAATAGGCCGATCTTGGTACTGCTGGGGAAGGATCAAGCACAGCGGTTCCGTTCCAATCACTTCACTATGAAACAGGCTTGCGCTGGGAATATGGGTAACAATACCTAAGTCAATCGTGGCATTTTGAATATCGTCTAGAATTTTGTAGTTCGGGGCTGCCTCAAGGTGAATAACTAACTCTGGATGTTGATTCTGCAGGCACAATAACTGCGGGTACAGCAATAGTGACAGGGAGCCCGAACAAGACAATCGGCATATTCCCGAATACGGGTTATCAAAACTCAAGTGCTCTAACAAAGCAGCCTCATCCTGTGCCAGCTTCAAAGCATATTGGTATACCCGCCTCCCCTGCTCCGTCAGCTCAAAACTCTTCTTTTCTCGCCTCAGCAATGTATGCCCGCATGCTTGCTCCAGCTTTTTGACCTGTTGGCTCACACCGGGTTGGGTCATATGCAGCTTCTCGGCCGTCTGGGTGAAATGACCCGTTTCAATTAGAGTCTTGAATGTATGTAGCCACAAAGGATTCAGCATCATTGACCTTAAATTATTTGGTTGATAACAAATAATTATTATAATAAGAATAAATGATAATTTTTAACAACACCCATCACCGCGTATCTTTACCTCATCGAAAGGGGATGTCCCGCTTTCCAAGCCAATAATGAGTAGAGGTAACTATGTCCATGCTATCTGCCAAAGACGCGATTCAAAACACGTCTGCACCCTATCCAAGAACATTTTCCCATATTGGTATTTCAGTGCCGGATCTAGACGCGGCCGTTAAGTTCTACACTGAAGTACTTGGCTGGTACTTGATCATGGAGCCAACTGAAATTACCGAAGATGACAGCGCGATTGGCGAAATGTGTACCGACGTTTTTGGTGCTGGCTGGGAACGCTTCCGCATTGCCCACCTTTCGACGGGCGACCGCATCGGTGTTGAGCTGTTTGAATTCAAGAACCAAGAGAATCCTGAAGATAACTTCGAGTATTGGAAAACAGGGATCTTCCACTTCTGTGTTCAAGATCCAAACATCGAAGAATTAGCAGAGAAAATTGTGGTAGCAGGTGGTAAGAAGCGTATGAAAGCACCACGTTACTACTACCCAGGCGAGAAACCATACCGCATGATTTATATGGAAGACCCGTTCGGCAATATCCTTGAGATCTACAGCCACAGCTACGAGTTACACTACTCGAGCGTCGCCTATACAGGTTAAACCAACAATAACGAAGCGAGAGGCCGTTGCTTTACGCAATGCGAGAGTGAGACTAGTTAAGAAAACTCGTTTATATTCCATCATCAATACCAATTGCACACAACTTTCTAATACCTGAGAGAGTTGACTAGAAAAGCCATTATAGAAGCTATAATGGCTTAAATCCGGTGCTTAAAATCGTCCCACGTAAGCTTTTCCTATCAAGTTTTCGTCCTTGTTTAATAGGTACTTATTAATAGAAGCAAGCATTTCTGACTTACTCTCTTTAAGTGAACCTTTTACCGGTAATAAATTAGAAGCGTGGGTACCATCGACATATAGGTCTTTTAATTCAATATGTTCCAGCAATATCCTCATTTCTTCCAGAACCTCATATGGCTCGAGCAACTTAAAATCACCTTTGACCATTTGTCTGAACAACACAGTGCCTTCGATTGGTACCGTCGTTAATGTTCCCAATAAATAAGGCTTCATCTGATTAATTAATTGAGCCGTTTTTTTAGCGTGGATCTGTGAAAGTTCACCGCTGCCTCCCAGTCCAATCATTACCATTGCAACTAGTTTGATCCCGGATTTAACGATATTACTTCCCGCTTCAAGCATCTCTTCGGCGGTGACCCCTTTACGTACCGCTTCTAGTACTTCATCAGAGCCGGATTCCACCCCCAAATAGGTCATGGTTAAGCCCGCATTTCTTAATTGCTTAAGTTCTTTCTGTGTTTTACTCAGTGTACTTTGCGGGCCTGCGTATGTACTTACATGATTTAGCTTTGGAAAAGCAGAGTACAGCTCGGACAAAATTTCTAACAACATGTCTGTGGGAAGCGAAATCGCATCGCCATCGCTTAAGAATACTTTTTCAACTCTAGAGCCAAAAGCCCTTTTTGCCATCTGTATATCTTCTCTAAGCTCTTCGATAGGCCGAACCCGGTAACGCACATCTTTGTACATCGAACAATAGGTACATTTGTTGTAAGAACAGCCAACAGTGCATTGTAATATATACGCATCAGCTTCTGGTGGCGGACGATAAATATTACCTTCGTATCTCATTTATCACCTCAGGCTATATATTGAAAACTGGTAAGAGAATAGCTAACAATCAAATAGATAGAACGAGCAATTTGCCTGTCTGATCCGTCTTGTAATTATCTAACTTTCAACAAAAAGCAGCCGTGATATTTCGCTGCGGCTGCCTTTAATGATTTTAAGCCAGTACTTATTTTTCAAGCTCGGCAGCAGTGTCTACAAAGATACCTTGAATATCTTTTGCCTCACGCTCGGTTTGTCCTCCATGCTTAAGAAACGCTTCAATGATAGCTTGGGTCTTTTCTTCCTTTGCGCGTTCCAGGAAGTAGCGTAACTCTAATTCCACACCGGCATTTTCATCTTTAATTGACGTCTCGATGATCTCTTTGTACATCACGATATCCCGAATTTCTAACAGGCTAATGACACCAAGAGTCTGAGCCAGGAAGGCATCCATTTCTGCTTTAGGAACATACTTAGTAATGATGTTCAATGCCTCTGCTTGCTGAGCAGTAAAATCATTACCGACAAGCAGTGCTTGTAGCGCCTTGTTTTTACCCATTCGTCTCGCAAAATGCACCGCACCTTGACCGCCAGTAGGAATGTTGACGTGAATTTCTGGCTGAGCGAATGCGGCGTTTTCCGTGCCGTAAGCTAAATCACACGCCATTACGAACTCATTACCGCCACCTCGCGCTACACCGTCTACCACGGCCACAGATACCTGCTTCATTGCTTTGATGTTGGCAATCATATGATTGAATTCAATAGATGCCGCCTGGCCGCCCTGAGTTCCGTTGATTACATGTAGATCTAAGTGAGCCAGGAAGAACTGCTCGTGAAGTGATTTGAATACCACCACTTTTATATCGCGCTCATCTTTTAGCGATAGCACAAACTCGTTAATTTCGTTTATCAGCTCAATCGTCAGGATATTCACTGGTGGATTGTTGATAGTTACTGTTGCAATGCCGTTGTTGTGGGTAATCGATAACTTGTTCATGGAATCTTCCTCACTTGACTAAATGGGCCTTATCAGTCTAAGCCCTCAATGTGTAGCTACTATAAATTTGTCTTAGGTGAAGAAAAATGCTCAAATTGACACCTAATTGGTGCTAAAATTGCAACAAAGAGGGCGTATGGATTTTCCTAGTCGATTATTGCTGCTGCTTGAAGTGGTAGAGCTCGGTTCATTTACTAAAGTGTCCGAGCAAAGAAATGTCGATAGATCGGTTATCTCGAAACATATAAGCCGATTAGAGGATGAGCTTGGTGTCCGTTTGCTAAACCGAACAACACGCTCACTCTCTTTAACCGCCGCTGGCAGTGAAATGGTGAACCAGGCCAAATCATTACGAACGCTGTTAAGTGACACTCATCGGCTGGCACAGAATTACCATGCCGAGCCCAAAGGCGTATTGCGGATCACCAGTTCAACCTTGTTTGGTCGTCAATATGTTCAGCAAGCGGTGCTGGCATTTCAGCAGCAATACCCCGATGTGGATATTGAATTACGTTTAGAAGATCGGGTTGTGGATATGGTAAGAGAAGGGTTTGATATTGGCTTTCGCATCGGCAAGCCGAAAAACTCTAGCCTGATCATCAGAAAAATAGCCCGTAACCGGTTATTGATTGTTGCATCCCCCGCGTTTATTAAAAAGCACGGAGAAATCAAAACGGTTGAACAGTTGGAGTCACTGCCCGCTACGGTCTACGCTGCCCCGGGGCTTTTGATCGATAAATTCAGGTATTTAGATGGCAACAAAGAGAGCAAGCATTTTCAGTTAAGGGTTGCCTATAAAGTAAATGATGTTGAAATGGTCACAAAAAGTGCGGTAGCGGGGAACACACTTGCTGTCGTAACAGCGCAGATGATTGAAAACGAAATCTTGGATGGCAAGCTCATCCCGATCATGACGCAGCTTCATTTAGATGATTTCGGTACTTTTTATGCTGTGTACCCTCATAGAGATGCCCCCATCAAAACTAAATTGTTCATAGAGACGCTCAAATCCATCATTGGTGAAGGTGTGCCAGTGTGGGAAAAGCATATCCCAAACTTTGAACAGATGTATGGCCGAATAAGATAGGGCGTTATGATTAATCGGAGCTGAACAAGTTTGAATCTGTAATTTTAGGCCAACAAGAAGACCTCTGGTATTCAGCAAGGCTTCAGTATTTAAAGTTATGATAATGACTAACGGTTTCATGCAAAACCGCTGCTTAAATTTAATATATTTTTACCGGGCTGGATGCTCGGTTTTTTTTGCAAAAAAACTCCTGAGCGACCTTTCAAACTCGGTGCGGGGAGTAGGCGCAGACTATCAGGTCTTTGGCCCTTTAGCGTTAGGTGCTGAATACATGAGTTATGCTGTCGGAGATGATGATATTAATATGGTCTCTCTAACGGCAACATTTCACTTCCTGTAGGCAATGAAACAAAAGCAAGATCCCCCTCCATTGATACGCACTAGCATACATGGCATCAACTCTGGTTCTCGTTACATCTAAATAAGTTCCGGTATTGCGAAGCTAAACTCATAGATATAGTTCGGAAAGATTGAATGATGCTATGAGAAAAGTAATGTTTGGGCTGGTTGGCTTCTTACTGTTATTTATCACCCTAGGCCAGATGACTGATCAGGACAGTTTAGTTGCCAGGCAAGTAAAAGCCATCGCCACTCCTGAAGCTAATTATCTGCTAGAGATTAACCAGCACATTAGCAAAACCCAACGGCCTGAAGAGACTTTTCCGTTTCCCATTAAAGTGGGGGGCGTTGGACCGGTGTCATCCCTTTATTCCGGCCCCAATCAATACCCCTTTTATTGCATGACCTTAGACTCAGGTTTAGGCCAGCCCCTCATAGATAACCAAGCCGGCTTTGGGGTTCCCATTTATGACATGGTTACCGGCAAAAGACACCTTGGTTATTCTAAAGATTGTTCATTAAAAACCCGCCTCACCTATGTCGTGGTCGATACAGACAATAATTTACATAGCAAAACAGAGTTTGAACTAAAGCAATTATCGCTAAACAAAGACGACCTATTAATTAGGGTGGAACAAGGCACCATCAACCGTTATATCTATACCATTTTGATGCCTATTCAAGTGGAAGAGGTCGGTAATCAAAGCAGCGCCAATGCCTGGAATAAACGTTTGATTTATCGGTTTGAAGGAGGGTCGGGCATAGGTTACAGACAAGGTCGAATTAATCTATTCAGATTAATTAATAAAGAGCTTTCCCAATTGAAAAAAGGTTACGCCTTAATCACCTCCAGCGGCAATAAAACCAGTTATGGATATAATATGCTGCTGGCTGAAGATACCGCCAGACGGGTAAAGGCGCAATTTGTCAGCTTATTTGGCAAACCTTTGTATACAGTCGGAATCGGCGGTTCAGGCGGTGGCCTATCGCAATACCTTATCGGCCAAAATAGCCAGGATATATTAGACGGCTTACTGCCTTTGTATTCTTATCCAGACATGGTAAGTGTCGCTACCTACGCCTTAGATTGTGACTTATTTAATAACTACTTCAGCTTTCTAGCCAACGATAGAGCCAGGTGGCAAGACTGGCAAAATAGACAGCATGTAGAGGGCCTACGGGCCATTAATGGCGCGAAACAAAAAGCCGGTTGGTTGCAACCGCTAAATCAGTTATTACGTTGGCAAAAACCAGAATTCCCACGGGGTAATAATGAGTGTATCAACGGCTATTTTGGCTTAAGCAGTTACCTTAACAACCCTAAAGAA
Source organism: Photobacterium obscurum (assembly GCF_026191635.1). Lineage (GTDB taxonomy): Bacteria > Pseudomonadota > Gammaproteobacteria > Enterobacterales > Vibrionaceae > Photobacterium > Photobacterium obscurum. The sequence continues at coordinate 154,633 of NZ_JAKRRW010000005.1, forward strand.
GGCTTTCTCAAACCCTACTTTCATGATTCTGTTGTTAAGCAAGTCAACTGGAATTATTGGCAGGATATGGTGCATATATTTGGCCAGGACGAACACGGCTTTGGCTTATCAACCTGGGATAATGTAGGGGTTCAATATGGTCTGCAAGCGCTGCTCAACAACCATATTACATTTGATGAGTTTATTGATTTAAATAGAAAGATTGGCTCATGGAAGCCTCTCAACGAAATGAAGGCAGAACGAATAATCAGCCTTAGCGCAAATACTCCGCCAATTTGGTTATCGCTATGGGGAAATCATAATATTACCAAAGTCGACACCGTCTCGGCGAAACGACAATCGGCATCATTAACAGCGATTAACAAGGCCTATGAATATGGTCAGGTGTTTATTGGCCGTATTTCCTTACCCATCATTGATATTCGCAATTACCTTGAAGACGATTTAAATATGCATCATACCTCAGCCTCTTTTGCCAGCCGCTTACGGATCCTTAACTCGCAAAAACATACTCAAAACCATGTGATATGGATTTCAGATAAGGAATATTCTCCAATTGAAAAAGCCTATGATGTTATGGATAAATGGCTGATGGCCATAAACCTACTGCCCGACCAATTGTCTTATCAACAAAAAGTACAAATGGCTAAGCCCATCATGGCCAAAGACGCCTGCTTTGCCGAAAAAGGTAACATCATCGCTTCTGGCAAAGATGTTTTTAATGGTGATTGGAATCAACAGCCAAGTGGCGCTTGTACTAAGCTTTTCCCTATCTATAGCAATAGTCGAATAAAAGCAGGAGCTCCCTGGCAAGGAAGTATATTTAAGTGTCACACCATTCCTATCGACACTGCCATTGAAAATGGCATATATGGCGATTTGGATCTGTCTGCAAAAGTAAGCGCATTAAAGCAAACCTTTCCAGATGGTGTTTGTGACTATACGCTTGGCGATATGGGCAAACCAAAGCATTTAAGCCATTAACGAAAAAGATCGTTTCTGAACTATCATACAAGCTAAGCAGAGTTAAGGCGGTGACCAATAGACAGCCAAGTATCAATACTGTTTCTGCCCAACGATATTAGCGGCTTCTCAAGTACCTCACAGGCACCTTCAACAGACAAACCCGCCAAAAACAAATTGCTCATAAGCTAGATATATGCGTAACGTGTCACTGAAGTGGTTGGTTTTATAGAAGATAGCAGGAAGCTCCCTAAGGTTCGGGTTCTAGCAATATTTTTTGCCCTCAAAAGACCTCAAAGGGCGCCCTTCCGAGTTTTGTCATTGCGTCAAAATCAACAGAAAGTAAAAGCTTTGGACTAGTAAACGAATTTAAAAGCCGCAAGACAACCTAAACGTTACTTAGGTATAAGTTAGGATATCAAACACAGGTTGGAATGATTGCCTATTGATGACAAGTATAAAAGACACATCGAGATTGACTGATAATATGGCGGTCAACTCCGATGGTAAAGGTTTTTTATTGTGCTGCTTTTACCTCTCGCCCCTCAAAAAAGTAAGCCATGAAAACAAGATAGACAATAACCAGCAGAAGTTGGAAAATACGTATAAAGAACTTGTCATCTAGCGCGCCTGTACTCATGGATGTACCCATAAGTACAGTAAATCCCGTAAATGCTGTAGAATATATTGGGGCTTTTGCTGGGTCTGTGTATATTTTCGTACCAAATACGACAATCACCAAAAGTGTCACCAGCATATAAATATACATGTTAGGCACTAACGAGATAACAAAAAATGCGCAGAAAGCAACGAGACCACCAACAACATTGCTCAGAACAAAAAACATTGATGTTTTAGTTGCCTTTTCTCCAGTAGTCATGAATGACAACAGTGCAACGAAAGCCACCGTAAGCAAGACCTGCGACAGTTGAAAGAAAAAGAATAAACAAACTAATGGAAAAGAAATCATCCAAGCTCGCACTGCTGCAGCCCACCTCACCTCACAAGGTAAAGGAGAAGGAGGAAATCCTTCAAACTCAGCGTCATTATCTTCTGGGAAGTAAACATGAGATATTGCGTATAGTGCTACTGCCAACACACCAGAGAACGCCAACCCAGCCGCAACATCTAGCGCAGCTTTTTGATCGATTATTGTTATCGCTGGTACCAGTACTAATTGAATAATCAAAAATGTAGCAAACATGACCCACTTAGGGTCTGTAAACAAGTAATAGCCCCACAATAAACCCAATGAAAACAGAGTTAAAAAAGCAAACTTGTATTCCGGTATCCCTGTAGATACAAGAATACCAATCACTGCGGTAGAAACTAAAGCGAAACCGAGTTGCTTTACATGCAAAATATGAAAACTCGGCTTGTCGACAATAAATTTTGCAGTGAATAAAGGGGCACAAAATGCGAGAGGCCAGTTAAACCACACGGCTAAAAATACCGAAAAGCCAACCGTTATTGTGTAGCGCAGGATGCGTCTTTCCTGCGCTTTATCTAGATCATCGAACATAAGAGAACCAGCTTACTAAGTTAATCCAAGCTTTACCAAGCAGATTGAACAGCGTATTGTCTCCGGTATACACAATCACATCTGCCTGACCACCGATCCGCATCATTTGCATCGCTTCTTCGTTTTCAAGCTTGATAGATACAGGCATACGCTGAGTATCACGTAACCATCCATTTTGGTTCTTAACACTAGCCAATGTACCAGGCTGATTGTTCGTCCCCCAAGCTACACCAAGGTCAACAGAACTAATTGTTCCCTCGAAGGTTTCACCTGGTGCATAGTCCAAAGCGACTTCGACTTTGTCGCCAGGCTTGATGTGCCCCATGCTGTTTTCACGAAAGAATGCTTCGATCCAAAATCCATTTTTTTCTACAAACGTCATCAACGGGCTGCCAGCAGAAGCATAAGCACCTTCAGATAAGTTAAAGTTGGTTACTGCACCATCAGATGGTGCACGTAACATGGTACGCTCAAGATTTAATTGAGCTTGTTGGAGTTCTAGCAACGCTGCCTGGATCTGCGCATTATCCTCACCTGCCGCACCAACTTGAGTTTGTGCTTTTTCCAGATTCGCTTTTGCGTTCAAAACATCAGCATCCGCTTTATCAAGAGCAGCACGTGTTTTATCCGCATCAGATTTAGAAACGACACCTTTTTCAGCCATAGCCAGAACACGCTGTCCTTGTCGTTTTGCATTTTCCTGCGAAACGAGTGCATTGGTTAATTGAGCTTGTGCAGAAAGCACACCCGCCATTTGTGCACCAACTTGTTGACCAGCCATCTCAAGCTTTGTCTCAGCTTTCTTAACGGCAATTTGATAATCGATTGGGGTGATCTGTACTAAGGCATCCCCTTTTTTAACTTCACTGTTAGCTTGTACTTGAATACTCGAGACTTGACCTGACACTTGTGGAATTAATGAAATTACATTACCTTCTACACGTACATTATCGGTTGTTGGCACAATTCTATCTGCAAAAATACAAGTCAAAATGGATAAAGCCGTAAGCGCTAACAATGTATTTGTCGTCGTTTTAACCTTATTTCCCTTTTTCTGACCTAGTTCCTTAGTTTCTTGTTTTTGTGTATTTTCTGTCATGTCTAGTCTCGTAGAGTTGTTTTGTTCGCGAACCGACAGGTATACACCAGTACATTTAATACCTAAAAATCAACAGATACCCTGATAAACAACCTGACTCTCGAGTAATAATATACATCGCTAGCCGACAGAAAATTTACCATTTAACGACAGAAAAACTATAGGGTATTTAACCGTAACAGGGCTGACTATCCTCATCCGTTTATCAGACAACGATTCTCGCCTATTTGTCCTCAAAGCCTTGTATCCGTCAGCAATAACATTTTATTCCTCATCAAGCTTGCCACATTCACGGTTTTAGGTAAGCATGCCACTGGCGATGTAGCCTCGATACTGGAGCGTAAAAGTCATATTTATTTGGTCGTAAAAGTGCCTTCAAAATCCTCAGAAGAGGTCAACCAAGTGGCGGTAGATTTGCTTATGCCATATAAGGAATATGTATGAGGCGGTACGTAAATAAAGGCACAGACTTAAGAATGATTACTGATGAGAATATTCTATTTGCACAATCTAAGATAAATTATCGGTCACAAAAGTGTTTAGGGTTCAAGCAGCCAGAAGTCATTTTCAAAGAAATAGCATGTATGGCAATTTGAATTTGTCTGCTAAAGGGAGCGCATTAAAGCAAACTTTTCCGAATGGGGTTTGTGATTATTCATTTGGCAACATGGGCAGACCCAAACATTGAAGCTATTAATGAAATAATCGTTTATAAACCACCCGCAAGCTAAGTTGAGGCGGTGCCCTACCAACACGCAGGTATCAATACTGTTTCTGCCCAGCGGTATTAGTAGCTTCTCGCCAGGCAAAAACAGTTAGCACTGATACACGGCTAATCTTGCTTATTTCACCGCACTTATTGCCTGACGAGTGACGCCTTGGTTCTGTTCAAGTACCTCACGGGCATCTTCGGCAGACAAGCCAGCCAAAATCATTACGATTGCTGTTTTGCAGTGACCGTCACAGGCAGCCAGTGCCGCCTCGGCCTGTTCGCGACTGCATTCCGTCGCCGCAATAACAATGTTCTTCTGCCGCTCGACCAGTTTGGCATTAGTCGCTTCCACATCGACCATCAAATTGCCGTAGACTTTGCCTGTACGGATCATCGCACCGGTCGTCAGCATATTCAGCACCAGCTTCTGGGCAGTTCCCGCTTTCATTCGGGATGAACCTGTCACTACTTCGGGGCCCACCACCGGGGTAATACTGATATCCGCCGCCTCGGTCATCGCGCTCTGCGGGTTACAACTGATGCAGGCAACGGTCGCGCCGACAGACTTGGCATAGGCCATTGCCCCCAGTACATAGGGTGTCCGGCCGCTGGCGGCAATACCAACCAAGACATCGCCTTGATTGAAGTGCAATGCCCTGAGATCGTCTGCCCCCAACTCGCGATTATCCTCGGCATTTTCTACCGCTTTGAGAATCGCCCGATGACCACCAGCAATCAGCCCCACTACTTGTTCAGGCTTGCTACCATAAGTTGGCGGGCACTCACTTGCATCAAGAATTCCCAACCGACCGGAAGTTCCAGCACCGCTATAGATCAGGCGTCCCCCCCGGCGGAATGCCTCAGCAATAACATCAACAGCCTGAGCAATTTCCGGCAATGCCTGTTCAACCGCCAGCGCCACTTTCTTGTCTTCATCATTGATAACCTTCAGCATATCCAGCGTCGATAAGGTATCAATATATTGGCTCGCCTCGTTACGGCTTTCCGTTACCATCTTGGATAGATCAATTTTCATGGACTTTCTGTTGCTCTGTAGTCAGATCGGATCGTTGCAAGTAATTTTAAGGGATTAAACCGAAAGGTACAGATGAAAAAAACCGCCGGATCCTTTCGGAACCCAGCGGCTTAGTCAGCGATTAAAGAGGTTAGCCTTTGGACTTGATCCAGTTCTCGATACTGGTCTGAACCACTTCCATTGGCTGAGCACCATACTTGAGAAGTTGATCATGGAACTCAGCCCAGTCAAACTCGTTACCGAGTTCCGACTGTGCTTTTGTCATCATTTCCTTGATCACCAGATAACCCGATTTATAAGAAACAGCCTGACCGACATACGCAGCATAACGGAAGCTTTCCGACTCGATATCACCTTCACCCAGCGCCGAGTTTGCACTCATGTAATCACGCGCCTCCTGGATACTCCAGCCCTTAGCATGGATACCGGTATCGACGGCCAAGCGCATATTACGCAGCTGCGCCTCGTTCAGGCTACCGAAATACTGCAAGGCATTACACTCTTCGGCATCTTTATAAATACCGCCCTGGAACTGGGTATAATCCAGATCGGTTTTACACATACCGGTTGCGTTAGTGAAGGTCGGTTTGCCATTTTTATCCAGTTCACCGTAGATATTCATCTCCATACCCAGCCATTCGGTATACAGCGCCCAGCCTTCGGCATAAGCGGTATACCTGACCTTCTTGATATAATCAGGCTTATTGGCTGGCGGGTACTCAATCGAATAGGCATTTTGGAAGTGATGTCCTGGCGCTGCCTCATGCAACAACAAGGTAGAGACATTCCACTTCTGCAGGCTGTAGTCCGGGTTAGTATTTAAGTTAAATTCATTGCCACCGTAGGAGGCAACCCCGTCATACAACTCACGACTTGCCGGAACAGGCACGATGCTGTAGTCCGTTTTGATTGGCTTGAAGTACTTGGCCACAACATCATTGGCATCGTTCTTAAACTTGTAATAGTCCACCAGCGCGGCTTCACAAGCTGTCGGTACCGAAGCCGAGGTACAGGTATCGGCATACGGGGTATCTGCAATCGACCGGCCATCACGGCCATAGAAGAACTTCTCGCTGTTCAGGTAAGCAAAAAACTCGGCAAGATTGATATTGCCTTCGGCATCTTCGACATGGAAAGTTCGGCTGACAACGTTACCCTCACTATCTCGCCAATCTGCTGTAATATCTTTGCCATGGTTTTCCACAATCAGTTTGGCGACACGTATCATTTCTGCTTTAGCATCGGCAACCAGGTCTTCGCCAAGCTGGCTGAGCTCCATCGCGGGCTTACCAGTGGTACTGTTTCTATCCAGATGCCACTGATACCAAGCCTGGCCGTTAGGCAGATCCCCCCAGCCGATATTGGTATCGGTCAGGCTGCCGGTCTCGCCAGTGCCGCGTGCGGCAGCCATATAGTCGTCTTTCAGATAGGCAACAAGACCACTCGTTGCCGCAACCGCATCATCAACAGCACGCTGGTATTCCTTGATAAACGCTATGTCGTAGTCGTCACTGTGATTTTGAATATCTGTAATACCAGCCTTCAGCATCGCATAGCTATCTTTGGATACGGTCGCTTCTGTGCTCTGAATCAGGCGCTCCGTCAACACTTTCGGCAATTGTGAGCGCTCAATCTGCCCCATCGCATATTGAGAGTGCAGGTTATTCACCCAGGCAGTAAATTCGCGCACGACCTGAACATGGCTTTGGTATTTTTCTGGGCTATCTTGCGTTGTTCCCGCCCACCCGGCATTCCACTCAATATAGTTGTAAAAATGGGTAATCGGAATGGCAAAGTTACCGAAACGGGTATTGGGCAATGATGTACCGCGAATAGCAATATTGCGATCAAACTGGAATGTATCGTAATAAATCTTATCTTCATCCGTTAACGCACCGCGATCAATCGCTTCAAGCTTATCCAGATACAGTCGATCGACAGACTGACGCGAGGATGCCATCTGATCGGTGATCTGACCGAATGTTGTGCTATCTAACGTATCCATCGCACTTTGATAGTCAGAAAAAACTGTTCGCATTTCAGCCGCGGCATCCGACTTTTCCTTCGGCTGCTCTATTACACTCGTGGATTTATCTATATGGGTTGTTTCATCATTACAGCCCGCCAGCGTTGTTAGTGCAAATACCGCAATCGCCAAGGGGGACAGACGCATCGTACCAATACCTTTCATAACGTTTTCCTTATTGTTTTTATGACCGTATCTCATTGATGAGTAATGAATACATCGGCAAGGCTAAAGGAATACAGGTAGTGACATTGTGAAAGCCCTCACGCTATAACGCGGCAGTTATTTTATTCAAGTGCACGCATATTCACCTACAAGCGAGTTTATTCACAAGATGTTGGTATTTTCTAGAGGGTGGAGAGCGACGTTGCATACATTAGAGACTAGAATGAATATAAAAATCTAACCTGCAACTAATAAAAAAACCAAGTTTTGATTGGAGATCAAATTTATTGAATCAAGTGTGAGATCAACACAGATATTATTTCAGAAAATAGAATAAATCCTCTTTATATAGCGTTCACTTCTTTCCAAACTACTTATTTTACCACTCATATTTATTATCACAAAAAGCAACAATAGTATTACTAACCATGTCTGATTGAATTTATCTTAAGATAGCAGCCATACAATCACGTACATTGTATGGCTGTCATAAACAACAATTGCACAGTGTATAATACGGTATGTATTTACCAATTAGAGTTTGTGCTTTGAATTCAACAACAACCCACTCAGATTACATTCGTGCCCTACCAGCATTAGCCAATACCATTTATCCAAACTCCAAAGGGTTTAGAAAAATAAAAAAGAATGCCCGTTTCTGTATGTGGGGAATCGTTAATGCGAAAGCCATAAAGGCAATAACAAACATCTTTTCCGACCCAGTGTTGTTACCGATAATCAAGCAAAACCCTAATATTATCGAAAAGCCACTTAAGCCCTACCTGTGCGTTAACTGGAAAAAAGAAGAAAAGCTTGAACATATTTGCAATCATTTCCTCTTCCTTAAAGATACCTTTGGCCACCATACATCAACCATCTTTTCTCCGTTCGGCCTAACAATCTTCGAGTTTCAAGACTCACAGAAGAAAACATACAAAGTTCAACTTTTCCGGGGCGAAAGCCGTGAAGGTTCACTTGGACTGAAACTGATAGACGACCAAAACCGGAACATATACTCGCTGACCTGTCACATCTCTGCCGGCAAAAAGAAAGAACTCTACATTGGCGCCCTTCAGGGACCAAGCGAAAGCATTTCAGACCGCCAGCAGGTTATCAAGACACTCACGCGCTCTATCCATGGCCTGCGAACCAAGGCACTAATGACAGAGTTGACTCTAATCATGGCAAGGGTATTAGAAATAGATGAGATATACGCCATCTCTAACAAAGGACACATCTATCAGGCTCTTCGATACATAGGTTCCAAAAGAAACTCAATTACGTTCGACTACGACGATTTATGGAGTGAATACGGCGCGACAAAGATCAACAAATATTTCTATCAGCTGCCAATAAATCCGGCAAGGAAAGATCCGGCAACCCTGAAGAAAACAAAGCGCCGTCTATATACAAAACGCTACCAGTGGCTTGATGGCGCCGAGCAGAGCATCACAGACCGAATCAAAGCAGTAACTCAAACCCAAAAGAGCGGCCTCAAGTGAGGACGCTCCTTTTATCAACCTTTGGATTAAAATAGTAAACTCGAACCGTACCTACTGTTTCTTCAACACGTATTTATCTGCCAGATCACCGGTGATCCGCTGACCATCACGATCCAACCGGAACAATTGGTTTTCAGCGACAAAATACTGCGCCACATCTTCATTGTCATTGGGCACGGCTATCGTATTACCGGCTGTATTCCAGTTGAATTTACCCTGATGAGAAAATTGGCCCTTTTCTTTCCCCAAGTAAGTCTCTGTCAGAACAAAAGTACCATCGAGGTTAATCTCCAGCGTGGTTTCGATCCCTTCGCAATCAGCACACGGTAAAATACCTCGGTATGTACCGTTCCAGTCCAGGGAGTTGCGGGCATTATGTGCCATATCGGCTGAAAGAACCTGTTCACCAGGTACTTGGGCTTCTGTTACCACCGTATTATCAGTCTGCTCTTGCGGCGCGGTATCTGGAGTGGCTTTTTGATCACATCCCGCTATAACTAAACCAGCCAAAACCAGTGCAAGTAGTGTTTTGTTCATGATAACTCCTTAGTCTCAAACACAGAGCAATTATAGACAGGGCTATGTCTGCGCAGCGTCATCGCCAAGTTAGCGGTAAGTCAAAAAAGTATACCACTCTCAATAGGTTGGCCAGCTTTGTAGATTTACCCCGCACATCGCCGACAAAAAAGGCAACAAATGCACCACCTTTTCATTGTATCCAGAAGATTACGGAATAACGGTTAGTCCTCGTTAATCGCACCAATTCTATGGATAGATAGATCAGCGCCGTTGTATTCTTCTTCAGCGGTCAAACGTAAACCGACCGTCTTCTTAATCAGGCCATAAATTATCGCCGAGCCGGCAACTGCCACTACAATGCCGACAATAGTGCCAATGAACTGGCTCGCCAAACTCACTCCACCGAGCCCGCCAAACGCCTCGCTGCCGAAGATGCCAGCAGCAATACCACCCCACGCTCCGCATACGCCATGCAATGGCCATACACCCAGCACATCATCAAGATGCAATTTATTCTGAATATAGGTAAATAACCAAACAAACAGGGCTCCCGCAATAGCTCCTGTAACGAGGGCACCGACAGGGTGCATAAGATCGGAACCAGCACAAACGGCAACTAAGCCTGCTAGCGGGCCGTTATGAATAAAACCGGGGTCATTCTTGCCGACAAAGAGTGACGTAATGATCCCGCCGACCATCGCCATCAAGGTATTCACCGCAACCAGGCCGCTGATACCCTCCATGGTTTGCGCCGACATCACGTTAAAGCCAAACCAGCCAATCGTCAGGATCCATGCCCCCAAGGCCAGCAAGGGAATATTGGATGGTGCAAAAGCAACGAGACGGCCACCACGATAACGACCATTTCGAATACCCAGCATAGCCACCGCAACCAAAGCGATCCAGCCACCGACGGCATGGACGACCACCGAGCCGGCAAAGTCATGGAAAGCGGCACCAAATGTTGCTGTCAGCCAGTCCTGAAAGCCGTAATTTCCGTTCCAGATGAGCCCTTCAAAGAACGGATAGACCAAGCCGACAATAAAAAAGGAGCCGACCAGCATCGGATAGAAACGTGCACGTTCAGCAATACCGCCCGATATAATCGCCGGGATCGCCGCTGCAAAGGTCATAAGAAAAAAGAACTTCACCAGTTCATAACCATTACTGGCACTGAGCTGCTCGGCACTGGACAAGAAGGTAATGTCATAAGCAACCCAGTAGCCGATGAAAAAATAGGCTATCGCGGAAAAGCCAAAATCAGCAATGATTTTAACTAATGCGTTCACCTGGTTTTTCTGCCTGACGGTGCCGACTTCCAAGAAGGCAAAACCGGCGTGCATGGCCAGAACCATGATCGCCCCCATCAGAATAAATAACGTATTAGAACTTTGGATCAATATTTCTACAGCGTTGTTGATGTTGTCCACAAACGTCCCCACATCCTTGTTGATTAATCATGTTTGCACCAAGAACAGAGCAGGTTCTGTGCCAGAGCGAACCATATTAGGGAACCGAATTGGAATAGCGATACGGCACTGATTATAAGCTAATGTTTTTAATTAGATTAATAGTAATACTGACGCACGAATTTTGTGCATAACAACGACAACTAGAAAGCCCAAGCACTCCAAGCAAGCCTTAGAGATAGGGATATTGTGCGCTTATTTGGTGCATACCAATGAACCTCGCACCACCATAGTGCCTAAATTTTATCGCGAGCACCCTAGCCGAATATAAATAAAGCAAAAAAGTAGGTGCCGAAGGGGAAATAGATACCAACCTCTCTATTAAAGTAGATTGATACCCAGCACCTGCTTCAAGTTAACTACAGAACAAAATCCTCATCGCCGAGCATGAAAGCGTCAAACTCTTCTTCATTGGTAAACGGCAACTCAATATTAAAGTATTGATACAGGCCGCTATACGCTGACGAAATCACACTGATTGATTCACTATCCACCGAGTTTTGAATATCCGCAAAACTGGAGTTAAATGTTTCCTGACGCTCCTCGATTTCTTTCAGCACCAAATTCTCATACTCTATCGTTTGCTGATCAATCAGCGGAAATGCCTGTTCACAGATTGCTTCAATCTCTTGCCTTTTTAGTTTTGCAGCTTCAGCGGCTGCCAAAATACTAATCACCACCTTAGCCGTTTGGTCAATCAGTTTTAGCAAGGTAACCGTCAACACCGCAGATACAAATGCCGTTAACACAATGCAAATATAATCGGGTAGCCCGAGTGACTTGAGGTAGGTATTGAATGTAGAACAAACGCCAATCACAGCCAAACCCACTAGAGCCTTTGAAATATTAATGATGACCGATGAAAACGAACGCGTTTCTCCCTTTATAAAGGACCACACTTCCTTGACCAAAATAGAAAGATATTTTCCACCTTTCTTAAAAGCACCTCTTAAATCTTTAAAAAAAGAAAAGATGATATTCTTGAAAAATTCAGAGGCTTTCGATCTTATCTCAGTAAGGCCTGAGGTTTTGAACTCCTCTTTAAAGCGGGCCTTTGCATCATTAAATATTGACGACAGGCTTTCAGTAATACTCTTTTGATCATTACTGTTCCAGGCTTCATATATCTCTTGAATGACCCTTCCAGCAAGATATGAAACAAACTTTCCACTCGCATTTTTCGCAACATTTACCGCTGACACCGATGCATGCGACGCAACTTGCATAGTTTTCGCTTCAAGCTCTAATTTATGATCAGCCAATCGCCGTAATTTTTTTTTTGCTTCAGCAGAATCGGCAGTTGTCGCATTGATGCAAGCTTCAACCAAACCACCTTCGAGCGTGACTGCAGATTTAGAAGACACGGCGACTTCAAGCTTCTGCAAAACAGACTCCGCCTTCGCGTCACCTTGCGCTTTCTGCTTTTCCCAGTAGCTCCGGTGCTTTTCGATATCTTCCTGCGGAACAGTGAGATACTGATTATTTTCCAAATACCGATCAACTGCCAAATCAGCCGAATTCTGTATAACCTTGTGCTGACGGTTTTCCCCCTTGAGCACTCTCCCCCTCTGATGAGCAATGACATCAGTAGAATCATCGTTGTATGTCGCGGCGTCAGATTTACTCTTGGACATTTTCTGTCCATTCATCTTGTCATTGTAAAGCTTGTCGGTTGTCGTGAACTGCTTTCCTGATCCCTTTATCGCCTCATCAATATTCCTTAAGGCTACATCCCTCTCTTCAAACTGGTTACCAAACCGGTTGGGGTTATTGTTTCGCTCGCCATCCTTTCGATAGTTAACGTCAGCAAGTCCTTCAACATACTGATCTGTCGCCTTGGCTATATTTTCCGCTCTTTCCTTTACAGCCCATCCTAAGTCAATATTTAAACGACCAGAAATGTCATTACAGAACTCAGTAATGACATCATTTACAAAAATATTAGATTGATTCATAAAAATAGCGTTAAAAGAAAGGAGCCATAGGCTCCTTCACATTAGATAGAATTGATTTTTTCCAATACTGCGTTGGTATCTTCGATTAGGGCTTTACCTTTAACAGAGACTGAGCCGTCTTCCAGCAATAATGGACACTCGATAACCCCAACAACCAACTTCGCCATCAGCGCGCTGTGCGCTAATTTAACCTGCTCATCTTTGGTTAGTTTCCGGTAATCCGTTTCTCTGTACGCAATCTTAGACAGCTCGATAGTAAAGCCCCCCAGAAGACGAGTCAGTTTTACCAACAATAGATCTAGGTCACTGGCAGCTTTATAAATCCGGTTGGTAGCAGCACTGGCTGCCTTCTTTTGCTTCTCATAGGCTTCGGCCTTTCTTTCATTAGCGCGGGCCTGCTCATAGGCTTCTTCTGCTTTCGAAGCCAGCATCATGCCCCCAACAGCCAAAATAGGTCCAGCCACAACACCACCCAGTACAGCGGTACCACCCGCCATACCAAAGGCTGTAGAACTGGTACCCAGGGCACCGCCGCCAAGCCAGGCCAATGTTGCGTTTGTCGCCGCCGCCCCACTCAGGCTACTGATCGCCGTCCCGGTAGATGCCGCAGCCAGTGCCTGCACACCACCATAAGCCGCAAAACCTGCGATAGCACCGCTACTGACAGCCGCCCCACCACCCAGGCCACACTCGGTTAGTGAAACTTGCAGCCTGTTAAGGGTAAGGATGGTCTTCGAAATATCGACGCTCCCAACATCAGCTGCTTCGACCTTGGATAAATCGACATTCTTGAAGCTATCAAATTCAGCTTTCCAGGCCTTTAGGCCAACATCAATCGCATTGACCTTTCTTTTGCCATAGGTTTCGAGCTTATTCTGAGTCTGTTTACGGGCCTTTTCCAACAGCTCATCGGCAGCATCGACTTTCTTTTTCGCTCGGGCATTGATTGTTTTTGCCAGTTCAAAATCTTCTTTGGCATCAACCCCTTTCTTCACACCATACGCACCAGCAGCAATCGCCGCACCAGCAAGAATAAATGGAATAGGCATAATTACCCCTCCATCATCATCGAAGCTTCAGCAACCAATGACATCTGCCTTGTCACCCAAAACTCAACTTCATCTACATCTTGTTGGCTAAAGCCCAGCACTTCGGCAACATCGAGCACAAATTTCTGCTCTGCCGGGTCGAAATCTTCATCTGCATGCCCTAGGCCAATGAGTTCGAACATCACTGAGTATCTTGCTTTGCGAGAATCAAAAATTGTTGCCAGAGCACTTAACTCATAGCCTTCAGCTTCAATTCCATTTTCTGCTTGAGCTTTTAATACTGCCAGCAAATCCAGTTCTTGCTGCTCAAGGACGCCATCCGCCTTAATCAAATCATTGGCCAATGCCAAAAAAACTTTTTGCTGCTTTGTATTTAGATTTTGTATAAACATGAGGGATACCTATTGTTCAATGCCTTGGAGCTTTTTACAGGCTTCAATATTCAAAACGTAATATTCAGGAAGAGTCATGGATTGACTAAAGAACTTGCGATACATCGTATCGATATTGCAGATATCGGGACGCTCATCATAAATAGCACAAAGGTTATTATTTTCATCAAAGTGACAACAAACGCCATCGCCCCGATCTAAATGCAGGTAGAGCTCATGGCCTCTGATATTCCGGCAACACAAGCCACATTTATCACATGGGAAAGATTTGTTTTTATGATGGTTCATAGACATTATTCAACTGCAATCTATGAAAGAGTGTGACAGTTATTTTTGACAAAAAATGGGAGAAGGTTCAAAAAAAACAGACAGTTGAAGCACAATTAAAACGTTCGTTTAAAAAACAAACAGCCCCAGTTTCCACCGAGGCTATTTCTTGTTTAATGTTCAGTCATGTAGCTGAAACGTGAGCTCATACATACTCAACTGGCTTAAGCTTGGCGGTAAAGTGACGCAATACCGGCGGCTCATATTCAAATGTCAGCCCCTTGATTTCATGGGCCCGTTGGCAAACGGCAATTAGAGCATCGGCAATATAGTCCATATGATCATTGGTATAGACACGACGCGGGATCGTCAGACGCATCAACTCCAGCGGCGTTTCCTTCTGCTTACCCGTTTCCGGATCGCGCCCCAGCAACAATGAACCAATTTCAACCGCTCGAACCCCGGACTCAAGGTAGAGCTCGTTACACAGCGCATGAGCCGGGAACTGCTCCGGCGGAATATGCGGCAGGATTTTCTTGGCATCGACAAACACCGCATGGCCGCCCGTCGGATACTGGATAGGTACCCCCCCCTCGCGCAGGCGTTCACCAAGGTATTCCACCTGACTGATCCGGTAGTGCAGGAAGTTTTCATCGGCCCCTTCGTACAAGCCGCGCGCCAGTGCTTCCATATCACGCCCCGCCATACCACCATAGGTCACAAAGCCTTCCATCGGCACACAGCGGGTGCGTACCGCCTGGAACAACTCTTCATGATCGCGAATACAGCATAAACCACCAATATTGACCATAGGATCTTTCTTCGCCGACATCGTCAGCATATCGCCATATTGGTACATCTCACGGATGATCTCGAGGATCGAACTGTCCTCATAGCCCGGCTCGCGCTGCTTGATGAAATAGGCGTTTTCACAGTAGCGGGCAGAATCGATCACAACCGGAATATCGTTCTTTTTCGCGATCTCGTACACCGCACGCATGTTAGCCATCGACACCGGTTGGCCGCCCGAGCTATTGCAAGTCACTGTTGTGATAATCGCCGCAATATTTTCAGAGCCATAATGCGCGATAGTCGATTCCAGCTTGTCGAGATCGAAGTTGCCCTTCCAGTCTTCATAAGTTTCGGTATCGAAGGCTTTCTCGGTCAGGACATTGATCGCCTTGCCGCCGTTGAGTTCCACATGGCCAGCTGTCGTATCGAAATGGTAGTTAGAAATGAACACCGGCTTGTCGCCACCGCGCACTGTTTTCATTCGCTCGATCAAACAAGGAAATAGTATCTGCTCTGCTCCTCGTCCCTGGTGGGCTGGCACTGTCAGTTTATAGCCGAAGAAATACTGCACGGCCTCGCACAGATTGAAATAGTTACGGCTTCCGGCATAAGACTCATCGCCCATCATCAAACCGGCCCACTGTACATCACTCATCGCCCCGGTTCCCGAATCAGTCAGCAAATCGATATAGACATCTTCGCTGCGCAACATAAACGGGTTGTACCCGGCTTCGATTAGGGCTTCACGGCGATCATCCTCATTAGTCATGCGGATCGGTTCCACCATTTTGATGCGGAACGGTTCTGGAATACGTTTCATAGAAAATGCCTCATAAGCAACCGCCAGATTCTGCTAATTTTCTCTTCGATATAGCGAATCAATGGCGGGTTCAACAATTGACCAACAGCAACTTTCAGCCAAAAGCTGTGCTGTTAGGTTTCTTAGGTTGGCTTGTTGATAACAAGCAAGAAAATGCGAAGTGCGTTAAGCAAAATGCATTAAAAAGGCTTATACAGACGGGAAATCGTGGGACAGGCGAAAGTCTTGATTGTACCAAGATGACAACACGAGTGTGATGTCTGGCGTAACCAAGCAGGTTGTGCTCATCATGTCATCCTTCCTTGACGTGGGTTTCTAGACCAGTATAGCCAGACGCATGGCCGATAAACCACAGGGGAAGTTTAAAACTGAGACATGGACAAAATTTGCACTGAGGGAGTATTCACTGAGGAACGAATGGTATTGATGAACAGCAGAAAGGAGCCGCGAGTAAAATCCTTCAATCCCGGCTCTCTAATTAGTAAATTGTCGTCGATTTCCATCCATGTTTAACTCGCTCGTAATATTGGTTACGAGCGGTTAGACGGAATAAAGCGCTGGGTTGAGACAGTATTGCCAGTATCATCAGTAATCTCGAACGTCATGGAACGAGAAGCCTCCAGTGAACTATATACAAATGCGAGACCACACTCTGTTGTGGTGTAACGCTGGTTAGTCGCACCTTTTACAGTTACTTCTACTCCCGCCTGTGGTACACCATCTTTTTCTACCAACACCCAGGCTCCCCCTCTTTGTGGAAAGACATCAAGTGTCAGACCTGTTTTGTTACATGCCAGTACTGAGCCTGAAAATGCAGCGGCTGCTAACATGATTCCTGAGAATAATTTATTCATAACCCCTCGAACTAAATCTGTTTTCAGTTTGATAACTTAGCCAGCTTTCAATTTAGCTTTGCGGTGTACCCGTTCGATAGGGTGTATTATATTACCTTTAATAAAGGTGATAATTGGCCAATAAAGCAAACAACCTTTACCAAATAGTAATAATAAGATTGACTCTAAGCTTACATTTCTAAATTACAGTTCTTATGAATCAACGACAAAACGGCCGCGAGTGAAATCCATTTTTCGCGGCAAGCTAAAAGCAGTGTCAACATCTATGCATATTAACGTTACTAGAGTTATGAACGGTTGGCAGGGATAAAACGTTGAGCCGACGCGGTATTACCCTCATCATCGGTCGCCATGAATGTCAGTGAACGCGCAGCTTCCCCCGTACTGTGAACAAACACACGCCCGTTTTCAGCGGTGGTATAGCTGTTGTTGGTATCTCCATCAATCATCACATGGGCACCAACCTGCGGCATGCCGTCTTTTTCTACGACCACCCAAGCACCACCTTTCTGCGGTGAAATATCAAGCGTCAGTCCCTGTTGAAGATCAGCCATTGCCAGACCTGAAAAAGTCGCGGCACCTAAAATAATTCCTAGAATTGATTTATTCATAACGTCCTCTCATGTTGATTATCAGCTTGGTTATACGCAGGATGTTTGCGAATTGATCATTATCTTAGGCGTGATGTACCTCACACTCCACAATGCATTTTGATAGGAGATGTTCGAAAAATTTGAGCAAGAATTTAGTCTGAGATCCGACATGAAGAGAGAGGCAACGAAATATTTCAAATAACACAAGAAAAAAACACCTCTAACAGAATGCCAATAAGTCATTAAAAATCAAAACATTAAGCACAGCCCCATATTCTGTTGTCATTCGTATTTACTTTTTTTTCAAAAAATATATTTACAGCCAATAATTTTCTGTTTACTGTTTTGCGGTCTGCAACTCAGACCTGAAAATGATTTTCGAAGAACACTTCACACTCCTAGCTTCTCGCCAAAGCCTGCTGTAAAGAAGAACATCCAACAAAAATCATAAACATGATTTATTTCCACTGCCGTCGTGTATGCCAAACCGCTGGAGCCGCTCTGATTGGTCCAGATAATAATTACGTTTGGTATCGTTGCAATCGACCATGCAGTGATGCGCTATTGAGTAGGGTGAACTCATAGCGGTAAATAGATAAAGGTCAATGAGTTAAAACGATAACAGCCGACGCCAAATGGGCGCGGGAATGAATTATCTACTCAATTTGATAGCCACAAGCATAACGCTCTTAAAGCATTGCTTGGGCAAAAAGGAAAACATTATGATTTCACAAACCGGTATTATCCGTAGCTTCAACACTCAAGACAAAACAGGCCTAATTACTTGCGATCTTGGTGGTGATATCCGCTTTGACGCAGCAAACGTCAGTGGCGCTTGCCAGCCTGTTTCAGGCAGCCTAGTCGAGTTCATCATGGATGACTCTGCAAACAAACTTCAGGCGGTTAAGATCCGTTTCATCTAAGCCTGAATCTATTTCAAGTAAAAAACAAGGCCCGCAATTGCAGGCCTTGTTCACTATATCTATTTCCTGATTTACGATTGAATCCCCTCTTTTGCTAATCCAACCGTAACATCCGTTCGCTGCTGCCATTTATCAATCACCAAGGCGGCGATTAAATCCCCCTCCACATTGACGGCGGTACGGAACGTGTCTAGCGGGCGTTCGATGATCAGCAAAATAGCGATTGCTTCAAGCGGAATTCCGGCAGCCAACAATACCAGCTGCATGCCAGACATCGACCCTGAAGGCATTCCCGGTGCGCCGACCGATGACACCATCGCCATAATGAATATCATGATCATCCCAGTAGTCGTTAGGTCAACACCAAACAACTGCGCCAGAAATATTGCCGCAACCCCTTCAAACAAAGCGGTTCCATCCATATTCATCACGGCCCCCAGAGGCAGCACCATACTACTGGTACTCTGCGAGACCCCTAGCTCTTCTTCTGCGCTTCGCATCGCCAGCGGCAATGCAGCCGAACTCGATGATGTCGCAAAGGCCATCGCCAGCGGCGCCGAAATAGCTTTGAACAATGTGGTGAAACGGATACCCGTCGCCACTTTGGCAATCGTCGGCAGCACCACCACACCGTGGACCAGAGTTAGAACAAACACCAACAAGGCAAACATGGCTAGCTGGCCAAAAAGCGACTCACCACCGCGTACAGTAAATTCAAACACAATCGCGAAGATAGCCAGCGGTGCCAAACGAACAATACCGCGCACCATGGCGTTTACCCCTTTGTTCAATCCACTGAGTAGCTCGAACAAAGGATGTCTGCCAGGCAATGCCGACAGCAGGGCGATCCCTAGCATCAACGAAAACACCACTACCGCTAACAGGTTACCATTGGCCAGTGCCGCAACCGGATTTACCAGTGCCATGTTTAGCAACTTTGCCGCAATTGCGCTGCCATCAGCCGCCTCTTCGCTGATCAATCTGACGCCATCGGCAACAGGCGCGAACTCCGTCAAGGGCTGCCATGCAGGTATCAATAATGATGCCCCCAAGCCAAGGCTTATCGCAATCAATGTGGTAAAGCTGTAAAACAGCAAGGTGCTTGCGCCCAATTTCTTCAGCCGGCTCGTCGAGCCAATGCTGGTGATCCCTTCCAATAGCGACAGCATAACAACAATGCCCACCACCATTTTTAGCAGCCCGATATAACTGGTCTTACCCAGCATCAGGAGCTGATACCAACCCTGTTGTGCTACATCGGCCGTCTCTGAAAAAGTTAACGCAAAAAGCCAGGCCATCAATGCCGCCAGCATCAGCTGTAAGGGCAAAGAGTTACGGAGTTTAGTCCACATATCGTTATCGTTCCGATTTTTATACTATTCAAATGTTGTACTGATACCGGGGAGAAGCTAACGCCTCTCTCGGGTAAAGCTAAATTAAGAAAGGTTGCCTTTGTAATAAGGATTCAGGGCGCATTTGATGCGTTTGAGCAACACTAGAGCCGTTACCCGTCCCCAGCCGAACAGCACCCGTTGATGCAGACGGAAAATTGTATCGTACAAGTTGCGGACGAAGCGTCCCCGCAGTACCAATTTGTCATTCATCAGGACGCCGACCGCATAATCATGGCCGACAGCTACCACCATTCCGCCATCATTAAAAATAAATGGCTGCAACGATTTGCCCTTTAACAGCCGCTTAAATTGCCGGGCAAGGTGACCCGCAGCCTGATTGGCCGCCTGGGCTCTCGGGGGAACGAACGAGCCATCTGGCTGTGGACATTCCGCACTGTCTCCCAGAACAAAAATATTGCTATCAAAGGTCGGCTGCAGGTTGGCATCGACTTTGAGCTGGTTAAGGCGGTTGGTTTCCAACCCATCGAGCTGTGTTAGCCACTCAGCACACTTAATACCGGCCGCCCACACCTGCAAATCAGCAGCGATGATCTCACCTTCGGCGGTGACTAACTTGCCCTCTTCCGCACGTTGAACCCGGGTATTGGTACGAACGGTAATGCCTTGCTTTAAAAGTGCCTTTTGCACTTTGCCAGACATACATTCAGGACCCGCAGGAAGTACGCGATCAGAAGCTTCAATCAACGTAATATCCAGCTCCGCACCATGGCGATATCGCTGTAGTTTTGCACTGACTTTCGCCAGCTCAGCCGCCAGTTCGACCCCAGTAGCCCCAGCTCCGACAATCGAGATACGGTGGTTGCCTTCCGCTCTCAGTAACGGGTTGATTTGCTGCCATGCCTGCTGGGCCTGATCCGATGAATCAAGGAACAGGCAGTGCTTGCTCACACCCGGCGTTTTGAAGTCATTGCTCACGGCACCCACCGCTATCACCAGGTAGTCATACTGCAATGCAGATTCTTGCCCGCTGTTATTACGCAGCAAAAGTGTTTTGGTTTCTCGATCCAGCCCGGCCATCGCCGCCTGGACATATTGATAGCCATTGCATGTCGCATGCTGCAAGTAGCTCACAGCATCCAGTTCGGTATCAAACGTACCGGCGGCAATTTCATGCAAACGGGGTTTCCAGTAATGGTGTGATGACGGTTCGACCAACGTAACTTCATGATTACTTTTATGACCAAAGCTTCGTCCCAAGCGAGTTACCAGCTCAAGGCCAGCGGCACCGCCTCCCACAACAACAATTCTTGACATAGTGTGCTCCACCATTGCTAACGCCGCTCTGGCGACGCTAATAAATTCTGATAACCCGCCATAGCAACGAGTATTTATTTGATGGGCGTATTATATTGATACAAGATAAGATGATAATCCTGCAATCTTGCAAATTACTATTACCAGCCAGGAACAATCTTTAAGCAGACACTTTGGCATCAAGCAAGAAAGAACAGACAGGAAAAATTAACAGATATAAAAAAGCCCGCCGAGCCAAAGCTGGGCGGGAAAGGCAGTAAATACAACAAAATATAACGAGATATAAGAGGTAAATTGACGCTTCAAAATAGCACCAATTAGATGCTAACGATTCAGATGCTCCGCATGAAAACGCAAATGCTGTTCAATAAAACTACTAATGAAATTGTAACTATGGTCATAACCCTCATGTCGATAAAATTCCAGCGGATAACCGTTAATATGAGCGGCTTCAGACAAAGCCTCTGGCATCAGTTGAGAGGCCATAAATTCATCTGATTCGCCTTGATCTACCCGTGCAGGCACACTCTGACTCGTCCTGCGCATCAACAGGCTGGCATCATAATCAGCCCAATGGTAGCTATCTTGCCCCAGGTAAGCCGTAAAGGCTTTTTGTCCCCAAGGACTATTAATCGGATTGCTAATCGGGCTAAACGCCGATACTGATTGGTAACGATCCGGATTACGCATCGCAATCACCAATGCGCCATGCCCCCCCATCGAGTGGCCGGCAATCGAGCGCTGTTCGCTGACAGGGAAATGCGACTCGATTAACTGCGGCAGTTCATCGACCACATAGTCATACATCCGGTAATGACGGTTCCATGGCGGCTGGGTGGCGTTGACATAAAAGCCAGCCCCTTGCCCCAGATCGTAACCTTCGTCATCTGCGACATCGTCACCTCGCGGACTGGTATCGGGAGCCACAATGGCAATACCAAGCTCCGCAGCCAAACGCTGCGCCCCAGCTTTTTGCATGAAGTTTTCATCACTACACGTTAAACCGGATAGCCAGTACATCACAGGGACCTTCTTGCCGCACGCAACCTGAGGCGGCAGAAAAATGGCAAACCTCATGGTGCAGTTCAAGGTGTTGGAGTAATGGCTATATTGTTTGTGCCAACCGCCAAAACTCTTGTTTACACTAATATTTTCAATTGTCATCTTTATGCCCCTCGACATGTTTCAGCACCCTCTTTCGAGGGCACCAAAGCATAGTGAGTAATTACTTATCGAAGTGAAGTACGGTACGGATGCTCTTACCTTCGTGCATCAGGTCGAAAGCTTCGTTCACATCTTCAAGCGCCATCGTATGAGTGATAAAGTCGTCAAGCTTGAACTCACCCTTCATGTAACGTTCTACATACTCTGGCAGTTCAGAACGGCCTTTCACACCACCAAATGCAGAGCCTCGCCATACACGACCAGTTACCAACTGGAACGGACGGGTAGAGATTTCCTGACCGGCACCGGCAACACCGATCACCACAGATTCACCCCAACCTTTATGGCAGCACTCAAGCGCTGAACGCATTACGTTAATGTTACCGATACACTCGAATGAGTAATCAACACCACCCTCTGTCATCTCAACGATAACGTCCTGGATCGGCTTGTCGAAGTTCTTTGGGTTCACACAATCTGTTGCACCGAGCTTACGCGCCAGTTCGAACTTACTTTCATTAATATCAATCGCAATAATACGGCTCGCTTTGGCCATTGCTGCACCGATGATCGCGGAAAGACCAATACCACCAAGGCCGAATACTGCTACTGTTGAACCTTCTTCCACTTTAGCCGTATTCATCACGGCGCCCATACCCGTGGTAACACCACAGCCAAGCAGACACACTTCTTCAAGTGGTGCTTCCGGGTTCACTTTAGCCAACGAAATTTCTGGTAATACCGTGTACTCAGAGAAAGTCGAGGTACCCATGTAGTGGAAAATAGGTTGACCATCTTTAGAGAAACGGGTCGTACCGTCTGGCATTAGGCCTTTGCCCTGCGTTTCACGAATTTTCTGGCACAGGTTGGTTTTGCCTGATTTGCAATACTTACACTCACCGCACTCTGGAGTATAAAGCGGAATAACATGATCGCCGACCTGAACAC
Organism: Photobacterium obscurum; assembly: GCF_026191635.1. Classification (GTDB taxonomy): domain Bacteria; phylum Pseudomonadota; class Gammaproteobacteria; order Enterobacterales; family Vibrionaceae; genus Photobacterium; species Photobacterium obscurum. Next base: position 178,072 of record NZ_JAKRRW010000005.1, read on the forward strand.
TGGTAACGCCTTCACCAATTGATTCAACAATACCGCCCCCTTCATGACCTAGGATACAAGGGAAGATACCTTCAGGATCATCACCAGAGAGTGTGAATGCATCGGTGTGGCAAACACCCGTTGCAATCATGCGAATACGTACTTCGCCTTTCTGAGGCGGCATCACATCGACTTCTTCCATCGATAGCGGTTGGCCTGGGCCCCATGCAACAGCAGCGCGTGATTTAAGAGTTTGTGCAGTCATTTCTTTTTCCTATCTTCAGTCTTTATAATTTGGTCCGAACGGTGTGTTCCGTTTCGATGGGGTGCATTATATTGACTTCTCTGCTGATGATAATCGGGGGTAATTACAAATGACTTTTACTCAGGTGTAATAATTGGATTTTATGAATGGAAATTATCCAGGCGGCTTTTCCGTACCAAATGTCTTGCATTTATTGTCTGCTAGCCGATAATTTCGAAAATTAGCATTCAACTCTTACGTGGTAGTAACAATGTTTAACTGGGAAGGGGTCAGCGAGTTTGTCGCTGTTGCCGAGGCCGAAAGCTTTACTGCTGCCTCAAAAAGACTCGGGATTTCAACGGCTCAGGTCAGCCGCCAAATCAGTGCGTTAGAAGCAAGGCTAGCAGCCAAGCTGTTTTACCGTACCACCCGCAAAGTATCGGTCACTGATGTCGGCCGGATATATTACCAGCACTGCCGTCAGGTACTCGATGGGCTGGAAGAAGCAGAGCGTGCAATTGGTAATCTGCAGAGCTCACCGCGGGGAATGCTGAAGGTAACCGCTCCCGTCACCTACGGTGAAGGCACCATAGCCCCATTGCTCAACAACTTTGCGCTACAGTATCCGGAACTTGAAGTTCAACTGCAGTTGTCAAACCAGAAAGTCGATCTAATCGATGAAGGATTTGATCTGGCGATCCGACTCGGCAAGCTGGAAGACTCCAGCATGATGGCCAAGCGACTGGGTACCCGTACCCAGTATGTGTGTGCATCTGAAGAATACCTGACCGCTCATGGCGTCCCCTATTCATTATCGGAACTGGACCAGCATAACTGCCTACAGGGAACATTGGATTACTGGCGCTTTCAGGAAGATGGCAAGGCCCGCAATATCCGGGTCAAAGGCAACCTGCGCTGTAACAGCGGCCACGCCCTGACCGATGCGGCCCTTAAAGGGATCGGGATCGTCCAGCTGCCGGATTACTACGTCCAGCAGTATATTGACAGCGGCCAGCTAATCCCGCTGCTGACCCAGTTTACCGAAAGCGATGACGGGATCTGGGCACTGTATCCGCACAACCGCCACCTGTCACCAAAAGTCAGGATGCTGGTTGACTATCTTAAAGAGCAGCTAGGTTAGTCACTGGCATAGCAAGAGTAATAAAGGCAGTGTATTAGCTATACGCTGCCTTTTGTTGTTAGAAGATAAGGAAATGTTGGCTAGTTAAACAGTTCAACACCATCAACTTTGTAGCTCTGCAGTACAGCTTCCAGTTATTGAATTCCGAGCTTTTTGAGCTTACGGTACAAGGTATTGCGGCTGACACCCAGCATTCTGGCTGTCTTGCTGATATTGCCTTTATTGGCGCGGTAAGTATCAAGCAGGGTATCTGTAATCGTTGTCCTGAGATCTTTCGTTCCTGAGGCTTCTACCGTCAGCTTCCCCGGTTGTTTCAATAACGGCTCGGCAATATGCTGCGGCAGATGGCCCAATATCAACTGCCCGGCATCATCGGACAGCAGCGAGGCTACCCGCAGGACATTGTCCAACTCCCGGATATTCCCCGGCCAATGGTAGCTCGTTAACAAGTTCATCAGATGCTCGCAGATCGTCTGCTCATCACAGCGATACTTACGGTGGATGGACGCTATCAGGGCCTTGCAATCCTGCCGATCACGTAAGGCGGGCAAGGTCAGAATCAATCCGTTCAGGCGATAATACAAATCCTGACGAAACAGCCCCTGTGCCACCAGCGCATCCAGATCTTTATGAGTCGCGGCTACAATCTGGATATCAACCTTGGTCGGCTGGTTACAGCCGATAGGCACCACCTCTTTTTCCTGCAAGACATGCAGCAAGTGACACTGAGCGGCCAGCGGCATATCAGCGATTTCATCTAAAAACAGGATCCCTTTGTCAGCCTGGCGTACCTTGCCCTGGAATCCCTGTTTGCTGGCACCGGTAAATGCCCCCGGCGCATAACCAAACAGCTCGGACTCAATCAAATCTTGCGGTAATGCACCACAATTTACCGCCACTAACGGACCGTTATGTCGCTGGCTATGACCATGTAACTGTTTGACAAACTCACCTTTACCTACCCCAGTTTCGCCCAAGATCAGTAGACTGACATCTTTATTGACTAGCTTGCAGGCTTGCTGCCATGCCTGCTCCATCCGACTGTCACCATAGTGAAGTGGGCACGACGGCGAATACACTGTCGAGGGCACGTTAGCAGACGATGTTTTCTGCAACGACTGGCAACTAAAAACAATCTTGCCAGATGGTGCCACCGAGCGGTTTACGGCTGACAAAGGCATATCCATCAGTGAATCAATATGGCATCCCCTCATTTCTCGCAGATCCAATAAGCGGGCAGCAACTGCATTATGCGCCACTACATGCCCTGCTTCATCGGCAATAACAATCCCCTGCCAACCACTATTGAGCAACTGTTGATCCAGCGCCAGATCAAACCGAAACTTGCCATTGGGCACCTGACACAACAGATTATTTTCTATCTGCTGTACCATATTTTGGATCAGCAGCCGCGTCCGCTCGGAGTGCACCTGCTGCTCGCTAGTAATATCCAGTACCCCGATCAAATCACCAGAAGGACTATATACCGGCCCGGCAGAGCAGCTTAAAAAACGATGGCTACGGATAAAATGTTGCTCACCAATCACCGCCACGAAGCGCTGATCCGTTAATGCGGTTCCAATCGCATTGGTCCCCTTAAGGTTTTCCTGCCAGCAAACACCCGACTCCAGCGCAATGCTAGTGAGCCGTTGCTCGAAACGTTGCTGTCCCCATGCTCCAATAATTACCCCTTCCGCGTCAGTCAGTAACAGGCGGCTGTCGGTACCGGCAAACATTTGATTGAACAACGGCACCGCCAATTGCTCAACCGCAGCAGTTAATGATTTGGCGCGGTACTGGCGCTGCGCCAGCTGCTCTCGATCGAGCCGGACATGATCTGGGACGTGCAGCTCATCAAGGCCAGCCATCTGGCTACGGTGCCATGACAGCTCCAGCCAATCCTGCTGATTGGAATTAGCGAATAGGTGCATAGGGTAACTGTTCCATGTTGTCACAGAGTCAGTGTGCCATTTTGTAACAGTTGAACAATTTCAACCGCATGGCGCATTTATCCGTGATTGCGAATGCTCTCAGGTAAAAGTTTATTAATCATAGCTTTACATTTTATTAACAACAAGTCCGAGCTTTTGGCCTGTAGTTTGCGTTAGTAAAAAACATAAGAAACACAACAGAACATGATAAATACCAGCCAGTTGCACCAATGCAGCGGCGATTTTTAAACCATTCGTGAACAGAAGCAAAGAAGGAACGACCTATGATCTACGCACTACCGGGAACCGACAATGCTGTTATTACATTCAAGCCTCAATACGATAACTATATTGGCGGAGAGTGGGTAAAACCTGTCAGCGGTGAGTATTTCGACAACACATCGCCGGTCAATGGCGAGTCCTATTGTCAGGTAGCTCGCTCAGATAAAGCCGACATTAACCTGGCCTTGGACGCCGCCCACAGCGTGCGAGCCAGTTGGGCAGCCACCAGTGTTACCGAGCGTGCCAACATCTTGCTAAAAATTGCCGATCGCATCGAGCAGAATATCGAAGTGCTGGCCGTAGCCGAAACCTGGGAGAACGGTAAACCGGTGCGTGAAACCCTTGCCGCAGATCTGCCGCTGGTTGTTGACCACTTCCGATACTTTGCCGGCTGTATCCGCGCACAGGAGGGGTCGGCTGCCGAGCTGGATACCAACACTGCCAGTTATCATTTTCCAGAGCCTATCGGCGTGGTCGGCCAGATCATTCCCTGGAACTTCCCGATGCTAATGGCCGCATGGAAACTCGCCCCAGCGATGGCAGCTGGCTGCTGTGTGGTACTCAAGCCTGCCGAGCAGACCCCAACCTCAATTCTGGTACTGATGGAAATTATCGGCGATCTGATCCCTGCCGGGGTCGTCAACGTCGTTAATGGCTACGGCCACGAAGCCGGTCAGGCACTGGCTACCAGCAACCGCATTGCCAAGCTGGCCTTTACCGGCTCCACCGAGGTCGGCAACCACATTCTGAAGTGCGCTGCCGAAAGCCTGATCCCATCGACGGTCGAGCTTGGCGGTAAGTCACCAAACATCTACTTTGCTGATATCTTTGACCATGAAGACGCCTACCTAGATAAATGTATCGAAGGGATGCTGCTGGCCTTCTTCAATCAGGGCGAAGTCTGCACCTGCCCGTCCCGTGTACTGATCCATGAGTCAATCTACGATGAATTCATCGCCAAAGTCGTTGAACGGGCACAAAACATCAAGCAGGGCAACCCGCTGGATACCGATACCCAGGTTGGCGCACAGGCCTCAAAAGAGCAATTTGACAAGATCCTGAGCTATCTGGAAATCGGCCGTAACGAAGGCGCAGAAGTCTTGGTCGGCGGCAGTGCCGCAGAGCAGGCAGGCGAGCTGGAGCAGGGCTACTATATCGCCCCGACCATGCTCAAGGGCCACAACAAAATGCGCGTGTTCCAGGAAGAGATCTTCGGACCGGTGATCGCTATCACCACCTTCAAAGATGAGGCAGAGGCATTGGAAATTGCCAACGACACCGAATACGGTCTGGGTGCCGGTGTATGGACCCGAGATACTAACCTCGCCTACCGAATGGGACGCAATATCGAGGCCGGACGGATCTGGATCAACTGCTACCACGCCTATCCTGCCCACGCAGCCTTCGGCGGCTACAAAAAATCCGGTATCGGCCGTGAAACCCACAAAATGATGCTCGATCACTACCAGAATACCAAGAACTTGCTTGTCAGCTATGATGTCAACCCGCTAGGTTTCTTCTAGCCCTGCCAGCTACATAGGCAGCCCCCTTAATCCACAACAGGCCGACATAACACTATTTCGGCCTGTATTCATCACTCATAAACAATATTTGCCAAACAAATAACCACATACCCTAAAGGCATTCGTGACTACTCTTCAATAAAACGCCCACCAGGCGACACTTAACCTATTTATTCAGCTGCCATTCAGTTATAAGATATGACACTTGCAGCATATCATTTAGAAAAGGAATATCTCATATGGAATGCCGATGTACAGAAGTCATACGAGTAAAACGCAACCTCTGGCAACGTTTTGTCTATAAATCAATACACAGGTGTAAGCACTGCGGGAAGTTGTTTAAGCTTTAAGCTCGGGAATAAGCTCCTCAGACTAATCACTGAAGCAAGCCGTGCCGCTGGCTATTACGCAATAGGTATGCACGGATAGTCCTTAATTCTTCGCCACATTGCCGCCTCTCCAGATCTTTACAGAGTCACCCTCGGCTCGCTATTTTTCTAGGTAGATAACATTCTTATCAGCCCAGTACCTTGTAACATAAGTGTTGATTTAGGCTGGTTAATAGCTATCAGGAGAAGCAACTTGGATATTGCCATACTTACCGCGCTGATTTTGCTCAATGGCGTATTTGCCATGTCTGAGATTGCTCTGGTTACGGCACGCAAGAGCCGCCTGCAAAAACTGGCTGAGGACGGTGACCAAGCGGCAGCCAGCGCCATCAGACTAGGGGAGGAGCCGACCCAATTTCTCTCAACCGTCCAAATCGGTATCACCGCTATCGGACTGTTAAACGGTATCTTCGGTGAAGCCGCATTGGCAGATCCGCTTGCCACATGGCTTCAGAGTATCGGGCTTAATGAAAAAATCAGTTCGGCCAGTGCAACCGCTATCGTGGTTATTTCCATCACCTATGCCTCCATCGTTGTTGGCGAACTCGTACCCAAACGACTTGCCCAGTTCAATGCCGAAGGCATTGCTCGGCTAATGGCACGTCCGATTTCCCTGCTGGCAATGGTTTCAAAACCTTTTGTTTTCCTGTTGTCGTTATCCACCGATATGATTTTACGCCTACTGGGTAAAAAGGAGCTCGGCAGCGCCAACATCACCGAGGAAGATATACAGGCCGTGCTGGCCGAAGGCACCCAGACCGGCGTTATCGAAAAACAAGAGCATGATATGGTGCGTAACGTGTTCCGCTTCGATGATCGCAAAATGGTTTCTCTGATGACCCCGCGCAGCGAAATTGTTTACCTCGATATCGAACACCCCATTAAAGCTAATCTGGAAAAGCTACTTGGCTCAGAACATTCCTATTTCCCCGTCTGCAAGGGAGGGTTTGAAAACGTACAAGGTGTTATTTCTGCCAAACAACTATTACAGCAACAACTTAACGGAAAAATAGACGATATTGCCGACTCACTGCTGGCTGCCGTTTATGTCCCGGAAAATTGGACAGGAACCCAATTATTGGAAATGTTTCGGGCTTCTGGCGATCCGATGGTATTCGTGGTCGATGAATACGGTGACATTCAAGGTGTAGTAACAGCGCTGGACTTATTAGAGGCACTGGTCGGCGAATTCAACACCAGCGATCCAGAAGATCTGTGGTCAGTACAAAATGAAGACGGAACCTGGCTGTTCGACGGACTGATCCCCATCATGGTGCTCAAGGACATGTTGGAATTAAAAAGCATTCCCGAGGAAGAAAAAGGCGGCTACCACACCCTCAGCGGCATGATGATGTGGCTGATCAGTGGCCTGCCGCGTATCGGCGACAGCACCGAATGGCAAGGATGGCGTTTTGAAGTTATCACCCTCGATGGCAACCGGGTAGACAAGGTGCTGGCCAGCAGGAAAGTAAGCTAAGTGATGGCTGTGGCGTTAAATGATAAATATCATTCTGCCCATTTTTTATACTCCCCCTGCTCAACAAGCAACCCAACATCGCAGCGAGAAATAAAGATGAAAAGCATCTGGGCCAAAATCAAACATTTCCTGCTGACCCCCTTCAGCAAGGCTTGTCTGGTCTTTATTGCCCTTACCAATTTATATCTGGTGTACAAATGGGCGCTAGAGTATGTCAGAAAGTTCGGTGATGAGCTGTTTGAAATGATTGGTGCATCGGGCTCGATGGGGGAAAACCTCATCGCGCTGAGTTTTACGGCTATCTGTGGTTACTACACAGTCGAAGCTGTAATCAGCATCTTTCGCCGTTCTCCTAAAGAAGTACAGCAAGCCCCCCCAGGCCTGAATACATAAATGTAATAATCCCCCTATACTGCAGGGATGCAGTCCGCTAAACCGGTATAATACCTTCGAACTTAACCATACCCGCGGAGCAAAAGGAATGAACCAAGGCCAACTGGTCCCGCTGATCAAAACAGCCCATGCCGCAACCCTAATTGAAATGCTCAAACATTTCGAGGCAGATATCTACCCGCTCCTCAAAACCGCGGGATTACCCGAAGATATCCTGCAATCACGCCATGAATTTGTTCCGGAAACCCCAATCAAACACCTGCTGGCCATGATGGCCGAAAAGGCAGACCCTGATCATTATGGCGATTTGCTCCGAACCACCATCCGTGAATACTTTATTCCGAAAATGCTCAGGCATTTGCATAGCCCAGAAACGATTGGCGAGGCCATAGAGCAGATGCGAACAGCGGTGCGGCACGACTCCCCGACCGCCAAGATCAGCATCGAGTATTTCAACGGCATCCCATGGTTCTGCCGCCACAAAGAAAAAGAGGTGTCCGAAGGCTTCTTGTGGGCAGAGGTTTTTGCCATCCTGTTCCTGATCGAATTTATTCGCTTTACCAGCAAAACCCGGTGGCAACCAAACTGCATTGCTGTCCAGTCGCCAAATGCCGACAAGCTAGTCGCGATGCTGCACAGCCCCAAACCCGTGATCTATACCAACCGCAGTCTGGCTGCCGTCGAGCTGTCCAACGAAATACTGGCCATGCCCTTCAACCTGCCGGCCAGTTTCACCCCGCCCTCCAAGCAAACCAATAACCCAAAACCTCTGAGCTATGTCGAAACAGTCTATCTGGCCCTGGCCCCTTACCTGTCCCGGCAAGCCCTGTCTATTCAACAGGCCGCCGCTTTGCTTAATACCACCCCCCGTACCCTGCAGCGCCGCCTGTCAGCGGAAAACACCAGCTTCAAGAACATAAGAGAAAACATCATGCTGGCAACTGCCTGCCAAATGATGGAAAACAAGCAATACTCACTAACCGATATCGCCTCAGAGCTGGGCTATGCCGATATTGCCCACTTCTCACGGGCATTCAAAAAACTGACGGGCTTTCCGCCCAAAGACTACCGCAAGCGCTTCCGGCCCAGAACACTGGCAGACAGCGACGATTAACGATGCTGCCATAATAGCCACCTAAATTTGCACGAGGGTTCCGATACCAGACAGAGCCTGTTGAACAATACCGTTATCTTGAGATAGCCAATAGCGAGATGGGCTCTATAAGGAGTTATGGCTAAGTGCTATATAAAGCGGTTCAGCTAACCTTATAAAAACAAAACCGCTCGCCGGAGGCGAGCGGTATTACTGCAAATGCAGACCCTTTCATTATTTAGAGAAGTATTTGATATTAAGCAGGCTGGACTTCTGCTTCCCGAGATAGATCTAATTCAATGTGATAGGCTTCGATAATCTTTTCTGCAGACAAGTCAATATCTTGCTCTGAAGTATGACAGTTAAGCACTGAGAACAGCATTGTCTTAAGGCCTTTGTAACCTGATGTTGACGGGTAGCAGAAGCCACCTTTCTGTAGACGGTGAACAACACGTTCTGTTAGATCATTTCGGTACTCATCATCACCCTTACCAAACTGAGCAGAGAAGCGGTTTGAAACCACATCATTAAGAATCGTCACACCATCAACATGGCACAACTTATCAGCCATACGGGCCGCTAGCGCACAACATGTATCTAGGTGCTGTTCGATGCCTTCTTTACCCAATGACTTGATAGCGGCGTATACAGGTACACCACGAGCGCGGCGTGATGCGGAGATGCCAAAGTTAATCGCATTACGGTCCGGCTTAGCCATTGCATCATTCAGGTAATCACCCATATTGCTACCGCCCATCGCTGTTGCAAGCAGTGAAGCATCTTTAACAATCACCATTCCACTGTCATATGGCATGTTGAACCACTTGTGACCATCTGTATCGATTGAGTCAACTCGTTCGATACCTTTCAATAAGTGTTTCTGGCTGTCACTTGCACCAGCCCAGAGGCCAATAGCGCCATCGACATGTAGCCATGCGTTCGGATGAGCTTCAACACAATCAGCAATTTCATCAAACGGGTCAAATGCACCTGAGTCAATACAGCCAGCCTGGGCACAGACTAGAGTTGGGCCATCACATTCAGCCAAGATTTGAGGTAGCGTGTCCGGAATGATACGGAGGTTTTCATCCGTCGGAACAGTACGAATATCTTCAAGGCCAACACCGATCATCGACAAGGCACGTTTGATCGTTGAGTGGATTTGATCACTTACAATCACATTGATTCGTGGAGCACCGTATAGCCCTTGCTTGGCAACATCCCAATCCGCTTTTTGCAGCAGACTGTTACGGGCAGTGATCAGTGCAGTATAAATCGCTTCCTGGGCTCCGGAGGTAAAGCCCACCCCAGCGGTTTCAGAAAGGCCAAGCAGCTCCAGCATCCACTCAGCTGCTGTCTCCTCAATAACCGAAGTACCCGGGCTGGAAACATAATAAGGTACGTTCTGATCCCAGGCACTGACCAACCAGTCTGCAGCCAAGGCTACCGGGAAGGAGCCACCGATGGCGTAGCCGAAATAACGTGGACCGCCTGAACCAATCAGGCCACTTTCAACATTGGCCACCAGATCATCCAGCACCTGCTCCGGATTACTCGGTTGCTGCGGCAGACTACCGCCGACCACCTGGCGTAGTGATTGAGAGCTAACCTGCTTGTCGATTGGCCTTTCCGGCAAAGCTCCCAAATAATCAACGGCATGAGAAAGTGAACGATTCAGCAGCTTGCTGTACTGGTTAAACTGATGAGACATGGCGTACCTCTTTGGTTAATGATTTTGTCTACAGCCATAAGTTAAAGGTTCCAGCATGCTTTATTTATCATTTCGCGCCACCAGAACACAAAGCAACCATCTTACCTGGGACCCCTTAATTATTTGCACCATCGTTATTGATCCCTAATTCGTAAGAGCAAACGAAATGGCGATGAACATCGTTAAGGAACACTCCTAGTGTCGTCAATTGGTAAAAACAGCCACATTCGCATCAGTACAGTGGGGATAAAACAAACCGGAGAATACCCCATGAAACGATTATCACTGCTAGCCGCCGCCTCTATTGCACTGTTCAGTGCACTCCCAGCCCACGCAAAAATCTTTAGCGATGCCGCCAAGCTAGGCGCAAATGCGGGTGCCATGCAATACTGCAAAAAGATAGACTCCGCAAATGAAGGCAAATACAACCTGCTGGGGATCAGAACATTAAAAGAATACGAGCGGCTAGATACTGGAGACCGAGCCAAGGCGCTTATTTACAGAAATAAAGCAGAGCAGAAGGGAATTTATCTTTCAGATCCTCTCAACAAGGAGCGATGCAGAAAAATTCGCCGCACCCTTCATCTTACAAGCTAATTGGGTGACGAAACAGCAGCCAGTTATGATAAACGCCGCCACTGATTCAGGCGACAATCTCAGTCGCACCTTGCAGCAATTCAAATCACCTAATCTGCCATCTTCGGTAATTAGGTGATAAGAGCAAGGTGCGACACTCAGAAGAAGTGTTGACTAAAAAAAGCCCCAATCACTAACACGGTAACACCATACATAAGAGCAGTGGCAATCTGCTGCCAGGATGCTGGCTTTTGTTTCTTTCTATTCTTCATTTCATGTCCACCACATTGACTGGGATCCGGTGATTAATCTGTTTGTACCATTTATTGCGTCTAGCCACTGCAATATTCAACCTAAAAGCGATAACGGGTACGGGGCCACTCTTTGCAACCCTCTTTGAGTTAGTTGTGGTTTACATTGTAAATACGAATAACAGACAGGAGGCAACCGAACAGGTCAAAGACGAACGATCCGGTTGCCTCCACACCGCAGCGCCTTACGCTATTGCCGCTTCCACCTGTAGCTGGCCGTTAGGGAAACGCATCCCGCCGGCCTGCATCAGTGCAGCAAAATCGCCGATATACGGCTGTGGATCGTTTTTATTGCTACTGATGTACTGGTGTTTCTCCGGCCCTTTGCCACACAGCAGCAACACATCTTCAGGCATCAGGCAAGACACTGCCTGCTCGATAATATTCTGCCGGTTATGATCAGAACTGGTGTTGTCCTTGGATACCTGGCTGGTCATTGCGGCAAACAGCTTCTCTTGGCAGACACCCTGCGGGTTGTCGGTAGTAAAAAACACATGATCGGATCGGTCGCTGCACAGTTCGCCAATCGCTGCCGCATCAGCCAACCGATCCCCCGTTACGCCAATCACGGTATAGATCCGCCCGCAGCTATGGCGCTGTACATTCTCCAGCAGGTTGAGCAGGCTATCGTAATTATGGGCATAGTCGATGATCGCGGTCGCGCCGTTCTCCATCATATAGACCTCGCTGCGCCCGGGAGCATGCTCCATGGTGGCAAGCATATCGACAGCGATTGATATCTCGATATCTATTGCCGTCAGCATTGCCAGCACTGCGAGAGAGTTTTCGATATTGAACGTAAATGGCAGGGCAGTTCTCACCGCTAGGTCCTGTCCCTGATAGATCAGCCTAAACTGTCCACCATGACATGACGAAGTGATCTCAGAAGCAAAAATATCGGCTCCGGGATCAGCCATGCTGAAAGTGACTACCCTCGCCTTGCTCCGGCAGCGCTCGATCATCGCCAATGCCAGCTCGTCATCTAAGTTAATCACTGCAATACCGCCGGGCTTGAGGCGGTCAATCAACCTCAGCTTAGCCTGAATATAGTCATCCCGGCTCCTGTGATAATCGAGGTGGTCACTGCCGATATTGGTGATCACCACCACGTCAAAATCGACAATGCTGACTCTATCTTGTGACAACGCATGGCTGCTGACTTCCATCACATTATGGGTCACCCCGGACTGCTCCATGGCATGGAATAAATTCAGCAGGCTAATTGCATCCGGTGTGGTATTGTCCAGTTCGACTTGTTCATCGCTAAACTGACAGCCCAAGGTACCAGTATAGGCCGACTTGAACTGGCGGTTTAACAAAGCGTTTAGACAGTAGGCCACCGTGGTTTTGCCATTAGTGCCCGTCACCCCGATTTGTACCAGCTTATCCTGTGGGTACTGATAATACTGGTTGATAAGGCTGACACTGCTGCTAAAGCTTGGCGTCAGAATGCAAGGCACATCCAGCTCGAGTGGTTTATTGGCAATAACGCCAACCGCCCCTCTGCCAATGGCTTCGTCGATCGATTTATGGCTGTCCCAGTTCGGTCCCTGACGGCACACAAACACATCTCCGGGTTGAATCGTCTGGCTATTACTTTTGAACTGAGCCAGATCAAGCTGGCGGAGCTGCGCTAGATTTGTTGTATTGCGGTTATTCATCATTTTTATTCTGTCGCTAAGGGTAAGCGATATGAATCAACTTTGTTTTACCCATAAAGCAAAACAAAGCCGGTTCAGGCAATTGTTCAGTTTGGTATTAACATGGCTCTCAGGCCGTCACTGTAATCGAATGAATTCATCAAAGTTATGCGCGGTATCAACTGGTAATGAGTTGGCCTCACACAACTATTGATATTTGTGATGATAAAGGCATATCGCAACCTCGACAAACACAACAAAGCCCCACTATGGAATTTACATAGGAGTATTTCCAAAGGGGGGGCTTCAATAACCATAGCAAGCATCATTGCTAAGTTAAGTTGCGTTCCGGTTAGACAAAAAGGTTAGCCAGCACAAAACCGAACGGTACAGCAGCAACGATCCCCAGCATCCCTGGCAGAAAAAACGGATGGTTGACGATATAGGAGCCATTCCACTTATTGCTAAGGAAAGAACCGGTATCATCCGTGGCAATAGCAAACGCCGTGGTCGGATAGATGTTGGTCATGTACAGCGCGCTCACCGCAACAAAGCTGGCCAGAATCGTGGCAGGATCCACATTCAGTGACGCCGCGATAGGCACCAGCAGCGCACTGGTCGCCCCCTGACTGAACAACAATGCGGACGTACCGAAGAACACCACGGCCAGCAGCGCCGGATACTCGCTCAGCACATCCCCGGCCAGCGTTTTGATCTCAGGAATATGCACACCGATAATGGTCGAGCTCAGCCAGACAATACCAAGGATCACAATCAGGCTTTCAGCTCCGTCTGCAAAAATCGGTGCCTTCTTAATTGAGGTAAGCTGCACCTTGCACACCATCGCCATAACAAAGCTAGTCAGCAGCATCACGATAACGATGATATCGCGCGATCCCAATGTATGGCCAAGCAGCGGTTTGAACAACAGTAAGGCAACAATGAACAACACCCCACCGAGGAACAGCCATACCGAACGCTTGGCCTCGAGAGTCGGCTCAAGATTTTTCTGCTCTTCCGGCGTGAAATTAACCAGCCCTTTCTCGACGCGCTCCTTGAAAATCGGATCATCTTTCAGCTCGCAGCCCTGACGGCTGGCAATAAACGCAGCGACAATGGTCCCGAACAAAGCAGACGGCATGATCACACTCAGCGCGGTACCAAAACTCACGCCCATTTGCTCAACCACCACATACATCGCAGCGGTTGCCGCCGAGATAGGGGAAGCAGTAATGGCAATCTGGGAGGCGACAACTGCCGAGCTCAGCGGTTGGCTGGGGCGCACGCCATTTTCCTTGGCCACCTGCTGGATCACGTTCAACACCGACATCGCGGTATAGCCCGTACCGGCCAGCGTCGTCAGTACAAAAGTCGTCGCCGGAGCCAGGATATTGATGTACTTGGGATGGTTACGCAGCATTTTCTCGGCACAGTTAACCATATAGCCCATACCTCCGGCCTGCTGCATAACCGACAGCGCCAGGATCACCGACATAATGATCAGAATAACCGATACCGGAATACTGCCCGGCGGCAGGCCAAGACCAAAAACGGCAATCGCCATCCCGAGACCACCGGCTAGACCAACACCAATCCCGCCTAGACGGGCGGCCAGAATAATGGCCCCTAGCAACAGACACGTTTGAATAATAATCATTGGATACCTCGTTTCTCTTCCGTTATAAACTCGGAGTTGTTGTTATAAATTCAAAAGTTGATTGAGTTCTGCAAAGGTTGTAGCTTCAAAATTGGCCAATACCCTCAGCCAACATTGACACTTGTGCTCGCCAACCTTTGGCATCACACAAGCGGTAAATTTCTTGGCGACTTCCGCCTCAGACAACGGCTTTTGTGGGTTCCCCTTGGCAAGATCGTTTTCGATACTCAGCATTTCACCGCTTTTCAAGTGCACCCGGATCTTGACCGGCGCAGTGCCGATGAAGCCCAGTTTTTCAAGCTCGGGATCGACCCGCATCTGGATCTTCGGCATCAGCGCCTGAACACGGGGATCGCGCACCGCCTCATCGGTAAACTCGGCAAGTCCGACCGCGCCATGGATCAGACGGGCAGCTAAGGCATACTGCATCGAAAACTTGGCCTCGATGGCATTTTGCGGATGATTGCACACCAGCTCACGCGGCCCGAGCAGACTGGCACCAACCTGCAAATACTCGATATCCTTGGCTTCCAACGGGTTCTCTTTAAGCAGTGCATCCCAACAGTCAATCGCAGGGTGACTGCCGCTGCAGCACGGGTATTGCTTGAACACCAAACCGTTTTCCAGCAAATCCCATTGCCTGCCGAGTGTCACTTCGGCCCCTTCCAGTGAAGAGATACTGGTAAAACACTGGGCAAAGCCATCAGCGGCTTCTATCACGTTGGCCTGGCCTGTTACCCCCAGCATCGCGAGTTCAGCGGCGTTAACCCCATTAAAGGCGGCGAGTCCAGCATGCATCGCCTTGGTCTGACTGCCAAAATTCCCACGTACGCCGGAAGCCGAGGATGCGGCAATCGCTAACGCATGGGTCAAGGTCTCTTCGTCGAGTTCAAGCAAGACCCCGGCAGCAACCGTCGCACCGAACACCCCGATGGCCGGCGTAGTATGCCAACCTTGCTCCGAAAGCTGCGGCATCATCCATTTTGCAATCTGGTGCTGAGCCTCAACGCCTGCGATATAGGCGAGCAGGACACTATCACCACCCAGCTTACTTTCCTCGGCAGCCGCAAAAGCAACTGGCGCAACAGTCACGGTCGGGTGACCGATAGTCGCCCAGCTGACATCATCAAAATCAAGCGCATGAGAAGCCGCACCATTGGCATAGGTGGCATAAGCCATACTGGTTTTCTGCCCGGTGCCGAACACACTACAACTGCCCTGCGGCGCACGCTGCATGGCAAACTGCTGGAGCTTACGGGCTACCGGCATCTCACTTCCGGCGATGGTGACGGCGACATAATCGGTCAGAGCTGTCTTGGCAACCCGAATAACTTCATCAGGCACCTCATCCGACCGAAGATTCACGCACCAACGTGCGATCTGCGTTAATAAAGGGGCTAGCTTCATGCTGTTTCCTCAACCTGTTTTACCTGCTCGCCTGCACCGATAGAACCCGCCATCTCCTGCTGGTAACGGGTCACCGCGGCGGCACTGACCTTCGGATCGGTCATTACCATCGGATCCAGCAGATAGTTAGCCTGCTCAGGAGTCAATAGCTGCTCGGCCAACACCACTTCACGGACGCTGAGATTCTGGGCAAACGCCGTGGTTGCAATACGACTTCCCACTTTGTAACCAAACAGGGTCGCAATCACGGTTGCCAGCGCGGTACTCTTCTCGGCATATTCACGGCACACAGGTTCATTAGGCAGCAGATCTTTCAGGCATTTTTCGACAAACAATGGAATCGCATTGGTCAGCAGGGTGCAGGATTCAAACAGCGCCTTGATGATCACCGGTTCCCAGACATTCAGATCCAGTTCACCGCCTTCGACAGCCATGGTGATGGCAACATCGTTGCCAATCACCTGATAGGCGAGCTGGTTGATCAGCTCCGGCATGACCGGATTGATTTTGCCCGGCATAATGGAAGATCCCGGCTGAACGGCAGGCAGGAACAGCTCATTGAATCCGGCACGCGGGCCACTGCCCTGAATGCGAAAATCGGTCGCCATTTTTGACAGGAACGTCGCCAACTTTTTGAGCTGGGCGGCCACCTCAAGATAGGCATCGCCATTTTGCAGGCCGTCGAAGAAATTCTCCTCGGCAACAAACTGCTCACCGGTAATATCGCGCAGTTCGACGTACACCTGCTCCAGATAGCCTTCATGCGTCGACAATCCGGTACCGACCGCCGTCGCGCCCAATGGTAAATCCAGCGTCTGCTCGCTGGCCGTTTTCAGTGACTGGTGCAGGCGACGCACCTGATGCAGATAACCACTGAACTGCTGGCCGAGGGTGATTGGTACGGCATCCTGCAGACAGGTTCTGGCCAGCTTCACGACGTGATCGAAAGCCTGGGTCTTCTCATCCAGCATGGCCTCCAGAGCTGCCACTTCCGCAATCAGCTGATGCAGGTTCAGGCGGCAGGTCATCTTCATCGCTGCCGGGATCACATCGTTGGTCGACTGCCCCATATTGACATGGGTATTGGGATGCACCACTTCGTAGCCTTTGTGGCCGGTAAGGATTTCGTTGGCACGGTTGGCAATCACCTCGTTGGCATTCATGTTGGTCGATGTGCCGCCTCCGCCCTGAAAGATATCGATAGGAAACTGATCATCAAACCGGTTTTCCATCACCTCCTGCGAGGCCTGGACAATCGCTGCTGCCACCCTCTCGTCCAGCGCACCAATTTTGCAATTCGCCTTCGCCGCCGCCTGCTTAATCGCAGCGACCGACCACAGGTAATGAGGAACATCTACCGCCGTACGGCCAGAAACCGCAAAGTTATCGCGGGCCCGTACGGTCTGGATACCGTAATAAGCCTCGTCCGGTAACATCATCTCACCTAATACATCAGTTTCTTTTCTCATCACTAAATCCTACGTTTATCGTTAATACAGAGGATTTTATTTCAAGCAATGGCGGGAATATTTGAACTAGCTCCGCACTTGGCTAGCAGTGGGGAATATAATGGAGAGTATTAGTTGAACTTATAATATGGACCTTATATGGATTCAGTTGCCTTTGACCTTCGCCAACTCAGGACTTTCATATCTGTGGTAGAAACAGGCTCGTTCAGCAAAGCTGCCCAGCACCTCAACCAAACCCAGTCGGCCGTTTCACAGCTGGTGCAGAGCCTAGAGCAGGTGCTGGACTGCAAGCTGCTGGACAGGAGCAAACGCCCGATCAAGCTTACGCTGGCAGGCAGAGAGCTGTACGAACAGGGCGGCAAACTATTAGCTGAATCGCGCAAGCTGCAAGACTGGATGCACTCGATTGAGAAAGGCAAGCTACCCCACCTGAGGATCGGCATGGTCGACTCCGTTACCCAGATCGCCGGTATCGAGTTGCTCAAATACCTTCAACCCAAGGTGGCCCACATCAATCAGATGACCGGCACTGCACCGGAACTCTTGGCATCGCTGCAATCTGGCAAGGTCGATATCATCATTTCCATGACCAACCAGGACATCCCGCAGGAACTCGCCATGTTCCCGCTACTGAGCGAGCAATATGTGGTTGTAACCCCTGCAGACTGGGAAGCGAAAGATATTCATTGGCTGGCCAAAAACCAACCCTATATCGCCTATGAAAACTGGACACCGACCGGTACCCAGACCAACAACTGGCTAAGGTGGCGCAACTATAAGCCACAGAGCCAGTTCTCCCTCGATCGTGCTGACAACGTGCTGGGAATGGTAGCTGAAGGCCTAGGCTGGTCGCTATCCACACAAACTTTTTTGGCACGGCAATTTGAGCTACTGGATAGGCTCGAATGCCACCCGCTGCCAGCCCCCGGCATCACCCGTCAGTTAGCTGTGATCTGCCGAAAAGGCGAATTTGGCAACATGATCGAAGAATTTGTCGAAGATATTAGGAATATTATTCTCGGTAAAAAAGTGCGTGAAGTACAACGACGCTGGAGTTGGATAGAGGAGACAGAAAGAGATTAAGAGACCCAAACAACAAATGCCAAACCTCATCACAAACTTATGACATTGAAGTTTAATGCGATAAATTAAGGCGTAATGAGAAAAATAGTCGTTTGATGCTTTTTAGATTAAACACTCTATGTAATTACTGTAACGTCTTAGAGGCGTCAGCATTCACATTAAGCATTCATTCCATCTACCTCATTACGAATAACAGGTGAGCACATGAACCATTTACTGGATATCACCACATCAACGTTGGCTTCGACCTACCGATTCTGGCGCGGCACAACAGCCAGTAAAACCATCGCTCAGCCTGAAGAAATGCTTATCTTGTTCGATCAGGAAGGCTGCCCGAAATGCCGCCTGGTACGCGAGGTACTCACCGAGCTGAACTTGGATGTGGTTATTGCCCCCTGCCCTGTTGGCGGGCAGAACCTCACCAAATTCCATTCTGCTTTCGATAATATCAACCCGCCTATGCTGGTCGATCTCAATGGCTCCAACATCACCAAAGGAGCCGAAGACATCATCCATTACCTGTTTAGCCAATACAAAGCACAACAACCACCCAAGGCGTGCCTTGGCAAACTCAGAAGCGCCCTGACCTCCAATTTGGCTACAGGCATACGATTAGGTGCCGGCATCAAGGCAAAGCCATCGAAACAACCGGCCCTGCCGTTAATCTTGTTCAGCTTTGAATCCAGCCCGTTCTCCCGCCCAGTTCGTGAACGACTCTGCGAGCTCGAGCTGACTTATATCCTGGTCAACCTCGGCAAACAGCAATTCTCCGACATGGGTCCAGCCAGTTTCCACTGGAGCCTTACTGCCTACAAACCGCTGCCAAATACCAAACGGGATGAATTTTTCAAACAACACGGCAACGTGCAGGTGCCTTATCTTATCGATCCCAATACCGATACTGAGATGTTTGAGTCAAAAGATATTCTGCAGTATCTAACGGGAACTTATGGGGTTTAAAAACGACAACATCAGAGATATTGCTGTTTAATTATCTAATCAATCTTTTGATTATGTGCCTGATGGTAAGCAACAAAGTTAAGGTTTATTTTATGTTTTTTCGTTGTGACTAAATCACCATCAATTCCATTTAATGACAGATCTTCATTAATCGTGAAACCACCATTATCAAATAAGATGTGATGATTTGGGCACAAACACAAAATATTACTCTCATCATCAGGGCCGTTATGAGGCATACCTAAAGGCTGAATATGCGCAGCCTCTGCATATAAACCAGCGCTCGTCTCAAGTGCTAAGCCACAGACTTGGCACTGATAGCGATGCCACTCTTTAACTCTTTTGGCTTTTGTGGAGTCCCGGATAATTCGATTAACAACAACTGCTTTCCTTTCGGTTTCTTTATAGTCAGGCGAGTTATCTCGAATACCAGTTTGTTCCTTAGACTCTAACCGTTCACAAGACACTAAAGAGTAGTGCCAAATATAATGGCCTGAAATCCCTTTTTCACGCCAATAATCTTCCACCATGTAAAGACCCGCATAGCAGTAGCCTTCTTTGGGTGAAAACTCACTTTTATGCTTGTGACTTCTCGTTACGCGCACAGGTAACTGGTCAAGTTTACTTTTCGCAAGAGCAAGGTTTGTTCGAGTTAGTTGTTGGTCTGCTATTTGCCGGCCTGTATTTTCATCTCTGCCACCAGCGCCGGTATAAAGAATTCTATCGCCGTAATCTCGGTCATCTTCATAACCGCCAGACAGCACAATAGAATCAGCCCCTTCTTTACTAGAACCACTTATTCCAGCTTGTGTGGGTGGATGAATTCCAACTTTTGCTAGCTCGGCTCGATTAGCAAAAATCTGTCCCCGAGATATCCCTTCAATCTCACCAAACTTACGCATGCATACCTCATAACTGCACGTATCACGCTTTCATTGCGTGTATTGATAACAATGCAATTATGACCAATTTAGCAGTCACAAATAAGTCATTAGCAGCTAATATCAATTACTTATTGATAAAGTTTGGTATCCATCAAGTTTTAAACATGAACTACATAGAGATGCATAAACCATCTTCTGTTTAGACAAAACCAATCTATGATGAAAATCAAAAATAAAGATAGAGTCAATCGCGCTTTTATCAATGACAGGAGACAATGAAGGTCGACAAAACGCTCATTTATCAGCGTTCAAGGAGGGCACTATGTCTAAGAGTAAGATGCCTGAAAATAATAGGGTTGAGGCTAAGGTATCTAAGGATAAAAAGTCTAAAGCTACCAGGCTATTCATGCACTTCCTTACCCTTGCACCTGTTGCGCATCTCTTTGTCGGCATGCCTCTGTTCTTTGTGATTTTTGCAGGATCCATCAGCTATTTTGTCGGCCTCTGCCTTTACCTGCTTTCTCTTGTTATTCCAATCGATTTTACCGAATCACTGGCGCTGTCTTATACCGTGTCAGGAAAACTGCTGGTCGGCTCGACCATGTATTATGGCTGGCCTATCCCATTAATCAGCTTATTCCCGGTACTGTATCTGGCTTGTCTTATCTTTTTAAGGTACCGATTTGGCACGTCCAATTTTGCCTACTGGGTGTCGTATGACATTGAAACTATCTGGCGGGTAACACTGATTTCCTTTGCCGTGATGGCTGTCGGTGTTGTTGCGGGGCTCGGCATCAAAACCGCGGCAGTCTGTTCAACGGTTGTAACGACGCTATATTTACTCGTCAGAATTTATCGCTTCTATACACCATTATGGGGTGCGTATCTGCGCAAGATAAGTGCCTCTGACCACTAGCATCGATCGTAATAATACCTATGTTAACCCACCCTAGCCCCCCTTTTCAGGAAGGGAATTGAGAACGGTAATGCTCTGCTATGCTTTGAAAGTGCCTACTTTTTCAGCGATGCTTTTCAGGGAAAACACTATGGATCAATCACCCGACAAACTCATGTCACGCCTTGCCTACCTCGGCTTGCTACCTTTTATTATCAGCATTATCTGTATCTGGGCCGACAAAACCCTGTTTGGCCTTAGTGCCCAAAAAGTGTTTATTGCCTACAGTGCAGTTATCTTGAGTTTTTTAGCGGGGATTTTGTGGGGAAATGCCATCGATCACATCAAGCATAAGCTCAGCCGCAATGCGTTGATCCTTAGTATTCTATTCTCGCTAATTGCCTGGGGAGTATTGTTACATTCGCCCGAAACCTACGTGATATCGATTCTGGTGCTACTGTTTGGATTTGTTGCGGTATGGTTTGCGGAAATGAAAATCCGCCAAGTTGAAAAAGAAGGGAAGCCGGAAGGCTACCAGCCCATGCGTAACCGCCTGACTGGATTGGTAGCCATACTACATTTGGTCGCGTTGGCTAGCTAACGACTCGATTAAACGTGACCACCTCAAGGGTGCGCGGATGGATTATCAAGACTTGGTTCACGGTATATTGCTTCACTACAATATGGCCACTTTTGGGAATAATATTTTTTGCCGAACCGATCACATGGTGGGCTCTGAAAGCCTGACCGGTAATATTCAGTACACCGGTCACAGCACCCTCGGAAGTATCGTTGGCATTGGGGTTTAGAGAAAGAACAAAGCCACCCTTTTCATTCACTTTCAATAGGAAGTGATGACCATTGCTACTATATCCCTCCCAAGAGCCGACAGGCATCGGAACATCTTCCAATGTTGAGTAATGCGCATACAAGTCTTTGTACTCTTGGCTTTCCGGCTGATACTTGGCCGCAAAAAACTTATACTTCGACGGCTGCTCCGTTGGGGCATCTTGCAACAGAAAAAAACCAATAGCGGCAAAAGCAAGGCAAGCCAATAACAATTGAAGAAAGCGGATCACTACAGTTCCTTTTAATATCCATTCAATACAGCAGAGGAAGGATCACGGCCCTACCGATCTTACCCGTATTACTTCGGCTACATGAGGAATTTCTTTAGGCTTAGGAAAAACACTCAGCAACCTGTTTTCGAGAATCGGCTAGCATGCCACATTTCGCTCACAAATAAATATATGCAACCTCTATGGATCCTCTTTATGATTGTGCCCTTGATCACATTAATTTCGATTGATGTACCAATACAATGTTCAATATTCATGGCAAGCAAAATGCGCTCCCAAAAGGGGCTCGGTGGTCATAAACAGTGCCTGAATGCTTTTCCGTACATCCACTACAAGTTTCTTGGATATGCATAACGCTTTCAAGCAGATACCCATCAAGTTGCACACAACATCAAAAAAGTTAGTCATTACCGTTAACGCTATTGGCAATCAATTCCCGCAACCAGCGATGGCTGGGATCAAGTTCAAAATGTTTATTCCATAACAAAACATAGGCACCCGGCACCACGTCTACGGGAACCTCAAGGGTGTACAACTCAAAATGCTTGGCCATTTTGGCCGCATATCTTGCTGGCGCACAGAGAATAAGATCGCTCTGCTCACACAGGCTCATGGCACTGTAAAAGTCCGTCATGTTGACGGCAATATCGCGTTTCAAGTGCTTAATATTCAGCACTTCGTCAAGCAGCCACTGCTCGATACCACCAAAAGTAACCTGAAGATGGCGGTACTTAAGGAAAGTCGACAGGTCCCACTTTTCATGCAAAAGCGGGTGTTCTTTCCGGATTAAACATACCGGGTAGTCGCGCACCAGTTCGACATAGTTCAGGTCTGAGGGAATGTTTTTAATGTGCACTGGTGAGCGCTCATCCCATTCCCGACTGCAAATCGCCATATCAATTTCGCAGCGCAGCAACCTATCGATACTGCTATGACTCCATGTCTGGCTATTAAGGCTGACATTCGGCGCCTGAGCCAGTAGATCCGGCATGAAAAAGGGATAAGTTAGCGAGTAAGCCGTTTCCACCAAATCAATACGGAACTCGCGCTGGCTCAGCGCAGGCTCAAACGTTGCAGGGCGGGTAAACTGATCGAGTTGCTGCAAAATCTGATGCAGCTGCGGTGCTAGTTGCATCGCCCTCGGTGTTGCCCTTAGTCCGTGGGCCGTACGCTCAAACAACTGGTCATCAAAAGTCTCTCTTAGCTTGGCCAGCTGTTTACTCACGGCGGATTGGCTGAGGTACAAACGCGATGCCGCAGCGGTGACACTTTGCTCTTCAAGCAAAACCTCAAAAACTTTGAGTAAGTTATAATCGAAATGATTCAAAGCCTAACAACCTTAACTAAAACCACGATAAGCATCGCTATACGTTAACGGGAAATGAGCATTAATTCTATTCTAATTAAAAACTTACCTGCCATCGGATAACTAATGGTTAAGTTAATGACAGTCGCCCCCTTCACTCTGTCTTATTTTTGATATTTTTAGTCTTTATATTTGTAATATCCACATCTATTTCTCCCTAAACTGACGCCATCACTTCAAGGGAGGTAGCAAAATGAAGGCACAAACCACACTCCATATTCCCGTTAGTCTTGAAATCAACGAAGAACATCCGGCTTACCAGTGGGCCAAACAGCACTCGGATTCGGTCAACGCGCTAGGGCACATTGGCACCCATATCGACTGCTACACCAAAGTACCGCAGCAGAACCACTACAGCACCGAGGCTGTCATTATCGACTGCTCAGAACGGATGCCGAATATCGAGCAAATCACGGCACTGGCGCTTACCGGCAAGTCATTAGTGCTATACACCGCCAACCTTGAGAAAAATGGTTACGGCAACAAAGACTACGGAGATTTGGACACGACTCTTGATACCACTGTGCTAGATGCCATTTTGCAGCAATCCCCGGCCTTTATCGTGATTGACAGCTACGGGATCGGTGCACATGGTGACGAGCACATCCGCTTTGACAAGCGCTGTGAGGAGCATGGCTGCTTTGTGATTGAAAACGTGGTACTCACTAAAGCCATGCTAACCACACTCACCGCGCTTGACATCGAGTTTGACAAAATCGCGGCATCCACCGGCAAGCGCTGCGAAGTAACTGCGATACTCACCTAGTTCCGAGCCATCAAAAAAAGGCTATACAACGCTTTGGTTATATAGCCCTTTTTGTCAGCCTGAGGGAGAATGTTTACTCTATAGCCTGCTTTGATCAGTTACTTATCAAGGTCATACACGACGTAGCCTCTGTTATCCAGACAGCGGCGGAGTACTTTGGCCTGCACTTTCGTCGCATCCGTTGCGCCACCTATCGCTCCGGCACCACCACCAACAGCACCGCCGGCCACTGCACCAACCGCCGCACCCGCGATCCCTTCTTCAAGGCCACCGGCAATAGCACCGATAACCGCACCGGCAGCTGCACCGTTTTGTGCCTCGACTTTCGCTGACTCGGCCTTATCCACGTTCTCGGCATAAGACTGACAGTATGCGAAATCCTGATCATACTGTGCCTGGTCAACATTCGTCATATCAACAATCGGCTTTTGCTGATAGGCGCAGGCCGAAAGTAATGTCGCTAGCGTCGTGGCAATAAGGAGCTTATTCATCGGAGCATCTCTCTGTAAGGTACGGGGTAAGAACATCGTGTTATCAAGGTGTATTCACTGATACTTATTAAAAAACTGACAACAAATGTACGCCGTTTTATTATTACCTTGTATCAGCCCCTTGTCTGCATTTGTCGCTACCGATACAAAGCCATACATCGCAATACCCAAACCAGCTATTCTGTTAGGCTCGTTACCTTGTCTTCTTCCGGGTGAGCTTGCGGCAAGATGAGCGTAAAGCGCGCACCACCAGCATCACTCGAGCCAATTTCGAGCTTGCCCTGATGACGAGCCACAATTTGTGCCACAATCGCCAAGCCGAGGCCATGCCCCCCCGACTCACGATCCCTTGCCGTCCCGACCCGGTAAAACGGCTCTAGAATGCGCTCTCTTTCGGTTTCGGGGATCCCGATACCATCATCATCGATTTGAATATGCAGTGCTTGCTCACAACGAAAAACCCTGACAACAATTTTCTGCTGGGCATAGCGGGATGCATTGCGGACGATATTCGACACCGCGCGCGTCAGCTGGTACACATCGACACTGGCTCGCTCTTTGTGGGAACACTCCACAGCAATAGCGATGTCGGTATCTTTCTGACAGCTCGAAACCAGTTTATCCAACCAGGTACTGACATGGCCTGAAGTGACATTCAGCGGGATCGCCGCTCGCTCCATCTTGGCGAAGTAGAGCAGCTCTTCAATCATTTGCTCCAACTCGGCCATATCATCATGAATACCGGCAACATAACTCTGCTGCTCATACGATAGCCCGGAGTCTTCCAGCATTTCCAGTTGGCACTGCACCCGAAACACCGGTGTACGCAGTTCGTGGGCAACCGCATTGGTCAGTTGCTTGTGGCTGGTTATCAAGGCGGAGATTTTGTCCGCCATCTGGTTAAAACTGTTATTGAGTTGACCCAAGCGATCACCAGGCTTTTCCGAGGCTCTAATGGCAAAATCCCCCTCGGCAAAGGCCAATGTGGTCTGCTCCAGAACCCTAAACCGCCGGGATAGTACTTTTAGCATCAGGGCACTATAGATAGCGAATCCTGAATAGAAAAATAGCCACATCAACGTATCGTCGAAATCGAGATGCTCCCAGATTGGTTTCGATAGATCAGGGGAAATACTGTAAATCTGATGAGCATCACCATAAACAACATAAAAGCTATATGTATCTTCACAGTAAATTCGGCTCTGTTTCAAGTCGTCGATGATCTCGGCCGTTAGTTCAGGGCTTTGCCACTGATATGGCGTAATACTTAAATGACTTTCTTCTGCGTACCTGGTGAACAGCTCATCGGCACGGTGTTGACCCAAGTCACGGGCAACATCATCCAGAATCCCCATGACGCTATGCATCCGATCAACTTCGATAATCTCTTCGTAATCAGGCATCAGCTCTTGGGTTATATAGACATAGCTCAAAATGCTGAGAAAAAAGAGTACCGAAACACCAATAAAAAACTCGCAATACAATCGCTTCATCGCGTGTTCTTACCATCTGTCGGGGACAAAAAGATAACCTTTGCCGCGCACGGTGATGATTTTTCGCGGCAGTGTCGGGTTGTCCTTGAGCTTTTTACGTAGCGACACAATTTTATTGTCAATGGTGCGATCCAGGCCGTCGTACTCAATGCCCCGAGTGCTCTTGACCAAGAACTCCCTAGAGAGCACTTCGTCCGGGCGACAGGCCAGTAGCCACAACAAGTCAAATTCGCTATCCGTCAAACATATCGTCTCGTCATCAAGGGAGCATGACTTGCGGAGGCAGTTCAGATCCAAGCCACCATGGCTGCATTCTGTCGCTGTACTTTCTGATAGATTACCTACCACCGAAGAGTTGTCAGCAGCTGCTACCGGCTCTTCCTCGCCCCGGCGCAACAGCATACGAATACGCGCCAGCAACACTCTTGGTTTGATCGGCTTATTGACGAAGTCATCGGCGCCAATTTCCAGTCCGGCCACATGGTCAATATCATCATCGCTCGCGGTCAATATAAGGATTTTACTGTTAATCATAGGTCTTACATTTCTGCAAATCGTCAGCCCGTCGACACCGGGCAACATTAGATCCAGCACGACAAGATCGGGTTGATGCTGAATAATCGTATCCGTTGCCAGATGCCCGTCAGAGACGGTCACCACCTCAAATTGCTGCTGCCTGAAGTAGTTCGCCAACAGCTCGCAGAGCTTGAGGTCATCCTCTACCAATACGATTTTTTTCATATTTCCCCCAACAAATTAAACAGCGTTCAAAATCATGCCGAGCGCATTACATAATGAAATGGCATTTTTATCAAGCCGCAGTTTAAATTATTGATATGAATATCGATCGGAAACACATCAGGCAAATCAATCCAACGTGGATTCATGTCCAGTTTCACTTCCAACGATTGGATGCCTTGCCCCAATGGCAATTTTTTCCTGTACTTGAAGTACCACATTTTCAGTTTCAACCAATCAGACATACCAGCATGCAGAAGTTACGCTCTAATGCGCCATCCCTCTTATTGACGATACTTGTAAGTACACTGCTCGCCCCGCTCCCTGCAGCATCCGGCGATGCTCTGATTGAGTCATTACAAGGTTGCTGGCAAGGTAAGGCTATCAAGACCCCACGAGGCCCTTTGCCTTATCCAATTTGTTTCGAGATATCAGAAGAAAATACGCTATATGGCATTGCCAAACTCTCTGTCTCCCAGCATCACTGGCGCTTCTACCTTGGCAGCACGAAAACCCGACTGAAGTTTCTTTCAACTTTTGCCGGCAACCAAACACCAATCCATTTATCTCTCATTCACGATGACGCCGAACGCCTGATCTTCGCCGCAGATAACAAGCAATACCTGCAAGTAGAGATTAAGCAGCAACACGACGGGTATCAATTCACCATCAAACTAAAAGGCAAAGAGCACGTTATCATCCGTTTAGTGCCAGAAGACGTGACTGAAGAGGGGGCGACTCAAGAAGAGACAAGCCTAGAAAAAGACTTTGCAGAAAAGGATTAATGCCCATCGACGGTATTCACGATGGGCGTTGTGGTTCGTTACTTAAGGAAACGTACACAAAGGTCAGTAAACACTGACTTCGCATTTTCCTCAATAATATCACCATGGGTCACAATAATGCGCTCAAAATCCCAACCCTGAACGCTGCGAATAAATTCGGTGAACTTCGGCTTATCCTTGATCATAAAGCCCATTTTTAGCGGCGGAGCGACGCAGGTGCCCTTGAAGCCAATCGGCTGGAAAATATACTTGGTCATGACTCCGGCCAAGCCGGTCGGCACTTCATCCGGATAGTTCTGAATAAGATCGGTGACAATCAATGAACGGGTCTTTTTATGGAAAAATACCGTCTCGTTAAAAAATGGTACGGCGGGCATATATTCCCAATCCAGATCCTCGGGCCAGGCATTTTCAAGACCATCACGCAGTATATGGTAATTAGAAAGAGGCACTTTTCTCGGAATACCCGCACTGACATAGGCATCAGCCTCGGGGTAGGCTTCGCACCAGTCTTGCAACCAGGTGTTGTGAGCATTATTGGCCGCAACGATATATTTCACCTTGCCGAGCTGATCGATCTCCTGCTTCAACTCTGGGGACAATGCGGTAACTGAATGCAACCACAGCGACCCATCAGTGAGCTTCACCACCGTCATCCGCAGCCCGAGCTTGGTGCCAGCGAGTTTCATTGAATCATCATGTACCCATAGGTCATCTCCGATTTTTTGCATTTCCGGCCTCATTAGCTATTTGAATCTATTCAGTTATATTGCCAGACCTCTCGTATTTCGCATGCCCTATTGATCACAGAACATCGCTCAACTACGGCTGAAACCATGATCATTGTCGCAGGCTGGCATCTCTGCAATTCTTACCGTAATACAGGATTGAACAGGATCGAGCTCACCGCTCGACGAGGATTAACGGGCTGCTGAATAGGCAGCCAGGGTTTCCAAACGCATATCTTCAACCGGCCCTCCCATCGTGAAATGATAGAGGCTCTGATAAGTGCGGTCTTTTAGCCCAAATAGCTGATGGACGGGATCATCGAAAAAGCAGCCAATGCCCGTTGCGCGAATCCCCTTGGCTTCAGCTTCCAAATAGAGCATCTGACCAATCATGCCCGCTTCCCAGAAAAGTCGACGGTAACACCAGGGCCCCAGCTGCCGAAGCGGTTGTTCAAATTCCGCCAGCATGGCACAACTGAACACACCGCCGCTAGCAATACTTTGATGACAACTTAAGATCTTCGCGACTTCTTGCGTATCTGCTGAATGCAGGCAATAAAGGGGCAAGTTTTCAGGGCAGTCCAGCGGCTTCTGCCAAATGAAGTCCATGCTCATTAAGCTTTGCAGCTGTTCGACTTTGGCCAGATCTCTGAGCAACAAATACAAGCCGGGAGACACCCCGTCAACACGATGAACAAACAGACCCAAATGAACGCATGCTGGCCATGTGGTCGCTGCAAACAACCTGGGGTTTTGCTCAGGTAAAGTACGACTTAGGATCTGATAAAACGTTGCTTTGCTGATACGGGTTTCACCATCCATATCAAGGGCACTGCGCCGTTGCCGAATTATTTTCCCGGCATTGATATTTACTCTTGGATTGCTCTTTTCCAAAGGAATTTTCGCATAGGATAAATCGGATAATTGCGAACAGCCCTCCAGTAAATCTATTGTCTCTGGCTTATAACAGGCTAACGCGACCTTATCGATCCATGGCCATGAGTGATGGCTCTTACTTAACAAGTTTGCCTTTCCTTGCCACCTGCCATTTGCAACATCACTCAGCGCTATCTGATTTGGTGCCCAGCGGACTCGAAGCTCGCTGTTGCCCGGCGTGACAACAGCCAGCAAATCGGGAGCTTCCCTTTCCTGCCGGCTAGGAAAATCGTCATTGCGATCGATTCCAACCAACCGGGCTAAATCTGAATCAGATATTCCTTCAATTAGGGTCAGCTGCCAGCCCATCAGGCCGGCTGCAATTCTGACAGCCGCCAAAGCGTGGCCGCAATCATGCTGGCAATAACGAAAAGCTCGTTCGCCGTATTTCCAGGACTCCCGCCAATGGATTGAAGTAAGAGCAACTAAAAAGCTGCCTTTTGGCAGTTGCCCGTCATAACACAAGCCACTGGTTATGGCTCGCCAATTCGATTGCTCAAGCGATGCTCGACATTCCAGTTGATGGCGGAGGGGGAAATAATGGTAAATGCCGGGCTGTTCCGATAGCTCAGGTATGGTATCTGCTATCAGGTAGCACTCTGTGGGATGCAAATTGCCGCTCGACGGATTCACCCTCAGTGACCAACGGTTCCCGAAACAACTTTTCCAGGCAGAAAGCGCGAGTGAATAGTAAAAAAAGGCTGAAATTGTGCTCCGGTTGAGCGGTTGAAGCGCTGCAGGTTGACCGGCAAAGAAGGGCTCATAGTTGGGTGTAGTATCTTGCCCCGGTAATGGTAGAAGAATTTCTGGCGCCCCCTGGTAGCACCGAAACGGACAGGGCTGACTAGCCCAGTCCAAAGCGTCTAATGCGTTGGCAAAACGGTGAAAGTGATGTTTGGTGCGTTCGTGATAGTCAAAAACCGTTACGAGAGGATCGGGGGGATCTGTTTCTGCCACGGCGGAGTCATACTTGGCACTCTCTTTCTTTGTGATCATCATTGTGCCCCTGAAGCACGATTGCCAACTACTCATTCTTTCAACCCGCTGCCATGGTTACATGGTTAGCCGCGCTCGTGCTTTGAACTTGGTGTGGTGAAATTAGCGTTTTCAGAAGAATTGGGGGACTCTGAAGTTCAGTCTAGGCACAAGGCTGAAAACTGTCTAAAACAATAACGCCATCAGAAATAAAGAGGCTTGACTCAGATACCAGCCACTCTTGCTAAATGTCCATGTCGATAGCGCTAACATAAACAGAAATTGGAATTATCTTACTGATTTATAATCAAATAATTGAAAATGTGATCATCTACGTGGAAACATGATTAACCTATCTGCCCGACTCACCTTTATATGCAACACATGACACAAATCAACAATCAGACGTAAACACTACTATATATAGTCAGCTCATTACTTAACGTTAAATATGAGGAATTAATGAGCATCTTTATCTCCATATTGGTCGTATCTATAGTTGGATTCGCCATTCTTAAAAAGTACAACGCAATCGCGACCCTGTTCCTTGGGGCCGCTGTATTGATGGCGGTGTGCGCCATGCTGGGTTTACCCGTTGTACCAGAGACGCAATCAAGCGGCAGTATCTGGCTAGATATCTTTGAATCAATGAACATCATGTTCAATAACCGCTTCGGTGGCATGGGCCTGATCTTATTCTCGCTACTGGCATATGCCCGCTATATGACCTACATCGGTGCGAATGATATTGTCATCAATAACGCCCTGAGATTGCTCGGCGGGATCAATAAGCCCTACCTGATGCTGGCCTTCACGTTTCTGATCGGTAGCTTTATTTCACTGGCAGGATTTGGCGCCACCAGCCTGGCCGTTCTCCTCATGTCGACGCTATTCCCGGTACTGAATGCGCTGGGGCTACCTGCCATCTCTATTGCCGCCGCCATCGCCACCACCGCCACCATTAGTTTCTCACCTCTGGCCGTCGATTCGGTCATTGCGGCTGAAAACGTGGGGATGTCGGTTGAGATCTATACCCTTAAATATCAAATCCCGCTTGCGATTCCGAGTATGCTCGCCATGGCTGCCGCACACTACTTCTGGCAGCAATACATGGACAAGAAGGAAGGGCTGATCCAAAAAGGCAGCCGCCAGCGAGTTGACCTTAACTCGGTTGATGTCCGCACGTCTGAGATCGAAGGCAAGGCGCCAGGCTTTTACGGTTGGCTGCCGATGCTGCCAATTATTGTTCTGGTCGCGACCAGTGGCGAGCTGGGGCTGGTCGAAGGCGTGACCATGAATATCGGCACCATTGCGATTCTGTGCCTCTTTACGGCAATGACCTTGGAAGCGATCCGACACCGTAGCGGTCGTACCGCGATGGAAGGGATGAGCGCCATTATCAAAGGGATGGAAGATGCCCTACCTGTAGTATTGATCCTTGTCGGTGCCGGTGTGTTCGCACAGGGCCTGAAAGCCATCGGTGCCATCAACATACTCATTGAGAGTGCATCTCAAGTCGGCTTCGGTGCAACCTCGATGATGCTGGTACTGGTAGGTCTAACGGGGGCAGTGGCATTCCTGACCGGTTCTGGTAACGCAGCATTCTACGCCTTCGTTGAGCTGATCCCTAAAATTGCCGATGGTATGGGCATCAACGGGGTATATTTAGTGATGCCGATGCAGCAAGCTTCAAACGCATGTCGTGCAATGTCTCCGGTTGCCGGAGTGATTGTCGCGTCATCGGGAATGGCCAAAGTTTCACCCTTCGAGCTGATCAAGCGAACAATTCCGCCTATTGCCTTCGGCCTGGGCGTGAACATCATCTTGAGTATTATCTTCTTGCCACTGACAGTGTAAGTTAATCCCCCTCCAAGAAGCCTGCTTGCTTTGCTCTCAGGCTTCTTGGTACCTAAAAGTAACGTTTTAGCGTCCCGCCATCGGATGGCTCGGATCTAACTGCAGTAAATCCCACAGGTTGCCATACAGATCTTCGAACACTGCGACAGTTCCGTAGTCCTGCTCTTTGGGTTCACGAACGAAATTGATGCCTTCGGCTTGCATTCGGTTGTAATCACGCCAGAAATCATCGGTGCTAAGAAACAGGAAGACCCGGCCACCACTCTGGTTACCAATAAACGGTTCCTGCTCCGCTTTCGATGCTTTTGCCAGCAAGATTGTTGCCCCGTTCGAACCCGGCGGTGACACCACTACCCAGCGCTTGTCCTGCTCCGGTTGGTAAGTATCTTCGATTAACTCAAATTTTAATTTCTTGGTATAAAACTCGATGGCTTCATCATAGTCTTTAACGACAAGGGCGATATGAATAATGGACTGTTTCACGTTAACAACTCCTGCTAATACCTAATATCTTGCCGCAAGACGGACGGGCTGAGCTCTCAAGTCGACAAAACTAACGCGACAAGGGTACACCAATAACCGTGAAAGCTAACAAAATAATGACATTCGTAAAGCAATCGGTATAGCCGTATTGCCCGCTTTACAAACTCCGTCTCCCCACTATAGAGCAAAGACTCCAACAAAAATAAAACATTGTATATAATCCGCCGGATTCATCAGTAAGCTTTTCTAAAAGGAAGTTAGAAAATCACACGGCAAACCATTCAATAGGCAAAGTTATTGCTTGTCTGGTTATCAACGAGATTCCTAATGAACGCTGTTAAAACCCTTATTGCACTTGGCATTTCAATCACATTAATCGGATGTGGCGGTGGTGGCAGTTCAGATGGCACGCCATCTACGTCAGCAACCTTTGGTGACCTATCGCTTCGTTCCATCGAATTAAATAAGTACAAAGCCATTGGCTCGATCGGCGTAGACGAGAGCACAGACATCAATAGCTATTCCGTTGGTATAACAACTGATGATGCCGTCGAAGCCGTTGCTGTGGACTTCAACACCACAGACGATACCGGCAATATAATCACCTCACCGTCAGTATGCGAGGCTCCGGTAATTGATCTTCTTACAGTCGAACCTATCAATGACGAGTGGCAAGTTATTTTGGCAAAAGTCCCAACGTTCATGGATACGGAGCACTGCGGTTACTTCAACTATCAGGAAAAATATTACTTCCAACACCAAACGATGGGATTGTTTGAACTACCGGAAAATATTCGACCGATCGATAGCCACGCAAAAGTAGATTCCCTAAATGCGCCGCATGACTTCTACATCATTCCGGCAAACAGCTCTCACAATAAGGGCAGCAACCTGCTGATGGGTGCCGAAAACCCATATAAAAGTACCGAACAGAGCCTCTATGAGATCATCTTGCCAACCTCGGAAAACCAAGATCTCACACTGAACAAAATAATTCCGAATGCCGGACTTCGATTCACCAACAACCAGTCTAGCTTTGTCTTTGCCAACGATAGTTATGTCTATGCTTTCGATGCCCATAACCATTCAACGGTAAATAAGATTGAAAAAGCCACCGGCAAGATTGTCGATCATTGGACTTGGGATAGCATATCAATCCCATTCGAGTTCGAAGGCCAAATGTACACAACCAGTGCCATCGGCGGCGATAACAGTGACATACAATACCAAAACCGTTTTGTTGCGTTACAAGCCGATGGCGGCCTTGGTGAGACACTTGAGATCCCGGGCGATCGCAATGTCTACAACACCAGTGTCAGCTACGTTATTGATGACCGCTTCATCATCAGCAACTTATGCCAGGTATGGGACATGCAGGCCAATAGCGTCCTCATCGGCCTCGACGACGGCTTCAACGGCCAGAATATGCACATTAACAATGGTACGTTATATTGTGCAGGCACCGTAAGGGATGAAAATACCCAAATAACCCAGCAAGGGGGACTGAGCCTCGAGCTGAATACTGCAGAGCTCCACACAACGACAGTGGAGAACCGCGAACAAATCTCCAAGACATTGAAGCTTGAGACACCTTTCCTGACCTACCGAGACGCAACGGACAACGTCAATGACACCGAATATGTCACGATAAATCTCAATACAAAAGAAAAGTCGGTCGAAGTTCATAGCTATAACGGACAACGCGTATACAACCTGAAGTCATTTGACCCGGCATATACCATCCGCTAGCCATCAGCTTGTTTTGAACCAGGAAAGTCTTGTTCAAATTCAGCCTGACAGAAAAATCCCCAGCCAATTGGCTGGGGATTTATTGATAGGCTGTTGTAGTATCGATTCAACAACTGATAGTGATGAATAGGCAGAGAGTCGTCACTAAAAAGCAGCAAATTGCTCAATAACCACATCGAAGCCGGGTGCCATCACCCCATAGAAATTGCACATCTGGATATAGCCGAGATTCAAATCCCGAGAGAACCAGAAATAGCTCCCCATGCCATCGATAGATAAACCACTATGCATATAGAACTTGTTGTTATTGATACGCTTTAGCAAAAGACCATTCACATACTGATCGAGCCGAGAGGAAAAGTCCGGGGCTTTGCCAAATACCGGATCCTCCTCGTTAAGAAAGTCCTGCCAGTATTTCTGGTTGGCTTTAGGCTGAAGCAAATGGCTCACCCATTTGGCAAAATCCGGTAACGTAGTCAGTATGCCGCCGTCTCCCGCGGTAACAAAGTTCGATGCGGCGCTGCGCAGTGCATTGCTGTCGTAATCATCATAAACGTACCCCGTCGCACTCCACGGAATTTCACTATCGTTAACACTGGTTATTGTGGTCGATGCCATTCCCTGGGGCGCAAATATTCTTTTCTCTGCCAAGTCCTCAAAGGGCATTCCACTGACCTTCTCCAAGATATCTGCCAGCATTAGGTAGCCGGTATTACTGTACCTCGTCGCAATACCGGGAGGGAACGGGGCTGTTTCCAGACTAGTCATATACCCAATCACCGCCTCGACCAAAACCTCACGTGGTATCGGCTGACCGATGAATAATCCAGATACAAGATTTGACGATATAACCAGTTCATCGATCAGGCTGGATCCGGTTTTAAAATCATTGATGTAGTCAGGCAAGCCACTGCGATGATGAATAAGTTGATAAAGGGTGATCTCACCAAACCAGTCCGGGCTGTCGGGGTAATATTCTTTCAGAGTATCTGCGCGAGAGAGCCTTCCCTCGGCTTCGAGCATCAAGACTAACGATGCCGTAATATGCTTGCTTATGGAGCCGATGTTTAACACCGTCCTGTTATCGATAGGCGCCTGATAACGCAAGTTAGCCAGCCCGAAATATTGTTCATAGACAAGGTTATCCCCCTTTACCACGCCGACAGCACACCCTGCAGTTTCAGCGTTCAGATGAGCAAAATATGGCGAAATTGCATCATTTCCAAGACTATGAAACGGCATCACCAATGCGGCTGCGGTGAATACAACTATCTTGTTCATAGACACTCCTTATCCTGCTATTTCAAGCTCTTATACCAATCTGGATAAGTCAGTGTTTAGATAATTGAGCAGGAAAAAAATAACATCTATGGCTATCTGGGGCACAGATAACAAAAAAACGGTGCCGAAACACCGTTATCAAACCCAAACTGTTACTTGCTTAACGCACTCGAAGGTATTGGTTTTGCACTATGGCATCAATCAGCTTTTCACTCTTGATATGTTTGAACTGCAATGGCGAGGCAAGATCACCGAATAATGGCGCTCCGCCACCAAGCAAAACGGGGATAGTGGTAATTATCATTTCATCAATCAGATCTTGTTTTAGGAAGTTCTGGATGGTGATCCCGCCATCAATATAAAGATCTTGATAACCCTGATCGTTGATTTGTTTGATAACCTTTTCAAGGGAACCTTTGACCAAAAAGACCTTGTCCTCATAACCTTCAGGTACTTCGGTCATTGTATTACTCAAAACAAATACAGGTTTACTATACGGCCAGTCAATGTCAAAACTCAGTACCATATCAAGAGTATTGCGCCCCATAATCAGTGCATCGATACGGTCAATGAACGCGCCAAATCCCAAATCTGAACCTTCGGGGTTTGGAATAGCATGTAACCAGTCAATACTGCCGGCCTTGTCTGCAATGTAGCCGTCTAGGCTGGTGGCTATATACACAATATTTGACATGATCGGCTCCAATCAATGAATGAGATAACTGGCTGAACTTGGCATTTAATCCAGCTTCGTTTAACATATTTCTACAGCGTAGAATTTGTAGTGAGTTTATCGAGAGGATCGAATGTCTGTCAAGGATAAAAAGCGCGGCCGTCCCAAGGGGGCAACGAGCCATCTCAACGGGCAAGTCATCATCGATATGGCCAAATGTATAATGCGAGAAGAGGGAAAAATCCCCAGTATTCGTCAGCTTGCCAGCCGCTTGGATGTCGATGCGATGGCGATTTACCACTACTTCAAAAATAAAAATACCCTATTGGTCGCGATCACCACGTCGCTGGTTGAAGATATCTACCAACCAAAGGTTAACGACGACTGGCAATCGGAACTACGCCAACTGTGCCGCAGTTATTTATCGCTATTGAATGACTTTCCCGGCCTGCTCGAAACCCTGCTCAGTATGGACTCAGCCGGCCCCGCCACCGTCTTTATCGAACGCTTCGAGCAGGTAATGGCGCCACTTAATCTTGATGCCACAGCCTCAAAAAATGCCCTCGACCTATTAGTCGATTATCTGCACGGCTATGCGCTCGCCCTCAATTGCAATGGTGAAAAATCGACACTGAACATTGATATGCTCGACGGGCCTTTGAACCTGTACTGTAGTGCGTTAGATACTATGAAGAATATTGACTGAGCGCCGGCAAGGTAGGATATGGACAAGAGCACCTCGGCATGCCGCTGTGCTCTATAATTTGAACTGATAACCGCTACCGCACCACAAACACAGAGCAGGGAGCATGGCGCACGACCTTGGCGGCATTCGAGCCGAGCAGGTACGAGCGAAGCTTCGGCTTGGCCGATGCCATTACGATAGCATCGACGTTAGTTTGCTTCGCCTGCGCCACCACTTCGTCAAACACCACCCCGTTGCGGATAATACTACTACCCCGATGTTCTTCCGGCACCAGGCGCTCCAGCATTGCCTGCACCGCAAAACGGGTATTGGCATGTTTACCGGAAAAGGTATCACCCGATACCGTCGGCACCATACTGTGATGGACCCTGACATCATCGACAAACAGCATGTCAATTACCCCATCACAGGCCAGTAATTTTAGCGCCATCTCGACTTCTTTTTCGACCACATCCGGAAAAGCCAAATCGACCGGCATCAATACATGTTTCAGGCTCATATCAACTCGCTCCCATTATTTTATTCGGTAACCACAACACCACTTCCGGGAACAGCATGCACAAGATCAACACGCAAAGCTTGAGCAGAATAAACGGCGCTATCGAGCGGTAAATATCCATCATAGTTACCCCCGGCGGGGCTATGCCTTTTAGGTAAAACAGGGCAAACCCATATGGCGGGGTCTGAACGGCAATCTCGATATTGAGGATCATCAGGATACCGAACCAAATCGGATCGTATCCCAGGCCAACGACTATCGGGGTAAACAACGGCGCGCACATTAATACAATGATCAGCTCATCGATAATGAACCCCAGCAACAACATGATCACCTGCAGCAAGATGATCACCCCTAATGGCGGCAGCCCTAGATCCTGGGTCAGCTGAGCCACCATATTCTGCACCCCGCTCAGCATATGAAAATTACTGAAAATTGACGCACCAAGGATGATCCACATCGAAACACTGACCAGCATGGCCGTTTCGAATCCGGAAGACTTGAACATCTCGAACCGGAACCGCTTGAACACCACCGCCAGCAAAATCGCCCCGACAACACCGATGGCTCCTGATTCTGTCGGCGTCGCAATACCGGTAATGATACTGCCCAGCACCGCAACAATCAGTAGCAGCGAAAACAGGCCATCACGGGCGGTACGCACCTTTTGCTTACCGGTCATCTGGTTTTCTTTGCCAGTATTCAACGGTGCCTTCGACGGCTTCAGCTTACAGCTTATGATCACATAGGCCACCAGTAGGGTAATGGAGATCAGTGCCGGTACAATCGCAGCAATGAACATTCTCCCGACCGAGTTCTGGGTCGTCGCCGAATACATAATCATCGGAATACTCGGCGGGATCAGGATCCCCAAGCCGCCACCGGCCATGATCACCCCAAGTGCCAGTCGCTTGTCATAACCGCGATCCAGCATCGGCTTCAGTGCAATACTGCCCGAGGTCATAATACCGGCACCGATAATGCCTACCATGGCACCGATCATCGAACATACGCCGATCACGCTGATCGCCAGCGATCCTCGCAAGCGGCCAATCAGCATCTGACTGGCATTGAACATTGCATCCCCGATCCCCGAACGGGTCAGCAGCTGTCCCATATAGATATACAACGGGATCGCCAACAGAATAAAACTAAAGAAATTACTTTCTATGGTGGTCGGGATCAGATTAAAAATCCCCTCCCCCCAGGTCAGGTATCCCATCCCCATGGCGATACCGCCCAGTGCCAGCCCAACGGGAGCACCAAGGGCAAAACTCGCCAAGATGCAGCCAATGAGCAGCAATGTCAGTACTTCGATACTCATACGTCCTCCATCCCTGCCGGCGTATAACTGGTTTTGTTATTGTCATCACAAATCTCTTCCTGTTGCGCCAGCAGCTGGCGTTCGGTCAATAAGAAGTAGATATCCTGAAGTAAGTCGCTGGTGTACTGGAGAATAAAGGTCCCGCAGGCCACTATCATCATGATCCAAAAATGCGCCATGGTCGGTGCCCATTCCGACTGGCGGCGATAGTTGAACTCAACCGCTTCTTCAAATTTGCCGTAACACATCATCAGTACCACAACCAGAAAGAAAATCGCCAGAGAGTAAGAGAGCAGATTGAAAAGCGATTTAAACCGGGCCGACACCGACAGATAGAAAACATCAACATTGATATGAGCTTTTTTCTGCTGAGCCAAAGCTCCACCCAAGGCGGCGATATAACCGAACAAAAACAGGGAAACATCGTAGGCCCAAATCGTCGGGCTACCGAGTACGTAGCGGGAGAACACTTCGAAGGCCACGGTCAATGCCAGCAACGGCATCAGTACCGAGGCAGAAAAACCGACTAGGTAAACCAAGCGATTTACCCCAAGGCAATATCCCATCATTGCCATCTTAAACATATTCATCATCCTTGAAGCCGGAGAAAGACAAAAGGGGCTTGCGCCCCTGACCAGCTATTTACACTGTTACTGCTGCAGAATTTCGACCAGGCGGCTGCTGTACTTATCCGCCTTGGCATACTCGCTCCATAGCGAGTTCGCCGCAGTATTCCATTTCTGGATATCTTCCTTGCTCGGCTGCGGGCTCCACTTCATGCCTTTCGCTTGCATATCCGCCACAGCCTGAGACTCCCACAGGCGCGATTTGGTCATCTGCTCGCGGGCATGCTGGGCACTTGCGCCACGAACAATTGCCTGCAGATCGGCCGGCAGCTTGTTCCATGCACTCTTGTTCACCACAATTGGCAATGCCTGAGCACCGGCAATCGGTAAGCGGTACATATATTTGGCAACTTCGACATGGTTACCATCGCGGTGGTCAATCAAATTACTGCCAATTGAGCCGTCAATAACCCCGGTGGCCAAACTGGTATAGATTTCGCTCCATGACAGCGAGGCCGGTGAAGCGCCCAACTTGCGCAGAAATTTGCCATAGGCACCCGGCGCACGGATCTTCATTCCCTTGAAGTCGTCGATAGAATTAATCGGAGTTTTGGTCAACACATACACCGGCAGCTGAATATAGGGTTCCAGCCACACTAGATTCTGCTTGTCATAGGCCTCTTCCAGTACTTCACCCCATCCCTTTTCATGGAACAGTGCACTTAGCTCGCCGACATCATCGGTCATGCCCGGCAGGCCAACTTCAACCACACCCGGAGGAAACTCGCCGGCATGCATGGGCTGGAAAGGGGCCCCCATTGTCATCAGCCCGGATTTTACCGAGCCCAAGACACCTGTCTGTCCGACGCCTTCTCCGGCATACATCACCTGTACGGCAATACGACCACCAGACATGGCTTCGATATTTTCAGCAAAGCTTTTGTATACTTCACCGTAAGCCGTTCCCCTCGAATACAGGTTCACAAAACGCCAATTGTGCTCGGCGGAGAACGCCTCTGGCACCACCGACAGGGAGGCAGCGACAGCCAGTGTGTAGCCAGCCAGGGTTTTCTTCAGACTCTTCTTTCGCAGCTTAAGTAGGGTGTTGAACATGGATTTTGCTCCTTGTTATTTTTATCCTTCATCTGTTTAAAACCGT
Source organism: Photobacterium obscurum (assembly GCF_026191635.1). Taxonomy (GTDB): domain Bacteria; phylum Pseudomonadota; class Gammaproteobacteria; order Enterobacterales; family Vibrionaceae; genus Photobacterium; species Photobacterium obscurum. The sequence goes on from NZ_JAKRRW010000005.1 coordinate 218,771, forward strand.
TTGTTCAAAACAGTCAGCCTTTAAACAGAGAGTAAGTGCCATGACGTCTAAACTTCATCCGTTGCCATGTTGTTACCGATAATTACAACTTATTTACAACCATTAAATCCCCATTTATCCACCTAAAGTTTTAGAACTCTCAAACCTTTATCAAGAGTGAAACAAAACCTAATAAAAACAAATAATTAAGATGATCACCAAAAACAAATCAAGCAAAAAAAAGGCAATACCGGAAAGGTATTGCCAAAACGTCACTACTAGAACATTCGTTCATTTGGGAATGACACAAACTAAGGGTTGAAACAACTTAAAACAGAAAAACAGGGGGCTAGTTTCTTACGGCTCAATACCGAGACAGAGATACTTTATTTCCAGGTAATCCTCGATACCGTATTTAGATCCCTCGCGGCCGCAACCAGACTCCTTCACCCCACCGAACGGGGCAACTTCAGTCGAAATAATACCTTCGTTGATGCCAATAATGCCGTACTCCAATGCCTCACACACTCGCCAGATCCGGCTGTTGTCTCGGGAATAGAAATAGGCAGCAAGGCCATATGGGGTATCGTTCGCCCGCTGGATCACATCGTCTTCGTCAGTAAAGCGAAATACCGTGGTCACCGGGCCAAACAGCTCCTGATGGGCAATCGCCATCTGCTCGGTCACATCAGCCAAGATAGTCGGCTGGTAATACTGCGCACCGACATCTGAGATTGCTCCGCCCAAAATTAGGTTGGCGCCCTGACTGACTGCCTCAGCCACCAGCCTATCGACTTTCGCAACCGCCTTAGCATTAATCAACGGGCCAATATCGGTGCCTTCAGCCAAGCCATGACCCAGCTTTAAGTGGCCGACAGCCTCGATATACCGAGCCATAAACTGATCATAAATAGCATCATGGACATACAGCCGGTTGGTGCAGACACAAGTCTGCCCGGCATTGCGATATTTGGAGATCAATGCTCCCTGAACGGCTTTGTCCAAATCAGCATCATCGAAAACAATAAACGGGGCATTGCCGCCAAGCTCCATTGATACCTTCTTCACGGTATCGGCGGCCTGACGCAAGATATGCTTGCCGACTGGCGTTGAGCCGGTAAAGGACACTTTTCTGACTAGCGGGTGGGTACACAGCACCTCGCCAACTTCGGCAGGTCTGGCCGTAGTGACGACATTAATCACCCCCTTGGGGATCCCCGCCATCTCGGCCAGTCGCGCCATCGCCAACGCGCAAAGCGGTGTATCCTCGCCCGGCTTGACCACTACGGTACAACCCGCAGCCAATGCTGGCCCCACCTTGCGGGTGATCATTGCGACCGGAAAATTCCACGGCGTAATAGCCGTCACCACCCCGACAGGCTGCTTGATCGTTAAGTAGCGATTGCCCGGCATCGCCGACGGAATATGCTCACCATAGGTACGCTTGGCCTCCTCGGCAAACCACTCGATAAACGATGCCCCGTACATCACCTCGCCATAGGCTTCCTTGTAGGGCTTGCCCTGCTCAGTGGTCAGTAATTTGGCCAGCTCATCGGCATGTTCGACAATCAGCTCAAACCAGGCTTTCAATAGCCCCGCACGGTGCTTGGCCGTGGTTTTTCGCCAGCTTCTAAAGGCTTTGTCGGCAGCAACAACGGCCGCCTCGGCTTCACTGGCCTCCATATCCGGTACCTCGGTGATCAACGAGCCATCCGCTGGATTGATTACCGGCATACTGGTTCCTTTATCTGCTGCAATCCACTGCCCATTTATGTAGGCATGGGAAATCACTAAACCTAGATCTTCCATAACTTGGCCACCGCTCCCGAGAACTTTTACAGGGTTCAAAGAAAAATGTTAAACATTCGTAGATAATACGTAGGCAGAATATTAACAACTCAGTTCTGTGAATAAACTTCCACTTTTAAACCTGAAGTTTTATAGGCATAAAACAATGACAAGAGCCTCTATCCCGATAGGACAAGTCGGGGATTATGAAATTAAGCAGCTGAAGATCTTTAAAACAGTGGCCGATTGCGGTGGCTTTTCCGCAGCCGAAACAGAGCTAAATATTAGCCGCTCGACCATAAGTATTCACATCTCCAATCTTGAATCCCGCCTCAACCTGACACTTTGCCGACGCGGGCGCGCCGGCTTTTCCCTGACCGAAGAGGGTTCGGTCGTCTACGATGCCACCATCAAGCTACTGGGCGAGCTGGAAGATTTTCGCAACACCATCAACCACCTTGATACCCAGTTATCCGGCACCCTGACAGTCCTGTTCAGCGATACCATCAGCCTAGATACTCGCGCCCGGATCCCGGATGTTTTCCGCAAATTCTCAAAGCTGGCGAGCGAGGTCTACCTGACGTCCGAGGTCGCCAGAATGACTGAGATTGAAAGACTGGTGATGAGCGAGGAAGCCGACATCGGCTTTATCCCCTACCACCGCAGCCTCGACGGTCTCGAATACCAACATATCTATACCGATAACTGCTACCTCTACTGTAGCCGGGATAACCCGCTGTACGAGCTCAGTGCAGACGAGCTCAGCGACGAGATCATCGACGGCTTTCCGGTCGTGTATGCCGGAATGAAGACTCAGGAAAACATCAACGGCCACCTGGCTAATATGAACCTCAAAGCCACGGCCTATAACTATGAGTCGCGACTAGCATTACTGCTGTCTTCCAAATACATCGGCTTCCTGCCGGAAACCTATGCCCAGCCCTATGTTGATACTGGCGATCTAAAAGCCATCGCACCTGAAAGGCGTTTCTACACCCTTGAAATCATGGCTATTACCAAAAAGACCAGTACAGTCAACAAGGTTCGTTCATTGTTTATCAAAACCCTGAGCGACTTTTACCGCAACAACTAGCCATTTTCCAAATAGGAAAGAGCTCTTGTCTGAATGGCAACTAGGTGACGGCAATCATCCCGAGTACATTGTCTTCACCTTCTCCTAGCCATAGCGAGTTCCATGAACAAGATCCTTTTTTGCTGCTTTGCCCTTGTCCTGATGTATCCATTGGGCATCGATCTCTACCTCGTCGGTCTACCACAAATTGCAACAAGCCTGAGTGCGACAGAAGCAGACCTTCACGTCGCGTTCTCGATTTACCTTCTGGGTATGGCATCAACAATGATATTGGGCGGAATGGGAGACCATTAAAAGCCTGTTAGCGAGCTAACCATTGCAGCACTTAACCAACCATCGCGACTGGCTGCAAACATTCCGTCCGCAGCTTTTCGGTAACCTTGTCGCAGATATAGCCGCCAATAGGGATCGCCGAGGTGGCGGCTGGGGAAGGGGCATTACAGACATGCAGGCTGCGGCGGCTCTCGGCAAACAGAAAGTCATGGACCAAGGTGCCATCTTTGAGCACCGCCTGAGCGCGGATCCCCGCCGGATAGGACTCTAAATCCGCCAGATGAATTTTCGGGCAGTATTTGTTGACCAGCTTGAGATAGCCCGGCTTCCACCATGAGTTTTTGGTCTCGATCAACCCTGTTTTTAGGTGCTTGGCAGTGACCTTCCAGAAACCAGAAAAAGTGACCATGTCACGTATATCAGTCAGGCTCACATTCACCTTGCCATAGCCTTCACGCTTCCAGCCCTGCACCGCATTGGGGCCCACCGTTACCGAACCGTCGATCATCCGGGTTAGGTGCACGCCCAGGAACGGCAGATCCGGATCGGGGATCGGGTATATCAGGTGATTGACGATCTGGTTGTATTTCTCCGGCAGCCGGTAATACTCGCCGCGATAGGGAATGATCTGGAAATCGGTCTTGATCCCCAGCATCTTGGTCATCCTGTCGGCCATCAGTCCCGAACAGGCAATCATAAAACGACAAGATAACGCCAAGATCTCTTCACTTTTACGACAAGTTACTATTATTTCGCTCTCATTTTCTATCAGGCCTTCGACCAACGTACCGAGCATCACCTCACCTCCCAGGGCGCGGAACTCCTCGGCCATTTTCTCGGTCACCAAACGGTAGTTCACGATACTGGTGGTATCGACCAGTATCGCTCCGAGCCCCTCGATATTGGGTTCTTTTTGCTTTAATGCCGCCAGATCCAGCAGCTCAACCCCGATACCGTTCTGCATACAGCGCTGGTATAGCGCCTGCATCCGTTCCAGCTCCAGCTTGTCAGTCGCTACCAGCAGCTTGCCGCAGTTTTCGACCGGGATATCATGCTTGGCGCAAAATCGGGTTGTCGCTTCCACCCCAGCTTTGCAAAATTCCGCCTTCATGCTGCCCGGCGCATAATAGACCCCGGCATGAATAACCCCGCTGTTATGTCCCGTCTGATGCTGCGCCAAGCCGGTTTCTTTTTCTATCAGCAAAATCGATTTATCCGGGTAGCGCTGCTGCAACTGCCACGCAGTCGAAACCCCGACAATACCGCCACCGATAATGATGTAATCGTAGATAGTACTCACTCGTTTTCACTCCATTGATACCAACTGTGATAAAAGCCCGCCGCAGTCACTGCGGCGGGCTCTATCTTTGTATTTATTCTTTAATCCGCAACATTAAGCCAACTTAACGAGTAAAGTGACCACGCTGGCGAAGCAGCTCACGCTTAAGGCCACCATGGGCAACAAACTTATCACGGCCGTGCAGCCAACAATGGTTCTGCACCACCAGCATCGATCCGACTTTGACCCTGACATTGAAACAGTTGCTGTCCGCTTCAAGCGACTCGCTCATCTGATGCAGATACAGCCCCTGCTGCATGTTCTGTGGCTGAGCAAACTGGTCGATAAACAGCATGTGCGGCTTGCCGTTACTGTCTTCCTCGAAAAATACCGGGTGCTCGATGGTATAACCGACATTTTTGCTCGGTGGTGCTCCCCAGACAATGTTCTGCTTGGCCATCGGATGGTGATAGAAGCGTTCCAGCTCCTGCCACTCGTCGACATGAAGCAACAACGAATCCCCCATCTCCATATTCTGCTCGTCCATCTTCATCATCAGCACGAAGTCGGTACGCTCATTGACATAGGTTCCGTCATTGTGAAGCTCCATACGGCGGTGGGCCTGGCGCAAATAGCTGTCGCTATGATCTTCGTTCTTGACCGTAAAGCGCGCATAGTACTTGCCATACATCGCATCGAAGTTCGGGATTCCGATCAAGTGGGAGACCGCCGTGGAAAGCTTGACGAAGAAATCCCGCTGCTCGTCACTGTCCTCAAAAGCAGCTTGTGCTTGCTCGTCCGCCTGCAGTAAGAAAGCACCGGTTTCACGGTTTGCCATTATAGCAACCAGTAATTCACCCAGTTGGTAATCACAAGCCTTGTCCAGGGCATCAGCCGTGGCATAGCGTAAAAACGGCTTGTACTCTAGCGACTGCAGGCTCCAGTTAGCACTCAAATCGATAAAACGATCCAAGGTATTCTTGTCCAGTGTTACCACTTGCAAGCGCGGGTTAATCGCATAAGGGGCAACAGAAAAACCGTGGTATTGGGTCGTGCTCTCGTTCACTGCTGGGGCAATATTCATGGGTAGCTTCCTTTGTCTCTTTAACAGGCTCTCCGGCCCGGTGAGGTTGACTTAACTGTTATTGGAGTGCCGTCTGGCATCGCCGGCCATTCGGGTTAACAAAACTATAACGAGGGCGGGAAGATATTAACAATATATGGTAAATATAGTTTTCATATATTTTATAGATAGAAAGTAGCAACAAGCCTGTCACCAAGGAGCGGATATGGATCTCAAGCGATTACACTATTTCACGGTGCTGGCCCAGACCGGCAACTTTACCAAAGCGGCAGATCAACTTGGCATTGCCCAGTCGGCACTGAGTATCAGCATTCAAAAACTGGAACGGCAACTGGAGCTGAAACTGATCAACCGCGCCGAGCGGCAAATGAGCCTGACGGCTGACGGACAAGTCCTGCTGCGCCATGCCAGACAGATCCTCGAAGATGTCGAGCAGGCGCAAAAAGAACTGCAGGAGCTGAAAGGGCTGGAAAGCGGCGTCATTAACTTCGGGGTATCAGCCATGCTCGGATCGTATTACCTGCCCGAAACGCTGGCCCTGTTCAAACAAACCTATCCGGGCATTCAGATCAATATCCAGGAAGCCGGTACAGCCACCCTGGAAAAAATGCTGCTCGACGGCCAGCTCGATTTGGCACTGATCCGCTCTGACCGCCCCCACGATCAAATCCGCCATACTACCCTTGCCAAAGAACAAATTGTCGCCTGTGTACCAAGCAACCACCCCTTTGCCCGGCAAAGCAGCATCACCCTCGATCAGTTTTGCCAGCAGCCACTGGTACTCTTTCGTGATGGGTATTTTCTCCGAGAGGCTATTAGCCGTTATTGCCAACAGCAGAAAATCACCCCGGACATCCGTTTCGAAACCAACCTGATCGAGCTATTAAAATCACTGGTGCGCAAGGAAATCGGTATCTGTACCTGCCTGCCGATCATCCTCGGTAACGATACTGATTTGGTCACCGTGCCTTTTGAACCGGTAATCCCGCTCCACCTCGGTATCGGCTGGAAATCCAGCCACTATCTATCCAGTGCAGCGCAAGCATTCGTCAACTTCATGCAGGCAGAGCTCGCCCCGGCAACAGGCAATGTTTGATAGGCATAAACCTTTATTTTAATTTGTAGTGACTTTTCAGCCAGCAACATCTTGTTAACCTCCATTCAACAATAACAACCACAGAGCCAGCACATGGAAAAGAAAGTCAGCTACGACGCATTCTGGATGCCGTTTACGGCAAACCGTAACTTTAAAGCCAACCCTAGGATCATCAACCGCGCAGAGGGTATGTACTGTTATTCAGATAACGGAACTCAGCTGCTTGATGCCACCGCAGGATTATGGTGTGTCAATGCGGGGCATGGCCGCAAAGAAATTGGCGAGGCAATGGCCAAGCAGGTTGCTGAACTGGATTACAGCTCACCGTTTAACTTCGGCCATGATATCGGCTTTGAATTTGCTGAGCGTCTGGTTTCGTTTACCCCTCCGGGGCTAAACAAAGTCTTCTTTACCAACTCTGGCTCTGAGGCGGTGGAAAGTGCACTAAAAATTGCCCTCGCCTATCAACAGGCAAAAGGCAATACCGGCAAGTTCAAGCTGATTGGTCGTGAGCTCGGCTATCACGGTGTCAACTTCGGCGGTATTTCCGTCGGCGGCCTGACCCCAAACCGCAAGGGTTTTGGTCCGTTGCTCCCTACCGATCACCTGTCACACACCCTTGATATTGCCAACAGCGCCTTCAGCCAGGGGCTACCCGAACAGGGCTCGGAAAAGGCCGAACAGTTGGAACAGCTTATCCAGTTCCACGGTGCAGACAGTATCGCCGCGGTAATTGTTGAGCCGATAGCGGGTGCCGGTGGGGTGATCCTGCCACCTAAAGGCTACCTGCGCCGACTTCGTGAAATCTGTAGCAAGCACGATGTGGTTCTTATCTTCGATGAGGTCATTACCGGCTGGGGGCGTTTGGGCTCGCCATTTGCTTCCGAAGAATTTGACGTGGTGCCGGATCTAATCACATCAGCTAAGGGAATCACCAGCGGTGTGGTTCCGCTCGGGGCGGTCTTTGCCAAGGACGAGATCTACCAGACTGTGATCAACAGCGCCCCGGAAGGAGCCGTTGAATTCTTCCACGGTTACACCTATTCTGGCCATCCAGTCGCCTGTGCTGCAGGGCTGGCAACGCTAGATATCTACCAACGCGAAGGGCTGCTCGAGCGTGCCGGCGGTGAAATTGGCCAGTATTTCCAGCAGGGGCTGCACTCGCTAAAAGGCATCCCCTCGATTATCGATATCCGTAACTACGGCCTGATAGGCGCCGTACAGTTTGCCGAGCAGGCCGACGGCAAGCCGGTTGGCTTTGATATTCTCAAGCGCTGCTACGACAAAGGGGTAATGGTCCGCAGCATGGGCAACACCATCGCCTTGTCACCGCCGCTGATCATCGAAAAGCAGCACATAGACGTGATTGTCGATACCCTTTCAAGCATCGCCAAAGATATTCCGGCGTAATGCCATTTAAGTCAGACCCGCCGTTTTGCCTGCTTATCAATACAGGCAAAACGGTTTTCGTTTTCCAACCATGACGGCAATGCTCGCTAAGGCAATCAGGCTTAAGGCAAAATTCACGCCCCCTCTTAATTCAGCAAAAAATAATCTCATTTTTTTTCGTCTTTTTATGTCCCCACTCGTCTTATAGGTACTGAAACATAAAATGAGAGTTCAACATGATTAAAGTAGTTAGTTTTAAAATCTGTCCGTTTGTCCAGCGTGTTACTGCAGCCCTTGCAGCAAAGCAAGTCCCTTACGAAATTGAATATATCAGCCTGAAAGATAAACCACAGTGGTTCCTAGACTTGGCACCAAACGGACAAGTTCCTGTTCTGATTACAGAGTCTGGCACTGCGCTTTTCGAGTCTGACGCAATTATTGAATATATCGAAGATGAATTTGGTCCGCTTGAAGAAGGCGTGACCAATGAACAGCGTGCGCTCGACCGCGCTTGGAGCTACCTGGGTTCAAAAAACTATCTAACCCAATGCGGTACGATGGGCAGCAAAGACAAGGCAACCTTTGAAGAGCGTGTAGCCAAATTCATCACAGCATTTGCCAAAGTGGAGGCACAGCTCTCGGGGGAAGCCAAATTCTTCAAGTCGGACGTGCTCAGCAATGTCGATATCGCATGGCTGCCCCTGCTTCATCGGGCAGCAATAATTAAAAAGCATACCGACTTTGACTTTTTATGCGGCCTACCCAAAGTACAGGCTTGGCAGTCTGCTCTATTGGAGACAGGGCTTGCCGAAAAAACGATATCAGACGATTTTGAACAGCTATTTACTGACTTCTACCTATCAGATACTTACCTAGGAACCGGGAAGGATGTACAGCAAAGCAGTGCATGTTCATCAAGCAGCTGCTGCAGCTGATAACACATTGAGGCCAAATGAAATTTAACTAGTAGCACCTTCCTTCTTTTTAGCAAACCACTAAAAGCATCGCCAAAAGACTCCTGCACACTCTGTGCAGGAGTCATTAACTTCCGGGTGATGATTACAATTCAAAACGGTCAAGTTGCATCACTTTTACCCATGCGGCAACAAAGTCAGCGACGAACTTCTCCTGCCCATCGGCGGCAGCGTAGACTTCGGCAACTGCACGCAACTCAGAGTTAGACCCGAAAATAAGATCCACTGGCGTAGCCGTCCATTTCGATTCACCTTTCACTCTATCTAGGCCTTCATATATCCCCTCTTGTGCTGAAGATTTCTGCCACTGGGTTGACATATCGAGCAAATTAACGAAAAAGTCATTAGTCAACGTTCCCGGCTTATCGGTAAGGACACCATGCGGAGACTGTTCAGTATTTGCATTAAGAACGCGCATACCGCCAACCAGAGCCGTCATTTCTGGCACAGTCAACGTCAACAGATCGGCCTTATCAACCAGCATTTCCGCCGGTGATCTCTGGTTGCCTGCAGCAAAGTAGTTGCGGAAGCCATCGGCCTTCGGCTGAAGGACAGCAAAAGAGTTCACATCTGTTTGCTCTTGGGTTGCATCCGTACGCCCAGGTATGAACGGCACTTGGATCGCATGTCCACCTTGTTTGGCGGCATCTTCAATGGCAGCAGCTCCGCCAAGAACGATGAGATCAGCTAATGACACTTTTTTCCCATCTGACTGTCCTTGGTTGAAGTCTTGCTGTATTTTTTCTAAACGATCTAAAACCTTCGCCACTTCATCTGCGTTATTGGCTTCCCAGTTTTTTTGCGGTTCGAGGCGTATACGGGCACCGTTCGCCCCACCGCGCATATCCGTACCACGGAAGCTGGATGCCGATGCCCAAGCCGTTCTGACCAGTTCAGAAGTAGAAAGGCCTGAAGCCAGGATATCATCCTTGAGCTTCGCGATGTCTTCATCGTTAATTAATGGATAATCGACAGCAGGAACCGGGTCTTGCCACAGCATCGCTTCCTCTGGAACCCAATCGCCGAGATAACGCGAACGGGGTCCCATATCGCGGTGGGTTAATTTAAACCATGCCTTGGCAAAAGCTAGCTCAAACTCTTTCGGGTTATCAAGAAAACGCTGGGCGATTTTGCGATACTCCGGATCAAATTTAAGTGAGAGATCTGTCGTAAACATAATAGGGGCATGCCTTTTAGACGCATCGTGTGCATCCGGCACTATTTTCGATGCACTCTCGTCATCAGGCACCCATTGGGTTGCACCTGCCGGACTCTTGGTTTGAACCCAGTTATAGGTAAACAGATTTTGCAGGTAATTATGGGTCCACAGTGCCGGATTAATTGTCCATGCTCCTTCAAGCCCACTGGTAATGGTATCTGCGCCACTACCACTGCCATATTTGTTTTTCCAACCAAGCCCCTGCTCTTCGATACTGGCGCCCTCCGGCTCGGGACCAACATACTTCGATGGTTCTGCAGCACCGTGCGCTTTACCAAAGGTATGTCCGCCAGCGATCAGTGCGACGGTCTCTTCATCATTCATCGCCATGCGGCCAAACGTATCACGAATATCTTTCGCGGCCGCCAGAGGATCCGGGTTACCATTTGGCCCCTCGGGGTTGACATAGATTAGTCCCATCTGAACCGCAGCAAGAGGCTGTGCCAGCTCTCTGTCACCGCTGTATCGTTTGTCGGCAAGAAATTCATTTTCAGGCCCCCAATAGACCATATCAGGCACCCAAGCATCCTCACGTCCGCCAGCAAAACCTAAAGTCTTAAACCCCATCGACTCCATCGCAACGGTACCCGACAGAATCATCAGATCGCCCCAAGAAATTTTGCGACCATATTTCTGTTTGATTGGCCATAACAAGCGCTGAGCCTTATCCAGGTTGGCATTATCAGGCCAGCTATTGAGAGGAGCAAAGCGTTGCATCCCGCCATAGGCCCCACCGCGCCCGTCGCTGATACGATATGTCCCCGCACTATGCCAGGCCATCCGGATAAACAATGGTCCATAGTGACCATAGTCCGCCGGCCACCAGTCTTGAGACGTTTTCATCAGCTCCTCAAGGTCTTTTTTCACCGCGTTAAGATCAAGGCTTTTGAATTCTGCCGCGTAGTCAAATTCCTCCCCCATCGGGTTAGAAGCAGGTGCGTGCTGTCGAAGTGGACTAAGGTTGAGCGTTTCAGGCCACCAATATTGGTTTGTCTTCGGCTCTGCCTGAGCATTCGCCGGGTTAGTGACCAATATTGGTGACAGGGTTACCGCCAAAGTGGCCAGTAGAGGTATCGTCTGTTTAAACATGGGAGTTACCCCTTTTTGGTAAGGTACAGGTAAAATATAAACCCGATCATTCCGTTTTTGGGGGCAAATTTAATGGAAAAAACTGATTAGTGTAATCGGAAAAACCAATCACTTTATCATCATCAGGCAGTAATATTACGAGTACACTTAGCAGCCGGCTTCGTATTCAACGTTGGTAAATTTACCCACGATAAAGCCAGTGCATATTTAAGCTAATTAGATACCTTTATATCAACAAGTTAAAGCATATAGGTAACATCGGCTATAGCACACGAGGAACTTCAGCCAAACTTTGCAGTACCGCGTGCGCCCTTTCCGCGACATCCTCGCTCGGCTCCAGTAAGTCCGGGATCATCACCGCCTTGCAGCCCGCATCGAGTCCAGCGCGCATGCCGTTGTTGGAGTCTTCCAGCACCAGACATGCTGCAGGTAGGATATCCAACTGTTCAGAAGCCATCCGGTAGCAATCGGGATGAGGCTTGCCGTTTTCGACATCTTCCGAGGTGATCACCACATCGAACTGGGCCAGATGCCCAGAACCTGCAAAATGATGCTTCACTTCAGGCAGTGCCGAAGAAGTTACCAGTGCACACTTGATGTCATTGGCCTGCAGCAGTTGGAACAATTCATCGAATCCCGGCTTGTAGGCAACGCCCATGTCACGACGGGCATGAAGATCGGTATCCCGCACCTGCCTAAAGCGGGCAAGGTCAAGTTTGTCACCGAATCGGGCGACCACCCGACGCTCGCATTCCGCATCCTGCACCCCGATAAAGCTCTGGTAAAAATCGTCTTCCAACTCAAAGCCCTGCTCGCTGGCCGCCAGCTGCCAACTCGCTTTGTAGAGCCCTTCGGTATCGAAGATCAGCCCATCCATATCGAACAATACTGCTTGTACTTCCATGACTACTCCAGTCTAAAACAACAAGAATCAATTACATAAAAGGGAGGCAATTTCAGCACTATCACTCACCCCTGCGTTAAACGGTAATTTCCAGGCGGTTGCCCTCAGGATCCAGAACCACACTTTCGTAATAGCCATCGCCGGTACGGCGCGGACCGTCAACCACTTTATAACCGTCAGCGGCTAAACGGGAGGTTAATACTTCGACCTGTTGTTCTGAGCCAACCGACATAGCAAGGTGAATCAGTCCCGTAAACTGCTCAAAAATATCATTTTTCGAGTCGGGTATCGTCGGCATACTCATAATTTCCAAACGTGCGCCTGAGTCAAAGCTCAAAAAATAGGACGAAAAGCCCTTGGTTGGATTGACATATTTATCATTTGCCTCCGCATTGAAGTACTTCTGATAAAACGACTTCATCAACTCTAGATCTTTGGTCCAAATTGCTACATGTTCAATGTTCATATTGTCCTTTCCTGTCATCCATCACTTCACAGCTTATACTTGCCTGCCGCGTGAAGTCTCCATCTGCCCAGGTATGCAAGCAATTGCAAGTGTATTGCATTAGGCTGCAACAGGAAAGCTATTAGCAAGTCAATAAATTGGGAGAATAAATACCCCTTCTGATTGAGCAGGCTGAAATCTTGCACGAATAACAATTCACAGCCTCAATGTGAAATCACCATACGGATTCACGTACTAATCCATTTTCCCATACGTACTATTAATACCCATAGGGCGTGAGCAGTCCTATTTATATAAAAATAACAAATCATTTATTGTTGAAAGTGGAATAACACTTTCATTTAAAACTCATATAGTAAATAAAATAGCAATGGTGTTTTTATGAAATGTAATCATAACCGTGTTTACCGTATTAAACGTACTCTTTGGCAACGTCTATTTTTTAAAGAAGTTCATCGATGCCATGGTTGTGGTAAGCTAATTAAAATATGAGCAATAACCAGAAATCAATTCAAAAAAAGCTCAAATATCAATCTCAGAAAATACTAAGCCATGTTAGGAACAAGTTTATAGCGGAATATAATAAAAAGAGTAAACCCCAAGAATAACCATGAAATAATACTGATTGTGCTAGTACGCTAGCGAATAATTATTACAAACAGTGGCTACCTTATCGTGCCATTGGGCAGCCTATCACGTAAAAAAACCTCGGCCAAATGGCAGAGGTTTTTTTAACACAGGATTTGCTAAAGGCAATCAATTCTTACTTACCTTAAAACCTTGCCTTCTTTGCATGCAAATTCAAGCATGTCCCTAAGCTTGATCATTGCACTAATATCTTGGTTCATTTCTTTTTTTATTTCTTCAAGTTCATTAGCACTCACTTTTCCATCAACTAAAGCATCTCGAATTTCATGCTGAACGTCACCCCTTTCCTTATCCCAGTTCATCCAGGCATTAAGGACATTTCGATAGGTGACTTCATACTCGTCATCACTATCGAACCTTTCGCATTTGAGGCCAAAAACCTTCAACATTTCCTCGAGTATATAGACATGTCTTTCTTCGTCCTGAAGTGCTTTCATTGTCAACATGAACTCTTGAATGGTCAGGTGATGACCATCCTGGCTTGGGTTAACTTTATTTGCGAATGTCCGAGAACTCAGTTTCTTACCACCAAGTTCTTGAACCTGGTTGAATACCTTCTCGATTCCAACTTCCTTCGTCTGAAGGTGAAGAGTTCGAATAAACCCTGAAAGAGAGCATTCATTTTTCATTACATATTCCACATTTTCTAGCCATTTATTCAAGTTGTTCACGGTATGCTTTTTAATACCGATTCAACTTTTAAATTATTATCTATAGGTATTTCATCGATTCTTCTATGTTTGAGTGAATATTGAACCCTAGAAACGAGCCAACAGCCTCACCATAGAATATTTTATCGTAATAACGAAAGTGCAAAATAATACTATTAAACCAATGACATATAAAGATATTCCATTATTTTGATCACCAGTACTATTCACAACCTACATATGCCGACGTTTATGGAGCTAAATAACCTGCTGCAGTTTATGTGCGCACCGGGTAGCCAGCCAGACAACTTTATTCCTAGAGCAGCAATCCCCCCACGCCAACACGTCAACGAAAACAAATCTGTGAACCAAGCCGCTAAATCTTAGAAAACGGGAAACAATTCCTCACGATGGGGAAGATAGTCACCCGTCATTTAACCCAGAATGAGGACATCAGACAGCGACAGATTAGAAAGGAACGAACATGAAACACCCAAAAATAACTTTTATCGGTGCGGGTTCAACCATTTTTGTCAAAAACATTTTAGGCGATGTTTTCCACAAACCGGCTCTGAAGAGTGCTGATATCGCGCTCATGGATATTGACAATACCCGCCTTGAAGAATCCCAGATTGTGGTCAGCAAGCTGATGCAATCCGCCGGGGCGACTGGTACCATCACTTGCCACATGGATCAAAAAGAAGCGCTGAAAGATGCAGACTTTGTGGTTGTCGCTTTCCAGATTGGCGGCTACGAACCATGCACGGTCATTGATTTCGATGTCTGCAAAAAGCATGGCCTCGAACAGACAATTGCCGATACTCTGGGCCCTGGCGGTATCATGCGATCACTGCGAACGATTCCGCACCTATGGCAGCTCTGCGAGGATATGACCGATGTCTGTCCCGAGGCTACAATGCTGAACTACGTCAACCCGATGGCCATGAACACCTGGGCGATGTATGAAAAATACCCGCATATCAAGCAAGTGGGTTTATGTCATTCCGTGCAGGGGACCGCAGAAGAACTCGCCCGTGATCTGGAGATCGATTATAACGACCTACGCTATACCTGCGCCGGTATCAACCACATGGCCTACTACCTAACGCTAGAAAAGAAAAACGAACAGGGTGAGTATCAGGATATCTATCCGGATCTGCTGGCCACCTTTGAAAATGGGAAAGCCCCGAAACCGGGCATTCACCATAATGGCCGCTGCGTTAACCTGGTGCGCTATGAAATGTTCAAAAAGCTAGGTTACTTTGTCACCGAATCTTCCGAGCACTTCGCCGAATATACGCCGTATTTCATCAAGCCAAACCGCCCGGATCTGATTGAGCGTTACAAGGTGCCACTGGATGAGTACCCCAAGCGCTGTGTCGAGCAAATCGCGGATTGGAAGCAAGATCTGGAGGCGTTTAAAAATGCAGACACGATCGAAGTGAAAGAGTCCCACGAATACGCCAGCACCATTATGAACTCTATCTGGACGGGAAATCCGAGCGTTGTTTACGGCAACGTAAAAAATACAGGGCTCATCGACAACCTGCCACAGGACTGTTGTGTCGAAGTCGCCTGTCTGGTTGATGCGAACGGTATTCAGCCAACCAAAGTCGGTAGACTACCGAGCCATCTGGCGGCACTAATGCAAACCAACATCAACGTCCAGACCTTGCTGACGGAAGCGATTCTGACCGAAAACCGCGAACGGATTTACCACGCTGCGATGTTGGACCCGCACACAGCCGCGGTATTGGGTATCGAAGAAATCTATGCGCTGGTTGATGACTTGATTGACGCCCACAAAGGCTGGTTACCAGAGTGGATTTACCACTAAGTTCATCCCATTAAATAATAACTCCCCCATAGCGCCGTTTGGCTAGGTGTTTGGTGGCTATGGACAAGAACAAGAAGCACTTCAACTATAACGTGAAACAATAACGATAAAATGCCCTCCCCCAGCAGGAGGGCATAAGGAGCTTTTTATGAGCGTTTCAATGAACACCAAGCTAAGTTATGGCTTTGGTGCGTTCGGAAAAGATTTTGCGATCACCATCGTCTATATGTACCTGATGTTTTACTACACCGACGTAGCCGGTATTTCTGCGGGTATTGTCGGGACGATTTTCTTAGTCGCCCGGATATGGGATGCCGTTAACGATCCGATCATGGGATGGGTGGTGAACAACACCCGTACCCGATGGGGTAAATTCAAACCCTGGATCCTTATCGGTACAGTCGCCAACTCTGTCGTGCTGTATATGCTGTTTAATGCCCATTACTTTGAAGGGCCATGGCTTATCGCCTATGCCGCCGTTACTTACATTTTATGGGGCATGACCTACACCTTGATGGATATTCCGTTCTGGTCTCTGGTTCCAACATTGACACTCGATAAGCGCGAACGTGAGGAGTTAGTCCCTTACCCGCGTTTCTTCGCCAGTTTAGCGTGGATTGTGACAGCGGCGATTGCGATGCCATTTATTAACTATGTGGGTGGAGATGACAAAGGTTTCGGCTTCCAGATATTTACCTTATTGCTGATTGTTTGTTTTGCGATATCAACTTTCATCACCCTGCGCAATGTGAAAGAACGCTACTCGACCGAAAAGTTAGACAGCACTCAGGTCGAAGAGAAAGTCTCACTGAAAAAAATGGTGTCGCTTATCTACAAAAATAGCCAGCTTACAAGCTTGTTATGTATGGCGTTATCGTACAACCTAGCCACCAATATCATCATGGCTTTCGCGGTTTACTATTTCACCTATGTGGTTGGCAATGAAGAGCTGTTCCCGTATTACATGGCTTACGCCGGAATCGCAAACCTTATCACGCTGGTGTTATTTCCGAAGCTGGCAAAGATCTTCTCCCGCCGTATGCTATGGGCCGGAGCTTCCGGATTCCCGATCCTCGGGAGTGCGGTACTGATCTACATCGGCCTATACGACCAACAGAGTGTGCTGCTGATTTCCACTGCGGGTATACTGCTGCAAATTGGTACGGCGCTGTTTTGGGTACTGAACGTGATCATGGTGGCTGACACCGTGGACTACGGTGAATACAAACTGGGTGTGCGCTGTGAAAGTATTGCGTATTCCGTCCAGACTCTGGTAGTAAAAGCAGGCTCTGCGTTTGCGGCTTTCTTTATCGGTATTGCCCTAACAGCCGTAAACTATGTGCCGAATGTCGATCAAAGCGCTGAGACTATCTTTGGTATGCAATGCATCATGATTGGCCTGCCGAGCTTCTTCTTCGCCATCGCCCTGTTCATCTACTTCCGCTACTACAAACTGAACGGTGCCTACCATCAGAAAATCCAGGATCAGCTGATGGTCAAATACGGTACTGTCGATGCAGCCGATACGCCGATTGCTTCCGGGACACCACTAGCCACAGAAAACCACTAGTTCATTTACCCCGAGTCTAAAGCAAATGAAAAAGGGCTGGCATTATAAATGCCAGCCCTTTTTATTCTATTCCGCATTTGGCAGCCGATCACCATGCAGCGACACATGGTTATTCTTACGACTGAGTTCGCGAAATTGGCTAGGCGTCATATTTAAATAACGATGAAAGGTTTCATAAAATCGGCTGCTGGAGTTAAATCCGACCGTCAGGGCAATATCGAGGATAGTCCGGTTAGTATCACTCAGCAAGGCACGGGCATGGTTGATCCGCATAGAGGTGATATATTCCTTAATTGTCATCTTCATCACGCTCTGAAATAGGTTCATCGCATAATTACTGTGCAGCCCGACATGCTCGGCAATGTTCTTGACCGTCAGCGGTGAGTCATGATGACAGGCGATATACTCGAGAATTTTCTGAACATGAAATTGCGAATGTTTGGACAGCCCTTTTTTATTCCGATCACTATCCATCGAGCTGGTCAGTTGCTCCCACCCCGTAAGACAGACCCGTTTTAGCATCAGGCAAATCTCGTCTGCCGCCAGCTGCCTGAAACCGATATCGCTACTCTTGCTTTCATTGAGCCAGTGGCCTATCTGTTGCTCAGAAACCAGAGCCGGCAAAGATGACTGAACCACGACGCCATGGGTAATCTGGTTGATCAGTTCCTGGTCAAGCGGCCACGAGAGAAAAAAGTGAATCGGAATATTGAGGATCCCCATACTCTGGGACTGTTTGGGCTGAGTGAGTTGATGGGGGGTCGTCGCCCAAAACAATCCGATATGGCCATCATTAATGGTGAAGGGGTGGTCATTAATCAAATACTCAACATCATCGCCGAAGGGAATATTGACTTCGATCTGGCCATGCCAATGATAGCAAGGCATATGATGGGGCTTTCGCAGCTCAATATGGATCTGCTCATAGGAAGAAAAGAGGCTAAGCGGACCGATAGCATCATCATCGGATGTATCTTGCGGATTTTCATTCAATGTGATGGTCTGGGGCATAAGCGCCTATCTACAAAGTCATTAATAATCAAAGTAAAATATACTTTAATTGCCTGATTTTGTATGTGAATAATCTCATAATTCCCTCAGGGAATAGCGAATATAGTACGGTCACAGCGTACTGAAAGGCTCATATTCAGCATCATATTGCGATGATCAATTAGGCAACCATTAAGGTTGCCCTACCACTGCTCTAGCTATTCCGGAGGGATGGCTAGTTCGAGCAACCTACACCTTAGTTGCAGCTTCCCAGTCTGTCAGCAGTGCCATAATCTGGCGCGAGTCCTCTGGTGTTGCCGCAGGGCGTTTCAATATCTTCTCTCCGTTTTCCAGAGCCTCACGAACGGCACGAACCTGATACAAGAAGCCATTTCCATCAGCCGTCACTGTAACGGGGGTACCCGGCTTTTCATACTCGGTGATCACCAACTGGTTCTTTTCCTCGGGTAACCAAGGGTTAGTCACCAACTGCAGGCTGGCTTTACTGCCCAGCACCGTAAACGCGGCATGCAGTCCGTAGTTCTCGGCGGTATGAAGTTGACAAGTAATCCCGTTCTCAAACCGGATGGATGCTGCCGACTCACAGATGTTACCGTCAACGCCTAGTCGGCCGAATGCTGAAATCTGGTATTGCTCAAACGCACTGGCTCCACAGTTCTGGGCAATAACAAGCTGAAGTAGCGAAGCCGGATAACACCCCAGGTTATACAGGGCGCCCTTGCTGTCAGGATTTACAAACTGAGCAATAGACGCGCAATACTGGCCGTAGATCGAACGGATATCACCAATTTTCCCATCTCGCAGCACCTGGCTGATTACCGAGGTAAATGGATGATTGAGGTACATCAGCCCTTCGGCAAAAAAGACCTGATTGCGCTCGACAGCAGCCAAAGCCAACTTCGTTTTGTCCATATCAACCGACAGCGATTTCTCGCAAAGAATCGCTTTGCCGGCCTCTGCGGCCTTGATAATAAACTCATGGTGCAAATGGTTCGGCAGCGCAATATAGATAATATCGACGTTATCATCGGCAATCAGCGCATCATAGCTGTCATACACCTGCCCGATATCGTACTTAGCGGCAAAATCGCTCACAACCGACATGGTCCGTCCGGCCACGGCATGTATTCGTGTATTGCCTTCCTCATGAATAGCATCAGCCATCACACCGGAAATAAAGCTGGTTCCCAGGATCCCCCAGTTCAGTATCTGTTCCATTTATTTACGCTCCTGAGTGACTAACTGGGTTTCAAATGCCTGCACAAGATCTGTTACCCCAAGCTGGATAAAGTGCTGGGTATGCTTTTCATGGAAATGCCTGTCGAAAGCCTCCTGGCTGTCATAACGCTCCCAGAAAATAAACCGATAAGGGTCAGATTTATCCTGAAGGGGTACGGCCATCGAACATCCCGGCTCGCTGTTCATTCCCTGGCAAAAAGCCTCAATAGCCACAATTGCCTGCTCGAGGTTGTAGTCGGGTTTTACCCGTAGTTCAGCGGTGATGAATAGACCTTGCTCAAACATAATATTTCCGTTGTTTATGGAGATAACGAAGATAATTTAATTGACAGCAATAAGTTGATAAACAACGATCTTGTTGGTTATTTGCAAACTTATAGTTGTTAATATGGATAAATTGAAGAGCATGCAGGTTTTTGTGGACGTTGTTCAGCGCGGCAGCCTGAGTCGATCCGCCGCCCATTTTTCGGTCACCTCCACCATGATAGGCAAGCATGTAAAATCACTGGAATCCCATCTTGGTACCAAGCTGCTTCACCGGACTACCCGCAAACAGTCGCTGACCGAAGCCGGTCAAGCATATTATTTAGAATGCACACGGATACTTGATGAAATCGAAGAAGCCGAGAACAGCCTCCAGAGCCTGACCAACAAACCCAAAGGCACTATCCGTATCAACTCGCCAGTAACCTACGGCAACCTAGTCGTGGCACCGATTGTTTCCGACTTTCTACTGCAGTTTCCAGACATCAATGTCGAGCTGACGCTGGACAACAATTTAATTGACCCTATGCATGATCAGGTCGACGTTGTGATCCGCATTGGCGAACTGGCCGATTCTTCAATAATTGCCCGCAAGGTCGACGAGTACGAGATGCTATTTTGTGCGACTCCGGACTACCTCGAGCAGCATGGTACTCCCCAATCGCTGGGCGAGCTGGCCAGCCACCAATGCCTTGGGTTTAGCTATGGCGACATCCAAACCAACCTGGCATTGCGAATCGATACCTCGGCGTTCGACCGGCAGTTTACCCGGCTCAGCTCCAACAGCGGCCAGGCCCTCAAAACAGCGGCACTTAGAAATACCGGGATCATTCTCCAGCCTCGCCTGCTCGTCGCCGAGGAGCTAAAGCAAGGTGCACTATGCGCAATACTCGAAAAAAGCACACCACCGCCAAGCCCTATTCACCTGCTTTACAAAGGGAAATCACAGCCACTCAAAATCCGGACTTTTATTGACTTCTTTCTGGATGCACTGCAGTAGCGCTGCCGGTACGATAAACAAAAAGCCCGCTCCAACGGCTGTTGGGGCGGGCTTTTGCATATTATGTTCGGTTACTTTTCCGGCCAAAGAACGTGACATACAGGCACGGGATCACCAGCAACACAACCGGCAGAGAAAATAACAAGCCGTAGCCAAGCGTAAGCGACATCGGCCCCATATAGACATCTGTCCCGCCGATGCCATATGCCAATGGCAGTAGCCCGGCAACAGTCGTCAGTGATGTCAGAACAATAGGACGCAAGCGGCTAGTCGATGCTTCAACCACAGCAATAACCGTATCTTTCCCTTCGGCAAGCAGCTCATTGATACGGTTGATCAGCACCAAAGAGTTGTTCACCACCACGCCGGTCATGCCCAGTACACCAATAAGCCCGAACAACGACAGCGGCTGAAGGTGGATAAACAGGGCCATTAGTGCCGCCACCACAGAAAACGGGATCACTGCCATCACCAGCAGAGGCTGCAACAGGGAGTTAAACATTACCGCCAGCACAAAATAGATACCGATCATTGCGGCCGGGAAAGCGACAAAAAATCCGCTCATGGTTTCATTGGTACTTTCCGCTTCGCCGCCAACCTCAATTTTTACGTTTGAAGAATACTGACCTTGCAGAGCCTGAACCAGGGCGTCACTCACCGCTACCGACGTTAAATCTTCATCGGTGATTTGCGCCGTCACCGTTACTTCCCGATCGCCGTTATAGTGCTGAACAAGGCGTGGTGCGTCGATTGTTTCCACTTTGGCCAATCGGCTCAGCGGGACCTGCCGACCAGTTGCGGTGTAAATTTTGGTGGTCGAGAGCTTGTCGATATTTCGATACTCTTCATCCATGATGACCCTCAGCTCCACCTCCTGATCACCAAGCCATGTCGATGTTACGGTTTCACCCTCAAACGCAATCCGTAACGTTGAGGCTAAATCCGCCACTGTTAGCTCATAGCGTGCCAGCCATTCGTACTGAGGGACAATTTGTAGCTGGGTATCTTTCAGTGCTTCATTATGAGTCACTTTGGTGAGCCCTTGCTGCGCCTGTAACCAGTCTGCCACTAACTGTACTGTTTCATCCCGTTCCAGCTCCGTCCCGCCCATAACCCGAACCTCAATCGGCTCGCCAGGCGGTGGGCCACCGGCATCTACCGACAGTTTCACAAATGCCAGAGCCGCTACATGTTCAAGCTGGCTATTAAGTTCGGCAATAATCGCTTCCGCCGTCCGATCTCTACTTTCAAAGCTGCTCAATACAATCAAGCCGGTGCTCACCGGGCTGCTATAGGTCAGCTCATAGCTTTGCAGCTCACTTTCCGGCAGAGCACTAATTGCCTTTTCTAGCTCAGCATGAGCCTCTCGTACCTTGTTCAACGGGGTGCCGGGTTTGACCTCAGTATATACCTCGATATATTTGGCGGATTCCGACGGAAAAATATCAAGCTTCAAACGGGTCACCAAGCCAACGTTGATCCCAAGGGCAATCATTGCCAGTACCAGCACGCTTTTCCTGAATTTGATGCAGCGACTGAGAAGGCGGGTATAGCCCTTCGTTACCGTTTCAAAGTGATCCGTCCCCTGGGTTTTCGCTTTTGCGGTATCTAATGACTTGGCAAGATGGGCAGGCAAAGTTAAAGTACACTCCGCCAGCGAAAACAGCAGCGCCGCAATCACCGTGATCGGAATAACCACAATGGCTTTCCCCATGGTACCGGGAATAAAGAACATCGGAATAAACACCAAGGCGGTCGTGGTTAGGCTTGCCATGATTGGCTTTATCACCTTTTGGGT
Organism: Photobacterium obscurum; assembly: GCF_026191635.1. GTDB lineage: Bacteria > Pseudomonadota > Gammaproteobacteria > Enterobacterales > Vibrionaceae > Photobacterium > Photobacterium obscurum. The sequence continues at coordinate 241,421 of NZ_JAKRRW010000005.1, forward strand.
ACCGCTGATTGCCGCTTCTAGGGCACTTTTTCCACTTTCTTTTTCTTGATAGATACTTTCAGCAACGATAACCGAATCATCAACGATGATCCCGATCACCAGTAGCAACGCTGCCAGGGTAATGCTGTCGAGGTTCATCCCAATGGCAGGCAGCACCATCATCACCCCCAAGACACAAAAGGGGATCGAGACTGACACCCAGAAGGCAATTTGACGCTTAAGGATCAGGCTAAGCACCGCAAGCACCAAGATCAGCCCGATACCGCCATTGGTTGACACTATCGAGAACTTTTCGCTCATGTCGTCGGCCAGATTTAGCCCGAAATTAAAAGCAAAGGCTTCACCTGCCTGTAATCGTTCACGCTCGATGAGCCCCTTGATATTACCGATCGTCGTGATGATATCGGCATTGGAACCGTTGCTAACGCTAAACAAGATTGCGGATTCACCGTTGATCACCCCTTGTTGCGATGCTCTTTCAAAGGTATCGATCACCTCGGCAACATCGGCAAGACGAACCAGCCCACCGGTCGGCATCACCTTAATGACGGTCTGTGCCAGCTCTTCTACCGACTTCACCTGGGTCATGGTGACGATCTTTTGTTCCGTGTTCCACGACTCAACCACCCCGCCAGATAACGACAGATTGCGCTTGCTGACCGCATTGATCACTTCGCCAAACGTTAACTGGTAGCGGCTCACCTTAGTCGGGTCGACCTGGACCCAGAACTCTCGCTCGTTAAACCCAGTCATCTTAACCGTCCCCACCCCAGAGACACTTTTAAGCTTCTTCTCTAGCTGGCGGGCATAGGCCTGAAGCTCACTATAGTAGTTATCCGGACTACCTTGCCCCGAAAAGCAGGCTTGATTACCTTCACGACACAGATTGCTGACTCCGAATGTCAGTACCTCAAAGGCCGAGGTACTCTTCTGCGCCACCAGCGGACGGTTGGTTATATCCTTGGGCAGGCCGTTAACGCGATCGACCGCCTGCTGTATATCACGCAATACAACCGGGGTATCCGCCGCCTCATCAATTTCGATATTGATATACGACGTACCATCCGAGGACTCCGAGGTGAACTTTCGGATCCCCTCGACGGACTTGAGCTCTTTCTCGATGAGGTTGGTAATGTTGACCTCAACATCCTGTGCCGTCGCCCCCGGATATTGTGTCGTAATCTCAACTTCTTCGAAGGCAACACTAGGAAACTCCTGAAGGTTGAGCGTACTTAACGCTCCCACTCCCACCATCAGCACCATGATGGTAATAATGCGTGCCAGAAAGCTTCTGCGCGCAAAGTAAGCAATAAAGCCTGTCATAATCGATACCTATTAAGATTTTACTTCAGTTGAAGGGGCAATCGATGTCGTAGCGTGAATCGACATGCCGGGCTTGAAGAGGTGCTGCAGGTTGTCGATTTCAACCTCAACGGGATAAGCGACGCTCTGAGGATCGATTTCAACACCGATCCGCTTAATGGTCGAGCGTACTTTATGCTGCGGGTTTGCCTCAGACCATACTTCAATTGCCTGCCCGACGTGTAACTCACCAATATCAAACTCGCTGGCGAGCAGGCGGACATTGAGCCGGTCGATATTTACAATTTGGTACAGGAGATCACCTTGGTTAACCCAGGTCCCACTTTCAACCGCGCGGTTAACCACATAACCCTCAATCGAGGCATTGATACGGGTGTTTTCAAGGTCGAGCTTGGCTTTCTTAAGTTCAATTTGCGCCAGCGTGACAGTGGCTTTTGCACTGTCATAATCGGTCTCGGCAATATCAAGCTCGTTCTGGGACAAACTATTTTTCTTACGTAGTTCCTGATAGCGCTCATACAGCGATTGCTTGATTTTCAAGTCTGCCTTGGCCAGTTCAAGGTTGGCTTTCTGCGTTCTGACTTCCAGCTCGAAATCTTGTGCTTTGACGGAAGCTAAAATAGCGCCCAATGCGACCCTTTCACCGGTTTCAATTGCAGCGCTTTCAACCTTTCCACTGATTTCGGACACCACATTGAGAGGGTGCTTACTCTTGGTGTGCCCAATGAGATCCACCGCCCATACTGGTTGGCAAACTAAGGCGCTAATTACGCCTAAAGCCAGTAAATTTTTTTTCATCTTAACGTCCCCCCATAATCTGATAGGGGTAGTGTGCGAAAACGAATGTCGAGTTTTTGTCGAACTCCGTTGAACATCAAAGCCAGAGATGAAAAGTAAAGGCAATTCGACATTTATTCGACAAAACCTTGCTAGGATAGTGAATGTCAGTCATTGGGGGCAGGGAATAAGTTGTGCTTGAGAACGCTCAGATTTTAGTGGTAGAAGATAACGATGAGCTTCGAGGCATTCTTGCCGATTTTCTCGAAGTGAAAGGGGCGACCGTCGATTTTGCCGATAACGGCGAACTGGGGCTGAAACTGGCGTTAGAAAATGAATTCGACGCGATTATCTTAGATGTCATGATGCCGAAAAAAGACGGCATGCAAGTCACCAACGCACTCAGGAAAAGTGGCTGCACTGTCCCCATTTTAATGCTGACGGCATTAAACGGACCGAAAGACTTGCTAAACGGATTCGAGCATGGCGTTGATGATTTCGTGACAAAACCCTTCAATTTCCCTGAGCTGGAAGTCAGGCTAGGGGCACTGATAAAACGCTATCGCGGCAATGTAGCCAGCTCGGTGATCGAATATGGCGATCTTAAGATAGACCAAAACTCTCACCGTATTACCCGAGAGGGACAGGAGCTGGTTGTGACGCCGGTGATGTACCAAATTTTAGTCAAGCTGGTAAAGGCCGCACCGGAAATGGTCACCCGTGAGGCCCTGATTTACGAAATCTGGGGCGAAAACACTCCGGACAAAGACGTATTGCGCAGCCATATTTATCTACTGCGTAACGTTCTGGACAAACCCTTTAAAAAGCCCATGTTGGTTACCGTGCCAAAATTTGGCTTTAGGCTGGAAGCTTAAATGAAGTGGCTCAGACGTGCACTCTTTGGTAAGCCGCTCGGCAATTCAATTGAGGACGTGAAATCACGATTGATTTTTGTGTTCTCGGTTATCGCCCTATCCTCCTCTTCCTTGGTATTTTTTGCCTTTTCCCTGCATTTGATCTTCAATGAAGATGCCCAAATTGAACACCATTTAATCTCATTTGAAACTATCGCCAAAGATCACTACTCACTGGTGAAAGATGATTTTTATCAGCTCGGTCCCTATGTTAGCGCCTATTACAGCGAGACGGCACTGGCAGACAACATCAAACAAGAGTTGCCCTATCTAGAAGGGCAAGTCACCCGGGTTCGTTCCTTTGAGGAAAACGGGTTTATGGTGTATCACGTCTCTTTCCATGATGCTTCCGGCAAGCATATTCCCTTGTACCTTACGGTAAATAGCCGTGCCATCGATTTCGGGGACGATAACTGGGATATCCTGATGCTGATCTCTTTCGCTCTGATGGCTTTTCTTATCGCCTTTCTGCGTTTCTCGCTGCGCCGGGTATTCGATGGCTTGATGTCTCCGGTATCTGAACTCAGTGAGCAACTGACCACCCACCAGGAGGGTGACTTTCATGTTCCAGAACGTTCAATCGATGAAATCCAACAATTGACCGCACACTTAAATAGCTACAAACAAATGAAAGAACGGCTCGCCAAGCAAGAGATGATGTTCGCCAAATACGCCAGCCATGAGCTCAAGACCCCAATTTCAGTCGTACTCGGTGCAGCCAACCTACAGGCGATGAAAGATGATGCTGACTTTCAGGCCAAGCAGCGGGAGCGGATCCTTATTGCAGCCACCAATATGCAGGCAACAGTCGAGGTTCTGCTGAGTATCGTCAAGCAAGAAAATGTCAGCGGTGCACACGAGTTGAGAGCAGTGCGACCACAAGACATTCCGCTTGATAAATATCGCGCCAAGTTAGGAAAAGACGTTCAGATCTCGCTTGCCATCGCTCCGGACTGTCAGATTAATATGCCTCTGGCCGTGCTTAATATGATATTGAAAAACCTGCTCAATAACGCAATTCGCTTTACCCAACAGGGGAGAATTGAAGTTGTTATAAAGAGCCAGTGCATCAAAGTTATCGATTCCGGCTGCGGTCTGACAGGAAAACCCGAGACAGAGCACGGCTTAGGGTTATTAATCGTAAGGCGCTTATGTGATAGCTACGGTTGGCACTTTTCGTTAGCCGACACCCCCACAGGCGGATGCTGTGCCAAGTTAACGTACAATCAATGCCATGTTGGGTAACACCGTTCCGTATTACGCCACTAACACTTAGATCTCACTTTTGCTGCCTACCTCCCAATCCTGTTTCGTCATTTCTCTACCACTCTCACATTTTCTGCGTCATCAACACGATACATTGCCCTTTAAAAACAAAGGAGTACCTACATGTCTTGTCCAATAATCCTCGATTGCGATCCCGGTCACGATGATGCCATCGCCCTTATTCTTGCCTGCGCCTCTCCGTCACTCGATATCAAGGCGGTAACCACCAGCGCCGGCAACCAGACACCGGACAAAACCCTCAACAATGCCCTTCGCATTCTCACCCTGCTTGGCCGCAGTGATATTCCTGTTGCCGGAGGCGCATTAAAACCACTGGCACGCGAACTGATTATTGCCGACAACGTCCACGGTGAAAGCGGCCTCGACGGGCCGGAACTTCCGGATCCAGGCTTTGACCCGGTCAAAGAACATGCCGTTGAGCTGATGGCACGGGTGCTGCGCGAAAGCGATAAACCCGTTACGCTGGTACCCACCGGACCGCTGACCAATATTGCCCTGCTACTGGCAACCCACCGCGAACTCAGCGATAAGATCGAACGGATTGTCTTGATGGGCGGCGGTGCCGAGACCGGTAACTGGTCACCGGCTGCAGAGTTCAATATCTATGTCGATCCACAGGCGGCAGATATGGTGTTCAAATCAGGGATCCCAATTACCATGTGCGGACTGGATGTCACTCACCGCGCCCAGATCATGAATGAGGACATCGAGCGGATCCGCGCCATCGATAACCCGGTATCCGATGTAGTAGCCGAGCTGCTCGACTTCTTTATGATCTACCATCGCGATCCAAAATGGGGACTGAAAGGCGCACCGCTCCACGATCCATGCACCATTGCCTGGCTACTCGCCCCAGAACTGTTTACCGCCCAGGACTGCTGGGTGGGTATCGAAACCAAGGGCGAATATACCCAGGGCATGACAGTGGTAGACCGCTATGAACTATCAGGACAACCTGCCAATGCCACAGTGCTATTTAATGTTGACCGAGAAGGGTTTGTTGACTTGTTGGCAAAGAGCTTGCGGTTTTATAGCTGATAGCAAAAAGTTACAAAAAGCAGATACAATAAAGCCGCTCGAATGAGCGGCTTTTGTCAGTGCAGGGCATTAACTGTTAAAAGCGATAACCGAATGAGAGATTAAATGGCACATCAAAACCATCGTTTGGCTTTTTCAGGTTGGCATTACTAAAATGCCGATAATACACATTAATATAACCCCGATTACTCGCCCCTAAATACATTCCACCACCGACTTGTGCCAGAAAAGCAAAATGCATTGCCTGCTCCCTTTTACCCAAATGCTTTTCGCTAATCCATGTTGGCCCTAATGCCCTAACCTGAAAAAACCAGCGCCTGTCAAAACGCTCGGCAAATAACTTAAGCTCTGGAAAAACACTCAAGGCGATCAAGTCATCTGGATTAGCCGTAGTATCAGCCTTCAAATACGTTACACTCGTACCAAGGCTCAGGGTTTGCACCGAACTACGCTGCCAATCAAACAATATTGCATCCAATGCCAACAAAGAATTGTTATAGCTTTCATCCGGCTGAGGAGCTATACCAGCAGAAATAGCCAATTCAACAGCATAACTAGAAGTACTCACTATGCTAACCACTAACGCAAGGAGAGTTCTTAAACTTCGATATTTATTTACCACTACGCTTACTCCCAATAGAGCAATAAATGCGTGACTAGGATTACAATCACACGAGATAGTATAAGTACCCTATTGATCTATAAATAGCTCTGAGAGTAACATTAAAAATACATTTCATATCCTTAATATCGACCAAAATCACTACAACTTGCGGGTGTAAAACAGATGAAAGTATTGGGCTCACAATCTTTCAGTATTAAGATATCGCGCTTATTAACCGCCAGCTTAATACTGTTAACTGTAGGTTGTACGCCACATTCTTCGTATTCATCAATAAACCACACTCTCGCTTCAAATAATGAAACCATCAAAAAGCCCTTGAGAGTTCCGGGGCTAAAAGCCTGCACAAGCGTACCGGATACTACCGTTGATATCGATCCGAATGCTACCTTGAACATTATTGTTCACGGTTGCTTTTCTTCTGCCGGAAAATTTAGGGCTCTTGCGGATGTTTATAAATCACAGAATCAACAGGCCTTATGTTTCGAATATGATGACAGAGATGATCTCGAACTCGTTTCCGGAAAACTGATTTCAGCCCTCAATCAACTGACAGAAAGCAATCCAGACCAACAGCTACACATCATTGGACATAGTCAAGGAGGATTAATAGCAAGGCGAGCTTTAATTACTAACCGTGAAGATCAACAAACGGTCTTAGCAAACAATATTCATCTTACAACAATCGCCTCTCCGTTCAACGGTATTATGGCTTCTTCCCACTGTGGAATGGGTTCTTTGAGAGTATTGTCATTAGGGATAGTTGATCTTATCTGCTATGCCGTTACCGGTAAAAAATACCAACAAATCACACCCTATTCTGATTTTATGAACACACCAGGGGAACTCATTCCTTCGGTATCGAAGCATCTCATGATAAAAACCGATGAAGTTAATAGCTGCCGTCATTTCGGTGATAACGGTTTATGCCTGGAAGACGACTATGTGTTCAGCCTGGATGAACAGTCAAATTATACCATTGCTAGTTTCGACGAAGTCACCGAGTTAACCGTCAAAGCCGGCCATGTGGAAATTGTCGGTAATGAAACAGTCGCACCGACAATACTGATTAATATATTGAAAGAGCAGCAACTACTATTAATCAACGATAATATTAGCGAACTCGAACTGACTCGCCTAATTGAACAAATATATCGTAACCACCAATTTTCCATATAAGGAAACCATGAAAATGAAAACGCTTAAATATTTTATCCTTACCTTGCTATTCAGTTTTTCTGCCTCAACCTATGCAGCAAAAGCCGAGCCCGTACTCAACCAACCAGTCCCTAATACAATATCTACTGAGCAGTTAGTCAAAAAGATCACCAAAGCCGGTCTCGTTCGCGGTTGGCAGGTACAAAAAGAAGCCAAAGACCAACTGACGGCTGATATCCATGTGCGCTCACATTATGTAGCTGTAAATATTTCGCTGCACGATAACAGCTATGATATTACCTACCGCGACAGCAAGAACATGAAATACGATGAAGCAAGCGGAACCATCCATAGAAAATACAACGGATGGGTGGGAAATCTAAATAAGGACATTCAACGCGAGCTACTCTCTGAGTAATACCAGCAGAGCAGGTTATTTCATCCTGGCAGCTCACAAACAAAACGCCCCGCAAATTATTGCGGGGCGTTTTTTCATCGACATCACACCACAGCGTTTAATCCTGCCAGCGCTTGAAGATCAGCGAGGTATTAATGCCACCGAAAGCAAAGTTATTGCTCATTAGGTACTGGCAGTCAATTTCACGGCCGTCGCCACGAATGTAATCCAGGTTCCCACAGCGATCATCAAGATTGTCGAGATTCAGTGTCGGAATAAACCAACCGGCATGCATCATCTCAAGGCTGAGCCAGGCTTCAATCGCGCCACATGCCCCTAGCGTATGACCGAGGTAGCTTTTCAGCGAACTGATTGGGGCATTATCGCCAAAGATATTGGCGGTCGCGTTACTCTCCGCAATATCGCCTTTTTCCGTAGCCGTACCATGGGCAGAGATATAATCAATCATCATCGGATCGAGGTTGGCGTCCTTTAGTGCCATTTCCATACACAGCTGCATCGTTTCCATCTGCGGTTGCGTAACATGGGCCGCATCACAGTTGCTGGCAAAACCGACAAGCTCGGCATAAATTGTTGCCCCGCGAGCCACAGCATGCTCATATTCTTCCAGCACCAAGGTACCGGCCCCTTCGCCGATCACCAGACCATCTCGCTCAGTATCATAAGGGCGCGGTGTGGACTTTGGTGCATCATTTTTCAGGCTGGTCGCAAACAGCGTATCAAAAACTGCCGACTCCGTCGGACACAACTCTTCCGCGCCACCGGCAACCATGACCGTCTGATAACCATGCTTAATGGCCTCATACGCATAACCAATCGCCTGGCTGCCTGATGTACACGCACTGCTAGTTGGGATCACGCGGCCGCGCAACCCGAAGAATAACCCGACATTAACCGCCGTCGTGTGCGGCATCATCTGCACGTAAGTGGTGGCAGTAATTGCCTTGGTATCTTTCTCGTTGAGCATGACACCAAATGCACCAATGGCCGGCGTACTGCCCGTCGATGAGCCGTAGGCGATCCCCGTTTGGCCGTTTGTCAGCACATCGCTACCAATCAGTCCGCTCTGGATCAGGGCATTCTCACTGGCCAGGGTCGATAATTTCGACACCCGCCCCATGCCCCGTATTTTCTTACGGGTATAGTGCTTCGGTAAGCTAAAGTCTTCAATCGGCGCTGCCAGCTTGGTATTCAAACCGTTATATTGCTCGTAGCTAGGCATATACAACGACGCGTTTTCACACGCTCGCAACTTAGGTTCAATACTGTGCCAATCGTTGCCGAAGGCGGTGACCCCCGACATGCCCGTGACCACTACGCGACGACTCATACCAAACCTCCATTCACTGAAATCACCTGGCGAGTCACATAACCCGCAATATCTGACATTAAATAGCTCACCAAGCCTGCGACTTCTTGAGGCTCTCCCATACGTCGTAGCGGCACCTGTGGCAAGGCATGCTCTTTCACATGCTCATCCACCATCCCGGTATCAATCAAGCCCGGTGCCACACAGTTAACGGTGATTTTACGTTTGGCCAACTCCAGGGCAAGAGATTTGGTTGCCCCGATCACCCCCGCTTTCGCGGCGCTGTAATTAGTCTGGCCACGGTTGCCCATGATGCCAGATACCGATGCAAGGGTAACAATTCTTCCCCCTTTGCGTAGTTTCACCATTGGCATGACACACGGATGCAGTACATTGTAAAAGCTATCCAGGTTGGTATGGATAACCCCATCCCACTCTTCTTCCGTCATCGCAGGGAATGCGGTGTCACGCGTGATACCGGCATTGCTCACCACACCGTAATAAGCACCAAACTCCGCAATATCGGCTTCCAGCCTCTCGCGACATTGCTCGCGATCACTGATATCAAACTGGATCAGGCGCCCGCTACCACCAGCATTCTTGATATCAGCCAATGTTAATTCAGCACCCGCATGATCACTCATATAATGAACAACGACGGTAAACCCATCTTTTGCAAGTTGTGTGGCGACAGCACGTCCAATGCCTTTACTCGCCCCTGTAACTAAAACCTGTCGAATCATGAAGGATTCCTATTAAGCATTTGATCTAATTTTTGTTGTGAAGGTACGAAGACATTGAGCTGGCTGGTTGCAAGTACCTGCCCCTGATGTTCAATACGGCAGGCAAAAACGGCCATACCATTACTTTCCATCACTTGCTCGGCATGAATATCGAGTACCTCATTTTCTTTGAATGCACTGCAGTCTGCCTGATATCGGCGGCAGCCCAGTAAAAAACCGATGGGGGATGACTCTCCCCGCGTCCAGGCGTGATAACCGGACCAGCCGGCAATGGATTGCGCCATAAACTCAACCCCCACGTAGCCCGGGACAGCCCGAGCCTCAGCATCAAAAAATAAGCTGGTTTCACTAGGTGTCACCCGGCAATGAATATGCGTCTGGCCGACCTCAATTAACTCATCGACCAAAGCCATCGGCACATCATGCGGCAACAGTTGGTGTAAATGGGGGATATTAGTCATGTGCGTATCCAAAAATAAGGCTGATGTTGTTTCCACCAAAAGCAAAGGAGTTACTCAAAATGGTAGGCTTGCTCAGCTGGGTTCCCGGCTCAACCAGTTTCACCGGCGCCAGTGATTCGGCAATATGCCCGTCATTAACCTGAGCCGGTAGCTCCAGTTGATAACGCAGGACATGCCAACAAATAGCCGCTTCCACCGCACTAGCGGCCCCTAATGTATGCCCCGTAAGTGGCTTGGTCGAACTAACTGGTGTCTGTTCGCCAAATACCCGATGGATAGCCTTCGCCTCCATTTCATCATTAAGCGGGGTTGCCGTACCATGCGCATTGATGTAACCAATACACTCCGGCGATAACCCGGCATCATTCAACGCCTTACGCATTGCCTCCTCAGCCCCTTTTCCCTCAGGGTGCGGAGCCGAAATATGGTGCGCATCTGAACTGTCACCTGCACCGAGCAAAGCGATGGCGGGGATATCCTCAGGGGCCCCTGAATCTTCTGGTGCCAGCGACAGCAGCATGAACGCAGCCGCTTCACCGATGTTGATCCCTTTGCGGTTTTCACTGAAAGGGTTGCATAAGCGATCAGACAGCGCATCCAGCCCGTTAAAGCCATTGAGCGTCAGCCGACATAGCGAATCAGAACCACCGACGACGACAGCATCAACGATCCCGGCCTTAAGCAAACGGCGGGCGGACAAAAAGACCCGACCGCTCGATGAACAGGCGGTCGACAAAGTGTATACCGGCCCTTCGATAGCAAAATAGTCAGCGACAAATTCACCAATATTGCCCACTTCCTGAACTCTGTAATGGTAATCCTCAGGGAGTGCACCGCTATCAATCTGGGTGGCCAGTGCTGTTTCACCGTCAGCAATACCTGAGGTACTAGTACCAACAATGACCGCAACCCGATCCCGGCCATATTTTGCGATTGCTCGCTCAATAGGCGCTTCAATTTGAGCCAAGGCCGAAAGGGCCAAACGGTTATTAAATGTGTTATGGCGTTTAAGACGGTCAGGCACAGCCGGTAGCTCAGCGGTGACTTTACCCACCACCGTATCAGCACCATTGTTTAACCAGCCAGAAACAGGCAGCATGTCCGGAGACTTGCCCTGCTGTAACCGGCTGTGAATATCCCTATCGGTAATACCCAACGCTGAGTGAAAGCCACACCCGTGGATATAAACCGGGGTAGAAGTATATTTCGATATTTTTATAGTCATCGCGATTCTTCGCACTTTGCTTTATCGGCTGTAATTTAACGTTTTTATTGAGATAACGTATCCCAACTTTTTATTAGTGAACAGGATCTCCCCGTCAAGATGAGGCATGGCGTTATAATGAATTTCAATCACAATATTGCCTTTATCATCAATAAGCTGCCGATACTGTGACGTTTCTTTTAACTGCCAGCCTGACGCCATTAACGGCTGCTCCCAAGATTCAGCCGGCCACAGTGTCAGCATAAGGTTAAACAGAACCTGCTCGGGTTTGGGCAAAGTCTCACCCAGCCCCGGTAGCACCTGGGTTTCAATGGCCTTGTTTTGATAACTCAGGCTCAGGATTCGGGAGCCCCAGGATGAGAATCCAGCCAGTACGACTTTATCGGGACTCACTTCCAACTGAACCGGTAATTGATTGGTTTGGTCTTGCCACTGCGCAGAGATCAGCTGGCTGGCAGTCAGTGTTTCCCCTAGCTCGGCAGGCTCCGGCAGCGTAACTCGCGTGCCGGGGGCGATCTCGACCTGGTTCTGCAGTGGCTGTTGAGGAGCAGAGGTGCTGACACACCCCGTCATTGCAGCCAGCAAAAAGCCAGTAAATAGCAATAATTTCAGCTGTTCAATCATATTAACTACGTATCTCATCCGTGAACCTTATTGAGTCTGCCACCTTACCGCTCAGTGAAAGAGGAGCCAGCAGCCAGGCTGTCAGTATCCCGGTCAACACCGTGATGCCAAAACTGTGAATCGCTTGGGTTTCGCTCAGTGCCAGCAGGCCAAACGACAAAATGGTGGTCACCGCCGACAAGCTAATTGCCAACAAGGTGCTGTCAGCCTTGGACTGTTCAGCAAAAAACAAGGTGTAATCAATCCCGATCCCCAGAATGAGGAACAGCCCGAGTAAGTTAAATAAATTCAGCGGAGTGCCTAAAAAACCGGTAACGGCAATACCGACACAGCAGGCAATTGCCGGCGGAGCAATGACCCTAAAGGCTTTGCCCAAGCCGTAACGCCAACTTAAAATCGTGAGAATAACGCCTGCAGCGGCAAATAATAACTCGGTAATTCGTTGTCGGTACTCAGCAAAAATTGAAGATACCTCTTCCGCTTTGTCGAGATAACTCACGGCATGATTTTCTGCGGCAAATGTCTGAATTATTTCAGCCTTGCTCACACCTTTAAGTAAAATAACCGCCGATTGCTGTCCCTCAAGCTCACCCAGCCAAAGGAACCGCAAAGGCGCAGATGCCGGCGAGCGAACAAAGTCATCGACAGTCAGCGGGGAAAATTGTTGTTCAATCACAATATCGCCATGCAGCTTTAGCTGCTGAGCCAACGCAGGGCCCTGCTGGCGATAAAGTTGCTCTATCAGCTGATAATTCTGGGCTTGTGTCTGCTCGGAGGGCACATACTGATGAATGCTCTGGTACCCCTCCAGAATGCCCTGCTGAGTAAACTTCGCCAACTTGTCACCAACCCGCTCCAACTGCACCAGCAATGCCTGCTCATTGGCAGCCTTTACCAACAGCATTTGCTGGCTGCCACTGACACCGGTGATCGCTTTGATCGTTTCTTCCTGCTGCTTCAAATCGACAGGAAGTGCCTGAAGCTGACGAATATCGTCGTTATAACTGGCTCGATATAGGCCGACAGCCGCGACAGCCAAGCACAACGCAGGCACACCCAATCGCACGGAAGGCTTCATCCATCCGCGCAGCCAAGCAGCCATGATCCCGGTCATTGGTATCGCCACCGACTTGCCCGGCCGCGCGGCGAGAACAGGATACCAGCAGACAACCGTCGCATAGGCCGCCGCCAGGCCGGCAGCCGAGAACAACGAAAGTTGCTGCAGACCGGGAAACGGCGCAATCATCATGCACAAGTAGCCAATCAGGCTCATCGTCAACCCGAGGGAAATTGCAGCAAAGATATGCTTCAGCCCTTGGCGGGCATCCCAGCTCTGGCCTGCAGCAAGACGCTCAGTCAAAAAGTGGAACGCATAATCAATGGAGACCCCAATCAAACTCGCACCAAATACCAAGCTAAACAGGTGCACCTTGCCAAAAACCGCCACCGTCGTCACAAATGCCGTCAGCAAGCCACACCCAATAGACAATAAAGCCAGCGCAAGCGGTAACGGACTACGAAAAACCACCAACAGCAGTGTGATCACGCCAAGCAACGAGCCCAAACCAATGGTGCTGATCTCCCCCTTGGCGCTGGCGGTTCCATGGGCTGCATAGAAAATGACCCCGGTATGCAGTACCTCTACCCCGTAGCTCTCACGGATAGATGTTTCAAGTTCGGCCAATGCCGGTATTTTCTCTTGCAATGCCAGGCTATAAGCCGAGCCTTCCAGATCGGCAGAGAGCAATACATACTCTTTGCCCTGATAATTTGTCGTTAAAAAACCATTTTTCAGCGTCACATTCCCAGCGTGATGACCAAGCTGAGATAAGTAATCCCGGAATAACAAAAAAGGATCAGCTTGCAGTTCCTGGCCTGTCACCCCCGAGAATGGGTTGTACAGTGCCTGCAATACCGCTTGGACTTGCTGCTGGGGTTCATTCTGCAATCTGGCTTTCTGCTCGGGCGTCAGAAGATGTGCCCGTTTCGGAAAATACAGCTCGCCCCAGGCTTGCTGCTGCGACTGGCTGACCTTGGCGGTGATGCTACTGAACATCCCTATCGAGGAAAGTTCCTGGGAAAACTGTTCAGCAGCTGAGAACAGTTCGGGCTTGTTCTGGCTGCCTATCACAAACAGAACTTTGTCGCTCATGCTGGCAGCGACCCGGGAAAATGCGGCCTCCGCCGCAGGATCCTGCCGGTTCTCCGGTAGCAAGGCGAGAATATTGGTTTCTATCGGCGCTTGCTGACGCGTTAACAACTGCCCGCCCAGTACACCGACGACAGTCAGCATGGTAAGCAGCCAAAATGTTGCAAGTTTAGAGTTGGAAGGCACGTTGTTCTTCTATGGTTAGCTCTACTGGTGCTGTACGTTGATTGGTAAAAGTAATATCAGTGACATCGCCACGGATTTCCGTCAGCGTCAGCTGTTCAATAAACTCATTACCCGACAGGCGGATTGTTTGAAACACCGCATTTAATGGTGCCGATTTCGGCGTCAGTACCAGCTGCCACCGGTTTTCCTCGGTATTGGCCAACGCGATATCAAACTGCTCGTTCAGCTGGCCGGTATCCCCTTTAAAAAGAGACAGAAACACATGGCTGAAATAGAACACCATCGGATTGTCATCGGCAGCCACCACCTGGGGGGCATTATCGCCAAATTGCTGGCTCAGTTTGTTCTTGGTCAGAACGAGCGACACCGGAAAAGGGCTAGTTTGCTGCCAGTGCAGGCCTTGTTGCTCGGCCAATAAAAAATGGCCGGCAGACTGAAGGGGAGCACTGAACATTTCCATGGTGCGCACCAGCTCAAAGTCACCACGCACCAGAGACTGCGTAGCCAGTTGCTGCTGCAGTTCAGGCAAGGTAATTGCGCTGACGGCAGAGGAAAAAAAACCAGCCACCACTAGGGCACAACCACAAGTGGCGGTACTGAACAATGCCCGTAGCCGGGCAAAACGATAATTAGTGTGTAATGGCATACCAGCTCTCGATTTTATCGGTGAACACGGTTGGCGAAACAAAACACATTTCACCGTCATCAACCCCAACAGCGACTTGCATAGTATGGGCCTTGGTCATTCGCTCACCGCTTTGCGCATCGTAGATCACGTAATCGACACGCAGGCGATTTTCCCACTCGGTCAGTGTCGCGACCACCCGGATCTCGTGGTTATAAGGGATTGGTTTCACGTACTTGACCCGGGTATCGATAATTGGCCACATATAGCCAGAAGCCTGCATCTCGCGGTAGCTATACTGGATCTTTTCCATCAGCACACGGCGTGCTTCCTCAAAGAAACGAAAGTAGTTGCCGTGGTAAACAACTCCCATCGGGTCCGCGTCCTGAAAGGAAGTCACCAAGGTGACTTCCGCACTAAGCGCTGGCTTCTTGTCTGTCATCATCTGCCCTTAATACAGTGCCCAGTGTTGTTGCTGGATCCGCTTCATAAAGTGACGTAGGTCTTGCTCCAACGGACGATCTTCTTCAACAAAACGGAACTCACTGAGAATCAACTCGTTCATTGTCTTCAATGCCAGGCTCATGTGGCGCTCATCAAGCTCGTTGTGGTTCTTGCGGATCTCTAGCGCCTGGGTTGCCGCCAGCATCGATGCTGCCGTCACCTGCTCTGTCAGCTCAAGAACACGCAAGCAATCACGGGCTGCAATGGTACCCATACTGACTTTATCTTGGTTATGGCATTCGGTAGAACGAGAGAACACACTCGCAGGCATGGTGTGTTTCAGCGCTTCCGCCGTCCAGGCCGAAATACCGATCTGTACAGCCTTGAAACCGTGGTTAATCGGCTTGCGTTCACCCTCCGCGCCCGTCAGGTTAAACGGTAGGCCATTGTTGAACTTGTAATCCATCAACTGGGCCATTTGTCGGTCCAGCAAATCTGCAATATTCGCAATGGCGGTCTTCAATGTATCCATTGCCATCGCGATATGGCCGCCGTAGAAATGGCCGCCGTGCAGTACACGTTCATTATCGCCATCAATAATCGGGTTATCATTGGCACTGTTCAGTTCGTTCTCAATCAACTGGCGCAACCACGGCAGACTGTCTTGCAACACCCCAATCACGTGAGGAGCACAACGAAGCGAGTAGCGATCTTGCAAACGGTCACTGTTGCGAGGCGGGCGTTCGGCCTGAAGGTCTGAACGCAGCCAGCTAGCGATCTGCTGCTGGCCCGGATGCGGCTTCACGGCAAACAAGGCTTCATCGAAATGGAAATCATTGCCCTGCATACCCACCGATACCATCGCGGTAATTCGGGTTGCTAGCTGCGCAAGGTACTCAGCACGCTTATAGGCAATACAAGCGAGTGCCGTCATCACCGATGTTCCGTTCATCAGCGCCAAACCTTCTTTCGGCTTCAGCTTGATCGGCGAGATATTCAGCTCGGCGAATACGTCTTTTGTCGCACGGATTTCATCGTTATAAATCACTTCACGCTCGCCGATCAATGCAGCCGCCAGATAGGATAACGGCGTTAAGTCACCGCTTGCACCGACCGAGCCTTCCTGAGGAATTCGTGGCGAAATATCATGATTGATCAGGGTAACAATCTGATTGAGCAAATCGTGAGAAACTCCTGAAACCCCTTGCGATAGCGAACACAGACGCGTCGCCAGTACAGCACGAGCCTGCTGGTGATTGAGGTTTTCACCCAGGCCGCAACCATGAAAGCGAGTCAGGTGAAGGGGCAGTTCGTCAACGAGACTCGGCGGAATAGCCACCGTGCAGGAGTCGCCATATCCCGTTGTCACCCCATAGATAACACCTTCTTCTTTCAGCAGGCGCTCAAGAAAAGCGACACCGCGGTCGATCTTTGCCTGATACTCGGGGCTATCATTCATCGCTGCCGAGGCGCCGTTTGCCACGGCCATAACATCTTCAATGGTCAGCCTGTCGGCACCAAATTTAACGGTTTGTTGCATGTTCTTTTGCATCTTTATTTCCACTTAGCTGCCAGAAGTTAAAGAAGTTAAACCATTGCAGGGGAGCCTGTAAGGTGTAGCTCTCAAGGCGTCTGGCATATTGGCTTACGACGGCTTTTAGGGCTTCTTCCCTTTGCCCGCGAGGTAATTTGATTTGTTCACTGAATGGTTCGAAATACACATCGAAGTGCGGTGTTGGCTGGCTATCATCGCGCAAGCCAAACAGCAGATATACTGGCGCTTTCAATACCGAGCAAAGCATGAAAGGCCCCAGAGGAAATGGAGCGGGATGACCAAGGAAATCAGCCCATACTACACGTTGCTCTTGCGTTACGGAGGTACGATCGCCGACGATGACAACCCACTCTCCCTGCTCGATCTTCTGTTGCAGCAAGATGGCGGTATCCGGACCAAGCTTGCTCACTTGGATCAAGTTAAGCTCCGAGTCTGGGTTTACTGCTCGCATCACGGCATTAAACCGTTCAGCATGTTCGGTAAAGACCAACGCGTTGATCTTCACATTTTCATAGTTGCGACTTAGCGCGCGGCATAGCTCAAGGTTTCCTAGGTGCGAACCCAGAATGACGATTCCGCGTTTTTCGGCAATAAGCCCATCAAAATGTTCCTGGCCGTGGACCGTCAGGTTATCGAATGAAAAGTCGCCCTTCCATGCCGCGAGCTTATCCAGCACGGTGTGGCCAAACGATAACAAATGCCGATAGCTACTCAGGTTATTAGGCAGGGATACCCCTTGCTCGCCGGCATATCGGCTCAGGCGTTCAAGAAAATCTTCTGATGCCCGTCGGGATGACTTCCCGGTCTTGTGATAGTAGGCAATAACGAGCTTCAAGATCTGGTTAAAGGCCCTGCGCCCCAAGATGGAATACACATAGAGAAGGGTTTTGATGCCAATGATCGTTCCGCGCTCAGTATGGGATGACCAATGATGTTCCTGGCTGGTTTCTCGTTTTCGCAAAGAAGGAATACGGGGTAACATGCCAAAGAACAGGCGGGTATGCATGGTGCTGATCTTGATGTTGTCCCACAGGGCATCAAAGTGGGAAATCCCCCCTTCAGGGTAGATAACCTTAGTATCAACGAAGCGAATGTCACAGCCATCCCAGTACATGCGAACCATGATTTCAGTATCAAAATCCATCCGTGTACCAAGCTTATTGCGCTCCAGTATTTTGATCATACGACCAATCGGGTACGAGCGAAAACCGCACATACTGTCTTTGATTGCAAACGACAACGTTTCAATCCAGACCCAGATATGAGTGGCGTAGCGGCCATAAAGCCGTGACTTAGGGACCGATTCATCATAGACCGGTTGACCGGATACCAACGAGGTCAAGTGAGTCGATGACTCGGCGATGAGCTTTGGCAGCGCATTAAGATCATGCTGCCCGTCTGCATCTATCTGAATCGCATGGGTGAAGCTCTGCTTGAAAGCTTCATATATCCCGGCGATCACGGCACCGCCTTTACCCTGATTCTCAGGTAAAGTGACAATGGTTACATTGGAACGCTGGGCTTGCTCGGCCAGTATTTCCTTTGTTGCCGCATCACTGCCGTCATCCACGATAATGACGGGGTACCGATAGCTTGCCAGTGAATCCAGCACCGCCGGCACGGTTCGTCCATGGTTATAGCATGGAATAAGAAAACAGGGGTGAAATGTTGTCATCGTGCCATTTCCAGTTTGATCCGTCCCGAAGAGTGAGTGACAGGCTCTGGCTTGCCCTCTTTGACAGAGGTATAACTAAAATGCAGTTTCTCTTTTTCGGCAAACCAGGTCAGGGACAACTCTATGATACTGTCCGGTAGGATCGGCTCCTGGAATTTAATCGCGTCCATTCCGCCAAATTCGCAATGAGCATTCAAAAGCGTTTTACCATAGTGAACCGCCCAATCAACTTGTGTTACTCCCGGCAACAGCGGATAAGAAGGAAAGTGCCCCTGAAAATCGACAATATCGGCATCTACTTTCAGCGTGAGCACTGCCGTGCTGTCATTAATTTGTTGATCAATAATGGTCGGCTTGCGTTTATTCACTGTCATTCTGCCATTAAGTTAGTTGTTATTGTTACGCTGTCAGGCGTTATTTGAAAAACTGCTCCAGCTCCCTAACAAGCCGCTTTCCTTGGCTGTTCAGCGGTATCTCATCAACGATACGAAAGCGGCGAGGAATACCGACAGGCTCCAGCCACTGCCGTAACTGCTGTCGCAATGCCAACCAGAACTGACCTTTTCCCATGGCAGCCATGTGCTGCTGTCCTTCACCGGTTAGGGTGATCACCGCAGCAATAATCAATCGGTTGGTATCATCCAAGGTAAGCACTGCGGCCTCATCAACCCAGCTCAGCTGGCAGAGGCGCTGCTCAACTTCCGTCAAGGAAACCCGTTTTTCTTCCACCTTCACCACCCGATCGGTGCGTCCCAGCAACATAAACTGGCGGTCACCGAGAAGCTGGCACTGATCACTGGTCTGATACCAGCTCTCCGGATCGATAAAAGGCGAACTCAAACGCAGACACCCTTCTGCGTTAAGCGCCATGTCGATAACATCAAACAACTGCCATGGGGTATTTGCCTGTTGCTGTTGCCGGAAACCAATCCCCCCCGTTTCCGTACTGCCAAACACTTCGATAGGCAGCTGTTCAAACAACTCGAAGCTTTGGCGAGCCGCGGCTTCTGCCAGAGGACCGCCAGAAGAAAATACGGCGCGGTAGGGTTGCGTTGCCTGCTCTGCGCCCAGACGCTTAAGCAAAGCAGGACTGGTGATCAAGGTCGTATCTGGATCTGCCTGCGCCATAACCTGCTCGGGATAGCTCAGATCGATCCGGTCAAAAGCCCGCCCAGCGCAGAGCGGCCATAACACACGAAATAACAGGCCATAGATATGCTGATGAGAGACGGTACTGACCACGATTGAGTCTCGCAACTGCGTACCCCATGTCTGTTCAAGCTGAGCAATTTCAGCATCAATCCGGTCAAGTGTTTTTATAATCGCTTTCGGCTGGCCGCTCGAGCCCGAGGTAAACAAAGTAATCGTCACATCACTCAGTACCAACTCAGCAAGTTCAGATGCCACTGGCTTCTCTGCAATACTAATGGCCGAACAAGTCGCTGAAGCAGAAACCGGGACTAATGGCAGCAGCTGCTGCGGACAATCAAGCTCACACAGCGCGCTGCGGTCATGAAGTACAGCATCGAAATGACACACCAACTCAGCCAAAGCTGCCGGCTGGTGGTTACCCGGCAGGATAATTTGCTTGCCTGCATGTGCAGCAGCCATGAAGGCAACTGCAAAGTGGTAACTGTCATCGAAGCACAGTGCCCACTTAGCAAAAGGACTCGCTTGCAGTGTTTGAACCAAAGCCAGAACATCTGTCCTGAACTTGACCCAATGAACCAGCGAGTCAGCATGGCGAGCGACCACTAGCCTCTCCTGACGAAGAGAAAGCATCAACTCAGACAAAGAACTGAATGGTATTTCAGGATAAACTGTTTTTTCTGCAACTGGGGTATTCATATCTGCTTTCATCACCGCTTACTTCAGCGAGCAATATCCATTTCCTTTCTCATCAACCATTGACGTACCAGCCATTCGCCAGCAAACAGCACTCCTGCAAATAGGTAGCTGATCAGGCCGTTATATAACGTCCATACCGATAACGGCATAAAGCAGGTAGCCAGAGCAATTGTCCCATTCAGGATGAAGAAACCGCACCAGATCTTGGTGACTTTGCGCGTATAAATCACGCCACTCGGAGCCAGGTCAGGATCCTGAAGGCGGGCAAACCGCTCGATAACAGTCTGCTTCTGCCACAGGCTTGAGACAAACAAGCCAAACATCAGGGCATTCACAATCACCGGGTAGAAAGTCAGCCAGCCTTGTTCACGAAAAAGACTGCCTAGCAGGGTCAGCGTAATTCCGGCTCCCCCACTGATCCAGGCAATATATTTCAATTCGCGTAGCCGCGCCTGCCCGCCGGCAACAAGCCGGAGTAGGAACAATATGGCAAGAATACCAGCGACCGTTCCGAGCCCCCATTGACTGATCCCAAAAAAAACCGCAAATGGGTAAGCGAGCAAGGCAATCGCCGATATGGCGGTCAATAACCGCATTAAGCTTCCTGCAGCAGAGCAGTTACCGCATCAACTACATCGTCAACAGTACGAACAGTTTTGAATTCTTCAGGTTTGATTTTTTTGCCGGTTACATTCTGCAAATGTACAACCAGATCCACAGCATCGATACTATCTAGGTCAAGCTCCTGGTAAAGCTTGGCTTCCGGGGTAATATCCTCTGCGTCAAGTTCAAACAGCTCCACCAGCGCGTCACGCACTTGTTCAAATACTTCGTTACGATTAACTTCAGTCATAAATTCACACATCCACGTATCTTAGGCTTGATTAAGAGAAATGAAGTCGGCCAAATTAGCCACCGAGGCGAAGTACTCACGGGTGTTGGTGTCGTCAGCATCAATCACAATGTTGTAGTTTTTCTTGATTGCCAAGCCCAACTCTAGTGCATCAATTGAATCTAGCCCCAGGCCATCACCAAATAGCGGTGCCTGTGTTTCTATGTCGTCGATTGTGATGTCTTCAAGATTCAGCGCTTCGATAATTAACGCTTTCAGTTCGTTATGTAATGATTCCACTATAACCTACTTATTTATATTGAATTTTCGCACTTTTCCTGCGCTGGAAAAATAACGTCTGCCAAATGGCGGTTAAGCTGCCTTGCGGCAGTGGTGGGTGAATCTGCATCGCGAAGAAATTGCTCTATCGCGATTTTCTCTTTCACTTCGACCCGAAAAAAAGGTTTGGTATCGGGAACTTGATACCATTTTGCCTGCTTGGTCAAAAAGCTGGGCTCAACCGTTATATGAACCATCCGCAAATCGGTTTGAGTGCGGACGGCAATCTGGGCGGCACCGCGCTGCAATTTCGATTCAATTCCTAGTGTGGTTCGTGTCCCTTCAGGGAATATCAACAACACATTGCCATTATCCAGTCGCTGACTGCACGCATCCAACAGGCTTTCAGGATCTCGGTTGGGAATATAGCCGGCGGCTTTTACAATGCCTTTCATAAATGGGTTATGCCATATCGCCGCTTTTACCAAGCAATCACATTGCGGCAGGCAGGAGCCTATCAACACATAGTCAATCAGGCTTGGATGATTCGCAACAATTAGGCAATTTCGATCTTGCAGCAAGGAGCTTGCACCGACAAACTCATAGTCGATCGCTCCCCAAAAACGCATGGTGCGACAGAACAAAGCAAAAGAACGCTGAATGATTGACTGTACCCGTAATTCACGCTGGCCAGGATCTTTAACTGACCACGTGAGAAGGGGAAATACAACAAATGTCAGGCATAACGCGCCAATTCCAAAGATGGAGAAGCATAAACCGGTTGCCGCTACCCGCCAGACTTTATTCATACGCTGTGTTACAGCTGATAACACTGAGTTTCGTTCCATTGGTTAACACTTCCAGTGCCAATGTGTTCGCTGTCCGGCGATCGTCCATGAATGGTGGCCACGAACCAAGTTAGCTATAACATCCAATGTCTGTGGAAGCTTTGAAGAAACATCTTCTGTCCCTCTCTCGGCCTGCCAGCATAATTGATATTGCCTACCACTGGTTACAACCATCCCCAGAGCAAAGCCATGGTGCGCTTTAACGTCAAATGCTTCATAGGGCTGAGGTAGAGGCTCATCAAAGTCGACCACCAAAATACGGTGCTGTGGGTTCTCAGCCAGATAAGCGGATGCTTCTATTAATGCCGAGTGCAAAGAATGTTCACCTGCAGCTAGCGATGTCACCGGAATTTCTTTCTTTACCGCAATGGTAAAAAGGCCAGCTGCGGTATTATGTACAGATTGTGAAAAGGCAATTGGAGATGCATCTTCACCTTGCAAAATTTCCGATAACAATTTCGCGGTACGATGAAGCTCGCCATGTCGGCTAGAGAAAATGATAAAATCAATCTCATTATGTTTGGCTAAACTTATCGCAGTTTGTATCGCAAGTTTACTCAATGAGCTCATACGCCGGCGTAACATTGGCGGAATGTCAGTGACAGGGACTGGGGCTAACGTGTCAGGCCATTTCTTTTCATTTGTCACCCAAGCATTCCATTCATCCAAACTTACTAAGCCTGGTGAAAGTGCCTGCCAACATTCAATATCAAAGTGTATCTCATTCATCTGTTCTAGTATCTAACTTATAATGCTAGATTTAATCCTGAAGCTCATATCCCTATATCAGCCTAGGATAATATTAATTTGAACTTTTGTGTATGTATAATTTCACGTTTTCTTAAAACACCTCTTCATGTCATAAAACGAACTATATTTTGCTTAAAACACAACCAAGATAAAGTAAAGATGAGCGCTTATATTGCCAACCTCCTATATCACTGAATGATAATAAACCGCTACAACAGAACAACTTCCGATCAGTATAGCAACACAGTAGCAACAGTCACCAATCACCTCATCAACATATAGCACAGCACCCCGCTGACAACCTACGCAACAGAAAAAAGATAAAAAAACATGATAAACAAATAGTTACTTTAGCCAGGGCTGATTTTAAA
Source organism: Photobacterium obscurum (assembly GCF_026191635.1). Classification (GTDB taxonomy): domain Bacteria; phylum Pseudomonadota; class Gammaproteobacteria; order Enterobacterales; family Vibrionaceae; genus Photobacterium; species Photobacterium obscurum. The sequence continues at coordinate 264,882 of NZ_JAKRRW010000005.1, forward strand.
AACTCAACTTATTACATCAGTCAGCCCCCGTCAAAAAAATGACCGCTTCCTAATTATGAGTACTTGTCAAAATATACTAATAATGGAAATAAAATTAGGCTCCAATACAAGATTTCATATTGAAGTTTCCAGCCAGAAAGGCTGTCCACGGTGACAGCATCGAGAGTTCACCAATATTCCCCTTGCCTATTTTATAATGCCTAAAAAAGAGCTTGTTCATTTTTCCGGACTAGATTTATGACCATTAACATAGCAAGCACCGCCCTGTAAACAGATATTTATTATAATAACCATCTGTTTATTTACTATTTGTGCGGCCAGTACTTGAAACAATAACTTATTTTATTACAGAATATAGTCAAGTTAGGTCTAAATGGATTTAGATCATTAATGGACTATACTTATCTTCAAAGTAATTGGAATTTCTTGTGACCTCATACCAAAATGATCCACTTAATGCTCTAGAAGCAAAAATTGAAGCTCAAAAAATAGCTTTTGCCCCTATTGTCTTCCACACAGCACGTACACTACGTGATTTAGGAATATTATCGGCACTTGATAAGGCGGGAAAAGAAGGTTTAAATGCCAAGCAGATATCAGCAGAAACAGACATCTCTGAATACGGTGTCAAAGTATTGCTTGATATGGCTTTAAGTGCCCATATCGTTACCTGGAATAAACCAAACTACATACTTGCTAACCTCGGTTACTTCCTTGTTAATGATGGTATGACCCGTGCTAATTTAGATTTCACTGCAGATGTATGTTATGCCGCAATGATGCATTTGACAGAAGCAATTAAAGAAGGCAAACCAGCGGGTTTAAAAGAATTAGGTGACTGGCCTACTATCTATGAAGGGCTTTCTCGATTACCTCAAAAAGCCAAAGAAAGCTGGTTTAATTTTGACCACTTCTATTCTGACCGATCATTTCCCATCCTGCTAGAACGTGTATTTGCTAACAAGCCCAAAAAGCTGTTTGATATCGGCGGAAATACGGGCAAATGGGCATTAGAGTGCTGTAATTACGATCCTGATGTTGAAGTCACCATTATCGATCTACCTCAGCAAATCGACATGGCGATGACCAATGCCGAGCAACAAGGTTTTTCAGATCGCATCAAAGGCTTTCCTGCCAACCTACTTGATTCAGAACAAACACTACCGGAAGGGGCTGATGTGTGGTGGATGAGTCAATTTCTGGATTGTTTTTCGCCGATGGAAATTCTTAGTATTCTGCGTCGAGTACGAGCTTCGATGGCCGAAAATGCGACAGTCTATATCCTTGAACTCTTCTGGGATGCCCAGCGTTATGACGCGGCAGCATACAGCTTGAATGCAACGTCGTTATATTTCACCTGTCTTGCCAACGGCAATAGCCGTTTCTACCGCAGTGACGACTTCCTTGAACTCGTCGCAGAAGCAGGCTTAGAGGTAGTGACACGCACCGATGATATTGGTCTTGGACATACACTTCTAGAACTCCAAGCCGCAAAATAACCCTAGGGGACGTCCTTTAATTATGTACACCATGGTTATTGAGAGACACCCCCTAATCAAACAGCCAAAAGTCGGTTTGCGATCGTGCCACTTCTGTTGCAGGAGTGGCTTCTTCCAGCCAATTCAAAACCCTGAGTTGAGTTTCGGGAAACTCTCTGGTCATTGCTCTCGCATGCGAGCAACCCTCAATCCGCCAGAAACGCTTATCACCATCAAGTTGAGTATAAATACCTTCCCCCGACTCAATCGGTACCACTCTATCACTGACACAGTGGATCACGAGCGCCTTTGTATTCGCAAGCCGATTCATGACTGATTTTGCAGCATAGTCATCACGCATTAATAAATGGGCTAACCATGAGTACACCTTTCCCCAAGGCCCCTTTTTCAGCATAAACTCGGCTTCCTCGACGTAGCTGGTAAACGAGGAATCGATGATCATCCCTTCAATGGTAACCGGGTGATCGGCCCATGCCCGCAAAAAAATATTTCCCCCGGTGGAGGTGGCCACAATAAATACCGGCAGGCCCGTGATGCTGTGTAACTGCGCGGTATATTCAAGTATCGAGATCGCATCCCGGTAAATTGACCGATCATTAGGCTCTCCAGACGAGTGTCCGAATCCTGAATAATCAAACACCAGTACATGGTAACCATGCTCGGCTAGCCAATCGACTTTTTCCCGCGTTGTTTCCATATGGCCATTGTTACCATGAAAATGAATAACAAGACCTTTACTCGACTTCCTGACAGAAGGCAGCCATAAATAGGCAATTTCATTTCCAGACGTGGAATGCATCCAACGGATATTGGGATTAAGCTCGGTCGCTTTCGAGGGATAATAAAATAAGCTGTTCGCACAGCCTTGTACAAGCAAACTTGAGGCGATGATCAGGAGCACAACAGCTATTTTCATATATTCCCCCAGATACGTTTAAAACTATATGGCGGCTGTCAGATGAAGTGCTTCAGGGGTGAGAAAAACCGTCAACTTATCTCAGGACGGAGCAGGCAAACAAAAAAGCCGCTGCTTTCGCAACGGCTTCTAAGTCTTGGAGCGTGCAGCGGGAATCGAACCCGCATCATCAGCTTGGAAGGCTGAGGTAATAGCCATTATACGATGCACGCAAAAGAATGGTGCCGACTACCGGAGTCGAACTGGTGACCTACTGATTACAAGTCAGTTGCTCTACCTACTGAGCTAAGTCGGCACACTTAATTTTTTGTATTCACGCTGTTGCCTAAATACGAATTTGGCGGAGAGATAGGGATTTGAACCCTAGATACGCTACAAACGTATGCCGGTTTTCAAGACCGGTGCTTTCAACCACTCAGCCATCTCTCCAAGGCCGATGATAATAACCAAGCCAAACTGAAATGTAAATTCCCCCCTGTACTAAGTGGCTAAAATACGAACTATTTTGGTAAAACAAGCAATTATGCCCAAGTTACCTCAAGATTCAGGATGCAGAGTGACACCATAATGAAGTGATTCCTGTGTGAAGAGCGACTATCAAATTCCCCGGTGATTTAGTGATTGGATAACAAAACGTAAAACATTGGTATTGATTGTCTTTGAAGTTCGCGATTAGCAGTCGTATTTGTTAAAGCAGTAAATGAGCGGTGAGTACCTAGCTTTCTTTTGACTTGTTGTTCGTTAATTAATTGAGCGCACATGTCCACCTTGTTATACAGATCACTTTTTAAATATTCATTAAAGTGATCCCTACCTCAAAAGTATTAGCACGTTGGAATAAAATCTGAATCAATCACATGAATTCAGATGAATCATCTTAGTAGGTGTAATAATGAAAAATAATCCAATACGTTTAGGCATGGTTGTTGCCGGTTTATGCTTTAGTTCATTTTCCATGGCGTCAGCAGATCTTCCTAATATTAAAATTCTCGCCACTGGAGGCACCATTGCAGGTGCAGGACAATCTGCAACGGAATCAAACTATACTTCTGGCAAGGTCGGAGTTGATGAATTAATTGCGGCAGTGCCTGATATGACAAAAATAGCGGATATCAGCGGAGAGCAAGTCGTTAAAATCGGCTCACAAGACATGAACGATGACGTTTGGCTAACCTTGGCCAAGCGTGTTAATGCATTGCTTGCTCAAGATGACGTAGACGGTGTAGTCATCACGCACGGTACGGATACTATGGGAGAAACCGCTTACTTCCTAGATCTAACCGTTAAGAGTGATAAGCCTGTTGTGCTCGTGGGAGCGATGCGTCCGTCCACAGCGATGAGTGCCGACGGCCCGATGAATTTATATAACGCGGTTGTGACAGCTGCTGATAAAGATTCAAAAGGTCATGGTGTATTGGTAGCGATGAACGACACCGTGTTTGATGCCCGTGATGTGACCAAAATGAACACCACGGCAGTGAATACCTTCCAATCTCCAAATTTTGGTACGTTAGGTTACATACATAATGGTGATGTAACCTATCAACGTAGCCCTGAGCGTAAACATACAACAGACACGGTATTTGACGTATCCAAGTTAAAAGAATTACCGAAAGTCGGTATCGTGTATAACTACGCAAATGCGTCTGATCTGCCCGTAAAAGCATTTATCGATGCTAAGTATGACGGTATTGTGAGTGCCGGGGTGGGTAACGGTAACATGTATCACACTATTTTTGATGAACTAGTAAAAGCCAGCAAAGATGGCGTGATGGTAGTACGTAGTTCACGTACGCCAACAGGATCGACAACGCTAGATGCAGAAGTGGATGATGCTAAATTTGGTTTCGTGGCATCAGGCACATTGAATCCACAAAAAGCCCGTATATTGTTGATGCTGTCTTTAACACAAACACAAGACTACAAAGAAGTGCAGAAGATGTTCCAGCACTACTAATAGGCACTTAATATAAAGAGAATACTACCGAGAAATAGTATTCTCTTTAGTCATTCCACAGCATCATGTTCCGCTTGTGATCTATGAAGATACTTACCTGTTAGGCGGCATTACCTCAGTTAACTTTTTCAGAATTAATATACCGTCCATCTTTTAAGTCGGTAAAAAACGTGTCGATCAATGGATGAATAATTTCCTTGTCACTCGAATCGGGCTCTAGGTTTTGTTCTGCTACATAGGTGGCGTGTGTCGCTTGATGAACTAACACATGATACCAAGGCTCATTTTTCGGGGGGCGACTACGGGCAACCGTTTCGTACCATTGGTCAGTCAATTGAAAATACGGATCTATATCGACGATGACTCCTCGATAATCAAATAACTTGTGATGAACTAAATCACCAATGGAGTACTTTGCCATCGTAATCTTACAGTTCGATTCTTTCATTTATTAGCACCTCAAGTAAATATTAGGCCCTCTGCCTTGCCAATGCGCCAATATTGCGAGGCTAAGTTTACTGAAGTGTTTTAATTAGAAATATCCTGAGCAAACTCAATCAATCAGGCTCACGGCTCGACCCACATGCTAAACACAAAGTCGCCATTTTTTACCTCCATCAGCACGGCGCTCTTAATCGGGTCTCCGGAATCGTGAAAATCAATTTTCCCGGTGAGCCCCTCGTATACATCCAGTTGTTTCAGTGCATCTCGAATCCTCTTTGGCTCGACACCACCTGAACGCTGCGTAGCTTCAAACAGCATCCCAAACGCATCATAAGTCAGCGCTGCTACATCATTCGGATCCCTTTGATATGCCTGGCGGTATCGAGCTCGGAAATTCAACGCCTCTCCATCGCCTTTATCAACCGCATAATGAGTACTGAAAAAAGCCCCCTCAAGTGCATCGCGCTCTGCCGCAGGAATTTGGGTCCAGGAGTCACTACCAAGCAGTTGAGCATTGATCCCGAGTTGTCTTGCGAGACGGGCCTGCTCTGGCACCTCGTTGTAATAGTTGGGTAGAAACAGTACCTCCGGCGCAGCAGCCTGGATCCGGCGTAACTGCTCGGTCACATCCGGCGCATCACGGGTATAGAGCTCAAAAGCGACGATCCTACCTCCCAGCCCCTTAAACGCGGTCCTGAACACCTCTGCCAGGTTACGATTATATTCACTGGAAACATCGTACAGCACCGCAGCCGTTTTATATCCAAGCTTTTCGTAAGCGTGCCTCGCCATCAACTGTCCCTGGAACGTATCAACATAGGCGATACGAAAAACCCAGTTTTTATGCCGGGTAGTTTCCGAGTTCGTCGACCAAGGGCTGAGCAGAGGAATTTCGGCATGTTCGGCATACCTTGCCGCAGGGATTGCATTACGACTGGCCTGGGGACCGACAATGGCACTGACGTTGTGCTGATTAATCAACCTCAGTGCGGCACTGATTGAGTGCTCGGCACTATCCTGGTTGTCTTCGATCGATAGGACTACCCGGTACCACTCATTGTCTATGATCAACCCCCCTCGCTCATTGGCCTCCTGCACCGCCATCTTGGCAGCTTCGACACTGGCTCGCCCCACCTCCGGGATCTGTCCACTGACCGGCGCTATCAGACCAATTCTTAGCTCTTTTTCATCAGATGGCCGATCATTGCAGCCGCTCAGCAGCAAACCTGCAATAATGAACAATGCAGTCAGTAACTTCATATGCCAATCCTTCTTAATTGAGCGCTTTTTCCTTACGTCCAGTCAGGATATAGGTGTGCATTTGCCCTTTTCCCTTGATCACAACCATCCCACGATCCGCAAACACATATTTGTCCCTGAGGTGCTTATGGGTCGCTTCGGTAATCTGGATCCCGCCTTTCAGCCCCTGTGATTCCATCCGTGAGGCGGTATTAACCGCATCTCCCCAGATATCATAGACAAACTTTTTCGTACCAATGACACCCGCCACCACAGGGCCACTATTGATCCCGATCCGCATACTCAGATCGGTATCATGCCTGCGGTTAAATCCCTTTATTACCTCCAACATATCGAGTGCCATCTCCGCAATAACCTCGGCATGATCATCTCTTGGGATCGGGATCCCGGCCCCCACCATATAGGCATCACCGATAGTTTTGATCTTTTCCAGCCCCCGCCGCTCGCTCAGCAGATCAAAGGCACAGAATATCTCGTTGAGCAGCCCTACCACTTCAGCTGCAGACAACTTTGCCGACATCGGAGTGAAATTGACGATATCTGCAAACAAAATCGTGACCTCGGCAAAGCTGTCGGCGATCGTATCCTCACCATGCTTGAGACGCTCGGCAATCGGTGCTGGCAGCACGTTCAGCAGCAAATGTTCAGATCGTTCCTGCTCCTCAGCCAGATCTTCGAGGGTACTTTTCAGCTGATCGATCATGCAGTTAAAATTTTGTGCCAGAAGCCCGGTTTCATCCTGGGTCAGAACTGGCGCGGTCTGGTTCAGATCCCCGGCACTGATTTTCAGCGTGGTATCTGTCACTGCCAAAATGGGGCGACAGATCCGAACCGCGATCAGATAAATACCGATGCTAAGCAGACCAACTGCCAACAGGCCTATTACCAATATCATGACCCCAAAACGATTGGCCGGTGCCAGAGCAACAGACGCCTTCACTTCGGAAATCAGCGCCAGGCCCAAGCTAGGAAGCCAGCGATAGCTTCCAATCACGGGGACATTGGCATAGTTATCATAAAGCCCCTCGCCACTTTCGCCCTTCAGCGCAGCCTCAATGCCCTGACTATGAGCACCACGCGGAAAGGAGGCATCACCGAAACGTTCTGCAGAGATAAAACGGTTGTGGGCATCAATGAGATAGGCCTCACCGCTTTCCCCTAATCCCGTTTTTCTGCTGACGATCTCAACCAGTACCGACAAGCGAATATCGGCCGCCAGGATACCAAGCAGCTCACCACTCGGGCTCCGTAGCGGCGTTGATACGGTTAAGGTGGGCGCACCGGTTTTAGGCGTCGGATACACCTCCTGTAAAAAAGTGCCCTTCAGCCCTTGGGTGAAGTACCGGGCACTGTGCCGGTACTCGCCCTCGTTTGACGGTTGCGTCGAGAAAAAAACCCGCCCCCCCACCTTGGTCAGCATGAACACCTCGGTCAAATCGGAAACGGGAGCCGCTTGGCTATCGAGAAAAGTGGACAGGTACAACACTTCAACCAGCTCGAAATAGGCTTTATAGTAGGCCTCCGTTCCCTCCGCTTCGCCCAGCAACAGGTCTGCTGCACTTCGCAGCTCATCAAGTTCGGCAATTTTTTTTACCACTGTGATCTGTTCAGAAATATAACGATTAATTTCAAATTCTTTATGGTCAGCAGTGACATCAAACTGCGCAATTGCCATCTCTTTTTGTGTTTCGGCAGCAAGAAAATAGGTCACCGCCGCCAGCATCACGACAACCAGCACGGAAACCAACAAAAAATAGGCTGTCATTCGGGCCTTCAGACTCTTTTGCAGCAGCCCCATTAAATCCCCCTGAGAACATAAAGTACCACTCAGAATCAGTATAGACGCCCAGATACTTACCCTGAATCAATTACATCTCAGTTCTCTGCTATCAGGGTGCAGGCTTTGAGCTAATCTAAATATTGCCCGATTCCGTAAAATTCGCAGTTAACCGACAGCACCAAACAGTTCATTTATTATTGGAGGCTATTGCATGCATGAAACCTTTCTCCTGGTGCTGGGGCTAGTAGGCCTGCTAACTATTGCCAGCCTGTTGCTGCCGATAGCCAACCGGATCAATTTTCCCTATACCGTATTACTGGCTGTTGCCGGAAGCCTGCTCGGGGGGATTGTGCTGCTGACCAGTGGTACCCAGCCACCAGGAATTGTGGGGGACTTCCTGACCGCACTCAAGGCACTGGACATTACCTCGGAAGTGGTTTTTTTTGTGTTTCTGCCTGCCTTAATTTTTGAATCGGCACTAAATATCAATGCCCGGCACCTGATGGCCGATATTGGCCCAATCTTGCTATTGGCTGTACTCGGGCTGCTGATCTCTACTTTGCTAGTCGGAACGTTCGTGTGGAGCATTTCCGGCATGGGCCTGATCACCTGCCTGCTGCTCGGTGCCATCGTATCAGCGACAGATCCGGTTGCTATCGTCGCCATTTTCAAAAACCTCGGGGCTCCCAAGCGACTGACCATACTGGTCGAAGGCGAGAGCCTGTTTAACGACGCCACGGCAATCGTACTGTTTACAATTCTGGTGGCAATACTGGTAGGCGGTACTGAAGCAAGCGTGCTATCGGCAACCGGAAAATTTCTCGAAGTGTTCTTTGGCGGGATCCTGGTCGGTCTGATTTCCTCATGGCTGGTATCGTCTCTAATTGGGCGGCTGCGCAATCTGCCGCTGGTCGAAATCACGCTGACTATCTGTCTCGCTTACCTAAGTTTCCTGCTCGCTGAGCACTACCTGCATGTATCCGGCGTAATGGCCGTCGTTACCGCAGGCTTGGTGATTAACTCATTCGGACGTACCCAGATCTCTCCCCATACCTGGCACACCCTGACCGAAACATGGGAAGAACTTGTCTTTTGGGCTAACTCCCTGATCTTTTTCTTGGTTGGTCTGCTGGTACCCAAAGTACTGGTCGAATTTACCTCAGCCCAGTTCCTATCGCTGATCGCCCTGACCATTGCGGCATTTACAGCCCGCACCGCAGTACTGTACCTTGTTTTACCGCTACTCAATCGATTCGGGTTGGGGCAAAAGATCAGCATCGCCTTTCGCACCGTAATGCTATGGGGAGGGTTACGGGGCGCCGTCTCGCTGGCACTGGCGTTAGTTATCTTAGAAACACCGGGAATTGATCCGGAAATCAAAGCATTTGTCGCCTCGTTGGTCACCGGATTCGTCCTGTTCACACTGTTCGTCAATGCCCCGACCATGGGTACGATGATGCGATTTTTTGGGCTGGATCGACTCCCTCCCACGGAGCGGATGATCCGCAACCGGGTCATGGCGCTCTCAATCAAGCACATACGCGAGGGGCTTGCTCATGCCGCCCGAGAGGATAACATCAAGCCCACTATCGCCACTGGAGTGGCGGACATTTACGAACAGCGTTTAAACCGGGTGGAGCACTCAATGGCTCCCGGCGAGCAACTACCTGATCCCGTCACACTCAGCGTCGGGTTGAGTACCTTGACCAACCACGAGCGCCATCTCTATCTCGAACGTTTCTCTGACGGGCTAGACTCCGCCAAAATAACGCGTTCGCTGCTCTTCCATACCGATGACCTGCAGGACGGGTTGAAAATAGGCAAGATACATGGCTATCGGGACACCTATACCACGGCACTCAAATTCGGGCCGCTATTCCGAGCCGCCCTGTGGCTACAACGGCAGCTGAAACTGACCCGCCCGCTGGCTGTCCAGTTAGCCAACCGCTTCGAAGTGCTGAGTGTTCACGAAACAGTGGTCACGGCACTGATCGACTACAACAGCGATAAAATCCCCCCTTTATTCGGCGAAAATCTGGCGAAGAAACTAAAACCTTTGCTCACCACCCGCCTTCAGGCGACCCAGCAGGCTCTGGATGCACTCAGACTGCAATACCCTGAGTACGCCGAAACATTGCAAAAACGCCACCTCGTTCGTGTCGCCCTGCGTCTGGAGGAAGCCAGTTACCATCGGATGCTCGATGAGAATATTATCAGCCAGGAAGTATTTAACGATCTGGGGCGGGAGCTGGAAAAACGCAACCGTATTATGGATCGCCAGCCGCGGCTGGATCTCGGGTTGGAACCAACCAAATTGGTTGCCAAGGTCCCGTTTTTCTCCGATCTGGGACCCCATCGTATTCGCGAGATTGCCTCGATGCTGACACCTCGACTTGTTGTTCCAGGCGAACGGATCCTCACCCAAGGAGAGCCAGGTGACTCAATGTTCTTTATCTCCAGTGGTGCCACCGAAGTTGCTTCAGACCACCAGCCCATTCGCCTAGGCAGCGGCGATTTCTTCGGCGAGCTGGCATTACTCACCCAAGAGCCTCGCAGTGCAGATGTCACCGCCATTAGCTATTGCCAGCTACTTGTGCTGCAACTCGATGATTTTCAGCGTATTACCTCGGCCCACCCCTACCTACAGGAACGCATCACCCATATTGCCGGTCAGCGCCTTGATACCAGGGCACTGGTCGCCAAAGTGCCTTTTTTTGCCACGCTGGACAGCAGCGATATCACTAATATTACCAAATTACTTAAACCGAAAATGGTAGCACCGGGTGAACAGGTGATCTCCAGAGGCGAAGCCGGTGACTCTATGTATTTTATTGCCGCCGGCTCCGTCGAGGTAACGATAAGCAACCATCCCCCGATCCCACTCGGCAGAGGCGACTTCTTTGGCGAGCTGGCATTGCTCAATCGCGCGCCGCGTACTGCCGATGTTACGACCACCAGCTACTGCGAGTTGTTGGAGCTGCAAGGAGAGGATTTTCATCACCTGCTAGAAGAACAGCCGAAACTGAAACAGCACATCAGCCTTCCACGTGAAAATAGCTAGAGGATAAAATGCCTTAGCGATGGATGAGGATGAGCACTGACTTCAACCATCTTGCCGACAGCCGAAATAAAAAAGTGACTCTCCGTCGGCAGGAAAGGACAGTGTATCGATCAGTTCATCTAATTTAGACGTATTGATGTTGGAACAAAAAGCAACAGTGGCCGATTGCAAAAAAAGATAGTTGTAATAATCACCACAAGCCTGACACCGGATCGGGCTCTGCGGCGAATACTGCAGGTTATCTAACTTATTATGCATTTAGTCACCTAATAAATCCAAGTTCCTAAAAACTATAGCCCACATTTCAGTCACCCACTCAAAAAATGATCACCGGCATTCCCCATACTATTTATCTTTATCGCTCAAGCACTTTACGGAAGCATGATCAAGGATACCGAATGGCTACACCCTCGGTATCTCGGTCACAATCATCCCGAACGATGACGAGCTACAGTGAGTATTAACCTGTTTATCCCAGCTCAGCTGCTACACTCTATGATGCTGAATTGTCACAAGATGCATAACCCAACCCTATAAGCATTTAGTCAATGTCTGGAGATAATAACAATGAAAATTATTGCGTTCGCGGCGAGCACCAGCAAAAAATCGATCAATAAACAACTGGTCAATTACGCTAGTCATTTATTGGATAAAGTTGAGGTGGAGATACTTGATCTAAACGATTATGAGCTGCCGTTATACAGCCAGGACAAAGAAGAGGAGCTAGGCCACCCGCAGGTAGCCAAAGATTTTTTAGCCAAAATTGCCGACAGTAACGGTATTATTATTTCTTTTGCCGAGCACAACGGCTCCTATGCCGTTGGCTATAAGAACATCTTTGACTGGTGCTCGCGTATCGAACCGAAAGTGTTTCACAACAAGCCGATGGTACTATTAGCCACATCACCCGGCTCCATGGGTGGTGCCAGCGTATTGGCAGCCGCCGTGCAGTCAGCTCCTTACTTTGACGGGATCGTCAAAGCTAGCCTGGCAATCCCCAGCTTTTATGATAATTTTGATTCAGAAAAACAAATCATTCGCCACGAAGAACTTAACGAGCAGTTCAAAGATGCTATCAGTCACCTAAATCATTTAAAATGAGCAAGAAAAATGATGGCTGGCAATAATGAAGTCCTCTTTTAGATAAAACTTGTGTGCGCCGAACCGCTGCACGCCGGAATCAAGGTGTAGCTGGTCAAAATTGTTATATAAGGCATAGTCCTTGAACCAATCGATGAGCAGCTTCCCCGCCCCCGTCGAGCGGTGGTTCTCGTCCGTCACCAAGTCATCAATATAGATATACTTACCCCAGGCTAATTTATGCCCGGTTACGAAACCAACCACGCAAACGACGGCATCATCATCTGTAACATAAACAATCTGATAACCGTTTTTCTGCTGCTTTTTCACTTGGGTGATCAGGCTATCGAACTGAAATTGAGGCCGAAGCTGAAGCAGAACCGGGGCAACAACCTCAAGCTCCCGATCGGATGATAATAACTGAACGTCCATTTTTTCCCTTCTTATTTTTGCCAAGAATCAAACCAACCGTCGATATCACCACACATAAAAATGCGAGGCATAAACGGCAGGCTTAAACCATAACAAAGATTTGTTACAGCATACCGACATAGCCTGGCGGGGCTAAATTCGCCATACTCTAGCTGCAACGATACCTCCGTTGCCTGCACCAGCTCTCAGCTTTAAGCCACGCTTCATGCAATGATAGTAACCTTGATATCAAGCATAAAATGTCTAATAAATCGGCATTTGTTGGCTTTATTGACAAAATACTCTTCAAACATATTCCATACCGTATTATGCTGTCGGTTTAATAAATACTGAAAGAGCATGTTTTTTTAGCTAAAAACATCAGGAAGGATTATGAGAGTAGGTGTTTTAACTGGCGGTGACTCCAGTGAAAGAATGGTTTCTTTAAAATCAGGCAATTGCATTGCAGACGCTATCGAATCTCTGGGGCACGAAGCCGTCAAAATAGATCCCCGCCATATCGACATTACTCTCCAGGGCTTCTTTAACCTAGACAAGGTGTTTATCGCCCTGCACGGCGGAATGGGGGAAAGCGGTCATATTCAGGCCCTACTGGATTTGCTCAAGATTCCATACACAGGAAGCGGATTGCTGGCCTCGGCTAACTCGCTGAACAAGCTTAAAACCAAAGAAATCTGGAAAAGCAACGCGCTGACAAGTGCCGACTGGATCACCGTCAATAAACACACTCCAACCCCGGAGATAAAAACATCACTCTCTGACCTTAAATACCCAGTGGTCGTCAAACCGCTCAACCAAGGTTGCAGCATTGGTGTCTCAAAGGCCGACACTGCCGATCAGCTATTTGACTCCTTGCTGGGAGCCTTTGAATATGACGATGATATTCTCGTAGAATCGTTTATTACCGGTCGCGAATATACCTGCGCGATTTTAAATGACGAACCGCTTCCCGTGGTACAAATCCGCTCTGAGCAATTCTTCGATTATGACGCCAAATTCGGCAGCCAGTCTGCCACCTACCATTGCCCGTCGGATTTGACTCCGGAAGAAGAGCAGCACATGCAGGCCATCGCTCTCAAAGCCTACCAAGCTCTAGGCTGTCGGGGATGGGGACGGGTAGATACCATTCTATCCCCTTCAGGAGAGGTGTTCCTTATCGAGATGAATACCGTACCCGGGATGACCACGCGCAGCGTTTTTCCGATGGCCGCCAAAGAAGCAGGACTCAGCTTCGAAGATACGGTAGAAAAACTGCTCGCTAGTGCAGACTACGATAACGCCTCTTAAAATTCGGCCTTTCAAATTTAATAACGACTGCTGAAAATTAGACAAATAGTATGGCTTCAATATGAGGCCATACTACTCGCCCGACCTCACCTCCATGCCGCTCAAAGGCATGTTATACCTTCGCACATTCAGCCGGCCTTAAGCCAGGTTGGCATATGCTATTCAAAACAGTAATGAGAACCCGATTTCGAAATTAATTGGATTCAGTCTATAAAACGGCCAGCCATCAAGATTCATGGTTGTTAAGGTGCAGCAAAGGCAGGCCTCTCTCTTCATCTAAGAACCACGGAGGAAACATGAAAAAAGCCCTATTACTGCTTTGCTTTGTTTTTTCAGGATTTACCTATGCCGAATTCGGTGGCGGCAGCACGGTAACCGTGCCCCACATCGTCTGTATGCAAAACGGTGAAATGCTCGGTACTACCGCCATGCCGGTAACCGAATGCAACAAGCTCAAAGCCGAACAGGCCAGCAAAGCAAGCGACAAATAACGCCTTTACCACTATCCTCACTTACGAGGCCAAGCATCTTGCTTGGCCTTTTTATTACGACTCATCACACTCAACGCCGACGCCAAATTGCGCCAGGAGGACCAGAACTCCCTCGAGAATGTTCCTAACTGACAATTTTCGGCGTACGCTTACAGTAATCGAATCAGCCTCAGGAAGTCAGCCATGGCCCCGCTTGAAATCGCCCAACTCGGCAACCCCATCTTGCGCCAACAAGCGTTAGCACTTACCCCGAGCCAGTTGAGAGATTACGCTCCGTTTTTTGTCGAACTCGAGAAAACGATGCTGGAATACAACGGGATCGGAATTGCTGCTCCGCAGGTCAGCAAGTCTATACGATCCTTTATCGTCGCTTCCAGTCCCAATCCGCGCTACCCCAATGCACCGCAGATGGAACCAACCTTGATACTCAACCCTGAGCTAATCTGGTCCAGCCAAGAAACAGAGGTGGACTGGGAGGGATGCCTGAGTATTCCCGGCATGCGCGCCAGAGTTGAACGTCCAAAACATATTGAGGTGCACTACACCACCCTCAACGGCAGTGACATTCACTGCCAGATGGAGGGTTTCATTGCTCGCATCTTCCAGCACGAGCTGGATCACCTCAACGGTATAGTGTTTCTCGACCGAGCGAAACCGAAAGATTATTTCACCGAGGCAGAATTTTTGAAACTCGTCAGCTAGAGTACCAGCTCCTTGTACTTGCACGCGGGAGATCTCAACCTCCCGCATTTTGAGATAGGCCGACTATTCATCCCCGTAGAGTTGACCCATTCCCACTTCACCACTACGTTTTTACTTGTACTCAATAAAGCTCATCGTAGATAAATATTTCGGAAGGTAAGCTATGTCTGACCATACGTACAAACTGATAGAGCTGGTAGGCTCTTCCCCTGTCGGGGTCGAAGAGGCGGTCAATTCGGCACTACACAAAGCAAACAACAGTATTCATAACATGCGGTGGTTCGAGGTCTGCGATATTCGCGGCAATATCGAAAATGGCAAAGTCGATCACTGGCAAGTAACGGTGAAAGTAGGTTTTACGCTTGAAGGCGATTAAACTTCTTTTATATCGTTCTGAATTAATAGCGGGTCGAGATTTAATAAATAAAAAAGCCGACTACGGTTAATCTGGAGACGTAGTCGGCAAAAGGTCGCGGATGGAAACCCCTAGGATAATATTTTAATTATATGGGTATTAATTAAGCTGTTCGCCCAACGACTAAAGTAAGTAAAAAAATGGTGATAACAATACCAAGAAGTTTAAGCTCGCGATTTTTCATAATTATCTCCTTTTTCTTTCCCTATAATTAAATATCTGACAGCGACAATAAATAAACCGGTTAATATCAAATTCAAAGCCAGCGAAAGCATGCTGATCGTAACAATAGGTCCGCCATAGCCGTAACCAATACTGATCATAAGCACACCGGCACCGACTTCTCCGCGAGGCCACATGCTAATAGAGAGTGCCAGACGCTCTTTTAATGTTGCCTGCTGGCGGTAGCAAAATAGTGGAAACATTTTTCCAAGATTAGAAATCACCGAAATAGCAAGTACGTGGAAGACTATCTCCCCCAGGCTCATTGATGGCATCGTCATAGTAATACTTGTGCTTTCAACCGACTCTACACCGCCAAATAGCTGCGGCAGACTAAGTCCGACCAACACCATGAAAATACAGGCTACGAGAGATGAAATTTTCTGATCCTGCGCCGTTTCATGCTGTGATTTCATCATACAACCCAGAACAAACGCAGGCAGCAATACCTCAAAATGGACGCCGGTCTTGAAATAGAACAGCTCGCAGACAGTCGCAATAAATAGCGAATAACCAATGATAACCATTGCTGAAGACGGTATATTCCATTGATGTAAATATTTATAGCCGACGACCAGCAGGCCAAACATCATCACCAACGTCAGGCCCAGCATCGGATTCCATCCGACAACCAGTACTGAGAGCGGGATCATCAGCAGCACAGTATCTAGGTCATCAAAAATAGCCAGGATCCGGGCCTTACCAAACATCCAGGTAGCGCCAAGACCCGCAGCGGCAAGCATGGCAAACAAGACCCCGGCAGAAGTGGGTGCCGCAAAGCGTCCGATGATTAACATTTCTGTCCACGCATCGACATTTGACCAGAGCTCTGGTGGCAGCAAAACAAAGATAAAATACAGTACCACTGCGAGCCATGGAAATGTCGCCGTCGTCATGGCCACAACATAGTCCCAGCGATACTGGCTCAGGTTATTTTTATCAATTTCAAATTCACGCCCGACATTAATCATGATATAGGATAATGCCGACATAGTAAGTAACAATATAAATGGTTTCATCAGTTGATAACCATAAAAAATAACAGGTAACAACTGAGACAAAACTAATCCCAATAACAATAAAGCCGAATAAATAATAACTTTCTTCATCATTAAAATCTCAAAAAATCAGTAGTTATAATTAGTTGCTTATCTTTACACTCCTAATATTCATTCCAATTGACATCAATTAGGCACAAGCGGAATTAACACTGCTGCTACTGGTGTGACAGCAGTGTTTTTTACAATTAACAAATACTCGGATTATATTTATTATCTAGGTATGAGGTACCTGATAATTCGTTTGAATAAAGGTATTAAACAAACTTTAGCTTTGTCACTTCCTTGAGCCCCGATAACAGCAAGGTTGGAATAGAGGCCATTATGATTATTCCGCCAAGATGCCCGATGGACAATGCTTCTGTATTAAAGATCATCTGCCCGATACTGGTATAGATAACCCCTAGTGACAAAGTTGCCGATACTGCAACTGCGCCCAATAGGTACTTATTGGTAAATGGATTTTTCCGGTATAGCGTCGTAAACGAGCGAGAGTCGAACAAGTGCCATAGCTGGGCAAAGATCAGCATCGAGAAAGCCACCGTCTGCGCGTAGTTTGCACTGTAACCGGCATCCAGTGCCCAGTTAAAAGCAAAGTAGCTCATTGTTCCTAATGCAAGACCTCTAACCACGATCTTTGCACCGAGGAAGTCACCAAAGAAACCTTCGTTTCGCTTACGCGGTTTGCGCTCCATTAGATCTTTTTCTTCCGGCTCAACACCCAACGCCAAGGCGGGTAACCCATCTGACACCAAGTTAATCCAAAGAATCATCAGCGGCGTCAGCGGCAAGATTGCTTCCGGCCCCATCATCAGAAATGCAATTAGGATAACCGAAACCTCTCCGACATTGGCCGTCAACGCCTGACGGATAAACTTACGCAGGTTGTCGAAAATCTGGCGTCCCTGGCGTACCGCTTTCACAATGGTACTGAAATTATCGTCAAGCAAGATCAAATCGCCGGAATCTTTCGCTACCGAGGTTCCGGTGATCCCCATTGCAACTCCGATATCTGCGCGACGTAGAGCAGGTGCATCATTCACGCCGTCCCCGGTCATAGCAGGTACTTCGTTATTGTACTGCTGTGCCTGTACAATACGCAGCTTATGCTCAGGTGAAACCCTTGCAAAAACGGCAACCTCAGGACAAATTCGGCGCAGTTCTTCATCATCCATCCTGTCGAGCTCTGCCCCTGTCACCACCTTATCTTTCTCGCTGCGTATAATGCCTATCTCTCGAGCAATCGCAGCGGCTGTCAGAGCATGGTCACCGGTGATCATAACGGTACGCACCCCGGCTTCGTAGCAGCTGTTAACCGCCTCTTTCACCTCAGGTCGCGGCGGATCCATAATGCCATATAACCCCAAGATCGTGACATCCTGCTCCAGCTCGTGATGATCCCGCTCAAGATCCTCTTCGCTGAGCTCACGGATACCAACAGCCAGGGTACGCAATGCCTCTTGGGCAAATGTCTCGATAGCGGCTTGATAGCCAGCCACATACTCTTCGGCCGGGTTGGCAGCCAGAGCCAAGTTGCCGTGCACCGATGGACAGCGATGCTCAATCACCTCGCCGTTAACCATAAAGCCTGTCGCATTTCGCAGAACAACATCCGGGGCCCCTTTTAACGCCAGAAAATGTCTGCCAGACTGGTGCTTAATAATCACTGAGGCCATCTTGCGACCAGAGTCAAACGGGAATTTCTCGACAATGGAATATTCTCCCGATGACAGCATATTCGCCTGGTTCAGACCCGCTTTTGCGGCGGCGACAATCAATGCGCCCTCGGTCGGATTGCCACGGACGGAATAGTTATCACCATCCTGGCGGAACTCAGCATCATTGCATAATGTCGCGACGACCAGTCCGTCCATCATTTCCGGACTATCTGTTGCAGCAGTGCCGTGCTTAATCGGCTTGAACTCGCCCTTCGGATCAAAACCCTTGCCTGTTACCTGCCAGTAGCGTCCGGCACTATCATAGGCCTTCATCACCTGCATCTGGTTTTGGGTCAGCGTACCGGTTTTGTCCGAACAGATAACGGTGGTTGAGCCTAGCGTTTCGATAGCAGAGAGCTGCTTAGCCAGCGCATTACTTTTAACCATCTTGGTCGAGCCCATGGTCAGCACAATAGATACGACCGTAGGTAATCCTTCAGGGATAGCAGCAACGGATAGTGAGATCCCGGTATTAAGAATTTCCAACCATGGCATGCCATGATAGATACCGATAGCGCAAACGACGGAAACCACACCAAGCGCTGCCACCATCAATGTTTTGGCAATGGTATCCATACGGACCTGCATTGGTGTTTTGGTTTCTTCGGTATTCGACATCATATCGGCAATATGGCCAACTTCAGTCTGCATACCGGTTGCTACGACGACCCCATAGCCAGTACCTGATGTCACAATTGTCGTCATGAACCCCATGTTAACCTGATCGCCAAGGCCAATGTTGTCACCATCCAGGGCTGCTGTTGACTTGTCGACAGGTTCGGATTCGCCGGTTAGAGCAGCCTCATCAATTGACAGCCGATTCGACTCGATGATCCTGACATCGGCTGCCAGAATATCACCGGTATCAATTTTTAAAATGTCCCCCGGAACCAGATCCCTGGCTGCGACTTCATGAATTTCACCACTCCTAAGCACATGGGCAGTTGGGGCTGCCATTTCCTTCAGGGCTTCCATCCCCTTCTGGGCCTTGAATTCCTGCCAAAAGGCAATAATGGCATTAATAAAAATAATGACAGTAATCGCAATACCATCAACTAAGTGTCCGGTAAAAAATGAAACAATTGCGCCAACACCAAGAATAAAAATCAAAGGATTTTTAAATTGGTGAATGAATAACTCTAAAGCAGACTTTCCACGTTTCTCTTCTAACTCATTGGGACCATACTTTTCTTGACGATTCTTAACTTCATTATCATTCAAACCAGAAGAACTGGTATCCAATGTAGATATTGTGTTATCCACTGTCTCGGTAAACCACTTTTTTAGCATACAGTGCTCTCCATGAAGTAATTATTTTGGCACATTAAAACCTTGCAACTGGTTTAACACAGTTCACAAGGAGTTAATTTATTAATGGTTAATTAATGCGGATATAAATTAGCGCAACGATTTGATAGTTGTATATGAATACCGTTCACTTCATTTGAGGTTCAGTTTGATTCTTTGATTTAAATCAAAATCAGCTCCTCTTATCGGTATTTTATAAATCAAGAATGTAATAAACAATGAATAAAACTGAATATTATTAGAGATAAAAACTCGAAAAAACCGAGCATTAAAAGCAAAAACCAACAATTAAACCGAGTTTGATAGCATTTATCCGCCACCAAATGTGACATCACTCAACCTTTCATTTAACAGTCAAGCAACAGATAAAAACCGATTCTAAAAACAATCCAACAGTCAAAAGTAAATGCATTCTTTTGCTTTTGTGGAGAATTTATAACGAACAAAAATATGCTCGCAAAAATACTGCTAATATAGCCACCAAACTAATAAGCTTGCATTTTACTATGAAAATTTCACTTTGTTGTATTACATTTCACATTGAAAGAAAATGTAAAATCAAACTAATTAGTATCAATACTGTTTCCATATCATTTTGTTGTAATGTTTTGTAAATTGTTGAACTAGCCTTTAATTATTAAAACTCGCTAGTTACCTTAATTATTTCTGAACGGAAAAATGATCATAATCAATTCGTGGATGCCAACAATTATTTAAATTGAAAGCGAAGAAGAGTGTTTTAACTTATATCAACAACTAATAACCGTTACAGCATTTATGTTTAATGATAAGTGAGGTCACCATGTTAGACTCTGTAATAAATACATTAGGAATGTTCATCATAGGCGGGAAATATGTGCTCATGGTAGTTTTAGCGGGTATAATCTTTTTTACCGGCCCAAGCAGCACCGAGCTAATGACTATGAATCTTATTGATACCAATGAGTAACACCATACTATTTCATCTTGGTATTCGATTTAGCCACAAGCAGTGCTCCAACTGAGGGCGCAAACCATATCAATCAGTTCAAGCGGGAGATCGTTCATCCCGCTAGCACTGTTTTGTTCAATTGCTACATACAGCAGATCTTCATCCAATCCTGAAAGCATGTAATCGTTCAAGGTCGCCCTGTCAGCATTTGGGCTAATAGGGCAACAGATATAATAAAACAACGGCTAAATCTGAGGGATTTGCTGGGTGATACAATGAATATTACCACCACCCAATAGGATTTCGCGCGCATCAACTCCAGTGATCTGATAACCAGGGTACAGCTCAGAGAGCAAGCTGGCCACTTCACCATCACGAGTTTCATCAAGCAACGGATAGATGATGTGTTCATTCGAAATCAAGTAATTGGCATAAGATCCCGCCAAGCGTTCACCCGGCACACGCTCCATACCGTCCGACGCATCCACACCGCTCGCTTCATCTTCGGAGATAAATAATGGCCCCGGCATCGGTAATTTATGTACCTTGATCTGACGACCTTTGGCATCCTTTTGCGTTAACAAAGCATCCATTGCCATTCGAGAAATATTGTACTGAGGATCCGTATCGTCTTCACACCATGTCAGTACAACTTCACCCGGGCGTACCACGTGGATCAAATTATCAACATGTCCGTTAGTTTCATCATTGTATAAACCTTGGGGGATCCAGATAACTTTCTCAACCGATAGGTAAGCTTTCAAAACCTCTTCGATCTGCGCACGATCTAAATCCGGATTTCGGCTAGGATGGAGCAAGCACTCCTCAGTAGTGTACAGCGTACCGTCGCCATCAACATGAATTGAGCCCCCCTCCAGCACGATTGGCGCACGGTAGCTGTTATCTCCCAATGTTTCACACACCTTCCGTGCAACCGCATCATCTTTGTCCCAGGGGAAATATAGGCCATCCACCAACCCGCCCCACGCATTAAAGTGCCAGTCGACCCCGCGACGCTCCCCCTTATCATTTACCACATAGGAAGGGCCGATATCTCGCATCCAGGAATCATCGGTACTCATCTCCAGCAATTGAATATCACTCGGTAACATTGAACGAGCATTCTCAAACTGACTCGCACTGACAACCATCGTCACCGGCGTTGTTTGGGCAATTGCTTTAGCCACTTCAACAAAGGTCGCCTGCGCGGGCTTCCCGCCATAGCGCCAGTTGTCGGTACGCTCTGGCCATGCCATCCATACCCCAGATTGAGGCTCATGCTCCGCAGGCATTCTGAATCCATCTTGCTTAGGCGTCGTGGTAAGTTGTTTTGTCATGATGCTTTCCTTCTATCTTTTATTTACATCAAATCTGTTAGTGTCAATCATCATCAAACTATGCAGTATGCTCTTGATATTTAGCTTCTTTTTCTGTTTTGGACTTTTTCTCTACCGCCAGCTTCAATAAATACTCACCCAGGGCTATGGTCAGTGCCACACCGATAAAGACCGGCCCGCTGTAAGTCCAATCCACCGTGAACGTAAGCAAATCTGGGAAAATGAACAGCACAACAGCCTGTGCAATCGTGAGGAAACACACGATGCTCAGCAACCATTGCACCCCCATGCCACCAGGCACACGGAATGGACGTTCGCGCTTACTGTCACTCACACGTAGTTTCAAATATGACGGGAACATAAACAGATAAGGCAGAAGGAAAATACAGCTGGAGAATGCAAATACCGACCAAAACAACTCATCACTGCTTTGGGCAAAAATGGCGTAAGCGAGAATGACGATAGTTGACAGTATTCCTGTGATATTATTGGCACCGACTGGGGTATCATATTTTTCGGACATCTTAGCTACCATTTCAGGTAGTTCACCTTCATTGGCTGCCTCTGCCGCTGCTCGACTGGCTCCCATGGTCCATGTCACCATATTGCCGATGAAAGTTAGCAATGCCATGATACCGATAGCGTACACCATGAACTGACCAAAGGCCCCTGTACCAAATAACTTGCGCAACGTATCGATAATACCGGCCACAAGACCAATATCCTGGACGGGAAGTGCCATCAATATACCGACCGTCCCAAAGACATAGAGGAAGGCAGTGATAACAGCCGCAAGAAAAATGGACTTCGGCATATCACGCACATCTTTCATTTCTTTGGTCATGGTCGCGACAAGTTCAAACCCCATCAGGTTGAATACCAACGCTGGCAAAAAAGCCACCCCCGTATCGAGGCTTGGCATCATGGCCGAAAGACTAAATTCATTAGCAACACCATGCTTCGCCGCATAGATAAAGCCACCAAAACCCAACACTGAAATCACTGTCACTTTCAAGACGGCACCAATATTGGTCACCCAGACGCCGACATCGACAGAAACATTACAGATCCAAATTGTTAGCCAGGTCAGTACAATACAAATTACAATTTGCCAGAATAAAGATAAGTCAGGGAAAAATAGTTCAGCAAACATCCCGGCAAACATAATATATACAGCGGGCATCCATAACCCGACATTAATCCAATAAAACCACGTTGTTCTTACAGCCCATTTATAACCAAAGGCTTGTTTAACCCAGTCATAAATACCGCCATCACCAGGGTAGGTGGTTCCCAGCTCAGAGGTAATTAAACCGTAGGGAATAACAAATACAACTAATGTCACCAACCACCAGCCAATTGCACTAACCCCAATAGAAGCCGAAGCCGTTAATGTATCTACAACAATAACGGCGCATAGGCTAAATAGGGCTAAGCTTGTCACCCCCATTTTTCCCGTCGATGCTTGCGTGTCCATAATATATCTCCGTGTAGATTCAACTTATCAAATATTTTTCTATGACATCACTTATTGCTTGATGGTTATTATCTAATCAGAGCTGGCGACCAACTTACGTTATTAGAATCACTTATCGGCTAGGCGACGATTAATTATGGAAAAGGCGTGACCTGAAATTCATATCTCCACCTCCAATGGCTCTTAGACGATAAAATTGATTCTGATCAAATGCATAAAATTCCCTAAGGAGATACATTTTGATGCAGACCAACACGGTTATTCAGATCATTAATGTGACAGGAAGAAGGCAATGGATAATAACAAACCGATCATCGTTGTGGCTGTCGGAGGCAATGCGCTGCTCCAGCGTGGCGAGCTAATGAGTTATGAAAACCAATTTAGCAATATCGCGATTGCAACCCAGGCATTGGCAAAGTTGAGTGAAGAGTACCGGGTAGTTATCGTGCATGGCAACGGCCCCCAGGTCGGGCTATTGGCATTGCAAAACCTGGCCTACACCGATGCACCGCCCTATCCACTCGATGTACTTGGTGCAGAGACCCAGGGCATGATCGGTTATATGATGGCCCAAGGGCTGAAGAGAGCGTTGCCCGACGGCAAGTTCAGTACCGTTCTGACACAAATTGCCGTCGATGAAAATGATCCTGCATTTGACGCCCCGGATAAATTTATCGGCCCGATCTATGACCAGCAAACCGCGGCTGACAAGGCTCGGCAATATGGCTGGACCGTCAAACAAGACGGTGAATTCTGGCGCCGGGTCGTCCCTTCTCCATACCCTCAACAAATTCTTGAACTTGATAGTATCCGCACACTATTGGACGCGGGCCATACGGTAATATGCTGTGGTGGTGGTGGCTGTCCGGTTGTTCATACCCAACAGGGATATGAAGGCGTCGAAGCTGTGATAGACAAAGACTTGTCTGCCGCGGTATTGGCCAAACGGCTTGGTGCCCAACACTTTTTAATTTTGACTGACGGGGATTTCGTTTGTGTTGACTGGGGCACACCGAACGAAAAACCGCTATACGATGTCAGCGTCAACGAACTAAAGCAATATACCTTTGCGGCCGGGTCGATGGCACCGAAAGTCAATGCCTGCTGCGACTTTGCCGCTGCAACATTGGGAATAGGACATATTGGCTCGCTACACAAAGCGTATGAAATTATGGCACATCAATCCGGCACCCATATTCGTGCATAATAGATGAATGATAGCGACCTAGATACCATATACCGAGAACACGGCAGGCCATAACAGGGAAGACCATGAAAAAAGAATCAACAGAGCAGCGACTGGATCGAATTCATAAAGCGGTAACCCATCTGGTCGCACAACGCGATGTAAACTCTATTTCTATCTATGACGTTGCCAAAGAAGCCGCAATCGCTGCCTCGACGGTATATCATCACTACCCCAACATTGAGGCGTTGATCTACGAATTAATGGAAGGGATATTTGTTGATTTCACCACCGTCTTGCAAGAAGCAGTCAAGCCGGAAGAGATCCATCACTGGAGTGACATTAACCGGATGATTGAACAAGGATTTGTCAATTATTACCGAAGTAATCCTTTAGTACAGCGCATCTTGCTTGGCCAGCATACCTATGCTTCGATCCGCCATGCAGATGCCCAAAACGACCTGTTGCTTGCTGAGCATGTCGAAGCTATCTATCGCCAATACTTCGTTCTGCCAGAGCTGCCTAACGATGTGAATATTTTCGCCATAGCCCTGCAGGTAGCCGATAAAGTCTACTCAATGAACTACCGCGAGAATGGGGATATTCCTCCGGAAATGGCACGTGAAGCGATCACGCTTACCGAAGCATATTTAGGCACATACCTGCCTAAAAACCTAGTCAGACCTCCAGCCGAAGCAACGATGTAAATTATTACCACCTGATGGACAATACAGATAGACAATATAGCGCCGGTGACTATAGTCATCGGCGCTTATTTTATTGCCCATAGAGAATAACTTATTCTGTTCTTTCCAAGAATAATATTAGAATCAAATATCGAATAATAACGCCCATACCAACATGTATTTGTGACAAATAACAGGAAGTTTTCACCTCTTATTTAATATCAATCGATTAGTGATTCTAGTTTAAGAATTATATGGCTCAACTAACGATAATAAAAACATAAAGAGAAGCAACAACCTCTAAATCATCACTCTTTTAGCTAGTCGAAACAATGCTAATACGATATTAAACAGAAGGGATATATTATGAAACTTCCATCGTCAAGTGCAACAGAACTAAATAAAATAGGCCTACGTCATTTCCTAAAAACTCAAGACTATTCGAAAAAGGAGTTGAACGATATTCTCGAGCTAATGGCGATGTTAAAACAAGCCCGCCGTGACAATGCCCTACCGCAGTTATTCAAAGGCAAGTCTGTTGCCATGATTTTTGAACAGCCTTCAACTCGTACCCGTGTCTCTTTTGAAACAGCGGCGACCATGCTTGGCGGCCACGCCCTGTTCTTGTCACCAAAAGATATCCACCTGGGCGCAAAAGAATCGCTGGAAGATACAGCCCGCGTGTTATCTCGTATGGTTGACGTGATCATGGCACGAGTTGACGACCACAGTACAGTTGCTGGTTTGGCCGAACAAGCAAGTGTCCCAGTGATCAATGGATTATGTGACTGGCTGCACCCAACACAGATTATGGCCGACCTGTTTACCATGCTTGAGCACCTTCCTGAGGGCAAAACGCTGAGCGATTTAACAGTAGCCTTTGTCGGCGATGCAACCAATGTCGCTTCTTCACTAATGTTTGCATGCACCAAGTTTGGCATGACATTTAAGCATATTTGTCCTGAGCGCTTTAAAGCCCCTCAAAAGTGGGTTGATATCGCGTTGGATAACTGCGAAACATCAGGCGGAAAACTGGTGATCACCGACAATACTGATGAAGTTGCCGGCTGTGACATTATCGTCGCAGATAGTTTTTACTGGTTCGGCCAAGAAGACGAAAAAGAAATCCGTCTTTCGACCTTCATCCCCGAATATGTCGTCACCCAGGAAATGATGGACAAAGCAGGGCCAGACGCCATGTTCATGCACTGCCTGCCAGCAAATGATCAGCGCGAATGTACTCGCGAAGTCATGGAATCACCACGCTCAGTTATTTTTGATGAAGCTGAAAATCGATTAACGGCCCAAATGGCACTGTTGGTATACTTCAGCCACAAGCATATTCAACAACCAAGCCAGGAAACCATCGCTGAACACAAAGCAAAAATCGAAGGCTTCCTAAATACGCTATAAGCTAGCGAGAACCGTATCAAAAGCTGGCTACTAAGCTCATGGCAGCGTAGTCAGCTGTTTTTCAAGTTCACGCGAGACAAATTCCGGACTGTGGGTATGGCGGGCCAGCAGGTAGTACACCACCGGGATCACCAACAAAGTAAAGAAGGTCGCCACCAGTATCCCTGTCAGTACCACTACCCCTATCACCAACCGGGTTTCAGCCCCTGCCCCCGTAGCCATGATCAAAGGCACAGCTCCTGCCGCCGTCGTGATTGCAGTCATCAAAATAGGCCGCAAACGAGCCGCAGCAGCATCCATGATCGCCTGCTCAAACTCGATCCCCTGATCCCGAAGCTGGTTGGCAAACTCGACAATCAGGATCCCGTTTTTTGCTGCCAGACCAATCAACATGATGATCCCTATCTGCGAATATATATTTAAACTTTGATCAGTGAAGTACAACCCGAGCAGGGCGCCAAAAGTGGCCAAAGGGACGGTCAGCATAATGACCAACGGATGGATGTAGCTTTCAAACTGTGCCGCCAATACCAAGAAAACCACCAACAGCGCTAAAATAAACACAAACAAAACAGATGTGCTGGAGTCCTGGTAATCCTGCGAGGCGCCTTTGTAATTTACAACCGCATCGGCAGGAAGATGCTGCCTGACCAGATCGTTTAAGTAGGCCAATCCCTCTCCCAGGGTATAGTGATCGGCCAGATTGGCCTCTATGGTGATCGCCCTCACCCGGTTATAGCGGTTGAGTTGCGGAGCATCGGCAAACTCCTCGACGGTGATCAGGCTAGACAACGGGATCAACGCATCCGTACGATCCGAGCGAACATACAGGTTGCTGAGATCCGCCGCGGTGTTTTGCCTCTCGCGCTGGCCTTCAACCACCACATCATACTCTTCACCACGCCACTTGTAGGTCGTCACCAGCCGCGATCCGAGCATCGATTCCAGCGTCTGGCCGATATTGCGCAGCGACACCCCGAGATCTCCGGCTCTGTCACGGTCAATGACCACCCGAAGCTGGGGCTTGGTTTCCTTGTAGTCATGATCGACACCGGTCAACCCGGTATTGGCAGCAGCTTCATCCAGCAGGATATCCCGCCACAACACCAGCTCCTCGTAGCTGCCGCCCCCCAAGACAAATTGCACCGGCTTGCCGACACCGCGGCCAAACGGCTGACGCATGACCGGAAAGGCCCTGACACCTGCCAGATCAGACAGCCGGCGGTGAATATCGCCGATAATAGTGAAGGCATCACGCCTCTGTGCCCAGTCCTCCAGAACGACAATGGCAAAACCGTTGGAAAAGTCCTCGATCCGTCCCCAGCCACGCGGCGCTCGCACCAGCAGCCGCTTGATTTCCCCTGACTCCACCAACGGCATTAGCCGGTGTTCGATTTCATTCATATAAGGCTGCATAAACTCATAGCTGGCCCCCTGCGGACCATTGATGATAATAAACATCGCCCCCCGATCTTCACGCGGGGCAAACTCAGACGGGATCCGGCTTGCCAGCCACGTACTGCCAGCCAGCGCAGCCACCATAATTGCCGCGATGAGGTAGGGACGCTTTAGCCAGCTGTCGAGCGAGCGGCGATAAAACCCCGTCACCACACCAAGAACAGCCGCCGCTTTCCTCACCAGCCAGGGCTCGTGCTCGACCCGGCGCATGATTTTCGACCCCATCATCGGGCTCAGGGTCAGCGCAACCAGTGATGATAAAATCACGGCAGTACTGATGGCTATCGAAAACTCACGAAACAGCTTGCCCAGATCCCCTTCCAGAAAGCCAATCGGCAGAAAAACCGATACCAGCACCACAGTGGTGGCAACAATCGCAAAGCTCACCTGACGAGCACCGAGAAAGGCTGCCTTGAGCGGCGGCTCCCCAAGCTCGATCCGGCGGTGGATATTCTCCAGCATCACAATTGCGTCATCGACCACGATGCCTATGGCCAGAATCAATGCCAACAGTGTCAGCAGGTTAATGGTAAAGCCAAGGGCATACAGCACAGTAAAACTACCAATCAACGACACCGGCAGCGTCAGGGCCGGGATCAGCATGGCGCGTACGCTGCCGAGGAACAGGTAGATGACCAGCACCACCAGCAACAACGCGATAAACAGGGTCTTGTAGACTTCATCGATAGAGGCCTGAATAAATACCGACGAATCGTAGGAGCGTTTGATTTCCATCCCTTCGGGCAGAGTCGGATTGATCTTATCCACAAGGGCATTGACGGCATTGGCAACTTGCAAGGTATTGGCCGTCGACTGGCGGTTGATCCCCAGTCCAATCATGTCTTGGGTATTACCGCGAAAAGTAATGCGCTCTTCCTCGGCCGCCAGTGCTACCCGCGCGACGTCACCGAGCCGGATCAGATACCCATCCGCCCCGGCCCCGACCACCAGTCGGGCAAAGTCTTCCGGATCAATAAAGCTGCGCTGAGTGCGGATAGAAAACTGCCGACTCTGCGACTCGATAGAGCCAGCCGGCAGCTCGACATTATCGGCACGCAGTGCCCCCTCAATATCTGACACTGTCAGCCCACGGGCCGCCAACTTCTGCCGGTCAATCCAGATCCGCAGGGCATATTCCTTCCCGCCACCGATCCGGATATTGGCAACCCCGTCTATCACCGAGAACCGATCGACCAGGTAACGACTGGCATAATCGGTCAGCTCCAGAGTATCCATCCGATCAGACACCAGATTCAGCCACATGATCACTTCCGAGCTGCCAGCCGCTTTCTGAACCTCTGGCGGCTCCGCCTCGTCTGGCAGATTATTCAAGATCCCGGATATCCGATCACGAACATCGTTGGCGGCGGCATCAATATCACGTCCAATACCAAATTCCAGCGTCACCGTCGAGCGGCCATCCCGGCTTTGCGAGCTGATATTTCGTATCCCCTCCAACCCGGAAATACGGTCTTCCACCAGCTGGGTAATACTGGTCTCGACAATCGATGCCGAGGCGCCGCGATAGCTGGTGGATACCGTCACAACAGGCGGGTCAATATTGGGGTATTCCCGCAGCGGCAGCTTTTCATAGGCCACCAGGCCGAAGGTGATCAGCAACAAGCTGATCACCGACCCAAATACCGGTCGCTTGACCGAGATATCTGTCAATAGCATCAGCCTGCCTCCTGATAACTGAAGCGCTCGCTCTGGCGGGTTTCAACCGCCTGGCCGGGGCGTACCCGCTGGATACCACGGATAATGATCCGCTCGCCTTCCGTGACCCCGCTGAGAATTTCAGCTTCTCCCCGACGTCGGAAACCAACTTCAACCCGACGCTGTTCGACCACACTGTCGCTGTTGACCACAAACAGGTAATTGTTGTGCTGACGAGGTACCAAGGCTTCCTCTGGTACCACCAGCCCTTCTCGCTGCTCGACAATCAGGCTCAGGGTCATCAGCATACCGGGACGCAGCAACAGTTGCGGGTTGTCAATTTCAGCGCGAACCACAATCGCCCGGGTCAACGGATCGACCCGGCTATCGATACTGGTAACCAGGCCAGAAAACTGCTGTTGGGGGAATGCCGCCACACTGCCCTCGATGATAGAATCAAGCTGCAACTCACCGATAAACTGTTCCGGAATGGTAAAATCGAGCTTCACCTTAGCCAGATCATCGAGTGTGGTGATCACCGTACCGGGCGTCACCAATGCCCCGGGGCTGATCTGGCGAAATCCCAGCAAGCCGGAAAAGGGAGCCAGAATAAACCGCGCTTCCAGCTCGGCCTGGTTCTGGGCTAACACTGCACGGGCAACCTCGATATCAGTGAAAAGTTTGTCCAGCTCGGAGCTGGCAATTGTATTGCGCTTTACAAGCCCTTCAATTCGTTTGTATTCCCGCTGATGCTCTTTAAGGTTGGCCTTGGCTGCCCGCACCTTGGCTTTCTGCTCCCCCGACAGCAAGGTTACCAGCAGCTCTCCCGCCTTCACCTGCTGGCCATCCGAAAAGTGCACCTTGTCGACTTTCTCGGTGACCTTGGCCGACAACACAACCGACTCGCGGGATTTCACCGTGCCCAAGGCCTCGACCTCGCGGCGGACATCTTGCTTTACAACTAACGCGACCACTACGCTCGGTTTCTCCCCACGCGACAAGGATGCCGTCTGGCTTCGGGCTTGCTCTTTGTACCAAATTCCTGCCGCCAGACCGGCCAGCAAAATACAGCCAATGATCAAGGTTATTCTCATGGTCCCAGCCTGGTAAAAATAAGAAGAGCTATCACGCAATGTCCGAATAGTACGGCGGTATGTATTAACATTGAGCTTCAGGTTCAACGCTTTAAGTATAGTGCGACTATAAATGGTAATTTTATGGTTATTTCTGAAGTTTCAGGATATCGGGGGCTGGGAACGATTGAAGTCAAATGACGGGCAAAAAAAAAAGCGAGCCGGTTAGGGGCTCGCAAAAAAACTCATATATTGCTTTCCGAGAGGGTGACAAGATAAAAAGCCCCGACATCCATGCCGGGAATCTCCATCTTTCTCATCGAAAGGGACAAAGGTTATATCCACAACCATTGTGCCCGCTCCGGAAATGACATTGTCAGAAAAATGTCAAAACATTCATCTAATTACAGAGAGTGAAAGTCTCTAGTTAAAAGTACTGCCGACAGAGAGGTAGAATGAGCTCTCACCGCCCTCAGCCTGCCCATAGGCAAAATACAGCGGCCCGAGCGGCGAATCGACCCCGAGATAGACACTCGCGGCACCGATACTACTCTCCCAGCCAATATCGCTTCGCTCATCCCATACCCCGCCACGCTCAAGCGAACCACCGATATACACAGGCGCAGAGAAGGCACCGAAATGATTATCCAACAGGCGATAGCGATAAATCAGCGTCCCCAAGATGCGATAGCGTCCATTAAGCTCGTAGCGATGGAAGCCCGAAAGATTAAACAAACCTCCGAGATCTTTAACATAGATAGGGATCAACTCTTCAGAATCCGAGCCACCGGCTTTCGCTATTGCCAGCAACGAATGACGCTGATAGCTAAACGGTTTGAAAAGCTGCGCATCATAGAAAATATTGTCACCCTCAACTGAGTCGTCGTTGTTTAATGTACTGCGGCTTTTTCCGAATCCAATCTCAGCCTCAAGCATAAAGCCGTGAGAAGGAAAGTAAAAATTATCCAGATCGTCATACACGAATGACAGGTATGGGCCGTGTGACGTGTATTTCTGCCGGTCGATACCATCGATCTCATTGACCTCCCCCGACAAGCCGCGGTAACCCACTGCTACGGCACTCCAAGGCTGAAGGTTCCACCCCGTTTCGGCAAAACCGGTATAGTGCTCATACTCCGTATCAATCACCCTTTTGCCATCAAAACCAATCTCCTCGCTCTGCTCTTCGGTCAGAGTGAACTCCCTCACCTCCCGGTTCCAGCCAATCCCAAACGAGCTGTAAAACTGCTTATTATAATCAAGGGGAAAATAGAACTCGGTATTCACTTCCTTCCAGCTGCCAAGCAGCCACTCGAATTGCCATTCGCCCCCTTTGTCGGTCAAGTTGGTATAGATATATTGCGCGCCAAAGGAAAAATCAGAGCGGTTGGCAAAGTCGTCTTCAAAGGCAAACTTAAAATTGAGGTATCCCGGTCCCCAGGATTTTTCGTTGATATTCATCACCAGAACATTTTCGTCTTCGCGTTGTTTTATCTGATAGGTAATCCGAGCGAAAATATCTTGGGCGTTGAGCTGGTTGACCGCTTGTTCCAACTCCTCATTCGACACGACCCGGCTGACTTCCAGATCAAGCAAGGCTATCAGGGCTTGATCCGAGCGCAGGGTATTATTCTCAAGCTCGATTCTGTCGATATAGTAAGCCGTATTGGCGATCACTTGGCTGCGCCGATCATGCTTGTGTTTCAGATATACCTGGTAGTCTGCTGGTGGAAGTTGGTAGCGAAGCAGGTCGGGCAGTGCATCGAGCGCGACTTTTCGTCCGGCATTATAGGCCAGCTCCATCTTGTCAAAGTCAGGTGCCAACATAAATGAGACCTCCGGCAGGAGATAAATATCATCAGGCTGCATCAGCGCTCTCTGCTGATCGGCGCTGCTGTTGGTCATGTAAGTTGTCAGCTGGGCAATGATATTGAGCGCACTATCGAGCTCGGCTTCGCTAAACAAAGCATCGCGCAGATCAACGGCAATAATCACATCGGCCCCTAACTGGTAAGCCGCATCAACAGGCATATTGTTTACCACCCCACCATCCACCAGCAGGTGCTGGTTCCAGCGCACCGGCTTCAACGCCCCAGGCACCGTCATTGAAGCCTGCATAGCCGTTGCGAGGTGGCCATTGTTGATCACTACAGGTTCAACTTTGGCAATATCTGTCGCCACCGCGCGGTATGGAATGGCCAGGTTGTCGAAACTAGATAGCTCGGGCAGATTCTCTGTCAGGGAACGCAGCAATACCGCCATCCCCTGACCTTGAAATGCCCCAGATCGAGCCTGAAACTCGCCATCAATATCCACCCCGATATCGGCATATACCTGGTAGTCATCATTCTGTTTCTTTCGCCGGAGAACAAGATCATTGCGGCTGGCACGATCTTCATAGCCGCTTTGCCAGTCTGCGGCCAGGGTCCGGGTCTTCACTTCCTCGGCCGACAACCCCATCGCATACATCCCACCGACGTAGGCACCCATACTGGTACCGGTGATCACATCGACCGGAATCCGATTTTCCTCCAACACAGAAAGCACACCTATGTGGGCAGCCCCTTTGGCTCCTCCCCCACTCAACACCAAGCCGATCTTATCCCGCTCGGTATCACCGGAACTCTGTGCCTGTGCTACCGAGGTATTCAAACCAACAAGGATTAGCAGCACTCCCCAAAAACCGCGACGGCTTTCACTCAACCAAGACATTTTGACTCCCTTCGCACTATCGAACAGTGACTTAGCGTAATACGCTACCTTGCTAGTGATATCAGCGCAACCGCTTCACTTCTCATAGCCAGCAAACATTCGGCCAAAAAAAATCGGGAAAGAACCTAGGTTCTTTCCCGACTATCCAGCTGTGCGCCAAGTGCAATTATCAGTCACAATGGTCATTTAATTTACAGTGTAAATATCATATCCGGTGATATTAAGAGAAGTTAAACCCCGCGAGCTACATCATCAAGCGCCTTCATAACCTGTTCGTTCATATGGCCTTCCTGTACCAGCTTACAAACCTTACGCCGTACGGCAAGTCCCGAAATCAATCGCTCAATAGAGAGATGACGTTCGTCCTGTTGGCTGTTATAAAGCTCAATCGTCTTGCTCAAGGTGTCATAGGTAACGACCTCGCCACCGACACGAAGCCAATCAAGCTTCTCCAGCAAGCTGTTACACTCTTCCGTTATAGAAGTAGCCGAGTGTCCAGTCATTGCCGATAAAGCCGTGATACTGCGTTGTAGGGCTTCTGAAGAAGTATATTTCGATAAGATGATCGTTAATTCGTCGGCATTGATCTCAACCAAATGCTTTCTGAGTTTAACCCGGCGGCCTAATCGCCCTTTAGTTCGGCCTTCTTTACGCTGGATCGGCTCAAACTCACCATCAATGATCTCGGAAAGCTGATCAAGCTGCTGCTTGGGCATGATCTCATTACGTAGCGGGTTCGGCATCGTCGGCGCCATCGTCCGTTTGCCTTCATTGGTTGTTTTGGCACGGGAGTAACGGATCACCTCGTCGGCATCACACTTGATATCGATCTGATAATCACAGTAGCGCTTATCTTGCTCCAGCGGCGAGATCGTCAAATGGTAACCCCACAAATTCACCGCAAACACATGATCCGTGATCTTATCCTCTGCCAATTTACGCAATTCGCGGATCAAATCCGAAGAAAAGCGCCGCCATTCAATATTGCGTGCCAGTTTCTGATTCAGCTCACTAAGCAGCATCGAGTCGTTGACCCGACGAGACATTCGGCTTCGGAAAAACGTATACAACTGGAATACCAGTGTATGCTGACGAAGGATTTCCGGCGGAAACAGGAAGAAGTAGTCCCGAGTTAGTAATTCATCAAAAAATGAAGGCTCCCACACCAAAATGTACAAATTGGGCTTGATCCGGATCTCTCCGTCTTCACCTTCCTGCGGAGCTTCTTCCGAGGCCGTGATCGTGCGGGCCAGGAAACGGAAGCGATCACTTTTAAAGCCTTCGGGCATGTTTTCACTTAGCCAGCGACCGGTTAGCTCATGCAATTGAAAATCTGTAAATTCAATCCGATCAATACTTTCGCGTATAGAATCCCGAGCCGGACCACTGTCTTTCTTGCCTCGCAAAGCAAGAATATCTGTGATGTAAACCGGTGTTTTGTTGCCCATACTTCGGGACTGGATCTCATAATCCGCAATATGGTGATCATGGTACTGAACCGTTAGCGTAAATAACGCAAACAAGGTCATCAGATCATCGACCGTCATGATCGACTTGGAAGATCGTGTTTCTATGATCGCTTTGGTACCGCTGATCGCCACCATTGATTTCTGGTAGCTTTTCTTGGTTCGTGGCGGTGCCAACGCTTGATCAATGATCCCAGCCCAGCTTGTTGGCGATACTACAATTTGATCGGCTTCGTCAGGCATTGTCGGTGGTGTACCAAGGCCGTATTCATTCAGCAGGCGTCGGTTAACATGGTTTTGCGCTAGCGCCTTAGAACGTTTCTGTTTTTCCTTGGCTTTGCTTTGTTCTGAATTAAGGCTGCCGGTTCCTAGCTGAGAAATCAGCAGTGCTGGATTGATAAAATGATGCAGCATGGTTTTACCAGCCAAACCTTCTTCAAACCTTACCGGTTGCTGGTTAAACAAGCCAATCGTAACGGCAGCACGTAACCGTTGCTGGATAGCCGCACGCGTTAACTGACCTTCTGTGGCTTCGACCAGTTCAGTCGTCGACACCATACCGTCTTGGCTTGATAGGCCACGTAATGAAATGAGGTTAAGCAATTCGATAATACTTTTGGTAACACCTTTGAAGTGCTGATATTGCGGCAACCAGTCGACCAATGCTGATGGAATAGCAAAAAGGTGACCATCTTTGTGGGATCGTGGAGCCTGGATCAATATTTTTTCAATGTTCTTATTATCGGTGTTGCCAGGGGATTTCATTTGTCATTAGCCGTAGAACCATCATCTTTCCGAAAAGATTAATAGAAAAAGATCAAGAAAGAAAGCTCTTTTTATTTAAATATTTAAATACTGATCTTTCTGTTTATTTTGATCTTATTGATATGGTGATCTTATGATCCGAGCGAAAGATTTGCCGTAAGTTGATGATTATAAGTGGTTTTAATTTTAGGCGCACTGGAAAGATGATCAAAGAACTCTCGGAACACTGATCATAAATAGCCAGAAACGATGATCAAACCGCGATTGGAAGGATGATCATCACACGGCCGTAACGATGATCAATATAATCCTGAAACAATGATCATGTATTTATTACAGGTTATCCACAGGCTTATTCAGTGAGATCGCTCAGATGATCCTGTTTAACCGTTTATACTGACCAATTTCGCCCGGAAAAATGATCATAGCAATGTCAATTCGACCATTGATCCAAGTTGTCTATCTCGGTCTGGGTGTATTTTAGCCAAAATTGAAATGCAACTTACCGTAATCTTTTTCGCAATTAGCATGTGTCCGAGCCCGGATCAATGATCAAGTCTGCTGCAGTGCATTTCAATTCTTTCACTGTTTTGGTTCTTTACGTTGATTTAATAGAGTTTCAGCTAAAAATATGGGCGCCGAAGCCAGTTGCAACCTGCAATCACCGTAATTTAGCGATTGTTACTCATGCTTCCGAGTGAAGTTAATCGCGTACAAAGAACTATGATCATCCACTTGATCATTTTTCCGTGTGCTCAGGCTGATCCCCGCAGCTTCCCGCAGACAAATTTACATCGTATTTTTCCTTGATCATCGTTTCTGAAATAACGATTAATCCCGGAACGATGATCAAGTCAGATTGGTTGATTGTTGCTCGAAAATGACTTGGTGGCCATAATTTCCTTGTTTTCATGCTGATTTTGTCAAAAAACACTTGTGTCATGATGAAATCACTTATTTTATGGTGAGCCTAGGTTTTAAGCATTTTCAAATTGAAATGACACCTTCCGTAATTTGTTCCGATATTTATACGCTTCCGGAAGAATGACAATTTACATTGTAAAATAGTGACGCTGTAACACTTTCATCTTTTGTTATTTTAGGCCTAGTTATAGGTAACTTTTCGCGAAAGAATTTGGCCCGAAGAGACGTTTTTGCTCTTATTTCGTATTTTCACTTGAGATGAATATCACACTGATATGTTCAGCTTTTTATTGTCTAAGGTGTTGTTTGCTGTACAATATAGCCAAATACTAATTATGGCGAACAATAACAATGAATAGGGAACAGACGATTCAAAATTTGCTCAATATTGCGGAGCAGACTAAACAGGTTCAGGCTGACCGAATCGAAATCGTATTAGAAGAGCGTCGTGAAGAGCTTTTCCCGCCAATGTCGAAAGCATTGATGGAAACGCGCTCTGGCCTTACTCGCCGTAAGTTGGATGATGCCATTTCACGTATGGAGGCTGCTGGTCATCAGTTCACCAAGAATAATGCCAACCATTATTCTATTACGCTTGAAGAAGCCCATCAGCTGATGGAAGCAGCCAAGAAACCGGCTTTTTATGAGCGTGAGGGTGCGGGCCGCAAACCTTGGATCGTTAATGTTCAGAACCAAAAAGGTGGCACAGGCAAGTCGATGACGGCAGTACACCTGGCTGCCTGCTTGGCACTGGATCTGGATAAACGTTATCGTATCTGTTTGATTGACCTAGATCCGCAGGGCTCGCTGCGACTATTCCTCAACCCACAGATCAGTGTTGGTGATCAGGAAACGATTTATTCTGCAGTCGATGTCATGCTGGGCAATGTACCGGAAGGCCAGGAAATTGACCAAGACTTCCTGATGAATAACGTGGTGATGCCAACGCAGTACCCGAACTTGAAAACGATTGCTGCCTTCCCGGAGGATGCAATGTTCAATGCTGATGCATGGCAAGATCTGGCGGTCAACCAGGACTTGGATATCGTACGCTTGCTCAAAGAGCGGGTGATTGACCCGATTGCCGATCAGTTCGACATGATTATGATTGACACTGGCCCGCATATCGATCCGCTGGTTTGGAATGCGATGTATGCTTCCAATGCACTGATCATCCCTTGTGCTGCCAAGCGACTTGACTGGGCATCGACGGTAAACTTTTTCCAGCATCTACCGACGGTATATGAAATGTTCCCGGAAGAGTGGCACGGACTTGAATTTATCCGTTTGATGCCGACGATGTTTGAAGACGATAACAAGAAGCAGGTATCAGTACTCACTGAAATGAATTATCTGCTGCGCGATCAGGTAATGATGGCAACAGTACCACGTAGCCGTGCATTTGAAACCTGTGCTGATACATACAGTACGGTGTTTGACTTAACTGCGGCTGAATTTGAAGGTGGCAAGAAAACCTTGTCCACGGCTCAGGATGCGATCCAGCGTGTCGGGCTTGAATTAGAGCGCGTTATGCACAGTCACTGGGCAAATTTAAATCAGGAGTAACATAACAGATGGCAATTAAAACCAAAGATCTCAATGCTCGTCTGTTCGGAAAAGCAGATAAACGCCGCGCGACTAATGTAACCGAAGCGCAAACTGCAGCCCGTGATAAAGCCTCGGTGATTGAACTGGCTGTCGCCGGTGAAGACACTGTTGCTTTTGAGCTGGTTAAGATTAATGCTACCGACGTAGAACAAAAAACCCGTGTATTTGCGGAAAACGCCCGTGAGCAGGCTTTCCTTAATGAGCACGCCCTAGCCGATATTTTGACCACACTGAAAGATCGTGGCCAGCAATATCCTGCGGTAGGTCGCTGGTTGGATGACGGTAACATCGAGGTGCTTGATGGTAGTCGTCGCCGTATGTCGTGTATCTTGGCCGAGAAGGATTTTCTCATCTATGTTGCCAAGGGGATCAACAGCGAGCACGCCAAATTCTTATCCGATGTCGCCAATGCCCATAAGCCACTTTCATTGTATGAAAGAGGGAAGGAGATGCAGCTGCTGCTGACGACCGGAAAAGTAGCCGATCAGAAAGAGCTGGCGAGATATTGCCAATGCAGCGAAGCCCTCGTGAGTGGTGCGTTGAAAGCGGCAAGCTTGCCGATGGAGCTGCTTATGGCTTACCCAAGTGTTGGCGAGTTAGGCCGTCCGACCATTGTTAAGCTACACCGTTTGTTTTTCGGCTTGAATGACGAACAGCAGCAGCAGTTGGTTAGCCAACTGACTGACGGCGAAACAGCGATGTGGAAGAAGATTGATGCTCAGGGCATTACCCGTATTACCCGTGAAGTGACGATGCAGCTTGAGCAGATCAGCGATGCACTTCAGCCGAAGGTCGAGCTTGAAGCGCCAAAGCCCAAGGCGCAGGATTTGATCAAAGGAAAGGTCAGCTTTACCCGCGATGGTGATAAGCTGCAATTGAAATTGAAAAAGCTGACAGAAAGGCAGGCCGATGAAATTCTTGCTTACCTCTCTGATTATCTAAAGTAGTGTTCAGCCTTCCTGACTAAACCACGCTCCGGCGTGGTTTTTTTTGCTCTTAGTTTATTTGTTTTATCCCAAACTGAACAATTATCTGATCCAATCAGAGCGCTACCTGCCGTTTGAGAGCAACCCAAATTGATAAAGATATAGTGGTTCTACATCAAAAAAATTTGCGGTAGATATCGAGCGGCTGGCGTGCTCCCGAAGGGCGAGTTGCAAAGGTTCAGCTACCGTGTTGCTTGATTTTGATGGATATGAATACGCCTATAATCAAGCGCCTTGTATCAGAGTCTTTTCAATCTTGCTGATAGGCCAGATAATTATTCAGCTTGGTATTAGATCAGAATGGGGATTGTTGACGCTCATGATCTCCGCCATGGTATTATCACGACGTTAGTAATTGTCGAGTATTGTGATGTCTGATCTTACTGGTTTTAGTACCGCGCTAGTCAACAGTGCTAAGCGGGCCAACGTCCGTTATCTTATTGCTGTTGAAGGCGATGTCTTGTGGGGAGAGAAAGTCGCCCAAACTTTTGCCTCTCACTATGCATCGCCTCTCTGGGCTGGCGAATCTGCCCCGGAAAATATGCCCTCGATAGCGCTGAAAAAAGCCAAGAAGCTACTTGGTCAAGAGTGCGATTGCCTAGTTTATAATGCTCATCAGGCATTTGATGCTGAGGCGCTCGGCGCACTATCGGGGACAATAGTTGGTGGGGGCGTTTTACTGATGCTTGTCCCACCTCAGTGGTTCAGTCACTGTGGCGAGCAACAGCCGTTTACCCGCCGCCTGTCTCGCCTGCTATCGATGCCAGAAGTCTTCCGTCTCAAGCAAGACCAGCCTTTTCCTGCATTGCCTGCTGTACACTCTGACTGTAATGAATATACGGATGAAGAGTATGGTTGTCTGACTGTAGAGCAGTATGAGGCTGTGATGGCTGTCCGCCGTGTTGTAACGGGACACCGCAAACGGCCCTTGGTATTGACAGCTGATCGCGGACGAGGCAAGTCGAGTGCGTTGGGCATTGCTGCTGCCAGCCTGATGATAGAAAGGAAGATCCGTATCGGCGTAACCGCTCCTGCTTTTGCTAATGCGGATACATTATTTTCCCATGTGGCGCGTCGGCTTGAGCTCGATTACGACCAGAAAAAACAACTCAATTTCGCAGAGAGTGAGCTGCAGTTTTTTTCCCCCGATGCACTGCTTAACGACAATGTGCCATTGGATTTTTTGATCGTCGATGAAGCGGCGGCTATTCCGGCCCCGATGCTGAACCGCTTGTTGTCCCGTTATAACCGGATTGCGTTTGCCAGTACCGTCCATGGTTATGAGGGTACGGGACGTGGTTTTGCTATTAAGTTCCGCCAGCAATTAGATGCCATGACTCCGCAATGGCGTCAGTTGAGATTAGCGCAGCCAATTCGCTGGGCTGACGATGATCCACTAGAACGTTGGGTGTTTAAGGCGCTGCTTTTGGATGCCGAATATGCCGTTCTTGATCTGAGCGCTGAGGCCGAGCCTGCTATTGGCTACCGAGTGTTACCAACTGATGGCTTGGTTGACGATGAGCTGCGTCTATCCCAGTTATTCGGATTACTGGTCAATGCGCATTATCAAACATCGCCTGCAGATATTGTTCAGCTGCTCAATGATGATTCAGTTCAGTTGGTCGTGGCGGAGTCCGGCAGCGAGATCCTCGGTTGTTGTCTTCTGAGTCTTGAAGGTGGCTTTTCTCCTGATTTGGCGCAGCAAATCCTTATGGGAAAACGTCGGCCGAAGGGACATTTGCTGGCGCAGTCCGTAGCCGCCCATGTCGGCTTTGAGCAAGCAGCCATTCAGCGCTGCGCGCGTATTATGCGTATTGCTGTACATCCTGAGCGACAACAACAAGGGCTCGGGTTGGCGCTGTTGCAGTTTTGCCAGCAGTGGGCCGTTGAGCATCAGCTAGATTACCTTGGTACAAGTTTTGGTTTGGTTTCTGAGTTATTTGATTTCTGGCATAAGGCCGGTTATTCGCCTGTACGCTTGGGTGTAACCAAAGATGCTGCAAGTGGTGCCCATTCGCTCTTGTGTGTGCAACCTCTTTCCCCCGCCGCAGAATGTTGGCTTCATAGCGCTGG
This sequence comes from Photobacterium obscurum, assembly GCF_026191635.1. GTDB lineage: Bacteria > Pseudomonadota > Gammaproteobacteria > Enterobacterales > Vibrionaceae > Photobacterium > Photobacterium obscurum. The sequence goes on from NZ_JAKRRW010000005.1 coordinate 306,263, forward strand.
TGATGTTTTCGCGGTGAACTTTCAAGCCCAACGTTACGAACAATTCTCCGAGCTTGATTGCGAGCTGTTTGTTAAGCTGTATCGGTATGCCCTGAGCCGAGACGCTTTTCCATTACCGCCCATGACTCCGCTGGTTGAACATCAACTAAGAGTTTTCTCCCAAGGCGGGCTCGGTTACGACTTGGTGATAGCCAGCCTTGAAACAGGGTTAGCCAGACTATTGCTGACAGATGATGATGCCTTGAGCGAAGTGTCATATTTTGCCGTTGCCAAAATTTTCCAACGACAGCCGTGGTCGAAGGTTGTTGCTGATTTTGGTTATGCTAGCCGAAAAAAGGCAGAGCACGCGATGCGCGAATTTTTTACCCGGCTATGTTGAAGCTGGGTACCTCAAGCCAGTTTAGTGGTATGGCACGTATTTAGGATTAACCGAATTTAAGCGAGTAAGGATCCAGTTTATGAAGTTTGTGATTGATACCCATACCCATACCATTTCCAGCGGCCATGCTTATAGTACGCTGCTTGAAAATGCGCATGCCGCAGCAGACAATGGTTTGTCTTTATTCTGTGTCACTGATCATGCGCCAACAATGCCGGGTGCTCCGCATTTTTGGCATTTTGCCAACCAGCGCGTGCTGCCTCGCTTTCTCCATGGTGTCGGGATTGTTCGCGGGGTAGAAGCGAATATTTTAAATACTGAGGGTGAGATAGATCTGGATCCTCGTATTGTCCAGTCGTTAGATTGGGTTATTGCTAGCTTTCATGAGCCGGTCTTCTCACCTGGTTCGACGGGGTTACACACCGAAGCGTTATTGAACGTGATTCAATCGGGGGCGGCTCATGCCTTGGGGCATCTCGGTAATCCAAATTTTGATTTTGATTTTGAATCGGTGATCACTGCCGCAGCTCGGCACAATGTTCTTATCGAGATAAATAATTCGTCATTGTGTGGTTCTCGTAAGGGGAGTGAATCTCGTTGTGAGGACATAGCGGCTTTTGCCAAAGAAGTGGGAGCCAGAATAACCACGGGCTCGGATGCCCATTTCGCCCATGATGTCGGTAATTTCCGCCATGCCAGTCAGCTATTAGCCAAGGTTGATTTTCCCATTCAGCAGGTGGTGACTCACCATCCGCGTTGTTTCCTTGATTTCCTTCAGGAGCGTGGCCAGAGTGAAATTACGGAATTTGCATCGTTGTAAGTCCTTTTGATATTTACACTGTAAATTCATTTTCAGTTAATAGTGCCTGACATGGTTTACAGTGTAAATTGACTTTTCTTGCCTAGCTGTGTGACTTTCTTGCTGCAGTTTCCCACCATGTATTTGGTTTTGATTCGCCGTTTCTTCTCCCTACCTCTGACTATTGTTCGAAACTAATTAACCTGATAGAGCGCTGATTTTATAAAGCGTATAATATTCGGTAATTAAAAGGACAAAAAATTTAGTATCGGTTACAAAAATTAGTCTAGAGTTAAAAGACTTAGGGAGAATTATTTTGCGGTAAAATTCAGCCCATAAAGTGGATTGGAACAATAGTTTATGGGGGTGCCATGAGTTTAGTTAAAGTTCAAAACAAAGCCCTTCAGAAGTTAATGATGCCGGCGTATCAGCACGGTGTGCAGCCGGATATCGCCTTCTCTCCTGGTAAAGGTGGGCTAGCTGCCCGTTTGCACCGGTATTCACTACATCATGATTTAAGCAAATTCGATGCTGGAGCTAGAGTCACAATCTCTCGTCTGAGCAAGTGTTGCATGTTCCTCTGTGCGAATGCACCGTTGGAATTAAAGGCTTCTTACGAGATGACGTTACTTGGCTGTTATCAATTCGCGGGTTATTTGACACCAACCGAGCACGCAAGCCACGACACATCCTTGTATTGTTATCAGTTTCATTCCAATACATGGCTTACTGACGAGCAGCTAATGCGTCTGGTTGTTGATTTTGATTAGGTAAAAAATAGCCCCGAAGACCGGGGCAAGTTGGACTAAATAATTGCTGTTCAATCGGGGGGAAGTAACAGCAATGGATAATGTGCAGTCCGAGGTTACTTACTCTATATTTGCGAATAATGTGCCAATTCTCCACCTGTGCTTGAAAGCTCATAACCTTCTGATATATAACGGTTTATTTCCATTTGCTGTTTGTCGCTAAAATTGGCATGGGTATTTTACTACCCATACACAAAAAAATCGGTGTCACAAAGTACCCATTTTGTTTTAGCTCGGTTGTTATTCAGTGCGGCTTGATATGTTGAAGTCATTAAATTTTGCTTTAATGGCTCACTTGTCAGCAATGGATCTATCCAGGGTTTGTCCCTCAATGATGTTCATCACCATTTCGATTGCTAACGGTATTTTGGACCAAAAACGATGGTGGAAATAATTAAGGGACATGCCCTTGGGCCGCTCGCTGTTCCGCTTAACGGGACATATGTTTGTCTATGTATCGTTTCTTACAATTGTGGGCTAAATTGCTCACAGTTCTGTGACTTAGCGTGTACATACTGCGGCTCTGGTTAGGTTAATATGGGTTTTTAAGTACGGTTGCTCGTTATTCGATGCCGGGCTAAAGCGTACAACCGGGTTAGTGTTAGGAGTTCTTATGCCGCAACAGCTTCTTCAGCTGTCTCCAGATGGTCAAACGGTTTGTCTGTTTGTGACATCAGATCATGAAAAGCTTGAAACCCCTGATACCCAGTTTTCGCGTAGTGATATTGCAAGGCAATTGGCTGAAGTTGGCGCAAGCAGCTTTTATCTTTTTGAAAACGCAATCGATTCCGCTTTAGAGCGACTTAACTCCCCCTCTATTAATGCAGATAACGAACCAGAACCTCAGCAAATTGTTATTGCCGAGCGCCGTGATGCTAGCCTGATGATCAAAACAGAGGCTGATTTGATGAAGGCATCTATTACGGTTGTAGGCGCTTATGGTGGGACGCCGATTAAGGGGCCGATGCTGATTAATGCCCTAAAAGAAAATAATATTGTTAAAGGAATCCGTAAAACCCAGTTGCAAGCGTTACTGGCTAAGTCTCGTCAGCTACCACCGGGTCACAAGCTCACCTTGCCTGTCGCTTTTGGCCGTTTGCCTTCACATGGCACTGATACGGTGTTTAAGCCTTTGGTTGAAGATGCCTGCCATCGTATTTTGCGTCCACAATCACTGGAGGACGGTAAGGTCGACATGCGCGACCTAGGTGAAATCATTACTGTTAAACCCGGGCAGCCGATAATGAAGCGTATTCCAGCAACCCCCGGTATTGCAGGTTTTAATGTCCTAGGAAAGGAAATGGAAGCCATTCCGGGGAAAGAGCATGATTATATCCCAGGTGAAGGGACAGAAATCAGCGAAAGTGATGATCAGTTGCTGGTTGCGACGAAGGCGGGCATGCCAGTGAGGAAAGAGTATGGGATGCAGATTGATGATGCGCTGACTCTCCAGGGCGTTAATGTTGCGACTGGGCACATTAACTTTGATGGTAGTGTACTGATCACCGGTGATGTAACGCCTGGGATGAAAGTCAGTGCCAGCGGCAATATAACGGTCACTGGGTTTGTTGAACTAGGTACACTGAAGGCCGGCGGTGATATCGCGGTAATTAAAGGTATTATTGGTCGACAGCAGGAAGGGAAGCACCTTGGCTGTTATTTGCAGGCTGGCGGCAAGGTGACAAGCAAGTTTGCTCAATTTGTTGAGATTGATGCTGGCGAGGATGTCAGCTTCTCTCTCCATGCGCTACACTGCATCATCCGAGCTCAGGGAGAAGTCAGTGTTATTGATGAAGCGAAGCGCCATGGAACCCTGAGTGGCGGATACGTTGAAGCAGGATACAGTGTGAGTGCGCTGAATATTGGTGCGCTTGCTGGAGTCCCGACAGAAATCGTTGCATTTAGTAAGTATTCCGATATACGTGATCAGCTACATACGGCTTATCATGCTGCCGAACATGAACAAGAACAGCTCGGCAAAATAAAAGAAGCCCAGCTGAAGTTACTCCAGATCCCCAGTGACAAGCGTCCTCCTGAGCTGATTGATAAAGTCAAAGATACGGCCCATATTCATAAACACAGACTGAAAGAACTTAAATCAACCTACTTGAAGCTAAAGAGCGAATATGAGGAGCTCTTGAGTCATGTTGCGATCACAGCACACAGCCGTCTGTTCTCAGGGGTTGCTTGTCAGGTCGAGAAGGAAAAATTGAATATCCTACAAGAACATGGCCCATCAAAGCTTCAATGTATGGAACGTTCTTTACAACGTTTCTCTCTCTAAACCTTCTATTTACACTGTAAATCTCAATGTCATCCTCATTAATGAAAAATGACACGTCCCTGAAAACAGATGAACAATTTTGCGATCAAAAAAGCCATTTACACTGTAAATGGCTTTTTTGATATCGCCGTAATGATACAAAATGCTCACCCTAAATTAGCGCTCAGCAATGATCGGTTTGTCATTTCGTCCCTGCTCATTGTTGTTCTTCTTGTGGGTAGTTTTGTTTTTATGCTCGATGATGAAGCCCTGGAACCCGCTGACAAATAGATCGGATAAGCGTTCAAGTTGGGTTTCGGTTTCAACTCGCGTGGCAATGGTAATGATATTCAGGCTGTGAGCTGTGCGAGATATTGATGACAAGACACCTGACTTCGTTTGGTCATTGAGCTGATGGGTATAGGCAAAATCAATTTTGACATAATCCGGGCGAAATTCGGTTAGATAGTCCAGTGACTTAAAATGACGGCCGTAATTATCGACACCAAATCTGAACTTATAAAACCGGATAGCCGAGCATAGCAGGCCGGTTGAGTCCGGATGGCGTACAAAGGATGACTCTGATAGCTCGAAGAACAGGCGCGATGACAGCGCTTGGTTTCTTTCCATTGCCTGGCTGAGCCAGCGAATAAATGCCGGGTCGTTGGCACTACTGTTGGTGATATTGATAGCAAGTGGGCCGAGTTGGTGGTCGGCATTGAGTCGGTTGATCAGTTGGGCGACGACATGGCGGTCAAACAAACTGCCGACACCTAAGTCTTCAATTGCCCCGAGAAACTGACTGGCAGTATAAACCTCACCGCGCTTTTTGATTGCGGTGAAAACCTCGTGCTGATAAATCCCGTTGTTGTCATTGACTACCGGTTGGTAATGGTAGGTGAAGTAATCATTATCAATGGCTTCTAACAGCAGCGATTTCCACTGCTGTTTACCCAGTGCGGTATGGGCCGAGGACTCTTCAATAAGTGCAATTGGCCGTTGAGGCGTAAGCGCGGCTTTGGTTAGCGCATTATCAAGTTGGCTTAGTAAGGTGCTCGACGTTGATGATTGGTTATTCATTAACAGGCCGACATGGGCGGTTTGCGGATCGTCGGATGAACTGGTTGTCGCTAATTCATCAATAACGGATAACATGGTTTCTCCGACAATTCTTAACTTTTCGGCACTAATGTTCGGCGCAAGCAGCGCGAACTCGTCATAAGAGAGTCGCGCAAGGGTGATGTCACTATAAATGATTCCCTCGTTGAGTCCTGTTGCTATGTGTTTTACCAGCTGATCGCCAGCATCAAATCCCTGGTAGCGGTAGCAGTCATCGATGATGGTCGTTTTCAGTAATGCTAACCCACCTTTGTGCGATTTTGACAACCACGAATTTAACTGGTTGATGAAAAAGCTACGGTTGCCTAACCCGGACACGGAATCGCGGTAGGCTTGCTCTCTGAGTTTTACGGCCTCCCTAGCTTGCGCCTTGAAGTTTACCTCCAGCTGTGAGGTAAGGTGGTTGATAACCCTGACAATGGTTCTTAAATCTTGCGCGGCCGGCAACGGAATAGGATGGCCGAATTGGTTGTTGGTGATCCCCTTGGCACGCTGGACAAGATTGTCCAGCGGTTTCAATCTACGCTTGAGGGCTATCAGAACGATTGTGCCGGCAAGGGTAAGCAACACTAAACTCAGGTTGAGCACGCTGAGTTTTGCCTGCCATAACTGCTGATAAGCCTGCGCAGTATTGGTTGTTATTGTAAGGCGACCAAGCGGTTCTAGACCGTGATTGATTGAACGTGTTTCGGTGTGTTGTTGAAATAGGCCAAGTTTAATAAACCATTCTGGTGTAGCGACGTCAACGGCTACACGTTCACGTTTGAAGGTCTTGTCTGTCTGATGCAAATACAGGCTCAGGCTCTGCCAGCTATGATTGGTAAATAGTTGATCAATCACTTGCTCGAGTGCCTGGCTATTAACTGCGCTGAGCTGAGACTGTAGCGCAAGTTCTGCATTAAGAAGATCACGATTGATATTGTTAATGCGTTGCTGCTGAATCTGGGAATGAAGCACTGAGAAATGAATGGCAGTAACAGCAAGCGTAAAGAGTATGATAATTGCCAGAATCCATGTGATTAACTGTCTGTATAAGGTCATATTAAGTACTCTAGCTAGGCGGTTATTTAATGAGTTAGCGAGATAATTTAGCTAGCAATATTGAGTTTGATGCTTGTTATTGATTATTCCTTCGCGGCTGCCTGGCAATGTAGATCCTGTCGCGTCGTTGATGATATTTGGGTCAATTGCTAATGGATTCTCCATGGAGAAAATAGTTAGATAATCAACTGATTTAATTTAACAAAAGTTCAAACGTCTCAATGCTCTGATTTAAGCCTCGATAGCGGTTCCTGAAGATGCTTCTAAGTAATCTTGTAACGTTATTGCTTGTTTCACTGTGCGATAGAACTTTCTCGGCATGCGTCGGGGGATACATCTAAACTGATTTCCTCGCTTAAAGAGCGTGACGGCTGTGGTGAGGATAGTGTGCTGGCTGAAATGAAAGTCGCGTGTTGGCGCAAACCTTGTGAGGGCATGGGAGGGGCAGAGCAATAGCACTTAAGGAAGCAAACAAAGTGATAACTGCGGGGCGATAGAAATTGGTTATCACTTTGTCTGGACGAATTTAGCCGGTGACCTTAAAGTCATCTTTGTCGATATTATGTTTTCTCATTTTGTCATACAGCGTTTTTCTCGCCAGCCCCAATTCAGCCTGAACTTCTTTCAGCCGGCCGTTGTGTCGCTTTAAGGCGTCGCTTAACAAGGTAAACTCAAACTGATTCATTCGCTCTGCCAAAGTGTGGGTTAGCGGTTCCTCACTGAACTGGTTGCTGTCGCTGAGCGTTGAGGTATCCCCCATCAAAACCAGTCGTTCGGCGAGGTTTCGCAACTCTCTGACATTACCTGGCCAGTCATGATCGAGTAATTTTTGCTGTTGCTCCAAACTGATGGATGGCGGTTCAATTCCGTAGCGGGTTGAGGCCGAGCGGGTGAAGTTTTGAAATAGCATCGGAATATCGTCCCGTCGTTCGCGAAGGGGCGGAATATCGACACTGACGACATTGAGGCGGTAATAGAGATCATGGCGAAACTGTCCGCGATCGCTCATCAACTTCAGGTCTTCTTTGGTTGCCGCAATAATCCGTATATCCAGTGGGACGGACTTATTGGTGCCGAGCGGTTCGACGCTTCGCTCCTCTAATACCCGTAATAACTTGATCTGTAGAGACATCGGCATCGACTCAATTTCATCGAGAAACAACGTGCCGCCGTTGGCATGGGCTATCTTTCCGACCCGCTTTTTTTGGGCTCCGGTAAATGCGCCAGGCTCGTAGCCGAACAACTCACTTTCGATCATGGTTTCGGGAATGGCGCCACAGTTGATGGCGACAAAGGGCTTATTCTGCCGAACACTGTGATCATGAAGAAAACGCGCGACAAGCTCTTTGCCGGTGCCGGTTTCACCGTGGATCATGACGTCGGCTGGCGTATCTTTGATATGGGATAGAATGCGCCGCAGTTGCTTTACCTGCGGGTTGTTACCAAGTATGCGCGGTCCCGGGCCGCTTTGTGCTTCCAGCTCCCGGCGCAGTTCGCGGTTTTCGAGTACCAGTTCCCGTTTATCAGCAGCACGTCGGACGATCTCGAGCAGATTGTCGGTCGAGAATGGCTTTTCGAGGAAGTCGTAGGCGCCAAGACGCATCGCATCGACGGCCATTGATATATCGCCATGGCCGGTGAGCAAAATAATCGAAAATTCAGGATCAATGGCTAATGCTTGCTTAAGGAAAGCGATGCCATCGATTCCCGGCATGTTTATGTCCGAAATAATGACGCCGGGATAATGGCTTTCGAGTTTTTCCAATGCCGGTTTGGCACTGGAAAAAAGGCTGACGTCATAGTCTTCCAGCTCCAATGTCTGTCCCAGTGCATCACGGATGGATTTTTCGTCATCGATAAAAAAAACTTGTTTGTTCATTGGTTGTCCTCTGTGCTGCGGGGAAGTTTGATAACGAATTCGGCTCCTCCACCAGGGTGATCGATAACGCCAAGGCTACCAGAGAAGGCCTCGATGATCCGGCGTGATATGGTGAGCCCAAGCCCCAGGCCGTCATGTTTGGTCGTGAAAAAAGGCGTGAAAATCCGTTTCTTTTGATCGTCGTCGAGCCCTGGGCCGTTGTCCCATACCCTGATTTCTACCCATTTTTCGCTTGCCTCGAGCACGATGCCGACTTGAGGCTGATGGGCCGAGGTTAATGCCTGAATCGCATTATGCAGCAGGTTGATTATAACTTGCTCAAACTGCACCGCATCAGCATTGATTATAATGTCGGGAGAAAGCTCACCCACGCGCAGAATGACCCCCTGCTTGATGAGTCGGTTGCGCAATAGGCTGATTGCCGAGCGGATTGAATCGGCTGCTACCGTGTGGTTGTGCGCCTCATTGGCCTTGCGAGCAAACACTTTGAACCTGGCAATAATGTCAGCCACCATCTGGTTGAGGTTGATGATTTCATCAATATTGCCGGCAACGGCTTGATAGCGTTCTTTCTGGAGTAGCTTGCGTGAGTTTTCGGCATAGGTACGCATGGCTGCCAGTGGTTGGTTTATTTCGTGATTGATACTTGCAGATAATTCGCCCAGCATCGCGAGCTTCGCGGCTTGCACCAGTTCACTTTGGGTCTGCTTGAGCTCGGCCTGCGTGCGCTCGTACTGTTCAATGGTGTCGCGTAATTGCTGATTGGTTTCCAATAGATTGTTGGTTCGCTGAATGACCAGTTGTTCGAGGCGATCATTTAGCTGGGCCAGGGCTTTTTGTGCTTTTAGTGTCTGCCACCACGAGGTGATGGCAAGACACAGTAACGAATAAAACACAATGAACATCAGTACCGCTTGGATGACATATTGATAGGCTGCTTTTATCGGACTGAAGCCGTAAATTGCCCAGCCAGCCTGAGCCATGTCATGGCTGGCTACCACATAGGTATCGCTTCTGTTCTGCGAAGGAAGCTTAATGTCGCTGGTTTCACGTTGATTAAACTCCGACAGATTTGAATATTGGGTTAGGGGATCAAGCTTGGCGCTACCATATTGTCGTGATGCCAAGATTTGTTGTTTTTGATTTTCTTCCAACGGAATTAACGAGCGGTATAACCAGCTATTTTCCGAGCTGTAGAACACCACGCCTAGCTGATCGGCAATTGCATACTCGATCTCCTTGTATTGCCAGATATCTTCGATCAGCGATAAATCGACTTTGATAGCAATGACACCGATAGCTTGTTGCTGGTAATAGAGCGGGGCAGAAAAATAGTACCCGCGCTTGTCTGAACTTGCCCCCAGTGCAAAGTACTGGCCGGGTTTGCCGGAGATCGCATCCCGAAAATAGGGGCGGTAGGCATAGTTTTGCCCGACAAAGCTGTCCGGTTGTTGCCAGTTGCTGGCGGCCACAGTCATGCCTTGAGCATCGATCAGATAAATGGTGTCTGCGCCAAGTGTTTTGCTCCACTGCTGCAATAGATGATTGGTGGAAGGCAATTGAGCAGCTACAGGATGAGGTGTGTCAGCCAGCAGGGGGCGCAGCAAACGGGGATCATTTGCCAGTACTTCGGGCAGTTTACTGTAGCGATTTAGCTGGGCATCAAGTTTTTGTCCGAGCTGGTCTACATCCAGTGTGACTTTATCAGCGAGATGTTGTTTTACTTGCTGATAGGTTAGTTGGGAGATCAGGACACTGAGTGCCAGGCCAATAGCGATGATAAGGACGAGCCATTTACTTTTGTGCACTTGAAGATACCAAGGGGTTTTTATGGTCTTGATATATCAAACTTTGCCGTCTGAAAACACGAGCCAGGTAGCAGAGATGAAATGTGCTGGATAATAAACAGTATAAATAGCGGATAAATGAGTTCAACTCGGCAGCGGCGCTTGTTTTTCCATGGCGCAAAGCGCACAATTTCCCCGAATAACAAATAAGCGGAGATAACAATGGAATTGTCTGATATTCGTCGCGAGTACACGCGAGGTGGGTTACGTCGTCATGATTTACCGGACGAACCCCTAAGCTTGTTCGACAAGTGGTTAAAGCAGGCAATTGATGCCAAATTGAGTGATCCTACGGCCATGACAGTGGCAACTGTAGATGAAAATGGCCAACCTTATCAGCGTATTGTGTTGTTGAAGCATTTTGATAAAGAAGGGTTTGTCTTCTATACCAACCTGGGTAGCCGCAAAGCGATACACCTTAGCCATAATGCGAAAATCAGTCTGCATTTCCCGTGGCACGATATTGAGCGCCAGGTTCACATCACCGGTGAAGCCGAGAAACTGTCGAAACTGGAAGTGCTTAGGTACTTTTCATCTCGCCCTAAAGAAAGCCAGATTGCAGCATGGGCCAGTAAGCAAAGTAGCCGGCTTTCGGCGCGTCAGGCTCTGGAAGGAAAATTTATGGAGCTTAAGCAAAAGTTTGCCGTTGGTGAGGTGCCTGTTCCGACATTTTGGGGCGGTTATCGCGTGAAAGTGACTTCTGTAGAGTTTTGGCAAGGAGGAGAAAATCGTCTTCACGATCGTTTCTTGTATAGTCAGGAAGGTGAACACTGGGAGATAGAGCGCCTGGCTCCTTAATTTCTGTAAGGTTAAAAAAAAAGTGTAGCTATCAGGCTACACTTTTTTTATTTGTGCAGATGAATAACTTCGGGCCATTAGCGCTGGCTGCTTGTCACTATACTCACACCTTCCGGGTGGCGAACTTTCAAAGCTTTTTCTGCTGATTGAATTGAAGCGATTTCATTTTCCGCTGAAATTTCATATTTACACGGAATATTAAAATGTGGATGTACAACGTAAGTAATAGTGAATAGTTTCATACTGATTTCCAGTTAAAATATAATATTAAGTACGGATGTTTAAAACCGTATATTAATAATGGTTAATTAAGTCTGGCGTTATTGTAGGTGGACTTTGGCCAGCAAAATTTGATCTGGAAACAGAGTTTAATTTGCAAAATTTAAATCTAAGAATGCACCAGCCGCGGGTACGACAAGCAAATAAAATTATTCTTTAAGGATTACCGATAGTTGGCGCTTGAGCATACTTTCGGGAATGTGGGAGCCAAAACCAAGGTCCAATGCGAGATCCAGCAGTTCACCTTTTGAATTGGCATTGAACTTCTCACGCAGACGCAGGACATAGTTTTCAACTGTTTTCACTGAAACATTGAGAACTTTAGCGATGTATTGCGGTTTTTTGCCATAGAGCAATAAGAACAGCACTTCAGACTCTCGGGTATTAAGGCTAACAGGTTGATTATGGATATCGAGGTTGAAGGAGGCTTGCTCCTTATTACTTAAACCCGCCGCTCGGCATATCCAGTGCCCGACTTCAAGAATGGCAGTATCTTTCAGTTCCACACCTGAGAAGATTGTCCCAATTACATCGTTTTGTTCATCTTTCCACGGTGTCTTCGTGAATAAATGTGCACGCCAGCTTCCGTCGGAATATGGATGGATATCGAGAACTCGTACTCGGTTTCCCGTGGAAATAACCAAGTTATCTTGTTCACGGAAAGAATCAGCACACTCCACTGTCGGGCTTGGCATATCGAAATCAGTTCGGCCAATACAATCTAAATGATGATCGACACCAATAATTTTTCCGTATTCAGCATTGGCGTAAACAAAGACAGAATCTTTATCTTTACATCCCCAGCAACCGGGAAGCTGATTAAACATATGCATTAGCGGTGGGTCGACTTTATCTTTCACTATTTATGCCTGATGAAATGGGCGGGTTAAAGGAACTGTACAGAGTTTAATAGAAAGAAGAAATCTTACAATATCCGTATGACGGAATAATGGACAATTTTTTGTAAGAATTTAAAAAAAGGCCGGCCTAAAGAGGCCGGCAAAGACAAGAGTTTGACTCCGAAGAGCACAATCCTGTACGACGTGTAGAAGAGGTATCCAATCAAGTTCATTTCTCTGATATGAGGGTGTATATCAAAGTAAACCTCATTGGCATGTATCCAATGCTGGATACTGCAGACAGACAACAGTGAAGTGCGTTCCCTGTCTACGAGAGAAACTATAACCGAGGGCGCCAGAATTAATAAGGGGGGAAATCACCTATTGACATACCGATATTATTCTGAATGGCTTTTCATAGCGTAATTTATACAAGCGATTATGTGCATGTTGTTTTTGTGCAAGGTGTTGAATCTCTGGGATAAGTCAGAAACCGAATTATCCCGCCAGCTGTATTGTATGCGATATGGCTGGGTGATTATTCAAAAAAGGCAAAACTGCCATAGGCTACGATTAGCGCCGGTAAGGTCGAATATAGCGTAGCCATTAACGCGGCCTTAGGGGCGAGTGCGATTGCCGGGAAAAGCGCATCGCCGTCATTGCTGATTGCATTGCCTAGTTGTGCAGACAGTGGCACAGCACCAGTGATATATAGGCTGGTTACCAGGATCTGCGGCCCGCAGCCTGGTAATAAACCGATTAGAATGCCCATTAGGGGTAATAATACTGCCCAGTTTGAAAAGACGGCTGCAGGATCCAGCCCTGTCCAGAAAACTGTCAGTTCAAACAGTAAAAATGCTCCGATGACCCAGCTGGTGACAAAGTTGGTGTCTTGCGCTATTCGTTGGAAAAAATTGCTATTGTCTTTGGGCTCTTCTGCAACCGCTGATTGATAATCGGTAACCTCGCGGCTTGTTGCCCAGAGTAACATAGCGCTCAGCGCCGCAGCGGCACCAATATAACTGATGGTGCCGGCTTTTAAGTGGAAAAATCGGTCAATATCTATTTGAAGCGACCCCATGATGGCAATAACCGTGGCTGGTAGCAGTGCCCACTTCCAGAACAACCCCTGGAGTTTCAATACTGATTGATTTTTGTCGTGAGCATGGTTGTTAGTTGCTGCGTCTTTGGCTTTCGACGTTTTGGGGCGCATAAAGTCAATGCCATGCACGGCATCAACTACCGCACCTGAAAATAGACCGACGACAAACCCGATAGCGACAATCATTAACCCTGTGCCTGGATCGGCTGCAAGCAGTAAAAAAGCGGCATCGCCCATCGTTGCTGTTAATACGGCAACGACAGCCCCGAAGCTAAGCCGGCCACTCACAAATTGGGTGATCACGACAATCGCTCCCCCACATCCGGGTAGCGCTCCCATAAAGGAGGCAAATAGCACCTGATATCGAGAATTGGTTTCGAGTACCTTATTGAGACCGCGACTTTGGTTCAACTTGGCTGAAATAAAGTGATACAGAGAGAGAGTTGCAGCGACGTAGCTGGCAACTTGCCAAAACGCATCGGACAAAACTGATACCGTAAGCCCGTGGGTACTGGGTGCTGCCAGCAGAGCGATTAATACTGCTGGTAAAATTAGGCGCTTGTTTGCCAGCTGCCATTTGGGGCTTTGAAGCTGATGGCTAATGGCTTTTGGTATTGATGCCATAATGGACTCCGAAAAACACTAATGCAAGTGAGAATTATTATCATTTAAATCTTAATGATAATAATTTGCAAGTGTTTTATCGGATACCATGAGTATGGGAAGAACAATTACAGCAAATGAGTACTATATAGCAGCGTGATCCCGAGGCTACAGGTAAACAACGAGCCCAAGGTAGTCATTGCGATCACATTGGCTGCCAGTTTGGCATTAGCCCCCATAGAACGCGCCATGACGTAGCTGGCTGCAGCGGTTGGTGCGGCACTCATCAGGAAAATTATCCCTAATTCCAGCCCTCTAAATTCCAGCCAATAACCTGCCAGGCTGATCAATCCCGGAGCGATGATCAAGCGGCCGCAGGTGGAATAATTCGCGTTGGATGAATCTTGTCTGAGCTGTTTGAGATCCAGGCTAGCCCCGGTACACAGCAGGGCTAGTGGCAGGGTCATATCGGCGAAATAGCTGCCAGACTTTAATAGAATCCCTGGGATATCAACCTGTAACAGTGAGAACGGGATAGCAGCACAAATACTGATGATCAATGGGTTTTTGACGATCGAGCGGAGCAAGTAGCCAACGCTGAGTGACTGGCTGCCTGGCGAAGAGCGTGTCAGGGTGATCACTGCCAGAATATTATAAAGGACAGTGATCACAGCGACATACAACGAGCCAACGACCAAGCCAGTTTCACCAAAGGCATTGGCGACATAGGCGAGGCCAATGATCCCCGTGTTAGCCCGAAATGCGCCTTGAACAACCACTCCTGATTCTCGTTTATCTTTAATCAACCAATGAGCCAGCAGTTCAAAAAGCAAATAAGTCAGCGTGTTAGCTATAACAGCAAAAATCAGCAGGTTGACGTTACCGATTTGCTGCAAGTCGGCTTTTACCACACTGAGAAACAGCAGTGCCGGAAGCGTCACCGTGAACACCAATTTGGAACCGCTCTCAATGAACTTATCTTCAATCAGTCCGTAGCGTTTTAGTGCGATGCCAAGCCCCAGCATGATGAAAATAGGGCCCGTTACCGAAAAAGAGTAGTTAAGCTGAGTCAGAAATTCGTTCATTATCAATATCCTTATTGTGCGATCTATTTGTAACACAAAAAGGACTGTTGTTGGCACAATAACGGGCGTAGTCACGGTGTCTAAAAATAAGCTGTTGATATTTCAAGCATAAATACTATTGTAACCCCTTGAATTACAGTGGAACTATGATCAAGCCAGACGAATTAACGGCCAGTGTCATTTCAATTGGAACGATGATCAAGAAGGATCCTTGTTTTGATCTTTATTGAAATGGAAGCATGATCAAGGTGGCGATCGTAAGTTTGATGTAGATGCCCTGCTGAGGGCGGCTTTTCTGCTTTGTTCGGCGCAAGCATGAACTAGCGTTATTTTTTAATATATTGAAAAATATAAAAATTATTTCGCTTTTTAGCGTGGGTTATTACAGCGATTAAAGCTTAACCAACATAAATAAGAGTCGCAAAGCAGATTAGGAGTCGCCAAATGTACACGATGTTGAAAATTGAAATGACATCAGCCGTAAAAATGCCACTCTTGATCATTTTTCCGTATATGCTGGCATCGCCTTCGATGGTTGGATCTTTGGCATTTCCTATAATTATATTGTAAGTACGTTTAGGTTCTGACGAGATGATCCTGCTGTATGTAACCGAGCCATACCCCTGCATGCAGCGTTTAATTAGGTAATCAAGTCAATTTATCGACTTACTAACCGTTCTCAGTTGGATTGAGAACCATTTAATGCATCGGGTTCTGGTGCGAATATGTTATTCTGAGCCAAAATCAGATAACGCACATTTTATGTTTCAATGACATATGAATATTAAGCCCAAATCACCGAACTTTAAGCCGTCAGAGATTGTCGCTTTGCCACAGCAAATGGATCATCATAACCATGGTTATAACCAGGTGGTGATCGGTTTATCCGGGCAGACTGAATTTGATATCGAAGGCTACGGTAATCTGGTCTGTCCCGGCCAGGGATGTCTGGTGACGGCTGATTCCGAACATGCGTTCTCGGGGATCGGCAAAAATGAGATTCTGGTGTTAAATGTCCCCGTTGATCAGGTGCAGCCTTCTTATTCTATGGAAAGGATGGAGCGCTTGTTCGAACAGTCCAGCTACTTTCATCTTGATAGCCAGGCGCAAAACCTGATCCAGGCTCTGACTGCGGAGATGACGGCTCACCCGGATGACTTGCTGCTTAGCAAGGCTTGTACCGATACCTTGATGTGTGTGCTGCAGCGCCATTTCAAGCCGTTAAATGAAGAGCGTCAGTCGCAACGGCTGAATATGGATATTATCGATTCGTACATACTTCAGCATCTTACTCGTAAAATATCAGTAACACAGTTGGCTGGTCTGGTCTTTTTGGGTGAAAGCCAGTTTCATTTTTTGTTCAAAGAGCAGACAGGTGTCACCCCGCATCAATATGTTTTAAAAAAACGTTTGGAAATGGCAAAGCAGCTCATTGAAGAGTCCCAATTGAGCCTGGCTCAGATTGCGCAAAGCTCCGGTTTTGCAAGCCAAAGCAGCTTTACCCAAGCCTTCTCTCGTCTCTACGGCAGGCCTCCCGCTCGTTACCGTAAAGATAACTGCTAGTCTAATTCTATATTTTAACCATTATTAATCAGTGGCTTAAGTTGATTATGAAACTTGAGCCTGTCTTACTCCCCTCTTGCTTATATTCCTGAACCTTTGCTATCCCCTCTGCATGATTACGTCAGATTTCCTTGATCATTGTTCTGTCAGGCTGCTTGTTTTATTCGTTTTTATCGGCAGCTTCTGGGCTTTTGAATTTGGCTGTTCGCTATATGAAACTAAAATTTTTGCTAGGTTTTGTGTCTATTTTTGTTAAAAACCGGACTTTTTCTAAAAATTATCGGAGAATATAGCAAGACTATCGGAGCTGTGGAAAATAAAATCCCCTCAATAGTAACACTGGTGTAACATTTATCCTGGGCGAAGCATCCATGCAATTTATTATGCTGGTATTCAATCAGGGTCATTATTGAGGGATTGATTATGTTCAATGCGGCAGATGTACTTCAGCCATCATTTATTGAGCGACCGTTAGATGAAATCTGGTCATTGATTTCGCCGCTCTATTCTGTTGATGAGTCTCAGTGGCTCAAGCAGCTACTGCCTCTGGCTGAGCCTTCAGAGCAAGAACGTAAATACACCACGGAACAAGCTGCGATGCTGATCGAGCGTGTACGTGCCGATCAGAACGCTATTCAGATGATTGATGCGCTGCTACTGGAGTACAGCCTAGATACCAAAGAAGGTATTTTGCTGATGTGCCTGGCCGAAGCGTTGATGCGGATCCCTGATGCGGCTACGGCCGATGCACTGATCCGTGACAAACTCAGTGTGGCTGATTGGAAATCGCACCTGAAAAGCTCCGATTCATTATTCGTCAATGCGTCGACCTGGGGCCTGATGCTGACCGGCAAAGTGGTTACCATGGATGCCAAGGAAGACGGCACGCCAAGTCACGTCATTAACCGTCTGGTCAACAGAATGTCCGAGCCGGTGATCCGCCAAGCGATGAATCAGGCGATGAAAATCATGGGCCACCAGTTTGTTCTTGGCCGCACAATCGCCGAAGCCATGAAGAATGGCAAGGACAAGCGTGATCAAGGCTTCACATATTCGTTCGACATGCTGGGTGAAGCGGCACTGACGGCACAGGACGCCCAGAAGTATTTCAAAGACTATATCATGGCCATCGAAGCTGTCGGCCGAGATGCATACTCGAGCCAAAAGGGCTGCAACCCTAAATCGCCGGATCCTACCGTTTCGATTAAGCTGTCGGCCCTGCACCCGCGCTACGACGTGTCGAATGAAGCACGTGTTTTGGACGAGATGTATAGCGCGGTGCTGTCGTTGCTTAAACGTGCCCGCGAACTGAATGTCGGGATCACCATTGATGCTGAAGAGGCTGATCGCCTTGAGCTTTCCCTGAAGCTGTTCGAGAAGCTTTACCGCTCTGATGTTGTGAAAGGCTGGGGACGTTTCGGTCTGGTTGTTCAAACTTACTCTAAGCGTGCATTGCCGGTCTTGGCCTGGATTGCTGCGTTGGGCAAAGAGCAGGGGGATGTGATCCCGCTGCGCCTAGTTAAAGGAGCCTACTGGGATAGCGAGCTGAAGCTCTCTCAGCAGAGCGGGTTTTCTGGTTATCCGGTATTTACCCGAAAAGAAGCGACCGACAGTTCTTATTTAGCCTGTGCCCGGTTCCTGTTGTCTGAACATCTGCGTGGGGTCATTTACCCGCAGTTTGCCAGCCATAATGCCCATACCGTCTCTGCCATCATGGCGATGGCGACAACCAACCGTGATTTTGAATTTCAGCGTCTGCATGGGATGGGCGATGCCCTGTATAACCACGTGATGGATATGCACCAAACCAACGTCCGTATTTACGCGCCGGTCGGTAGTCATAAAGACTTGCTGCCATACCTTGTTCGCCGCTTGCTGGAAAACGGCGCCAACAGCTCGTTTGTTCACCGCCTGGTGGATGCGAACTGTCCGGTTGAAACCCTAACTCATCATCCGGTTGATGAACTGCGCTCGCGCCCGACGTTGCATAACAGCCTGATCCCGCTTCCACCTCAGATTTTTGGTGAAGAGCGAAAAAATTCAGCTGGTGTAAATATCGATATCGAAGCGGAATGGCGCCCGTTCTCCGATTCCGTCCAGGCCTTTAGCCACCATCAGTGGCAGGCTGGGCCTATCATTAACGGAGAAATGCTATCAGGGAATGAGCAGGCGGTCACCGCCCCTTATGACCGCCGCGAATCGGTCGGATCGGTAAGCTTTGCCAATGCCGATCTGGTCGACAATGCGATTGATAGCGCGGCAAAAGCGTTCCCAGAATGGTCACAGCTACCAGCCGCACAACGTGCCCAGTGTCTCGTCAAATTGGCTGATCTGCTAGAGCAGCATACCGGCGAGTTAGTGGCACTGTGCCACCGCGAAGCGGGCAAAACCATTCAGGACAGTATTGATGAAATTCGAGAAGCGGTTGATTTCTGTCGCTTCTATGCGGCGCAGGCGGAAGCTGATTTTGCCGAAGCCAAAACCGTCATCGGTTTTGATGGCACCAGTAAATTATTGAGCTATCAGGGGCGTGGGGTCTTTGCTTGTATCAGCCCGTGGAACTTCCCGCTGGCTATTTTCCTCGGTCAGGTTTCAGCTGCCTTGGTGGCGGGGAATACCGTGGTGGCTAAACCGGCTGAACAGACGTCGCTGATTGCGTTCCGCGCGATTGAGCTGATGCTGGAAGCGGGGGTACCGGCCGGCGCTATTCAGTTCGTTCCGGGTAACGGCGCAGAGGTGGGGGCACCATTGACCTCTGATCCGCGTATTGCCGGGGTGGCTTTTACCGGCTCGACCGAAACGGCGCAGCTGATCAACCGTTCGCTTGTTGCCCGTGATTGCGATCCGGTGCCGTTTATCGCTGAGACCGGCGGCCAGAACGCCATGATTGTCGACAGTACTGCTCTGCCTGAGCAGGTGGTACGTGATGTTGTGCGTTCAGCCTTTGCATCTGCCGGCCAGCGCTGCTCGGCTCTGCGGGTACTGTTTGTCCAGGAAGATATTGCCGATCGCATCATTGCGCTCATCAAAGGAGCGATGGCTGAGCTGTCGGTGGGACGACCGGAGCTTCACAGTACTGATGTTGGCCCGGTGATTGATGCCCAGGCCCGCGAAAAGCTGCTGACACATATCCAGTCGCTGAAAAACCAGGCCAAAGTTGTTGCTCAGGCCACGTTGGATGAAGAGTGCCAATACGGTGACTTTGTTGCTCCGACGGCGTTTGAAATCCCAAGCATCGAGGTACTGAAGAACGAAAACTTCGGCCCGATCCTTCACATTGTTCGCTTTAAGGCCAGTGAGCTGGAGCAAGTGATCGATCAAATCAACAATACCGGATTTGGTCTGACGATGGGTATCCATAGTCGTAACGAACGTACCTATTGTCACATTGAGCGACGTGCCCGTGTCGGTAACTGCTATATCAACCGTGATCAGGTTGGCGCCGTTGTCGGGGTACAGCCGTTTGGTGGTCAGGGGCTGTCGGGAACCGGTCCGAAAGCCGGTGGTCCGCACTACCTGTACCGTTTTACCAAAGATGTGTTTAGCGCTTAATGGCCGCCGAGTTGAGAAGGAAATAGCGATGACGACAAGTATTCAAGCAATAGTAGATAACAGCTCTGCGGCCTGGGAAGGCTGGAATGGTTTGGGCTATGAAGCACGCACTCAAATTCTGGAGCGCTGGACAGAACAATTGGTGCCTGAGGTTCGGGCGATGGTGGAATATCAATGCCGCAATGCTGCCGAGCATGTCGCGGAAACACTGCTGATGCCAGGGCCGACCGGGGAAACCAATGAGCTTTACTGCGCCGGGCGCGGCAGTTTTATTGTGACTGCCGATGCTGACACACCACTGGTGGCAGTCGCGGGACAAATTGCTGCTGTTCTCGTGACAGGTAACACACTTTTCATTTGCCTGCCTTCAGACTTTGTACTGTCGGCGGGTGAATTAGTCGCACAGCTGGAAAAAAGCGGTTGTGCGCGCGGTGTCATCACTGCAATTGATAGCGATCAGCTTGCTGATCTGGTTAGCCATCCTGTGGTTGCAGGTGTGGCCTATGCCGGAAAGCTGTCGACATCTCAGGCGTTAGCTCGCCAACTGGCTGCTCGAGACGGGTTGCTGGCTCAGTTAATCAGCGAGACTGATTGCGAGTCACTACCTGTTATTGGTAGCCCAACGTACTCGCTGCGTTTCGTGACCGAAAGAACACGAACCATCAATATCACAGCTGTTGGCGGCAACGCGACATTGCTTGAATTGGGGAGCGGTGAAGAACACTAACCATAGTTGTTATCACAGATACTGTTCTTACAGTGCATTGAATGATTCGAAGCGCAGTAAAGGGTACATGTGACAACTCGGCTGAAATGTTTTCAGCACCATAAATCGAAGAAAAGCCCCCGCAATGAACGGGGGCTTAAAGTGAGGGAACTCAACAATGATAGAAAATAGCTTTGCTATTACGGGAACGTTTATCGTTTACCTAATCGGTATGATGGCAATTGGTTATATTGCCTATAAACGTACATCTAATTCAGCTGACTATTTCCTTGGTGGCCGAACGCTAGGCCCTTGGCCTGCGGCACTGTCTGCCGGTGCGTCTGATATGAGCGGCTGGTTGCTGCTGGGTCTGCCGGGTTATGCTTATGCCGCAGGTATTGAATCGCTTTGGCTGGCAGGTGGCCTGCTAATCGGCACTTGGCTGAACTGGCTGATCTGTGCCAAGCGCCTACGGACATACAGTATTACTACAGATAATGCGCTGACGCTGCCCGAGTTCCTGGCTCGCCGTTTTGACGACAAATCTAAACTGATCCAAACCATTTCAGCATTCTTCATCTTGCTGTTCTTCCTTTTCTATACCAGTTCAGGTTTGGTTGCCGGTGGTAAGCTGTTTGAAACCGTATTCGGTTTGGATTACAGCATTGCCGTTGTTGTCGGTACGATTTGTGTGGTCTCTTATACCCTATTCGGTGGCTTCCTTGCGGTTTCATGGACCGATTTGGTTCAGGGCCTGCTGATGTCAGCAGCACTGCTGATTGTTCCTATCGCGGCGATGAATGGTGGTATCGGTGATCTGGCAGCTGCTTTGGAAGCGAAGAACCCAGAGCTGATGACACTGTTCAATGACGTGAAAGGTGAGCCTCTTTCGGCGATTGCGATCATTTCGCTTGCTGCGTGGGGCCTTGGCTACTTCGGCCAGCCGCATATTCTGGCTCGCTTTAAGGCAACACGTTCTAATGCCGATATCGCTACGGCTCGCCGTATTGCTGTAGGTTGGACGGCACTGTCGATGGCGGGGGCGATCCTGGTTGGTCTAGTGGGTATCTTGTATGTTGATAACCAACTTGCCGGCAATCTGGCAGATGGCGAGCGTATCTTCATGTTGCTGGTTAACTCTATTTTCCATCCAGTGATTGCCGGTATTCTACTGGCGGCAATTTTGGCGGCAATTATGAGTACGGCTGACTCCCAGCTGCTGGTTTCTTCATCGGCACTGGCGGAAGATTTCTATAAGCAGGTTTTCCGTCCGCAGGCATCGACCGAAGAGATCGTTCTGGTTGGCCGTGTGGCGGTGATCGTTCTGTCTGTTATCGCCCTTGTCCTGGCGATGAACCCAGATAGTACGGTACTCGGTCTGGTATCTTATGCATGGGCTGGTTTTGGTGCGGCATTTGGCCCGGCATTGTTACTAAGCCTATTCTGGAAAGGTATGAACCGTAATGGTGCCTTGGCGGGTATTGTGATCGGTGCGATGACGGTTGTGATCTGGAAGCAGCTAACTGGCGGTATCTTTGACCTGTATGAAATTGTTCCGGGCGTTATTTTAGCTACTGTATCAATTATTGCGGTGAGCGTAATGACCGGCGGTGCATCGAAAGAAGTCGAGGCTCAGTACGAAAGCTACGAGAAGAACCTTGTAGAATTTAAATAATCCCCAGCTGGATTAGTTGAGTCGATGAAACGGCATCTGAGCGATCAGGTGCCGTTTTTTATATTTGGATACGTGGCCATAATATGAGCCCTGCGTGTTGGTAAGAATAAGACTAAATCATTTCTAACAATGGCAAACAACTAACGCGCATCCAAGTTCAACATAGCTGTGCAAATAATGATCACTTCGAGTTGGTGGTTATGGCTATTTCGTTCTTTGATGTCGTTCAGAGTTAAATAATTTAAATTTTTTCAATTGAATTCGTGACGAATAAATAAGATATAAAATTCAAACGAATAAGTTACTTGTCAGCTTTTTAATAGCTTACGGTTTTATAAGCTAATTTCCTTCCTGAATTATTCACGAACTCTATCAAACTATCGTACTAGTTCCCTATTACATCTCTGCGGGGGATCTGATAGTTTATTTTGGCAATCACGCACTATTGTTAAAATCATCATTAGAAGTATTTATTAATGAAACTAAAATTATCAGCCGTATTGATTCCTGCAGCCTTGCTTGCTGGACAAGTTTCTGCTTTCACCCTTTATGAAGATCAACAAAACAAGCTTGATGTCGGCGGAGTCTTTGTTCTCGATGCGTTTCAGCCTGTATGGGGCGAAGATGATATTTTCTCTGCTAGCCGTAGTATTTTAAATATCGGTGCTGAACGTCGGCTACAAGATGGCTGGGTATTGGATGCCAAGTTAGAATGGGATCAATTTTTGAATAATCCTACCTCAGGCAGCGATAATTTCCGAAACCGTCTGGGATATTTCACCTTAAACCATGATGAGGTGGGAAGCCTGCGTTTTGGTAAGCAGTGGTCGGCTTATCATGACGTAGCCCGCTACATGGATAATCTTATTATCATCGACCCGGATGCGACACCTATTTATTCTGAAGGTACCGACGGTGGCTTCGCAGCAACGGGCCGTGGTGACAATCTGGTGGCATACCGTTACAGCAAAAATGGCCTTAATGTGTCGGCTCATTACGGCTTTACCAGCAATGGCGAATCGGCACACGATGAAACGGCGAAACGCGATGATAATTTTGCGGCATCAACCAGCTATGATTTTGACTCTGGGCTGAGCATTGGTGTGGCTTATCTCGAAAACAAAGTACAGATCGATGGCGCTACTGATATCAATGGCCTTGAAGACGGCGACAAGCAGGCTGCACTCTCCATTGGAGTCCAGTATATCAGTGGAGGCCTGAAATTAGCGTCAGTCTATACCCAAGGCGAAAACATCCACAAAGCGGGCCTGCTTGGTACATCAAGTGATTCAGTAACTGCACAGTGGGCTGATGCCAATGCGGTGGATGGGTATGCCCACTATGCTTTTGAGTCGGGTTTCCGCCCGTTTGCCTACGCATCGCACGTTGATTTTGATGGCGAAGGTGATGTAACTGGTGACCGCCAGGTGTATGCGCTCGGCCTGTCTTATGCGTTCACGCCAAAAACAATTTTGTCGTTTGAAGCCAAACATAACAAGCTTGATGAGTTCCGAGGTCAATCTAGTCGTACTGATAGTGGTGGCGGCTTTAACTTCGCTTATGTTCTCTAGAACAGGGCACTGATTCGAAACACAAAGGGCTGACGTATCTATCAGCCCTTTTTGATTGTTCGGCTCTAGTGGGTGGCGCGCGATACTTGCCTGTTACGGTGACGGATCAATGATCAAGGAACAGATAGTTCTGCCAGCTTTTCATCCGGATCAGTACTTTTCGCATGACGGAGACATGCTCGAAACTGTCAGAGTAGACCGCAATCTCGACATTGGTGCCCTGTGGCAACTTGTAGGGAGTAAGGTCATCAAGAATTTTGAGTTTTACCAACGGTCGGCCTTGGCGAAGTAACAGATCGCTGCCATAGAGCACGCCTGCGGCTTGGATTTGGCTCTCGCCAATGGCGGGAAAAACTTCAACCACTTCTCCTTTAAAAGTTTTGCCGGGCAAAGCCCGAAAAACAAAATCAGCCTTGAAACCCGGCTCCAGGCGGAGCAAGGAATTTTGGCGGAATGCGCCGATAAAAAACTGTTCTTCCTGGTGAACAAATGTCATTACCGGACGCAATGGCAGCGGCACCGCCATCATGCCGGGCCGCAGGGTAACTTGGGTAACGTAGCCATCGGTGGGGGCATAGACAACGGTTTCGCTTAGGTTAAACTCCGCCTGAGTGAGCTGGGCCCGAACTTTGGCGATACTGGTGTTCTCACCCATGATTTCGGATTCATAGGCCAGCTTTGCCCGCCCTTCCTCGGCCCGCGCAGCGGCAAGTGCAGCCTCGGCACTCAGATAGAACTGGCGGCGGTTATCGACTTCAGCTTTGGTAAATGCGCCACGCTTGAAGCCTTTTTCATAGCGTTTGAATTGTTGCAAGGTACGGTCGCGCTCGGCAACGGCTTTTGCGGTGATTGCCTGGGCGGATCTGTATGTTGCTTCGAGCCCCAATGCGTATTGCTTGGCCTCGGCCAATGCAGCCTTTTGCAATTGGACCTCTGCTTCAAAAGGCGTTGCGTCTATTCTAAATAGCATCTCTCCTTTCTTGATAAGCTTATTGGGAGTGACTGGCACCTCCGTGACTTTACCCCTAACTCCAGGAACAATGGGAGTTGTTACAAAAAACTGCCCCCCGTAGTTGGTATGTGGATGGTTGTAGTTCATCAGCAAAATCAGGGTCCCGATCAGCACGATGCCCCCAAGCACGGCGGTGGGTACCGTCCATTTGTTGAGGGGGATACGGAAGATTTTGAAAACTGCAATGCACAATGCGGTGTAGGTAAGAACGAGCAATAAATCCATTACTGAGCCTCCCCTTTATCTGGTGGTGATTGCGGGGAGCGGCTAGAGGACTGTTGGGCCAGTTGGCTCTCTAATCCTGCGACTTTATTTGTTAGTTTTTCAACTTGCTCTGTGAGGACGAAGACTTCTCGGTGAAGTTCATGCTGTTCGTTTTGTATTTTGGTAAATCCCCAGCCGCGATCTTCTCGCCACAAGGTGGCCCAAATCCACAGAAACGGCCAAAGCGCATGTAGGGTAAATAAACTGACCCAACCGGCGTAGTGAATCGCATCTTGGTGGGGGTGATTGCGCTTTTTCGAGATCTCATAGGGGATATCATGGATCGCTATTATTCCGTAGAACAGAAAGATAGCGACAAAGCACAATACTCCTAATGCGAAATAATCGAGAAACATCCATGCTCCTTAAGTTTCTGTTGAAAAGTATTAACAGAAACAATTGATTGAAAATATCGGGACATAATTAAAAATAGCACTTAACTATTTATTTACGTGTTTTGTTGTTGCCACGTTATATCCCTTTTCTTTGTGGGAATTTGCACCGGAAGTACCAGCATCAGGCATAATGGCTTTAGATTTTCGGCTTCTGGCCGTTATAGAAAGTGTTGAAGACTGTTTTCATGAGGGTCTATGCCAAACATAGTAATAGGCTTAGGTGTTGCGTCTGTGGTATTGATTTGGGTTGTCGTGCGCTATTTCGCTGCTGTGAAAAAGCAGCAACACGCAGCTAAAGAACAGCACCTTAAAGACGAGAAGTACAAGCGGGTTTTGGAAAAAGCCAAGGTGGCGGAGCGTCAGGAAAAGATTTTTAAAGCGCAAACCGGCCATGTCTCTAGCCAGTTATCACTGGCAAAAGAATATGAACTGACCAATGTTCGTGAAGCGATCCAGTGGTACCGTAAGGCGGCTGATCTGGATAATGATATCGCCCAGAATGCGCTAGCTCGGTTGTGCCGGTTGGATATTGATGATCCGCAAGGCGAGGCGAAGTCGCTGTATTGGGAGCATGTCGTCAGAGCTAAGAGTAAGGATGCCGAAGCGCTATTTGAACTTGGACGCTATAAAATTCGGGGTTTTGGTACAGATATCGATACCGAGGCGGGGATTGAGAACATTATCGCTTCTGCAGAGCTTGAGCATATTACGGCGCAGCTTTTTCTTGGTGACTGGTATGTGGCGGAGGTTAATCCGAAGCCGGATCCCTTGATGGCTTTTTGCTGGCGTGTTCGCGCGGCTGTAAACCAGGATGTAAAGGGATGTATTAAAACGGCATTTTGCTACCAGACCGGAGTCGGGGTAGCGAAAGATAAATATCGCGCTATTTACTGGCTGGAGAGGGCTGCCGAGCTGGGTAGTTCCGAGGCACAGTTTCTTGCGGCTAAGATGCACCTTGGTGCCGGTGCCAATGATGCTGCCATTGCTTACATTTGGTTTTCGATAGCCCATGCATCCGGTCATCAAGAGGCCAAAACGGCGCGTGATGATGTGGTACAGCATATCGGTATCGAATCGATACTGAGTGTGCAAAATGTTGCCAAGTCGGTATATAAGATATTGAAGCAACAGCCGGTACCGGCCCATGCCGTGATTGAGCTGCTGGATCAGATATACGGCCGGCAGGGCTATCGCCCAACAGAGGAGATGCTGGCGGCCCTGGTTGCAGGGGATTTTGATGCCGAAACCGAGCTGGCTACTTCCGATATGGGGGATGATTCCGATGGTGAGCCGGAAAAGCCACTAACCAATCCTGAAGCAGAAGCATTTGTGGCGGACGCAGACTTGTCTGCCTCGAAAAATGAGACGGCAGCTAAGGAATATCAGCAGCAAAATTGGGCGACATCATGGGATAGCTTTGCGGTTGAAAACGATAAGCCGCAGGCTTGATAAGTAAAAGGCTCGGTTTTCCGAGCCTTTTTTGTGTCTGGTGGGGAGCGGCTGTTGGAGTTACTGCGTGCTGAACGACAGGTGCTCCAGCAATTGCGGCATGGCCGTAATTGTCGTGACATGAGGATGCTTGATGGGCGTTGAATGCGGTGTGGCGGCAAAATGAAAGGTGCGCATTTCCGCATTGATACCAGCCTGAACACCTTTGACCGTATCGTCCACGAACACGCATTCTTGCAATCTAACTCCCATGTTCATTGCCGCAAAATGGAGGATATCCGGCTCTGGCTTCCAACTGTTGGCTTCAAAACCGCTAAACAGCTTTCCCTCAAAATAGGGCAGCAAGCCTGTAAGGGCCAGGGTATGCTCAATTTTGCTGATGGGGGCATTGGAGGCGATACACATATCGCAGCCTTTAGCTGCAAGAGTTTCGAGAAGTTCCGGCACGCCCTCTATCGGATTTAGCCCCTGCTCAAAGAGTCGGCGGCACTCTTCCCGGTACAGCGGTTCTAGGTCATCGATACGGGCTCTGATACCTGCGCGATCCCGGGTTTCGGTCAGGATGTCGACCATTTTCCCGCCTTTAAAATGGCTGAGGCACTCCTCAAGGTTTAGTTTCGCGCCAAACTGACTGAATACATTTACAAGTGCTTGATTGCAAAGAATTTCACTATCAACTAGGGTGCCGTCACAATCAAAAATAACACAGCTTATATCTGGTTCTTTGGTTGTTGCGCGTTGTTCGAATCCATCCATGAAAGGCACTCCAATTGGCTGCTGTCACTGACCCCCATTGTTAATACACACTCTTGATTTCTACAACTTGCATATTGAGGTTTTGTTATCTTTATCTCGCTTACTCAGACTTTTTCAAGAGATTCTGAGAATTGAGACTGATGCTGTATAGGAATACAGGCATTGGGTGTTAAGTAATTAGCTGTGTGGCGCTTTACAATACTGTGTTACGGTAACGGCCAATGAACGTTTCCAGTGGAGCAAGGCTGTCGATCCCCTGTCGTTGCTCGGCTTGCAAAAAAGCTAAAATGGCATCCTCATGCTCTTGAACTAATTGAAATAGTGCTTGATGCTCAGTGGCTTGTATTGCTTGCTGACGATACTTGAGGGCATAGGTTTCGACCCACGGTGTCATGGTGTTGATGAGGGTTTCCCAGTCAAGAGCTAGCCAATGCTCAGCATCACGGCGTCCTTTCTCGATCATTTCCATGTGTACATCAGGGCATACTTTTCCCAGCCGTTCTAAGCCTTTTTTCAGGTGCCGAGCGGTGATTTGCTCTATCTGGATCAGTGTCTGCCATTTGTTGATATGGTTATCATCACTATACTTTTCAGCAAAAGCAGTGAAAAAAGCAATGCCGTACAGTTCGCCAAGATAGGCTGAATAAAGTTGTTCAATTTGCATCCGGTTTCGCTCGATAGGAGAGAGTTGTTGAATTGGACATTTTACTCTAAATATCAACGCAACTGTTCAAGCGGTGGCAAATAATAAAAGGGGTGGCTATGTCATCATCCATATTTCCTTCATGGCTTGGCGGCTATGAGGTGCGAGACCATGTGAAAAATCCGAACATTGTTGTAGGGGAACATACTTATTACTCCGGTTACTACCACGATAAGCATTTTGAAGATCAATGTGTTCGCTACCTGCTGGGGGATCATTCCAGCCGGGCGGTGTGGGAGTCGGGAATATTTGGCGATGTTGATAAGTTAATGATTGGCAAGTATTGCTCTATTGCTTCAGGCGCGACATTTATGCTGGCGGGGAACCAGGGCCATCGCCATGACTGGGTGTCTTCGTTTCCCTTCGATGTCAGCCAGTTTGGCGGCAAGGTAAAATCTGGCTTCGAGCGTGCTGGGGATACGGTGATTGGCAATGATGTCTGGATTGGTACGGAGTGCGTCATCATGCCCGGTATTACCATCGGAGACGGGGCGGTGATCGGTGCCCGTGCTGTAGTGACCAAAAATGTTGCGCCTTATTCGGTTGTGGTGGGTAATCCCGGGCAAGCGGTAAAGAAAAGGTTCAGCGATGAGCAAATCAATCTGTTACTGGAGATGAAATGGTGGGATTGGCCATTGGAAACGCTGCAGCGCAATATGGATTTAATGTGCAGCAGTGATATCGAGGCGTTGTTCGAGCGTTACCGTCACTTCGAGTCGTTATAGCCGCACGTAAAAAAGGCTGCCCGGTTAGTTCGGGCGGCCAAATACATATTACTCTTTGGCATAGAGTAAAACGTAGAGCACTTTACAGCGACCGGCCGACTTCGTAGCCGTCCCAGATCGCAGCCATAATGGTTCGCGCCTGCTGGCTGTCACCGATATTAAAAACCTCTTCGACATCCAGCTCGTTGCCCAGTTTATGGTACAGGCTATTTTCGGCCTGATAGCCCATGGCTAGCACCACATGGTCAGCGGTAATTTCTCGGCTTGCGCTTGCATTATCTGCGGGGTGGACAATCACTCCGGATTCGGTGATTGCTTGCAGGCACGTAGAGGTTTGGACATCCACGTTCTCTGCTATGAGCAGCTCTTTTAGCATCTGGTAGTTGGCAAAACATGTGCCGTGAGGGCCGCCGATAATATCGTCATCCCCTTCGATGAGGGTAACCTGCTTACCTTGCTGTGCCATCCACAGAGCCGCTTCTGCCCCGACCAGGCCGGCACCAATGACGATGATCTGATTGCGAGTGAGTCGTTCTGGCTGCATCAGCATTTTTTCCGCCATCATCACATGCGGCAGCTCTCTGCCTTCAAGCCAGTGAGACTGCATCGGGCGTGATCCTGTGGCAAACACCACACTGTCCGGCTGTTCGGCTTCTATCGTTTGTCTGGTGGCCTCAGTATTCATTCGTACCGTGACGTGTTTGCGTTCCATTTCACTGGCAAACCAGTTGAGCAGAAGCTTGTCATCGTGTTTGAACGGCGGCTGGCTGCCAGGAATGACATTCCCGCCCAGTGCCCCGGATTTTTCCATCAGCACGACGTTATGGCCGCGCTCCGCGGCAATTCGTGCAGCCTCCATACCGGCAACACCGCCACCGACCACCACAACTTTCTTGCGCTGGTATGCTGCCGTCAGCTTGTACTCTTCTTCGCGTCCACAGCTCGGGTTGACGGCGCAGGAGATATTGCCGACCTCGGCCATTCGGCCAAGGCAGCCCAAGTGACACGACAGGCACGGGCGGACTTCCTCGAAACGGTCACGGCGGATCTTGTTGACGACTTCCGGATCGGCCAGAAGTGGACGCCCCATGGATATCCCGTCGGCGATCCCCTCGTTGACCGCATGCGCCGCCAGTGCAGGATCTTCCATTCGACCAGCCATGATCACAGGAATATCTACGACTTCAGACACAGCCTTGCAGTAAGGTTGGTACATGCCTGGCTGGAAGTAGTTAGGCGGATGGTTCCAGTACCACGCATCGTAGGTGCCTGCATCTACATTGAGAGCGTCGTAGCCGGCTTCCTGCAGGAGTCTGGCAGCCTTGAGGCCCTCTTCCATATCACGGCCGACTTCTTCGGCCTGCTCGCCTGGTAGGATCCCCTGACCGAAGCCCTTCATATTGCTTTTCACCGAGTAGCGCAGCGATACCGGGAAGTCTTTGCCGCACATGGCCTTGATACCCTGAACAATCTCTACGGCAAAGCGGTAGCGATTCTCGAAACTACCGCCATACTGGTCGGTGCGCTTGTTGAAGAAGCTCATGGTGAACTGATCAAGTAGGTAGCCCTCGTGCACCGCATGGATCTCAACCCCGTCATAGCCGGCTTTCTGGGCGATGACAGCCGACTCGATGAACTTACCGATAAAGTATTTGACTTCCTCGGTGGTCAGCTCTCGGTGGGCAATGGTCGGATCAAAGCGGTTGGGGGCGGCCGACGGGGCAATTGACTTCTCTTCGGGGGTAAAGCCCGGAATACAAGAACGGCCCCAGCCAGCGGTAAGCTGGGCAAAGATCTTGGTGCCATAGGCATGGACTCGCTCTGTCATCTCTTTGGCACTGCGGATATAGGCGGTCGGGTGGTAACTTGGGCAAGGCAGTGATGGCATCGGGAACTGTTCCAGTTCGTTCTCGACCATTTGAACCCCGGTAATGATCAGACCGACGCCCCCTCTGGCTCGGGCCACATAGTAGTCAATGCCGCGGCTGTTATAGGCACCGTCACCATCAACACAACCCAATGTTCCCATCGGGGCCATCGAGTAGCGGTTCTTGAGTTTTACCGAGCCAATTTTCATTGGCTCAAATAACACTTTATGCGCTTGTTTCATCATAGCTAAAGCTCCAGTATTTTTATGGCAGCTACCGGGGTAACCGCATCAACTGGAACTCATTAAATCAAGAATGTCTTGCTCTGACTTTGCCGTTTAGGACAATAGCATTACATATGCTGCCAACATTGTGTTGTTTGATTCAGATCATGCGCAGATCCCTATACCTTAATCTGATTCTCTGATTCATTGCGATTTAAGTGCGTTGGACTGGTGCCGGTCCAGCGTTTGAAGGCACGGGAAAAGGTGCTGAGGTCGGAGAACCCGAGTTGGAAGGCAATTTCTGTCATATTGATATTTGGCTGGTTAAGCAGGTGCAGCGCCTTTTCCAGCTTGTATTTTTCAACCACTCCGCGATAGCAAGTATTTACTTCGGCCAGGCGCCGGTTGAGGGTTCTGATGCTGATCAGCATTTTTGCCGCTACCTTCTCCCCGGAAATATTGGCCAAGGTCGGTAATTTGTCGAGGGTGTTATAGACCTGTAATACCACATCGCCGGTTTCCAGTTCGGCGGCTCGCTTGCGCAGCAGAGCACGGGTACTGGGGTAGATTTCAGGATCGCTGGTTGCCAGGGGGGTGAAGAGATGCTGCCGTTTGATACAGAGCTTGCGGATGGGTGAGCCAAGGGATATTTTGCAGTTCATCTCAGCTTCAAACTGAGGGAGAACCTGTGCTTCAAACGGCCAGTGAATTAATTTCACCTCCAAACCAGGGATGTCGCTGAGCGAAGCCTGGCGGATAATCTGGATCATCGTGGCAATGTACAGGGTTACTCCGACATAGGTGACGTGGGATTCTTTGTTCAATGGTTCGTTATTAATGATCCACAGCTCGGCGTCGCCCTGAGGTGTTTCATGCAAGCGCACCTGGATCGGCGAGCCGATTGCCACGCTAAAGTTGCAGGCATCTTTAAGCAGGCTTTTGAGGTTAGGCGCTGTCCATAGTGTCAGGGTATAGCTGCCGAAAGTCAGGGGAGAGACCCAGCGTGAAGCTTTAACGGAAAATAACGGGTCTTTGCTGTCCTGAAACATGCGATGGTGGATCTGGCGTACGTCACGCACATCGAGCAAAGGCTGTGATCCATCACTGTGAGGTTGCGGCGGAAAGTAATCATCACAATTAAGGCCATATTCGCGCGCGGTTTTCTGCAGAAGCTGCAACCAGCCCTTGTGGATGGAATAGGTGGGTAATGGAGCGGATTCACACTTCTTCATGGGCTGACTTTTGCTGTGGCATGAGTTGAGAAAATATTACTATTTTGCTGGGGGAGTTAGAAAAAAAGTACGTTAACTCTGTGATTGAATACACAGTACGATTTGGCTTAACGGGTCTTTTTTATATTAATCAACACTCATATTAATGGTTGTGTGCCGGGAGATTGATATGGACAATGCTGTTCAGGCACAGCCTGTATGGCTGCGCCAGGGGTTTAATCGGAATAACTTAACGGAGTGAGTCAGAATTATTGGCCGGTGGCAATAATCTGTGCGGTAATATCGCCTGCCAATGCCGGGTTATCGAGGTTGAAGTTAATTTGTTTACCAGAATTGAGAATATCGTAGAAATTAAACTGTACCTGGGTCCAGGCCTCGTTCCACGTATATTGCCAGATAGCCTTACCGGTAGTTAGGTTCTGGGTTAGCTGCCATTCGGTGGCATAGCCAGTTATGACACCATTTTCAATTGTGTTGGCAGCATCATGCGGCACACGGAATGCGGTACCGGCAAGCTTCATCATACCGTTGAATGATGAACTTGGCTGTTTGAGCTGTTCGCTGTAGTAAGACGAGTATAAGAAGCGGTCACGTGAGTTGTTGTTACCTGTCGAGCCATAGTTGACATTGGCACTTGGTTGGCTGAACTTGCTTGATGCTTTTTTCCAG
Source organism: Photobacterium obscurum (assembly GCF_026191635.1). Taxonomy (GTDB): domain Bacteria; phylum Pseudomonadota; class Gammaproteobacteria; order Enterobacterales; family Vibrionaceae; genus Photobacterium; species Photobacterium obscurum. The sequence goes on from NZ_JAKRRW010000005.1 coordinate 339,469, forward strand.
GCATTAAGGTGGACCTGCTGGCTTGGCTGGTTGGTCATTACCGCTGCCTCTTTGCCACGGTACAAAGTGATGCCGTCTTTGTCGTGTTCGATAACCAGCCGGTCACCAGTTTTGTCAGTCAGTGACCAATGGAAGGTCGGGGCTTTAGGTAGCGTTGGATGCGAGACCATTTCTGTCTTGATGGTTTCAAGGTTATTTACCACCTCTTCGATGGTGGCAAATTGTGAAATCAGATATTCACCAAAGGCAAATTGGGAAATACTATTTTTGCCTTTTCCATCCATTGTCATCGGCGAATAATACAGTCCATTGACCTGCATACCTTCGCTGTTGACACCGTCATGAACTAGGCCGCCATAGGCTTGAACGGCAATAATATCGTATTTGGTGGTAAAGGTTTCGCCGTTGCCCTCAACACCATGCCTGTAGCGCTTGCTCCCGGCCTTTATCGTGCCGAGTACCGGAGATGTTGATTCAACCCAGTCATTGGTACGGGTTGTTAAGGTGCCAAAGTCAGTATTCCACGCAATAGAGGTACAGGCTTGGGATGCGGTGGTAATTGAAGCCGCGGCAATAGCTGTCGCGATTAGAATTTTATTCATCGTTATATTCCGAAATTTAAATATTAATTAAAACTGAGTGTGCCAGCTGGTTATTGGATTTATGGATGTGTTCTTTGCGTGGCTTATTCGTTTTCCATATTAGAAAATAAGAAGAAAATAATATTGATAAAAGTCGATATTTGGCAATGATGGCCTGTTGCATCAAATCTTTGTCCTAAAATGACAAGCGATAAATTTAGTCAGTCTTCAGTAACGCACTTTATGTGTAGATCGTCACGGATTAGATGGTTTAGGTGATTAGTGAGCAAGCTCATGCTTATGCTCCGTGACTTGTGTTGTCATATCTTTGGCCTGAAATGCCAAGTTAACCGCATCTACTCAGAATATATTGAAGGAGCAGAATATGGAATAACTTCTGAATCCTACATCAGCGACTTATTATCTTCCTGCCAATATAAAAGGATATTTATTGATTTTGAGGAGGGATAAATAAGTCGCTATATCTCAGAGAGGTCAATATGGCACTTTGGCAGCAGAGCTACGACAGTAAGCTAATTTCACTGGCTGACGCGGCAAGCAAAATACAATCCGGCGATAAGATTTGGGCTGGTGGTTATTTATCTGTTCCTGTTTTATTTCTTCAAGAATTAGAAAAAACAGCCATGATGTTGCAAGGTACTGAATTATATTCAGGCCTACTTACTTATCCGTATGAATTCCTCAAGCCTGAATATCGCGGCCACCTCACCTACCGCAGCCTGTTCATGGGGCCACTGGAGAAAAAATTCCAGCACCAGGGCAATGTCGAAATTATTACTTACCATCTTTCCAATGTCGGCTCGGTATTGGATGCGGCTGGCTGTAATGTGATGGTGGTTGAAGTCACCCCGCCGAACGAGGACGGTTTTGTCAGCATGGGGGCCTGTGGCGGTATGGGAAACAAACATTTGTTGCCGAACGCGGACTTGGTGATCGGGGTGGTTAACAAGGCCCAACCGTTTATCGGAAACCCGGAAAACCTACTGCATGTGGACGATATTTCTTTCTTTGCCGAAGGCCATCACCCGATTGCCGGCCCGAAACCGGTTGAACCGTCCGATATCGAAATTTCGATTGCTGAGCATGTCCTGCCGTACATCAAAGATGGCGCCACGATTCAGATTGGTATTGGCACAATTTCCAACGCGTTGGGTATGGGGCTAAAAGGCCGGAAAAACTTGGGTATTCATACCGAGATGTTTACCGAGTCGATGATGGCGCTGTGCAAAGCCGGTGCGATTGACGGCTCAGCCAAGAACTACAAGCCGAATAAGATCGTCGCCGCTTTCGCTGCTGGCTCGCAGGAGCTCATCGATTATGTTGACAACAATCCTGATATTGAAATCGGCAATGTGGTGGTGGTGAACCATCCGAATGAAATTGCCAAGAACGATAACTTTGTCTCAATTAACACCTGCATTATGACCGACTTTACCGGCCAGGTTGCCTCGGAAGGAGTAGGCCACACCCAGATTTCAGGCTCCGGTGGTCAGGTTGATTTTGTTCGCGGCGCCACCCTGTCCAATGGTGGCCTGTCGATCATCGCCATGGCTTCGACTTATAAGGGGGCAAATGGTATCGAGTCGACAATCCGCTCTGCCTTGCCGGAAGGCACACCGGTGACGACTCTGCGTAATGACGTCCATCTGATTGCGACGGAATACGGCATTGCCGACCTCCGTGGCCTGACGACGGTACAGCGCGCTGAGGCGCTGATTGACATTGCCCACCCGGACTTCCGAGACCAGCTTAAAGAGCAAGCAAAAGCCTGCGGTTTGCGTAAGTAACCTGACTATTTATTGAGGAATCATTTATGTACCAAGGACATTATTTTCAGGTTGCTGCCCGCGGCCAGTTTGCTGAACTGATTTTTGATGCCAAGCCAGATAGCGTCAATACCTTGTGCCAAGAAGCACTGGAAGAACTGCAGCACTGTGTGGAAGTTATCAAACAGAGCGCGATCCGGGGCTTGATCATCCGTTCAGGCAAGGCGCTGTTCAGTGCCGGCGCCGATGTAAAAGCCTTCCGCGCGTTGTTTAATGGCGGCGAAACTGCCGTGGTTGACTACCTTGAGTGGGTGCACGGTATTTATAACAGCATCGAGGATCTTTCGATGCCTAAGGTGGCGATCATCAACGGTGTGGCTGCTGGCGGCGGTGTCGAGCTATCGCTACTGGCCGAATATCGCCTGGCGACGCCCGATGCTAAAATCAGCCTGCCGGAAGTGAAGCTCGGGATCATGCCTGGCTGGGGGGGCGCGACTCGCTTGCCTCGCCTGGTTGGTGTCGATACGGCGTTACAGTGGCTGACCACTGGTAAGAATTTCCGCGCCGACAAAGCATTGGAACATCATGTCGTCGACGGTGTGATCGCCCCAGACACAGATCCTATCATGCAGGCAGAAGCCGTATTGCAGTCATGTATTGACGGCGAGCTAGATTGGCGTAGCCGTCAGCAAGAGAAACAGTCACCACTGAGATTAAATGACTATGAGCTGGCGATGTCACTCAATGTTGCCCGCGGTATGGTGGCCAAGGTCGCTGGTAAACACTATCCGGCGCCTGCCATAATCCTGGATACCATTGAAAAAGCGGCCAAATGCGGCCGTGAAGATGCACTGGCGCTTGAGCGCAGCGGTATTGCCAAGTGTGTCAACAGCGGTGTTGCCGATGCACTTGTATCCGTCTTCCTCTGTGATATGGCGGTTAAAGCCAAGACCAAGTCACTGACTAAAGGGGCTGAGGCTGTCGCCGAAGTCGGTGTGATTGGGGCCGGGATCATGGGCGGTGGCATTGCCTATGTAACGGCTGACAAAGGCGCTGACGTGGTGATGAAGGACATCAATAAGGCCGGTCTGGCTCTGGGACTGACGGAAGCCAACAAACTGCTGGCCAAACAGGTGGAGCGTGGTCGCAAAACACCGTTGGAAATGGGAGAGACCTTAAACCGCATTCAGCCAACTCTGCACAATAATGCACTGGAAACCAATGACCTGATCATCGAAGCGGTGGTCGAAAACCCGAAAGTCAAAGAGGCGGTACTAGCTGAGTTGGAGCAGGCTGCGCCGAATGCGATCATTGCTTCGAATACCTCGACACTGATGATCAGCGGATTGGCTAAGGCCCTAAAAAAGCCAGATAACTTCTGCGGAATTCACTTCTTTAACCCGGTACACAAGATGCCATTGGTAGAAGTGATCCGGGGTGAGCTAACCAGTGACGCCACGATCAGCCGGGCAGTGAAGTATGTTAGCCAGCTGGGTAAGACACCAGTAGTGGTCAATGACTGCGCGGGATTTTTGGTCAACCGCTGCCTGACTCCGTATTTCCATGCCTTTAACCAGCTGGTGACCGATGGCGGTGATATTCAGACGATCGACAAGGTGATGAGCAAAGGCTTTGGTTGGCCGATGGGGCCGGCATCCCTGCTGGATGTGATTGGTCTTGATACCGCTGCGCATTGTATGGATGTTATGGACGAAGCCTTCCCCGGCCGTATGACTAAACCCGCTGTCAATGTTATTCAGGCCTTTGTCGACCAACAACACTACGGACAAAAGAACGGCCAGGGTTTCTATGCCTACCAGCCAGATCGTAAAGGCCGCCTTAAGCCTGCGGCCTGCGCGGCTGCCGACCAGCTGATAGCCTCGCAGCGTGAAACTACGCGGGAATTTGACCGTGACACCATTACCATGCGCATGATGCTGCCGATGATGTTCGAGGCCATTCGCTGCCTGGATGAAGGCATTATTGCTTCGCCGGCAGAAGCCGATATTGCAATGATTTACGGTACCGGTTTTCCTCCATTCCGTGGTGGTTTGTTCTACTACATGGATCAGCTTGGCCTTGATCAGCTGCTTGAGGCCGCCGAGCAGTTTAAACACCTTGGCGAGCTCTATGAAGCACCAAAGGGGCTGCTTGAGCGAGTCCTGAATAACCAGAAGTTTTACGCGTAATAGGGGTAACTAAGATGAAAAATGTCGTAATTGTTGATGCAATCCGTACCCCTATGGGGCGTTCTAAAAACGGTGTGTTCCGCCATACCCGTGCCGATGATTTGTCAGCACACCTGATGAAGGCGGTGTTTAAACGCCAACCTAATGTTAAACCATCGATGGTGGATGATGTGGTGTGGGGCTGTGTGCAGCAAACTGAGGAGCAGGGCGTTAACGTAGCCCGTAATGCGGCGCTGTTGGCTGGCTTGCCGGTCGAGGTGCCGGCCACTACGGTAAATCGTTTGTGTGGTTCATCCATGGACGCCCTGCATATCGCGACCCGGGCCATCAAGGCTGATGATGCGGATATCGTATTGGTCGGCGGGGTCGAGCATATGGGGCATATCCCGATGACGAAGGGGATCAGCCTCAACCCGGCCAATGATAAAAACTTGGCACAGGCATCGGCAATGATGGGGCTGACTGCCGAGGCACTCGGTAAGATGCACAGCGTCAGCCGTGCTGATCAGGATGCCTTGGGCGCGCGCTCCCATCGCCTGGCACAGCAGGCTACCGACGAAGGGCGTTTCGACAACGAAATCATTCCAATGATGGGTCATGACGAAAATGGTCGCCCAATCCTGGTTAGGCATGATGAGGTCATTCGTCCGGAAACTACCGAAGAATCTCTGGGCAAGTTGCGTCCGGTTTTCGATCCGGTCAATGGCACGGTCACCGCCGGTACGTCATCTGCGCTATCAGACGGTGCGTCATGTTTATTGGTGATGAGCGAAGAGAAGGCCAAAGAGCTGGGGGTAGTTCCCCGTGCCCGTGTGATTGCTACGGCGACCGCAGGGGTACCTGCCGCAATCATGGGGTATGGCCCGGTGCCAGCTACGCAAAAAGCGCTGGCTAAAGCGGTGCTGACTATGGCTGATATTGATTTTGCCGAGGTGAACGAAGCCTTTGCCGCCCAGGCGATCCCATGTTTGCGCGAGCTGGATTTATGGGACTGCCGTGACGAGAAGGTCAACCTGCATGGGGGGGCCATTTCTCTCGGCCATCCGCTTGGTTGTTCAGGCGCACGAATAGTCGGTACCCTGCTTAATGTCATGGAGCAGCGTGACGGCCGCTATGGCCTGGCCACCATGTGCATCGGCATGGGGCAAGGCATTGCAACGATCATCGAGAGAGTAAAGGACTAAGACGGCATTTAATATTATCACGTTCGATAATACCGACCTTGGGGCTCTGATGAGCCCCTTTTTTATTTCTTGCCTGATGACCTTTCTCAGCCAATGGTTTCAGCTAAATATGTGGGGTGAATAAACAGGGTATTGAACAAGCTATGCCTGCCTTCATTTCATGATGCCAGATAGCGCCGACAGTATCAGGCATCGTGCTGTTTTGCTGTATTAAGGCTTGAGGCTATAGAGAAAATCCAAGCTGATATCCTGCTGGTAATCGACATTGTCAAAGCCAAAACCGTTCAGCTGCATAAAGTCATTGCGGTAACCTTCGTAGTCACCCAGCTGCTTAAAGTTCTCCGGCGTAATTTGTGCCATCAGGCGAGCGACTTCCTGTTGCACATCCTCCTGTAGCTCCCAGTCATCTGCTCGGATCTCTCGCTCGGCATCGGTTACCACTTTGCCAGAAGGCGGGTAGAGTTTGCTACTGAGCAACCGCTGCATATGTTCGATACAGCCTTCGTGCAGTCCTTTTTCTTTCATCACTCTAAACAGTGCCAGCAGGTAGGGAGAAAGCCCGGGAATGAAAACACTGGCTTTGGTGACAAGTGCTTTGCAGACGGCAACATAGGCCCCACCATTAATGGCCTGGAGCTGCTGGTGGATGGCATCGGCTTTACGGTGGAGATCCTGCTTGGCCATGCCCAAAGTGCCTTGGTGGTAAATTGGGTGGGTGAATTCCGGGCCAATATAGGAATAGGCGATGGTTTTACATCCCTCGGCTAACACACCTTCGTCGGCTAGGAACTGCATCCATTGAGCCCAGTCTTCGCCGCCCATGACTTTCACCGTATCGTGGATCTCCAGATCGGACGCTGGTGGTAACGTGGTTTCCAGCATTTTGCCGTGCTCAATATCGATAGTGGCACCGTGTACCGACTGCCCGACAGGTTTGATGGCTGAACGCCAAAACTCGCCGGTTTCTGGGTTAGGCCGAACGCCGGACGCTAGACTATAGATAACGAGATTGATTTTTCCGCCGAACTCCGATTTGATTTGTTCGACAACCTGCTGGCGCAGCTCTTGGGAAAATGCGTCACCGACCAGGTTGGTAGCCTTGAGCCCGGCGGCTTCGGCGGCTTGCCTGAAATAGATATTATTGTACCAGCCAGCGCTGCCGACGCCTTTGTCTGATGGACCGCGCTCAAAAGAGACTCCGAGGGTCTCGGTACGGGGGCCACCAAATGCCAGGCTGATCCGCGAAGCGAGGCCAAAACCGGAAGAGGCTCCCAATATAAGAGCCCGTTTGGGGCCTGCTGCTATCGGGGACGAAGATTGGCAGTAAGCAATTTGACGTTGGATGGCTTCCTGACAGCCGAGAGGGTGTGCTGATCGGGCTACCACTCCCTTTATAACCGGTTTGATGATCATCGTTATGGGTATCCTGAATTCATGAATTTCAATTTGAATAGGTCATGTCATGGCATATTCAAATTGATACTTACTTTAGTTGAATTATTGCACATCGATTTCAACAAAAATTTAAGCTGAGAGCGAAATTTGTACAAAGTTAATCGTTTTCGTTGCTTCAAACTTGATCTGAACCAGTGATTTTTCAATTTTTTTCAATTTTCTGAAAACAAAAGTTGAGTTATTCAAAAAAAATTGAATAATGTACTAAAACATATAATGCCGAGAAAATGCTGCTCCACACATTTTCCTCTGCTGTCTAAAAAAGACGTGTAACGGGACAACAAGTTGTCCTATAGCCCTAAATATTCTGATGAGATAACCATGAGCAATTCTTTAGTTCTTGTAATCAACTCCGGTAGTTCTTCACTTAAGTTCGCTTTAATCGACACTGTCAGCGGCGAAGCAACACTGAGTGGTTTGGGTGAGTGTTTCGGCCTTCCTGAAGCTGTTGTCAGCTGGAAAATCAACGGCGAGAAACAAGAATACAAACTAAACGATTCTGGTAACCACCACCAGCAAGCAGTTGACCGTATCGTAGCCCTGCTTGAAGAGCTTGGTATCAAACAGGATATCGTAGCTGTAGGTCACCGTGTTGTACATGGCGGTGAGAAGTTTACGAAAACTGTTAAGATTGATGATAGCGTTCTTGAAGAAATCGAGAAGCTGAGCGACTTGGCTCCGCTACATAATCCTGCTCATGTTATCGGTATGCGCGCTGCGATTAAAGCTTTCCCTACTCTGGCTCAGTATGCTGTATTTGATACTGCATTCCACCAGACTATGCCAGCGAAGGCGTTCACGGGTGCGATTTCTCAGAAGCTATACAATGATTACGGTATCCGCCGTTATGGTTTCCACGGTACGAGCCATTATTTCGTAAGCCGTGAAGCAGCCAAGATGATCAATAAGCCAGTTGACGAAAGCAGCTTTATCTCTGTTCACCTGGGTAACGGTGCATCGGTTTGTGCGATTAAGAACGGTAAGAGTGTTGATACAAGCATGGGCTTTACTCCTCTTGCTGGCCTGATGATGGGTACACGTTGTGGTGACCTTGACCCAAGCATCATCGAGTTCCTGCTGAAAAAAGGCTGGTCTCAGGAAGAAGTGTTCGACGAACTGAACAAGAAATCTGGTTTGCTAGGTGTTTCAGGCCTGACAAGCGATTGCCGCGGTATTATCGAAGCGATGGAAAATGGCCACGAGGGTGCAACCCTGGCATTTGAAATCTTCTGTTACCGTGTAGCTAAGTACATCGGTTCTTACATGGTGGCACTGGATGAGCTTGATAGCATCATCTTCACTGCGGGTATCGGTGAAAACTCTATGCCAATCCGTAGCAAGATCCTAGAGAACCTGAAGATCTTCGGCTACCGTGAAGACGAAGAAGCAAACGCTGCAGCTCGCTTTGGCAACCGTGGCATCATCACCAAGCCAAACACGCCAGTTGCGATGGTGATCCCAACCAACGAAGAGTGGGTAATCGCCAAAGAATCAATGGAACTGCTACACGCATAATTGATTCTAGCCCTACGGGGTGATGACTGAATTCGAAACGGCCCAGGGCATCAGCTCCGGGCCGTTTTTTCATGGACGTTAATAATCTCGTTAAAGCTAGCTCATTGCTCCAATCTTGCTGGGAAGATCACTCTTCGCCCTAACGTTTCCTTTGAGGTAGCATATCAGTAATGGTGCCATCCACCAGTTCAGCGGCAAAGGCCATCGTTTCTGCCAGTGTCGGATGAGCGTGAACAGTATTAACGATATCTTTCACCGTAGCCCCCATTTGTAACGCCATCACCGCTTCGTGAATCAGTTCCCCTGCATTCACACCGCATATTCCTGCACCGATGAGCCTTCCTGATTTTTTATCGAACAATGCCTTAGTTACCCCGTTTGCAGCACCAACGCTCTGAGCTCTGCCACTGACTATCCAAGGCACTTTACCTACGTGATATTCAATATTTTTTGCTTTAGCTTCTTTTTCAGTTAGTCCCATCCAGGCGATTTCAGGGTTGGTGTAGGCAACCGAAGGAATTGTCATCGGGAGAAAGCTCACCTTATGCCCTGCGATGACCTCAGCTGCCACTTTACCTTCATGGGTAGCTTTATGAGCAAGCATAGGCCCAGAAACGATATCGCCAATGGCGTAAATATGCGGAAAAATAGTCTGCATATGTTCGTTAACTGGGATTAGCCCCTTTTCATCGACCTGGAGCCCTAGCTCTTCTAAACCAATTTCATGAGAATTTGGTTTACGACCAACGGCCACCAGTACGGCATCATAGATCTCTGACTCCGGTGCTTTGGTTCCATCCATGGTAACTTGAATTCCAGCCTTCTGAGCCTGCATTTCTGTTACTTTAGTTTTAGTAAATATTCGGTATTCTTTTTTCAGCTTTTTGAGCAGGGGTTGAACGACATCTTTATCTGCCTGGGGTATGACTTGCTCAAGTGCTTCAACAATCGTGATTTCTGAACCGAGTGCGGAGTAGACCTGTGCCATCTCAAGGCCGATAATACCACCACCTACAATAAGCAGTTTCTCGGGTATGCTACTTAAATTTAATGCTTCAGTAGAATCCCAGATACGGGTATCGTCAGGCGCGATTGGTAGTGAATATGGGTGTGATCCTGTAGCAATGATTGCGTGTTTAAAGTTCACCAACTGACCGCCAGTACCTTCGATTTTAAGTGTGTTTTTATCCTGAAAGTAGCCCCTCGCTTGCACTTTGATAATCTTCCTGGCTTTACAAAGAGCATCCAGTCCACTGGTCAAATTAGTGATGGTTTTTTCTTTGTGGTCTCGTAACTTACCTAGGTCAACATTTGTTTCACCGAAGCTAATGCCCATAAGCTCTGTGTCCTTGGCTTCTTCAAGGATCGCAGCAGCGTGCAGTAATGTTTTTGAAGGAATGCAGCCTACATTAACGCATACCCCTCCAAGGTTTTTTTGTTGTTCAATGATACATACTGATAATCCCAGATCCGCAGCGCGAAAAGCAGCGGTGTAGCCACCTGGTCCACCACCAAGTACAGCAACATCGACGTTGATAGCTTCAGTCATTTGATTCTCCTTTAGTATCCGTATTGTCAGGACGTGAGGCTAATGCCCGTCGGTGCATCCCAACGAATAGTGGTTATCCTTAAGTAATTGTTGTTACCAGCCATGTATTACGAGGTTTTACGCTTAGTTGCCTGGTTAAGGTTTGCACTAGCTGTCCGTTTAATATACGCATCAGCCATAGGGTGATCAACAAAAGTTTCCTATAGGAAACTTTTGTTCTTAATGTCAGGCGTTATAGCGATAAGAAATTTCTGAGGTTGGATTTGAATTGACCATTTCCGCCTTAATTCTGCAGTGGAATCAGCACAAATTTACCTACATGTTTTTTCTCAAAAAACGCTGTCTTGCAATACAATACTTTTGCCAACCAACGAAGAGTGGGTCGGCAAAAGAATCAATGGAACTGCTGTACGCTTAATTGATTCTGGCTCTACGGGTGATGACTGAATTCGAAACGGCCCCGGGTATCAGCTCTGGGCCGTTTTTCTTTTCTGAGAGGTGTTCGTTACCTATATGCTGAAAACGTTATTTACAGCCTTACCATGATATCTTCCATCGCCAGGCGAGATTTAGGCGTTTTCGCGTTATAGTCTGCATCCTCGTCTCGATACCCGATTGCAAGCGCAACGTGACAAACATGGCCATCAAGCTCTTTAGCAAACTCTTTGCTAATCATTTCACTGTCGATCCCTTCCATTGGCGTAGAGTCGATATTTAAACGCGCAACGGTGTGCAGTGCGTTGCCTAGGGCTAGGTAAGTTTGGGCTTTAGTCCATGCCTCAGTGTTGCCCGTTTCATCCGTGTTCAGTTCAGCAAAAGCAAATCCGCCGAATGCACTTTCTTTATCCTCCGGCTTGGTGCGTTTGTCTTTAATCCATTTATCAACAACGGCCTCATAGTTAAGGCGCGTATAGGCAGGGTTGTGGGCAAAAAGAATAATATGTGACGCGTTAAATACATGGGGCTGGTTGAACTGAAACTTATGGGCAAAGGTATCATGCATGCGTTGTTTGGCCTCATCGCTTTCGATAACAATAAACTTCCAAGGTTGGGAGTTTATTGAAGATGCTGATAAACGAATGGCTTCCATTATTACTGAAAGATCTTGCTGAGAAACCTTTTTGGCAGGATCGAATTTTTTGGTTGTATAACGCGAAGTTAAATCGCCGATAATTGGGTGAGTCATTAGGTATCCTTAACTTTTAGCAATGCTTGTTTACGGTGAGCGATGGGTTTCTTTCAGCCAAACTAAGCGATCTTCGTCATTTCATGTAATGTGAAGCTGGCGACTGAGCCTTCGGTTGCTTGGACATAGGTTTTTAGATGAGCACTGTTCAAGTGGTCTTGCAATAACTCTCGGCTTTCCCAGTTCTCAAAGAAAATAAAAAGCTCAGGGTTACTGTCATCTTGGTGTAGGTCATACTGGATGCAGCCTTTTTCTTTCCGAGTCGGTTCGATTAGCTTTAGTAGCTCAGACTTTACTAAATCCACTTTATCGGCTTTTGCTTCAATTCGAGCAACAATCGTTAGTGTCTTAGTCATGTGAGATTTCCTTTGAGTTAGGCATCAATTCATCGTGGGAAGACATTATTGTTCATCTCGGATATGCTAAAAAGATGGTAATCCACTAAACAGTTTCAAAAATTTTTTGATAATGAATATTGCCGATCTCGCTCTTTTTGTTCGTACTGCCCAAACCGGCAGCATTACCGCATCCGCTCAGCAATTGGATATGACGCCGCCCTCTGCCAGTGCAGCATTAAAACGATTGGAAAAGCAGCTGGGGGTTCAGCTATTTATACGTTCAACCCGTAAGTTGCGTATTACCGCTGAAGGCGAGCGTTACTTGTTGTATTGCAGTGAAGCCTTGGCCTCGCTTGAAAAAGGTAAAGCCTCACTGAATGAAATGCAGGGTAAAATTGCAGGTGAAGTGCGTTTGTCGGCGTCTTCTGACTTAGGTCGAAACCTGGTGCTGCCCTGGATGGATGAGATCATTGCTTTACACCCTGAACTGTCTATCCAGCTTAATGTCGGCGACACGCTGGCGGACTTTTACCAAGACAACGTTGATATGGCACTTCGCTATGGTGAACCAGAGGACTCATCGATGGTCGCTTTTCCTATCGCAAAGCTTGATCGTGTGATATGTGCTGCGCCAGAATATCTAGCTAAATTTGATGAGCCAAAGCATCCTAAAGACTTATATCAGCATAATTGTTTACTCTATCGGATAGGCAACAGCGTGTTTGATCATTGGGCGTTTTTTGACAATGACGGTAAGTACGATATCAGGGTTGTTGGCAATCGTGTAAGCAACGATGCGGATGTTGTCCATCGCTGGGCGGTTGCAGGCAAAGGGATCGCTTTAAAATCTCGATTGGACATGGCTGCGGACTTACGCGCTGGCAATGTTGTCGAACTCCTCACTGAATTTCAATCCCCGCCTTTAAGCCTATGGTTGATTTGTCCGAGTCGAACCCAAGTCACCCCGGCAATGCTGATGTTGAGAGACTTTTTTCGCCGTAAATGTGAAGAAGAGGTAGGTAATTTAAAGATTGAACACGGATCAGTGAACATTGATTGAATATCGAGAAGCCTACTTCACCCCGCCCTTAAAATATTCGCCAGCCTTGAAACTAAAATAATAAAAACCGCCAGTGTTGCTGCTGGCGGCCTTTATGGTGTGGATATTAAGAGAACTCGTCGGTAGAGAGCTCAGTACCTGAGGGCTTATTCTGCGTATTTCAACAGGTGCTGTTTTACCGACTCGGAAGCGAAGGAGTGCTCAACGCTTACTTTATAGATCTCAAAGTAATCTTCGCGACTTAGCTGGAATTCCTCTACTACTTTACGCACTTCATCGGTCATCGTGGTATTAGAGACAGTACGGTTGTCAGTATTAATGGTGATCAGTACACCATCTTTGTAGAACGCTTTGATTGGGTGGCTGCTAAGGTTGTCCACGGCTTTGGTCTGGATGTTGCTGCTTGGGCAGGTTTCCAAGGCGACAGCTTCATTTTTTACCAGCGCGTAGGCTTGTGCGTGGCCCTTGATATGGATGCCGTGTCCGATACGTTCAGCGCCCAGTAGCGAGACAGCATCATGTACGTTCTGGCCATCCCCTTGCTCACCAGCATGGATGGTAACCCGATATCCCTTCTCGATGGCATATTGGGCATAGGGGATGAACTCATGACAGAATCCCGATAGTTCGCTACCTGCCAAGTCGAATGCAACCACGCCGTTATTTAGATATTTTGCACCGGCATCAATGACCTCGTTGATTCGATCTTTCGGCATAGTGCGCAAGATCGACAGAATGTAATTGCCTTTGATGTCATACAGCTCTTCAGCTCTTTTCATGCCTTTTACGGCACTGCCAATTATCTGGTCGACAGTGAGGCCTTGTTGAAGATGAAGCAGAGGACCAAAGCGTACCTCCAAATACTTAACATTCTCTTTTGCAGCGTCTTCAAACACTTCAAAAGAGATGCGTTCGATACCCGCTTCTGTCTGCATGACGGAAAGCGGAAGGTCAAACCGCATCAGATACTCATCAAGATTCTGACAAGTCTCAGGAGCAACCATTAATGATTTGATCTTATTGATGTCTTCGCTGGGCAACGGCAAGTTTTGCTGGCGAGCCAGATCAATAAAGGTTTGTGGACGGACGCTGCCGTCAAGGTGGCAATGGAGGTCGATTTTTGGCAGGTTAAAATAGTTCATGAGCCTCTATCTTTATCGTAGGGTTAAATAAAGTTACAGACTTCATAATCAAGAGTTTAAGGCTCTTGGTAGAAACTCCCAAACCATATCATTGGGATTATACGAAGTAATTTGACGAATGAGTCTATCATTGTGAACGATGCCCTGCAATTTAGGTGGTTAGCGTGCAAGCTCCTACCTTTCTTCTATCAAGCTCTATCGCGCCACTTGCTGAAAATCATGGCGCTATCTCACCAAGTAGCTTCTAACGGCTTTCCGGTTCGGTATTAACCATTTTTCGGCTTGCTCTAACCATGAGCTGGTGCGGGGAATTCATTAAACTGAGTGACAGAAAAAGGTCGGGTAAGGCCCGAACGGTTACTACCGTATCCATGCCATATTCGCTTTATCGACAATATTAAGTAAAGCCGAAAGGAGATTTCTATGAACAAACAACATGTTGCTGTTATTGGTGCGACTGGTCAAATCGGAACTCCTTTGACGAGGGGGTTGCTCTCGTTAGGGCATCACGTCACTATCATTACCCGGGCGAAAACAGCGAGCAACGAGGCAAAACTGGCGGCGTTCGAAGCGCAGGGAGCAAAGGTCGTTAAGTGTGCTGATATGCACGATGTGGACTCCGTATCCCAGCATCTGCAAGGGGTCGATACTTTGGTCGTGGCGGTACCCGGCGCAAAAGAAATTATCCAGAAATCTGAGCCTATTTGGCTCGAAGCCGCGGTCAAAGCCGGTGTGAAGCGGTTTGTTCCGACTGAATTTGGTGCCCATACCCAGGCATTAGAAATGGGCGATGGCGAGGTTTTCGACAACAAGAAGCGCTTCCATGACTTGCTGACGCAGTCGGGAATTGGCTGGACGCTTTTCTACAACGGCGGCATTTTCGACTATTTCCTGCCAAACTTGCGCTTTTTCCGCAAGATCACGACATTTGACGATCTTGAGTTGCCTATTTATACCCATGATATTGAAGATATTGGCTACCTTGCCGCAATGGCTGTCACCGATGAACGAACACTCAACAAGTGTGTTCAGATTGACAATAACGCCCTGACTCAGAAAGCGATGTTGGCTTTGCTTGAAAAAAATTGGCCAGATTACCCGTTTGAGTATGAGCACTTTTCTTCAGAGTACATTACGGCAATGAAAGAGAGCGCCGGGGATGAGATTAGTGCTAAGAAAGGGGCAGAAACGGATAAAGAGCGATGGGGGATCAATTACGTCATTTATGTGATTGGCAAATTAGCCGCTTTTAACGATCAAACCCTTCGAACCACTGAGCTATACCCTGATTATGTTTGCAAACGACCAGAAGACGCATTGAGTGACGGGCGGTTTGTTTTCGAGAACTAGCAGCTGCGAGGTTGCCAACGTAACTAAACGGAAAAGAGAGCTTTGGGGCTCTCTTTTTGCGGCTAAGGGGGTTGTGAAAGAGTCAAGGTTCGATATTGACCATATTTCGCTTGTTATTGACCGCGCCTGTGATGAGCCTGGTGATTAATATCTACGGTATCAATAGCTCAGAGATATAACACTCATTATGGATTCTTGGTTAACCCTGTTGCCTCCAGCATTATCAATACTGCTCGCCATAGCCACAAGGCAGGTCTACGTGGCCATCTTTTCAGGCGTCATGGCCGCCTCTATTCTGCTGTCGAAAAATGTTTTGCAGGGTATTGCCAACAGCTTTAATGCGATTGCTGACATTTTTCAGTCATCAAGTTCAGTGAAAAGCTTGATCTTTATTTTGATGATCGGCGCGATTATCAACGTGATGAAGCAGTCTGGCGGTATCGAGACGCTTATTTATCACCTGACACGCAAACGAAATATTGTGAAGTCTAAAAAAGGTGCCCAGCTGATCACCTTTGCTTTTGGTTTTTTGATGTGTCTTGAGGGCGTGGGATCAATGATGCTAATTGGGCTTATTGGCCGTCCGCTGTTTGACCGGTTTCATGTCTCACGCGAGAAACTGGCATTCGTGGCTAACTGCACAGGAGCACCGCTAGCTTGGCTGGTACCGTTCAGTGGTGCAGGGATCTTTTTGATTAGCTTGATTATGGCTCAGGTTGAAAACGGCCTGTTAACCGAGCCGCCCATGAACTATGTGTTGTCCGCATTGCCCTATCAGATTTACACCATTAGCGTACTGTTAATCGTGCCTTTGCTGGTGCTGTTCAAGCATGATTTTGCCAGAAGCCAGAGTATGTCCGAGGCTGAGAGTGATAATACTGCGTGCGCAGTGGAGAGCCCGCCGCCAACCAGTATATGGGCTATTTTACTGCCTATTGCGATGTTGCTGATCCCTATTCTGGTGATCACATACAGCTCGGGTAATGGTGACATTCTCGCGGGTGATATCGCTTCGGCCGTGTATTGGAGTGGGTTTATCTCGCTGATCGGCTCCGGGGGCTACTTTTGCTTCAGTCAGGTTAAGCTGCACCGTTACGTAGAGTGGTGCATTCAGGGGATGAAAGACATGCTGCCAGCGGTTATTTTGCTCACGTTAGCCTTTTCATTAAGCCGTATGACGGGAGAGCTCGGAACGGGAAAATACTTGGCGAGTTTTGTTTCTGGCGAGCTTCCTGTTCGGTTGGTGCCGGCATCCATCTTTGTTATCTGTGTGTTGATTTCGTTTTCCACTGGCAGCTCGGGTGCAACCGTCAGCATTATGATCCCAATTATTATTCCTCTCGCCGTTGGTATTGGTCTTTCTATACCGCTTGCCATTGCCGCGGTTATTTCCGGGGCGGTATTTGGCGATCAGAGCTCACCAATATCTGATTCGGTGATCATTGCATCAACAGCGGCAGACTGTACCCCAGAACGGCATTTCGCGACTCAGCTGCCTTACACGGTGGCGGTAGCGCTATTGTCACTCATGTTTTATCTTGTGGTTGGCAGCAGCGTTTAATTTGTCATAAGGTGGCACTATCGTGCTTGAATTTGCGAGCGCGGCTGCAGGATCCTGCCGTTATGTGATGTAGGCTAGGGTGTCTCTCTGTTAAGGGTGTAAGTTATTAAGGGTATACCCTAGGCTTCAAAATAGTCTGAAAGTTATTGGAATTGTTGTTGCGAAATGAATATCCCAGAAGTTGGCTTTAACCACGCTAAAACAGCAAACAGCGAAATTGAGGTGATCGATCTTGAAATGCTGTATCAGCGTAAAGATAGCCTCGATCATAACCCCGCCCTGCCTCATCGTGTTAATTTCTACCTTATGATTCATATCGAAGAGGGGGAAGGGGCCCACCTGATCGATTTTGTTAATTACCCTTATGAGTCAGGCTCCTATATTTTTGTTCAGAAAAATCAGGTTCATGCTTTTGATCTAAACCGCCACCCGAAAGGAAAAGTGCTGCTCTTTACCCAAGCATTTATCGATCAAGCGGTTACTAACATGCGGCTACCTGGTTTTACACCCACTCACTTAGACTATGCCTATCAACCCGTTTTTACGCCCGATCCCGATACTTTGAGCAGTAGCGAAAAGCTATTTGCTGAAATAGGCAAGGAGCTAGTGCATCAGGAAACGAACCCTCTGATCGTGATGTTTCTGTTTTCTTCACTGTCGCTGATACTGCACCGGGTGATGCCCGAGAATCACAATGATAGATTAAACAAAGATCAACTCGGTAAGTTCACTCGATTTGTGGCGTTGATTGAAACAGATTTTCATCGCACCCGAGATGCCACCTATTACGCCGAGCGGCTGCATACAACCTATAAGACCTTAAATCAGATCTGTAAGTTGGCAACCAACCAGACAGCCAAACAGCTTATCGATGCCTATACTATCCTGGAGGCCAAAAGACGGCTGGTGCTTGATGGGTTGCCCACCCAGCAGCTGGCCTATCAGCTAGGGTTCGAGGATGCCAGTAACTTTGTGAAGTACTTTAAGAAGCATACCTTGCTTACCCCCGCCCGTTTTCGCAAACAATTTGATGGTTCGTAATTGACCATTATCCTACCTGTACTGACCATGTGAGGCTGCCTCCCTTTCATTACAATTTCCTCAATTCAACAAGAGGAAGTGTTATGAAAAAAGGTATTTCAGCGGTTATTGCCGCCAGTGTTCTAATGACCGCGGCATGCACCAGTCAAATTACAGCTGAGGAAAAAGATGTGCCCCTATCTAACCGAGAAAAGGCTGTCGCGCTGCTCAACAGTATTGAAACGGGCGATCAGCAAGCCGCCAGCTATGTCAATCCAGATAAGTATATTCAACATAACCTTGCTGTCGGCGATGGCTTGGCCGGTTTTGGTGCCGTCTTGCAGGTGCTTCCTGAAGGCAGTGCGAAAGTTGATGTTCAGCGTGTGTTCCAAGATGGTGATTACGTCTTTACCCATACGGATTACAATTTCTTTGGTCCCAAGGTGGGATTTGATGTGTTTCGTTTTGAAGACGGCCAAATTGTTGAGCACTGGGATAACCTGGCCGAGAAAGCTGCGCCAAACCCAAGCGGCCGTACTCAGCTTGATGGCCAGACCGAAGTCACTGATTTAGGCAAGACCGAGCAAAACAAAGCCCTAGTCGCTGATTTTGTCGACACTATATTGATGAGAGGGGACTTCTCCCAGCTTGGGCATTTTATTGATGAGGGCGAAGAAAACTATTTGCAGCATAACTCAGCAATTGCTGATGGCCTGAGTGGCCTTGGTGAGGCATTGAAAGCGATGGCAGACCAAGGTATCACGATGGTATATAGCAAGAACCATATCGTGCTTGGGGAAGGTAACTTTGTCTTGTCTATCAGCGAAGGACGTTTCGGCGGCAAGCATGTTTCTTTCTACGACCTGTTCCGTGTTAAAGAAAACAAGATTGTCGAGCACTGGGATGTTATCGAGCCAATTCCGGCAAAAGATCAGTGGAAAAATAATAACGGAAAATTTGGCTTTAAATCTGAATAATTATTTTTGAAGCTAAAATCAAAACAGCGATATGTTTAGACGAGCCTATTGATTAACCCATAAGCAAACCAACGGTTGCTGATAGGGTATTAATTGACCATCGGTGCGGCTACCTAATATTTGATGAAAATCAGCCCTGACTTTATTCAGGGCTTTTTTATGGCGATAAGAAGATGACTTCTGGAAAAAACAGGGCAAATAACGATTACCAAATTGAATTGATTGTATTTGGAATGCTGTATTTTATAGGAATCAGATTGCACTATTGGTGGTTGCATCGACGATAGTGGTTGTCATCTGTTCTGAGTGCCTGCCAAATGTGCTGTTTTGGTTCCTAGAAGGTATATGGATATTCTTTCATGACTTATTCAAAGTGGTGGTGAAATAGACAGAATACAAAGTGAGATGCCCGTCACTTTATTGGTGAAATAAATATAAGAACATACAAAAATAATTTGAGATAAATCACCAATGAGTACGTTTTACATGTCTTATCTACATTTCATTTTAGGCCTCGTGGTTGTGGCCGCTCTTGCATTGGTTGCCAGTAAAGATCGAAAGAGCATAAAAATTCGTTATATTATTCAGCTTTTTGTGATTGAGTTAGGGCTTGCTTATTTCCTTCTCGGTTCCTCGGCCGGAACCGGCATCGTGACTAAGTTTTCCGATGGATTTAAAAGCCTGATGGCCTTTGCTGCGGAAGGGACCAACTTCGTATTTAGCGGCCTGGTGAATATTGGTCAGTTCGATTTCTTCATGCATGTACTAATGCCGATTGTATTTATCTCGGCGCTTATCGGTATTCTTCAGCACATTAAAGTTCTGCCGGTGGTTATTCAGTTTATTGGTTTAGTACTCTCGAAAATAAATGGTATGGGGAAATTGGAATCTTTCAACGCGATTAGTGCGCTGATGGTAGGCCAGTCCGAAAACTTCATCACCTACAAAGATATCCTTAGCAAAATGTCAGAGCGCCGCATGTATACATTGGCGGCAACGGCAATGTCGACAGTATCTATGTCTATTGTCGGTTCATACATGCAGCTGATTGCACCTAAATACGTGGTGGCAGCACTGATCCTGAATATGTTCAGTACGTTTATTATTCTGTCGATCATTAACCCTTATGATCATGCTGCGGAAATGGACTTCGATGATCTGGTGAAAAGCGGTGGCGAAGAGAAGCTGACGTTCTTTGAAATGCTAGGCGAATACATCCTTACCGGCTTTAAGGTTGCCGTGATTGTTGCAGCGATGCTGATCGGCTTTATCTCGCTGATTGCGATGGTTAACCAAGCATTTACCTGGGCATTTGGTATCAGCTTCCAAGATACGATCGGTTACCTGTTCTACCCGGTTGCATGGCTAATGGGTGTACCTTCAGCTGAGGCATTGCAGGCTGGTAGCATTATGGCGACTAAACTGGTTTCCAACGAGTTTGTGGCAATGATGGCACTGCAGGACAAAATGGCGAACCTATCGGCTCAAACGGTTGGCACACTATCGATTTTCCTTGTCTCTTTCGCAAACTTTAGCTCTATCGGCATCATTGCCGGTGCGGTAAAAGGGGTAAACGAAGAGAAAGGCAACATGGTGGCACGCTTTGGTCTGCGTCTGCTATACGGTTCGACGCTCGTGAGTGTACTGTCGGCAATGATTGCCAACGTTATGATCAGTTAAGCTTTCCTCAACTATTGCATTAAGAATGCTGGCCATGCGCCGGCATTTTTTGTATCTGCTTTTAGAAACGGCTTTCCTTTCTCTGTGCTTTCAGGAGCGCGAATAAGTAGCCTGAGTACTGACTGATGCGATGCAGCGAAAGCGCCATGTTGGCCAAGCATGCCAAAGCCGACGAAGGGTTTACCTGAGACTTTAATCCTGCAAACCTGATTTTTTCTGCTTTTTTTGTGGCTTATTCTATCCTGGAACTTACCCATTCTCTCGGAGTGATTATGAACAGCAAATTTCTTACTATTTCTCTGCTTATGAGCGCCTTGAGTGCTGATGGGCCAAACATTTCGGATCCCACTTTATCAAAATACCATGGCGCAACTGAAGTAGGCTTGGTGGGTCAAGAGCTATCTAGGCGGTTGTCGCTGTTGTAAAGGTGTGCTGTTACATATCTTTACGTAAAAAACTCAACAAAATTTGAGAGTGCTCGCTCTTTGTTTATACCTTGAATTAGACAATGAGTGAGGCTTTTGTTTTTTTCGGTGGAAACTCTGACAATACTGCTCATTAATTTCATTCATTTATGTTCGTTTGTCATGCTTGGTACGGTTCGGGTTTGATGGGTTGTGTAGTATAACTCTTGAAAATAAAAAGATTAAATATTAATAACTTAAATGGATGGTAAGTATAAGCATGGGTGATGTGTTGGCTATTTGTTTTACCAAATGATCCCAAGTTGCTTACCTTTTGGAAGGGTAAAAAATGGATTTGTAAAGTGATATAAACTTGATTGCGTAGCAACTTTCAAATCGGATGATGAAAATCAAATTTGGTGGTAATCATTCAAATATTTTTTGCATTACTAAAAATATATGATAAGTTATACCCAGATTTGAGCGAATCAAATCGCAAACATTTATGCGGTTGCCCTTTTTGTAGGAAGGGGAACGGCAAAGATCTCGGGAGCGAAATATCGCCGAATTGATCTTGCTGGGGGCACCCAGCTTATCCTGCTTGGAACACAGGATAATTACGGAACGGAAAACGGCCCTGAGCACTAGCTCAGGGCCGTTTTTTCGTTTATGGATTTTTTAATCTAACTATTGAGCTAGATCCAGCTCATTGTGGATCAGTACCACGCACTGGGAAGCAAATAGCATCTTAGGCCCAAGGCTGATTTTTTCAGCGCCGAGGCGCTTCAAGCTGTTAAAGCTTTTCTTCGGCATCGGGATGTGGTCGGTAAGCAAGAAGCATGGGTTGGCTGCAAATTCCTGCTCGCGCATTGGCGTCCCTTTCTTGTCCATCATGTATAACTGATAGTCTTGGGCTAACTCTTGTACGAGTTTTTCAAAGCTAATGGTGCGCACAGTAATACCCGCGTCGACATTACGCTCTTGTTCCTTGCCCATTCCCTGAGAGATATCTAATGCCTTGGCGACCATATCGAGCAAAGCTTGTTCGTGAAAACCACCAATATTGCTAAGATCGTTAGAGCTAAAGCGAATAGTACGGGAGAAGTCCTTAGTACTTTCGAGTACCAGGTACACAACGACATCTTCGCGGTGCGACTGCGCAACAAAGATGGTGTTCATCAGGGTGTGGGCTAAAATTTCGGTGTGGGCCTCTTGCCCAACCGAAGCCAATAATTGCTGGCTGTCGGTAGGTGCTGATCGGGCTCGTAATACAAAGGCGCGCATAGATGAAAATCCTACTGGTTTGAGTCTGTACTTTATAAGTACCGATGCTGTGGCACTTGGGTGGCCATGCATCGTATTGCCCTATTATCACAGCTTTAGTGGGGGATGTAACTGGAATAATCCGAGCGTTCACTGTACTCGGTCGTCGGTGGCTTAAATTTTGTCCTTTATGGGCGATTAGTTCCATCCGGCCACTGTTGTAGCGGAAGATCCCGGGATCTCGTCCTTGAGTTGCCAGAGTGGAGCACCTAAAGTCAGAAGTTAAAGCGTTCGTCAGTCTCGCGAGTCAGTTGTTGCAGGGCCGGTGAGATTTTCAGTTCGAAGCTGGCCTGCTGTGACAAGTGTGCTAGGTCTGTGGTGAGCGTCGGTAACTGTTGTTTTACCCGCTGGCGTATCGTCTCGAGAGGCTCCGGCTCAGCCAGCCGCTTACCGTTCTGCATCACCGTCTGTAGCAGCGGCTGTCCGCTTTCGACTGTCTCGCCAGCCAGGCTGAGTACATCGTAGGATAACTTTCCGTCTTCTCCCAGCTGACGGTAAACTTGCTTGCTGCCGGGCCAGGTCGCTTTGCCGAATGAACGTTTGCGGCGAGCGATCCCCGCGTATTCCTGCAGCTTGTAGGCACAATTTAAATAAGGGGCATCTTCTGAGGTTATCAGGTGGGTGCCGATACCATAACCGTTGATTGGGGCCCTTTCGTAGTGAAATTGCTTGATCAGGTATTCATCGATATTGCTGCTGGCAAAGATACCAATCTCTTGATGTCCGGCACGATCAAGCAGTTCTCTGACCATCACAGCCTCATCGCCTACATCACCGCTGTCGAGCCGTAAGGCCTTGACCGTTGTCCCTTTGGCTTTCAATTCTTCCGCCAATTCGATAGCACGCTCGGTGCCTCGGAAAGTATCGTAGGTATCGACCAGCAGTACCAGGTTACCCGGGTGGCTGTCTGCGAAGTGGCGGTAGGCTTCTAGTTCCGAGTCGTGAGCCTGAATATAAGAGTGGGCCATGGTGCCATAAATCGGGATGCTATACTGCTGACCGGCGAGGACATTGGATGTACCGTCAAAGCCGGCCACGTAACTGGCACGGGCCGCCAGCATCCCGGCATCTGCGCCGTGAGCTCGGCGCAAGCCAAAGTCTACCAGCTGCTGATCGTCAGCAGCTAACCGGCACCGGGCGGCTTTGCTAGCAACCAGGGTTGGTAACTGCAGCAGATTGATCAGGCGCGTTTCAATTAGCTGCGCCTGCGGTAGCGGTGCTGTTACGCGCACTATCGGCTCATTGGCAAAAAACACGCTGCCTTCCGGCATCGCATCAACTTGCCCAGTGAAGCGGAAATTGCCCAGATATTCAATCAGGTTTTCCTTGAAATAACCACTATCGGCCAGATACTTCAACTCAGTGTTATCGAATCTGGCATGGGCAAGAAAGTCCAGTAGCTGCTCCAGCCCGGCGGCCAGTAAGAAGTTGCGCTTAGGTGGCAGGGAGCGCACGAAAAACTCGAAGACCGCAGTGTCTTCCATGCCATGATCAAGGTAACTTTGCACCATAGTCAGCTGGTAAAGATCGGTCAGCTGCGGGCTATCATAGAATGCCATTTACCCTGTCCTCTTCATGGTATTTTTACGCCATTACTATAGGCTAGTTCATTTTCACGCTCTTATGAGATAAACAAAGGGCTGATTTAACCTTGTTATCACAGGCTTGGTTCGGCGAAATAGTTCTACTCCGAATCCGCTTACGTGGATAGCTGCTTGGAAGCTGTTGATTTGGGCAAGTAGTAGCCAATGTAGTTCCAACCAACCCAGATGACGAGTCCGGTTGCGACCATCAGTTCGAATAAGCCAAGGTTTTCCAGCCAGGCCCTGTGGGGGAAATCGATAACCAGCCACTGGGTTAGGCGCTCAAGGGCGACGGCGCTGATCACTGACGGGAAAGTAACAGCGGCGAGTGACGGCTGAAAACGCTGCTTGAGCAGGTTGAAATAGCATAGGTAGACCAGAATTGTCATGGTAATACCGACTCCGGCCAAGGCGCCGGTCAGTACCGGATCCGGTTGGTCGACATTGAGCAGGTAAGCGGTCAGAGACAGGTTAACGGGCGCAGCCATTATTGCCAGTGTCGGTCTGGCCGGGCGAGGTAGGCGCCCGGCAAAACAAAGCCGGTAGAGTACCACGGGTAGCATCAGGAAGTAGATTGCCACACAAGTGTTGGTCATGGTGATGGCAAAGTCAGTATGACCCAGCTGCGGCCCTGCCAAAGTGCCACTAATAGCCCCGACAGGATACAGGAACCAGCTAGGGTAGAGGTTGGTCAGGCGAAACCTTTTCAGCTGAAAACAAAAGAAGTATACCAGCATAGCGAAGTGGAGGAGTAATGCCGGATACCAGAGCAAGCGGGCACTCTCGACATGGATTAACGACAGGTAGTCAGCCAGAACCAACACTGTCATGGTCATTGGAGCCATCAGGCTGCCATACAGAGGGTGGCGCAGATCCTGAACAAATCGCTGTGGGTTCAAAATGTACTTGAGTACCACGGGCATCAGCAAGGTGGCGCCAATTAAGGCGCAGAGACTGCGGATCAGTTCTCCGCCACCGGGCAAGAATAGTGACCATGCGAGTCCTGTTCCTATTGTGGCCAGGGCCAGTGCAGCTTGTGCCGTAGGTACTTGTAGCAGAGCATTTCGGATTGCCACCATGAAATTTCGATTTCCTTATCGAATGAGCAAATTGGGGTATAGTGGTGAATTTTACACCAGAACAGCCCTCAATAGCGCTTGTTTGACCCTGGCAGAAAAGTGCTGTGCGTCACGATTCCAACAGCTTTTTCGCTAATTGAAGTTGCTAAAAGTAGAATTTCATACCATATTTAAATTGAAGTCTGTGATGAGCCATTTCTTGCTTAGCTTCTGGAGGATTAAGCTGTATTCAATAGGTTCAAGGGTGCAGATTTCATGTTGATGAGAATCAACAGTAACAAAGCGAAAAGCTAAGTGCTTTATTGCTTAGTGACTTACAATTTGGTTAAGTGACAAAAAAAGATATTTATACTTCTTCGCCAAACTATAGAGATGTCCGATTTAAAGAAGTGACTGCATCGGGCACGGCATACTCAACGTAATGAGTGGCGAAGCCTCAAGGTAGAAAAAGTACATTGTAAACGCCTTATGTGTGCTGAGTAGGTAGACTAGGGTGATACAAGAAATATAATCAAGCCACACTGCAACGGTGTGGCTTTTCTTTTGTCTATATTTATGATCATAAAGAAAAAACACAGACAGAACCCACGTTGGGGCTGTCTGTATTTTGCTGTCGATATGATGATATAAAATCAAACCGTTCAGACGGAAAGCGGCTTGCCGCGATAAAGTGCCAATGATAGCCCTCCTAGCCCGAAGAGTACGATAGCAAGTTGAATGAAGCCTCCGATGATTGGGATCAGTTGCAAAATTCCAATTGCAATGACGGCGATGAGAAAGGCGAGAATATGCAGGCCTTTGCCAGCGCCCTCGTCCCTGCCGGTAATACGGAGACCTTGCTTGCCAACGGCAAAAATACTGATCACCACGCTAAACAATACCATTACCAGATAGCAGGCCAAGAGCGCCAATGCCAGCAAGGAGCCAATGACGGTGGCAAACAGCAACATGATAGCGATGGGGGTGACAAGCAGCACCGCAAGTCCCAGCCCAAGACTCAGCCAGCGACTGCGTTGCAGTTCGGTATTGGCTTGCTCTGTTAGCCGCGGGAACAGCAAATAGGTTATAGTTCCGGTAGCCATCAGGCTGATGGTCAGAAACGCGGTGCCAGCCAGAGGAATGCCCCGATCATGCTTTTTATGTTCAAACGGTTTTTCAATAACCTGGCCGCCGATGACTCCCCCTTCTTGGAGCATAGGCGCCTGTTTACTGTACCAGATCAGATCGCCGTGAATATGGGCTCCTTCAAGAATCTCAATCTGTTCGGCGAACAGTTCGACGTCCCCTTTTATTTCTCCGCTGATGATCACTTTTCTGGCCGCAACCTTAAGTTCATGCTCGATCAGGCCTGATATCCGGACTGTCTCGCCGGCAAGCCATGCCCAGCTGCCAATCCGGCTACTTGATTCTAAAGTAATGCTTTCGCCAGCAGCAACGATGTGATCGGCAATCTCGTTACTGACAATGATTTGTCGACCGGCAGCACGGACATCATCCATTACCCGGGCTTGCAGGTTAATGGTCTCACCGGCCGCAATAATATCACCCTCAACTGTTGCGTTGACGCTGATTAGCTGTCCGGCTGCAACGATATCGCCAGTCACTTCAGCTTGTATTTCTACATGTCGTCCAGCGATATACAGATCATGGGTAACAGGGGTGCGGATCAGGACAGTTTCGTCCATTACCTGTGCCTGAGCCATGGCTCCCCATAGCAGGGCTAGCATAGCAGCAACAAAATACCACTTGGGAGAAGTTCGCTTGTTCATTATCCTTGTCCTCAAAAAATACACGAGCCTAACCACCTTGATTCTAGGATAGAAAAACGGCCGTACAATCAATGAATACTCAAACAATGCGCAAGAGCAAACCAGTGGAAATTTACGGTAGTTTTCAGGCAATTTTGAGGGGATGAGGGTGAAGTGAAGCGGGTTTTGAGTTCTATACTTTAGAAAGTAAAAAGGAGACTGGCAGCATGTACAAGGCTCTGTTTTTTGATCTGAGTGGTGTGCTCTACGATGGTACGCAGGCTATCCCTGGGGCTGTTGAGGCGATTGCGCAGGCTCAGGCTAGCGATCTGGAAATTCGCTTTGTTACCAATACGTCACGTAAGACTTGCGCTCAGATCTATCACGATCTGACCCAATTGGGTTTTAAAATTCATTTGCGGCAGATCTATACGGCTCCCGCAGCGGTCAAGGCTCTGGTTAAGCAGCGCCAATGGCGCCCCTATTGCCTGCTCCATCAAAATATCCGGTCAGAATTTTCTGACATCGATCAATCTCAGCCAAATGCGGTGCTCATTGCCGATGCAGAAGAAGGCTTTTGCTATCGGGCTCTGGATTTTGCCTTTCAGCTGTGCCAATCCGGCGCGCCGTTGATTGGTATTGGCCGTAACCGGTATTTTAAGCTCGGGGGTCAATTACATCTCGATGCGGGCCCTTTCATTCAGGCGATCGAGTACGCCGCAGCCACCGAGGCGATTATTGTCGGTAAGCCCTCTGTTGAATTTTTTGCCCAGGTTGTCGCGTCGACAGCAGCGCCGGCAGAAGAAACGTTAATGGTCGGAGATGATGTCTTTGGCGATGTCGAAGGGGCGTTAAACGCCGGATTACAAGCCTGCTTGGTGAAAACAGGAAAATACCAACCGGGCGATGAACATTTGGTTGATAAGCCATTTCGGTGTGTGGATTCCGTGGTCGAGGCGGTGGATATTGCGTTGAGTGGTCAGAACTAAATTTGCCGGGCTTAGTTAAATTGCCAATCCTCGTGGTTTTATTTTTCAGCTCATGCGGTGTTTACTCATCTCTTGTAGTTTCCAAACATTCGCCAATAAATCCCACCAATAACATTGCAATTATTAACATCATGTTTTTAAAGATATAAATAACTTTATCCACAAAAACAGTGGGTAACTTTATGGTAAATGTAACAGCGTGTTGATGACTTTTTCAGCGTTTAAAACAGAGCCTCGTATAGAGGAGGAGTTGTGTGTCAGGCAAGTGCAGATAATGGATTGTCGGAAACCCGAAGTAAGGAGGATAAATACCTGGTGTTTTAACTTGCTGGTAATTTGTTATTAACATTCTTATCAGAATGTCGTCGCAGTGAGAAAATGTGCATATTATGAAACACCATTTACTGAGAGTGGTGGTCTATATTTGAAGGTTTCCGTAACCTATTGTTTTTTAATAATTTGAGTAGCTCCTTTTTGACGTGTTACGCCAATATTTTGACGCTGATTGAGCTAGGTCATGATTATCGGAATTATACTAATAGAGTATTTTGGCATGGCTGTTGCTTTTGCTATTTTTGTTTTAGAAATGAAAACAACTATAACGCTATGAGGCGACATTATGTTTAATCCGGCCCGTTTGCTCAACATTAGAACAACGCTCTTTATTGTCTTTATAATTCCAACGATTTTACTGTTGGTATTTATTGGCATGCAGATAAAGGGGGCCAATGAGAGCTTGACCAGCGCGGAAGTTTCGCAGGAAACGGTCGAGCTGTTTAATCTCTATGACGAAGTCGCGCACCAGTTTGCGGTGGAGCGTGGCCTGACTGCGGGGGTTATTGCAGCTAAAGGGCAAGGCAAGCAACGTGATGCGCTGCTTAAGCAACGCCGGTTAGCTGATGTTGCCTACAATAATCTACTGGCTTTTCAACCGCATAGTCTTGATTTGACGATGGTGGAAACATTGTTGAGGGAGGTCCGTGGTGAATTAGACAACCGGCAGGCCATCCGCTCTCAGGTTGACAGTCTCAACCTAGTGGATTCGCCTTTTGCTTATTACTCCAATGTAAACCGTCTGGCGTTGGATAACCTGGCGATTGTGATGTCCCAGGTGAGTAATCCCTTACTGAAGCAGGATCTACAGGGGTTGCTTTCTTTACTGGTGATAAAAGAGCAGGCAGGGATGTCGCGAGGTGCACTTAATGGCGTGTTTGCCGGCAAAAAATCGACGCTTGATCGCTATGCGCAGATCACATCCTACATCAAAGCCGAGCGCTATGCGTTGAGGCAAGCGGAGATGCTGCTAAAGGGGGATGAGCGAGCTCGTCTGCAATCAATTACCCGAAATCCGACATGGCAGCAGGTCATGACGATTCAGCAGCAGTATCTTGAGCAGAAGAATAGTTTAGCGGCGATTGATGGGCCGCAAGCATCGGTTTGGTTTGCGATGGCAACTGAGCGGATCGGTATGGTAAAAGCATTGCGTGATGACTTTACCTCCACCATTAATGAGGTTGCGACTCAGGATCATGCCGATGCCAGCATGCAGCGGATTATCTATATCGCGATTTCACTGCTGATCGTTCTGCCGCTGATCTTGTGGACGATTCAGGTAGTGATTAATCTACGCCGCCGGGTTGAAAGTTTCACTGCTCAACTTGATCGTATGGCGACCAATAAGGATCTGACGATCCGCCTTTCCGATGACAGCCAAGATGAATTCGGCCAGATCGCGCGTCATATTGACCAATTGGCGGCGAGTCTCAGTGATACGCTAAATAAGGCGCATCAGGTCGCCAGTCGCACTGAGGATGAAATGGTTGCGATGGTTGGTCTTGTCGAGCAGGCCCGTGATGCCAGTGAGAAGACACATTTGCGCTGCGATAATATTGCAACTGCGATGACCGAGATGTCGCAAACCAGCGAGCAGGTGGCTGATATTACCGTCGAAGCTCAGCGTGGTACCGACTCAGTGAAAGCGAATGCCGAGTCTTGCTATAAGCAGAGCGAGCAGTCATTTAGCTCGACCACGACGCTGCTTGAGAGCGTTAACCAGACCTACGGCTGTATCGAAACCCTAGAAAAACAGATGGGTAATGTGTCGGAAATTCTGGATTCCATTAATGCTATTTCAGAGCAGACCAACTTATTGGCATTGAATGCTGCAATCGAAGCGGCCCGCGCTGGTGAGCAGGGACGAGGATTTGCCGTGGTGGCTGATGAGGTTCGGACGCTCGCTCAGCGCAGCAAGCAGTCAACGGAAGATATTCGTCAGCTACTCAATGGTATCGATCAGAATGCGAAAGACTCGTTCGATAATATGCAGCAAAGCCGAGAAGCCAGTTATGAAACTCAGGATGTGGTGTCAGATACCAAGAGCCGAGTGGAAAACCTGATTGTGACAGTGAACGAAATCGCAGAGTTCAATCTCAGTATTGCAACAGCGACGAATCAGCAATCACAAACCGCGAAGAGTGTCGATACGGATATTGATGAGCTGTTGGAAATGGCCAACAATACTAAGCATACCATTGTCGATATTCAGAATGAGATGGAGCAGGTGAAACTGCGTATGACCGAGCTAGTTGATGAAGTGAATACTTTTACTATTAGTGGCACGTAAGCCGAGATTAGCTGCTTCATGGTGGATAAAAACACCGGGCTATTTAGCCCGGTGTTTTATATTCATGATTAAGAATGTTGTCTGCAATTTTAAGAGTGTTGCCGGATTTTATTGATATACAGGCGCAGATCACTTTCCTGAGGGGGAGGGTTATTGGTGGCGTGTATCCCACCATTGCTGGGCTTGAACCAGTGCTGATTGTTGATCTGGGCATACCTGGATCATTTTGAGCACAATGGCCATGGTTGAGACAACCGCATGAGAACCGTAGTTGTTGTCGATATCACCGTCCCAAACCTTCTGTAGGTACTCACCGCTGATCTCACCATGCTTGCCGGAGGAGCCTTCAAGGAAGGTTGGCCACTCCTCATTGAATAGTTGGCCGTTAGATACTCCGGCAATGCGGCATGCCGTACGCGGACTGCGCTCGCTTTCGCCCCCCTCGCCCTTGAAGGCAACCATATTGGCATCCCCAACCAAAGCCGCAGCCTCGGCATGCAGTTTTTCATAGCCCTGATGGAAGATGCCATGGATTGCAAAAGGTGCCGCAGATGGGTTAAGGGCGCGGGCGACGGTATTGAGTGGGGTGCGCAGGCCGACTTTGCTGCGTAACGCCAGCAGATCGACTAAAGGCTCACAATAGGCGGAAAGAGGCACATAGCAGATGTTGTCATGCGAAAGGATCAACTTGGCCTGCTCCGGTGTGTCAGCCTGTCTTATGCCAAGATCTGGGCAGGCAGATTCAATCTGATACTTAACGGCATCAACTGCTGCATGGCCGTGCAACAGTACCCGGATACCATTTTGCGCCAGCAACTTAGCGGCCAATAGCAGCCAGGGTGGCTGGCGGCGTTTACCGGCAAAGCACGGCCAGTCGAGGTCGATATCCAGTGTCTGCCAGTCGGTGTCGATTCGGCTGCGCAGGGCCTGAATATAGCCGGCTGCTTCTTCGCCGGTTTCGCAGCGCACGCGCTGTAGCATTAATAGCACGGCAAGCTGAAGCAGGTCCGCCTTGCCGTCAAGGTACATCGTCAGTGCCTCGCGGGCTTCTTCTTGGGTAAGTGGCCTGCGGCCTTTCTCGCCGCGGCCCACGTGCTTAATAAATTCTGAAAAGGCTGGCATTTCAATCCCTGATTATTGAGTTATTTGGATCATAGTATACCCAAGTGGTCTCAAGTTGCTGAACATTGGGCTATCAACATCGCGGCTAGCCGGTGCTAGTGGATTTATTGCTTCGAGTGAGCGGTTGTAGATCACCTACACTGATAGGACTGCTTAGAAATCACCGCAACTGTCTAAGGTGGCTCGATGAATATCAAGTTTATGATTGCAGTGCTAATTTTGCTTTTTACCTCTACGGTATCAGCGGAAGGACGCTCCGTTAGCTATAAGGTCAATGGCGAGAAGTATGAAGGTTACTATATTTCGCCCGATGCCAAGGCGCCGTTGGTGCTGTTGATACACGACTGGGATGGCTTAACCGACTATGAAGTGAAGCGGGCTCAGATGCTGGCTGAGGAAGGTTATGCGGTTTTTGCCGCCGACTTGTTCGGCGCCGGTGTCAGGCCAACCAAGGTTGAGGATAAGCGCCAGCACACCGGTGAGCTGTATAAGGACCGTCAGAAAATGCGGGATTTGCTGCAAGGCGCGATGACGATGGCTGACTCATTAGGTGCTAATACTGATCAGGCGGTAGCAATAGGCTATTGTTTTGGCGGTGCGGCAGTATTGGAGATGGCCCGGTCGGGGGCGGATATGAAAGGCTTTGTGACCTTTCACGGTGGCCTGAAAACCCCTGCGGGGCAGGATTATTCGAAAACCAAAGCCAGCCTGCTGATCATGCATGGTGCTGCCGACCAAGCGATCCCGATGTCGGATCTTGTAGCGCTGGCTCAGGAGCTGGAGAAAAGTTCGCTAGAGAGTGAAATGATTGTCTATAGTGGCGCACCTCATGCATTTACCGTCTATGGTTCAGACAATTATCGCGAGGTGGCGGATTACAAATCCTGGCAGCGCTTTCTGGCCTACCTCAAGGCGGTAAACTAAATTGACGAACTCCTTATGGTTCTTTGTTGCTTGATGCATTTGTTGCGTCATCGTGGAGAGCCATTATCGGCACACCTCTGATGATGTAGCTATAAATCACTGTTATACCAAGACTCTTCCATTGATTTTTTGTGGCTTGTTGTTCATGCTGAGTGGATATACCACGAAAGGAAAGCGAGCCTAAACATGGGACGAACAACCCGCTGGGGGATCATTGGCTGCGGTAATGTTACCGAGCTGAAAAGTGGCCCGGCCTACCAGCAAACGGACGGTTTTGAGCTGGTGGCTGTGATGCGACGCGACGAGGCGAAAGCCCGTGACTATGCTGAGCGCCACGGGGTGAAAAAGTATTACTCCGATGCTGAACAGCTTATCAATGATGAAGACGTTGATGCGGTGTATATCGCCACGCCACCGGACAGTCACAAGTACTATGCGTTGAAAGTCGCTGCGGCGGGAAAACCTTGTTGTATCGAAAAACCACTGGCACCAAGGTATGAAGATTGTACCGCTATTGTGACGGCTTTTGAGCAGCGGCAACTGCCCTTGTTTGTTGCTTACTATCGGCGCTCTCTTCCTCGTTTTCAGCAAGTGAAGCGTTGGCTGGACGACGGAAAAATTGGCGATGTACGTCATGTTAGCTGGCAGTTGAATAAGCCTGCCAATCCTCTTGATCTCTCCGGGCAATATAACTGGCGAACGGATGCCGCGATCGCTGCTGGTGGTTATTTCGATGATCTCGCCAGCCACGGTATTGATCTGCTGGTGTATTTACTGGGCGAGGTTGAGCAAGCAACCGGCTTTAGCCTAAACCAGCAGGGCCTCTATTCTGCCAGTGATGCCGTGACGGGATGCTGGAAGCATAAGAGCGGGGTGACGGGATCCGGTAGCTGGAATTTTGGCACTTTGAAACGGGAAGATCGGGTCGAGATCCTCGGCAGTCGGGGCAAATTGGTGTTTTCTGTTTTTGATGAGGCGCCAGTTAACTTGATAACCAAGGACGGCGAACAAAGCCGCTTTGTTGAAAATCCCAAGCATATTCAGCAATATCACGTCGCGGCAATCCGGCGTCATTTGCAAGGGCAGGGTTGCCATCCATCAACCGGAGTGAGTGCTGCCCATACCAGCTGGGTGATGGAACAAATCCTAACTAACTGAGTCGGTGAACCTTTCTGCTGCGCTTGAGTCAAAAATAGAAACGTTGTTTTTATCGAGAGGAATGGATGTATGTTGTGTGTAACAACACCTGATATTGCCAATCAGGCTATTAAGGAAGTGCTAGGGACGGTAACGGGGAATGTCGTGCAGTCCAAGCATGTCGGTCGTGACATTATGGCGGGTTTCAAAACGATTTTCGGTGGTGAGATCCGTGGTTATACCGAAATGCTGACCGAGGCCCGTAAAAAGGCGCAGGCAAGGGCGATTGCCGAGGCGGAAGCCATGGGCGCCGATGCGATTGTGAATATGCGGTTTACCACCAGTGCAATTATGCAAGGTGCCTCTGAAATTCTGGTCTATGGTACCGCGGTAAAGCTACGTTGAGTTATGTGCTTTAAAATATGTCGCTGAAAGCATATCCCGCTTTCAGCAACAAAATAGATACAAATCAAAGCCTCCGTTAGGGGGCTTTATTTTGAAGAACATATGTATTTATATTATAGGTTTAGGATGAATGCTCTAAGCAGGAGTGCCGCATTATTTTTAGATATTGCCACTTTACTTCATCGAATGTAGGCCAAACATATTGCCCTCAGTATCTATTACGAGAGACATGAACCCATACTGCCCAATTGATTTTTTTGACTGTTGGATATTTCCACCTACAGTTACAACTCTCGATTCTTCAATTCCACAGTCTTCACAAGAAAAATAAACTATCGTGCTATTGCGCCTAGCAGAGTCCCTCTCCATTTTGACTAGAGCACCAGTTGCACCATATTGTTCCATGTTTGAAGGGAAGCCCCACATATCAATACTTGGGTTAGCCGGGTTATCCATATGTTCCAAATTAACGCCTAGAACAGCTTCATAAAAGCATTTCGCTCTCATTAGATTGTCTACATAGATTTCAAACCAACCGATAGGGTTATTTAACATCATGAGATCCTTTTGTGTGCTATGCCACCTCAAACATTAGCCCAAAACTAAGTTTAGAAATATTATAATAATCACCATTGTTAATGAACTTACTAGTTTAGTTTATATAACAAGTGACAATATATCGTTTAACTCTTTGTTATGTTTCTCTATAAAATCACTTAAAAATATATGAAGACAGTGAAATTAGTATAAAAACTAAATATTTACTCTGTGAGGCTGCTTAAAAAGCAAATCTGGTATAAAAAAGCAGAACTGTTATAGGTTTTTATTCGAACCCTGTATCTACTACAAAGTGAATATTTAATTTAAGTTTGCATTGGGATTTTATTATTACTATGGGCAAATGAAAGCTGAATGTTATCCTAAAATTAGCATGGGTAGATGACCATGATTTTATAAGGGTATAGTTTAAGTAAAGCAGACCAAAAATTAATTCATAGGTTAATCACGAATAACAGCATGCTTAGTCTGTCCAGTTCTACTGGTTCAGAGCACTATCCCATAAGCATTAATAGAGGGAGAAGTTGTTATGTACGAAGAAAGAAAAAATCGTTTGCGAAATACTATTTTGGGGGCATTGGTCGCTGATGCAGCCTCCGTTGGTTTCCATTGGTTGTATGATCAGGAACGTATCCGCGAGATTGCAGCGGACTCCCCAGAATTTCACCCTCCAACACTTAGTGACTATGACAACGTTTCCGGTTTTTTTGCCCATGGAAGTAAGCGGATTGGGGATTTTTCACAGTATGGAGAGCAATCAATGGTGCTTATGCGTTCACTCGTTGCAAACGGGGGCCGCTACAACAAAACACATTACGAGGATTCTTTTCGCGAGCATTTTGGATATGGTGGGAATTATGTCGGGTACATCGACCATGCAACACGCGACACCCTGGACAATATTACCAGAGCAGAAAATGACGTAATCAAACGCGCAAAAGCGATCCCATTTGGCGGGGATGACAACACGCAGCGCATGATGATCACCAAAGTTCTCGCGAACGTCAAACAGGCCAAAGGTGAACAACTTCGTCAGAAGGTGGAAGATGCCACCAGGCAGACCCATGATGACAATAGAATGGTAGCTTACGCATTGAACATTGCCGCCGAAGTGGAAAATATATCTGGTTACCATGGTGCTAATGACGAGCAATTGCCTGCTATCTCCAAATTACCTGCTTTAGTCTCCGTTTATGCAGGAGACAGCGCGTTGCATGACGTTGTTGAATCTGCTGTTCGCGTCACCAACGACAATGATCTAGCTGTACTATTTGGCCACACAGCGGCGTCTATCATGGAAGCGGCAATCTACTATGCAGACCCATTGGCAGCTATTTCTACCGGATGCGATAACGCGGATCCCATTGTGACCAAATTGATCGACGAAGCCTTATCTCTTAGGGACGAAACCACTACGGTGATTACTTCCAAATTTGGCATGAGCTGTAACCTTACCTGCGGTATTCCCAGTGTTATTCATAATCTGATCACATCGGGGTCTTATCGCGAGGCTATCCGGAAAAATATTTACGCTGGGGGGGATTCTTGTGGTCGAGCTATCCTCTTAGGTGCTGTTCTTGGGGCGACCAATGGTATCGGTGGAGAAACTGGAATTCCCCTCGAATGGATTGAGAATCTTACACAGAGGCAAGAAGTCGATGAACTCCTACAGACATTAATCGACTCATGAACTTGATAATAAAGATGATTGAAAATAGGAAATTTTAAGTATGAGTACTCAACTTATTTATCTGATGGATCCGCAATGTGGATGGTGCTTCGGATTTTCTGGCATCATGCATGAGATTGTCGCTCATTTTCAAAGTGATGACCGTCTGGAGCTTTCATTGGTTACGGGTGGGTTGTTTCATCCCGCCCGAGTTACCGGACCTAATTTTGCCGAGGAAAAGCGTCCAATCGCAGCACGCGTCGAGCAGATGTTCGGCGTTAATTTTGCCGACGATTATTTCTCCAAAGTTCTGGGAACCGGGCATCTGGACAGCCTGGTTCCGTGTCAGGTGATCAACGCGGTCAAGATGAAAACGCCAGGGGCTGAGTTTGGCTTTGCGGCGCGTCTCATCGATGCGGCGTTCATAGAGGCGCGCGATATCTCCGAATTGTCGGTCTGTCTTGACGTGGTTCAGGAAAGCGGCTTCGATGCCAAAGAGGTGGAATTGATATTGTCGACACCAGAGTTGGTTGAGATGACCGAAAAATCATTCGAATTTGCGCGGCAAGCTGGGACGGGGTTCCCTTCACTTTTTCTGAAAACTGAGCATGCTTTGACGCATCTTGGCGGCGCTCAACTCGATCTGAAAACATTGAAAGCTCGCGTGGATGCTCAGTTAAAC
>NZ_JAKRRW010000050.1 GCF_026191635.1 Photobacterium obscurum
TGTGATCACCAAGCGATTCTGTCGTACTTTAATTACCAAGCGACTTTGTCATTACATTAACTACCGAGGGAGTTTGACGGAACTAAATTGGCGTACCTTTTAAAGCAATCAATGGAGCTTTAGAAGGTGCTAAGGATGTTCTATATGGATTCTAAATCCCAGTTCACTGTCGATATTATTTGCAAAGTGATTGATGGCAGAATCACAATCAATAGCGCCACGAAGTTGCTTAACAAATCTAGGAGAACCGTTGAGCGTTACTTAAGTCGTTATCGGAAAGAAGGTATTCGATTCGTTATTCATGGGAACAAAGGTCGTGCTCCAGCAAACAAAATCCCAGAGTCACTCAAGAAAGAGGTGCAAAGCCTCATCCAGACCAAGTACTACGACTTTAATCTGCAGCATCTCTCAGAGCTCCTGACGAAGAATGAAGGGCTCTCGATTAAACGAGAAACACTGCGTAACTGGGCGCACGATATTCATCATGTGAAGCGCTCTAAGCGACGCAGAAGTCGAGTTCGGAAGTATCGGGAGCGTATGGGCTCACCAGGATTAATGCTTCAAATGGATGGCAGTCCTCATCGGTGGTTTGGAGATGAACGCTCTTGCTTAATCGCTATCGTTGATGATGCGACCAGTGATATCCACGCTGAGTTTTTCCCGTCTGAAACCACTGAAGGCTGTATGAAAGTTATGAGAGCTTACATAGAAAAACGTGGTGTGTTTAAGACGCTGTATGTCGATAGAGCCGGTATTTTTGGAGGCCCCAAGCGCAGCAACTTCTCCCAAATGCAGCGAGCTTGTGACGAGCTCGGCATCGAGATTATCTTCGCTAACTCACCTCAGGGTAAGGGACGTATTGAACGCTCCTTCGACACCTTCCAAGACCGCCTAGTACCAGAACTACGGCTGAATAACATCACTGACATGGCCAGTGCTAATTGCTATTTACAAGAAGAGTTTATCCCCAATTACTGGGTCAAGAATGTGATGGTTCAGCCCACAAACCAGTCTTCAGCCTTCAAGCCGCTGCCACCTGAATTAGACCTAAATGCTATTTGCGTGCAAAAAGAATATCGTACGATACGACGTGATCATACCTTCAGCTTTGATAGCAAAATGTACGTCATCGACTCACCCATCCGTTATTCGATAGAAAATCAAAAAGTGGAAATCCGGTGTCAGTTTGATGGTACTTTCTCAACCTATTTTGGTCATCGCCGGCTTGATATCACGGAGTTGGTAGAGCCTCGGAAGTGCCATGAGTACGGCAAAGAAGTTCAGCGGAAAATAGAAGCACTAGAGCTTGTTGAGCAGCTAGGTAGTGTATCTAAAGCAGCCCGTATCCTCGGCTGCTCCCGCCAAACGCTTTATACCTACCAACAAATTATGGAAGAGCAAGGCCCCTTAGGTCTGAAGCGGATCAATAAGCCACTGAAACGAAGTAAAAACCGCATTCCCGAAAGCACAGAGGATAAGATTATCGAGCTGACGCTATTGAATCCTCATGGCACATCGATCCAACTAATGAAGTTGCTTAAACAGCAAAATATCATGGTGAGTATTACTACTATCCAAAATATCTGGAAGAGAGAGCAGCTCAACACCAGAGAGCTCAGAATCAAGCAATCTCAATCAATGAACATTGATGTGTGAGGCGAATAAGTTATTGAGGCTCTAGAATATTAGGGCATGACAGAATCGGTTGGTATTTATCCCGTCATGCTCCCTCAGTAATGACA
>NZ_JAKRRW010000051.1 GCF_026191635.1 Photobacterium obscurum
GGTTACAACATAAAAACAAACTCATTTTGATACTCATAATGGACAGATATTTGTAAAGTACCCTAACTAGCTAACTAACCGAGCCTTAGCCATCCGAGCCTCATAAGCCGCTACTTTAATATTTTCACCACAAGAGTCATCAGCACCTCGCCTGAAACGGTTACAGCCATAAAAGGTCTCTCTATTAGGGTCATTCTCACATCGAGCAACCATCGTACCTATGCCACAACGCAAACAGCCAATTTCAGTTTCGCCGCAACCACGACAGCGCCTAAAACCTTCGGGATGGGTTTCTAAAGGTGAATTGCAGTGCTTACAGCTATTAACTAACGTATCGCAAGCAGGAGAAAATGAGCATTTATAAAGGGTTTTGTTATGTCTTGTTGTTAAAGGTCGAAGCTCACCTGTTTTACACTGGCTGCAACTCCATTTTGCTAGCTGTGGCGCTAGTTTATTGTCTACATACTGTAAACCAAACTTTGCCATTTCAGATAAGAAAGGACTACTCTTATCACCATCGAATAACACATAAATAAAGTGTTTTGCTCTCGTCAATGCTACATAGAATAGTCGTCTTTCTTCGCCATGTATGAAGCCTTCTTTACTTGGTAGAACAAGGTCGATCAATTCGTCATTTTCTCTAGTCGATGGAAATGCCCCCGTATCAACACCAAATAGAATGACGTAATCAGCTTCTAAGCCTTTGCTGGCATGCGCTGTAACAAAACTAATATCTAAATGAGCATACGAGAACTTTGAAACGTCAACACCTTTAAGTTGAGGAGTATTCTCTTGACGAAAGCGTCCAATAATAAGAACAGAGGCCACCTTCCCGTTCCGCTCAGAAGAGCGATTCAACGTCGCCAAGGCACGCTGTAAAGAAGTCACATACGCTTGATTCTTCCTTTCCTTCGGACTTGAAACCGAAATCAAGTTATGCATGTCTTTCTTTATATCGACCAGTCTAACCGCAGGAGCATCTAATCGTGTGTGAGTTACGATTTCTTTTTTTATTTGAGCTGGGTTAGCCATAACAAATCGACTACTAACTTCATGGATCTGATTATTAAAACGAAACGTTTTATCTAAAGGCACAGCTGTTGCTGGAGAAAATGCAGATGAAAACGCTGTAAACAAAGCCAAGTCAGCACCATTAAATCGATAAATAGACTGCCAATCATCACCTACAGCGAACAAGCGAACATTAGGCTTTGAGGCTAATAATGCTTTAAGTAACTTAGAACGACCACCTGAAATATCTTGAAATTCATCAACCAAAATATGAGTATAAGAATGATGAAAGCCGCCTCTTTCAATGATGGCGGTAGATTCAGAGATCATATCACTAAAATCAATACATTCCGTATTGGTTAAGT
>NZ_JAKRRW010000052.1 GCF_026191635.1 Photobacterium obscurum
TCTTATATGGAATCCACGTATTTACAAAGTGATAAATCAAAAAAGTTAAGATGCGGTCGTATATTCGGTTTCTTATTGAGGGAGCTACCCTCTAACCTTTGATGTTTGCGCACCTACTGTCCTTATCGTGTTATCAGCTTTTAAAAGCATGAAGAAAAGGTCAGGTTTTCAGTAGGTTGGTCTTACCTTTTATGTTCATCATTTCGTAAAATTCATATCGTATTAGCTTGTGCTTAGCAGCTTATCGGTATTGGTTGATATTTTGTTTCGTACCGAAGCATTGCCCAAGCTGTTCTAACTATTTTGTTAGCTAATGCGATGCAAGCTTTTTTGAAACCCAGCCGTTCTATCGCATTCATTAACCATTTTTCTTTTTGGGTCTTAGGCGTTTCAGGCAACCGACCAATGTATGACATTGCACCAAGGTATAGAAGTGAGCGTAGGTCTTTTATTCCGCCACTTTTGTCAATTCCTAACATCACTACCTTTCCTCCTGTGCTGTGTTGTTTAGGTGTAAGTCCAATAAACGCAGAAGCTTGCCGCCCGTTTTTGAACTGTTCGCCATTTCCTAAAGTTGCATACAGCATGGATGCGATAGTTTCACCCACACCTTCAATATCCATCAACCTTTTACATGGTTCAATTTGCTGAGTTAATGCACTTTTCTCTTTTTCCAACTGCTTTAATTCTTTTTTGAGATATTTGTATTGCTCCCATAGTAGGGATAAGGTGCTGACCAAATTGGCAGGAATATCGGTTTCACCATCCAGTACGGCAAGAACGGAAGCTTTCAGCCCTTTTTCGCCTTTTGGGTTAGCGATACCGTAATCTAAAATGGTTCCACGAAGGTGTTGTCCTAAGGAGACGATACTTCGGGATAAAAATTGTCGGCTAGTTTCTAAAGAGTGCAGTGATTGCTGTTCAATTGTTTTTGGTGTACTGAATTTTAATCCGATTTGGATAGCCGCGTTAGCTATAGCCAGTGCATCGTTCTTGTCCGTTTTATGCCCATCAACATAGCCTTTAACTTTTTTCGGATTGATGATTCGGACGTCATGGTTAAATTGTTGAGCGAAACGTCCCCAGTAATGACATCCACAACAACCTTCTACTGCTACGATGGATGGTTTTGCTTTTGCCAAAAACTCTTTTGCCTTTTGACGACTCATAGATTTGTTGCTGAGCAACTCACCATGAATGCTAATGTGGCAGACTTGCAGAGTATTTTTAGCGAGATCAATTCCGATGATATTACTGGCTAGCATAATGGACTCCTTTGTATTCAACGTCTTCGGTAAAGTGTAGTTTGGCGAAGGAGGAGTGGATTCCATACATCA
>NZ_JAKRRW010000053.1 GCF_026191635.1 Photobacterium obscurum
TTAATTAGATGGTCCGCCTCACTCCAAAGCCGCTAGGCTTTGGTTTGAGATAGTACGGAGGCGAACCATCATGTTTATTCAAGTTCTTGGTATCGATTTAGGCAAGTCCTGTTTTCATATTGTCGGTCGCGATGCGGCTGGGAATACTCAATTCAAAAAGAAACTCTCCCGCACTAAACTTTGTGAATTTATCGCTAATCACCCTAAGTGCATCGTGGCTTTTGAAGCTTGTGGTGGTGCTCATTGGTTGGCACGTAAATGCAGTGAATTTGGCCATAAGCCAAAGGCTATTCCCCCTCAATTTGTTAAAGCCTACCTCAAAGGCAATAAAAACGATTTTAATGATGCGGAAGCTATTGCTGAAGCTGCCACACGACCAGACATGCATTTTGTTCCTATTAAATCCGAAAATGCTCAGGTGATAGCCGCAATTCATCGATTCAGAAGTGGTTATATTAAAGAGCGGACGGCCTGTATGTCGCGTATCGGAGCCATGTTGTTGGAGTTCGGAATGAGCTTGCCTCAAGGACATGCAACCATGAAGCGCTTATTCCAGTGGCTGGCAAAACAATCAGAGCCGCTTCATCCCATGTTGGTACAGGAGCTACAGCATCTTCATGAACATTATCAAACTTTGAATGAACGAATAGCTGAGCAAGATAAAAAGCTAAAACAGCTGCTTGATGAGAGTAAGTTAGGTCAACTATTGAGGACAATTCCAGGCGTTGGTGACATGACTGCTAGTGCGTGTTTAGCGGCGGTGAGTTCACCTTCAGAGTTTAAAAATGGTCGTCATATGGCAGCCTGGTTAGGGTTGGTACCAAAACAATATTCAACGGGTGGTAAGCCGAAGTTGTTAGGAATAAGCAAGCGAGGTAACACACACTTAAGGACTTTGTTTATTCACGGAGCCAGAGCAGTATTATCACGGGCTGATACGACAGGTACCGCATTTGGTCATTGGTTGGTTAAGTTAAAGGCTGAAAAGCCGTTCAATGTAGCGGCAGTAGCGTTAGCCAACAAAATGGCACGTATCGCCTGGGCCGTGATGCAAAGAGGCACCCCATTCGAAGCGACAACTGCGTGATTCAAATTTGCAATGGTAGATAAGATGACGAAAACGGTTAGACCACCAGATTGAAGACCTGATACAAAAAACAGCAGAAAATGCTTTGGCTTTTTTGAGGACAATCTGGCGCCGATCTCATCGTGGAGCGGGTTGCGGAAGCTTCCCAAAGAAGACTCCGAATACATTAGCGCAAACCAACCCCGTTATCGCAATTTATCCTTGCAATAACGAGGCGGACCATACATTTTT
>NZ_JAKRRW010000055.1 GCF_026191635.1 Photobacterium obscurum
TGTACTAATTCAGACCTGATCTGACAGTTACCCATTTTTGACTCGGTGCCTGTCAGATTAAATCTGGGCTAGATTCTTTTCGGCCCAGATTGATTTCCCATCTTCTAATGTCTCCATTGGCGTTCTGCCACAGCACATTTTTCCTTGATGAGTACGATGATTGTTGTAGTAGTCCATCCATTCGTCCAGATCTTTCTGCAACTCTTCCATCGAGCCATACAGTTTCTTTCTGAACGTAACTTGGTAGAACTCGTTTAATATCGTCTTATGGAAGCGCTCACAGATACCGTTCGTTTGTGGCGACATGGCTTTGGTTTTCGTATGGTCGATATCATTAATGGCGAGGTAAAGCTGATAGTCATGTTGCTCAACGCGGCCACAGTATTCTGTGCCTCTGTCAGTCAGTATTCGAAGCATTGGTAGCTCGTGTGACTCGAAGAACGGTAATACTTTATCATTCAACATATCGGCAGCAGTGATAGGCGTTTTTGTGGTGTAGAGTTTGGCGAACGCTACTTTGCTATAGGTATCTACGAACGTTTGCTGGTAGATACGGCCGACTCCCTTTAAATTGCCAACATAGAACGTATCCTGAGAGCCTAAGTATCCAGGATGAGCCGTTTCTATCTCGCCACAAGCCTCATCATCCTGCTTTTTGCGCTCTAATGCTGCAACTTGTGCATCCGTTAAGATGATACCGTTTTCGGCAACCTGCTTTTCCAGCGCTATAAGTCGTTTCTTGAAGTTCTCAAGGTCATTCCTAAGCCAGATTGAACGAACGCCGCTTGGAGAGATAAACACGCCTAGCTTGCGCAGTTCATTACTCGTTCTAACTTGCCCGTGAGCAGGGAAATCAATGGCGTACTTGAGAACAGCTTGTTCAGTTTCACTATCCACACGATTCTTTAAGTTTGGTGTTCTGCGACTTTGATTGATTAAAGCATCAATACCACCTGTTTCAACCAGCTCTTGGTAGCGGTAGAAAGTGTCTCTTGATACGCCCATAACTTTGCAGGCTTTTGATACATTGCCGAGTTCTTCTGCAAGATTGAGAAGACCAGCTTTGTGTTTGATGATTGGATTGCTAGTATGAAGCATGAGAGTTACCTCTTAGTTTCTTTGATTACGGATTCAGCACCTTTAATCAAAGTGGGTAACTCTCTTCTTTTCAAATTGAAGTGTCAGATCT
This sequence comes from Photobacterium obscurum, assembly GCF_026191635.1. Classification (GTDB taxonomy): domain Bacteria; phylum Pseudomonadota; class Gammaproteobacteria; order Enterobacterales; family Vibrionaceae; genus Photobacterium; species Photobacterium obscurum. The sequence goes on from NZ_JAKRRW010000055.1 coordinate 1,190, forward strand.
AGTCGGAACTAATACA
>NZ_JAKRRW010000056.1 GCF_026191635.1 Photobacterium obscurum
CACTTAGAGTTATTGCTTATTCGTATCCTGTTCATCTTGATTCGCAATACCAGTACCAAAATTTTCAGCTGTCTGCTCATTGCCATCTCTGCCAAGGGCCTGGAATATTAGACTAGGAAACAGGAAGCCACTGTCAGCAATTATAGGACAAAGGGATCAGACTCCGATCCCTTTGTCACTTTGCCAGCCCCTTGGTCGATTAACTGTCAGTGGCAACCTTTTGCTTAATGCTGCCTTTAACCGGGCGGGCAAGCAATGTTCGTCTGATCAGAGCAATTGAAAAACGCTCATTGCTATTCCAGGGCAACAGTGAAACAAGACGTGCCATGGCGCAGTATCCAAAGAGGACTTGAGCCCAAGTGCCTATTGCCGGGATCCAATATATCCAACCAAGCCCCTCGATCTGTGCCAACAACAGCAGCGACAAGTACCAGAATCGAACCTGTATTGGAAATGCGGTAACACTTCGTTTGCTGATGACAAAGTGGAGCAGATGAACGACGGTCAGGCCTATAGCAAACACAAACCCCATCGGGTCGTCGATTACTCCGTAGCTAAGCAGTACAGCCGTTATCAGCCAGTATCTCCAGCCAGTATCATTTAGCTCTATCATGAACATCTGTCACTTCTCCATTTATTCTCTGTAAATTAGGTTTTCCTTATATAGTCGAATGCTACATTAGCTTTATCTAATTAACAACTAGGTATTGTCACTTTTATCTGAATGGCTGTTTTTAAGTGGATAAAGGGGGCTGGTGCCAGGCATCATTGAATCGTAATCATCATTTTTGCATTTTTTTATTGAATTTCACTAAGGCTGCAATGCTCAGTGTTTCCCGTTAGCAAGCGTCTTTATGCGTATCACAAAGCCAGTTGCAAGTGGGGGACTGCGCAGTTTGAGATACCATTCTTTATCCGAAATGCCCAAGTTAGAGCTTAAGAGCT
>NZ_JAKRRW010000058.1 GCF_026191635.1 Photobacterium obscurum
GTTAGGCGAATGTGCTGGAAAGCACAGCAATAAAGGGTGATAGCCCCGTAGCCGACAGCGCGCTTCGAGTGAAATCGAGTAGGACGGGACACGTGATATCCTGTCTGAACATGGGGGGACCATCCTCCAAGGCTAAATACTCCTGACTGACCGATAGTGAACCAGTACCGTGAGGGAAAGGCGAAAAGAACCCCTGTGAGGGGAGTGAAATAGAACCTGAAACCGTGTACGTACAAGCAGTAGGAGCACCTTCGTGGTGTGACTGCGTACCTTTTGTATAATGGGTCAGCGACTTAATTTTAGTAGCAAGGTTAACCGTATAGGGGAGCCGTAGGGAAACCGAGTCTTAACTGGGCGTACAGTTGCTAGGATTAGACCCGAAACCAGGTGATCTAGCCATGGGCAGGTTGAAGGTGAGGTAACACTTACTGGAGGACCGAACCGACTAATGTTGAAAAATTAGCGGATGACTTGTGGCTAGGGGTGAAAGGCCAATCAAACCTGGAGATAGCTGGTTCTCCCCGAAAGCTATTTAGGTAGCGCCTCGGACGAATACTACTGGGGGTAGAGCACTGTTAAGGCTAGGGGGTCATCCCGACTTACCAACCCTTTGCAAACTCCGAATACCAGTAAGTACTATCCGGGAGACACACGGCGGGTGCTAACGTCCGTCGTGGAGAGGGAAACAACCCAGACCGCCAGCTAAGGTCCCAAAGTTATAGCTAAGTGGGAAACGATGTGGGAAGGCTCAGACAGCCAGGATGTTGGCTTAGAAGCAGCCATCATTTAAAGAAAGCGTAATAGCTCACTGGTCGAGTCGGCCTGCGCGGAAGATTTAACGGGGCTAAGCTATACACCGAAGCTGCGGCAATG
>NZ_JAKRRW010000059.1 GCF_026191635.1 Photobacterium obscurum
CCGCCTTCATCTTTAGAAAGAACATAGATTTCTGAAGTGAAAGTAGTGTGTGGAGTGATTGAACCAGGCTTAGCAAGAACCTGACCACGCTCAACTTCGTCACGCTTAGTACCACGTAGAAGAACACCAACGTTCTCACCAGCACGGCCTTCGTCAAGAAGCTTACGGAACATCTCAACACCAGTACAAGTAGTAGATGTAGTTTCTTTGATACCTACGATTTCTACTTCGTCACCTACAGTGATGATACCTTGCTCAACACGACCAGTTACAACAGTACCACGGCCCTGGATTGAGAATACATCTTCGATTGGAAGGATGAATGGTAGATCGATTGCACGCTCTGGCTCTGGGATGTAGTTATCTAGAGCTTCAGCTAGTTCAACGATCTTGTCTTCCCACTCTTTCTCGCCGTTTAGAGCGCCAAGAGCAGAACCCATGATTACTGGGCAGTCATCACCTGGGAATTCGTACTCAGATAGAAGTTCACGAACTTCCATTTCTACTAGTTCTAGTAGTTCTTCATCATCAACCATGTCACATTTGTTCATGAATACGATGATGTAAGGGATACCAACCTGACGACCAAGAAGGATGTGCTCACGCGTCTGAGGCATAGGACCATCAGTTGCAGCAACAACTAGGATACCACCATCCATCTGCGCAGCACCGGTGATCATGTTTTTAACGTAATCGGCGTGTCCTGGGCAGTCAACGTGTGCGTAGTGACGAGTTGGAGTATCGTACTCTACGTGAGAAGTAGAGATTGTGATACCACGCTCGCGCTCTTCTGGAGCGTTATCGATAGATGCGAAGTCTTTAGCTTCACCACCGTATACTTTTGA
>NZ_JAKRRW010000006.1 GCF_026191635.1 Photobacterium obscurum
TTTCATTGACTTGGTATGTGGTATTCACTAGAGTCAATTGTATAACACGATTGCTTAACCTTGCTTGTGTTGCCATGTTAAGCTTCTGATTTTAAACGGTTTAGTTCGCTTTTGTGTCGCGAAGACAGGGTTCAAATCCCTATCTCTCCGCCAAATTCAAAGAAACCGCTGAGCTATCAGCGGTTTTTTTATACCTGAATTTTTCAAATGAGATAGGGTGAAGAAGCCTAGACACAGGGTTCAGCCGAGCGAAGCGAGACAACGTTGCTAGCCGAAGGCGCTTTATAGCAACGGCCCGTAGGGCGAAGTAAATCCCTATCTCTCCGCCAAATTCAAAGAAACCGCTGAGCTATCAGCGGTTTTTTTACATCTGTCGTTTGGTGAAGGGAGCGGTAGGGTGCAGTTCCCTATTTCTCCGCTACGTTGAAATGGAAGTATCCACCATAGGATTGACTGTCGTCGCTTTGCAACTTCATCACGATTCTGCCCTAAACGGTGAGCGTCGTAAGATACTCCAGGGTATTTATGCATTTATAACGACAGAAATGACGCACCAATGGAGCTTGTGCTTGAATTTGAATGAACTTATTGTGATCAATTTATCAAATTTGAACTAAATTCAGCAAATATGGCATTTAACTCGCTGAGATTATATTCACTATTGACGAATCATTCGCAAAAATAAATAGTTATTACAGCCAGATTATTAACAGATTTGTGGATAATTAGTCGTAAAGTGACTATTTATCCTAATAATTCGCTTTTCTAGTGAAATGATATTTTGATGCTTATCACATTCCCCCTAAATAAATTTACTTACCATTGCACCACTTTAATTATTCTTTCAAATAAAAACTATTAAAGATAAAGCCCATTAAAGATAAATACTTATTTCTGTACTACATAAAAGGATAAAATTCGACATGACTGACGCGATCATCAAAGTTTCTCGAAACACAGAAAATGCACCTCAAAGCGCTCTATCTTCTCAAACAGTTGCTTTTTCTCACTACAATAACTTTTCTGCACAATTGCCTGTAGATCCTAAAACTGGTGAAATCGTAGTTGGTGACGTAAAAGACCAAGCAAAACAATGTTTAACTAACATTAAAGCTATCGTTGAAAGCATCGATCATGTAATGGATGATGTTGTAAAAATTAACGTATTCCTTAAAAATATCAACGACGCTGCGGCAGTAGACGAAGTTTACGCAACATTCTTCGATAACCTACTTCCTACACGCACTGTGGTTCAAGTTAACGCTTTACCAATGGGCGATGCTTTGGTTCAAATGGATGCACTTATCTCTAACGGTGAAGGTACTGCTCCACAAGCGCCTTGTGCACTTATCAAGCTTTCTCGCAATACTGAAAATGCACCACAAAGCGCTGTTTCTACTCAAACTGTTGCTTTCTCTCACTACAACAACATTTCTGCTCAACTACCAGTAGACCCTAAGACTGGCGCGCTAGTAGAAGGCGGCGTGAAAGAGCAAACTGCACAATGTCTTAAGAACATGAAGGCAGTGCTAGAAAGCATCGACGTTCCTTTCGATGACATCGTTAAAATCAACATGTACCTAAACGATCTGTCTGATGTTGATGCAGTAAACGAAGTTTACTCAACATTCTTCCCAGATTCAGCTATCGCTCGTACTGTTGCTTACGTACCGGCACGTTCAGTTATTGCTGCTGATGCGCTACCTATGGGTGCATTAGTTCAAATTGATGCTTCTGTATCTCACGGTGATGGCACACCTCCACAAGAAGTTGAAGATCGTCACAACATCGTTATTCGTGCAAACAACACAGATGCTGCACCACGTAACCCACTACACACGCAAACAGTTGCTTTCTCTCACTACAACCACGTTGCAGCACAACTTCCAGTTGACGTGAAAACAAATGCAATCGTAGCTGGCGGTGCTAAAGAGCAAGCTGAGCAGTGCATGAAAAACATCAAAGCTATCGTTGAAAGTGTTGACCACGTAATGGACGATATCGTTAAGATCAACATTCAACTAAAAGATGTTGCTGATATCGATGCTGTAAACGAAGTTTACACAACCTTCTTCCAAGGCGACCTTCCAGCACGTACAGTAGTTGGTGTTTCTCAAATTGAAATGGGTGCTCTAGTACAAATCGACGCTGTTGTTTCTAACGGCGAAGGTACGCTTCCACAAGCGTAATTGGTATTTGACTGAGCTTATCGCTCTTCAATTGCTATAAGCTGTATTGAGCTTACAAAGATTGGGCAGGTTTTTAATATTTGATGGTTTAATTTACGGTCAAATAATAAAACCTGCCTTTTTTGCCCTTCAGTTTATCAATAGCTCGCACGTTTATTCCTTGTTTTACCGCGCAAGCATTTAAGGCCAATCACTTAAGACCAAAAGCTTCGGCATCAGAGAATTCTAGTATCATTTTTATTATTGGTGGTTATTTAGCGAAGTTTCTATGTTAGGTTGGTGTAGCATCAGTAGCTATGTGATCAGGCGTTTAAGGTATTATCTAGATTAGTCTTATGATCAAATTTCCAAATTGTTGGGTGGGTTACTAATCAGCAGAGCCTTACCAAGGCGCTTAAGTGAATGCACGGTTTGACGCCTAGGCAGTATCAAGAGCAACTGGACGTGTAATTTAAGGGGGGAGTTTAACCGTATCCTCATATATTTCATATTATATCAATATGAATCAATACAAGTTTTAGTTTGGTGTTTAGGTTTGATTAATAATATCAATGGCTTATCAAGTATTATATTTATCGAATAGGTTTTACCCCTCGTTCTTTTAGGTGCTTTTCTCTAGTGTTGTTTGAGATTTTTCTGGTTAATTCTTTAACTCTTTCATCTTGATACATTTTTTTCATGGTTAGGATAAGCCTTTATATACATTAATGATTTTAATGATATTCTTTTGATACTGTACCTGTTCTGTATGGACGTTGATTTGATAGGAAAATTGTTTTCTGTAATATAGCTTTAGCTCTTTTATATGATGCTCTATGCTTATTTAAGCCCTTTGTTTTTCTGCATTTTACATCTTGAAAAAGTATCGAACGATTAGTTAAAACAATGAATATATTGGTAAAGTTAAGCTGATATCAAAGAAATTAAATCAGGTGTCTAGCTAGTCGTTTTACCCCCAAATTATTTATCATAAAAATGATTGTCTTTGGCTGTAACTGTCTGACCAGTGCCATAATTAAATGGAAAGCCTTGTTCTACGTTTCGGTGCTGCGTTTCGTTCAACGGTCGTGCTTGGAAATTGTAGTGGTAAGGCTTATTGCTGACTGTTGGCTTGAGCAAAGAAATAACGGAGGCATGGATAATGCCAATTGTAACCGTTTACCCATCAACCAAAATACAACCGCATCCGGTAAAAGTCTGGACTGACGATATTGATTCGGAAACCGCGGAGCAGCTCAAACGTACGGCCTCTCTCCCCTTTATCTATCACCATGTGGCCGGTATGCCTGATGTTCACCTTGGTAAAGGGGCAACGATAGGCAGTGTTATCGCTACTGTTGATGCAATTGTACCGGCAGCCACAGGTGTCGATATAGGTTGCGGTGTCAGTTCCGTTCGCCTGTCTCTGACGGGGGCTGATCTGCCGTTCGATCTTAAACCGCTCCGTAGTGCTATTGAGCAGGTCATTCCTTTAGGCCCCGGTCGGGAACATCGAGTTGCCAAGATTAAAGGGAACTCGGTGTTGGCTAAGCGACTGGAGAATATTCTTCATGAAAACCCTGCACTAAGGAAAATGCTTGAGCCGGGGCGCTGGGCTCGTCAGGCCGGGACGCTGGGTGGCGGAAACCATTTTTTCGAACTGTGTCTTGATGAGGACGATAATCTTTGGGTGATGCTTCACTCGGGGAGCCGTGGAATAGGTAACACGATTGGACGTTATTTCATCGCTCAGGCTAAGCAGGAAATGGAACGTGCAAATATTCATTTGCCGGATGCCAACCTGGCCTACTTTAAAAAAGGGAGCAAAAACTACGATAAGTACATTGAAGGTGTTAGCTGGGCACAGGATTATGCACGTATCAACCGTGAATTGATGATGAAGGCCGCACTGAAGGTACTAGCTTTTCATTTCCCTCGTTTTTCGGTGACGCACGAGGCGATAAATTGTCATCATAATTATATTGAGCGAGAAGTACATTTCGGCCATGAGGTCTGGGTAACTCGTAAGGGGGCAATTCGGGCTAGGAAAGGAGATTTAGGGGTGATCCCTGGAAGCATGGGAGCTAATTCCTATGTAGTTCGCGGTCTGGGTAATCCGGAGTCATTTTTTAGCTGCAGTCATGGTGCTGGCCGTCGACTGTCCCGGACTCAGGCCAAGAAGCAATATTCGGAGCAGGACTTGATAGAACAAACGGCTGGGGTCGAATGCCGCAAGGACAAAGGTGTGATTGATGAGATCCCAAGTGCCTATAAAGATATCGATACAGTTATGAGAAACCAGAGTGACCTGGTTGAGATTGTTCATACCCTGCGGCAGGTCGTTAATATCAAAGGCTAGTTTAATTACCCTCTGCCTAGCTTAGGGTGGCAGAGGGCGTATATATTATGCCGTTAATTATTGCTTGATAAACAGCCCTGGGCCGCTAACGACCGAATCATCGGCTACGTGCATTAACGCCAGAATATCATCACTATTACCATCTTTAACAAAACTCGCCATCATCTCGTGAGATTTTGATAGGTCTGCTTCCGAATGGTTCTTATCACCCAAACTATCAAGGTACGCTTTACAAGGTTGAACGACATCGGATGCCATCGTCGCTTCGAACAGCATAAATTTAGCGTTGATAACGTTCATCTCAGTACTAACCACTGTACATTGAGAAACATTGTTTTCATCCACCATTGAGGCGGTAATCGCCATTGTGCCACTATCTGAATGACTAAACGCGTATCGGGTATAGTTAGATGGCATGGTGTAAGCTTCAGGTGCCTGCCATTGGCTACCAATCAACTGTGCGAATAAGCTAGCAGACAGTCCAGAGGTATCAGTCTGAACAAAGAGCAGGCGAGATCTGTGGCGATCGTCTGGTTGGATCATGAATCCTTTGTCGCCGTAGACTGGGGAAAGACCCTCAGCTAGCTGATTATTGACCATCTGTGCCTGGTGAGTATCAGATAGCGCTGCTATCCAGCCCCCACCCATTTCGGTGCTCACTTCTTCCGGAGCAAAGCAGCCTGTAACAGCATCATCGTAGCAATATTCGATTTCGATGTTGTGGTCTAAACGGTTGGCTCTCTCGGCCTGGACGTTGTACCAGCCTGGCGCATTAGTGTCAGTGGGGGCGACCTCTCTCAGGGTGGCATATAATTCCTGCTTACCCGGAGTGAGGCTTTGATTAAAGGCAAAGCCTACACCCACGTATTTGGCTGAACTATCAGCATCACGCGAAATATCATCATTGCCGCCTGCTAGAGTCGTCAGGTACACCCCTTCTGGATACACATTATTCTGTGCGGGAGGATTTACTTTGCCCCCGTTGTTATCAGGGGCGGTTTTTTTGCCCGAACCGCCACCACCGCAGCCAACCAAGCCGAGTGTCAATGCTACTACCGGGACCAATACCTTAAGCTGACAGTTCAATTCCGCATCTCCTAATCAATATAAAGACTAAATATTATTTTTATGAACATTGTTCGATAATCGGGTGTAACTGTTTCCTGCTGCTTTAACATTACAGCGGCGGCCATAGCCTCAGCCTCGCGATGTTGAGCAAGAGAGCCTGAATATAGCTGGCTTTGTATGATAAAGCGGATGCATAAAATGATACTTAACGCCTACCTTGGGCGTAAATAGAAGCAGACAAATCAATACAATGTGTTAGCGCTTGATACATTGTGCGGATGGCGGGTAGAAGTGCTTCATTCCCTGCGTTAGAGAGGAAATATCGAGGGTTCATTATACTAAAAGCAGATAGGTTGATTGATTAAATCATTAATTGGCAAATATGTAATAGATCTGATTATGGTATTACCAGCAGTACAACTCACCTACACACAAGGCGTGGAACACCTAAGCCAAGCATTGTTGCGAAAGACAGAACGGGTGTTATTGTTTGGCCCGACGGGAGCAGGAAAGAGTTATTTGGCTGCTGAGCTGGCGAGGCGGCTTCAGCTTGAGAAACAATCTTGTGTTTGTCTGAGTGCGGATCCTGGTTCCCCGAGGTTTGGGATTCCGGCTGCTATCAATTTTGGCGCTTGGAATCATAGCCGTTGGCAGCTGAAAGATTTTGAGGCCTTATGCAGCCTTGATGCTGCCCGTTTTCGTTTGCCGTTGGCCGAGGCCGTTAGTCGCCTGCTGCTAAGAGTGTCCATCCAGCAACCGTTGATCATCGATGCGCCTGGTATGACGAGGGGAGTGGCAGCGTCGGAGCTGCTTACAACGCTAGTCAATTTGACTGCAACGACCATGCTTGTAGTGCTGGATAGTCAAGATGAATCAATAACGTTAGAGCCGGAAATTGCCAGCCTTCACTTACCTGTAATATGGATGTCTGTTTCCGACGAGGCTCACGCCCCCAGTCGGTTTGAGCGTTTGGCATGGCGGACGCAATTATGGGAGCAGTATATGAAGGGGGCTGAGGACACTATCTTGCCGCTCGAAGAAATAGCATTGCTTGGTACGCCTCCTCCTCTTGAATTTCCGGAAAAATGGTGTGGCCGCGTGATTAGTTTGAGTGATGCCGATGGGGTGATCACTATGGGAGAGGTACTGAAATTACAGGAGCAAAAACTAAGGCTGCGATGTCACCAATTCAAACGCTCGCCTTCTCAGTTGTTGCTGCGCGATGCTTGGCACTTACCAGGCCAAAAGCTGGTAACTGTGAACCAACGGAAAAAAATAAAACCGGTCGCCACAACATTTTCAGGTTCCTCTCTGGTCTATCCATCGGATCATAAAGAGACCACGTGCAGCACTCAGATCTGCAGGAGAGATATAACCGCCGAGTTGGTTAATGGCTTATTTGAAGATCCTCTGTTATTGATAAAGACCAGCTGGAGCCGACGATGCCTGCTGTTTGATCTTGGCAATACCTCAAGACTGCCAATGCGTCATATTCATAATGTCAGCCATATATTTATCACTCATGCCCACTTTGACCATATTGGCGGGTTTATGGGGCTGCTCAGGGTACGGTTGGGAGCACCGACCTCTTGTACTTTATATGGTCCTCCAGGGCTGGCCCAGCATATTGCTGGTATGCTCCGCGGAATTTTATGGGATCGTATTGGCGATAATGGCCCCGAATTTGATGTCGCTGAGCTGCATGGAGAGCTGTTACGATGTTTCCACCTGAAGGCAGGGCAGGATGCAATGACTGCTTTGCCTGCCAAGGCAGTTAAGAACGGCATCATCCATCAAGAGGAACGCTTTCGGGTTCGTGCCGTCGAGCTGGATCACGGTACGCCAGTGTTGGCTTATGCCTATGAACCCGTTGCAGCTATCGGTGTCTCTGAAAAGGCCCTTTCAGAGCTTCAGCTACCTCCCGGTCGCTGGCTGGGAAAACTCAAATATACTTACATGGCAGGTGAGCACGCAAGCTTGATTGAGTTGCCTAATGGTGACAGCAAGACTGTAGGCGAGCTGGCGAGCCGTTTACTGCGAAAACAGGCTGGCAAGAAATTAGTGTATGCCACAGATTTGGCTGATACCGCTGAGAATAGAGAAAAGCTCATAACTTTGGCGCACCATGCAGACACACTGATTTGTGAAGCCGCTTTTTCTCGGGATGATCATTTTCGGGGAATTAACAATGGTCACCTAACAACCACTGCATGTGGTGAAATTGCTGCTGCAGCCGACGTTGAGCAGCTGATGCCTTTTCATTTTTCCCGTCGCTATGAAGGGGATCCTGAAAAGCTCTTTCGTGAAATTGAAGAGATTTTCCCCCGTATTGTCAGAATCTTTTGAGCGGGAGGGAGCCAAATTGTGTTTATTTACACTCAACCAGACAAAATTTAGCGATCGTTTATGTATGGTTGCCACATTAACACGAAGAGAGCCTGAGGAAAGTAAAGGCTGTGATTTAAAGCACAGCCTTGTCGGTATAACTTAACTGAATTTAGAATTGATATGAAACGCTTATATAAAAAGAATCAAGGGTAAAGTCGTATAGTTCTGATAACGTATAATCAGAGTAAGCCCCATGATAGGTATAATCTTCATCGGCGTAGAAGAAATCAGCCTCATAGCCAATTCTGAAATTAAGGTTACTTAATGCCAAAGGCGTATACTCAAGACCCAAACCATAACGAAGTGCAACGTATGTTTCTTTATCGAGTACTTTCTTCGATTCATTCAGATCAATCATCGACAGTCCAAGAATACCAAAAGGTCGCAAGCCGTTATTGAATGTATAACCAGCATTTGCTGCGATAGACAGTGCTTCTGGCGACCAATGATGGACTGTTTTGTTCTGCAATAGAGGAACCTGGAAGTTGATGTCTCCGTACTTGGTATACTGCGCTTCTAATGCAATAACGCGGTTGAACTGATAACCTGCAATCAGTTTATAGCTATTTCCGTCTTCATCGATACGAAATAGGCTATCAGAGCCTTCAAAATAGTCATCCATATCATCAATGCCTGTCGAGCCAACACCAGCTCCGACATAAAAACCTCGTACTTCTTTTGCCTGTGAAAATGAGGCAAAAAATAGCGTACTTAAAATAGTTAAGATTTTAATAAATTTCATTTTATATATTATTAAGTGTGATTGTGAAAAAGGAACCAGGTGAGGATATAGTCCTGCCCGAGAAAATAGAGCATGCTTTAAGCGTTTACCCTTTTAGATAAACTAATATTCATTAATTGAAAGTATTTAATACAATATTAAGTATTTGATTATATTTGTGCTCAGATAAAGCTCGTGTCTCATTGATATTATTTAACCATTATAAAGCAAATCATCTTTTTATGGTTAAAGATAAGCCATGAAGGTTAAAATACGCACTGGTACAATATTCGTGACTATACCGATCAAATAAAGTCATGAGGTAGGCACAATATTTATGCTACACACTGAAATGTTAAGTTTCAATGGCTGGCCGAATGATAGACTTGTTATTATTGATAGTATATATATCAATGCGCAAATCACTGTTTCCGAATGAGTAACAATCTTGTTGACAGATACCAAAGCTTGTTCGTTATTGTTTTATTTTTTCAGCGAGCCTGGCAAAGGCAGCTAATTCTGCCTTCTGCCCGTAGATGCAACCCTGATCGGGAAAGGGTGTTATACCAATTCCATTAATTATCTATACGCGCTCTATCACCATAGCAATCCCTTGACCAACACCGACGCACATGGTGCACAGTGCCAAGGTGCCACCGCTGCGCTGTAGCTGATATACCGCCGTGGTCACCAATCGGGCACCGCTCATTCCCAGAGGATGACCGAGGGCGATAGCCCCACCTTGAGGGTTTATTCTCGGATCATCATCTGCCAGCCCCAATTCTCGGGTACAGGTGAGAGCCTGGGCGGCAAATGCCTCGTTAAACTCCAATAGATCGAAGTCATTTAATGTCATACCGAGTCGGTTTAGTAATTTCATTGTTGCAGGTACCGGGCCTATCCCCATGATCCGAGGCGGGACGCCGGCGACAGCCATACCCAGAATTCGTGCTTTGGGTGTGAGATTATGCTGTCCAACCGCGGCTTCAGAGGCCAGAAGTAGCGCGGCTGCACCGTCATTGATCCCTGAGGCATTACCGGCGGTCACAGTACCGTCGCGAAATAGCGGATTTAGTACCCCCAGTTTTTCGAGGCTGGTGGTGCGCAGGTGCTCATCCTTATCGACAATTATCGGTGGCCCTTTCCGGCTTGGAATAGCGACAGGAATGATTTCCGCGGCTAGGCGTCCGTCTTCTTGTGCCATGGCCGCCTTTTGTTGGCTTCTTAGGGCAAACCAGTCTTGGGCACCTCGGCTGATCCCATAGAGTGATGCCAGGTTTTCAGCCGTCTGTGGCATAGGATCTGTGCCATATTGTTTATCAAGTTCGGGATTGATGAAGCGCCAGCCCATGGTGGTATCGTATAGCTCCGCCGAGCGGGAAAAAGCACTGGATGCCTTGGCCATGACAAAGGGTGCTCTAGACATACTTTCGACCCCGCCCGCAATCACTAATTCAGCCTCACCGGCATGGATCGAACGGGCTGCATCCCCGATGGCATTGAGACCTGAGCCGCATAAGCGATTGACGGTGCTGCCCGGAACCTGGTGGGGTAATCCGGCCAGCAGTCCCGCCATTCTGGCAACGTTACGGTTATCTTCGCCCGACTGGTTGGCACAGCCGAGTAACACGTCGTCTGCCTCTTGCCAATCTACATTATTGTTTCGTGCTATTAATGCCCGGATTGGCAAAGCAGCCAGATCATCGGCCCTGACAGAAGACAGAGCACCACCATAGCGGCCGATAGGGGTACGTATTGCATCGCAAATATAGACATTCATAATCGTAATCCCTTAATCATTCTTGGAAGCAAACAGAGGCTTTATGGTTCGGAAACCGCCTAGCAGTACTTCGGTAAAGCGGTTGATCTCCCTCTCGGTCATGGCGGTAGACAAGGTGCCCGAACAGGTGTTGATCATCATATAACCATGGTTAAACAGGTGATCCAGCAAGGCGCTTCTTATTCGGATTTCATTATTGTCTGCGTAAGCCAAGCGGTAATTAGTCGGAGGCTTCGGCTTCATATGGATGCGGAACATCGAACCGTTACCTGTCACACAGGCGGGTATATCGGCAATTCCGATTGCTTCGGTGATTTGTTGACGCAACTGGTTGCTCAGGCTGTTGAGCCGGTATATCGCATCTTGATCAAATAGCTGCATGGCCGTAAGACCGGCAATCATAGTGATTGGGTTGGCAGAAAAGGTTCCTGAATGGGGAAATAGCAGCTCATCTGCCAGAGGGTTCATGACTTCCATTACCTCTTTCCGTCCCGCGAGGGCACCGACGGGAAAGCCGCCGCCGATCATTTTGCCCATAGCGGTCAGATCCGGCTGAACTGAATAATTGTCCTGTGCGCCGCCATAGCTGTTTCGGAAAGTGATCACTTCATCAAAGACTAGCAAGGCCCCGTTGTTCCGGGTCCAGTTTCTGAGTGCCGTAATAAAGGCATCTGAGGCCGGGATTAGCCCCACGCGATGAGGCAGGAGATCAACCAGCACGCAGGCTAGTTCGCTGGCATGCTGCTCCAAAATAGCGATGGCTTTATCCGGATCATTGAAAGGGATCACCACCACATCGTTCAAGGTGGAATCCGGCGTGCCGTGGGCAACGGGAACACTGGCCGGATTATTCTGCTCACCCCAGTTTGTCGGGTTGGCGGTCTGGCTGACCTCCGCGTAGTCATAAAGCCCGTGATAGGCGCCTTCGACTTTGGCAATTTTGGGGCGCCCGGTGAAGGCTCTTGCAGCCTTGAGACAGCTCATCACCGCTTCCGTCCCCGAATTAACAAAGCGGATCATATCGAAGCCAGCATTGCGGCTGCAAAGATGCCTGGCATACTGAATTTCGATTTCGGTGGCCAAGGTGAAAGCAGTACCTTTATGTAATTGCTCAGTCACAGCGGCTACGATTTGTGGGTGGGTATGGCCGTGGATCAAAGCGGCCATATTGTTGGCGAAGTCGACGCGTTGAGTTCCTTCAACGTCGGTTACATAGCAGCCTTGACCATGAGCAGCATAGAGAGGGTGGGGGTGGCGCAATACCGTATTTCGGCTGCATCCGCCGGGCATCAGGTGAAGAGCCTGGCGGTATAGTTCAGCGCTGTGTTTCGACGATGGGGTTTTATATTGTTGTTCCATGCTTCTATTCCAACTTACTTGAAGGTGCATTCAGCGGGATCCGTTCCCTTTGTGTTGTTAATAGCGGCAGCCTTTTCTTTTTCAGTCCTGCTTTCTACATCAGCAAGCAGAGCCGTTTCGGTATGATTAACGGTAGGTTTGTTGAGTTGTTCGCCGAGCTTGTGTCCAAGTAACAGCTTGCAATTGGTGCGCTGCTGCAGGTAGTCAAAGTCGATACCCGGAGCCAGCTCCACCACTTCCAAGCCCAGAGGTGTGACATCAATGACGGCAAGATCGGTATAGATTCTATCGACTACATGGCGTCCGGTTAGCGGATAACTGCACCTTTCCACCAGTTTGGGCTCGCCGTTCTTGGTGGTGTGTTGGGTGATCACAAAGATTGTTTTAACCCCTGCGACTAAATCCATGGCTCCGCCAACGGCCGGAATCGCATCTTTTGCCCCTGTCGACCAGTTTGCCAAGTCGCCCTGTTGGGAGACTTGCATTGCTCCCAGTACGCAGATATCAATATGCTGGCCCCGGATCATGGCAAAACTGTCAGCATGGTGGAAATAGGCTGCGCCGGGGATGGCGGTTACTGGTTTTTTCCCCGCGTTGATCAGCTCGGTATCCTCATGACCGTACTCGGGCGCAACGCCCATACCGAGTAAACCGTTTTCCGTGTGATAGATCACTTCCCGTCCATCGGGAACGTAACGGGCAACTTTTTCGGGAATACCAATACCGAGGTTGACGTAGGCACCATCGGGAATATCAAGTGCTGCCCGCTGTGCCATTTGGTCGCGGCTCCAGCCTATAGTTTGTTGTGTCGTTTTCATGGGTAGTATTTCCCCTCGGTAACGAGTTTGGATTCATGGGCGGGATCGGAAACGGTAACAATGCGGTTCACAAAAATCCCCGGAGTGACGATCTCTTCAGGATCAATGGTGCCAGCCTCGACCTGTTCACCCGTTTGAACAATGGTTGTCTTGGCGGCCATTGCCATAATCGGTGCAAAATTTCGGGCAGTTTTGTTATAGAGCAGGTTACCGTAGCGGTCGGCCTGACGGCATTTGATCAAGGCGAAGTCGGCCGTGAGGCCGCTCTCAAGGACATATTCACGTTCCTCAAACACTCGATGCTCTTTGCCGTCGGCAAGTGGGGTGCCAACTGAGGTCGCGGTATAGAAAGCGGGGATCCCTGCGCCCCCCGCCCGGATCCGCTCGGCCAGCGTGCCCTGGGGGACAAGTTCCAATTCGATGTCGCCTGCCCGGTAGAGATCAGGAAAGACGGTGGAATTGGCTGTACGGGGAAAAGAACAGATCATTTTGCCGACCTGTCTGTTTTCGATTAATGCCGCCAGGCCGACATGGCCACTGCCGGTATTGTTGTTGATAACGGTGAGGTTGCGTGCCCCGTGATCGATTAGGGCGTGGATCAGCTCTATCGGGCTACCGGCCTCGCCAAATCCGCCGATCATCACGGTCGCGCCGTCAAAGATATCGGCGACGGCCTGGGCGGGAGATGCGATATGTTTATTAATCATATTAACAACGCCTTGTTGTGAGGGTTTTTGTTGTTGGCTGTGGTAGCCACCGCAGCCGTGGCTACCCTGAGTTGATGATCTTGAAGGTATCAGTTCAGTCGTTGGCGAAGTGCATTGGCCAGGTCCGTTTCGATTTGCTGTAGTTCTTCTTCAAAAAAGAACTTGTCGGTATCGAGTGGCGTCAGGAAATCGACTTTGTTTTCCAGTTCGTCGTATTTGGCGTGGAATACACGGTCCATCCATTCCATGTTGCGGGCCTCGGTGAACTTCAGGGCAAAACATTTCTCGCCGTTGATGATCGAGGTTCCAAGAATTGCCAGCTTGCCTGCTGAGATTGTCATCGAGATGTGGCGCGAAGGGCGGTTTATCGACGACAGTGAGCGGTAGATCAGGTTGAATATTTTTTCAACCTCAGCGAGCGGCGCTGTGTAGTAATGGTGCTCACCGGTCGGGCGTGCACAGTACATCGAGTGGAAACCGACAGACAGCATGCCAAGGATATTGGCTAGGTCGATCCAGTTCTGTGCCGAACGATCAATATCTATCTTGCCGTTTTCGTCGGCAAACAGGCTGATGTGGTTCATCATCGGGCTCTGGCTGCGAATCATTACCCCGTGATTTTGCAGGCGGCGGATAGCGGCTATGGTTGTTGGGTTGAGCAGCTCGCGCGGGGTGGAAAAATGGGCCATCCAAGCCAGCTGAATGCCGTTGTCACGCAGGGTGTCAAACAGTTCTAGCATCGCATCGTATTTGTGGCTCAGGATCATTTCCGGCTGGAAGGTGAGAGAGCGGGTTGCAAGCCGGACATTTTTCACGTGCAGCAACGAAGGATCCTCGATGAGCGGCATGACGTATTGCTTGAGGCGGTTAACAGGCATATAGCCGCCGTCGCCACCGGTGATCAAGAGATCGGTGACTTCGGTATGTTGTCTTAGGTATTGGTGAATTTGTTGGATATCTTTCTGAATAAACATATCTTCGTCGCCGCGTACCTGTGCATGACGGAAGCAGTAAGTACAAAACGAGAAACAGTTTTGAGTCGTTTTATCAAAGATCAGCTGGCATTGCGGATATTTGTGCTGGCTGCCGTCAAGGAATTCGATTTCTCCCTGATCATTCTCGAACCAAGGTTTGTTGAGCTGCTGGTTGCCATCATGGGGATTGGTTTTTTCCATATAATCCACCGCAACCTGGGTACGCTTCTCGCGGCTTTCAGCTTGCAGGTAGGCCTGGGTTGTCTGTGGGTCGATCATGCCCGGTTGCGGGAAGACCAGCTGAAAGACTGAATCGGTGGTGTAGTTGTCCCAGTTAATGCTGTTTAGGGTATGGCGGGTGGCAAGGAAGCGGTAAACCTCAACAAACAGCTCTCTTTCCTCAACACCTCCGATATTAATACCGCTCTGGTGAAGGATGCTGATGACCTCGCGGAACCCCGATAGTCCGGTGTAGTGTTCCTTGTCGTCAAAAAGCATAGGACGGGTTTCAAGCAAGCCGGAATGTTGGGGGTAGGAGGCATGCAGCCGGTTGAGCAACCCCGCAGGCAATAGGTTCTCTTTCTGGATAATGGCAGATATTGATTCGTCATAGCCATGACGCGCCATAGCCTCGAAGACCTTGTCAGGCGTAACAACGAGGTGATCCTTTTTTTCTGGTGACGTGTTGACTGCAATCTGTTCCGCGGCATTTAGCTTGTTCATTGCTTGTTCCTGTGTCTGTCCTTGATGGCTATTACCTTAGAAGTTGTAGGTATTTATGAGAAATATGAAATTTTTATGTTGGCTATAGGAGTTGCCTATAGCTAATGAGTCTTTTGTCGGTTGCTCGTATAGCTAAAACGACGTAGTGTTGTTATATGTTTGTTAACTTGAGCGCTTTGGCGTAGTTATTGTTTTCAGGTTGGCCAAAGTAGGGAAAAGGCAATGGAATTGCGTTCACTTAGGTATTTTCAGGCTGTGTATGAGCTGGGCAGTGTTAGTGGGGCTGCGCGTCAGTGTTTTGTGTCACAACCTTCAATCACCGCCGCCATAAAACAGTTGGAGCACACTCTCGATACTTGTCTGTTTGTTCGTCATACCCATGGAGTGCTGCCGACGCCTGCTGCCGACAAGCTCTATCCGCTGGCAAGGGAAATGAGTGCCAGCGAAAAGACGATTTTGCAACTGTTTGGTGATGGCCCTACACCGGTATCTTTGCGGTTAGGGTTAATGCGCTCGCTCGGCGCACAGCGGATGAGCTATTTGCTGACTGAGCTGACACAGCGCATCGACAACCTTGAGCTCACGCTGGTGGATCCGGATGAACCTTGCGACGCCAGGATTATCTTGCGGCAATCAGTCACGAAAAAGGAGGACTTTGTTCCGATTTGGCAGGATAACTATCTGCTTGCTCTACCTAAGGCCTGGCCGATGACAAGCAAAGCGACGATAACAATCGATGATCTGGACAGCTTGCCTTTTATTAACCGCAGTCCCTGCGATGTACTGGAAAGGGTTAAGCTGGCGATGGCTACCGCTGGAGTACATTTTCAGCCAAGGGCAAACATCAGAACCATTGAATACGCCTGGCCGCTGGTGAGTGCTGGAGTAGGGGCAGCTTTGCTACCGGACTGGCGTGAGATCCGCGAGGCAGAGGGTATCGTACTGCGTCAGATTGACTCTCTAGATTTGAGTAAGTCGATCGGGTTGGCAGTTAAAGCAAATCGGGGGGGTGAACCTCTTATTTCATCAGTGATTGAAGTGTGTGACTCGGCGAGCTCAACTGTTGAACCGAGCTAAACGTAACTATTTTATTTCGTTCAATTTGCCTGTTCTTGCCATTACTAATCACTGGTTAGCGATAAATTATCCTCACGGATTATATATTATTAACCAGATTAACATTATATTAACCTTTCTTTGGTTGGAAACGGACTTACTACCTATGAAATTCTCTATCGCCAGAAAGCTGAGGCTCAGCTTTTTGTTGATCACGGCTCTTTTTTTATGTGCCGCTGTAATCCTCTATAAACAAATCACACAGATCGAAGAGAATGCGCACTCGCTCTTGAGTGACGATCTTCCTACCGTCGATGCTAGCCGCTCACTCCAACAAGCAGCACAGTCTTCCATTTTGGTACTGCGAGCTTACATGCTATTAGGTGGTGATGAATTATCAGAACAGGCTCTTAAACAGCAGTTAACTGATACTTTTACTCTCGTTGATAGTCGACTTGCCGAACTACAGAGTCATTTGACCAAAGCGCAATTTGACACTGTGCGCCAAGGTTGGCTGGCGCTGATGGAGAGCGAGCAAGCTATCGTTTCAATAAGTCATACGGAAGACAACCTTCCAGCTCATGCCTTGATGTTAAATGAAGCTGCGCCCATCGCCGAGGTGGCACTTGATCAGCTACAGGGGCTGATCAATGAAGAAGAGAACAACACCTTCGGCGGCGAGAGAAAAAGGCTCATGAAGCTTTATGCTGATAGCTATACCTCGCTCTCTAATGCTCTGGGGACGTTGCGTGATTACCTGTTTGATGGCAATCAGGATCATCTTGATAAATATAAAGACTTGATGAGCCGACACGGCAAAGCCGTTACCGAAGTGAATAGTAACCTGAATCTGCTAAGCGAAAGCCATCAGAGTTTGTGGCAAATCTTTGAGGAGATGCAGAAGATGTATCTGCCTCTTGCCGAGCAGGTTATTGCCCTTCGTCAATCACCGGATTGGAATAAAGCCAACTACATTATGGCGCAGCAAACCGGCCCCGTGGCAACACAATTTGCCAGTGTTCTCGATGCGATTGTCGCCACTCAGCAAGACAATGCGCAGCAAGGAGGTATTGCTATTCGTGACAGTGTTTCGAGCGTAATAACCACATTAATATCTATTGTCATTATTGCAAGTGTGTGTTCATTACTGATTGCAACTTGGTTAGGCCGTAGTATTGGTTCCCGCCTTACTCTTGTCGCTCAGCGAGCTGAAGACATTTCCTACGGTAAGTTTTCGGGACAGGCTTTGTATAACAAAGGTGATGATGAAATTGCTATCTTGGTGGATGCGGTAAACCGAATGACAGCATCACTATCGGCACTTGTGACTGGCGTAACAGACAAGGCCAAGGATGTGGATTTAAGCATGAATAGGTTGTTGGTGAATAACAGTAGCACCGCCAATGAAGCCACCAAGCAAGCAGAAAAAATAAGCACGATGGCAACGGCTATCGAGCAAATGTCGGTTACAGCCAGTGAAACGGCACAAAATACCCAAGCGGCCTCAGACGATTTGCAGTACTCGTCTTCTTTGCTGACGAACGGCGAAAAAGCCCTTGAGCAAAACCAGCAGACTGTTAATGAACTCAATAAACTTATTGGCCGAGCCAGTGAGATGGTCCAACATTTAAGCGATGAGAGTGATCGTATTGAACGGGTGACCGAAGTGATTGAAAGCGTTGCTGAGCAAACTAATCTGCTGGCTCTCAATGCAGCGATAGAAGCGGCCAGAGCTGGTGAACAAGGCAGAGGTTTTGCTGTTGTTGCCGATGAAGTGCGTCTGTTGGCACAGCGTACAACGGAATCAACCACCGAGATTAATGCGATTGTTGATGCCATCCAGAATTCGACCAGACAAGTGGTCAAGGTTATCAATGACAGTCAGTCATTGGTCAAAGTCGGCACCGAGCATACGGCCAAGGCCAATGCTATGTTGCAAGATACTATCCGCTATATGGGTGATGTTGCCCATAAAGTCAGTAATATGACCGTGGCGACCGAGCAGCAGTCCGATGTTTCTCAGTCTTTGGCTGATTTAGTTCACCAGCTGTCTGACTCTGCCGCAGATGTTTCCAATAACTGTGATAGTGCAAACCAGACATCTCAGGATATTAAGGCCCAGGTTGATGATCTTAACCATGAAATGAGAAAATTTTCTGTGTAGCTCTCAAGCTTTATCCTTGTGGTCAATGCCCGTTGCATAAGGGGATTACTGATAAATAACGTATTGTTGTTCAAGGTTTAATCATATGAAGTGAAATTGAAAAAATCTGCTTTACAACCCTAAGTTAGCCCCGTATTATCCGCCGCACAAAGGAGAGATGGCTGAGTGGTTGAAAGCACCGGTCTTGAAAACCGGCATACGTTTGTAGCGTATCTAGGGTTCAAATCCCTATCTCTCCGCCAAATTAAAAACACAAAAAGCCGTTGATTATCAACGGCTTTTTTGTTTCTGGGCATTGCAAGCATCCACAATAGGATTGACTGAGACAATGTACCTATTCCGCGCTGCAAATTGCACCTACTACACCCGCATCTGTCTGCCAAAATCGTTAAAAGACAGAGGCTTCCCGTTTGACATCAAGGTTTCGCTTCTAACTAAGTGTCGTTCCGAGGCTGTAGAACGTAACCTTGACGTTGCCCGAACCCTACGCCCGCTGGTTGCCGGTGTGACGCCTGATGAAACCGTGGCTGGCTTTAAGTGCTTGGTTGACCAAACTATCAACCAAATTCGCATCGGTTTTACCTCCCCTGACAAGACAACAGTTCCTATTCGGATAGCCAGCAAAGCAAGCGACGTTGAACTTCCGAAGTTGGTTGAAGTTCCGAAGCCGCCACCGGGTATCACATTGAGTGAAGCTTTGTCGCAATTTATCGCTTCAAAGGAAAAAGAGCCGGTGCGGCCACTGACGGTAAAACAGCTTAAACAGCGCATAGGGCACTTTATCACCTCCACCGAAGCGACAACGGTGTCCCAGGTTACCAGCGCAGAGGCACTCGTGTATCGGGATGTCTTGCTTGGCGAGGGGCGTAGTCATAAAACAAACAAAGAGTATATGGCTGCCTCTTCTCAGTTCTTCAAATGGTGCAAGCTGATGCTCTATACCACGATCAACCCCTTTACGGGTATTCCACTGGCTAAATCGTCGAGCACTGGCGATGGTTCAGCGCGGCAGCGCTGGCAAAAACACGAATTAAAGCGCCTGTTTCAGTCCGCTGAGTTTAAAGCAAAGGATGCCGCGTTTAAGTGGGCGACACTCTTGATGCTGTTCCACGGCCTCAGGCCTTCGGAGGTGTGTCAGCTAAGGGTTGAAGATATTTGTGAGCAAGATGGCATGATCTGTATCCGTGTCAGCTCAGAAGGGGTTGAACAGCGTGTCAAAACCGACAGTTCATACCGTCTTGTCCCGGTGCATGCCAAGGTTTTGTCATGGGGATTTCAAGATTATGTGTCTGAACTGAAGCAAGCAGGCCAGACACAGCTATTTTCTTACATCCCATTAGGGGAGAACAAAGACTGGTCTCGCCAATATTGCCAACAGCTTGCGAGGTTGCAGAATAAAATCGGTATGAAAGCGGGACAGCGACCGACTGCTTATTCGTTTCGGCATACCTTTGTTGATGAATTAAAACAACAAGAGGTAGATGAAAACATCGTTGCTCAGCTTGTTGGCCATAAAAACCAAAACATAACTTATGGCCGCTATGGAAAAAAATACAAACTTAGTGTCTTGAAGAAGTATCTGTCTCTTATCAACTATGGCTCTGATTGTACTGTGGATTTTTGACGCGCCTATATAAGCATTTGTATAAGTAGTTGTTTTTATTTGTGAAAACATTTAAATATTAGCAGTTTAGTATGTATTTCGCCCTTTGGAGCGTGCTAGCTTGTAGCCAAAGAATGATGAAAAGCGGCTCGAACCGCGGAGGTCAATGATGGCTCAATACACTTTTGCAGATTATGCTGCGCAATACCTCGCAGAGCGTCAATTTGAGGTCGCCCCCTCTACCCTGAAGTCAGTGAAGTCCAAAGTGAAAAACCTGGTTAGGCACTTTGGTAACAGGCCGATAGAGACAATAAGGCAATCAGATATCAAAGCCTGGAAAATCAAGGCGCACAAAAAGTTTGCCAATAAAACCATCAATGAACATTTCACGGTGCTCCGGGCTATTTTTAGCAGCGCTCAATGTGACGGCGTGATTGCCCGAAACCCAATGGACGGCCTGAGTAACTTAACGATTGAAACCGCAGAACCTCTGCCGTTCACCAAGTCAGAGCTTACCCTCTTGGTTACAGCGCAAACTGAATACCAAAGTGAGCAAAACTTGTGCCTAACCAGCTGTGCAACTGGCGGGCGGATTAGCGAGGCGATTGCGTTAGACTGGGACTGCGTTGATTTTGAACGTCGCCGGATTGATATCAATAAATGTAAAGTGCTCGGTGGGTATAAAGTACCGAAGACGGAATCATCCGAGCGAACCATTGAGATGAACCCGCATGTGATGGCCATTTTAAAACGGCAATATAAGCTAACAGGCCATCTCAAGCCCAAGCGGATAAAAGTGTTACAGGCGGACAATAAAACCCACAAGACCCTGTACGTTCGTCATGTATTTCTTAACACCAAGACAGGCAAACCGTTTATTGATTCGCGCCAGTACGCCAAAAGCTTTTTTACCCCTTTCTTGAAGGTGCTGGGCATTAAGCACCGAGGGCCGAACCAGCCCCGCCATACTTTCGCCAGTCATTGCCTCACTGCGGGGATAAGTAAAGAGTGGGTTGCGCGGCAACTTGGCCACGAAGATACCACTATGGTGGATAAACATTATTCTCGCTGGCTGAAGGAGGATGCCCCTAACTATGCAGGCCAGTTTTATGAATGCATGAATGATGTCTTTGGCGTTGTCGATAACCCTGTTGAGGAAACCCTAAGCCAGTCCGCTAGTAGATCAGCATCCTCATTGCCAAACCGCTCCTCCGAAACCTCATTGAGCCTGGTTGGACAGTTATTGATAGCCCTGGAACAAAATCCGGCGTTGGCCAGTACGCTTCAGCAGGCGTTGAACCTGTCGGGAGGTGCGCATGACTAGTTTTTTCATTTTGGCCGGAGACAGCCTCGACATGGGCCGCGCCCAAAAAGGGCGACGGTTGTTTAACCAGCTAAGCTATCGTCTCACTTTTAGCTGCGCAAAAGATGAGACGACAGCGGCTGGCAAGGGAGACCCCTTGACCCCAAGTTCGGCCCCCACCTCTACAGGAGGTAGGGAATGAAAACCATCCATGTTTTGTACCGTCATTTTAATCCTGATACGACGGCCAAGGGGGTTGCAATAATGAGCAACTCGCTGGGCCACACGCTGCGTATCCCTTCAAAAAAAGTTAAAGCGCCGGAGTGGGATGAATCGCTGGCGAAGGAAAATTTGCTGTGGTTTAACGGCATAACCGCGCCGCTTGATGATTATAACCTAGAGCAAAAACAAGCCATCTTAGAAGCGATTATGCCTGCCAGGAAAGTAAAAAATCAGGCACGACTAAAGACCCAGCGTAGGCAGCTGAAAGCCAAAATTAAAAAGGCGATGAAGGTTGAACGTCAAAAAGGCCATGAGGACGTGGCCGAGTTGCTGTGGGAGCTGTGGACGACACCCGATGATTGCCATATTCCTGCGGGCAAGGTAGCGCAATTAGACATGAAAACAATGGCGCGTCATCAGCAAAAAATGGGTACGATCAGAAAGTTTGTAGATGTGCATAACAAGCTGACCGGGGCCAGGCCCAACCAGAACGCCACTTATCTCCAGGAAGGGATCATTAAAATCCCTCACCGCTGGAACGTAGATAACAAAACCATTACGCCGCAGGACTGGCTGGACTTTACGGAAAAGTTCCTCACGCACTATTTTCCGAAATACCACATCCATGCCATGGCGGTGCATGCTGATGAGCGACTAAAAAATGAAGAAACCGGTACGCATTGTCACTATTTTTTGTCAGGGAAAGACCGTGTTTTTGGCAACTGGGATTTGCTGAAAACTCAAATTGAAGTGGTAAACCAATATACACGCGAGCAGAACAAACTGCGTGCTGCAAGAAATGAAAAAGAAGAAAAGCTTCTACCAGAAAATTGTGTGCTCACACAGGCGCAAATGGTGCTGCACGGCGAGCGGTTGCAAGCCATGTTTCGTGACTTCATCAACGAACACCTGCTGCACAAACGTGGGTTTCATGCAGAGATTGCTCCCGAAACCGAGCGCCAATCTGAGGAGTGTAAGAAAATGAACCGGCAAGTAAAAATGCCCAAGTCCAAGCGCAGTCATAATTACGCGACCCGCAAATGTGAGCTGGAAGAAAAGCGGCTGGAAAAGCTGAAGGTGGCAACCAAAGAGGCGGCCATCAGTCTTGCTGAGCTTGAAACCGCCAAGGCGCAACTGACCAGTGAGCACGCCTGGCAACAAGAGCAATTGATGCAACTTGAGCAGGATATTACAGAGAAAAAAGCAGAAATTGCAGACCAAGAGCAAGCCATCAAGACACTTGGTTTTGAATACTGCCGCATAAACACAATGACGGGAAAACTTAGGGGCGAGCTGAAACAGCTGCTGGGCGAGCTTATCCGGGAGGCATATATCGGCGTGGCGTACCAGCAGCGTGGCCTCGAGCATCAGGCAGAAGACTTTTTTCAGCGTCTGGCAGAACAGTTAGATAGCGAAATGTCGCTTGATTTACAGCCTCTGGTGCACAGTATTATCCATACAGTGTACGATGAGCGACGCGACAAGAGTCTTGAGGGTTGTGAGGTGGGCTATGACTAACCGGCTAAAACAGAGAGAGTCGTTTCTTTCGTTTATTTCGTTACTTTCTTTATTTCTTTTGTTTCTTACTTTCTTTAGTGCGCCGGAGGTGTGTAATGAGTGAAACTCAAATTGGCCGAACGCCTGAGGTGTCTGATGAAGCGATTATTCGTTCCGGTAATGCCTTGCTGCAACAAGAGCTGCTTACTCAGCAGAATGGTTCGCTGGAAGAAATTTGGACAGCGTTCAGGAACACTATGGTGAGCTTAAAGCAGACTTTGGTGCAAAGGAAAAAGAGCTGGAAATGTTAACCATGCAGTTAGAGGTTATTTCGAAAGAAAAGGAAAGGTTACTAAATGATCTGGTTAATCTAGCAGCAAAGTTACAAAAGCACTAAATGGACCATCTGAATTTATATGTATGATTGAAAAACTTCACGATCAAAGCCATCTTAACCAAATTTTATCAAATTAATGATAGCAACCAGTTAACATTAATAATGCGGTTAGGTAACTATTATTACATATTATCCATCTAAGAATAGTGCCTGCAAAAAAGAACCTTTTAGTATATGAATGATGAGTTTTCTATGGAAACCAACATGGAAAACTCATATCATATGCGGTCATTGTATGTTGTTGTTTTTAAATGTCAGTAGTCAATGTTATGCGGACTAACTAACATACTCAACTATCAAAACGAAAAATGACAAAAGGATGTATGTGTGATTAAGTTTTTGAATTTGCTTGATAAAAAACTAGAGCTAGCTTGTGAGGATTCTGACTTTACATTTTTCTTCAATTTGCTGGTCGTAGGCGAAGCTATTACAAAACTATCAACTTTAATTGTAGTCAGTAATGTATCTCCTTCCGTCGATCGTCATCAATATAGAATCCTACATGGTATTGTCCGCGCAAATGGTATTGGAGAATGGAGTAAAGCAATCGATGATTTACTTGTTGGACCTGCCTCTCAATACCTTTATCCTGAATTTCGACCATACCAAACTGAACTAACCAAAAAAGTTTCTAGTTCTGAATGGCAAGCTCAAGCTGTTGATAGTTTAATTAGTGCAATGACTACACTTGGTCTTGAAGCGTCTTCACCTTCAACAAAAAAAGACTTAAAATCGTGGTTTAAACTATTTACTGAATTACGAAATAAGACTCGTGGGCATGGTGCCATAACTAGTAATGAAAAGACATCTGATGCAGCTTACCATCTGGCAAATAGTATTAACTTAATTAAAAGTAATTCATCACTATTTAAAATTGAATCCGCTTATATAAAGAGAAATTTAAGTGGTAAATATCGAGTTAGTGATTTAGGTAATGGTACTGAAAACTTCGAACCACTAAAAAACAAAAAAACATATTCCCTATCTGACGGTTTATATGTTTTTATAGGTGATTTCAGGAAAATACCTTTAATAATAAGTGATTCTGAGCTTAATGACTTTTATATAGCTAATGGAAGTTTTTCTAGTAGTAAATATGAGCTTCTATCATATTATTCAGATAATAAGAAAAATAATAAGTCAGCTGAATATTTAGCACCAACAGGAAATCTTCCACCAAGTGAATCGGAAGGGCTTGGCGAACTCATAGCGAAAGGTAATTGCTTTACCAATGTTCCAACGTTAAACTATCAATATATTCAAAGGCAAGAGTTAGAGGACCAGCTTTATAATTTGCTTCTTGATGATAGAAGAACGATAGTAACTTTACTTGGTCGAGGTGGTATTGGAAAAACATCACTTGCGCTCAAAGTTATACCTAGACTCTACTCTGAACAGAGATTTGATTCCATAGTATGGTTTAGCTCTCGTGATATTGACTTAAAAGAAGGAGGGGCAAAATTAGTTTCTGCAAATGTTGTCAGCAACAAAGATATTGCTAAATATTACTGTAAGTTAGTTTTATCGAATGAAGAGTACAAGAAAAAAGGCTATGATTATATAAAATATTTTCAAGAGCAACTAACTGAAAGTGATATTGGGTCATGTTTATATATCTTTGATAACTTTGAAACTACAGAAAGTCCTATTGAAGTTTTTAAGTGGGTGGATACCTATATAAGAAATCCAAATAAAGTTCTTATCACAACACGTTTGAGGGAGTTTATTGGTGATTACCCTTTAAATGTTTATGGTATGACAAAAAATGAATCTTATGAACTTATAGAACTTACTTCTGAAGGGTTGGGAGTTAAATGTTACCTAACAGAAAAATTAAAAGAACAAATTTTTTCTGTTTCAGGCGGACACCCGTACATTATAAAAATTATGCTGGGAGAGCTTTCAAATAAGGGTATGAAAGGAGCGCTTCCTAAAATTGTAGCTGGTAATGAAGAGGTATTAACTGCCCTGTTTGAAAGAACTTACGCAGCACTAAATCCTTGTACGCAGAGAATTTTCTTGACTCTTTCTTCATGGAATTCAGCAATCCCTCGATTAGCGTTAGAAGCTGTGATGATGGCATCGATTGATAATTCTCATGATGTGGAAGATGCTATTGATACCCTCATTCAATACTCTTTGGCTGAAGAGCATAAGTCTAAATTAGATAATCAATACTTTATTGTTTTACCGTATACTGCGCTAGCATTTGGTCAAAAGAAAGTTCGTGTAAGCCCTCTGAAAAATATAATATCTTCAGATGTGAAAACGCTTCAAAGATTTGGTGTCACCAAGATAGAAAATGATCTTGCAATTTTATCACAACATATATCTAAGTTCTTATCTAGCCTAGACAATCATGAAAAGGACTTTAAACAACATAAAGATATTATAGAATGTATTGCATATTCTTATCATGATGCTTGGTTAATGGCTTCCGAATGGCTGGAAGAGTCTAATTCAAAATCTCTATTAGAAGAAGCTAAGCGATACCTTTTACTATTTTTGGAAACTGAGGCTGAAGAAGAAAAGAAAGTTACTGCCTGGTATCAGTTGGCCAGTATTGCTCGAAAATTAAAACTCCCATTTGATGAAATTCATGCTCTTACAGAGGCATCACAATATTCAATTGTTGAGTTCAGCGAGCTTTCTAACTTAGTTAATACTGTTAACCATCTTCTTAACAAACCTGAGTTTGTTATTGATGATCATGACGTTAAAAACGAGTTACTCAGTAAGTTATACGATACAGTACTTAAACGTAAGTCTGAAGGTGATGCAGTTGATTGTTCTAGGCTAGCATGGCTTGCATTACACTTAGATAAGAAAAATGATGCTGAAGATTTGGTTACACTAGGGTTAAAAATTGATAGATTTAATACATATTGCCTTAAACTCAATGAAAAACTGAGTAAGATATCATCAACTATTATCTGATAGAGAATGGATAATAGTATGCCATTATTTTTTAAGGTAAGCGCCTATTTCTCCCTGTATTAGCTAACCATTTGATATAGCTCCATTATCAACGGAGCTATATCGTGACTCGCTTCAACTATGGCAGGAACATCTGCAATGATAGCGGTCAGCTAGGCGTGTAGACAGTGGGGGCTAACTTGAAAGGTACGCCGATAAGCCAAGTAGGGCAAATACCGGTGCAACCTTGTTCAGTATCATGCTCTGCTGCCGGGCCAAGGGAGTGGAGCTTTATGCCTACCTGTGTTAGGTGCAGACAGAACTCCCACAGCGAGAAGCTCATTTGGCGGATACTGATGGATGATACAAATTGGTAGAGCCAAGCATAAAATCAGTTACTGTAAGCAATACAACTGGGCGCTTGTTGCGCGTGGTTTACTCTCCGTTTTGCTTGATGAACAAACCATCAATAGCTGAAATTGTACCGAATATTCTAGCGCTCGAGATCGCGGTTTCCAATACACTGATATAACTATCGAAACTGCTTTGATGGTGAATAACGTATTTACTATTCCATTTCTTTGTGGTCATGTTTATCCAAATAGCACGTCTCCTCGTTATGGAAAGAGACAGTTTTATCTAAGTTGTAATTCACAGTGAATACAATACGTTTCAATTTAGTCTGTTAAGATATATCTAGAGTGTGATCTTCATCATGTTCCCGCGAAGTGTATTTTATCATTTCATTAACATTGCAACGTGTTGATAAATATTATAATAAATAGTATGAAGGCTTAATTTAGGTAAATGTTGGGCTTTTGTTAATCATTCTACTGAATGATCACGTAAAGTTCAATACACCATTTCATTAACATTTTCCTTTTTGTAATTCATTGAATGTCCGTGTAAATTCAGCGCTGCTTGTGAGTACGTGAAAACATTTAACATCTCTAAGGTGTCAAAATTAACCTTTAATTATGACAAAATTAAAGAATTAATATGACAAATAATAAAGGTGTTTTATTTTACATTTATGTGACATTTGATTGTGGCTTATAGTCGTAAATGAGTAGCTAGAATGAAGAAACAAACCTTGTTGCTAGGTGGCACTGAGTTACCAGTATATATGTTAGAAAATGGAGAATATCGTTGGTCTATGCGCCAGGCGAGTTTAGCCGTTGGTTACAATGAGGGTTGGCTTGCAGATACAACAAGAT
This sequence comes from Photobacterium obscurum, assembly GCF_026191635.1. Lineage (GTDB taxonomy): Bacteria > Pseudomonadota > Gammaproteobacteria > Enterobacterales > Vibrionaceae > Photobacterium > Photobacterium obscurum. Next base: position 27,441 of record NZ_JAKRRW010000006.1, read on the forward strand.
CAGCCAAAGGTGTGTTAACAAAATTAAGAGCATATGGTTTTATAGGTAACATACAAAGCTATCGAAGTGGCAGTGTAGAGAGTCACTTGATTAAGACTGAAGACCTTATGGCCATGGTATGTTATGCGGCATTCATTGGCGAAAGAAAACCTGCTATAGCATTGTTGGCTGCATCAATGCACGAAACATTTGAACGAAGAGCCGACCGTGAATTTGGTGTAGTAAGAGATGAAGATGAGCGAGCTTTAAAATTTGAATTGCGCTTTGCGTCAATACTTCTTAACAAAGAACTAAAAATGGCTATCTCTATTTGGATAGATGATGCAAAGCATAATGGAACTTATGATGGGTATTTAAAATTAAATAAAATTAGGGGGGGAGAGCGAGGTGTATATGCTTCTGCATTAGGGCAAATTTATCAACGCGCATTCGCTATGAAGAAGGCTGAAATTAACCACCTTTTAGGAGCTAAGTCACATAAAACGCCTAAAGACATTTTAGATACGTTGCATTTAAGACGAGTTGCAAATATCGAAGAAATGGCAAATCATCGGATTCTAAATAAGGGAGATTCGCCTCTTCAAGCTATTAATAATGTGGCAGATTTTATGGGATTAATCCCAGAAAATCCTAGAGGGGGAGATCGGATTACATCTGATGAAATTCGACGATTTATGAAAAAATGAATAAAACTAGGAGAATAATTGCTTTCTTAAACCGGAAAGTGTTTATTTAAGTCGAGGGGCCAATTTCAACCATCTATAATCGAGTTGAGAGTCTTTTCTTTTAACGTAGTTGACTCTGATTTGAGTGACTATTTAACTAATTATATGAGTAGAATAAAAAGCGCAAAGGAAAGATATCATATCTTTTGCTCTAAAATGAGACACTACATTGACTTGGTATGTGATTTTCACTAGAGTCAATTGTATAACACAATTGTTAATCATGCTTGACTTGCACACTGTTACGCATTGATTTTAAACGGTTTATTTTTATTTCATGTCGCGGAGTCAGGGTTCAAATCCCTATCTCTCCGCCATTTTCAAGAAAACCGCTAATTGCTTAGCGGTTTTTTTTTGCCTGAGCTTTATGGATAAGCGAAGAGGCAGCACCATAAACTGCGACCCTATCGAAGCCCACTTATGATATCGGTTGAGTTATTTTCCGCATAAACATAGGTTCTGGTAATTTGTCCTTGCCAGAAATTACGCCCGCCTGCATTACGACTCTGGTGAGAATTCGAACCAGCATTAAGCTAACCCACTCCCCCTAATATTCCGTTGTTTGCTGCTGATGATATGGATTACGGCTCGCTCGGTATGACAGGCTCAGCAGAAGTCGATGGAAGAGATTATGCTAAAGCATATGGAAGACTTCAGCGATCCAATACTTGAGTTGTTTGCCAAGCGCAAAGACGCAGATTTTTTGGAAAGCCGTATGGAAGAGCTTCAAAATGAAGCTAAGCAGAAGAAGGTACACCGCCAGCTTAGCGGGGCTAAGAAGGGCCACTTAAGAGGCGATTGAGCCGTTCCGAATAAAGAGAGGAATACGGTAGCAGCGAAAGCTGTTGCCGAAATGCACTCTAATTTAATCTGGGATCTTGAAAATGAAAAAGATTATTCTGCCTCTTATATTGTTAAATACAGCTATAGCTCATGCCGAAGAAACAAGGATGGCACCGTTAGATGAGAGTAAACCCAATATTGTCGTGATTTACTCCGATGATCAGGGCTGGGGAGATGTGGGTTACCATGGTTATGATGATATTCGCACTCCGAATATCGATAAACTTGCCGCACAAGGTACCCAGTTTTCTCAAGCCTATGTCTCTGCATCAGTTTGCGGCCCATCTCGAGCCGGTTTGATTACAGGTGTCTATCAGCAGCGGTTTGGCTATTACAGTAACGGGAATGGGGCGTCAATTCCAAGGTCTCAGCCGACATTTTTAGAAATGATGAAATCCCAGGGATATACAACGGGTGTGGTCGGTAAATGGCATTTAGGCAGTAAGCGCGGGCACCCGGTTAATCGCGGGGCGGATTTTTATTATGGCTTCCTTAATGGCTTTCATGATTATGACAGGTCTGATACCAAAGAAGGCGGCAAACCAGGGCAATCGCCAATCTACCGTAATTTTAAGGTAGAGCCCCCGATTCAAAAAAACGATGGCTACCTGACGGAAATGTTTACCAACGAAGCGGTTGACTTTATCGAGCGCTCGGCAGAAAAGCCTTTTATTCTTTATCTTGCCTATAATGCGGTCCATCACCCATGGGGCGTGCCAGAAAGATACTTGGAACGCTTAAAGGATTTGGATGCAGGCGAAGAAAGAAAGCTATTTGCCGGTATGTTACTTGCCATGGATGATGGTGTCGGCGCTGTTATGGATACACTCAAAAATCAAGGACTGGACGAAAACACCTTGGTTTTCTTTATGAGTGATAATGGAAGCCCTCGTGAACAAGGTTTAAAGAAACCAAAGATAAAGCAGCGAGATCAGACGGTGATGTCGAGCCCAGGGCCGTTTAATGGGTTTAAAGGCGATACTTATGAAGGGGGAATTCGGGTTCCGTTTGTTATGAGGTGGCCTAATAAGATCCCCCAGGGGCTTATATACGATAAGCCCGTTATTAACTTAGATATTGCCGCCACAATGCTGGCGAGAACTGGTGTTACCACGACATCCGAAGGATTTGCTTTCGACGGTGTTGATCTATTGCCTTACATCACAGGTAAAACAGACAAAGAACCTCATCAGACATTGTATTGGCGTCGAGATGATGATTACGCTATTCGCCGTGGCAATTGGAAACTAACCTGGAATGACCAAAGTGGTCCGCAAACCATTCGTTTATTCAATCTTGATAAAGACCCCGGCGAATACGAGGATGTGAGCGGCCTTTACCCCGAGGTTGCACAAGACTTGCAGAACCAGTTTGATGCCTGGGATAGCAAGTTGCCGCCCAATTCTAATGGACGTACGGTAAGAAATCGTAATGAGGATTACCAAAAGGGAAGCCGGGTTGATGTGAGGAAGTTTAATGCCGAAGTACGTGCTAGAGAGTCCAAATAAAGCGACAATAAATATATAGAGCAAATAATTAGCTAGAGTTTTGATATATAAATCAAAAGAGGGCAGAAACGCCCTCTTGATTACAAAGTAAGAATTCTCTTACATTTACCCTCAATTTTGTGTTCAGCTTACGATGAAGCGGTCAAACTAACTTTCACTTGTTGATGCTGAAAGATAAACAGTGTCTTCACTATCACGGATTATACTTTCGTCGCGCTCTGTTGCTTTGTTAGCAGGGGTGATTTCTGCCTCACCACCAAAGTCTTCTTTTAGCCATTTGTTGAAGCCGTAAAGCATGATGAAAATGACAATCATCAGTGGTAGTGAGGTCACAATTGCCAGCGTCTGCACGGTATTTAGCGGCGCATCGATGAACATCATCGTGAGCGGTACGGCTGCAAGAATTACACACCAGAACAGGCGTAATGCTGTCGGCGGGTTGGCATTCTCATCTAGTTGGTTGGCTGCGGTTGCTGCCAACGTGAAAGAAGCCGAATCAAGTGTGGTTGCCAGGAACAAGGTAGACATCACAGCAAAGATAATGATGAACAGCGAGCTTGCCGGTAGCGTGTTAAGCACCGCGATAACCGTGGCTGAGCCGCCGTTTTCAGTGATTGAACGGGTAACATCAACGATTTCGCTAAGGTGAACATCCATGCTGAAGCTGCCCAAAACACCGAAGAAGATGAAACAACCCGCACTGCCGCCAATAACCATGCTGCCGATCACTTCTTTGAGTTTGCGGCCTTTAGATACCTTGGTAACAAACAGCGCCATGAACGGTACATAGGTCATCCAATATGCCCAGTAGAATACTGTCCATGAGGTTGGGAACGAACCCCCTTCGACTGGATCAGTCCATAGGCTCATGCGGATGAAGTTCTGTAGCATCAGGCCGTAACCATTGGTCATCTGGTTAATGATGAAAGAGGTTGGGCCCACGATAAGAATAAGCAGAACAAAAATCACTGCCAGCTTGGTGTTCATATCGCTGAGTTTCGCCATGCCTTTTTCAATGCCGACATAAGAGCTGACAGAGAATAGCGCCGTGATGAATAGCATCAGGCCAACGTTCATGGCAAAGCTGTTTTCAACACCGAGCAAATAGGCAATGCCTTCTGTCACCATAGGTACACTCAGACCCAGGGTGATCCCCATTGCACCGACACAGCTGAAGATAAAAATGGTATCAATAACCTTGCCGATAACCGGGTTGTAGAAGCGACCCATGATGCTTTCACATACCGCACTGAGCTTAAGCTGCGGGTTTTTCTTCACATGGAAAGAGTAAGCAACCGGTAGCGAGGCAATACAGTACAGCGACCAGGCGGAAATTCCCCAGTGGAACATGTTATAGCTGGTGGCCCATTCTGCAGCCATTGGCGAGTAAGGCTCTACGTCAAAAGGGGGTGACATGTAGTAGTAACCCCACTCGACAAACGCCCAATATACGGTTGCCGAGCCCAGTCCGGCACAGACCATCATCGCCAGGTAGGTAAACTGGGAGTATTCTGGCTTGTCGTCGCCAAGCTTGATTTCGCCATATTTGCCGAAGGCAATTTTGGCGAGGAAAATGACGCTAAAGAAGCCAAAGAAAAGGAAAACCTCACCAAACTGGTTTGTCAGGGTACTGAATAACTGGCTGGCTATCGCATTTCCTTGTTCAGGAAAAAGTGTCAGGCCAATAACAACAAAGAGAATAACCGACAGGCTTATTGCCATTAACGGTTTGTCTATTTTACGTTCACTGTTCATAACTAAAAATCCTTCTACACGTTTCTTATATTCGGTATTTATTGATCACGTCTTCACTCAGCTCGATACCAAGTCCCGGTGAATCCGGTACAGGTACGTAGCCTTGTGAAAATGGCAGTCGGTTACCCACGAGATCAGTAAATAAAGGACTGCTGCTCTGGGAGTACTCCATCAGCGTGCCGTGCTCGCAGGCGGCTAAAAAGTGGACCGAAGCCGCGAGCAAAATGCCGGTACTGAACCCATGGGGGACGAGCTGGGTACCGTGTAACTGGGCAAGATCGTAAATCTTCTTCATCTCGGTGATACCTCCGCAACGGGTGATATCAGGCTGGACGATGTCGACTTCAGATTGTTCTAGGAAGGACTTAAATTCATAGCGGGTCGTGAGTGATTCTCCGCCGGCTAGCTTAGGTTGGATCTGGCGAGACAGCCTTGAATAGCCGATCATGTCATCTGCCAGTACGGGCTCTTCGACCCAGTTTAGATTGAACGGCTCAAGGCGTTTGCACATCTGAGCGGCATGGCCGGTCGTGCGCCATTTGGAGGCCAGATCTATCTGTACTTCTATTTCGTCACCAACGGCTTCGCGCACATGGCGGACAATTTGGTAATCCGTTTCCGGATCATCGCCGAATACACCGCCGCCGAACTTAATACTGGTGAAGCCTTGGCGAACAAGGTTCAGGGCGATATCGCGGTTTTTCTCGGGCTGGCTATCTGGAATAAAGGTGCCGTAGGCACGGATTTGATCGCGGTATTTCCCTCCTAGCAGGGTATGGACCGGTACACCATAGAACTGACCGGCAATGTCCCATAGGGCAATATCGATAGCGCTGATGGCATGGATCCCTGCACCACGGCGTCCCACATAGTTGGATGCCCAGTACATCTTGTTCCACAGACGCTCGATTTCTAGCGGGTTCTCACCAATCAGCAATTCACGTAGCCCGTAGCAATACAGATTGGAGTGTGGTGTCTCGATACATGCTTTGACGACGGCAGGGGAGCTGTCTGCCTCTCCGACCCCGGTAACGCCTGCGTCGGTATGTACTTTGACGATGACAGCATCTTCCCCCCATTCGCAAGGCTGATCAGGCTCAGGTACTCTTAAGCAAATAACTTCTATATCTGTAATACGCACTGCTCAGTCCTTGGTTATTGTGGTTCGATACAAATGAGTTTTTCCAGACGCTGATCTTTTTGGTACAGCGTGCAGTAGGCGAAACCGATATCTTCGATGGCGGTTGCTTCACCCTGAACAACATTCTCCAGCGTGTGGAGGATCCGGTCGGCACATGAATGGATGCTGTCGGTTCCCTTCATGATCCCGCTGACATCAATATCAATGTCCTCGGTAATTTGGGCGGCATTACCGCTAACTCTGATCACTGGCACGATCGGGTTGTTGAACCCGGCACCGCCTGTGGTCCACAGGATCACCTGGGCACCCAGCGAGGCGAAGTGCATGCCTGAACCGCCGCAAAGATGCGTAGTTTCGGACAGGTACATACCCGGCTTGGTCGGGCGTTCGGTCATTTTGGCGTTGATCCTCAGTACATCCTGGATCGGACGGGTGCCGGTTTTGTGCAGTGCGCCAAGGGCTTTTTCTTCAAGTGTGGTCAGGCCGCCGACACTGTTGCCGATGCTCATGGTCTCGACATTGGTGCCTTCGATATGCCAGCGCTTCTCTTCTTCATTGATGAGGCGATCGATCTTGTCGGCGACGTCTGGAGTAACTGCTCGTTCGCGCAGGATGTCCTCACAACCGACAAGCTCGATAAGCTCACCGGCAATGCAGGTGGCGCCTTTATCTACTAGTAGATCGGCAGCGCGACCGACTGATGGGTTAGAGGCAATACCTGAACTGGTATCAGAACCGCCACATTTGATACCCACGACAAGTTCGCTGAGTGGAATAGGCTCGGGCTGGATTTGATCGGCATAAGCTGTCAGCTCTTTTGCCAGCTCGGTGCCCATTTTGATGGTGTTGCGCGTTCCACGTGATTTGATGATCGACAGTGTTTGTACTGGCTTTCCTGCATTGCGGATAGGATCGGCCAGGATCGCTGGATCGATACTTCCGCATCCCATGTTCAGCAGTAGGGCACCAGCCACATTAGGGTTCAGTGCGGCGCCAACCATAGTGCCGACCAGCTCTTCGTTACCACCGTACATACAAGTGTTGTAGTTGGTTACGACGACAGTGCCTGGCACTTTCTGGCTGATGGCACGGGCAATACCTTCTGCACATTCGTCAATGGCCAGGATGAGTACATGATTTCGGATCCCCGCGCGGCCGTCGGGGCGACGAAAGCCTGAGAAAAACTGCATTCGTTACTCCTCGATCTGCATTTGTTCAATGATTTGCTTGATGATCGGCTCTGGGATGTCTACCCGGGTACTGCGGACATTTTGTACATGTACCAACTCGCCGACCGGAATTGCCTTGATGGCAATGCCAATGTCGTAACCCGCTTTCTTGATTGCTTCCTGAGTCGAGATCGCGTTTACCGCGACTTTATTGCCGAACGTGATGGCTTGCTTGCAGGTCACAATGCCTTGTGCCCGGTTGCCGTCATCAATAATTTCAATCTGCTGTCCTTTTTCGACATCTGCGAGCAGGGTCGCCACGTTGTCATTCTGGGAAAGCAAAATTGCCTTGTTCAAAGGTGTGTCCATAAATCCTCATAGATTGTTCATTGTCGGACAATCGACAGTTGGCAATCTTAATGAGTAATTCCAAAATAAATGCGACACAAATCACCTTTTGTCTTATTTATTCATTTTTTGTATGATTGTCCGACAATCATCACGTTTTATTGATTATGCGAATTGTTGACTAATCCGGTAGAATTAAGGCAACTGCGGTATTCCGCTATCTGTAGATGTATGGAAAGATAATGAAAATCGTAAAACAGAGTTTAGAGGAGCAAGCCGCGGGCTATCTGCGTGAATTGATCCTCAGTGGAAAATACGGAATGGGCGAAAAGCTGGTGGAAAGTTCACTGGCAAAAGATTTGGAGTTGTCGCGCAGTACGGTGCGAATGGCACTCAATACCTTGGCTCATGAGGGCTTGGTGGTCCAGAAGCCTTATGTTGGTTGGCAGGTAATTAATATTACCGAGAATGACCTGTGGGAGCTGTACCATCTGCGTGTCGCTCTGGAAACGCGCTCTGCATGGCTGGCAGCTGAGCATATTACCGAAGAGGGTAAAATCCGACTGCGAGATTTAATGGATTATTATTTGCAGGTTGGCCGCAGTGAAGGTGTGACTTGTCTACAAATCAGTAAGCTTGAGCTGGAGTTGCACACGTTAATTATCGAGTTAAGTGGCAACATGCGCCTGCATCAGATTTATCGTAATGTCGCTAACCAAATGCTGATTTACTTTAACATCGATCATGCAAGCTATGATCCTGAGGAAAGTGCCCTGAGCCATGTGCCTTTGGTGGATGCTATTTGCGCCGGTGAAAGTGCCAAAGCATTAAAACTGGCAGAAGAGAATATTACCGTTTATTCCGTGATCGGGCATAAATTCAGAGAACAGCATTTGAAGAGCTATTCCGAGCAGCAAGATGAATAATAAGTAACTTGCAAGAGTCCATCCAGTTACAATAAATAAAGATAACTAGGGTGTATCCCTTAATTATTTGTACCATAGTCATTGGCCTACAAATTACGCAATTCATATTAAAAGATTGTATTCGCAGTCTGAATTAAAAAAACTATCACTAGTGTTGCAGGAGGCGTTATTGCCTCCTGCCTTTGCTAGCGATTTATCCACTATATTCAGAGTACTTGCTCAATTCTTTTTATACCTCCATCTCTATGCCATCAATATCAGCCTGTTTCACCAGCGATGAAATAAACTGGCTAATGGACTTGCGATATATTTGCTGTTCCAGATAATGGGCAATCCGCTCTTTTACCTGATCAAATGGCAGTGGCTCGGCCTCACCTCTGTGCTCAAGATAAAGCACATGAAAACCAAAGCGAGTGCTGATCGGTTTTTCATACAAGCCTGGGGCTGCTGTAAACATCACATCTTCGAGCTCAGCGACCGTATCCCCTTTGGTCACTTGTCCCAGGCTACCGCCGACATCTTTAGACGGACAAGCCGAGTATTGCCGTGCCAAATCAGGAAATTTCCCAGGACTTCTCTTTAAAATCGCGATCAGTACCTGAGCCAAACTTTTCATTTCTGCACGTTCTTGTTCATCATCCGGCGCTGCCAACAATAGAATATGCTTTGCTTCGAGTAACACCGGGCTGCAAAACTTATCTCTGTTGGCATAAAAATAATCTTTGCACTGTTGTTCATTGATCTGAGGTAGTTTGATCTGCTGCTCAAGCAGTTGATTGATCGCCTCTTCCTCACTTTTCTCGCCCTCTGAGTACAAAACTGAAATTCCGGCTGATTTCGCTTTTTGTAACAATAACTCGCGGATCACTAAGGCTTTAGATGTTGACTCAATAGCCTCTGCGACTGAACTTGATGGATGATGTTCCAGTTCTTTGGCTATGGCTTGTTCGCTGATGATCTCACCGTTGACCTTAATCTCCGCAATGGTTACCGGCTCTTGCCCGGATTGGTGGCTATTTGAGCAATGCATAATTTCCTCCCTGGTTGTTGGGTGATCCGGCGAAATATTCAGATATGTCGCTTCTGGCGAACAATCTGCAATCTCCTTCCGAAATACCACACAGGTACACTGAGTACATGAACCAGGCGCGTAAACGGAAACACCAGTAACAGCGTCATGCCAAAGAAAACATGTAGCTTGTAAATGATCCCGACCGGAGCTATCGCCGCAACCGCTTCCGATAATTGGAATGTCACAATGCTTTGCGCCCAGGTCGCAAGCAGGATCATGACCGAACCATCCATATGTGACATAGAGGAAAAGATCGTCAGCAATCCTAAGATCAACTGGACAAGCAACAGCCACAAAATGGCAATATCTGAACGGTTGCTGGTTGCCCGGATACGCGGATCCGTCATACGACGCCTGATCAGGTTAACCAGGCCATACAGACAGAGCAGGCCAAAGAAGCCGCCACTGACCATAGCAAGCAGTTGCTTGGCAGATGAAGAAATGAAGTTGTGGTAAACCGCTTCTGGCGTAAGCAGGCCGACAAAATGACCCAGCAAAATGAAAATAATTCCGATGTGGAAGCAGTTACTGGCGATACGGAGATCATTGCGTAGCAACTGACTTGATCCCGCTTTCCAGGTGTACTGCTCCCGATCAAACCGTATCCAGCTGCCCACAATCAAGACGGCAATGGCAATGTAGGGATAAATCCCGAATAACAAGGTATTAAAGTAAGACATAATTACCCCTCCACTCTGTCTATAGTGTCTTCATTGTCGTCTAATGGATTGCTGAACGGATTTTCAGGGATCCAGGTAACCGGTATCGCTTGCTCATTTTCTCTCAGCGGCTGGACTTGTGCCGTTTGAGGTCGGCAGGTAGTTTCAGGCGACTGATTAGCCATGAAGGTTACTTGCTCAGCCTCCCATACTTCGTCCATCGCTTCGAAGGTATCATCGCGTTTCTCTGCTGCGACTTCTGCTTTTAATTTGGCTTCATCGACTTTCACACCACCGATAATCATGAGTGCATCAAACAGCGACGCATACAGGCTGTCACGCTCATGTAGGCGCGCACTGAGTAACCCTAATATATGCCCGACATCAGCCAAACCTTGTCGGGCATCAATATCTGGTTGATGTGCCAAGTACTCTAAATACAGCGGAATATAATCAGGCAGTTCACGAACTGCGATATCAAAGCCACTTTTCTCATAGTTAGCCATTAAATCAACCATGGCCTGTCCCCGCTCGCGACTGTCACCATGTACATGCTCAAACAGCAGCAATGAGAGGGAGCAACCACGGTCAAACAACACACCGTACTCCTCTTGCACCTGCATCAAATCACGGCGACAGACAGAATCGACCAGCGTCATCAGCTGCGCCCTTGCTTCGGGGGGAATTTGCCTGGCTTGGCGTATTTCAGTATCCAAAGCATCAGCATATTGCTGTAACTCAGGCTTGGGATAGTCCATCAGCAATGAGATCACCTTAAGAATATTCATCATTTTTCATCCCACTCCTGCACCGTATGAATGACATCCCTGCGGTTGATTTTTTTACCACCAAACATATTGATATCGCTGGTCCCTGTCGCACATCCATTGCCAAAGCTGAACCCGCAACCGCCTCGCTCGGCAAAAGCCTGATGCATAGCATCCTCGCGGTGGGCCGTTGGTATCACATAGCGATCTTCATAGTTTGCGATGGCCATATAACGGTACATCTCTTCAACCTGCTTTTTACTCAGGCCGACCGATTTCAGTACCTCCAAATCCTCCACTTGTTCCACATGCTCGGCACGTTTATAGGCACGCATCGCCAGCATACGTTTCAACGCCAATGTGACAGGTTTTTCGTCCCCGGCGGTTAATAAGTTCGCCAGATACTTGATGGGGATGCGTAATGAGTCGACATCGGGGATAACACCGTCCATGCCAACATGGCCTGCTTCGGCCGCCGACTGGATCGGACTGAGCGGTGGGATATACCAGACCATAGGCAAGGTGCGATATTCCGGGTGGAGGGGCAGTGCCACCTTCCAGTCCATTGCCATTTTGTAGACCGGCGATTGTTGTGCTGCGGTGATAACCGATTCTGGAATACCGTCTTTGCGTGCCTGAGCGATCACTTCTGGATCGGATGGATCAAGGAATACCTCTAGTTGTTTTTCATAAAGCTCGGTCTCCCTTCTGGTACTGGCCACTTCCTTGATGCGGTCGGCATCGTAAAGCAGTACCCCCAGGTAGCGAATACGTCCGACGCAAGTTTCTGAGCACACCGTTGGCATACCCGCTTCAATACGCGGGTAGCAGAAAATGCATTTTTCTGACTTGCCTGACTTCCAGTTGAAGTAAATCTTCTTGTAAGGGCAGGCACTGATACACATTCGCCAACCACGACACTTGTCCTGATCGATCAGGACAATGCCGTCTTCCTCGCGCTTATAGATCGAGCCTGATGGACACGAGGCCACGCACGCCGGGTTCAGGCAATGCTCACACAGGCGCGGCAGGTACATCATGAAGGTATTTTCGAACTCGCCGTACATCTCTTTCTGAATGTTGTCGAAGTTCTTATCTTTGCTCCTTTTGGCAAATTCGGTACCGAGGATTTCTTCCCAGTTTGGCCCCCACTCAATTTTTTCCATCCGCTTGCCGGTGATCACCGAGCGCGGACGAGCAACCGGCTGGTGTTTTCCTTCTTCTGCGCTATGCAGGTGCTGATAATCAAAATCAAACGGTTCGTAATAATCATCAATCTGCGGTAGGTCTGGGTTGGCAAAAATATTGGCCAACAGACGGAATTTCCCGCCAATACGCAACTTAATCGAATCAGCCCCATTGAGCTGCCAGCCGCCTTTCCACTTATCCTGGTTCTCCCACTCTTTGGGAAAACCAATTCCGGGTTTGCTTTCAACATTGTTAAACCAGGCGTATTCAACCCCTTCACGAGAGGTCCAGACGTTTTTGCAGGTTACTGAACAGGTATGACAGCCGATACATTTATCGAGGTTCAGCACCATGCCTACTTGCGAACGAATCTTCATTGTGTCGGCTCCTTAAATGTCTTCGGGTAAGGTTTTCGGCAGGTCATGGCCATTTTCCCCATCCAGCCAGTCCACCTTGTCCATCTTGCGCACCACGACAAATTCATCGCGGTTACAGCCTACTGTGCCGTAGTAGTTAAATCCGTAGGCCTGCTGGGCATAGCCCCCAATCATATGGGTCGGCTTGGTTACGACCCGGGTGACCGAATTATGGTGCCCGCCACGCGTTCCCGTCATTTCTGATCCCGGAATATTCAATATCCGCTCCTGAGCGTGATACATCATGGTCATGCCTTCGTTAACCCGCTGACTGACAACAACTCGGCAGGCGATGGCGCCATTGACGTTAAACACTTCGACCCAGTCGTTGTCTTCAATTCCCACTTTCCGGGCATCAACTTCAGACATCCAGATGATCGGCCCGCCACGTGAGAGGGTCTGCATCAACAGGTTGTCGGTGTATACGCTATGGATACCCCATTTTTGATGCGGGGTGATCCAATTCAGGGCGATCTCCGGGTTACCGTTCGGTTTCTTGTTGATGATCGGGGTGATGGTTTTGGTATCGATCGGCGGGCGATAGCTGACAAACTGCTCGCCGAAGGCTTGCATCCAGGCATGATCCTGATAGTACTGCTGTCGGCCGGTGAGGGTTCTAAACGGGATCAGCTCATGGATATTGGTATAACAGGCGTTATAGCTGACATGTTCATCTTCCAAGCCAGACCAGGTGGGCGATGAAATGATCTTGCGCGGCTGGGCAACCACATCACGGAAGCGGATTTTTTCTTCCCGCTTGGGCTGGGCCAGGTGGGTGTGATCACGCCCGGTGAGCTTACTGAGTGACCGCCAGGCTTTCACCGCTACATTACCGTTGGTTTCTGGCGCCAGGGTCAGGATCATTTCGGCGGCATCAATGGCAGATTCAAGCTGCGGTCGTCCTTCACTGATCCCTTTGTCAGTCACGCAGTAATTAAGTTTCCCCAGCAGCTCAACATCGTCTTCTGTGTTCCAGCCAATACCTTTGCCGCCGTTCCCCAGTTTCTCGAGCAGCGGTCCCACCGAGGTGAACTTCTTATAAATGTTTGGATAGTCGCGCTCCACCACCACCATATTCGGTGCGGTTTTTCCCGGAGTGAGCGGGCATTCGCCTTTTTTCCAGTCTTTAACCTCCGTCGCCTGTCCCAATTCACCGGCAGTATCGTGCAGCAGGGGAACCGTCACGATGTCTTTTTCGACTCCCAGTACTCCCTTTGCCACTTCAGCAAAGGTTTTGGCTATCCCTTTATAGATATCCCAGTCACTGCGTGCTTCCCAGGCCGGATCCACTGCGGCAGTGAGTGGGTGAATGAATGGGTGCATATCTGATGTATTCAGATCATCTTTTTCATACCAGGTGGCTGTCGGCAGCACGATATCGGAATACAGGCAGGTCGATGACATCCTGAAGTCCAGCGTCACCACCAGGTCCAGCTTGCCTTCCGGCGCCTTTTCTTCCCATTTAACCTCTTTGGGACGAACATCATCGGGGCCATTTTCGTCATTCATTACCCCGTTTCTGGTTCCCAACAGATATTTCAGAAAATATTCATGCCCTTTGCCTGATGAGCCCAAAATATTCGAACGCCAGATAAACATATTGCGCGGGAAGTTTTCCGGGCTGTCTGGCTCTTCACAGGCAAACTTGATCTCACCTCGTTTCAGTTGATCAACCAGATAGTCTTTCGGATCTTTGCCTGCGGCTTCGGCCGCTTTGGTTACCTCCAGCGGGTTCATATTGAGCTGCGGTGCTGATGGCAGCCAGCCCATACGTTCAGAACGCACGTTCCAGTCGATCATATGCTCCGGAAAGGCATTTTTGTCAGCCAGCGGTGAGAGCACTTCTTTGGCATTGAGCTTTTCATGCCGCCACTGGCTGGTGTGGTTGTAGAAAAACGAGGTTGAGTTCATGTGACGTGGCGGGCGTGACCAGTCCAGGGCAAAAGCCAATGGTTGCCAGCCGGTCTGTGGTCGCAATTTCTCCTGCCCCACATAGTGGGCCCAGCCACCGCCGCTTTGTCCGACACAGCCGCACATCATCAGCATGTTGATCAAACCACGGTAGTTCATGTCCATGTGATACCAGTGATTCATTGCAGCGCCGACGATAATCATTGAGCGTCCTTGGGTTTTATCTGCGGTGTCGGCAAATTCGCGGGCTACCTGGATCACTTTGTCACGGCTGACCCCGGTGATTTCCTCCTGCCAGGCTGGCGTATAAGCCACATCATCATCAAAGTTAGCGGCGACATTGCCTCCGCCAAGTCCACGATCCAGACCATAGTTGGCCATCATCAGATCGTAAACTGTCGCCACTTTAACCTGACGACCATCAGCCAATTTCAAAGTACGCACTGGGACATGGCGGACCTGAACTTCATCCTGTTCATTGTGATTAAAATAGGTATGTGCCTGACCACCAAAGTAGGGGAAGCCTACCGGGGCAACCTTGTCTTCGGCATCTGGTGTATCGGGATCAATCAGACTCAGTTGTAGCCGGGTTTCCCGTTCATCCTCACCAGCTTCACGCTCTTCAAGGTTCCACTTTCCTTCTTCCCCCCAGCGGAAACCAACGGCGCCGTTTGGCGACACGATTTGACCGCTGATTTCGTCAAAGGCAACGGTTTTCCACTCAGGGTTATTATCCTGGCCCAGATTGTCGGCAAGGTCGGAGGCGCGAACGAAGCGAGTTGATTTCAATACTTCGTCTTTATGATCCTCCAGCATTACCAACATCGGCATATCGGTATACTGGCGGGCGTACTCGGTGAAGTACTTGCTGGGATTGTCAAGATGAAACTCTCGCAAAATAACGTGACCGAATGCCATCGCCAATGCCGCATCTGTCCCTTGTTTGGGGTTTAGCCACTGATCCGTCAGTTTTGACACTTCTGCATAATCGGGTGTGATGGAGACCGTTTTGGTACCTTTGTACCGTACTTCCGAGAAGAAGTGCGCATCGGGCGTTCGGGTTTGTGGGACATTGGAGCCCCAGGCAATAATATAGTTAGCGTTATACCAGTCAGCCGATTCCGGTACGTCAGTCTGCTCCCCCCAGGTCATTGGTGACGATGGCGGCAAGTCGCAGTACCAGTCATAAAAGCTCATGCACACACCGCCGATCAGCGACAAATAGCGCGAGCCGGCAGCATAAGAGACCATCGACATGGCGGGAATAGGGGAAAATCCGATGATCCGATCCGGCCCATGTTTCTTGGTGGTATAGACATTGGCGGCCGCAATGATTTCATTGACTTCATCCCAGCTTGAACGGATAAATCCCCCCATACCACGCTTGGATTTATATGACTTTGCTTGCTTGGGGTTTTCGACAATGGACGCCCAGGCATCCACCGGTGACAAACTGCGGCGAGCTTCACGCCATAATTTGAGTAATGGACGGCGAACCTTGGGGTATTTGATGCGGTTGGCGCTGTAGGTATACCAGGAATAACTGGCACCTCGGGCACAGCCACGCGGTTCATGGTTCGGCAACTCAGGACGGGTGCGGGGGTAATCGGTTTGCTGGGTCTCCCAGGTGATCAGACCGTTTTTGACATAAATTTTCCAGCTGCAAGAGCCCGTACAGTTCGCGCCATGGGTTGAACGCACCACTTTATCGTACTGCCAGCGGGAACGATAGCTGTCTTCCCAGGCACGGTTCTCATTGCTTACTTCGCCATGCCCGTCGGAAAATTCGCTCTGCTTTTTCTTAAAAAACTGAAGTCGATCTAGTATATGACTCATCGTTAAGCAGTCCTTATGCTTGTACAAATAAAAGCGTCATTGGTTAATTATCGCGACATCAATGACCCTGGTGTTTGGTGTTTGGCTGTGTCCTTTAATTATTTCTTACGGGTTTTTATGTTCAGCCCCCGGGCGTAAATAGAACCACCAGTTGATTGCGATACAGACGGCATAGAAAATTGCAAAGCCGTAGAGGGCATTTTCTGGTGTGGTTAATTTAATTTGTTCGCCAAGCACTTTAGGAATAATGAAGGCACCATAAGCTGCGACAGCTGATGTCCAGCCCAATACCGGACCGGCTTGCTCTTTATTAAATACCATTGAGATAGTGCGGAAAGTGGAGCCGTTACCGATCCCGGTCGCAGCAAACAAAATGAGAAACAAAATAAGGAAAGGAACAAAAAATTCTTCGGGCGTTGCCGAGCTATAGGCCGCCTTCATAAAGTAAGCAACCCCAAGCGCACTTGCTACCATGGTAACAGCACAAAACTGGGTCACTTTTGCGCCGCCAATTTTATCGGCAACCCAACCACCAATAGGGCGGATCAAAGCACCAATAAATGGCCCCATCCAGGCATACATCAAGGCACTCGGTCCATTTGGGTTGGCCAAATCATGATTCATTACCCCATCGACCATTACATGCTGGAAGCCAAAGATCACTTTGATTGAGAGGCCGAATGCGGCGGCAAACCCGATAAATGAGCCAAAGGTCATGGTATAGATAATGCTCATCACCCAAGTGTGGGTATTACCAAATATTTTGTACTGGCGGTTTAAATTTGTTCTCACCTGGCCAGGAAGCAGCTTCAGGCACATCACCGTCAAGACAACTACGATAGGTAATACGATCCACTTACTGACCGCCAAGCCTGAGCCTCCCACCTTTTCAGGCAACATCAGCCATAAGCCAAAAATCGAGGTCGCAAAGCCGATGAGTAACATCCCGCTAATAATGGAGAATGAACCGATAGGATTAGGCAGTTCAGGGGTAACATGTTCATCCTTGATATTGCTCATTCCCCACCAACCGACAATGGCTAACGGGATCAGAAATAACAACCAGACATAACCGGCGTTATGGATCCAGGCATCTGAGCCCGCCGGAATTTTGCCAATTAAGGTTCCCGAGGTGGTCACCAGCTCCATAGGTTCGCCACCAAACAGGCCAAAGGTCATCACCAAGGGCACTAATATTTGCATGGTGGTGACGCCAAAGTTGCCGAGACCTGCATTCAGCCCCAGAGCTAAGCCTTGCTGCTTTTTGGGAAAGAAAAAGCTGATATTTGACATTGAAGAGGCGAAGTTACCGCCACCAAATCCAGACAGCAGCGCGAGTCCCTGGAAAACCCACAACGGTGTATTTTTATCTTGCAGGGCAATACCCGTCCCGATTGCCGGGATCATCAGTAAGGCGGTGGTGAAAACGATGGTGTTACGTCCTCCGGCAAGCCGTATGAAAAAGCTGCTCGGAATACGTAGTGTCGCGCCAGTCAGCCCCGCCACAGCCATTAGGGTGAAGAGCTCAGACTTGGCAAACGGAAAGCCGACATTAAGCATCTGAATAGTGATAATGCCCCAATATAACCACACGGCAAAGCCACACAATAAGCTTGGAATCGAAATCCAGAGGTTGCGATTGGCAACCTGCTTGCCTGTACTCTCCCAAAACTCAGGATTTTCCACGTCCCACTTTTTAATCGCTGTCATGTTAATTTTCTCCCGTTTTTTAGGAGCTATTTATTTTTCATTGCCGTTCTGGCTGGCCTTGAAAGATAAGCAGACCCTAATAATGAATTAATATTCTTTTTCCAGTTCGGCAGATGTTTTTTCTTTTAACGGCTTTTCCGCTGATGGTGTTTCTGTTTGCTTTATTAATTGCAACTTCGCCTGCTGAGCATTTCTTACTCGTGCAAATGACCAGTGCATCCAAATTAAGGAAACACATGTTGCGCCATATAGGATCATAAAAATGGCAGTATTTACTTTGAATATATCAATGAAAAAGCCAAACATGACGGGGAGCAGGAAGCCGCCTAAACCACCAGCCAAACCGACAATACCGGAGACGACACCCAGGTTTTCCGGATATTCATCAGATAAGAACTTAAAAACAGAAGCCTTACCAAACCCCCAGGCGATACCCACAATGAATAGCAGGGCAGTGAATAACCAGACATTCAATCCAATATGGAAAGAGGTTGTGCCACCATCTGCGGTATAAATGGTTAAGTCTGTTTGCGGGTAGGAAAGAAGGAACAAGCATACCCAGGAGGTCCACATAACCCACCAGGTCACTTTATAGGCACCATATTTATCTGAAAACCAACCGCCTAAAGCCCGGATCACCCCCGATGGCAGGACAAAAATTGTTGCCAGCAGGGCGGCGGTTTGAATATCAAAGCCATACTCATTGATATAAAACTTGGTCATCCATAAAGACAAGGCAACAAAGCCGCCAAAGACAATGGAGTAGTATTGGCAGTATCGCCAGATATTTTTATCTTTCAGCACCTTCAGCTGATCCTTAAAGGTGACTTTAGAATCAACTTGGTGTGATGGATCTGTGTAGGTAAACATCCAGAACGCAATAACAGTGACAAACATAAATACCGCGTATACTTTAGGCACTGCTGTCCAGCCGTAAGCCACTACAATGGAAGGTGCAACAAATTTGGTTAACGCGGCGCCCGCGTTACCGGCGCCAAAGATCCCCATCGCAAATCCTTGCTTCTCTCTAGAGAACCATTTTGCGGTATAGCTGATCCCCACGGAAAAAGACGCACCAGCCAATCCGATAAATAATCCCAGGATCAAGAAATGCCAAAATTGGGTGGCTTCACTAATTAACCAGAGAGGTAAAACCGTAGTACACATCAGAACGAAATAAACTACTCGCCCGCCAAACTTATCTGTCAACATTCCAACAGGCAGACGAGCTAGTGAGCCGGTTAATATGGGCGTTGCAACCAATAAGCCAAATTGGGTTTCAGACAGAGATAAGAGCTCTTTAATGGGAATGCCGATAATAGAGAACATTACCCAGACGGCAAAACAGGCAGTAAAAGCGTAAGTATTCATCACTAAGACTGAAAGTTGTTTTTTCTTAACCGATGTCATGTTGTCACCTTCAAATAAAGGGTGTAACAACAATGTAGCCAAGCAATTAATAAGTTTCTGTTATGAATTTTATCTACAATGAATAGGAGACAGTAAAAAATACCACCATGGTGGTATTTTTAAATCATAGTTATAATATTGAATGTTAAGGATAAAATATTATTTATTATATTTTTGTTAGGTCTGTTTAATATTAGAACGACTATTCGGAGGTATCGATGTGTTAAAGGATGAAACCGTCGAGAATAATAAACGCTCTATTATATTCCGAGCCTCTCTGATCCTCTTCGGTGTAAGTATGCTGACGTTTTTTAGTTGGCTAGGCTCCGTTATTATCACAGAAAGTACTGATGGTGATGCTGCTGCAATTAATATTGCCGGCTCGCTACGAATGCAGGCTTACCGCATTGCAACTGTTGTGGCCCAGCCCGATACGGATATTTTACAGCTCAAAGCTGAAACTGAAGCGTTTCAGGCCCGTTTAAATGATCCAATCTTAAGTCAATATGTTCGCTTTTCTGGAGAACAGCACCCGCTCAACACCTCCTATCACGATATTTCTTTCTTCTGGGCTAATGAATTAAAGCCTCAGCTTGAGTCCAGCTTCACAATTAGCCCCGAGTCGAAACGACAATACCTGATGCGAGTTGATGATTTCGTAAATGATATTGACCACATGGTATTGCTGATCCAGCAAAAAGCGGAAGCCAAAGTTACCCTGTTACGGGTTGTCAGTGGCATCAGTATGTTTTTGGTTGTTTTGGTTATGGTATTGGCAATATATGGTTTGCGACTCACTGTTGTCTCCCCGCTAAATGATCTGGTATTGGCCGCAAATAAAATTCGCCAAGGCGACCTCTCGGCCCGGGTGACCTACAATGGTGACGATGAGTTGGGACTGCTGGGAGACTCTTTCAATCAAATGGCCGAAGAGCTGTCAGCCCTATATGTAAACCTAGAGCAACGAGTGACAGAAAAAACTCAAAAGTTGCTTCAGGCTAACAACAGCCTCGCCCTGGTTTACGATATCAGCCAGCGACTCAATTATGAGCAATATCCTGAGAAACAATTTACCGATATTCTTGAGCGGCTAGAGTCAGCTACATCACTCACAAATTTCAGGCTCTGCCTAAACCAACCAAATATAAAAAAATCCCTGCTGGTTACCAATACAGAGCAGATACATATAAAAAATGATGATAAACCTCAGGATAACTGCAAAACCTGTGGGATAAAAAGCTGTAGCAAAAGTGCAAAGTCCGCGCTTAATTTTCCGATCCGAGACAATGAAACCTTATACGGTACGTTATATGCCTGTACCCAGTCGCCTATTGAAACGTGGGAGCAACAGCTACTTGAAACCGTGGCGGAGTCGATTTCAACACGATTGAGGTTAAGCCAGTTTGAGCGAGAGCAACGCCGGGTGGCCCTTATGGAAGAGCGGGCTCTTATTGCCAGAGAGTTGCATGACTCACTGGCACAAGCCTTGTCTTACCAGAAATTTCAGGTGGCTATTTTTGAGGAGCTCTGGCGTAACAATGACTCACCGGAACATATTGAGGCTGTTATTGAAGATTTGAAAAACGGTCTGAATTCGGCTTACCGCCAATTACGTGAATTGTTAACCACATTCAGATTAACCATAGACGGTGCCGGGCTCGAATCTGCGTTGAAAAATACGGTAGAGGAATTTAACAATAAAGCCCAGTTTGTCATAAATCTTGACTACTCACTGTCGAACTGGCGTCTTAGCCCCAATGAAGAAGTCAGTATCATACAAATTGTCAGAGAAGCATTATCCAATGCCATGCACCACTCCGAAGCCAAACAGGTGTGCATTTCAATTTTTGATAAAAGGCATAACAGTATTGTGGTTCAAGTTCGAGATGATGGTATCGGTATTGATGATTTGACCCACAAGTCCGGACATTACGGACTCTCAATAATGAAAGAGCGGGCGGTAAGTATTCATGGCGATATCACTATTTCTCGGGTTTCACCAAGCGGTACCTGTGTGGAACTGATCTTTATTCCCGCATCCAGTCAGGAGTTTCCCAATGCAAGTTAACGATATGAAAAACGAGACAAAAACGACAACCGTCGTTATTGATGATCACCCAATGATGCGCCAGGGCGTAAGCCGGTTACTCGAGTTAAAGGGTAACTTTAAGGTTGTTGGTGAAGCAGGAAATGGTACAGACGCTCTGAAAGTGGTTCTCGAAGAGTGTCCGGATCTGGTGCTTTTGGATCTGAATATGGAAGGACTTAATGGCATTCAGACTTTGGAGTTGCTAAGGGAGAACGATGTTGAATCAACCATAGTGGTGTTTACCGTCTCCGATGATAATGACGATGTACTCAATGCCCTTAAAAGTGGGGCTGACGGTTATCTGCTAAAAGATATGGAGCCAGAAGATCTGCTAGCCCGCTTAAACGCCGCTATTAATGGCCAGGTTGTACTCAGTGATAAGCTGACCCACATTTTGGCAACCGCCTTGTGCCAGGGTAATAAACCTTCTCGTGAACCCGATATAAACAACTTAACCAAACGAGAGAAGGAGATCTTGAAGCAGATTGCCAACGGACAAACCAACAAGCATATTGCGCGTCAGCTTGATATCACAGAAGGAACCGTGAAAGTGCATGTGAAGCACCTTTTGAAGAAAATGAAGCTTCGCACGCGGGTAGAAGCTGCTGTGTGGGCAGTGAAAAATGATTTTGTTCATTAGGATGTTTTATACCAAACCCATCAATCACTATTCTGAACAAGACTCCCAGTGGTGCTCTGATTAGTTAGATAATGAATGGGTCTGGTATTACACATAGTTGGCTTATCTTTTACGCACAATTAAGCTATCGATATGACAAGCTCTTTACTTTTGGCGCGTGAAACGCAAGGAGTCATGCAGCGTTTTCTTTCTCCTTTGCTCAACACCGAGTCTCGGTGCTCGACCTCGCCTTCGTAATCAACCTGGCATTTTCCGCACATGCCCGTTTCGCAGGCTGAATCAATGGTTACCCCGTTATTTCTTAAGGCATCTAGCATAGAGGTTCCCGAATCCACCTCAACCTCTTGTCCTGTTTCTTTGATAGTGACGATAAAAGACTCATCGTCGCTTTGTTCTACGGAAAAGCTTTCGAAGTGGACGTGGTTATCACTCCAGTGGCTTGCGTTGTCTCTTACCCGTTGAACAAAGGCCGGGCTGCCACAGGTATAGACATGGTTACCTCTTACGTGGCTGTTTAGTAGCGCACTGATACTCAAAGGTTTTTTCAAGCTGTAGACAAAGACACTACCCGAGTACCTAGAGAGTTGGGTTCTAAAGGCATAATTATCAATATCATCGACACAGTAGTGAAGCTCAAAGGTTTCATTATTGTCCAAGGCTTCTTCAATCATCGGTAAGAAGGGAGTGATACCGATACCGGCAGCAACAAAAATATGATGCCTGTCTCTAGCCATATTAAAGTAGTTTTGCGGCGTCGAGACAGATAAGGTATCCCCAACTTGGACTTTTTCGTGCATGTACTTTGAGCCGCCACGGCTACTTTGGGCATAGCTCACCGCAATTTGATAGCTATCATCAGCCAGAGGTGCGCAGAGAGAATAAGCCCTAGATAGACCATTTGGTAATTGGAGAGTGATATGTGAACCCGCAGTAAATTCAGGCAAAGGCCCTAAATCTGTCCTGCTTAAAATAAACCTTTTCACACTGTTGGACTCTTCGATTATTTTAACAACTCGCATTTCAAGAAATGTATTGCTGCCGGATAAACGCCCGTTCCAGTCTTCAACATCATTATTATCCAAGCGGTGCCTGAATACGTTTTTCACCTCGTCGCCAAGCACATCTATGTCCGCAAGTTGTTCTGTTGCCTCTTTATTGTCAGGCTCTATGTAGAGGTAGTGTTGAACTCTGGCTATTGTCCACTGGGGGTAGGGGCGTTCGGTGACTTTGATTGTATCCCCCGAATTGATGGTGCCTTCTTTGATAACTCGGTAGAACCAACCGGTTTGGCAATTATCCTGTGAATAGCGTGACATTGTTGGTTCATTAAAACGGTGGTTGAGTTTAAAGCAGGGTTGTCTTGGTTGGGTAATTTGAAGCACAGCCGTTCCTGCCTTAACAATATCACCAACGCACATATTCTGTTCATTCATTCCGGCGACAACCAGATTTTCCCCAAACCCGCCATTGACCAGCAAGTGGCTGGAATGGGGAAACGTAATACCGAGCGATTGATAGTGCTCAGAATCGAACTGAAGAATTGCCCGCTCCTCACCACCGTGAAAAGACTCGGCTTGTTCATCACCGACAAGGCCGTTAGAGGTTACATGGCTGGTATCGACAGGAAGCTTGTCGATACCAGTATGAACTGAGAATATTTTTTTTATTTTGCCGAGTCGTATTTCATCGATGGTCGCGGCTGGGTACATAATGAGGCCTTTTATCATTTGGTGATTAACAACCGTATGATACTGATTCTTTAGATGTGTGAATTTAGCAAAATTGACTATTAATGTCTAAAAACTGCCAATGTGTAGGTTAGGTTAAGCGTGTTTATCCTGCTGATGATTTCTGGATATAGCGTTTTGGCGACTTCCCTAAAGCTTTTTTGAACATGGTGATAAAGGCGCTGACTGATTCATAACCAAGCTGTTCTGAGGCTTCCTGTACCGAGAAACCAGAAGTAAGCAGCTGAAGAGAAACAACGATATGCAGTTGCTTACGCCATAAGCCAAATGTCATGCCGGTTTCCCTGGCCACTAGTCTTGAAAATGTCCTTTCGCTCATGGCGAGAAAGGATGCCCATTCTTTTATGGTCCGTCGATCTGCTGGGTTGCTGAGTAGCGTGTCAGCGACTTTTCTTAATCTGGGATCATTGGAAAGCGGGAAGTTGAGTTGCTCTCTTGGCAGTTTGGCCATTAAATCAAACAGAACCTCAACAAGTTTTGTTGGGTGATCCTCGGCGAGCTCTTCTGCCGACAGGGTCGATAGGTAGAGAACTATTTCCCGAACTAACGGGCTGATTGATAGGGTGCAGCACCTATCCGGAAGTTCGACCTTGGTGGAGTCGAGGAATACGAAACAAAATGTGGCCGAAGCCGCGGGTGTATTGGTATGAGGGACGCCCGCAGGGATCCATACCGCTGATTCGCTAGGGACCATCCATATTTCGTCATCGACCTTACACATCATTGAGCCTGTAACGGGCATGACTAACTGCCCTTTATCATGTGAGTGAATGGGCGCCTGTAATTCTGTGTTTGATGAGCGTAATTGAAGTATATCGATTGCAGATTTAGATTTATCGGGGTCAAAAATTTCCATGGTTGCGCTTATTGAATGTTAGTGGCTGTTTTTAGTGATATTAGGTGTAAGTATCTAAAATCAGTTTGCGTGATCAATAGTTAAATTTCTATTGCTTTCTTTGTGCCGGTGGCTGTTTCTGAGTTTGTTATACTAACAAAGCATTATTTTACAGTGCTGGCCCCCATACTCACCTTTGGGCGGGTACTCGTTCAAACTGAAGATTGTCCTAATAATAACTATAAAAAACATACCGGGTTGTTGTTAGACAGAAGAGTGGCTGCGGTATTTGGGTTTCTGTTTTGGTTCGCCATCATTTACTTTGCATTCAGTTTGTTTTGAGTCACTGCAGTTGTTTTGCTTGATATGTGCAAGTGATAGGGGCATTTTGCTTGCTGCGAGCAGTAAATCCTTTCCTCTCCACTAATAGCTCATCCTTCACTTTCTTTTCCATTCCAATACGGCCTAATGATTAAATTGAAATGTATGCTAAATTTATTTTATAGCAATAAGTTTCGTATGTGGTGAGCGTGTTCGGCAAATGGAGCTTTGCGATGAGTAAGTTCAATATCGTGTCTGGTAAGCATATTGCGGGGCTTTTATTAATATTTTTCTCTCACCTTAGTTTTTCTTTCTGGGTAAAAGCTGAGGATCGGCTTGCAACGCTTTCGTTACCGTTGAAACAGGATACACTTGTGCTCGCTAGGGTCAGTACCAACCCTAGCGAGCATTATAAGTATTTAAAACCTGTAGCAGACTATTTGGTGGCTAATCTCAAAGACCTCGGGATAAAAAAAGCAAAGGTCTTGTTTGCAAATGATAATCAGCAGATGATTCGTTTTATCAAACAGGGAAAGGTCGATTTGATCACCGAAACGACATTTTCGGCAGCGCTCTTCAATGAAAAGGTTGGAGCCGAGATACTGTTACGACGCTGGAAAAAGGGAGTGCCAGAGTATTCATCCGTCATTTTTTCTCGCAAGGATAGCGGTATTGATTCTTTTGAAGATTTGCCAGGTAAAGTTATTGCTTTTCAGGACAGGGGATCGAGCTCGGCTTTTTTCATTCCAGCTTCTATTTTGATTCGTGATGGTTACGAGCTTTATAAATTGGACTCTCCTCGAGAGTTGCCCCCTCAGGATAAAATTGGTTTTGTGTTTGCCAATAAGGAGATAAATATCTCAACTTGGGTGCATAAAGGCATTGTCGAAGCCGGGGCCTTTAGCAATTTAGACTGGAATAATGAAGAAGATATGCCTAGCGAGTATCGCAAAGATCTCTCTATCAATTATGAAAGTCATCCTTTTCCTCGTGGCATCGAGTTGGTGCGTTCAGATCTTCACCCTGTACTCAAAGCTCGTATCAAAGAGATACTGATGACGGCACACGAGAATGAGGCGGGAAGAAAAGCACTGGCTGCTTACCAAAAAACTAAAAAATATGATGAGTTGGATGAGAAGTCATCTGAAGGCGTCAAGATCGCAAATGAGTTGCGGCATATAGTAGAAAATCAGTTATAGACGATTATCACCCTGACAAAAATCTGAATAAGTGGGTAGGAGCGGCTATGGATATGAAAAGCAAACTGAGATTGCAGGGGCGCTATATCCTTGTCAATATTGCGATGATAATGGCTATAGTGATCATTCTTTCGTCAGTTCAGCTTTATTATTTTAACCAAAACTCCCAGAAAGTGTTGTCGCAAAGTACCGACAATACGACGCTCAGTTTGCTTGAACAGATGCATAAGCGCGGATTGAGTGTATTGGATTATTTGTCGGAAGCCTTGGTAAATCCCCTCTACCAGCTCGATTTGGATGCAACCTATCGCCTGCTGAAGCCAGCGTTGTCTAATGAAGAAATACTTTCCGCTTATGTGTTTGATAATAAAGGGAATATTTTTCATGATGGCAATAAGGTTATTGTGAATTTTGGCCACAGAGTAAAAAATGAAGCCATATTGGAAGCGGTGCTTGAACAGCAGAAACTCTATTCTTTCACTAGCAATGACAGTCTGATCATTGCTGGGCCCATCTTCATTGGTGATTCGCAACTGGGCGGGATCTCTCTTGAGTTATCTCTTGAGAACATTAATCAAGATATTGCATTGATGGATAAAACAATATCTGCCACAAACAATGAAAGTTTAAGTCAGATAACCATGTCTTTGGTAGGTTCAGCCATTTTATTAAGTGTGGTTGGTATTGCACTGTCCGTTATGATTTCTCGTTCATTGATAAGTCCGATCCTGACGCTGGTAAAGCATGCCAAAAGTATTGGACGTGGTGAGTATGATGCGGAAAATAAGATCAATCGGCATGATGAAATTGGTGAGCTGGCGAGTGCGTTCAACGAGATGGGCCATAGCCTTAAGATCAGAACCG
Source organism: Photobacterium obscurum (assembly GCF_026191635.1). Lineage (GTDB taxonomy): Bacteria > Pseudomonadota > Gammaproteobacteria > Enterobacterales > Vibrionaceae > Photobacterium > Photobacterium obscurum. Next base: position 54,521 of record NZ_JAKRRW010000006.1, read on the forward strand.
AGGAAATTTCATTTCTTGCCTATCATGATTCACTGACTCTGCTGCCTAATCGTAACCTGTTTGTCAAACAACTAAAGGAGCTTTTAGCCAGTTATGAACATACCCAAAGCCATTTTGCGATTCTGTTGATTGATTTGGATAACTTTAAGTGTGTGAACGATAATTATGGCCATGAAGCCGGAGATAATCTGTTATGTGAAGTAGCTTGTCGGATCACCAGTAACCTTAGACACAGTGATTATGGATTTAATCCTTTTGAGGAAAACCATGATAATGTGCTTGTTGCTAGGATCGGCGGTGATGAGTTTTTGATCTGTTTGCCAAATCTAACCAGTAAGTATGCTGTATCGAAAGTCACTCAGCGCCTGATTAAGGCTATCAGATCGCCGATTGCAATCGACAAGGAAGAGGTGGTGATTGCGGGAAGTATTGGTATAGCCCATTATCCGGATGATGGTGTGACAGCAGAAGAGTTGATAAAAAATGCTGATATTGCGATGTATCAGGCAAAAGGACAGGGCAAAAATACTTTTAGCCATTTTACTGCTGAGATGAATGAAAAGCTCAGATATCGTTTGGAAATTGAGCGTGAACTGCGTAAGGGACTATCGGATCTCAAGCAGTTTGAGCTTTGGTATCAGCCTCAGTTTGATATGAACAATAACCACTTGATTGGAGCTGAAGCACTGATCCGTTGGCGCCATCCTGAAAAGGGGCTGATCTCGCCTGATGAATTTATTGCAATAGCGGAAGAAACAGGGCTAATTATTCCTATTGGTGAGTGGGTGGTTGAAAGCGCTTGCAAGCAGATAAGAGGCTGGCAGTCTTTTCTTCCTCATACTTTCCATATTGCTGTTAATTTGTCAGCCAAGCAGGTTTACCGGCAAAATGCCGTCTCAGTGTTTAGCAAAATGCTATGTAAGTATCAGGTTCCAGCGAGTAGACTCCACGCTGAGGTGACCGAGAGTTTGCTGATGCAAGATGAGAGTGAAGCCAAAAAATCGTTGGATTCAATACGTCAATTGGGGCTCCAGGTTTGGCTCGATGACTTTGGAACTGGCTACTCTTCGTTGGCGTATTTGAGAAAGTTTCAGGTTGACGGGGTAAAAATTGATCGTAGTTTTGTGACTGATATAGAAGAAGACAATTATGATCGAGCCCTGACTTCGGCAGTAATAACGATGGCAAAAAATCTGAATATCTCAGTGGTTGCCGAGGGGGTCGAGACTCCATTTCATGTTAACTTTTTAAAATCGAGGCGTTGCGATATCGGGCAGGGGTACTATTACTCCAAGCCTCTACCTGCCGGGGAGTTTGAAGCTCGCTTCTTTAGCAAGGAAGGGAAGGCTGAAAAGCAGCTTGATGCTATTTAATTTGCTGCGAGCTAACAATCTCTTCATTTACCCAGTTTAAAAGCTGTTTAATCGCTCTAGATAACACCTGATTCTGTCTGACGATATAACCAAGGCTGGTGGTGGGAAAGCCCGGCAGTGGCGTAATTGCTGTTTGCAGGTTGAGCTTGGGGTGAAGTGAGAACTCCGGAACAATTGCTACCCCGAATCCTGCTTCCGCCCAGTCAATTTGGGCATCGACACTGCCAACTTCCATCACCCGGTACTTAGGCAGGTTTAATGTCGGCAGGGCCAAGTCGAGCAGGTCGCGTGTACGGGTATCGTGACCGAGTAAAATTAGCGTTGGCTCGTTCTGGTTCTCTGCCAATTGTCCTTGCTGCCATGCCTGTAGCCCGTTACCGAGCGCACACCATTTTACTTGCTGTAATTCAGTAAAATGCAGCGGTTGGCTTTCCTTCTGTGCCATTACAAACCCCAAATCGGCTCTGGCACTTTTGACCAGCTCTGCCGCCTGTGAAGAGGTGGTATTGAGCAATGAGAGGTCAATGCCTGGAAACTCCTGCTTGAAAGACTGAAACGGGGAGATCAGCAGCAGTCTCGAGATGATGTCGCTGGCAGCTATTGTTAGCGTACCCTGACACAAGTCATTGATGGCATTGAGATCGGCCTGACAGACTTGCAGCTCCATCAAGGTGTTTTGCGCACTTTGCAGTAAGCGTTCACCTGCCTGGGTCAGCCTGAAAGGATTGCGCTCAATTAACTTTACCCGAGTAGCTTGCTCTAGTTGCTTGATATGCAGGCTGACATTGGGCTGGGTCATGTGCAGCTCGGTGGCCGTTTTGCCAAAGTGCTCCAATCGGGCCAGTGTCACAAAGGTGTTGAGCCAGTGAATATCTAACATAGGGATCCTGTGTTGAGTCGAGTGTCACGAATTGCTAGCAGCGAGAGCTTCTTCTTTGTAACAATTGAGTCTCTGGCCATTTTGAGCCTGCTCTATTCTACGCCGCTTGCAAAATAATCCTATATGGAATTCTTATCAAGGCGATAACGATTATTAATTTTTCTTATTCCATATCGAGGCATAGGATATGGACTTCGCTTTTGAGGAGAGTAAATCATGTCGTCTATTGTTGTTGTTGGTGCAAACTGGGGTGATGAAGGTAAAGGCCGTATCGTTGACTATTTAGCCGATCAGGCATCAGCGAGCATTCGTTTTCAGGGTGGTAACAATGCAGGCCATACCGTGGTAAATGAATTCGGTACGTTCAAACTGCACCAGCTTCCAAGCGGCGTGTTTAATCCTGATTGTATTGCGGTGCTAGGCCCAGGAATGGTGATCAGCCCGGCTCCATTAACCGAAGAATTGGCTGAAGTAAAAGCGGCTGGCGTTAACGTCAATATGCGTATTTCAGACCGTGCAACGCTTTGTCTTCCACTCCACGCTATTGAAGACACACTTGAAGAAGAACGCTTGGGTGACGGAGCTTATGGTTCGACTCGTCAGGGCATAGCACCCGCTTATGGCGACCGAGTGATGAAAAAAGGTATCTTGGTCGGTTGGTTGAAGCAACCTGAAGTGCTGCGCGAGCGTATTCAGTTCATGATGGACTGGAAACTGCCACAGCTTAAAGCGCTGTATCCATCATTTGAATTTGAGCAAACGGCTGAAGAGATGACTGAGTGGCTGCTTGAAGTCTCAGCGCCTTGGCGTGATGCGATCTGCAACGTCACTCTGCCTCTAAAAGAGCTACAGGCAAAAGATCAGAATCTACTATTTGAAGCCCAGTTAGGTGCAGGTCGTGATTTGGTATACGGCGAGTACCCTTGGACGACTTCATCCAATGTGATTTCAACCTATGCCGGTATCGGTAGTGGATTACCGGCACTTCGTCCTGAGCGGGTGATTGCTGTCGCTAAGGCATTCAGCTCATCAGTCGGCACCGGTACTTTGATCACCGCAATGGAAGAGCAAGATGCATTCCGTGAGTCAGCCAATGAATATGGTGCGGTTACCGGGCGTCCGCGTGATATGGGTTACTTTGATGCGGTAGCGACTCGCAATGGTGTAGAAATTCAGGCGGCAACTGAAATTGCCCTGACCAAGGTTGATTGCCTAAGTGGCATGTCAGACCTGAGAATCTGTGTCGCGTATGATGGCGACCATAGCGAAAACCCAATTTGGCCACAAACGGCAGCACTTGCACCAGTTTACGAGCAAATGGAAGGTTGGAGCGAGGACATCACTGGATGTCGTACGTTTGAAAGCCTGCCGGTTGCAGCGCAGAAGTATGTACTGCGCATTGAAGAACTCATGGGTGTACCGGTCAAGATGATCTCGGTAGGCCCTGAGCGTGAGCAGATGATTAATCGCTAAAGCTGATTGATGTAACTGCTTACATACCCAGGGAAGCAATCAGGCTGGCCAGCAATGGTCAGCCTGTTTGTCATTTACCAATCCACCAGTCAGTTTTTACACATCACCAACTACAGCGAGTATTGCTGCCAGCATATCCTGGCCATAAGCCACGCTGCGCTCTGGTGACCAGCCATAGAAGCTATCCGGCTGAAGGTTGTGATCCTTGAACGGCATTTCTACAGTGTAAGATAGACATTTGAACTGCTCTGCCACCCAACAGGAACCAACGGTAAGGTTGGCCTCGCCCGGTTTCTCTTTGTCATAGCCATGCTCGTCCTGAAACTCGGGGGTAATGGTTAGCAGGGCTTGCTTGAACTTGTACTCAAGGTTGGCCAAGCGCTCATCATATGACGGGATGCCTTCACTGCCTGCGACAAAGTTGTAAGGGATTGCCTCGTCACCGTGAATATCCAGAAACATATCCATTCCCGTCTTTAGCATCCGCTCACGAACCAGATAGACTTCTGGACTTTTCTCTATTGATGGCGTTTGCCACTCACGGTTGAGGTTTACCCCGATCGCATTGGTACGCAGGTGACCGCGAATACTGCCATCCGGGTTCATATTCGGTACGATATGGAATACCGCCTTGTCGAGCAGAGCGCGTCCGACAGTATCGGTTTCGTCCAGCAGGCGTTGTAGCAGGCCCTCGATAAACCATTCCGCCATCGTCTCGCCCGGGTGCTGGCGACCAATGATCCAGATGTTTTTCTTTTCGTCAGATGGCTCGCCAATAGTCAGCAGACTCATGTCATTGCCATCAAGTGTACTGCCTAGCGTTTCCAGTTGGCAGTTAAAGTGGGTTTGAGCTTGATGCAACAAGTCCTGGTGGCGATCGTAGCTATAAGGTGCAAAGTAGGCGAAGTACATCGAACCGTATTCGGGGATCACTTTGAAACTAAGGGTATCGCCGTCAAATTCGGTAGGAATACGGAACCATTCTTCGCGATCGTAAGAGGCGACCACATCATAGTCCTGCCATCCTTCAGGGTAGGCAGACTTGGCTAGATTCAGGAGCTTAATGTGGTGTTCTGTCTGCGCTTGGGTTTCCAGACGGAAGTGAAACCACTGGTAAAACTCAGACTGGTTGTCATTAGGTATTGTGAGCTGGATATCTTCCGGGTTGTTGGCGCTGACAACATGGATGTTGCCACTTTCAAAATTGCTGAATATTTTCATCGTTGTAGTTATCTGTCTGGGGTGAAGGTTCGAGACTAACATAACTATAGCTGCAGCTTACGTTTTCACGTTCATACACTGCTTTCAGCGGCGGTGTTGGCTGTCTCTAACGAACCTCATATTGAATGCTTGTGGAGTAGGTGTGCAAGATAAGTTGTTAGTAGAGCCAATTTAGAACTCTAAGAGTGTGTTATTTTTACTCTTGCCGGGTGCTAATTACTCAGTGCTAAATAAAAATAGGAAAAAAACAAGAAAATGGTTATCTGTTGAGCAGTTAGACGCTTGGCTACTTTACACATCCATAAGAGCTGCGTATTATTCACCGCACTTACGGAGAGATGGCTGAGTGGTTGAAAGCACCGGTCTTGAAAACCGGCATACGTTTGTAGCGTATCTAGGGTTCAAATCCCTATCTCTCCGCCATATTCTAGAAATTGGATGGTTACCATCGGATTTCACAAAGAATTGGAGCGGTAGTTCAGTTGGTTAGAATACCGGCCTGTCACGCCGGGGGTCGCGGGTTCGAGTCCCGTCCGCTCCGCCACTACAATGAAGCCTCGTCAGAAATGACGGGGCTTTTTTGTATGCGTTGAATCTGGTGTTTGCCCTGCGGTCGAATGAGTCCCGGTCGTGTGCGACCCCAGCCGTTCCGCCACTACAATGAAGCCTCGTCAGAAATGACGGGGCTTTTTTGTATGCGTTGAATCTGGTGTTTGCCCTGCGGTCGAATGAGTCCCGGTCGTGTGCGACCCCAGCCGTTCCGCCACTACAATGAAGCCTCGTCAGAAATGATGGGGCTTTTTTGTATGCGTTGAATCTGGTGTTTGCCCTGCGGTCGAATGAGTCCCGGTCGTGTGCGACCCCAGCTGTTCCGCCACTACAATGAAGCCTCGTCAGAAATGACGGGGCTTTTTGTATGCGTTGAATCTGGTGTTCGCCCTGCGGTCGAATGAGTTCTCGAAGAGTCTCGCTTGTGCGCAAATTACCGATTTATCTATCTGTGTGAGCCAGGTTAAGTTTCCTAAAAGAAACCTTTGTCTCAGTTAGTGGAATTTGTCTAATATGTTTTGCAATTGTTAAAGGTTGTGATGGGCTCAGTAGTCCAAGCCCGATAGATAAGCATGGAGACAGGTAAATGCCACATAGTATCTTTGAGCTATTCAAGGTTGGGATGGGTCCTTCCAGCTCCCATACTGTAGGACCGATGGCAGCGGCTGCAGGATTTGCCACTTTTTTAAAAGAGCAGGACCTACTAGAACAAACGTTTAAAGTCAGAGTTGACCTTTATGGTTCTCTGGCCCTGACAGGACTTGGGCATGCGACGGATATTGCCTGTGTGATGGGGCTAATGGGGGAGTTGCCAGAGACCATAGAAGCTGATGATATTCCTACCTTGGTGAGTATGGTGAAAGGCTCTCATGATCTGCCTCTGGCCGGTCAGCGCTTTGTCCCTTTTGATTGGTCTCAAGATATTGTTTTTCATAACGACACCTTTCTCCCCGAGCACCCCAACGGCATGACCTTTACGGTTTATGGCCGCCAGGGCGAAGTCATTGCCGAGAAAACCTACTTCTCTATCGGCGGTGGAGCGATAGTCGCCAAAGGGGAGGCAGAGCAAGAGATGGCTTCGTCATCACCTCTGCCTTATCCGTTTAGCTCGGGAAACCGATTGTTAGCGCTATGTAAGGAACATCAGCTTTCTATTGCCGAAATCATGTTAGCCAATGAACAAGCGCGTAGTGATGAAGACCCGCAAACTAAGTTGGATCATGTCTGGTCGGTAATGGAGCAATGCATTGAACGGGGTATTGCACAAACCGGGGTATTGCCTGGCAGCCTTAAGCTCAAACGGCGTGCGAACAAAATCCAGCAGGATTTGAAAGCAAGACAAGAACGTGGTGAGCAGGTCGACTCACAAGAGTGGGTAAACTTGTATGCCATGGCAGTTAACGAGGAAAATGCCGCTGGAGGCAAAGTGGTGACTGCGCCAACGAACGGAGCTGCTGGGGTGATCCCCGCCGTTCTGGCTTATTACATACGTTTTGTTGCTCAAAACAAGCAGGATAACGTGCAAAAGGGTATATATGATTTTCTGGCAACCGCTGCAGCAATAGGCTCGCTATATAAAGCCAATGCATCGATTTCTGCCGCTGAAGTGGGCTGTCAGGGAGAAATTGGTGTCGCATGCTCTATGGCGGCCGCGGGATTGACTGAAGTGTTGGGAGGGACACCAGAGCAGGTAGAAAATGCGGCTGAAATTGCGATGGAGCATAACCTCGGGTTAACTTGTGATCCGATTGATGGCTTGGTACAGGTACCGTGTATTGAGAGGAATACCATGGGGGCGGTAAAAGCCATTAATGCATGCCGTTTGGCATTGAGTGGTGACGGATCTCACCATGTTTCATTGGATGATGTCATCAAAACAATGCACCAAACCGGGTTGGATATGATGAATCATTATAAGGAAACATCACTTGGCGGGCTGGCAATTAATGTAACAGCTTGCTGAAGTAAATGACTCAGAGTTAAATGACCTCCGACAAAGCCTGAGGTCATTTAACTTCGTTTTACTACAGTGACGCTTTTAGTAGCTCAGCCCACTTGTCGACACGTTGCTGGGTAAGGTTAGCCTGGCGCTCAACATCAATAGCAAGACCTAAAAATTGACCGTCTTCTTCGGCGCGAGACTCACTATGCTCATAGCCTTCGGTTGGCCACTGACCAATAATCTCAGCTCCAGCGTCTTCACACACATCGGCAAGATCGGCCATGGCGTCGACAAACGTATCGGCATATTCCAACTGATCACCTAATCCGAAAATGGCGACTTTGGTCTCCGCTAGATCGAGATCTTCAATCTCATTTAAGGCGTAGTCCCAGTCAGACTGAACTTCCCCATGGTTAACAGTCGGCGTGCCCATGATAACCAGCTCGTACTGGGGCAGGTCATCGACATCAATGTCGGCAATATCCTGGCTGCTGACGTTAAACTTTTCAGCAATCTGAGCGGCTACTTTTTGGGTAGAACCTGAATCACTACCATAGATAACAGCGATATTTTCCATTGTTTTCTCTCTACTTTATTTAACTATTTCCAATCCGCTAGTTGATCTAGCAGTGATTGTTTATGTTCAGCTTGTGCCTGCAGGGAATCGATTCTCTCCAGATAGCTCTGGTGATCCCTTGCGGAAAGTTGTTTAAACCGGTTTTGCTGGCCAACAAAATCACTGATTGGGTGTTTGGCCGGACGGGAATCCAGTTGCAGGGCAGCCTTACCTTTATTTTTGCGGCGAGGGTCGAAGCGATACAGCGGCCATAAGCCACTTTCAACCAATAGCTTTTGTTGCTCGATCCCCTTCGACATGTTGATACCGTGGGTAATGCAGGATGCATAAGCAATGATCAAGGAAGGACCGGGATAGGCTTCCGCCTCCTGAATTGCTTTGAGGCACTGGTTCATATTGGCGCCAAGCGCGACGGTGGCGACATAGGCATTGCCGTTGATCATCGCCGTGATACCAAGATCCTTACCCGCATTGGGTTTACCTTCACTGGCAAATTTGGCGATAGCGCCGGTTGGTGTCGCTTTAGACTGCTGACCGCCGGTATTGGCATATACCTGGTTGTTCAGAACCACAATATTGACGTTTTTATCGCTGGCCAGAACATGGTCCAGGCCACCGAATCCGATATCGAAGGCCCAGCCGTCACCGCCTAAAATCCAGACGCTTTTGGCAACAAGCGCGTCCGCATGTTGCTGGAGAGGGTGAGCTTCACTGACCATTAACTTCAGCTGCTTGACGTTTTCACGTTGGGCACTAATCCCTTTTGTTGAGGAATCTGAAGCGAGTTCGACGAGATCCTTGTAGAGTATTTCCGGGATCTCACTTTTTTCCTTTTCCAGTAGGTGTAGAGCGATTACCTTGTCGCTATCCACTGCCATTCGCATACCCAGGCCAAATTCTGCGTTGTCTTCAAACAGTGAGTTTGCCCATGCCGGACCCTGGCCGTTGGCATTTTGAGCATAAGGGGTGGTCGGTAAATTGCCGCCGTAGATCGATGAGCAGCCCGTGGCGTTGGCGATCAGCATGTGATCACCGTAAAGCTGGGTCAGCAGTTTGATATAGGGTGTCTCACCGCAGCCGGAACAGGCTCCGGAGAACTCCAATAGCGGTTCCAGAAGCTGACTGCTTCTTGCATCAATGCGCTTGATATCTATTGGTTCAAGTTCAGGGAGCTGGGTGAAATACTCGAAGTTTTCTTGTTGCTCGGATGGAATGTTATCTCTGGCAACCATTGCCAGAGCGCTCTGAGTTTGCTCACCTTCACTTTTGGCTGGGCACATCTCGACGCAGAGCTGGCAACCGGTACAGTCTTGTGGGGATATCTGTAGGGTGTACTTTTCACCTTGGAAGTCGCGCAATTTGTAGTCGGTGGTCTTAAATGAGCACGGCGCATCGTCAAGATCGAGCTTGTTGCTGACCATTTTGGCGCGAATCGCCGAATGAGGGCAAACCAGGCTACAGGTGTTGCACTGGGTACAAGCCTCTTCGTTCCACTGCGGAACACTTGATGCGATATCCCGTTTTTCCCATTTGCTGGTTGCGGTCGGCCAGGCTCCGTCAACCGGGAAGGCACTGACGGGCAGCAAATCGCCTCGGCCATGCATCAGTTCTGCCGTGACCTTTTGCACAAACTCAGGCGCCTTGCTCGATACTGCTGGAACGATAATCGGGGCTTTCAGACTGGTTGCCTCAATTGCGACAGGGTGTAGCTTAGCGTCAGTCCCTTTCACGGCGGCAAGGTTTGAACACAAGACCGCTTTGCCTTTATTTTGATAGGTCTTAATGATGGCTTGGTTTTGCAGCTCCAACGCTTTGCCGGAATCCATCAGGTCGGTCAGCAGGAAAAAGGCGCGCTGCATAATGTTGTTGATTCGGCCTTTGATCCCTTTTTCATTCGCCAGCTTACTCGCATCAATGGTGTAAACCTTGAGGCCTTTTTTGATGATATGTTGCTGTTCTCTATAACCGAGTTGATGCCATAGTTCGCTCGCCGAGTAAGTGCTATTGAACAGGACGGTTGCACCTTGTTTGGCAAAGGAAAGCACATCGTTGTTTTTCAGCAGACTGAATTGATGACAGCCAAGAAAGTCCGCGCCTTCGATTAGGTATGGCGCATCAATAGGGGCGTCATCAAAGCGAAGGTGGGACGTGGTCATGCCGCCTGATTTTTTGGAGTCATAGACAAAGTAGCCCTGGGTAAACCAGCTGCTGTTGTTACCGACTATCTTGATGGTATTTTTGTTGGCACCGACTGTACCGTCTGAGCCCAGGCCAAAGAACATTGCATTGAGGTTGAAAGTGTCTTTAACCAGTGATTTTGTCGGTAGTGGCGGTAATGACAGACGGGTGACGTCGTCTTTGATGCCGACAGTAAAGTTGTGACTGAGGCTATTGGTAATGAGCGAGCTGAAAACAGCTTCGGCATGTTGGGGCGTCAACTCTTTTGAAGAGAGGCCATAGCGGCCGCCAAACACTCTTGGCATAGCGGTGTCGTAATACATGTTCCAGCTATGGCTGATTGCTGCCACGATATCCAGATAGAGTGGTTCGCCAATTGCGCCGGGCTCTTTGGTCCGATCCAGTACCGCAATGGTTTTAACACTGTCAGGAATACTCTTGATGCAGTGTTCAATGGCAAACGGCCTGAACAGGTGAACGCAAAGCACACCCACTTTTTCGCCTTGTTTTTGCAGCGCCGAGACCGTCTTTTTCACCGTGCTGCACGCAGAGCCCATTATCACAATTAAATGAGTCGCCGCTTCGTCACCGAAGTACTCGAAAGGCTGATACTGGCGTCCGGTGAGTTGGGTGAATTTATCCATCGCTTCGATAACTGCATCCGGGCAGCTGTCGTAATAAGTATTAACGGCTTCTCGGGCCTGAAAGTAGGTATCCGGATTTTGTGAAGACCCTCTTAGCATCGGTGCGTCAGGCGTTAGCCTTCTTGCATAGCTCTGGTCGACCAGCTGCGGATTGATCATCTGCTTGAGAATATCATCATGCAGGTAGTCAATATGGTTAAGCTCATGGGAGGTTCTGAAGCCATCGAAGAAATGGACAAACGGGATCCGGCTTTTGAGGGTTGCCGCCTGTGCTATCAGGGCAAAGTCATGTGCTTGTTGTACTGAGTTGCTGGCCAGAATGGCAAAACCGGTTTGCCTTACCGCCATCACATCCGAGTGGTCACCGAAGATAGATAGGGCATGGGTGGCGACGGTTCGGGCAGCAACATGGAGCACAAATGGCGTCAGCTCTCCGGCGATTTTGTACATATTCGGGATCATCAACAGCAATCCCTGAGAAGAGGTGAATGATGTCGCTAACGAGCCCGCGCTTAGGGCACCATGCAAAAGACCGGCCGCGCCGCCTTCAGATTGCATTTCATAAATGCTTGGTACTACGCCTCTACAATTTGGCTGCTTGTTATTGCTCCATTCTTCGCAATGTTCAGACATGGCAGAAGAGGGAGTGATAGGGTATATCCCAATCACATCATTGCAGCGATAGGCAACGGATGCTGCTGCTTCATTCCCATCCACGATACGGATATCAGTCTCACATTGCAGAGAGGCAGACTTTTCTCTGTTTAGATTGGTCACACCCTTTCCTTATTGGTATTTATTAGTTACTGAAGAGTCATACTCTTGGGCCCATTGAAGTACATCTTGTCGTAGTTGCTCTTTCTTTTCTTCTTCGCTTAGTTGAACGTCCAGAGAGAAGACATACTGAGGCTCTTGAGAGCGGTTTGCGTAGTAAGCAGCGCTAAGGTCTTCTTTCAGGGTCAGTAGAATTAAGCTGGCAACAACAAAATAGAAGGCGGTTAGGATTTTCTTTCTCATGGTTATGCCTCCTCGATTTTCACGGAGATAGATTGTGCCGCGGCCGGTTGCTTATTGCCGGTGGCCATTCTCTTTTTCTTCTTATTTGGTTTGGTTGCCTGTTTGTACCAATCTTTGAGAAAGACGATGTAATCCGTCATCGCTGTGATCGGGCACAGGGTCTTGCACCAAGGGCGGTGAACGAGCAAAGAAGTGATCAACACCAACAGCGTCAGGATAAATAGGTACAGCGAGCCGACCATGCCAAACATGATGCCGAATGGTTCGTAGCTAAATGCTGACGGGTTTCTGAAATACAGGCCGCACGCAAGCGTGGCGAGTAACAGAAAACGCGGGAACCACTGAAAGGCTTTATGTTTCAGGCTGATTGTCTTTGAGTTGGTAAGCTTGGACAGGCACTGTTGGGTGATCCCCATCGGGCATAGCATCTGGCAGTAGAGGTTTTTATTAAACAGCAAAATATAACCAAGACTCAGTACCAACAGGACGAAGGCGGTATAGTTACCTAAGCCGGATCTCCAAGATCCCGAAATCAAGATCCCCATGGTAGAGGATGAAATCAGCGAGGCAGAATAGAAGCCAAATATTCCCAGTGACGCTATCATCAGTGTCCACTGTATTTTTACTTTATGAATGCTGCCAGAGCGGCTGATAAATACAGCCAGGAAGAACATAACAACGGCCAGCAGATCCAGAAAGCCAACCGTATCTAATGGACTGGTTTGTTCCTTTAGCTGATAATTGAAAAGCTGTTGCCTGACGGGTTCGGCGGCCTCATTCACCCCTTGCAAAATACCGTTAGAAGAGAGAGTCGCACCACTGATACCATCAGCCTGGATCTGCTTGCGGCTGGTTTCACCCAATATTTTGTTAACCAGGCCGTTTTCAATTACTTTATTAACATAAGAAGACGTATCTTTTATCGATAAAATACTGGCTTGTTGAACGGTTCCTTTATTATCGAGTTTTAACGCAATATTCAGCTCTCCACCGTAGCCGATACCGGTCCCGATACCTAACCAGGATTTGATTTCTTCACCTTCAATAATTTGGAACAGGTTTTCTTCAATCTTTACCAGCTGCTGATTTTCCTCAATTAAAGACTCGAGCATCGTAAACTGGCGATCCGATATTTGTATTCCACCGAACCACCAAGCTGCAATAAGAATAAATAGCGACATTACTGAGGCTATTTTTTCAATTACCTGATTAGATTTTCTTTTAGATTTTCTGGCCATAATTTATCTACCAATGGGCTGAGTAGCGATTTCCCCTAGGTTTCGAAGGGAAAATATTTATCATCCATGGTAGTTAGTCGCTGAATGGTGAAAAGGTAAATATGGGACTTTTCCAGATACAAATAATCCTTAGAAAGTCACGGTTGATAAAGATCAATAATAAAGTTCATTGCATGAGTAATAGGGGCCTCAGCCCCTATAAATATTACTTGGCAGCTTTGAGGCCCGGGATGACCAGATGACGCCAGGTCATGATGATTATCAGCAAACCAGAGCCGGTGAAAATAGACAGTCCCATCGCGCCGGATTGCGGATAACCTTCGATGAACGAAGAGCCACTCCAGGCGATACCAAATAGCATATCCAACACCCCGGCCAGCAGCAGCGGAAGGGTATACCATTTAAGCTTGATCACCTGATGGGCATAAACCATGCCGTTGATTGCCAACATGCTGATCACGCCCAGCGAGAACCATTGCAGTGCTTCCATTAGTTATGCTCCTTAGGCTTTACCGGCTGTGCCGATGTTATTTTTCATAGAGGTGTTGGTACGCATACCTTCGCCGGATGCCCAGAATTTCTCTACCTTGACCGGGATCGGGGTACGGCTCTGGCCACCGTAGCCAAATGCCGGGTGCGCTTCTGCCATCAGGGAGTGAATGAATTTCGGCATCAGTGGGTTAACCGACATGATGAACCAGTGATGCCAGAAATCTGGCTCGTTAAAGGTACAGCTGGCCACACAGTTCAGGCATGACGTATCGTTATCCATCCAGAAGTTGAAGCAGCGCTTAGAGTCTGAGTGCCACTTTTTGATCCCGACATGGCTGTTCCAGGTGTAATCGGGTTCGTCGCTGAACTCATAGGTTGGGGTAAAGCTTGGCTCGACATCTTTACTGACGGCACCGGAAGGACAGGCTTCGGCACATTTCATGCAACTCTTACAGAACTCGCGAATCCCCCAGGTATGAGGTTGATCGTAAGCATCTTCAAAGTCGATGTTGGTAAAGACTTTACACAGACGGACACGCGGACCCACCCCCGGCATGATGCAAGAGCCGTTTCGGCCCCCTTCGCCTAAACCAGCCAAAATCGCGTATGCGACAGAGTTAGCCAGATCGTTGCCGGCACCCACAGCGTTGTAACCACAGCCGCGAATAAACTTGGCAACCTGACAGGCGATTTTACCCATGTCGCTATAGCCGTTACCGGTTGAGCCCTCGGAAGTCCATGACGGTGCGGTAGCCACGTTATCGTAGTCCATCGGCGTGGCGATAACGATCACCGATTTTGGTTTGAACGGGAAATCTTTTTCCCAGGAAAGGGTGCGCTCATCAACGGCGTCATACAGCGGATCATAAACAAAACGCTTGTCGAACTTGGCGATACCCACACGGACGGCACCAAACAGGCGAGCGGTAGAGCGGATCATATCAGCGGCACGTTTGCCGCTTCCCCAGTCAAATTTCTCCTCAACCACGTCAGTCTGATCCCAGCTGTGCATCGGGGTGTTTGGCTGGGTAAAGGCCGAAGCCCGTGATTTGGCAACAACCAACGGATACCAGGCGGCGTGGCCGATAGCGCGGTCAGCCTGACCGTAACCGACTTTATTGTTGTCGAAATGATCGCGGTTTTCGAAGGTCTGGATCGCGTCATTAAAATTGAAATCTTTTTTCCACAGACGGGCATATTGCTCGGCACGTTCAGGGTTTCTGACTTTTGACAGATAAGGGCTTGTTGCATGACACAGCATAACGTCACGCTGGTCTTTCGGCTTAAAAATGGATTCGTCAATTTCGATTCCTGGCGTATTGGTCGAGCCCTCAAGGGAGGCTTTCGAAGCACCCAATACGGCCCCGCCAGTCAGCATGGCCGCACCACCGCCCAGCACGGTTTTCTTAAAGAAACCACGGCGGGACATGTTCGGCAGATCGTCATCAATCTGATCGGCTACGTTCTGGTTTTCTACTTGATTTGTCATAAAGCACCATTCTCTTTATAGAAAAGGGAATTAAAAAATGTTGGAAAACAAAGGTTAAACAACTTGGATTAATTCGATATCGAAGATCAGGGCCGCGTTGCCCGGAATTTTCGGTGGCTTACCCATCTCGCCGTAAGCCAGTTCCGCCGGTACATATACGCGCCATTTAGAACCCTCAGGCATCATCTGTAAGACTTCGGTCCAGCCCGGGATCACGCTCTGGATCGGGAATTCAGCTGGTTCGCCTCGCTCATAAGAGCTGTCGAAGACGTCGCCGGTGATCAGCATGCCGTGATAATGGACGATGACGTTGTCGACCAGACCGGCCTGGCGGCCTTCCCCCATTTCCACCACCTTGTATTGCAGGCCGCTGTCAGTGGTAATGATTCCAGGTTTCAGCGCGTTTTCTGCCATAAAGGACTGGCTCTGCCCGGCGAGTTCTGCGGCTTCTTTCTGTCGAGCCACTTCCACTCGGGCGGCAATAGTCTTGAATGCAGTCTCCACTTCCTGCTCGGTGAGCGGGGCCTCTTTCTCATTGAAGCTGTCTAAGACACCGGCGAAAGCGGCTTCCATATCCAAGCCGTCAAAGTTGTGAGTCAGGAGGTGGCGGCCAAATTGCCACCCCATGCCGTAACTGACTTTTTGCTCATTGGTCTCGAGGGATATTGGCTTAATGTCTTTCATGGGAATTGCCTTTGGTTCTAAACGTAGATTTTGATCTCGGTTTTAATCAGCTGGTGATTAGTGTGCTGGTGCAGCATCCTGAGCCGGCAGCGGTAAGATCACTTCAGTACCTGGTTTCATAAAGCTCTGGTGACAGGCATTACAGGCTTGAATGGTAGAAACAAAACCTTTCATGCTGGCTGCAGGATCATGGTTTCGGACTGCCATACGCAGGCCGTAAGTTGCGTTTTGCAGGGCTTTAGACTGACTCTGAAATTCTGTTTTACGTTCAAGCAGATCATCAACGGTATTACTTTGCTCAAATGAACCTTCAACAAAGAAGAAGGCGTTGTACATTTGGGCGACTTGCGCCAGGCCATCGACACGGTTCAGCAGGGTAAAGCCGTTCCATTCTTTTTTCCCTGTCGCGATGGCACCTGCGTCCATTAGGGTGGCGCCCATCAGCTGGTGGATGCCTTGTCGAACTTGTATTGCCGGCCCGGCTTCGGTGTAGGGATCGGGCATTTCCTTTGCCACGGCAGAGCCACAGAATGCGGTGGTCGCCAGGGTAAGAGAAAGAACAGTCTTTTTCATTTTAAGAGTTTCCTCACTGCGTGCTTCCAGGGGAAAGCGTTTGGCCCATAAAATATTGTTGGTGTTGAGAAACGGGTTAACCATCTGCAACTAATCAGGGATAATGGACAAGATCGCTTACTAAATTACTTAAGTACCGCACGGTACATAGTGGGAAGAATATTACCTTTCTATGTACCGGCTGGTACATAGCAAGGTTCAAAAAAACGAGCATTCAATCTGAAAACAGATGTTTTTTTGATTTAGAGCAAAAACCACTTTTGGGGTATGGACATTAAGATGACGGAAAAAGTGAAACGTCAGCGTTTTTCAAAAGAAGAGTGGCTGGAAGCTGGATTGAAGATGCTGGCCGAGCAAGGGGTAGATAAACTCACGATAAGCAGCTTGTCGCGTTCGGTGGGCGTAGCCAAAACCAGCTTCTACTGGCATTTTAAAGATCGGCAAGATCTGCTGGACCATTTACTTGAGTATTGGGCCTCGGAGTTCACCTTTGTGGTGTCTGAAAACCCGCAACTGCCGCAGCTTGAGCCGATAGAGCGCTTGCGGGCTATTAATAATACCGTTATGGGGAATGACCTGCTGAAATATGAGTTGGCAATCGGTGCCTGGGCCAGTCATGATAAGTCAGCAAAAGCGATGTTCGAGAGTATTTACCGTCGGCGGATGGAGGTGTTCCGTCAGGCTTTTTCCGATGCAGGTTTTGATGAAGGGGAGCAGGAAGTACGTGCCCAGGCTTTACTCTGTCATCATGTCTGGGGCGGGGTGATGCAGGGAGATCCCCATGCACATAAAGAAATAGCTGAAAAGTTAATCCCAATCTTACTTAAAAAGTAACGTTATTGGGTATAAAGAGCCGCACTCACAGAGTGCGGCTCTTTGGTTCTGTCTGGCGAGATCGCTCATCACTTTTCTAGCTGAACTTGTTGTTCATAGTTAGCAATAGCCGCTTTGAGCGGATGTTTCTCGGCAATCAGTAAGGCAGACTGGACAAAGTAGAGCAGGATCAGGGTCAAGGTGGCGCCTGCCAATACCTTGACGAACGTTTGCTCGCTCTTTTTCGGTTTGTTCCGGGTGACAGTTGATTTAGCCATTGTTCCTCCGGGTTGTGCGGTTATCTTGGGGGGCTGCCTGGACTTCGATAGGTTCAGCTTTTGCCGTTGGCTTAGCTTTTGTCAGATCGCCGAATTTTGTTATTGCCTGGTTGCGAGTGCGGATCAGGCTATTGAGGCTGTAGCCGACCGGGCAAAATAGGCGACACCAGAAGTCTGGAATAAATAAAGCGCCGAACAAGGATAACGGCAGAACATACCATTGCATTCCCATTCCTTCGAGAGAGAACATCATAGAGAAGGGTTCGTAGGTACCCATGGCCGGATGATGCGACAGAAAGATCAGCATCAAAGAAGCCCAGACCAGGAATAAGATCCCGCGACGTGCATACTTAGTGACACCTCGGCTGATCTTAAATTTAAAACCGCTTATCTTATGCAGCAGCATCTGTACCGTAGAGAACGGACAGAGCTTGCCGCAATAGATATTTTTGCCCAGCAACAAAACGGCCCCCAGAACCGATCCCATCATGATCCACCAGGTAAGTTGTTGCTTCGGGCTTGGGATATACCCCATAACCAGCCCTGCCAGTGAACCAATGCTAAGGGAAGAGTTAATGTAAAAACCAATAAAGCCCAGGCTGGCAAAGGGGATCAGTAACCGGAGTTTGGTGCTGAGCTTGTTATTGGCATAAGTGGTGTAGAGTATCGCGGCAATCAGCAACAGCAGCAGGCCGTCATTGAGTTCCAGCTGCCATTTTTCCTCTTCCCAGCTTGACGATAATCCGAGCCGCTCCATGGCACTCAGGTGCATGGCTTCCTGTACCGCCTTGGTCACCCCCTGGGAAGAAATGGTGGCACCGGAAACGCCATCGATATCATCGCCGAGAATGAAGTTATCGCGGACATCCTTGCTGATAAATTCGCGGTAGAAATTGTGTTTGGCAAGGCGTGCAACGTAAGGCGGCGTTTCACGGTCGGAGAGCAGAATGACCTCGTTGATATAACTGTCGTTGCCTTTTTCGGTGGTTTTCACGGCTAGGGTGAGCGGCCCGCCAAAGCCTTGGCCTTCTGCAATAAGGAGCAACTCAGGCTCGGCCAGCTCTTCATGATGGCGCAGGAAGGCACGCGGGCCATTGTCGCTATTCGGCGCCTTGGAAAATGTAGAATCAGGAAAGTGCTGCGATAACAAGTGGATATAGTTGGTCTTTGCCGCGAAGTGGCCAACCAAGAAGGCGGATAACAAACTTAGCCAGGCTAACAGGGTAATTAGCTTGGAAGTTCTCGAATTAGAGCGTCTCATACTCAATTTCCTAAATAGAACTAATACCTTAGAGCTGTTCAGTGCCAAGTGTTCCTCTCTTATCGGTGACACCAGCAGCCCCATCAATCTATCGTTAAAGTTAAGTACCGATGGGTACATATTTATTTAGTTTAAACCCTATGTACTGATTGGTACATAGGGTTTTATTTTAATCTTAGCGAGTGAGGGCATTAATTCTGGTTGAATTGATCCAGCACAATAAATCACTATCTGATTAGTTAATTTATATGCATCAGTATGAGTTTGAGGCGCGTAAAATCTGCCGTTTGTTGTGTCACTGGGCAAATAATTGTGATGGTGATCACTAATTTGTAAATATCCAAATGTATCGGTGGAGCAATAATTCGACAGCGATAAAAATGGCGCTTACCCCAATGATATAAGGGGTCTATGGGTGTTTTTTCGTTGGGATTAAATGTATCAGTGAATATGAAAACAAGGGGGGTGAAATTTCACCTTTTTAATAAATTTGATATTAATCAAATTTATTTGCAATTCTCTGTGAGAGACTTTTTCACACTATTTAGTGCTCATTCGAGTTAAAAGTGAATTAGGTTAAAAGCCTAAGCTGTACCCGCAACTGTAAGCGGCGCTTCTGTTATTTAATTAACTATAACAGAGCCGTGAGCCAGAACCTGCTAATAGTATATGGCTCCAATAATCTGGGCGGGAACACTCAGAAATTGATAATTGTTGCTTTCATATGCACAGGATTATTGGGGGTTGTTAATGACTCAATTTGAATCGTATTATGAAAAAAACAATATTTTTTTCTGTTGTTGCATCCTTATTCGCCAGCCCTTATAGCTGGGGGCATTTTCTTGCTATTACCCCGCAAAATCAAGTCATTGAGAACGGAGCAGAACGTACTCAAGACTTTGATGTTTATTTTACTCATCCAATGACTCAAGGGCCAATTATGGCTATTGATAAGCCTGAGGAAATAGGCTATTGGCGACTTGGTAAAAAAGAAATTCTTTCCGAAAATTTGAAAGAAATATCTATTGAACAACAAAAGGCATGGTCTTTAAAACATCAGTTTAGACGCCCGGGAACATATACTTTTTACGTTAATCAAAAGCCTTATATCGAAAAAAGTGAAAATATTGCCATTGCCCAATATGCCAAAGTGGTCATGGATACTTTTGCTGCCGGGGAAGAATGGGCTCCTCAGCTAAATACACCGGTGGAAATTATACCGCTAACCAGACCTTTCGGGTTGTGGACAAATAGTGTGTTTACTGGCCGGGTACTTAAAAACGGAAAGCCGGCTGCGGGTGTGAGCGTTGAAGTTGAATATGACAATAAGTCCAATGTTCCAATTATCAAAGATGCTTACGCAAAACATATTACAACCACAAATGCCTATGGCGAATTTTCTGTAACACTACCAAAAGCTGGTTGGTGGGGGATTGCTGCCCTAGTTGAAGCGGATGAGCCTATCGAGATTGATGGTAAATCTTATCCTCTTGAGCAAGCGGGTGTGATTTGGCTGCAAGCGGTGGATTTTGAGTAGGAGCGCAGGATGCATATTGTTGATGGTGTACTGAGTATTCCTGTTTTAGCTATTGGAGCAGTCGTTTCTGTGGTTGGAACTGTATACGGATTGCGTCAGCTAGATGATAACAAAATACCTCAAGCTGCTGTTTTAGCTGCATGTTTTTTTGTTGCCTCATTGGTTCATATTCCGGTTGGACCTTCTAGTGTACACCTGATCTTTAATGGACTGCTTGGGCTGTTACTAGGCTGGTCGGCCTTTCCGGTTGTTGCGGTTGGTTTGGTTCTTCAGGGGGTTTTCCTGGGGTTTGGCGGCATCATTGTTCTAGGTGTGAATCTGGTCAATATTGCCTTGCCCGCGGTGTTAATTCACCTGCTTCTGTCTCCTCATATTCACAAATATTCGGGAAGTGTGATCGGATTTATGGCCGGTTTCGGTGCCGTAGTGCTTACCAGTGTACTGGTTGCATTATCCCTGACTTTTTCAGGAGACGTATTCTGGAACAGTGCCGCCTTGGTATTAACTTCGCACCTGCCGGTTGCACTACTGGAAGGGTTTATCTGCGCATATAGTTTTTCTTTAGTTAAAAAGGTTCGCCCCGAGATTGTGTACAACATGAATAAAGCGGCAGAGCCAGGAAGTGAAGGTTGAGCATTATGAGAGTTGATTTTCGGCTAATGAAGCCGCTTCTGGCCTTGATACTTTTGGGTGTAAGTCAATTTAGCTATGCCCATCAGATGAGGGTGTTTGCTTTCGTTGAAGGCAAGGATGTTATCGGTGAGACCTATTTTGTCGGAGGCGGAAAAGTTGCCAGTGCAACTATCGAGCTGATCCGTAATGATTCCGTTTTGGCGACGGCAACCAGCGATTCTGATGGTAACTTTGTGTTCAAAAATGTTGAGGCGGATTCTTATCAGATAAAAGCTGATGGTGGGCAGGGACACCAAGCCAAATTTGCTATCGACAGTAGTGAGTTTCCTTTTACTGCAACGGAAAATAAACCTTCGAGAGTCTCCAGTGTGGAGGCTAATAATACAGCTGTTAATAACGGAGCATGTAATCAGCCAAATAATGCTGAGCTTCAGCAGGCTATTGCACACGCGATCCGCCCCCTCAGAAGCCAAATCGAACAGTATGAAGCGAAAACACGGTTTCGCGATATTGCTGGCGGTATCGGGTTCATTTTTGGCTTCTTTGGCCTGTTTGTCCTTGTTACCAGGAAAAAGGCGTAACTGATGGATATCACTCTTTCCGGTCGGTCTTTAGTTAGTGATAACCGCTCACTGGCAATACATCACAGGTTATTTGTGGCGTTTGTTGTCGTGGCTGCAACTGTGTTGTCGGAAAGTAGTATCTCTCATCTCGGATATTTTCTGATGGCTCTGTGGTTTTGGAAACAGAGTGCGATGGGAGTGCGAGCAGGATTAAAGCGACTGCTGCTGATTGATAGTGTTGTTATTTTAACGGTGTTGCCTCTTCCGTTTTCCGTTGTCGGAAACGAGGTCATGATTGTCGGGCCATTTGAACTATCGGTTTTCGGCCTGGTAAAGGCCCAGGATATTTTTATTAAGTCGACGGTTTCGTCCATTGTGATGATTAGCCAGTGCCACGGCATATCGGGATTAGAGTTATCCAAGGCTCTGACCCGATTAAAGGTACCGGGTAAATTCATTCTCTTGCTTCAATTTTGCATTCGATACATCAGCGTCATGCAGCAAGAAATCTCCAGCCTGAGAATCGCCATGTTGGCAAGAGGTTTTGGCAACGGCCCAACCCTGCATAATTGGCGCAGCTATGGTTATTTGTTCGGGATGCTTCTGATTCGAGCCTTAGCCAGAGCAGACCGCATCTGGTTTGCAATGAAATGCCGAGGCTACAAAGGACAGTTTCCTGCAGCTTTAGAGCAAGGTAGCAAGGCATCGTTTAACTGGGAGTTAGCAGGCTATTTGCTGCTGACAATAACTATTTTTTGCGCAGAGATTTTGCGCCCGTATATCGAACACTATTTCCTGGCCGGAGGTGCCCTGTGAGTACGCTTATCGAGCTAAGCAATGTCGTCTTTAAAAGACCGAACGGTAGCCAATGCGCCGATGGCCTGAACTTCCGCCTGGAAGCATCGCAAAAAGTATCGGTCACAGGCAGTAATGGCAGTGGCAAGAGCACCTTGCTGCAGCTGATTTTGGGCCTTGTGCAGAATATAGAAGGTGAAATTAAGTTGTTTGGCCAGTCATGCTGCAAAGAAGCTGATTTTGCGGCGGTGCGAACACGTCTGGGATTGGTTTTTCAGGATCCTGATGATCAGCTGTTTTGTCCGACGGTTTTGGAAGATGTTTGTTTCGGGCCTATTAACCAAGGGCTATCTCGCGGTGATGCCGAGAAATTGTCACGACAGACGCTAACACGTTTGGGTATTGAACACTTAGCTAATGAGGTGAGCTACCGGTTGTCTGGCGGGCAAAAAAGGCTGGCCGCTTTGGCGACTGTGTTGGTAATGGAGCCTGATGTACTTCTTCTCGACGAGCCGACAAACGGGTTGGATGACAAAAACTATCAACTCTTAATCGATACCATCAACAGTCTCGACATGCCCTTGATATTAATAAGTCACGATCAGCAGTTGCGAAATGCCCTAACCGACATCGAGTACCGGCTGGAAAACGGCAGGCTGACTCTAGTGTCATCACGTGCCGGTGACTCGATTATTCAGGCTGTGCCGGAGAGTGTTCATTAATGGGTAAGCTAAAGCGCTCTCGTAAGAATTCAGACTTGCGTGGTGGCTATACTACCGGGGCATGCGCTGCAGCCGCTGCCAGGGCGGCGGTTCGCAAGCTGGTCTCCCAAGCGCATTTTTCCGAGATTGAAATAGAGCTGCCAAACCGAGAGCTCGCCACGTTTGAACTTGCGCGGCTAGATGGGATTGACGAAGTTGTCGCAGGCGTTATCAAAGATGCAGGTGATGATCCGGATTGTACTCATGGTTTAGAGATTCAATGTATTGCGCGTTGGAAAAATAGCCCAGGTATTCAACTTATTGGTGGCAAAGGGGTCGCAACCGTGACCTTACCTGGCCTTGAATTAGCAGTCGGTGAGCCGGCGATAAATCCGGTGCCAAGAAAAAATATCTATGAGATGGCGGAGCTTGAATGGTTAAAAGCAAGCGCCTTGCTACGTGAAGAAATTGGAATTGAACTGGAAGTTTGTGTGCCTGGTGGTGAAGAGGCCGCCAAGCAGACGATTAATGATCGTTTAGGCCTTCTTGGTGGCATTTCTATCTTAGGGACCAGGGGAACGGTTAAGCCATTTTCGACCTCGGCTTTTGCGGCATCAGTACGTCAGTCTATTGAGATTGCCAGGGCCAATGGCCGTGAGCACGTTGTATTAACGACAGGGAGCCGCTCCGAAAAAGCCGCCATGAAACTGCTTCCGGAACTATCTGATTTGGCCTTTATTCAGGCGGGAGATTTTATTGGTGTTGGTCTGCGAGCGGCAAAGCGCTATGAGATCCAACAAGTCACCCTGGTTGCCATGATTGGCAAGATGGCGAAGCTGGTCTCCGGGCGAATGATGACCCACGTATCCGGGCATGCAATCGACTTTGGGCAGCTCAGTGCTCTCGCTCGTGAGGAGAATATTCCTCAATCGGTTTGTGAACAAATTTCATCTGCAAATACAGGGCGACATGTTTTAGAGATGGTGCGCAAACTCAACGCTCAATCTTACCTCAATCGTTTGTGTCGCGAAGCACATGAACATGCCAACCAATACACAACAGAAGCGCTGGATATACAGGTTCTCCTTATTGATTTTGATGGCAACTTGCTAGCCAGCTTTCCTCGATTTTCACAGAAGAAAATCCAATAACAGGCGGAATAGAAGTGGACAAAATGAAACAAATGACCCGTCAGGGCCAGGCGATAGAAAGAGATTCATTCTTCATTATTGACCAGGAGATCCACGAATTTCGTGGCGGGCATCACTTTGATGCGATGCAGTGGCCTGTTGTCCGACGCGCCATTCATACAACTGGCGATTTTGAGTTCGCCAAGCTTTTTCAGTTCAGTGAGGGTGCAGTTGAAGCGGGGCTTGAAGCACTGAAACAGGGTTGCCCGATTATCAGTGATGTCACCATGATCACCAGTGGCCTCAGTGCCCAGCGCCTATCTGTTCATGGCAACAAGGCTTATTGCTTTATCAGTGATGAAGATGTGATTGCGACCGCTAAAGAGAAAGGGGATACCCGTGCGATTTGGTCAATGCGTAAGGCGCGGGACTTAGGGCTACTCGATGGCGCGGTTATTGGTGTCGGCAATGCGCCGACGGCACTTTATGAAATCTTAAGAATGGTCGAAGCCGGTGAAGCCAAACCGGCACTGGTTATCGGTATTCCTGTCGGATTTGTGAAAGCGGACGAGTCAAAAGACGCCTTGGTTGAACAGAGCAAAGTTCCTTATATCGCCAGCGTCGGACGCAAAGGCGGTAGCCCGATTGTGGTTTCCACCATCCATGCGCTTCTGGCCCAGACGGTGTGAGCAGTATGAGCAGTATTATCGTAGTCGGTGTACCGGAAGATGGTTGTCTGGGACTGACAAGTCGCGCCGTTAGCGCGGTCAGCCAGGCTCGTGTTGTTGCCGGACACCCAAGGCACCTTGAATGGTTTCCGCAATTTGAAGGCTTGTTTCTGGATATGACCCAGGGTTTCTCGCAGTGGATGAACCAAGTGGTTGATGAAAGCGAAGAAGGCGATGTTGTTGTTCTTGCTTCAGGTGATCCTCTGTTTTTTGGCATTGGCGCAACATTGAACAAGAGAGTGGGAGCGGAAGCCGTTTCGTTTATTCCATCGCTAAGTTCTGCCCAGTTGGCCTTTTCGCGACTTTCACTACCTTGGTCAGAAGCCCGGTTTTTATCTTGCCATGGCAGAGAGCTAAAAGGCTTTGTGAGCCAGATGCAGCAAGGCGATCTCTTTGCCGTATTAACCGATAGCAAAAATACTCCGCAGGCTATCGCCCGGCACATGCAGCAGTACAACGAAACCTGCTGGACGCTCACGGTCTGCGAACAGCTAGGTGGGGTGAACGAACAGCTAACGGTATTTAGCGTGGCAGACCTCGCCAAGTCAGAGGTCGGGTTTGACCCGTTAAACATCCTGGTTGCGCAGAGAACCGAGCAGCAATATTGGGGCGGAAACGGCCAGTTTGCCGACGACGAAAGTTTCCTCAAACGTATGCCGCAAAATGGCTTAATTACCAAGCAGGCAGTACGTAATTTAGCGTTGACGACATTGCGAATTAATCACTTGGATACCGTTTGGGATATTGGCGCGGGTTCTGGTTCTATTGCCATTGAATCGGCGAAACTTGGCTGGAAAGGCCAGGTCTTTGCGGTTGAATGCAACCCGGACTGTTTTGACAGTATTGCAGCCAATATCCAGGCACACGGGACAGACAATGTTCAGCTGGTAAAAGGCAAGGCACCGGATGTACTTTCCGAATTACCTGCACCTAATGCCGTCTTTATCGGCGGCAGCCGTGGAGCAATGGACGCCATCTTGTCCGAGGTTTGGGCACGGTTGGAAATCAACGGCCGATTAGTTGTTTCAGCCGTCACGCTAGACACCGTAGCCGAAATCTATCAGTGGGCAAAAGGACAAGCTCTCGCTTTTGATGTGCAGCTTGTCAACATCTCGCAAACCAAGCCTTTGGCACATTACCTTCGCTATCAGGCGGAGAACCCTATTCATCTATTTACCCTAACTAAGTCAGCATAAACAGCAATATAGGAGTACAACACTATGAACACAATTAAGCAGGGACACCTATATTCGGTTGGGGTCGGCACCGGAGACAGTGAGTTACTGACGCTTAAAGCGGCACGTTTGATCCAACAAGCTGATGTCATTGCGATCCCTGAAAAAAACAAAGGAAAAGCAGACTCGTTTGCGTGGGAAATTGTGACTGGTGCCATTTCTGAAGAGCAGATCCAAGGTGAGCGCTGCTTCCTGCACTTCCCGATGACGCGCGATGCCTCTTTGAATGTCCCGGCCTGGCAGTCGGCGGCAAGACAAATTCTGGACTTTTTGAACCAAGGAAAATCCGTGGTATTTGTGACGGAAGGTGATCCGTCGGTATTTAGTACCTGGGCGTACGTTCAGGAAGAGCTGGCCGAACTCAAACCGGAACTTAAGCCAACAATAGTTCCTGGTGTGACGTCTATTACCGCGGTACCTGCGGCAACTAAGATCCCTCTGGCTGATGGTCAGGAGAGGTTCTGTGTTGTACCGGCAACTTACGGTATTGAATGCTTGTCCGAACTTGTTCATGACTTCGATACCATCATGCTGATCAAAGCCGGTCGTATGATCTCCAAACTTGCCGCGAAGCTGGAAGAGCTTGGCCTGCAAGATTGTGCCACCTATGTTTCTCACGCCAGTACAGACAAAGAAGAGATCTACACCAACCTTAATGATGTCCCGCTGGAGCATCGCTATTTCTCAATGGTTCAGCTTTCTATTCGTTCTCGCAAAGGCATTTTACGAGGCACAGAAGCGACTGTCGCCCAAGCGAGTTGATCGATGATGAAGTTAGCTATTTACGCAATAACCGTGAATGGGGCAAAACAGGCTCAGCGCCTGAAACGTGCCCTGCCGTATGCGGATGTCTTTGTCTCTGAAGTTGGAATCAACGAGTGCGAATTTGCCCAGCCATTGGCGTTTCCGCTTTCTGGGTTTGTCGAAGAAAAATTCAGCCAATATGACGGCCATATCTTTGTTTTTGCCAGCGGCATTGTTAGCCGGGTAATTGCCCCTCTGCTTGGTGATAAACGTACCGATCCGGCTGTCGTATGCCTGGATGAACAGGCAAAGTTTGCTATTTCTCTGCTGTCTGGCCACCGTGGCGGTGCCAACGAGCTGACTGAGCGTGTGGCTTATATCGTTAAAGCCACACCTGTCGTTACCACGGCATCGGATGTCTCTGAAAGTGTGTCTGTCGATATGCTCGGCGCACCGTTTGGCTGGTATCTCGACCCGCAAACAGAAAATGCAATCACACCTGTATCTGCAGCCGTAGTGAATGAACAGCCGGTTGCCATCATCCAGCAAGCCGGTGAGAAGGGCTGGTGGAAGTATGACAAACGCATGCCTGCCCATCTCATCTGTCACGATAGTTTGGATGCGTTTAATGCCGATGACTACCAAGGCGCGATCCTGATCAGCGATGAGAAGCGAATCGAAATTGGGAAGTGGCATAACAAGCTGGTGCTTTGGCACCCCAAGTCGATTGTTCTCGGTATTGGCTGTGACCGCAATACACCTGTATCGGTTCTGAAAGCAGGCTTAGAGTCATTTAGTGATGAATTCAATATCAGTCTGGAGTCGGTTTACGGACTGGCCAGTATAGATCTTAAAGCGGATGAGACAGGGATCATTGAGCTTGCCGAAGAAAATCAGTGGCCATACCAAACCTATGCACCGCAAGTACTGGATAACGTCAAAGGTATCGAGAAACCGTCAGATTACGTTAAGAAAGTGACAGGCAGCTGTTCGGTTGCCGAAGCGGCGGCATTAAAGCTGAGTAATACCGAAAAGCTCATCGTTGCCAAATGGGCATTTAAGCAAGACGGTTTCAATATGACCCTGGCCTGCTGCCGCAGGGCGTTTTCTGAGCCTTTGGCTTGGCAAAACCGAAAGAACTGGCTGGGAAAAAACAAACACGGTAGCCATGGTCGTCACGGTATGACTGATCAACCAGGTGAAGCGCAGCATCAAGCAACGCCAGTCAAGGTTAACGCATACGGCAATGAAGTCGTCGAGGGTTACCAGTGCAAACCTAAGCACCCGGATCTAAACCGTCCCATGCTTTATCACCGTCACCATATTCTGGTGTGCGAAGGCGGTCGTTGTGCCAAAGCTGGCAGCAAAAACCTTGGCCATGAGCTGCGTGGACTGCTTAAAGAGATGGGATTGGCGTCAGGAAGCAAGCGTATCAAAGTGAGCAGGACTATGTGTGCGGGGGCCTGCCGTAACCGCTCGACAATGGTTATTTACCAGCGTGACGCAAGCGAGGCTGCCGCGGTGAACAATGCCCTGTGGTTGCGAAATATTGAAACGCTCTCTGAAACCCAGTGGCGTGAACTATTCCAGGCATTAGCCAATGACAAGCCAATAACTCAAGTACTCGATTCAGATTATTTTGCGCCGATAGCTGCGCCTTCAGGAGATGAACAATGAAAAGGCTACGACATTACACCAAAGGAACCGCGATTGTACTGAGTTGCTTTGGCTCTGTGGTAGAACAAAAACGCTACCTGGAATTGCAGCAAAGCGTTGCCGAGCGCTACCCCCACTGTGAAGTAAGAATCGCCCTTAGTTCACGAATGGTGATTAAAAAATTGAATCAAGGCGGGGAAGCGTATCAGCATCTTCCTGCTGTGCTGGCAAATTTGGATTTGGAAGGCTATCAGCGGATTTTGGTTGTCTCTTGCTACCTGTTCCCAACTGATGAGCATAAGCAACTGGTGCAAATGGTTGAGGGTTTCCGCCAGTTCTCTCTGTCCGATATCGAATATACGCCGGCGATAGTGCATCACACCCATATGGCAAATAAGTTACTGGCCGGGTTAAACAAACGCTTTGAAGATGGCAGTGATCTGAACTTGTTTGTTCATCATGGGGCTCCTTATCTGGACAACGCCGGTCACCAGTCCATTGGCTATTGCGACAGTTTATTAAGCCAGCTATCGGATAAAAACCTGACCTGTTCACTGGAGGGGGCATGGCCGTTTGACCTGCTTGCTCCTGCTATCAAGAAGCGTATTGAGCGAGTCGACACTCCTGAAAAGGCAATGCTGCGGATTGTTCCCTTGCTGCTGGTTTCGGGCAACCACTTTGTCAAAGACATGGTAGATATCAAAGCCAAGCTATCAGAGCTTTGTGATGTACAGCTTGCACAAAGCGAGAACGGCGAATCATTTAGTCTGCTTGAGACCAAAGAAGTGACCGATATTATTTTCCTGCAAATCGCCGAGGGGTTGGTTCGCTTAAAAGTACCTGCTGAGGAGGCCTATCGTGGCTAAGTTATCTCTTGTTGGCCTGGGGCCTGGAAGCCTTGACCTGATGTCTATCCGAGCGCAGGACGTGATCCGTAATGCGGATGTTGTTGTTGGTTACGGATTGTACGTCAAATTGATTGCCCCGCTTATTACTGACCAGGCTCTTGTTCGCAGCGGTATGACCAAAGAGTGGCAGCGCGCTGATTGTGCTATCAAGCATGTTCTGGAAGGGCAAAATGTTGCGCTTGTCTGTTCGGGTGATGCTGGCATGTATGCCATGGCGCCGTTGGTTTTTGAGCTTATCGCCAATCAATCTCTGCAAATGGAAGTTGAGACTATTCCAGGTATCACAGCGGCGAATGCCTGTGCCTCGCTGGTTGGTGCGCCTTTGGGACACGACAGCTGCACGATTTCGTTATCAGATCTGTTAACGCCTTGGGATGTGATCACCAAAAGGATTGAAGCCGCTGCAGTGGCAGACTTTGCTATCACCTTTTACAACCCGCGTTCTAGGAAACGCCAGAATCACATCATTGAGGCCCAGGAAATACTGCTAAAACATCGCGCGCCGGAAACACCGGTTGCCGTGGTTAATGCCGCATATCGAGGCGAACAATCGGTACAGCTTTCTACCCTGGATAAGTTTACCGAGCTGGTATTTGGCATGAACGCCGCCGTTATTGTTGGCAACAGTAGCAGTTACCGATTCGACGATTGGATCGTCACTCCACGTGGCTACAAGAACAAATACACGCTAGAAGATGGAGCGACCCTGGCGGGACAAACTCCGGGACGCTCATTAAAACAAGAAACTGAAAGCAGTAAGGAACGAGTATGACCGTTTATTTCATTGGTGCGGGCCCAGGTGATCCGGATTTAATCACTGTTAAAGGTGCAAAGCTTGTCGAAACTTGCCCGGTCGTTTTATACACAGGCAGCTTGGTGCCGAAGGCTGTGATTGAGCGTGCTCGTCCTGATGCATTGGTTCTGAACTCAGCCGATATGGATCTGGATGCGATCACCGCGGTTTATACCAATGCCCAGGAAAATGGTCATGATGTGGCCCGGGTACAAACGGGGGATCTTTCTATCTACTCTTCGCTTGCCGAGCAGACTCGCAGGCTGAACCAGCTTGGTATCGACTGGAAGGTGATTCCTGGTGTTTCTTCCTTTCAGGCTTCAGCCGCGGCGCTTGGGCAAGAGCTGACACTGCCTGAAGAGTGCCAGACCATTATCTTGTCCCGCGCATCTGGTCGCACGCCGGTACCGGAAAAGGAGAACCTGAAATCGCTGGCTGCCCACGAAGCGACACTTTGCTTGTTCCTGAGCGCGACCTTGATCCGAAAGGTGGTCAGAGAGCTCAGCGATGTTTATCCGCAAAACTGGCCGGTGGCGGTTGTAGAAAAAGCTTCTCATCCGGAGCAGCGGATCCTTCGCGGTACGCTGGCAGATATCGCGGACAAGATGCATGAAGCGAATATCAAATCTACTGCGATGATCATTGTCAGCAAGGTATTTGCCATCGACGATTTTGTCGACTCTAAACTGTACGACCCAAGCTTTTCACATGCTTGCCGTAAAGCGACTGTCGTTGAAGAGGTTGTTGTCGAAGAAAACAGCGTAACTAACCAAGCAACAAAGAGTGAAGACATCCAATGAGTAATGGCAAAGTCTATTTGATCGGTGCTGGCCCGGGCGATCCGGCTTTATTAACCTGTCGAGCCAAACAGTTATTGAGTGAGTGTGATGTTGTCTGTTACGACAAACTGGTTAGTGCCGCGATTCTCGCCAGCGTGCCGGCTCATGTAGAGCTTCATCAAGTGGGTTACCGGGGCTATCAGGGCTGTCATATTGATTACGGCATGCACCCTGATGTGATGGCGTTTGCTCTGGCCGGAAAAAGTGTTGCCCGTTTGAAAGCCGGCGATCCGTGCATTTTCGGACGTACGACGGAAGAGTGTCGTGACCTGATTGCTAATGATGTGCCTTACGAGATCGTACCGGGAATAACAGCTGCCTTGGGGGCGGCGTCATACTCTGGTTTCCCGCTCACAAGTGGCGGTGTGGCTTCCAGTGTGACATTCGTAAGTGGTCACCAACACTCAAAGACGATTGCTTCCTGGGGTGAACTTGGCCGTGCCGGCGGTACTTTGGTTCTGTACATGGGGGCGAAAAAACTGGCCGAGCATGCGAAAAACCTCATTGCCAATGGACGAAGCCCGGAGACATCCGTTGCCTTTATCTCCTCGGCAACAAGTGCCGATCATCACTGCATTACCGGTACTTTGGCGAATATTGGTGAGCGGGTCAATATGCTGGAGCAAACAGGCCCTGCTCTGGTTGTGGTGGGGGATGTGGTTGCTCAGAGTAAAGAGTTTGACTGGCGAAAAGACTTGCCGTTCGCGGGTTCACGTTTTCTGGTTTGCGGTTCGCATGATGACTTGAGCCAAATTAGCAACTGTGGCGGGGAAGTTATCAATATCCCTAAGCTCTCAACTGACTCTTTTATTGATGAAGAAGATTTACACTTCTTTAGTATTCAACAAGAGCTGGCTTTCGATGATCTGGCAACTTTCGAGCTTTGGTGGCAGGCATTAAATGATTACCAATGGGATATCCGCAAGTTCTCAATGCCAATCAGCAGCAACGATAAGTTTGTCCGTCAGGCACTGGCTCAATATGGGATCAGGGCAGAAAAAGCCAGTAAATATGCACTGATCCTGACACTCGATGCCGGCAAAGCCTTTGGTGAGCAAAATAACTTCTATCAAATCGGTCGCAGGATCAGCAAGCCTCTTGGGTATGACCTACCACCTGTTGATTGGGTACTGGTTGAAGATATTGCTGTCGTAGAGTCGATTTTTGAGCATCACCCCGAAGCACTGGCAAACGCCAAGATGGTTTCTCTCAATGAAGAGGTCAATCATTGGGCGCTTGCTAATGGTTATATTTCTGCGGAAGACATTCCATATTCGGAGCTAGTTAGCTATTCAAAGTTGATTGCGTCTAATCACTCGGCAGATAACGAGTGTACTCATGCTGCATGAAGCCTCTTTGACTACCGGTATGAGCTTGCTAATCAGTGCATTTAGTGTGGTCGCCAGTTTGTGGCTGGATAAATGGCTGGGTGAGCCAAAGCGTTTCCATCCTCTGGTGGGTTTTGGCCGACTCGCAAAAAAGTGTGAGTCTTGGTGTCGGGCTATTTCGTTTATCAGCACCAAGCAGCAAGGCATTGTTGCCTGGTGTTTATCTGTAATGCCACTAGTGCTACTTAGCTATTTGCTGCTTTCGCTTATTGCTCAATTTTCTGTCATTGCGTTGGTCGTTGGTAATGTCGTGATTCTCTATCTCACCATTGGTGGCAAGAGCCTGATAGAGCATGCAGAAAATATTTATGACCCGCTTCAGCGTGGCGATATTGAGCAAGCGCGTTACCAGGTTTCAATGATCGTCAGCCGCAATACCGAAAAAATGGGGGAGAAGGAAATCACTTCTTCCACCATCGAATCGGTACTGGAAAACGGCAATGATGCCGTATTCGGTCCCATGATCTGGTTTCTTATTTTTGGTGCGCCGGGAGCCGTGCTGTTTCGTCTTGCCAACACATTGGATGCGATGTGGGGTTACAAGAATGAAAAGTATATCGACTTTGGCTGGTTTAGTGCCAAAACCGATGATGTTCTCGGTTGGTTGCCAGCCCGGGTTACTGCTGTGGTTTACGCACTCCAGGGCAATTTCCAACAAGCATTAGCGTGCTGGCAGCAACAGGCTAAAGAGTGCAAAAGCCCTAACGGCGGCGTGGTGATGACCACAGGTGCTGGAAGCCTGAATATTGAGATAGGGGGGCCGACCTATTACCACGGTGTTTTGCACGATAAGAACCCCATGGGTGCCGGGGCGCCTGCAAGCTGGGATTCAATACCCAAAGCGAATCAGCTTGTCACCCGAGGAAGCTTTGCATTGAGTTATTTGTGGTTAGTTTGCGTAATGGTAGGAGTGAGTTAATGGCAGTAAAACATGGTGGAAACTTGCTGGCAATGGCAGGTAAATACGGCAGTGATCCTGCCGAATGGATAGATCTTTCTACCGGTGTCAGTCCTTTTACCTACCCGGTAGGTGATATTCCACTCGCCGCGTGGAATCAGTTACCACAAGAAAATGACGGCTTAGAGCAGGCTGCAGCAAACTATTACAACGCTTCGGTTGAACCTGTTGTGGTTGCCGGCTCTCAGGCCGCCATTAAGGCCCTGCCAGAGGTCATGACTGAAAAGCTGGGCCGTACAGGTACTGTTGCCTTGCCAAGTGTCGGTTATAAGGAACATCAGCATGCATGGGGGAATTACCGCAAGGATGGATGCTGTTGGCAGATTGAGTTTTATGACGGGCTGCCGAGTAAAGAACAGGTGGCTACGTGCGATGTGGTCCTGGTTATTAACCCCAACAATCCTACTGGCAAGCTGAGTCGAAAAGAGGAACTAACCGATCTCTATGTTGATTTGGCAAAGAGAAAAGCGACCTTAATCATTGATGAGGCCTTTATTGATTGTACCCCAAATGAATCCATGTTAAGCCCTAACAAAGACATGGGTAACTTAGTCGTGTTGCGTTCGGTCGGTAAATTCTTCGGTCTGGCGGGAGCCCGAGTTGGCTTTGTTTTTGCCGAACAGGCGATTAAAGATTCACTCTCAAACCTGATTGGCCCTTGGACGGTGACCGGCCCAAGCCGCTCGGTGGTAAAGCAGGCGCTGAGTGATTCAGCCTGGCAAAGCTCGGCTAGAGTGCTTATCCATAATAACTCGATACGCTTGAGTCGCCTTATCGCTGAAAGGCTCACCGCGAGAACCAGCGGCACCGATCTCTTCATTACCGCTTTTCTCTATGACGCGACTTTCTGTTACGACTTCCTGTGCCGGGAAAAAGTCCTTACCCGCCTCTGTGATGAAAAAAATGCCCTCCGTTTTGGCTTACCCGCCGATGAAAAGCAGTGGCAACACTTAGCCGTTGCCTTGGAGAAATTAGCTGAAATCCGGAATATGTCTGCGAATAAGGAGCTTGTGCATGTTAAATAACAAACCGACTATCGAACTGGTATTAGGCGGCGCCCGCTCAGGCAAAAGCAGTTATGCAGAAAAGCAGGCAAAAGCGTCTGGAAAGCCGGTTATCTATATCGCTACGTCAGAAGTTCGTGATGAGGAGATGGCGGAAAGGGTAAGAAAACATCAAGCGCAGAGACCTGACGAATGGCTGGTTATCGAAGAGCTATTAGCGCTACCCCAAGTGCTGCAAGAATTGAGTAAGCCAGATAACTGCATTTTGGTCGATTGCCTAACGTTATGGCTGAGCAACTGCCTGTTTGGTGAATCGAAAATCGGGTGGAAGGAATATAAAGCCAGCCTGTTATCGACACTGGAACTGCTTCCTGGCCAGGTGATCTTTGTTAGCAATGAAGTGGGTTCCGGTATTGTCCCAATGGGAGAAGTAAGCCGGAAATTTGTTGATGAAGCCGGATGGCTACACCAGGCGATCGCCGCTCGGGTGAACAAGGTGACGCTGGTGGTTGCCGGGCTGCCTTTATCGTTGAAATACGAAACTCAGGGGTAGCACAGATGACATGGCTTAACTTTGTAACCTTAAATGGCGTGGCGCCAATCAAAGATCTCCATCTTGTGAGTGATGCCGGAGCCGGTGAAGGTTTAATGCAGTATCACCCGACACGCGATACCGAGTTGATTGTGTGCGGAAGAGCCAATACTCGCCTTAATGGTGCTTATTTACCTTCCCCTGTACTTGGCAATGGCTCTGTGACTCCTGCGATTTTGGTGCATGGGATATTACGCGCCCTGCAAAAACGCGGATTTAAAATCAGGCTCCATTGCTATCAGCTCGGGCTGGATAATCTTCCCGATTTCTCCGGCTGCAAGTTGGATGATGTTGTCATTCATCAGTGCGAGCTGGGCAAAGAAAAAGCCTTAATAGAGACCCAGTTAATCCCTGAGCTAAAAAGACAAGCAGAGAGCGGCGAAAGACACCTTATTGCAGAATCAGGAATAGGTGGAACCACCTTTGCCATAGTGTGGCTCAAGTGCTGGCTCGGCAAGGAGATTATGTTTTCGGGCAGTACCAAAGATCCTGAAAAGCTGACCAGAAAAGAGCAGGTTATTAAGCAGTTATTGGTGATGTCTGAAACGCTGCCCGTTGAGGTCTCCCATTTTTCTGGCGATTTAGAGCTGTCTGATCCGGTTCAGCGAGCCACTTGCGCCTTATTGGATGCTGAGCTTAAAGAGCTGATATTAGCGGGCGGCACCATGATGTTTGCACCAGTGATAGCGATGGAGCGCGAAATCAGTACAGAGGCGCTGAAAATAGCCACTACTCGCTGGATATTCGATTCGCCCGATGCGACTTATGCGGCGTCAAAGCTGCCAGAACAGTGCAGTGTTTTAACCCCCAATGTGAATTTCAATCACTCCCGCTTTGCTGCTCTCAACAAGTACGAGCAAGGTTACGTTGTGGAGGGATGTGGCCTGGGTGCCAGCCTGGTCTTTGCTGAAGAGCAGGGCATGTCTGGTGAAGAGATTATCGATAGCCTGGACGATGCCGTATCGGCCTGGCTGAGTAAGTAATACTAAATTGTTCAGTTTGGTATTGTAGAGGAATAAAAATGCAGTCTTGTTCTCAAGCATTAATGGTTCAGGGTACTACCTCTGATGCGGGCAAAAGTGTCCTTGTGGCGGGTTTGTGTCGCGTACTGTCGCGAAAAGGCATAAAAGTCGCACCATTCAAGCCGCAAAACATGGCGCTGAACAGCGCCGTGACGGTTGACGGTGGTGAAATTGGCCGGGCGCAAGCCGTACAGGCGTATGCCTGCGGGCTTGAGCCGACCACCGATATGAATCCCATCCTCTTGAAGCCCAATACCGATATCGGTGCGCAGGTGATCATTCATGGCAAAGCTCATCAGGATATGGATGCCAAGGCTTATCACGCCTTTAAACCCAAAGTTATGCGCTATGTGATGGAGTCGTTCAATCGCCTTCAGGCAGAGTACCAAACCGTGATGATTGAAGGGGCTGGCAGTCCGGCTGAAATCAACCTGCGAGATCACGATATCGCGAATATGGGTTTTGCCGAAGAAGCGGACATTCCTGTTATTATCGTCGCCGATATCGACAGAGGCGGCGTATTTGCCCACCTGTATGGAACCCTGGCGTTATTGAGTGAATCCGAGCAGGCTCGGGTTGCCGGTTTTGTGATTAATCGTTTCAGAGGCGATATTGCACTGCTTGAAAATGGCCTTGAATGGCTTGAAGAGAAAACCGGTAAGCCGGTTATTGGTGTGCTGCCTTATCTTCACGGCCTGATGCTGGAAGCTGAAGATGCCATCAATGTGAGTCAGTTAAGTTCTGAGGGCCCCAAACTCAAAGTGGTGGTTCCTGTTGTCCAGCGCATAAGTAACCATACTGATTTCGATCCACTTCGTATGCATCCCAGTGTTGATCTGGTGTTTGTCGGGAAAAATCAGCCATTGCCACCTGCTGATCTCATCATTCTTCCAGGATCAAAGAGTGTCCGAAGCGACTTGGCATTTCTGCGTGCTCAGGAGTGGGACAAACAAATAGAACGTCACCTCCGTTTTGGTGGCAAAGTGATGGGGATTTGTGGTGGCTATCAAATGCTTGGTGAGTTAATTGCTGATCCGCAGGGAATAGAAGGTCCTGCGGGTGAAAGTCGAGGGCTAGGATACCTACCATTGGAAACAGAGCTTAAAAACGATAAGCAACTGAGAAGAGTCAAAGGTACGTTAACCCTGCCGGGACAAGAGATAGTTGATGTTTTCGGCTATGAAATCCACGCGGGTGTTACCAAAGGTATTGGGAGCAATGCGCCGCTAGCGTTGGAGTCCGGTGCAGATGGTTGTCTCGGTATGGAAGACGCAGTCTTTGGGACTTATCTGCACGGTATCTTCGAATCAGAGAAAGCATGTGGTGCGATTTTGCGCTGGGCGGGGTTAATGGGTGCCAAAGGGTGCGATTTCGAGCAGATGCGTGAAGACGGTATCAATCGGGTTGCCGATGCGATTGAGCAACATTTGGATTTGAAAAAGCTTTGGCCCGAGCTGGATCGAGAGGAGGCGTGTTTGTGATTGATGAGCATATCTCCTGTCCCGCACTGGTTGTTGCCGCGCCCAGTTCTGGTAGCGGTAAAACAACGGTAGTGGCGGCATTGGCACGCTACTTTACTAACCTGGGTAAAAAAGTCCGGGTCTTTAAAACGGGACCTGACTTTATTGATCCCAACTTTTTGGCCTTCGCGTCACATCAGCCGGTCTATCAGCTCGATTTCTGGATGTGTGGCGAGCAGCACTGTCGCCGATTAGTTGCCGAAGCGGCCAAAGAGGCCGATCTTATCCTGATCGAAGGTGTGATGGGGATGTTTGACGGCCAGTGTTCGAGTGCGGATATCGCGGCGAAGCTGGGTATTCCTGTCCTGGCCGTGATCAATGCCGGAGCCATGGCACAAACATTCGGTGCTATTGCTTATGGCTTGGCTAATTTCAGGCAAGATATCAGCATGTATGGGGTGGTTGCGAATCGGGTGGGATCCACCGGTCATGCTGAAATGCTCAAAGAAGCCTTGCCGGACACGCTGGAGTTTTGTGGCTATCTGCAAAAAGATATCGGACTGTCGTTGCCCGAGCGTCACTTGGGCCTGGTCCAAGCCCAGGAACTGGACGATCTCGATGATCGGTTAAACCTGGCTGCCGATCTTATCTCGCAGCATGTCAATCTTAAGTTACCGCCTAAAAGCCAGTTTGTGCCGGTAGCAAGTGCAAAGCCGGAGAGGAGACTCGAAGGAATCACCATTGCGATCGCGCAAGACACGGCATTTAGTTTTATCTATCAAGCGAACTTGGATTTGCTTACGGCGCTTGGTGCGAAGCTGAGTTTCTTCTCACCGATCCAGGGTGATGAATTGCCTGACTGTGATGCCCTGTACCTTCCCGGTGGTTATCCGGAACTTTATTTGAAAGAGTTGGCTGAAAATACGATCCTCAAGCAGCAAGTGCATGCCCACGTAAATAACCACAAACCTGTGCTGGCGGAATGTGGGGGAATGCTATATCTCAATAATTCGCTGACCGATATTGAAGGCAAGTCTGGTGAGATGTGTGGCATTTTGAATGCCAACTCAAGGATGCAGGGTTCGTTGGCGGCTCTTGGTCTGGTGGAAGGGGAGCTTTTACCAGGTGAAACGTTACGGGGTCACACCTTCCATTACTCGAAAACGGATTCTAGCGAAGAGATAGCCTGTCACCCGGTTTCGCAACGTGGGCGTAAGCTCGATCCGGTCTGGCGGCATAAACAGGTTATTGCCTCCTATATCCATTGGTATTTTCCGTCGAACCCAGAACTGGTTGCCAATATTTTCAAGGGCGCGCTATGAGGTTGGTGTTAATTCGCCATGGTCAGACCGAGTGGAATCGACAGAAAAGAATTCAGGGCTGGCTGGATAGTCCCTTAACTTCCTCTGCACTAATTGGGCTCCATAACTTGGATCTTCCGTTATTGCAGGCTCCTGTTGTCTACAGCAGCGACCTTGGCAGAGCCTTCAATTCTGCGGCCATTGTTGCGAAATCCCTCGGCACAGAGGTGGTGGTAGATAAAAGACTGCGCGAGCGGCAATTCGGGCTTCTGGAAGGCGAGGTGATTGATCATGATGATGCTCTTAAATCGTACTGGCAGCGTTACCATCAGCGCTATGAAATACAACTGAACGACCTGTTTGGTGCCGAGCCGGAGCAGAAATTTGAGCAAAGAATTGTTTCATTTTTCGATGATCTGCATCGCTTACATGCGATGTCTGATGTTGTCCTTGTTAGTCACGGCGAGTGGCTAAGGGCTTTTTTGAACCTGATGAATGACACCCCCTCCTGGCATAAAGGTGACGGTATCCAGACTAATGCAGCGCCTATTGTGCTGGAATGGTCACCATCAATACCGGCGATTGCATAGTGGATTAGTCGATAAATGGATAAGAGATGACAATAACCCGAGTTGAACTGTTGCGTCATGGTTTGCCTGAGGGGGATGACTGTTTTCGCGGCCATACCGACTTCTTGCTCACAGAGGAGGGGGGCAGCCAAATGCACAAGGCCGTCGCCGGCAGTGATGCCTTCGATCTGGTGGTGACCTCTCCCTTGCAACGCTGTGCGGATTTTGCTTACCGGCATGCAGAGCAATACTGCACCCCTGTGGTTGAGGAGTCTGATTTTATAGAGCTCAATTTTGGTGACTGGGATGGTCGGTCGAGAGATGAGGTATGGAAAAGCGATCAAAAAACCTTAAGTCAGTTTTGGTCAGAGCCATGGAAGACAACTCCGCCCAACGGAGAAAGCCTGGAAGAGTTCGACAGTCGTATCCAAGCTGCTTGGTCGAGCCTGCTTGATGAGTATCAGGGAAAGCGTATTTTGTTGGTGACTCATGGGGGAGTTATCAAACAGATATTGCGGTTGGTCCTTGATATGCCCAAATCAGAAGGCTACTTGCAACGAATCAAAGTGCCTTACGCGGCAAAATTGACTATCACCGTTTATCATGATGACAACGGGCGACAGTGGCCGGAATTGCATTGGCCCACTCTGTAATCCGAATAAATCTTCAGTAGGTTCAGTAGTAACATGAAAAGAACACTCTTGCGTGAGTGGCAGGTATTTCTGCTATCACTGGCTATTTTTTCAAGGATCCCGGTATCTGAATCGGTACCTTATAGTGAAGAGAGGAAGAACGAATCCTATAAATATTGTGGGCTGGTGGGCCTGGTTGTGGGCTCGCTGACTGCTTTGCTCTATTACCTGTCTTCGCAGCTTTGGCCTAATGACGTTGCTGTCGCCTTGGCAATGATCTTCAGTGTTTATATTACAGGGGCATTCCATGAAGATGGCTTTGCCGATACTTGTGATGGCTTTGGCGGTGGCGTGACCCCTGAGAGAAAGTTGGAGATCATGA
This sequence comes from Photobacterium obscurum, assembly GCF_026191635.1. Classification (GTDB taxonomy): domain Bacteria; phylum Pseudomonadota; class Gammaproteobacteria; order Enterobacterales; family Vibrionaceae; genus Photobacterium; species Photobacterium obscurum. The sequence goes on from NZ_JAKRRW010000006.1 coordinate 94,773, forward strand.
AAGACTCCAGCGTTGGGGCGTACGGGGTGCTGGGGATTGTTTTGGTCTTGCTGCTGAAATTTACCCTCCTGACCTCATTATCTTCTGTCCCGGTTGCGTTGGTTGTTGCGTATGTCGTCAGTCGCTCGTTAGCGGTGAGCTTTATTTATACCCACGCATATGTGCGCCAGACGGAACAGTCGAAGCTGAAAGTGGCCCAGAGCCCTAGCAGTAAAAATGACGCTATCACCCTGTTGGTAATTGCTCTGGCGATAATTATTGGGTGTCTAAGCGTTAAGGTGGGCTTGACATTGGTAATAACGTTGCTTTTATTCCGTGTGGTTTTTAGCCGCTGGTTGATCAGGCAAGTCGGTGGTTACACCGGTGATGCACTAGGTGCTATTCAGCAAATGTCCGAGGTAATCTGCTATTTCATCCTGCTTTCTTTTTCTTTCTAGACTTCTCGGTTCTGGTCCTGGTAGATAACTACGCCATTTTAATTTATTGATGGAAATCAAGATAAATTAAAGTGGCGTAAATGTATCTATTCTTGGGCAATTTCTACCTTTTGGCCTTTCTATTCTCATATACCCTGTTTTTTATAAGGATATAGAAGGCAAAAGGCTCATGAACAACCCAATAAAAAACAATCAGTGGCTAGAAGAGCTGTTCTTGCTTCTTGGCTTGTCTGACAGGCTTCCTGATTACTACAAAAAATATGAAGAAACTTTAGCCATGTTGAAAAATGAAATTCAATATGTTGTTTCGACATTAAGTAATAATGAACATCAGCTGATTCAGGAATCACAAAAGAGAGCTGCTACTTATTTCATCAATGGCCATAAGATGGATTTAAGCCATGATCTGCGAGTCAGTGCTAGTGAATTACTGTTAAGGCATCGGCAACCTGAAATAGCTCTTTCGGTTTTGCAACCATTAGATATGGAGGCATCGGCGGCTTACTTCATTAACTTTGGCCGGGCTTTAATGCAAATTGGTGTTTTAGGCCAAGCCGAGCAATGCTTTATCAATGCCTGTGAAAAAGAGCAGGACTCAGCCGAGCCGCTGTTCCACCTTGCCTTTCTTTCCGGGTTACAAGGTGAAGTGAAAAAAGCCGAAAAGTATTATCTGGCCAGTCTTAAGAAAGACGAAAAGCATAAAGGAAGCCTACTCAATTTATCCTACCTCTATTTTCAATTGGAACAATTCTGGAAAGCGAAAAAATACGCAGACCAGCTTGTTGTTATTTCGCCAGAACAGGTGGGTGCCTATTTGATTTTAGCCTCTTGTAATAACGCCCAGCGAAATTTTGAAGTTAGTTATACCGTTATCCAACAGGCTAGGAGGTTATTTAACCAGACGGTATCAGAGTTAGATGAATTAGAGGCGATAGCGTGTTTTGAGCTGGGTAAATATGAAGAGGTAGTCATTCTTGTATCCCGATTTATTCAATCTCACCCGATGGCGACAGATTTAAAATACATTCGGGCCAAATCTTATATTGAGCTGAAAAGCTGGGAACAAGCTCTGGATGATATTACAGAACTATTAAGCATCGAACCATTTGATGCCGACAGCCTTGAGATGAGGTTCATTGTTCTATACGCCATGAATAAATGGAGCGAGGCAGAGGTTGCCTATGTGAAGTTAGTCGAAACGGCGCCTCAGCTACGACTGAAATATCAACAACAGCACAAAACAATACTCAGAAATATGGCACTCATCATTAGTTAGAATAGGAAGCAATAGTGATGAAAAAAGAAAAAGATGAAGAGACTCAGAATCCGAGTCGCCGTAACTTCTTAAAAATAGGAGGAGCAGCGGCCGCTGCTGCGACTGTGGGAGTTGGTGCATCAACCGGTTTTGTTCTTGGTCGAGAACCTGATCAGGATACCGGCTGGGGAAGAACGGCTGCGGGTAAGGATATGTTCTTTGATCGGGAACCGTTCCGAGTCGATACTGCACCAACACTGATTAAAGCTGGTAAAACGTCTAGACCTGAACGGGAAGATTTTCTGTTTAAGCGTCTTGATATGATTGGCAAGGCCATCAAGCAAGGGTGGAACCCTGCTGACGGCTGGGAATCATGTCCGGATCTGCGCGTCGTTAACTATTATCGTCAATGGCCAAAACGATGGCCTGAAATGATGGAAGCGCTTAGGCAGCGAAGCCTTTCGGTCAAAATGCAGCACAAATATATCGACCGATATGTCATTGCTCATGCTTATGATCATGCTAACAATGCATCTATGTATGGTCAGAATGGGGTACCGGTAAACTGGCCACTTCCGCCGGAAGGTGAGCCTGATGTCGCTGATTTTAAGAGTATCTACGATCCCATGTATGGCGATCCTGAAGCTGAAGCCCGCTTGAATTTCGGCTCAACGCGCGCGGGAGGAGAGGAGAAAGCGATACCTGTTGTTAAAAAGCGCCACTTTAAGACTCCGGCTCATGCCACAAAACTGATCAAGAAAGTTGCTCACCAGATGGGATGCAGTTTTGTTGGTATTACAAAAATGGATCCGGACTTTGTTTTTAAGAACATCATGCGGGGCACGCCTGATGATGGTGAAAACTGGGGGGATAAAATCCCGGAACACTGGAAATCAGTGATTGTTCTCGGTGTTCCAATGAGCTGGGATGCTATGTACGCTGCACCTGCGTATGGTACGTCTTATGAAGCGTACAGTGTGGTTCGATTTGCGTCAGGAAAGTTAGAAGTCTTCCTGAACCGTTTAGGTTGGGCGGGTCGGGCAATGGTTCCGGGCGGTGACTATGAAATGACGTTGCCTCCGCTTGCGGTTAAGGCGGGTTTGGGAGAATCAGCCCGCAATGGTTGCTTGATCACTCCTGAAGTCGGCCCCAACATCCGTCTTGCTTGTGTGGTCACAGACCTTGAATTTGAATACGACAAGCCGATTGATATCGGTATCCGTGAATTTTGCAAAGAATGTAAGATCTGTGCCACGTCTTGCCCAAGCGGCTCAATCAGTATGGCCGATGAGCCTGATATCGTCGTTCGCGGCTATAAGGTGTTTGAGTTCAACCAGGACAGTTGCTTCCGTATGTGGTCATCACTCCCGTCAAATGGTCAACAGGGCTGCCGGGTATGTGTTTCAGTTTGCCCTTATACTCGACGAAATAACTGGATCCACGCTTTGGTTAAGGAGGCGGATCCACGAGATCCAACGGGGATGACTCGCAAAGCACTGCTCGCTATGCAGCATAACTTCTTCTATTATCCTGACGCAGAAGCTTATGCGGCACCTCATAACGGCGGTAGATTAGCGAACTACCACCAACCACCAGAGTGGTTACGTTCTGAAGAATTCTTTACGGATATTAAGAAAGACTGGGAATATGATGGCAACTGGGAGGGATTCTAAATGTTTCCACAATCAACAGTATTAGATCCGCTGTTTTGGATGATATTAGGTGCGCTACAAGTATTCATTTTTCAGAGTGCAAAAGTATGGGCCGAAGATTTTCAGCTTCGCATGAACTGGTGGAAGTGGTCGCTGGCAGGCGGCTGGTGGTTTTCTTTCATACTCACTATTGCCGGGGCATTTACCCTGCTTGGTGAAAATGAGGGTAATGCCGGTTGGTATTTTTTGGGATTCGTTGGCACGGCAATCATCGTTGGTGGAGCAGTCCTTTTGAAGATACTGCTCGTGTTAAGCGACAGAGAAAAAATGACTCAGCAATAAGATATACAATGCTTAAATAGAAAGAGAGGGCATTTTGCCCTCTTATTTCGTGGGCAATATTAGGCGCAGAAGCAGAATATATAAAATGATAAATACAATACCTTTTGATAACGAAAATTATGTGCAAGGGATCAGGGCGGATTCTGTTAAATACTTGCTTGCGAGAAGGGGAAGTGAAGAGCTCGCTAATCCTCACAGGGTTGATTTTTATGCATTAATACTCGTTACAGAGGGGAGTGGTTTTCATTATATCGATAACAAAATGTACCACTGTCGCCCCGGTACCCTGTTTGTCTTAAGTCCCCAGCAGGTACATTACTTTGAATCTAAGTTTCAGTGGAATGGTTATGTCGTCACTTTTGAAGACTCCCAGGTTTTTCCTATTGATAACCTTGATGCCAACTATGCGATGACGAAAGCGATACGAAGTGTTGACGTAATGACGGAAGTGCTAGATGTTGTCGGTAAGGACTTTGATTCGCTGTATGAAGAATTTCACCAACCTGTAGATATTGCTTCTGGACATATTCAGCGAAATTTGTTGCAAAACATTCTTTTTAAAATCTTTTTTCGAACCAATTACAGCCTGCAGAAAATATCAAAAAGTAAAGAAATGGAAGATTTTCAGTTGTTCAGTGATGAAGTGGAACGTGCTTATATGACAAAGCACAATGTGAGCGAATACACTGAAAAATTACGAATGACGGCTAAGCGACTAAATACTATCTGCAAGAAAGTCAAAGGGATGTCGGCGAAGCAAGTTGTCGATGCCAGGCTGCTACTGGAAGCCAAACGCTTGCTGGGCTATACCTCTACACCAATCTCTGAAGTTGCTTTAATTCTGGGTTTTAATGAGCCGACTAACTTAGCAAAGTTTTTCCGCCGTCATACAGATATTTCACCAACAGAGTTTCGTAACATGTCTAAGTTTTTCGCAGATAATAATTAGGCTGTGAGCATACAAAGCTGTTTTCAAGGTGGAGTTTCTTCACCTTATTTCTTCACTAATGGCGTATTTAGGATTGTTGCCAAAGATATTGTTAACCTCATCACAAAATCTCAGGAAGTATCGTTTTTGCGACTAAATGGTCATGTAGGGATGGTTTGTCAGGCTTTTTGCGCATCATCAAAAAATGACCTAAAAAAATCATTTTTTTAATGAGCAAAATCAATTTACAGTAACCCGTCTGCACGATTCCATACCGACAACTTAGGTATTGTTCCACAATCGGTAATAGTCAATTGCCATTCAATACCTCTTTCATGACAGCTTTCAGGACTATCATCTGCTCACAATCTAACGGCTCGCCAATTATCCCGCGGTAAGCCATTTTTCAGTTTTGATTGCTGACCTGGAATTGCCATGACTACAAAAAATACTTCTCAGAATGATACAACCAATGAGCAGCTTGACGCAGATTTAGATAACCCGTCTCGTCGAACGTTTTTCAAACGTGCAGCAGTCGGAGGGGGGGCCGCATTAGTGGCAGGCCTAGGTAGCTATGCGGCTGGTAAAGGATCTGTTCAGGGACAGGAAGATCCTGACTGGCCTGAAGTTACCGATGATTTCAAGCCTTTTGCGCAGCGCGACACGGTGTGGTCTTATGCGCTCAGCCCACTGATGATGATGAAACATCCAGAGCGCAATGAGCAATTTGGCCGCTTAAACAAAGATAATCCCCGCTATAACTTCCAGTTGCAGGTTCCGGGTTTTGAACAAAAAGACTGGGACAACACCCGTCCGGGGTTTACCCAGCTGGATACCGCCCTGCAACATTCTGCCTGGCTTCCCCCTTACGCATCAGAATTACGCCTGGGCGCCTGTGGTACACCTAATACACGCCTGTTCACATGGGATCAATCTGATGTCGAGCACGAACAGTATCAATTTGGCTCAGAAAAAGAAGCGTCTGATGCGATCCGTTCTGCTGCCCGTCTTTATGGTGCCGTGCGTTGTGGTATCGCTCGGCGTGACAAACGTTGGGATTATGATCCTATTTATGATGCCGGTGTGACGACTGAAATGATGGATATGATGGCGAAAGAAGGCATCGGCAAGATTCGCGATCAAAAAGTACTGGCTGGTGCAATGAAAGATGCGATGGAACACTACAAGGTTCAGGATAGGGAGTTGAGCTGGGAGCATGATTTTCCCTTTGAACCCAAGACAGTCATCGTAATGGCCGTACCGATGGATTACGACAATGTGGCTGCGGCACCGACCAGAACCTCTTGTGCTACCGTCGGTGATGGTTATACCAAGATGGCGACGCTGGCATCGAGTATTGCCAAATTCATCAAAGGGTTGGGGTTTCAGGCCGTGGCCTGCGGAAACGACCTGGGTAACTCTGTTGCTTATGGTATTGCGGCAGGTCTCGGCGAAGGTGGGCGTAACAACCAGCTGCTGGTACCAGGATATGGCCCACGTGTACGTTTGTGCAAAGTGTACACCGATTTTGATTTTGTCCAATATGACGTCCCTCACAGCTGGGGGATCACCGAGTTTTGTAAGAGCTGTAAAAAATGCGGCGAGGCTTGCCCAAGCGGTGCCATCGATATGGCTGATGACACGCACTTTTACTTTGAAGGTGAGCATTCTGAACAACCGGGCTATTCATGGTCCAATCACGAAGGGATTAAAAAGTTCCATACTGATGCCAAAAAGTGTTTTGACTACTGGCTGGAGAGTGATACCGACTGTGCGGCCTGCACTGCCTCCTGTACTTTCAACGAACCGGACTACTGGCACCACTGGTTCATCATGGCGATTAACCCATACACGCCAAGGCTTATTCATAGCCTGATGGCAGAGTTGCACCCGGCTTTCGGCTACGGTTCGACCCAGAATCCAGAAAAAGTGAAGAAATTCTGGAAAACAGGTGAAGGCATGCGGGTAAACGAAACTAACCGTAATGTGTTTGGTGCAGTAGGTAAGGCATAAGAGGAGCAAAAAAATGGAATTAATACAGTGGTTTTTGATGGGGGTCCTGTTCACTTTAGCTGTGCTGGGACTGGCATATCTTTCAGTTAAAGTGAAGCTTCCCTGGTACGGCTGGGCAATGATGATCACAGGTTGTTTGGCTATCTTGTTCGGCATCGGCTGGGCCGGAGCTTCATTCTTTGAAGGCATAGCTCAATCTGGTGCGATGGGGCTGATGTTAATCAGTTTGCCTGGCTTACTGATGATTATTCTGGCCTGGCGTAAGTTCGTCCCGAAAGACGCAATGTTCTAAACACGATAAGAATGCAATCAGCGCAGGCGGTATCTTCTCCAGCGCTGAATTGTTTGATACAGAAACTCGGAGTAGGTAATGCGAGTAACTCATTCCCGAACGACAACTTTTTTAAAAACGCTAGCCTGGCTTAGTCTGCTAGCGGCCTTCGTGATCGGGCAGCTTGCTTCTCAGCCAAATCATAAGGCAATGTTATCTCACTATATGGGGGATTTAGAACTAGAGCGTGCGGATTACCAAAATGAAAAACCGATTGTTTTTAAATTGGTAAAGCAACAACCCGGTGATGCAGACGTGGTGGTACTGGGAGAAGGCGAAGGTTACGGTGGCCTGATGATGGTTGGTATATTTGCGCATCGGACTGATACCGGCCCCCGGATCCAGAAGTTAGCTCTGCTTTCCAACACTGAAACACCTCCCTACATAGAGCGTTTGAAAAAAAAGCATTTTTTCAACCAGTTTAACGATAAGTTGATCACCGATGATTTTCTGATTGACTCAGATATTGATGGATATTCAGGTGCCACAATATCAGCGCGCGGGATCACGTCGGCGGTGCGTCAGGCTGTTCATCTCGGTGCGGTGAACCACTTGAAAATGCCCTCTGTCTGGCAAGAAGAGCAATGGCAGTTTGGCGCTAAAGAAGCCGGCCTGTTGTTATTGGTTGCTTTGGTGGTATTTGCCAACCAGTATCAAAGTAAGCTAAGCCGGAAGCTGAAAGTAATTATTCCATTTTTGTCATTAGCATACGTGGGGATTTACACCAATGCGTCAATCAGTTTTGGTAGCCTCAGTTCAATTCTGCTGGGCTATTTCCCCAGCCCTAAGCATCACCCGATCTGGTGGATTATGATGCTTAGCGTATTTGGCGGTATCGTGTTTCTTCGACGCAACCTATATTGCAATAATCTCTGCCCTTTCAGTACGGTACAGGGGGTATTACATAAGATAAGCGGGATCCGTCTGAATCTGACGCCACAAGTTACTCGTCATGCCAGAAGCATCATTCTGATGCTGATCTGGATGTCATTGATGTTGATTTTCTTATCGCGACATCCGGCGCTTGGATCCTACGAACCTTTCTCCATGATGTTTGCTTTAGAAGGTATGGGGATGCAGTGGTACATCTTGCCTTTCTCGTTACTAGGGGCACTGTTTGTTCCTGATTTCTGGTGCCGACTGTTTTGTCCTGTGGGCTTTACGCTTAATGAGCTAGTGCGCTTGCGCAGCAAAGCGGTGAATATTTTTAAGCGTCTGATCAGCTCAAAAACACAATTCATTCCAATTGCCGATATAACAGGAAATGATGTGCGGCAAAAACAGCGGAGATCTAAATAATGACTACCACTAGAAAGAAAAGGAAGCCGAACACGTTCGCACTCATTATGTTCGTCGCTACCTTGGTGTTGATCATCATTTTTTTCCTTCAGTCAGCATTGAAAATTAAGCAGCAAGGCCTTGTCGGTGGAGCCATCGACCAAGTTCATGCAACAGTACAAATGTATCAAGAGAACCAACAGCAGGAGTCCGGGAAATGACAAACACATGGCAGCTTGAGAGCGATAAAGCACACACTGATTTGGAGTTCGGCACGTCTGAATATAAAGCCTGTACCCATTGTCAAAGTGCTATCGAAATTGTTCCTTTGTTGTCAGGTAATACGCTGGGAGGACAACTTTGGAGTGATGGTTTTTTGGTAGCCGATCAGATGCCAGAGCAGGAATTACTCGGCCGTTGCCGCCACTGTAATGAAATTGTCTGCCTGACTGATCTGCAACCTCATCCACAGCAAGAAGGCTTTGCTGACAACAATGATAATTCCTATCTGTCATTGACCCTGACTGATTACGAAAAGCTATTGCAGCAACTTGGTGATATTGCTGAATACTATCATGCCTATCTGCGGATCAAGTTTTGGCAGCGAAGCAATGATCAGCGTCGTCAATTAGACACAAGGATCCCATTCACCGAGCAAGAACAGCAGAATCTTCAGGCGTTGTTGCTCTTGCTCGACAGCGAAGATGCTAGCCGACTGCTGAAAACGGAAATATATCGCCAACAGGGCGAGTTTGAGCGCGCCCAACGTGAGTTATCGGACCCTTTCGATCATCGTGTTAGTGAAGTTGTGGTGCGTTTAAAGCAACTTGTTCGTGAAAAAAATCGACATCTTGCAATGATCTTTTGCGGTGAGCCCGCAGGCGATTCAATATCTGCTTGTAAAGCGGCGTCAAACTACAGGGGTACAGACTAAGAACTTTCAATAATCAACCTGGTAGTGAGTTTGAAAATCTACTGCCAGGTTGATGCGATTCTCGCTGAAAGAGTTAGCGCACAAGGAGCACGCTCAAAGTTGAACGATATCTTGTTGGGGAGGCAAGGGGACACCAAGCAGCTTGTTATACCGCATAAAATGAATGAAAGCCCTTGTTGAAGATGGGCTGTACTGACTTCTGGGGTAAATGGCATATATTGGAACAGAATCGGCAAACTTGCCGTCAAATAGCGAAACTAAGCGCCCTTCTGCAACATATTGCCTGACCAGAAAATCGGGCAACCAGACAATACCAAAATCATTCAATGCCATATGCATAGCCACTTCCAGCTCATCACACTGCATGCGGCTGTTGATCTTCACCTGATGGGATATTTCATCTTCAAACCACAACCAATAGCCAGGTTCACGCACGCGGGCTGATTCTGAACATTCAATGGTATGGTAGGCACCCAGCTCCCTTGGATGTTGAGGCACGCCATTTTTGGCCAGATAGGCAGGGCTGGCATAAAACCTTCGGTGACAGAGCACCAGGGGTTCACTAATAAACGCCTGCTCATCTAACGGGGAGATATGCAACATCAGATCAGCATCGAATTTTTTAGTTTCTGGCATGCCGTGGGTAGTTAACAGTGTGAGATCGATTTTCGGGTACTGTTCCAAAAATTCGGTTAAACAGAATTGTGCCAGACGTCGGTTAAGCAGATCCAAGCTACATACTTTCAGTTTGCCTGTCGGTTCAGCCTTCTGACTTTGTATTTCTCCAATTGCCTGGACCCACTGTTGTTCCATGGCCACAGTATGTTCAATAAAACGCCTGCCCTCATAGGTTAATTCGAGCTGCCGGGTTGTGCGTTTAAAGAGCAATATTTGCAAACTGTCTTCGACAGACTTTACCCTACGGCTCACACTTGGTCGGGTTAGATTCAACAAGTCTGCGGCTTTGGCGAAGCTGCCTTGGCTGGCAATAAGATTAATAAGTTTGAGATCGTCAACGGAGATGTTGGTCATAGCCTAACAGTAATCCCTTATTGTTTAAGTTCTTCTTTAATGTTGGCACTCGTATCTATTTCAGCCAGAACGAAATCGATAAAAGCCCTGGCAGCTAATGTCAGGTTGGTTCGAGACTGGTATACCATCCATCCCTGGCCGACAAAAGATTCAATATCATCAAAGAGTCTGATTAATTGACCGCTCTCGACATAGCGACTAGCAATTTGCTCGGGCATAAAAGCGATTCCTCTTCCTAGCGAACAGGCTTTAGCGATCAAAGGCATACTGTTAATGATCAGGTTGCCGGAAACTTCCAAAAACTGAGGTTGCTTGCCGATAGGCAGCTGATCGAGGATGTGTCCGTCAGGAAAGCGGAATCGGATGACATTGTGTTTTTTCAGCTCGGCAAGATTTTTTGGTGCGCCGTGTTGCTCGATATATTCAGTACTGGCATAAAAACTAAGATGAGCTGAGACAAACGGTCGAGCTATTAGATTTGGTTCATCGATTTTTTCTCCAATCCTAAATGCCACATCAATATGGTTTTCAATCAAGTTCTTGTCTTCTGTACTGCTGATCACTTCAACAGTGAGCTTGGGGTGGCGATCCATAAACCGGAATATAGTACTGCCTACATCAAGTAGGTTAGGCAGTGGCAGTACCTGAATGCGTAGGTGACCGGAGATCTCTTGTCTTGGTGACGTGGCTTTCTGGATACCGAGCTCAAGCTGATTGAGAGTGGTTTTGGTGTTTTCATACAGGATACTGCCTGCTTCAGTCAGTAGCATTAAGCGATTTTGTCGGTGAAACAGCTGCAAGTTGAGCTCGTCCTCTAGGCCTTTCAAGCGGCGGCTGATGCTGGACTTGGGTTGATTGAGGATCTTGGATGCCTTGCTCATGCTGCCGGTTTCTACGATTTGATGGAATAGCTTGAGGTCTTCCGTTTTCATGAGTTTTTACCTGAGTTGTACGTAGTACCACCATGTCCCGAAAAGCGGAACTGAGTGTCTTTAATTGTTTTGTATTTATGAACACTCTAGCACGATAGAATTGCCAGAGAAATCACAAAAATGGAAAGACTTCTATGAAATCGGCCTCTTTGAGCATTCTTGCTCTTTTTATATCAAGCACTGTCCTCACCGGGTGTGGGTTTGCTGAAAGTGCTGCTCCGCAGCAAGCAAAGGTGCGTCCGGTGAAGCTAATGACTATCGAAGATGTGTCCGGTCATCAGACTCGAATTTTCCCGGCGAAAGTCGCAGCAAACCAGCAGGCGGATTTGGCCTTTCGTATTAACGGTGAGCTGGTCAAGCTTGATTTGATTGAAGGTCAGAAAGTGAAAAAGGGCCAATTATTGGCTCAGCTGGATGATCGTGATGCTAAAAATGCGTTGATGGATGCCGAGGCTAATTATGAGCTGGCTGCTGTCGATTTTAAGCGTAAAGAAGAGATTTATAAACGAAAGCTGATCTCCAAAGCAGAATACGACACCGCCAAAGCAACATTGAAGTCAGCCAAAGCGGCTTTGGCGACAGCGCGTGATCAGCTTGATTATACTCGCCTGACAGCCCCGTTTTCTGGCATTGTCGCCAAGGTTGAGCGAGACAATCACCAGATGATCCAAGCCACTCAGGTAGTTCTGTCCCTTCAGGGCGCTCAGCTGTTAGATGTTGAAATTCAAGTGCCTGAGTCATTCTTGATGACGTTGAATAACAAGAAGCTGGATGAAGAGTACCAGCCTCTGGTTCGCTTCGGATCGCACGGTGCCCTCTATCCTGTGACCTATAAAGAGCATGCTAGTAAGGTCAGTCCTGGCACCCAGACCTATGAGGTGGTATTCAGCCTAAATCGCCCGGAAAGTCTTAATGTATTGCCAGGAATGAGTGCCGAGCTGTTACTTGATATGTCGGTATTGAACCAAGAAACCGCACCGATGATTGCTGTATTGCCCCAGACAGCAATATTCAAGAGCGATGAAGAGCAGCAGACCAAAGTATGGCGCTACGATGCAGATACCCAAAAACTGGAGTCGGTTGAAGTGACATTGGGGCAGGTACGCGCACAGGGAATAGAAGTATTGTCGGGAATAAATAAAGGCGATCAAATTGTTGCTGTTGGTGCGAGTGTTTTGAAGCAGGACATGGATGTCAAACCTCTTCGTTGGGAGCGGGGTGTGTAATCCATGAATGTAGCTCATTATAGTATTAAAAACAAAGTTATCAGCTGGATGTTTGTTCTGCTGATGCTGATCGGCGGGGCCGTTTCATTTACCGGTTTGGGTCAGCTTGAATTTCCAGAGTTTACTCTGAAAAGTGCACTGGTCATTACGCCATATCCTGGGGCGTCACCGGAACAGGTGGAAGAAGAAGTGACTCTGCCGCTGGAAGATGCCATTCAGCAGATGCAGCAGGTAAAGCACATTACATCGATAAACAGTGCCGGTTTGTCACAAATCGAAGTAGAGATGCAGGAGCGTTACGATGTTACCATGCTACCGCAGATCTGGGATGAGTTGCGCCGTAAGGTAAACGATGCCGTTGTAGAGCTGCCCCCGGGCGTTGTTCCCCCAATGGTCATTGATGACTATTCAGATGTGTTCGGCATTCTGATGAATATCAAAGGCGAAGGTTACAGTTACCGAGAACTAGAAAACTATGCCGACTTTTTGCGCCGAGAACTGGTATTGATCGACGGTGTAAAAAAAGTCTCTGTAGTCGGTGCTCCCCAAGAGCAGGTGGTGGTTGAAATCAGCCAGCAGAAATTAGCGGCTCTGGGGTTGGATCAGAATTACATCTACGGCCTTATTCAGACCCAAAACGTCGTTTCAAACGCGGGTAAAATCCGTGTGGGTGATGGTCGTATCCGGATCCACCCGACGGGCGAATTTTTTGACGTGAAAGAGATGGAACGTCTGTTGGTTAGCCCCCCGGGTAACGGTGATCTGGTTTACTTGGGTGATATTGCTAAGGTCTACAAAACCGTAACGGAAACACCAGATTTGCTGTATCACAACATGGGCGAAAGGGCGCTGTCGTTAGGTATTTCGTTTAGCACTGGAGTCAATGTCGTCGATGTCTCTAAGGCGATATCAGATAAAATCGACCAACTTGAAACCCGCCTTCCTATGGGGATGGTGATTAATACCGTCTATGACCAAGGTGCTGTGGTGGATGTTTCGGTAACCGGGTTTCTTATCAACCTTGCCGAGTCTGTAACTATAGTAATTGTGATCCTTTTGGTCTTTATGGGATTGCGTTCAGGCTTGTTGATGGGAGCTGTGTTGTTGCTGACTATTTTGGGCACTTTTATTGTAATGAATGTGCTGGGTATACAGTTGCAGATCATCTCTCTGGGCGCATTGATCATTGCACTCGGGATGCTGGTTGATAATGCCATTGTGGTGACCGAAGGCATTTTGATCGGGATCCAGCGTGGTCAAAGCCGGTTTGAAGCCGCAGGCGAGGTGGTCAAACAGACACAGTGGCCTCTGCTCGGGGCAACGATTATTGCCATTATCGCGTTTGCCCCAATAGGTCTATCGCAAGATGCGACAGGTGAGTTCTGTGCATCACTATTTAAAGTTTTGCTGATTTCACTCTTTATCAGCTGGGTCACCGCTATCACCATTACGCCGTTTTTCTGCCATTTGTTGTTTAAAGACGGTGAAGTCAACGATGAGCCGCAGGAGCTGTATAAAGGTTGGTTCTTTACCGCTTATCGCAGCATTCTGACTTTTGCGATGCGTTTCAGAGTGCTAACGATCGCGACTGTGGTTGCGATGCTGGTGGCTGCGTTGCTTGGTATGGGCTACGTAAAGAATGTTTTCTTTCCGCCGTCCAATACACCAATTTTCTTTGTTGATATCTGGATGCAGGAAGGAACAGATACGCGTGGCACCGAAGCGTTTGTCAGCAAATTAGAAAATGAGCTGATGGCTTATGATCAGCAGCATCAGATGGGGCTGAAGAATCTGACTTCAGTGGTTGGTCAGGGATCGCAGCGTTTTGTCCTGCCTTATACGCCGGAGAAGGGTTATGCAGCCTATGCACAGCTAATCATTGAGATGACGGATAAGGAAGCGCAGGCTAAAGCCATGCCAGGGCTGACAGCGCATCTGAAAGAAAATTATCCTCAAGCCCAATTTCGGGTCAAGATGCTGGAAAATGGGCCGACACCGGCTGCGAAAATTGAAGCCCGTTTTTATGGTGAAGATCCGGCAGTACTGCGCCAGTTAGCCGCCCAGGCGGAAAAGATCATGAGAGATGAACCCGCGATAGCTAACATTCGTCATGACTGGCGCAATCAGGTATCAGTTGTTCGCCCACAGCTTAATCCGGCTCAAGCAAGGGAAGTGGGGATCAGCAAGCAAGATCTCGACAATGCAATGTTGATTAATTTCAGTGGCAAAGCAGTAGGAACCTACCGTGAACAAAGCCACCTGATGCCGATTGTTGCCCGTGCGCCAGTGCAGGAGCGACTGGATGCGGATAGTTTGCTAAAACTTCAGGTATGGAGTGCGGAGAACAATACGTTTGTACCAGTAACTCAATTGGTCAACGATTTTACTACCGAGTGGGAAAACCCCCTCATTATGCGCCGTGACCGCAAGCGTATTATTTCAGTTTTGGCCGATCCGGCATTGGGCAGTGGTGAAACCTCCGACTCGGCTCTGCGCAAGATCCGCAGTGACATTGAAGCTATTGCATTACCGGAAGGCTATGAACTGGAGTGGGGCGGAGAGTATGAAACCTCTCGTGATGCCCAGGCAAGTATTGTTAGCTCGTTGCCGATGGGCTATCTGGCAATGTTCCTGATAACCGTGGTGCTGTTTAACTCGGTGAGAAAACCGCTGGTTATCTGGTTCAATGTGCCGCTAGCAATGATTGGTATTACTTCTGGCTTGTTATTATTTGATGCCCCACTTAGCTTTATGGCTATTTTGGGAATGTTGAGCCTAAGCGGAATGATTATCAAAAATGGTATTGTACTCGTTGATCAGATCAACATCGAGTTAGCAGCAGGCAAGACGATGTATGCGGCAGTATTTGACTCTTCGGTGAGCCGAGTTCGCCCGGTGTGTATGGCTGCAAGCACGACTATGTTGGGAATGATCCCGTTGTTTTTCAATCCCTTCTTTACCGCAATGGCTGTAACCATCGTTTTTGGGTTGGGTTTTGCGACCATACTGACATTAGTGGTGTTACCGGTAAGCTATGCAATGATCTTCCGTATCCCTAATAGGCAATCACCAAATATTAGTACACAGTTAGTTTCTGAGTGCTAATTAATGAGAGGGGCACTGCCCCTCCTATAAGTTTTATAACCGAGGGAAAGATACGTGAAGCAAGTTGTTGTTAATATTGCATTTCGCATTACCGTTTTTACCTTAGTATTTATTATTCCGACTATTGTTGGTCTTTGGTTGTCAGGAATATTGGAACCATATTTGCTTAATGATATCCCACAGGATGGAATAACCATAACTACGCCAAAAATAACCCCGAATTAGGTTGCTTTTAATTGCGTAATGTTAATGTTTTTCCTGCTGATTAACGTCAGTTAACTTTTATATACATTTTCAAGTCTTTATGGTTTGCCACTCAATGGTATATTCGCGTTACTTTAAAGATTAATAATATCAATGATTTATTTGTTGTGCTTTGGGGTTGGTTCCGCTTGGTAAGTTTGTTTTTTATCTTTGCTGATTGATTTGTTGGCTTGGGGTTACTTTTAAATTGGGTCGAGCTTGACCGGACTTTAAATTGAAATAAAGTTATAGTTTAATTTGAACTGTTGGTATTCAGCATTGGTTCAATATATAAAAGGTATTCTTGTTATCAAGGTTTCATGAGAAACCGCTGCTAATTGTTATTGCTGTTTTTTGCTGAGCAAGTTGCTCAGCTTTTTTTTGCCTGTAATTAATATATATAAACATATGGTAGAGGTGAATTTAATAACAATATTTCAAAGTGATGAATAGAATTTCCTTATCCTCGTATTGATTAAGTATCGTTTGTTTTTATTCGCGAACAGTTTAAAGGTGAGGGGAATTTGTTTCGCAAAGTATGGCAACATTGCTGTCAGCACGTAGAAGGAGCTAGCCATCAGGCTAACTCCTTTTTTCGTTATACTCTTAAACTAAGCTGGTTAGCATCTCATCCGAATAGCTGACCAGTTCCGCCCCTTCACGCACTTTGGCGACATAATCCGGGTTTGCGATGAAAGGTCGGCCTATTGCAATCAAGTCAAATTTATCTTCGGCAATTGCTGAGCTTGCGGTTTCAGCGGTGTAGCTACCCACACCGACTAGCGTCTTGCTGTAATTCGCCCGTACATAGCTTGATGCCTTGCCGCCGAGGTAGTCAAACTCCATGCTGTCGTCAAAAATACCAATGTGCAGGAAGGCCAGGTCGCGGTGTTCAAGTTCAGCTAATAGGAAGTCAAAGACGTCACGGTCACGGTTATCGCCAGCTATATTAAAATAGGCGCCGGGACTGACCCGAAGTGCCGTTCTTTCATTGCCGATACGTTCAGCAACAGCATCAACCACAGCCAGTGCAAAGCGTGACATGTTCTCGGCGCTGCCGCCGTATTCATCGCTGCGGCGGTTACTGTCATGATGCAAGAACTGGTCGATCAGGTAACCGTTCGCACCATGGATCTCGACGCCGTCAAATCCGGCATCGATCGCATTGCTGGCGGCCTGCGCATAGTCTTTCACAAGTAGGGCAATATCATCGTGGGTGACCGCTTTCGGAACCTGATAGGTTAATTCTCGCATTCGCGGTACAGTGCCTTCCACAGCAACAGCTGATGGCGCCAACACATCGCCACCACCAAAGAAATGAGGGTGGGCAACACGCCCGGTGTGCCACAGTTGAGCAAAAATCTTACCACCATTGTGATGGACAGCATCGGTCACTTTGCGCCAGCCTGCAATTTGTTCCGGTGTGAATAATCCCGGAGTGTTTGGGTAACCTTGGCCATCGGGACGGATGATAACCGCTTCTGAAATGATCAAACCTGCTTCGGCACGACGACCATAATATTCCGCCATCGCCTGGGTTGGAACGAGAGCGTCGTCGGCCATGCACCGGGTCAGCGGTGCCATCAAGATACGATTGCTAAGGGTAATCGTGCTATTCAGAGCATAAGGTTGAAACAGATTATCAGTCATAACGATGTCCTTTCTTGAATGTTCATTCAAGATGCCTTTTCTTGAGTGATCATTCAAGTGTTATTTTGAACAAACATTCAAAAGTAAGTACACTCAAGGTGAGATAAAGCTGAATAGTATGAAAACCATCAATGAGAAATGCAGAATTTGATAAAGAAAAAGTGCTGAGATCGGCCATGATCGCCTTTATGCATAAAGGTTATGGCAAGACCAGTATGCAAGATCTGACCAAAGCGACAGGCCTACACCCCGGCTCGATCTATTGTGCTTTCGGTAATAAGCGTGGTCTGCTGCTGGCTGCTTTAGAGCAATATCGGCAAGATCGCGGTGTTGAATTTGAACGCTTTTTTTCAGATAGCCAACCGGTATTGGTACAGCTTAAAAATTACTTGAACGATATCGTCCAACAATGCCTAAGCTGTGATGCGTCCCAATCTTGCCTTTTGACAAAAGCGCTTAATGAAATGGCCGAGCAGGATGAGGAAATTCAGGAAATTATTTCTGCAAATTTAGCCAATTGGCAGCAAGCGTTAACCGATAAGTTCGAGCAGGCGAAATCTTCGGGAGAACTGTTAACACAGAGAGATAGCGACCATTTAGCGCGCTACTTTGTGATGGGGATATATGGCCTGAGGACGTTTGCGCATACTCACCCGAAAGAAGATGTACTTCAGCAGTTAGCTGATCAACTGTACCAAGATGTTTGCGCTTGATCTTCGTTAATTCGAAAACCGAATTTCCGTTTTGGGCTGTTGATTAGGCTCAGCAAAACCAATTGCTGCTTGTCTCCTGAATGCATTACTAATTTCTCTGACTTAACATTGAGAGCTTCATGGATCCTTCTGTTTTAATAATTTTTATCCCCACTTTCTTTGCAGTCTCAGCGACGCCGGGGCTTTGTATGACACTGGCGATGACCCTAGGGATGACCATTGGTGTTCGCCGAAGTTTGTGGATGATGGCTGGTGAGTTAGTCGGTGTCGCGCTAGTGTCTGTTTCGGCGCTGGTTGGCGTAGCGACTATTCTGTTGGCCCGTCCCAATCTGTTTTTGGCGTTAAAATACCTAGGCGGTGCTTACTTGCTTTATCTGGGGATTCAGATGTGGCGCTCTCGTGGGAAAATGGCTATTCCGACTGATCTTGAGAGTCAGGTAAAAGTTACGCCAATTGCGTTGGCTACTCAGGGGTTTGTTACCGCGATTGCCAACCCGAAAGCGTGGGCCTTTATGATTTCACTGTTGCCGCCATTTATTGATGCGAGTATGCCGCTGCGCCCGCAGGCCACTATTTTGATCGCTGTGATCCTGTGTTTTGAGCTGATTTGTATGTTGCTGTATGCCGCTGGGGGGAGGACTTTGCGTAGATTGTTGCAACAACGCGGTAATGTGATGCTGATGAATCGGATAGCCGGAAGCCTAATGATGGGAGTCAGCTTGTGGTTGGTTTTGGGGTAGTCATCAAAGCTGATAACTAGCGAGGTCAGTTAATGCCCAATACACAGCTTAATGTCTCACCAGGCTTCCCATCATTCTTAAGCCCTTTGATTCACCTGTTAAATGTGGCCGCTGTATCTTGCTGCGTTGGTGAATAGAAGGCGCTTAAGCTTATTTTATATCTAGTTGATTAATCTTGTTTTTACGGTTTTTATGAAAAAATAGTCTAGCACAGGATTAATGTCTTCTATTATTGTTAGTGTGATCAGCGTATAGCTTTCAACGTAATAGTATTGCCCGTCATGTTTCACTGGAATAATATCACCCCAAGAAAGCGCTTTCTTGGGAGGGGAATCCAAGCAGTTTTTATAAGAATGTCCCAATAAATTGCTGCTTAAAGGTTAAGAAAGCGCTTTCTTTTCTAATAACTCCTAAATGTGAAGGAATATGTGATGCATAACAAAAAGGTTTTAGCTGCCTTAGTATGTGGCTTGATGTTCTCTGCGAATGGTGTGTCGGCTGAAGAGGTTAAGCAGGGGGGAACATTGACGGTGCCTATCATCGGTACTGGCTTTGTTGATAACTTCAATCCGTATACAACTAAAGATCTATTCCATGGTGTGATGTTTGAGCCTCTGCTGGTCTTTAACAACATGTCAGGTAAAACCGAGTATCGTCTTGCAGAGTCTGCTGAATATTCTGATGACCTGAAGATAATCACAGTGAAAATGCGTGAGGATTTGAAGTGGTCTGATGGCTCGCCATTGACGGCTAAAGATGTGGCGTTCAGCTTTAATATGACCAAAGACGCACCGGCATTCGACCAGAAAGGAATTTGGAGTGGGGATAACCTGGTAAGTATCATTGCCAAAGATGCGACCACTGTTGTCTTCGAGTTAAAAGAAGCTGATTCGACATTTATTTGGTCGCTACCTGCCTATCATATTGTTCCTGAAAAAGTTTGGAGCAAGGTAAAAGATCTAACTACGTTTACTAACCCTAATCCTATTGGTAGCGGCCCAATGACGACGGTGAAATACGTCAAGTCGCAGCAAATGGAGCTTTGCCGCAATCCACACTACTACCTTGAAAACCGCCCATATCTCGATTGTCTAACTTACCGTTCATATAACGATAATTCTCAAATTCAACCGGCATTGATGAAGGGTGAAATTGACTGGGGCTCAAACTTTATTGCCGATATCGATAATACCTTTGTGGCTGCCGATCCTGAGAATAATCATTATTGGTATCCTGCCAACGATGCAATTCACCTTTATGTAAATACTAAAGAAAAACCGTTCGATGACCTCAAGGTACGTAAGGCACTATCAATGGCATTAGACCGTGAGGCTATTGTTGATATTGCTGCCTACGGTTATCCGACACCAAATTATAACGTTGGTGGTATTGGTGAACTTTATAGTCGTAACATCAGCAAAGAAGTTAACGATAAATATAAAGATATTACCCAATATAACCCTGAAAAAGCCAAACAGTTGCTTGATGCTGCCGGTTATAAAGATCTAAATGGTGATGGTTTCAGAGACACTGCCGATGGCAAAACTATTGAGTTCGATATTGAAGTCGTTAATGGCTGGACTGACTGGATTCAAGTTGTTCAGATGGTAACTGAATACTATGAAGAAGTCGGTATTAAAGCGAACGTGAAAACTGTTGACTGGTCTGTCTATGACAAGTCTCTGAAAGAAAGCGGTTACAAAATGTCGATTAACTGGTCAATGGTTGCGACTAACCCTATCTTGGCTTACCAAGAGTACTTTTCAACATCGCGTATCGGTAAAACCTGGCATGCTGGACACGGTGTTCATTCAAAAGATATCGACAACTTGATCGATAGCTTCGGAAAGACGAAAGATCCGGTTGAGCAGAAAGCCATTATTGATGAACTGCAGGTATTTACGGCTGACAACCTACCGTTTATTCCACTGTTCTCAAACCCAACGTGGTTCCAATATAACAGCTCAAAAATTACGGGTTGGCCAAATAAAGATAATCCGTATGTTCAACCAGTATGGTATGACGGCGGTAAGCGAGTGTTAATTCTCAATAATCTTCACCTTAAGTAAATTGTAAATAATTTAAAGAGCCATATCTATGGCTCTTTAATTACTGGAATATTTTATGAGCTTTTTAATACGCCGACTCAGTTTTTATTTTGTTGCTTTTATTATAGCAATATCCTTTAATTTTCTATTACCTAGATTAATGCCTGGTGATCCTGTCGAAGCTTTATTTGCTGCGGCCCAAGGGCGAATGGATCCTGCTCAAATGGATGCAGTAAGAGAAATGTATGGTTTTATGGATGGCTCGGTATTTGAGCAATATATTGCATATATTAAAAGTGTTTTTACTCTCGATCTCGGACCATCAGTATTAATGTTTCCTGTGAATGTTACTGATGTTATTGGCCAAGCTCTGCCATGGACAATCTTTCTGGCTTTAGGCTCGCTCATTGTTGCTTTAATTATTGGTGTGACTATCGGGACGTATGCCTCATATCGTCGTGAAGGTCTGTTTGGACAGGTTGTGCCGCCAGTTTTAGCCTTTATTAGTAATTTCCCATACATCGTAACGGCGCTGCTCCTATTTTACTTCTTTGGTTTACAGCTTGAAGTTTTACCCCTTGCCTATACTTATGATCCGGCCCTAGAGCCTGGATTTACAAAGGAATTTATCGGAAGTGTAATAAAGCATGCTGTCTTACCCATGGGCTCCATGATTATTGTCGGTATTTCGACGTGGGTATTCAACATGCGTAACGCGATGATCAATGTGCTGGGTGAAGACTATGTCACCATGGCCGAAGCTAAAGGCCTCAGCAGCTATCGCGTTATGTCCCGTTATGCCGGAAGGAATGCGATTCTCCCTGTAGCAACGGCCATTGCGATGGCGATTGGTTTCTCTTTTGCAGGCTCAATCATGACCGAGGTTGTATTTAATTATCAGGGGTTAGGTAACATTCTTCTTAAAGGTATTGTTGCTCGAGACTATCCGCTCATTCAGGCAATTCTACTTATTCTTGTGTCTGCAGTGCTAACCGCGAACTTCATAGCAGATCTTCTTTATGTCTGGCTTGATCCTCGGATTTCTAAATAAGGTTTGAATATGAATAAGCTAATAGATTCAATCGACAGTAAAAATATGCCGGTTCAACAACCAAATAAGTTTTCGAATAAGTTTCGGGAGATATTATCAACACTACATGCTTTCTTTCATGGTAATCCGCCAGCCATTATTGGTGGCTTGCTTATCTCGATGGTATTGATTGGCGCACTAATGGCTCCGGTGCTAGCCACCCATGAGCCAACTAAACGTGTTGCTAGACCGCATGTTGCACCGAATGCCGAGCATATACTGGGTACAACACGAAGTGGCCGTGATGTGTATAGCCAAGTGCTTTACGGTGCAAGGAAATCACTGACCGTAGCCCTCTCTGCAGGCATTATAGCGATGACTTTGGCCGTAGCTATTGGTGTCACATCGGGTTATATGGGCGGCAAAGTGGATGAGTGGCTTAACTTCATTACCAATGTTTTTTTGGTGTTCCCTCAGCTCCCCTTGCTGATTGTACTGGCAGCATTTTTGGGGCAGGTAGGTTCGCTGGTTATCACAATATTACTCGGGGTAACATCCTGGCCTTGGGGAGCACGGGTAATACGTTCGCAAACTATGGCGATACGAAATAAGGAGTTTATTATTTCCGCGGAAGTTATGGGGGAGTCAAAGTTACGTATCATTCTTGTCGAAATTTTGCCGAATCTTATTTCAATTGTATTTGGTGGCTTTCTTGGTACCGTGATTTACGCAATGGGATCGGAAGCTGGCTTGGGTATTCTCGGCTTGGGTGATGCTACTGAAGTCAGCTGGGGCTCAATGTTGTATTGGGCGCAAACATCATCGGCACTGTATACCGGCGCCTGGTGGGAGATGATTGTTCCTGCGGCTGCACTTGCTATTACAGGTGGTTCATTAGCCCTTATTAATATGTCGATTGATCAGGTAAGCAATCCGAAACTTAAAACAGGTCCGCACATGAAGTTGTGGAAGAAACTTAAAAGAGAAGCAGATCAACGCCGAGGTTTATTATGAGAGACGCACTACTAGAGATTAATAACCTTTGTGTCGACTATGTTTCTCCCAATGGAGTAGCACGTGCTGTCAACAACGTCAGCTTGACTATCGCCCCTGGTGAAACTCTGGGTATCGCCGGTGAATCGGGCTGCGGTAAAAGTACCTTGGCTTTTGCCATATCACGTTTACATAAAGCTCCTGCGCTTATTTCGGAAGGCGAGATCCTATATAAAGGCCGTGACGTTTTAAAAATGTCGGACAAAGAGTTACGAGACTATCGCTGGAAAGATGTCTCTGTGGTGTTCCAGAGCGCAATGAACTCCCTCAACCCGGTGATCACCATTGGTGAGCAGTTGGTTGATGTCATTATTGCGCATAAGAAAGTCCGTTATGACGAAGCCTACCAAAAGGCGGTCGAGCTATTGGCCATTGTCGGTATTCACGGTGACCGAATGGCGAGTTTTCCCCATCAGTTGAGCGGTGGCATGAGGCAGCGCGTGGTTATTGCTGTAGCACTGGCACTTGAGCCTAAGCTGATCATCATGGATGAGCCGACAACTGCACTCGATGTGGTCGTGGAACGGGAGATCCTGAATGAGCTATATGACTTAAAAACTAAGTTTGGTTTCTCAATACTCTTTATCAGTCACGACCTGAGTTTAATGGGAGAGATTGCAGACCGAATTGGTGTGATGTATGCGGGTAACCTGATCGAGATTGGTGACGCTGAAACGGTATTTGGCAAGCCATCACATCCCTATACGCAAGGATTGATCGCCTCGTTTCCGACTATTCATGGGCCGAAAGAGCGCCTATATGGTATACCGGGTAACCCGGTTGATCTGCTTCGGATACCTCAAGGCTGTAATTTCCAAGAGCGTTGTAGCCAGTGTATGGCGGAATGTAAAAAGCGTGAACCTGAACTGATCAAACTCAATGATCGTCATCAAGCGGCCTGTCACCGACTATAAGGAATAAATGATGGATACTATAGAGAAGAAAGAGGTTGTACTCTCTGTACGAAATATGATCAAGGACTTTCCTATTGGTCAGTCAGGTGGAAAAAAACAGTACATGCGAGCCGTGAATGATGTCTCCTTCGATTTATGCAAAGGCGAAGCATTGGCGATTGTTGGCGAGTCTGGTTCGGGCAAAAGTACCGGTGCACGTATATTAACACGCATCTATGATCAGACTGACGGTTCTATCTATTTTAAGGGGCAGCCTCTACACGAATATACCGAAGAGCATGGTAGCCTTGAGTATGCACGCCAGGTTCAAATGATTTTCCAGGACCCATTTGGATCACTAAACCCGGTACACAACATTTATCATCACATTGCCAGGCCGTTACTTATTCATAAACGAGCCGGAAAAGAAGTGGTAACCAAGTTGGTTTATGAGTTACTGGAAATGGTAGGTCTAAACCCGGCGGTAGAAACAGCAGAGAAATACCCGCATCAGTTGAGTGGTGGACAAAGGCAGCGTGTTGCAATCGCACGTGCAATTGCAGTTTCTCCAGAAGTGATTCTGGCGGATGAGCCAATTTCGATGCTCGATGTGTCGGTAAGGCTTGGTATCTTGAATTTGATGTCAGATTTGAAAGACAAGCATGGTATCTCATTCATGTACATTACGCATGATATTGCCACTGCCCGGTATTTTGCTGAGAAGACGGCTGTAATGTATGTCGGGCATATGGTCGAGTGGGGCAACAGCGATAAGGTTACTCAAACGCCACAGCATCCGTATACCCAGCTGTTACTTTCAGCAGTACCCGAGCCTGGAAAGGGGGGCAGGCGTGAGCTGAGTGCCAAGAAAGGTGAAATTCCGTTATGGAAGCCAGATAGCCATGGTTGTCCATTTGCGATGCGCTGCCCTAAGGCAACAGAACGATGCGCCAAGTCTCTGCCAGCAATTACGCAGATTGCAGACGATCACTTTATCCGATGTCATCACATTTAGTTTCATAACCGTTTTGGGTTTTATCGCGCTTTTAAGAAAGCGCTTTCAATAGTTTTGGTTCAATATCATGGCAAAAAAAATTAATAAACCATCGAGCGATATTACAGGTAAATTCGTCACATTGGATGGCGAGAAATACTATGTGATTGAAAATGTCGATCATATGGCTCCTTTTTTCATTAGTGTTGTTTCGGCAAGTGATCACTGGCTCTTTATCTCATCGACAGGCAGTTTATCCGCTGGCCGGGTAAAGCCTGAAAATGCCTTATTTCCATATAAGTCGGTGGATTATATTCATGAGAGTGCTGAAAATACCGGCAGCAAGACCATTATCAGAGTGACTACTGATAATGAGGTGAAATTGTGGGAACCGTTTAATGTTCATCATGATGGCCTTTATCAGATCCAGCGCAATCTCTACAAAAATGCCGCGGGTGATAAAATTATTTTTGAAGAAGTGAATAATGATTTGTCGCTGACTTTCAAATATCAATGGTGCACCTGTGACCAATATGGCTTTGTCAGAACATCGACCTTGAAAAATAATTCATCACAGTCTGTTAATTTAGATCTCATTGACGGTATGCAAAATATCTTACCTTCAGGTGCCCCTTTGTCTGCATTGCAGGATCGCAGTGCGCTGGTGGACGCTTACAAGTGGAATGAATTAGTACCGGAGACTGTACTGGCAACATACAGTATGTATGCAAAGCTCAGTGATCGCGCCGAACCGGCAGAATCATTACGTGCGACGACGGTGTTTAGTATTGCCGATGAGTGCGATGCAATTTTACTTTCGAGTGAGCAGCTGAATACTTTCCGTCATGGCGGAGATATTGAAAATGAAACGTTGCGACGTGGATTACGCGGGGCTTACTTGATTCACAAACAATGTGAGCTGGGTGCCGAAGAAGAGAGCACTTGGCAGATCATTGCTGATATCGATCAGACTCATTCGGATATCGTTGCTCTAAAACAAAGCCTAATGACGGTCAAAGCCGTTGAAAGTGATATCAACCGCTCTATCAAAGAGAACCATAAAGATCTCATGATGCTAATGGCGGGTAGCGATGCCTGGCAGAAAACCGCGGAAGAGGAGACAACGGTTCATCATTATGCCAACGTTCTATTTAATAATATGCGTGGCGGTGTGGTGGCTGATCAGTACTGGGTTGAGAAAAAAGACTTTGTACAGACACTGATAAATTCCAATAAGACCGTTGCATCACGAAATGCTGCTTTCCTTTCTGGTTTGCCCGACCGTATCGGTTATGAGGCACTGATTGCTTTAGCTGTTGAGAAAGGTGACAAGCAGTTGCTGCGCCTTTGCTATGAGTACCTGCCATTAACGTTTGGTCGTCGTCATGGTGATCCGAGTCGACCTTGGAACCATTTCGAAATTAAAGTAAAAGATACCGATGGTGAACGATTACTGTCATACCAGGGAAACTGGCGTGATATTTTCCAGAACTGGGAAGCACTTGCTGTAAGTTATCCTAACTTTATCAAGTCGTTTATCGCTAAGTTTGTCAATGCTTCGACCGTTGATGGTTATAACCCATACCGAATTACCAAAGACGGTGTTGACTGGGAAATTTTAGACCCGGAAGACGCATGGAGTAATATTGGTTATTGGGGCGACCACCAGATTATTTATTTGCTGAAGTTTTTAGAGCTGTCAACGAAATATCAGCCACAGGAGCTGAATACGTTACTGAACAGTGAAATTTTCAGCTATGCGAATGTGCCTTATGAAATTAAGGCTGTGGATAAGTTATTTAATGATCCTAAAAACACGGTTGAATTTAACCAGAATAAACAAGATTTCATTGATGATATGGTTACAGCGTTAGGCAGTGATGGACGATTATTGCTGAATGCTAATAACGATGTTTATTTGGTTAACTTGACTGAAAAGCTCATGGTGCCTTTGCTGGCAAAATTAGGCAACCTTGTTATTGATGGCGGTATTTGGCTCAATACTCAACGTCCAGAGTGGAACGATGCCAACAATGCGATTGTTGGTAATGGGTTGTCGATGGTTACGCTGTATTATATGCGTCGCTATGTTGCCTTCCTGCAAAACTTGTTGAAAGACAATACAGCGAGTATTGAGTTGTCATCGGAATTGGTTGACTGGATTGTTGCGACAACACAGAGCCTCAATGACGCCAAAATCGAACTGAAACAGAAAAGTATTACCCGACAAACCCGAAAATCGTTATTGAGTAAATTGGCCAGTGCCGCGAGTGATTACCGTACGGCTATTTATGAAAATGGCGGATTCTCTGGGAAAACAAATATTGATTGCGAGTTTATCAATAGCCTTCTTGAGGTCAGTTTGACGGTGATTGATGAAGGTATCGGTGCTAACCGACGTAAAGATGGTTTGTATAATGCCTATAACATCATCAACTATTCATCTGAAACAGCAAGTGTAAATGAGTTATATCCGATGCTGGAAGGGCAGGTTGCGGTATTGAGCTCGGGGATCTTAACGCCAGAGCAAGCGGTGGATTTACTCGATAAACTTTATGACAGCGAAATGTTCCGGGCTGACCAACAAAGCTTTATGCTCTACCCCGATCGAGAACTAACGAGCTTCAGCGATAAAAACAAGCTTGATGCTTCACGCATATATGGTAATGCGCTGCTTAGACAAATGGCACACAATGGTGATCACCGTTTGATTGAGCCTGATGCTGATGGTTTTTACCATTTCAATGCAAGCTTTGAGAATGCGGTTTTCTTGTCAGCAGCACTCAGTGATGTTGTGAAGAATTACAAGGGTGTTGATCACGAGACGATTTCGGATGTGTTGAACTGCTACGAAGAAGTTTTTAATCATCAGGCGTTCACTGGGCGTTCTGGAACGATGTTTGGTTATGAAGGACTGGGTTGTATCTACTGGCACATGGTATCCAAGCTATTACTTGCTGTTCAAGAAAATTATTTGGCGGCATGGGAAAAAGCCCCGAACTCTGCAGCAACGAAAAAACTGGCTGAATACTATTACAAAGTGCGAGCAGGGATTGGCTTTAACAAGACGCCGGAGAATTATGGCGCATTCCCGACGGACCCTTATTCGCATACACCGAAACATGCCGGTGCTCAGCAACCGGGCATGACAGGGCAGGTAAAAGAAGAGATCTTAACTCGCTTTGGTGAACTAGGGCTGAATATTGAAGATGGTGTTATATATTTTAAACCATCATTATTAAGAAAATCAGAGTTTTTGTCAGCGACTGCTCGCTTTGATTTCATAAATATTGGAAATGAAAATCAGACAATTATCCTGCCTGAAAAGACACTGGCGTTCACTTACTGTCAGGTACCGATCGTTTATCGAGTTTTGCAAGAGGGTGAAGGTCAGGTTGAAGTAACACTCAGTAATAATGAGGCTGTTCATTTTCCGACGATGGCACTTGATCGTGAATTAACCCGTCATTTGTTTGATAGAACAGGTGTAGTTAAGGAAATTACCGTGTCAATTCCATCAGCTTTGTTAATGGCTTAATTGCTACAGGAGTGAATGTGAATACTCATCTATTAGAGATGTCTGAATATGATGAGGTGGGTTACTCTCCGTTGATTGATTTTCAATCATGGAGAGTAGCGATACTGAATTATATTGATGAGTTAGAAGCTGACAGAATTGATAATTTCCAGTGTCATAACGAAACTGATGAGGTCTTTGTATTATTGTCTGGAAAGTGCATTTTGTTTTGTGCAGAAGTTGATGATAACAACAATATTATTAATATTGCCACTTGGGATATGGAGCCAAACAAAGCCTACAATATTAAGCGTGGTGTCTATCATACACATACACTTAGTGAAGAAGGCAAAGTGCTGATTGTAGAAAACAGTGATACCAGTGATTGTAATTCCCCCAAGATAATTATCGATGACACTATTCGAGATAGGTTAGTGAAATTAACCGCAGGGCTGTGGGTGTAATTTCTTCATTATTAAGTAAAGGCAGTTCAGCTGCCTTTTTTTGGATTTATCTATGTGCAAAAAACTACCATATTATGAAGACTGGCCAGCAGTGAAGTCCTCAGTGCCGTTTGATTCACAGCAAGAGTATGAGATTGATCAAATATTGCAGCAGATGACCCTTGAAGAAAAAGTGGGCCAGATGATCCAGCCAGACCTTCGAGCTATTACAGTTGATGACTTAAAGCAGTATAAGCTAGGTTCAATGCTGAATGGTGGCGGGGCGTGGCCGCAAGAAAACCGATATGCAACCAGTGAGGAATGGGCGGCGGTTGCTGATAGTTTCTGGCAGGCTAGTGAAGAAACCTTCAGTGAACGGCCGTTTAGAATTCCGTTCATGTGGGCTACCGATGCTGTACATGGCCATAACAATGTATTTATGGCGACGGTGTTCCCTCATAATATCGGTTTGGGGGCGGCAAATGACCCAGATCTTGTCAGAAAGATTGGGCATATCACCGCGACAGAGATTGCCTCGACAGGATTGGATTGGACATTTGCACCTACTGTCACGATACCAAGGCATTATAACTGGGGACGCGTTTATGAAGGCTACTCAGAAGACCCCGAAGTGGTATGGCAATATGCAGGAAAAATGATAGAAGGACTTCAGGGAACAGCCAGTGATTTAAGAGGAGATCAAAAGGTTCTGGCAACGGTCAAGCACTGGATTGGTGACGGTGGGACAGAAGAAGGCGTTGATCGCGGCGCCAATAAATACTCGGAACTTGACCTGATAAATATCCACGGCCCGGGTTATTTCAGCGCACTTGAGGCGGGAGCCCAAACGGTAATGGCTTCATTCAATAGTTGGGAAAATCGGGCCAACTACGATCATGGAGAAGGGAAGTGTGCAGGTAGTGGTGAATATAATTATAAAATTCATGGCAGCCGATACCTATTGACCGATGTGCTTAAAGATAAAATGGGCTTCGATGGCCTAGTTGTTACCGACTGGAGCGGGCATGCAGAGGTCACTGGCTGCACGAATAAGAATGCCAATTATGCCGTAAATGCAGGTATTGATATTTTGATGGTGCCGGAAAGAGAGGAATGGCAGGCAGTTTATTATAATTTGATTGGTGGTGTGCAGTCGGACGAGGTTTCCCAAGCACGTGTTGATGATGCTGTTCGTAGGATACTAAGGGTGAAAAAGCGGGCGGGGCTATGGGAAAAACCAAGCCCGTTAGCGCGCTCTTTAGCTGGCGAGCAAAGTATCCTCGGAGCACCAAAGCATCGGGAAGTTGCCCGTGAGGCCGTACGAAAATCGTTGGTCCTGCTAAAGAATAACGCCGGTCTTCTTCCATTGTCACGGCAACAGAAAATCTTACTGGCAGGTAGTGCCGCGGATGATATTCAAAAGCAGGCCGGGGGCTGGAGCTTAACCTGGCAAGGGACCGAAACCACCAAGACAGATTTCCCCGGCTCGACAACATTTAAAGATGCGCTAGAACAGGTAGTCGGTGTCGAAAATGTTAGTCTTTTCAGTGAAGAGTCACATGAAAAAGAAACTGATATTGATACAGCGATTGTTGTTATCGGTGAGTCGCCTTATGCTGAAATGTGTGGTGATTTGAAATACTGGGAGTCTCTGGAGTTTGCGTCACTAAGCCGCGGCTATAAGCAAGATCATGATACAGTGATCAGGCTCAAGCAGCTGGGCTATAAGGTGATCACCGTGTTCTTTTCCGGGCGTCCGCTGTATGTAAATAATGAAATTAACCACTCTGATGCTTTTGTAGCAGCTTGGCTGCCTGGTTCAGAGGCGGTTGGCATTACTGATGTGCTCTTTACTGACGAATTTGGGGCAATCAATTTCGATTTTTCCGGGAGGCTGACCTTCAGCTGGCCAAACAAGAAATACTCGAAGGCTATAAACCGGAGTAGAGCTGGGCAGACTCATCCATACTGTGAGCTGAGTATTACAGGGGAGCATAAACCATTATTTAGTTATGGTTATGGACTTTCTTATAGCGATCAG
The DNA here is from genome assembly GCF_026191635.1 of Photobacterium obscurum. Classification (GTDB taxonomy): domain Bacteria; phylum Pseudomonadota; class Gammaproteobacteria; order Enterobacterales; family Vibrionaceae; genus Photobacterium; species Photobacterium obscurum. The sequence continues at coordinate 125,603 of NZ_JAKRRW010000006.1, forward strand.
TCTGAAAGCGTTAATTCAGACTTGAACAATGACTGTGTACCGCTGGATATATCGGAATCATTATTTAAGAAAGACGACTCGGTATCCTCTTTGTTTGGTGTTGATGCTGATACGGAATGTCGGTTATTGGCCTACTGCCCGGTAAGCGGGGAAGAGGTAGAAGTCTCATCTAACTCCCGAACGACTGTTAATGGCGCAACAATAAGCCCAGTCAACTATAAGCATCAACAGGATGCACGACGTTTTCAGGTTGAGCCGGGACACTCACTGACTGTTACAATTGAACTGGGCAGTGATGATGTGTTCAGCCTTTCTGATAATGATTACTTAGAGCTTGATATGTGTGTCCGGCAATATCATCAACAAGCCTCCTTGGCATTTGCTGTAGATACTTTTCATCAATCTGCTCTGGAGAAATGGCATTTCTCTCCGGCAGGGCAATGGAAAACCGTGAAGCTTTATGGCAAGGATGTGCTGAAAGAGCGTAATTGTGGAAATAATATTCGCCGTCCATTTGTTATCCATTGTACAGGCGAGTGTGAACTTGATATTGGCCGAATAGCTTGGGTGCGCGCCTGAACGTAACATTCAATGATTTAAACATACGGTAAGTAATTAGTAATAAGGTAGAGTGTGAGACATATTTCTGATTTTATAGAGCAGCTTCGCATAGCAAAGCTTCCTTTTAGTATATGGGTATACTCCGATGAAGGGCAGTATGAAAAATTTAAAAACTATTCGGTAGGAAAATTTATTACTCAGCTGGATGAAGCGATTGAAAAACATCTAGAAGTGATTATTAAATTGGATTCTGATAGCGATAATGCCTATTTATTAATAGCTGAATCCTCTCTTGCTGTGCCAATTAATTTTAATAACGGTCAGTATCTCTCGATGAAAAGTTTATGATATTTTTCAGTTATAAACTGTAGGTGTGATTTAATGAATGAAACCAAAACATTAATAGCATCAAACCCGGCAGCTTTGAGTGCATTCTTGGAAAATAAACTTGAGCAGGAATATTATATTTACTGCCAATTTAATTCTGATTCCTTTCCATGGACGGTGAGTACTAGAAAGGTGAAGGCGTTAACTTTTCAAGATAAAGTCGTAGGGAGCGAAGCTGATACTGTTTGTTCTTATATAAAAAGTGGCTTAGATGTAAGGAAGCCTTTCTTGAAGTAGACAAGTAAACTGAATGATGGGGAAGAGTATTCCCCATCACTCTATTTTTAGGGGGTAATTTTTTTTACCGAGTCTCTAATGATAAGTTCAGGTGTTAGTTTGTCTTTTAGCAGGTACGAGTCGTTGTTGAGAAGTGATAGCACAGCTTTGGCTGCCTCAATTCCCATCTCCCGCACAGGGAAGTTAATGGTTGTGAGCCTTGGGCGGATATGCTGACTATAGGTATCATTATCGAAACCAACAATCGAGAGATCCTGACCGACGGTGATATTCCTTTCGCTACATACATCATAGGTGGCTAAGGCAATATTATCGTTTTGACAGAATATCGCAGTAATTTCGCTGTCTCGGTCAAGCAAGCGTCTTACCGCTTCGTGATTACCTTCGTGATCAAAGCGCCCTTCAACGATCAAGTTAGCGTCATACTTAATCCCAAACTCTGCAAGGGCGTTTCGGTATCCCTGTAGGCGGTCACGGCTATCAATTTTGCTTAGCTGACCAGTAATACAGGCAATTTTAGTATGCCCGTACTCAAGTAAGTGCTTAGTTGCAAGGTATCCCCCCAGTTCATTATCGATGCAAATGCATTTATCCGATAACTCTGGAATGTAACGGTTGAGGATAATCGTCGATGTTGTTTGCTTAGCTACTTTGATAATTTCATCATCTGATAACTTGTCAGAGTGAATGATTAGTCCATCGACTTGCTTTGACTGAAGAAAACGAATGGAGTCGGCTTCTTTATCATGTGATTCCTGGCCGCTGGTGACGATTAAATGCAGGTTTTTTTTGCGAACTGTGTCTTCAGCTGTATGCATCAGCGGGCCATAGAAAGGGCCGTCAAGAGAGCCGACAAGCATACCAATGCTATTTGAACGGCTGGATGCCAATGCTTGAGCAAAAGCATTCGGCTTATACCCCAGTTCTTCAATCGCGGCAAAGACCTTCGCTTTATTGGATTCTTTGACAGTTGGGTGTCCATTTAAGGCTCTGGAAACTGTTGATTGTGAAACTTGAGCAAGTTCAGATACTTCTTTTATGGTGATCAACGGGACTTCCTTACAATGAATGGATAAGAGGTTGTTGCCTATCTAGTTTAGATACACTCGATACTGAGTTAATTGGGTGGTATTTTACCTCTGCAACTGTTGGGAACATAGGCTCTATATTAGTAATTTTGAGCTATATAACACTTTTAGCAAGCGCTTTCTTTTTTGAGTTCGGTGAACCTGTGATTAAAAGTGTATGTATATCAGCATCTTGATTATATTCGGTTGATAGAGGCTCTTTTAGACTGGCTCATTTACGGATATCGTCCTCGTGCCTGCCAAAGTATTGACTTGACGTTTTCCGTCAGTATTTATTTTTTCTCCTTATATTAATAGCTTAGATTAGATTGTGGTCTGTTTTACGAGCTCGGGCTTACTACGGTACCGGGGTGATAATGTAATGTACACGTTAGAGCGCTTTCTTTATTCTCTTGGTTTAAGTTTCCTGGACGCCGATACAGTAGGTAATTTTTCAGTGTGTTACTCCTTATGACTGCTAGCTTTACCTATTTAGTGTCAAAGTAGAGTGGGTGGCTTATTTGGTGATGATATTTTTATTCTCTGTTATGCATATTCTGGTCGATGTTAATACTCCATGCCTCATTATTAATTTCTTTTAAAATCATAATGTTGATTGCTAATTTTGATTGTTTTGTGATTTTTGTCTCATTTTGTTGTGGATTTATATTCTTGTTGACAGTGTGAGCTTGATCTTGTGAAAGCGCTTCCTTTGGTGATTGTGATCACTTTATCCTCAGAATTTTGCTCTTATAATCGCTTTCAAAGGTGGTTGGCGAGTTAATTAATAAGTTGTGGCTATTAATTTGGCGTTAATGACGGAAAATCCCTACTTAATTTTATCTTTGTGACTATTTTTTTGCCATTTGAAGAAAGCGCTTTCTTTTGGCTGTTTATGGACAATTAATAATAATTCTTGGAGTTAGAATGAAATTATCAAACCTTACGCTTGCATGCCTATTAGCAACATCAACTTTATCTGTATCCCATTTTGCTAATGCTGAAACAGACGATTTCGCATTCACTGGATATGCTCGTTACGGTATGCATTATGCGGATAATGGTAATGATTATGTAAGTGCAGACGGTCAGTTGGCGGGAAATGCTGCAGGTCGTTTAGGTAATGAAACAAATGGTGGTGAATTCCAGTTTTCTAAAGGCTTTGATGGGGCTAATGGTACCAAGTGGGACATTGTTCTGATGATGGAAAACTGGTGGAAGCAAGATGGCGAATACGGTGATATTGCGCTGAAGAAGTTCTATGCTGGTGCCTATAATGTTTTTGCTTCCCAGCCTGACGCCTATATTTGGGCGGGTCGAGATTTTCACCAGCGTCCACAGCAGGGGCTGAATGACTACTTCTTCATGACCCATGATGGTCAGGGCGGTGGTATTAAAAATCTTGACCTTGGCGGGGCTAAACTTAATGTTGCATTTGTTGCTCAAACTGCAGGTGAAGGTACTGGTGATAATGGTGACTATGCACTGACAACAAAATTGCATGATATTCGTTTGGCAGACAGTATCAGTATGGATATCTTTGCAAACTACGGTTTGTCATCTGATAAGTCTGTTGATGCCGATAAAGATGGTGCTTTCCAAGTTGGTACAATCTTTAACTTCAACGGTAATAAATTAAGTCTTCGCTATGCTGACAACACCGATAATTCTGTTTTCAATAAAACAGATGACTTAACAACCCTCTATGCTAGCTTCGAGGGTACTTCGTCTCTAAGCGACCGGACTGCGATTGAGTATCAGGCTGCTTATCATGACTACGACAGTGCTGATGATGCAGTTGACCGTTCTAACTACAGTGTCATTGTGCGTCCGACTCATTCCTGGAATGATATTCACTCTACATGGTTAGAAGCGGGTTACTCATTGGTTGACTATGACAATGCAGATGAAAACTCGGCGTGGAAGGTAACCTTGTCACAAAATATTTCCATTGGTAAAAATACTTGGGATCGTCCAATGCTCCGCTTCTACGCAACAGTAGGTGATGCCGATAATAAAGTTGCAGGCGACGGTTCAGCGAATACTGGTGATACTACTCGTGACACATTTGCCGTTGGCGCAATGTGGGAAGCTTGGTGGTAAGCATTAATTAAATTCTGGTTTATAGCAGTCGTATTTGTACGGCTGCTTATTTTTAATAATTAAATGGATTTATATCATGCTTCATAATAAAAAAATATTGCCATGCTTAATTGCACTTGCACTAATTTCTGGTTGCAATGATTCAGATAATAGTTCTTCAAGTAATCCTGATAACGGAAATAATAGTGGTTCGGATTTAATTCAGTCTAAAGTCCCCTATTTTGGTGACTGGCCCACGATTAAAAGTGCTGTAGAGAAAAACGAGGCCATTGAAAGCAAAATTGTTGAAATTTTGGCTCAGATGACTCTCGAAGAAAAAGTCGGTCAGATGATCCAGCCTAACTTGTTAGAGGTAACGCCGGAAGAGGCAAAACAATATAAATTGGGTTCGTTATTAAATGGTGGCGGTGCCTGGCCCGATGAAAATAAATATTCTACAGCAGAGGACTGGGCAAAAGAGTCAGACAAATACTGGCTCGCACTAGAAGAGGCCTATGCAGACCGAGGCTTCAAAATTCCTTTCATGTGGGCAACCGATGCGGTTCATGGCCACAACAACGTTTACAAGGCTACGGTTTTCCCACATAACATTGGATTAGGTGCGGCCAATAATCCTGATTTGATTTATGAAATTGGTAAGGCTACTGCTGAAGAAATTGCAGCTACCGGGCTTGACTGGACATTTGCTCCAACGGTGGCTTCGCCACGCGATTATCGTTGGGGGCGGGTCTACGAAGGGTATTCGGAAGACCCTGAAATCATTTACCAATACGCCGGCAAGATGGTTGAAGGCATTCAGGGCGGGGCTGAAGGTCTAGCGGGTGAGCGCAATGTTATTTCTAATGTGAAGCACTGGGTTGGTGATGGCGGTACTAAAGATGGTGTTGACCGTGGCGAGAACTACTACACAGAAGAGTACCTGAGAAATATCCATGCGACGGGGTATTTTGCCGGGTTGAATGCTGGTGCGCAGGTAGTGATGTCATCATTTAACTCCTGGCATAACAATGCCAATTATGATCAGAATGAGGGCGGAGATTACAATAAGAAACTGCATGGCAGTAAGTATCTGATCACCGATGTGCTCAAGATCAAAATGGGCTTTGATGGCATTGTTGTTACCGACTGGAACGGCCAGGGTGAGATTAATGGCTGTAGCGCCTCAAATTGTCCGGCGGCGGTTAATGCCGGTAACGATGTGTTTATGGTTACCGCAAATAGCGACTGGAAGGGATTCTACAATAATGTAATAGCTCAGGTTACCGATGGCACGATTCCGATGGCACGAATAGACGATGCTGTTAGCCGTATCCTGCGAGTAAAACTGCGTGCTAATTTGTGGGAAAAACCAATGCCGTCTGAGCGGACATTAGCTGGACAGCAAGAATTGTTAGGTTCTGCTGAGCACCGTGCACTAGCACGAGAAGCGGTTAGCCAGTCACTGGTATTGCTAAAAAATGAAGGCAGTATTTTACCTTTATCCAAAGACCAGAAGATCCTGATTGCGGGTAGTGCTGTTAATGATATTCAGAAGCAGACAGGTGGCTGGTCGCTGACCTGGCAGGGCAATGAAAACACCATTGAAGATGACTTTCCGGGTGCGACAACCATGCAAATGGCACTGGAGGGTGTTGTGGGTGCCGAAAATATCATCACAGATCTTAGTGACGCAACGGAAAATACAGTTGCCGTTGTTGTAATCGGTGAAGATCCTTATGCCGAAATGTTTGGTGATATAAAATCTAACAAGACTCTCGAGTTCTCATCTATTAAAGCGTCATACAAAGATGATTTGGATAAAATCAAAGAGCTTAAGGATGCTGGCCTGAAAGTCGTGACGGTGTTCTATTCCGGCAGACCGCTTTATGTGAACGAAGAAATTAATAATTCGGATAGCTTCATTGCAGCATGGCTACCAGGTACCGAAGCAGGTGGTATTACCGATGTCTTGTTCAATAAGGACGGTAAGGACTTTACCGGCCGCCTGTCTTATTCATGGCCGATGAAAAAATGTTCGACCACCATTAACCGTGTTGCACCGAATATCGCCGATTACGTAACACCTGCAGCGGAGCAAGATATCACCGGCGAGCACAAGCCATTATTCCCTTACGGCTACGGTCTGTCTTACAGCTCACCGGAGACGCCGGAGAATGACTTAAACAGTCTTTCTCTTGATCCTCGAGATTATGGCTGTGGCCAAGACGCCCCGGATAATGGTGTCGCAACATCCAACCTGGAAATTTTTGGTGCGAAGTCGGCCGGAGAGTTTGTCGCTCGTATTGGCGGTGCAGCAAATGGCTGGGCTGGTCTTGATGTCTCAAATGGTAGCGTAACCTCAATCGGCGGTTTAGCAACAACACCAATCAACTATCAGCATCAGCAGGATGCTATTAATGTCTCCTTCGATGGAACGGATGTTGCCCAGGTATATATTCAAACCGAGAACGAGAAAGCAGTTGACAAGAATGCTTATGCTAATGCTGACTCCACACTGCAGTTTGATATAAAAATGATCAAGGCACCAACAGCAGACGTTACGCTGGCGATGCATTGTGAGTGGCCATGTCTTGGTGATATCAAGGTCAACGATGTGCTACCTGCGGTGTCTAGTGAATGGACAACCATGAAGTTTGCGCTCAGTTGCTTTGCCGAGGAAGGGATGGAGTACTCAATGCTCAATACACCTTTCCTGCTGACAACAATGGGTGAAATGGAGTTTGATTTAGGCGAAATTCGTTTTGTACCGCGTAGTTTGGATGCTGCTAGCGATGAAGTTGATTGTGCCGCATTAGCTGTACCTGCTTTGCCGGCTTTAGATGAGGCTGTCTCTTATATCTGGAGCGATACCTGGAACCCGAGTGTTGGCGTGTGGAGCGCACATACAGGCAGTGATTGGAGCCCTGCACCGGAACACGTTTCAACCACAACGGAAGTTGATGGTGATGGGGCGACGGTTGTGAATGTCTCTTATAATGTGGCAAGCCCTGCAGATGACAAAGCGGTTATTTTCTTGGCTGGTGAAACGCAGAATTTAACGAATTATGCCGATGCGGGCAGGCTGGAGTTTGATCTGCTAGTTACCTCCTATGGTGAAAACGTTGATGGTCTAGTGATCAAGATGGAATCTTCGGAGGAAAACGCAGGTAGTCCGGATTATTTCCTTGAAAATATACCTACAGGTACATGGACTGCTATTTCAGTATCAGTCAGTGATTTAGATATTGGTGATATTGTAGAAACGGTAGATAAACCTTTTTCTATTTTACCAGCATGGGGCAACTCGCAAGCGGGTGTGGAATTTAGTTTTAAAAATGTTCGATTAGTTAAGTAAATAACTTGGCGGAAGGAAATTCGCCTCCTTCCGCCTTTTTACTTTGGCCGATCTTTTTATATCTAAACCACCAGATAAGTGTTTTTAACTGACTGGTGGCTTAGTTTTTCATGCCTGCTATCGCTTGATGGAAATCAGAACAAATATGAAAAAGAAACGACAAACCTCGGTAATAAAGCGTATGTATGCCGGGTTTGCATTAATGACGGCACTACTTGTCGCGACAGTCGTATTGATGTTAGACGGTGCTGCCCGTATTCATAACCAATTAGACTCTGTAACTTCGGATGCTTTTCCGCTTGTCTCGCTGGCCAACCAAACCAGTGTCAACCTATTAGCCGCAGATAAACTATTTAAAGATTTTCTTACCAGCCAAAATGTTGAACGAATGCAAGGCTACGAAGAAAAATTTATTTCGGCACATCAAGATTTTAGCTCTGCGCTTAAGCAGCTATCTGTAATATCAAAAGATAATTCAGTGTTAAGTAATCAGCTTACGGCATTGCTTGCGCTGGAAGAGCGTTACTTCTCAGAATCCCATAAAGCAATGGAAAATTATCGTGCCCAGTTAAACGCTCAGCAGGAGAGACAAAAAGCCGTTCGCCGTTTTCAACAGCTACAGACGGAACTTAGGGTGGGCATGAAGGAATATATCAACAAGCAAGATAATGTTGCGGTTAAGTTGATGGCAAAAAGCTACTTTATCAAGCTCAAGCAAACAGAAACGATCACCTCAGATGCACTAGCCAGCAATGATATAGAAATAATCACCAAAGCGCTGAAGGATAATAAGCGAAGTGTTACCCGACTTAACTACGCCTATAAAGGCCTGGTTGCTCAACTACCTTCACTCAAAGAGGCGTTTGATCATTCTGTCGAGCAGTTTACTCGGGATATTGGTAAAAAAGGGGGCGTACTTGATCAGCATTTCAATTACGTTGAAGCTGGCCAGCGCCTATATGCCAATATTTCAAAATTAGCTAGCGAAGTCGACCAAGCCATGCGGATTTTAGATACTTTCCATGATGAAGCTGAGCAGTTGATGGATGAAGCAATTGAAAGCGCAAATGAGAGCTATGAGAATGGGCATACCCAGGCTATTTCAATGGGGATATTGGTTAGTATCTTTGCCGTATTTCTTGGTTTATTACTGGCACGTAATGTTCGGAAGCCATTGGTTTCAATGCTTTCAACGCTTGAGGCGTTAACTGATGGTGATATGACGCAGCGAGTGGACGACAATATGTTTACTGAGTTCAATCAACTTAGTCATCATATCAATACATTAGCATCCAACCTGCAAGATATTTTGCGCAAACTCAGTGTGGCCTCAGGCAATTTGGCTCAGGTTGCGGCGCAGAACCAGACTGCAACTACAGAATCTCAAACCCGCTTGAATGATCAGCGCCAGCAAACTGTATCGGTTGCTACAGCGATGACGGAAATGGAGCAATCAGTCAAGGATGTAGCCAATAGTGCCCAGTGCTCCATGGATAAGGTTCATGATGTAGAAGTCGCAGCGCAAACAGGCAGAGAAGTAATGAGTTGCAATATTTCGACGATTCATCAGCTATCGGATCGTCTCGATGAGTCCGTTAAAGTCGTTTCAAAGGTTCAGGATATGAGCCGCGATATTGGCTCGATCCTCGATGTTATTCGCCATATTGCTGATCAAACTAATTTGCTCGCACTGAATGCTGCGATAGAAGCGGCACGTGCTGGTGAGCAGGGACGAGGTTTTGCGGTTGTTGCCGATGAAGTCAGGGTATTGGCAAAGCGTACTACCGATTCAACCGAAGAAATTGAAAACATGATCCACAATTTGCAGGCTAGTTCTGGGCAAGCCTCTTCGGTCATGCAAGGTTGCGTGAGTGAAATGCACAAAAGCATCTTACAGTCATCGAATGCGAATAGCGCAATGGAAGAAATCCAGTCGATCATTATAGAGATCAGCCAAATGAGCAGCCATATTGCTCAAGCCGCCGAAGAACAAAGTACAACATCGAACTCGATTGCACGGAGCCTTGAGGAAATTAGCCATATTGCTGATGCCAACTATTTGTCGATGGAGCAGGTTGCTGAGGTGAGTGGGAAGTTAGATGAACTGGCTAATCAACAAAATGACCTGGTGCATCGGTTTAAAGTGTCGTGAATCACTATGTCTTGAATGTAGTTATTTCATAGAGAATTGATATTTGGGTTATACCAATTGTTACCTTGGAGTGTTGATGAAATTATATCAGACGGCGAAGGGCACTGATTTTAAATTATCAGAAGTGCCAGTGGATAAATTATGTGAAGGATACCAGCATGAGGCTAATACGACTTATACTGATGCTGGCGAGCTGTTTATCGTCTACTTGGATGATAGAAAAACATTCCAAGAGTGGGAAGGCTTTGGTGGGGCTTTTACCGAAGCGGCAGCTAATGTACTTAATCGCATGGGTGTCGAAAATCAGAAGAAAATGATGGAAGCGTATTTTCATCCGGTGAAGGGGATTGGGTATAACTTCTGCCGCACACATATTAATAGCTGCGATTTTTCGCTTGGAAATTGGGCCTGTTGTGAGACAGAAGATCCTGAACTGAAAGGCTTCAACCTGAAACGTGACAAGCAGCAAATTATCCCGATGATCCACTGGGCTAAGGAACTGGCGAATGAGGATATCACTATCTTTTCCTCTCCTTGGAGTCCGCCGGCGTGGATGAAAACCAATGGTGAGATGAATAACGGCGGTAAACTAAAGCAAGAGCACCGTCAGGCATGGGCCTTGTATTACTGCAAATACATTAAGGCGATGCAAGACGAAGGTGTGACGGTCAGTGCGATTACGATTCAGAATGAACCGGCGGCTACTCAAGTCTGGGATTCTTGTATATATACCGCAGAAGAAGAGCGTGATTTTGTCCGTGATTATCTAGGGCCAACGCTCGAAGACGAAGGCCTGGGGCATATCAAGATAGTTTGCTGGGATCATAATCGTGCCGAAGCCTTTGATCGCGCACGGAAGATGTTCGATGATCTCGAAGCTGCCGAGTATGTTTATGGCATCGGTATTCATTGGTATATGGGTGATAACTACGACAATCTAAAGCTGGTAAATGATATTTACCCAGATAAGAAGATATGGTTTACCGAAGGGTGCCAAGAATTCGGCCCACACATCGGTGAGTGGGGAGTAGGAGAGCGCTATGCGCACTCAATGATCAATGATATTAACCATAATACCAGTGCTTGGTGTGACTGGAATCTATTTCTTGATGAGACTGGCGGGCCAAACCATGTGCAGAACCTATGTAGTGCACCGGTTATCGGTGATACCTTCAATGACGAGGTTATTTTAAATCCGTCTTACTATTACTTTGGCCACTTCTCGAAGTTCATTAAGCGAGGAGCGCGTCGGGTTGCCGTTGCGACTACGACAGATGATCTTGAAGCAACAGCTTTTGTAAACCCAAATGGCGAAAAGGTACTGGTGATAATGAATCGCCTTGACCGAGAAGTGGTCTATGCACTGAATAATCTGGAGCGGGGATGTTATGTAAAAATGCCGGCACGCTCTATTCAGACCCTGATTATTGATTAATAGCGCCTTAAGTGACCAGGAGAGAGCGCAAGACTGATTATTTCACAACCTTCCGCTGCTTTTTACTTGAACATATGATGGTGTTAAGTGATTAAAGTCTTTTATAACAGTGAATTAGTTGTGTGCTGGGTCGTTTGTTTGGACTGAAATAAAGGCGGTTTTAAGTAAGCGCTTTCCGGTAAAAGTAAAAGTTAAGGCTACATCTATAGCCTTAACTTTGACTTCTACTTACTTAAGTTTTTACGTTCAGAGCAGATCAAACCGTACCACTGTGCGTCGATACAAATACCTTTAATGGTTTTATCACTGCTGACAACTTCACAGCGGTGGGTGACTTGCTTTAGTTTACATGCCTGTTGTATGTCTTTTAGACTTGGTTCAGGGCTTTGTGCTGCCATTGCTTGTGGCAACAATAAGAGTAAAGCAACAGACGTTGAAATAAACCACTTCATATGCACCTCTTTTATTATGGTTGCGACTATATTCAATTTTAATTCTAGGCTCAGTTTCGTTAATTGCATAACTATGCAGTCGTTTATTTTTTCTGAGGTCAAAGTAAAATTCATGTACGAGTTGGTTGAGCCTTAACCTTTCTTTTAAAATCAAACTCTAAATAACTTATGTGGACTTCGCCCAGTAAATATCAGACACAGTTAAGATTACTGGGAGTGGTATCTCAGAAGCCGTTAATTACAGTGCAGAGGTAAACAGACGAGTCCAGCATAGAGCTTGACGTTCTGCTGCTATATCGGATGATAGGCATATATTTCCTGAGCGTTGTGAATTCGAGTAAAAATGAAGGTAATTATTATCGTCTATCGCTAGCGTGTTTTCTTAATGGATAACATGAGCCCCTTTGCAATAGGGTGGGGGCGAACTTTACAGGCTCTCATACTGTAGTTTTATTTGTTATTGTGTTGAGGTGGTCAATATTCTCCCTACTAATTTTCAATCAGCTTCTTGTTTCTAGTTTTATTTTTTGATGTCTTCACCAAAAATCATTTGGGTTGCTATTTTGAAGCAAAGTATTTCATCACTATAGGCTTTATTTGATGCTGGGGATTATTAGGTGAACATAATGTAAAATCATATTTATTATGCAGGGGGAGTAATGAATGCATCGCGTTTTATATTTAACTTGAAAATTATTATTTGTTAGTTAAATGTTTTATACGAGAGTTTAAATAATGGACTATCTTATTAAGGATTCTTGTTGTCAATTATCAAGAATCTAAGAGAGGCTATTGTGAGAATTATATTAGGTACATTGGTAGGCTATATGCTGTTTGGCTGTACAGCTTTTTCAGAACAATCGCAGTTCGCTCAGAAAAATGAATGGTATGAAGTTGGAGTGGTTGATGGAAAGAATGGTCATTATCAGCGTTCTGAAACTGAGCTGGATGAGTTTGGTACCCTAGATAATATGGCTTATGATCAGTATAAACAGGGGTATAGTGTTGGGGTTGAAGAGTTCTGCCGTCCTGAAAAAACCTATGAGTATGGAGAGCGCGGTATTAGGTATAAAGGCCAATGTGTTAGCACGTCACAAGGTGATATAGCCATAGAGAAATGGCAGGAAGGTTATGATGCCTATATGCTAGAAATTACGTCTGTTTATATTGATGAATATTCTGATTTCTTTTAATCAACAATAAGTAACAGCCGACCAAGGGATCACCTCCGCACAAGATATTGCCACCAGATTTATTAAATATGGTGCTATTATATCATTTCAATGTTGGTGCTATAAAACGGTTAGCATTGCGATGATTGGAGTAGAGGTTTATTCATTTTTGTATGGAAATAAAAACGATTTCAACATAAGAGGAGAAATCGTTTTTATCATTTTGTATGTCAAAAACTAGTGCCTGTCGGTATATTCTTTATTATTTTAAATTCTCCAGCAATATCAATTCAACCCCGTGTTCAGGTACAGAGCTTTTCACCAAAAGCTCTTCTCCTTCATGATGGAGAGATTGCGTAGAGCGCTTGGGATAGGCCGTGCGCTTGATCTCATCGATATCTTCTTCAGACAATGGAGACGGAGCACCCATCCTGAGCCAGTCATCATACGCAGAGCCATGTTCGCGGTTGAGCATATAACGGGTCAGCCGGTAACTACCGGGAGGGAGGTCGAGCGCAAAATCAAACGATTTTTCAGGCGCGGGATTGAAGGCCGCGTAGGGATCAGACATCTCGATGGCAGAGGTATCCCCGCTGGCATACAGCTCGTCAAAATGGATATAGTTAACCGTCAGGATCTGAATACCCTGTACCGAACGGGTAACGATGTAGTCCTTGCCTCGCTTAAGCAGTTCCGCACCTAGGCGGTTGAGCATGGTCAAGGCATGGAAGTTGGGTTTCTTAATCCCTTCTCGCGTCATCATGCCAAAGCCGCCGTGGAACGTGGAGGCCGACGGCCCTCGTTCCTCAAACAGGTCGCTGAAGGTCCAGATCCCCAGTGAGCTGACTTTGTCATACAGGTTGATGATGTTGTAGGCAACAAAGCTTCCCAGGTAAGCGGTATCTAATACCTTATTGCCCCAGCAGGCACTTAGGTTCCACTCGGTAATGTGCAGCTCGTCAGTGCTTAGTTGCTGCTGGTACGGTTGGCTGCTGTTAAGTAATTCCAGGCTACCGTCGGGACCCAGAGTCTTGCGGCTGACCTTATTGGAATCCATCAGGTTATCAATGTGACCATAGCGCTCGGGATAAATGTGATAGGAGAAAAAGTCGGGTTGAAGCTGGTGCCGGTGACAGAAGCTGACAAAGTTACCCAGCCAGTCGGACTGGTCAAAGGCCATGTGGCTGACAGAAGGGCCGCCAAGTTTGATCAATGGAGAAATGGCTCTCACCGCGTGGTAGGTCGCCAGGTAGAGTTGATGATAGTCTGTCTCGTTGCCAGCCCAGAATACGCCTTCCAAATCAGGTTCGTTCCATACTTCGAAATACCACGTCTGTACCTGTTCAATACCGTAACGGGTGATGAGATGGTCGAAGAACGCAGTAACTAAATCAGTCCAGTCCTCCATGTGTTCCGGTGGGGAGATATTGCCGCGCCAATGGGCGACAGTTTGCTCGCTGCTGGCAAATAGCTCCGGCATGTAGCCAAGACAGAAAAAGGGCTTGAGTCGAATCGACAGCAGGAAGTCAATGAGATTATCGACGTTGCTCCAGTCGTAGATCCCTTTGGCGGCGACAATATTCATCTGCTCGGCAAAAATACCCTGAAAGCGGATGAACTCGAAATGTAGGTTGTCTTGCATTTCTGTCAACTGGGCACGGTGCTGCGCCTTTAGCCCCTCATAGGAGCAACCGAATGTCGTGAGTTTGCGCCAAGTCGGGATAATGCTATCAATGACTTGCTCGGTTTTGATTGAGATTGGACTTGAAGCCGGGAGCGGTGCCACGACTGTGCAGGGTTCTGTGGCAGGTGTATTCATAAATTCAAACAGCGACTTATAGATATCCCGCTCACGAACCGACAAATAGCTGCTGCCACCGTTAGGGTGGTTTGAGGGAGCCGACAGTTGTTTTCTGAGTTCGATGGGGGTCTGGTTATATTTTTGTTTGAACTTTTTATAGAACAATTTGGGGTCATTGAAACCGCAGGAAAAAGCAATATCGGCAATTTTTTCGTCACTGCTAATGATCTGTTTAGCAGCCTGATAAATACGATAGTCGAAGAGGTATTCCTGAAATGAAATACCCATCTGCTCCTTAAAAAAACGGGACAGGTGGTGCATGGTGACGCATTCCCGATCGGCCAGCTCCTGCAGTTGAACTTTGCCCGCATAGTGCTGGCCAATATAGTCGACGATACGTGTAAGCCGCTCTAGTTCGCGTTCATGGAGCTGATGACGGTTGTCTTCTATGACTTCGTGGTGATAGGTGGACAGAAGTGTGGTGATGAGAGCCAGCAGCTCCTGCTCGATAGTAAACTTGAACCATTTGTGCTTTTTGGTAAACGCCCAAACGATACGGGCAAGGTGGCTTCTCAGCGGGTTGAAATAGGTTTGCTCGGCATCACCGTATTGCGCCGAATTACAATGGAAGATGATGTTTTTCAACTCTGGATAGCAATTGCTCAGTAAGTCAGGAGAAAATTGGATCGCCAGCAGGATATTGTCTTCATCGGTTGCCTTGATGCTGTGAAGTTCATTGTGATTGATTAGCAAGACATCATCTTGAACGAGTCTAAACACCTGGTTATTACGGCGGAGCTCAATACTGCCTTTCAATACCATCATTAATTCAATTTCATGGTGCCAATGTGCCGTGACTTCCATGACGGAATGAACATAGATTTTGGCTTTTAGCCCTTCATCAAGACGAACGAGCTCATGGCGGTATTGCATAATCACTCCTGGAGCAGTGCGAGATATCAAACTTCTACTATACGCAGAATAGACGTAGAGTGGATTGTGGGAACTCACACGCTGATCAAAATTATGATACCTCGCCTCGTGATTATGAGGCGAGGGTCAATTGTGCTAGCTGGATGTTGAGCGAAGAAGCTGAAGCTCCTGCTGCATCTGTTCACTGATGCGTTTGTCGATAGGGTAGAGGATCAGTACCAGTGCATTGGCTAAAAATCCCAGGGCTGGCAGCAGGCTCATCATGATCAGAATACCATGCAGGGTATCGGCAGATTGGACGGCTCCGGCTTGGTAGCCATAGCGAGTGAGAATCGCGCCGGTGATCACGCCGCTGATCCCCATGCCGAATTTATGCGAGAAGGTGACAGAGCTGGTTGTCAGGCCGATGACTCTTTTCCCTTGCTTCCACTCACAGTAGTCGGCAGCATCAGCTACCATCGACCACATGATCGGCACACTTACGCCCTGGGCGATCATCACCAGGAAGAACAGCCCGCAGATCATCACGATATTGGAGGTATCCAGCCAGTAGAAGTTGATGATCAGCAGAGCAGCCAGCAGTTGGGCACAGATCATCATTCTTTTTTTGCACTGGGATTTTGATAATACTGCAGTGACCACCACGCCAAGTAGCATGCCAATATTGCCGGAGACAAAGAAGGCCGTTGCCATGTCGGTGTGGCCGACGTTGTACCTGAAGTAATACATACCGACGGCAAACGGCATCATGGTAAAGCTGAAACACAGCACACCCACAATGAGCAGTACCCACCATGCCCGGTTTTGGCTGACCACTTTTAGATCTTGTTTAATCGATGATTGGTGATCGACGGATTTTACTCGCTCATTGGTCGAACGAAAGGTGATGAAGAATAAAAGTACCGCCAGAGTGGCAAACAAGGCAATGGTTAACTGAAAACCTTGTTGTTCGTTATCGCCACCCAGCAGGCGTACCAAAGGCAGCGTGCTGCCTGATACCAACAGCATGGCAAAGAAACCACAGAACATCCGAAAGCTGGCCAGCTGAGTCCTGGCTTTGCTGTCTGAACTCATCATTACCGGCAGGGCTGAGTAGGGAATATTGACAACGGTGTAGCAGACCATCAGCAGGATATAGGTAATATAGGCATAGATCAGCTTGCCGGAATCAGATAGCTCAGGAGTGGTAAAGGTAAGCACTGCAAGAATGCCAAGTGGTACTGCCCCAAACAGCAGGTAAGGGCGAAACTTACCCCAGCGGCTTGCGGTCCGGTCGGCAACCGCCCCCATCAGGGGATCGCTGACCGCATCAATCATCCTGGCGACAAAGAATACACTGCCTACCGCAGCGGCTGACAGACCAAAGATATCGGTATAGAAGTACATCAAGAAGGTGGTCACTGTGGCAAAGATCAGTGTACTACCCAGATCGCCCACGCCATATCCTAGCTTTTCTCTTAATTTAAGTGATTCCATTATTTGTTACCTGTGTAGGGTTTGAATTCATTGTCTTGAAAGCGGCAAAGAACAACTAGCGAGCTTTTTGATGTAGGTGCTGGGGGATGTTTGTGCTGAAAGGCAAACTGTGAATTGCATCATGGTCTATCCGCGGCGGCGGGTAAGGGGTACGTGTCGAGCTAACATGCTCTAATAAAAGATAATTAGTGAACTAAGATTTCTCTATTGTCGGGTGCCACTTAGATCACATTTCTTCTCTGACCACAAAATCCCCCTATAACTTCAGCTAAATCTCTACGAAGTTTGAGCTGGTAAAACATCCTAGACTGATTCTCAACCTATTCACCAACAAGAAAACTGGTGGATATACAGAGAATTGAAAAAAAGACTGAGGTCAAGATGATAGATTTAACGGCAAAACCTTTTTATTTAAACCATGACGATATTGCCTGGGTGGAGGAAACGCTTAATGCAATGACGCTGGAAGAGAAAGTCGGCCACCTGTTCTGTCCGATTGGTTTAAGTGCCGAGCAGGCTGATTTACAGGCGCTATTGGATGAGTTTAAACCGGCAGGGATCATGTTCCGCCCGGGCGATGCCAAAGAAGTTCAGCTGGTCCATCAGTACCTGCAGCAAAACAGTAAGGTACCGATGCTGATCGCAGCCAACCTAGAAAGCGGCGGCAACGGTGCGGTGGCCGAGGGAACCGAGTTTGGCTCGCAAATGCAGGTAGGTGCAACAGCGGATCCGGAAATGGCTGCAAAGCTGGGGGCTGTGGTTGCGGAAGAAGGTCGTGCGGCAGGCTGTAACTGGGCTTTTGCGCCGGTTATTGACCTTGATTACAACTTCCATAATCCGATTACCAATACCCGTACTTACGGCAGTGACCCTGAGCTGGTCGGGGCAATGGGCAAAGCTTATGTCGAAGCCGTTCAGGCACGAGGCATGGCGACATCAATCAAACACTTTCCGGGTGACGGTGTTGATTATCGTGACCAACATCTGGTGCTTTCAGTCAATACGATGAAGCCGCAGCAGTGGGATGAAACATTTGGTCAGGTTTATCAGCAATCGATTGATGCTGGGGCACTGACCGTCATGGCGGGGCACATTGCACTGCCGGAGTACTCTAAGGTGCTGAACCCTGAACTGAGCGATCATGAGATCATGCCTGCGTCACTGGCACCTGAGCTGCTTAACGACCTGCTTCGGGACAAACTCAACTTCAACGGTATGATTGTCAGTGATGCAACGTCGATGGTGGGCTTTACCGTCATGATGAAGCGTGAACAGGCGGTACCATTAACAATTGCCGCGGGTTGTGATCTGTTTTTGTTCAACAAAGATTTGAAAGAAGACTTTGGCTACATGCTAAAGGGTATTGAAACGGGCTTGCTGAGTATGGCGCGTGTCGATGAAGCCATCATCCGTACGCTTGCGACAAAAGCTGCATTGGGGCTGCATAAACGTGATCTGGCGGCTGAGCTTGATCTGTCGCTGATCGGTTGTGATGCGCACAAACAGATGGCGATTGAATGTGCGGACAAAGCGGTGACTCTGGTCAAAAACAACCAGGATATTCTACCGTTGTCACTGGATCAGCATAGCCGGGTGCTTCTGATTGGCTTGGGCGATGAAGCCGATATGTTTGGTCATCAGACTGGCACTGTTGAAAAGTTCCAGAACCAGCTTGAGGCAGAAGGGTTCAAGGTTACCTTATACGATACTTCGCAATTTACGATGCGAGATATGATGCAGCCTGTTGAAGAGTTTGTCGCTGATTATGACGTGGTTGTCTATGCCGCTCAGTTCAAGACAGCGAGTAACAAAACGACTCTGCGGATCAACTGGGCTCGTCCGATGGGCATTGATGCGCCGTGGTTCAGCCAAGAAATTCCAACTGTCTTTATTTCGTTTGGCAATCCATACCACTTGATGGATGTCCCTCGTGTGCCGACATACATCAATGCCTATACTGCTAACGATATCACTATTGAAGCGGTCGTGAATAAGCTTATGGGGCGTTCGGAGTTTAAGGGGCAGAGTCCTGTCGATGCTTTCGTTGGGCAGTGGGATACCCACCTTTAAATTTAACGTGGTAAATAAACAGCATTAGCGGTAAAAGCGTATGACAGAGACAATTAAAGGTGTGATCTTCGACCTCGATGGTGTGTTGGTTGATACAGCCTGCTTGCATTATAAAGCCTGGAAAAAGATGGCTGATAAACTCAATATTCCGTTTAGTGAAAAAGATAATGAAAAACTAAAAGGAGTGAGCAGAAAAGATTCATTAGATATTATATTGAATCATAGTGGCAGGAACTTCAGTGAAACTGAAAAGCACCAGTTACTACTGGATAAAAATAATGACTATTTGAAATTAGTTAATCAACTGAATGAAAATGACGTACTGGGTGGTGTTGTAAAATTAATTGAGGAGTTGAAATACAAAGGAATAAGAATTTCTCTGGGCTCGGCGAGTAAAAATGCCCGTCTGATATTAGAACTCACTGGCTTATATCATTATTTTGATTATATCGTAGATGGCAATATGGTTGTCAAAGCTAAACCTGCGCCGGATGTCTTTCTGACAGGTGCCGAGCTGCTAGGTCTGTCACCATCAGAATGCTTGGTCTTTGAAGATGCGCAATCTGGTGTTCAGGCGGCCTTGACTGCTGGTATGAAGGTTGTTGGTGTCGGCGAGCAAGCTTTATTACACCAGGCGACAGCTGTAGTACCTGACCTGATAGGGTTTAATATCGAAGATTATATAAAGTAAGTAACATCAAATAAAAATATAAATAGCCAGAGTAGAACGATATAAATCTGGCGTGTAGATAACCTCACAAAAATAGCAATAGTAATTTAAGGCACCCGTTTTTATGCGTGAGTGTATTTCTACTGTTATGGCTGTGAATATATTTTCTAAGGAATGAAAATGAATCTTACCTCTACCTTTAAATGTGTCAGGTTAGCTTGTCTGACAGGTTTAATTATTTCTCCAGTTGCTCAGGCAAATGGATTATTTGAAAATAATGAACTTTCATTATCGACCCGAAATATCGCGATGTACCTGGATGAAGATACATCGAACGATGAAAATCAGTTTGCCTGGGCACAGGGCGTTGCGATTGATTATAAGTCGGGATATTTGGCTGATTTTATTGGCTTTGATGCAACCTATTCTGGTGCGATTAAATTGGGTGCTAACGATAACTTTCAGGGCCGTGACTTAGTACGTGATAATAATGGTAAAGCAGAAGGTTTTAATAAAGTCAGTCAGATCTATGCGAAGGTTAAATTGGGTGACGATGAGTTGTACGCAAATGCTTATGGTGGCTGGAAGGAGCTATACAAAACTGGTTCGCTGACTGTTTCACATGGTCGTGCTGTCGTCGCCTCATACCAGGGTATTAGTGGTGAAGTCGGCTATAAGGGGCTACGTCTGCGCGGTGTATATACCGATCGCTTTTCAGACCGAGACTCGCCGACAAAAGTGCGTTTCAAGACTCTTTCAGGCAAACAAATTGACAATATCATTACCGGTGATCTCAGTTATAGCTGGGGTAAAAAGAACGTTGTAAATCTGTTCAGTGGCGAAAGTAAAGATTACCTGCGACGAAGCGGCCTTGAGTTTAAATGGCTGACTCCCGTTTCTGAAACCTCGAAGATAGGACTGAGTGGATATTTCTATCAAAATGACGGTTTGGATAACTGGGAAGGAATGGCGTTTGACGATAAGGCCAGCCACTACAACCTAAACCTGGATTACATGGTCGGTTCATGGGCCCTGACAGGCAGTTATGCCTATACCGAGGCTGAGCTTGAGAATGGCCTGGGTATGTTCTTCTGGGATATGGGAAAAAATACTGATGGTAATTTTAACAGTAAGGCGGATGGAACCGGCACCGACTTTAACAAAGACGGCGAAACCATGATTGCATTCCAGGCTATGTACAATATGGCTAATGCTGGTGTACCCGGTTTGATGGTTGGTGCTCGTGCGACTTACGGTTTTGGTATGGAGTTTCAGGGCGCAGATATAGATGAAGCGGAACTGAACCTTCTGATGATGTATCAATTTCAGGGCAAAGCACTCAAGGGTCTTAGCGTGATGGCCGGTATTGGTCCGGGATACTCTTATGTCGCGGATCGCGCAAGGAATCCTGTTGTTGAAAACGGTGACTGGGAAAAACGTTCTATTCTCGGCGGCGTGTTCGTAATCGATTATAAATTTGATTTGCTTTAAGCCTCTTTGACGTAAGGATATGAAGATGAAAACGACATTGAAAACGGTTGCTGCACTGGTTTCCGGTGCTCTGTTAACTTTACCAACACTGGTTCAGGCGGAAACAGCTAACGCTGCAGATAAGCTGCGTATTCTGCTTGTCAGTGATGACGGTTGCCGTAGTGAGGGCTCTCAGGAATTGTTTAAAGCCCTAACCAAGCAAGGCTATGATGTTTGGCTGTCAGGCCCTGAAAATAATCAAAGCGGCAAGGGCACTGCGGTTACCTTCAAACCGGGCAAAGAGCTAAAGTACGAAAAAATCGGTGAGAAGGCTTACTGTTTTGCCGGTACTCCCGTAGATTCAGTGCTATTTGGCCTTACCGGGCTGATGGCAGAGCAAAAACCGGATCTGGTGATTTCAGGTGTCAATGACGGACCAAATGTCGGGGTCAACCAGTTTAACTCTGGCACCGTTTCGGCAGCCGCCCGTGCTGTACGCCACGGTGTGCCAGCTATTGCAGTCAGCATGGGATTTCGGATTGAAGAAGCCAAAACAGGTTTTCCGAGTTCAATGGAATATATTCCAGCCGGGGTTGAACATACGCTGGCTGTAGTCAACAAACTTAATAGTAATAAAAAGGTTGGTCAGCCTTTGCTACCAAGCGGTACAGGGCTGAGTATCAATTATCCGCCGTATCCCAAAAGTGAGATTAAGGGTATCAAATATATCGAGAATGAAGTCCAGCCCGATTACAACTATACCTTCAAGCTGGTAGATGATGAGACCACGGTGCAAGAGCTTAACTTTAAGCCTTTCCTTGCTGCCAGCGATCCGGCAGTCACCACAGATACAACGGAACTCATGCGCAAATACATCACCTATACCGTATTTAACGCACATTGGAATGAGCCTGAAGCCGTGGAATCGTACCAAGCGTTATTAAATTAAACTTATAGAGAAAGCTCATCATGAGGTTTTATGATGGGCTTTTTATCTTTAAAGCAGAGGCCAAGCTGTTTCTTTCTTTTCTATTCTCAGGCTGGTGGCTCATTTCGCGCTGAACCCATTGCTATCTTATGTCGTAAAAAATCCCACTTTCGTATGTTCAGCGGTTAGGCGGTGCTCACCTGGCAAAAATCAGCTATCCTGCTGCTACTTATGATTTGTATAAGTATTTATTGTGAGAATGCTTCAATAATTAGGATGATATTCGTGAATGATATCAGTTGCAGTGCTCTAATTTAGAGTAAAAGCACAACTGACACGGATGTATCTGCATTTACTCTCTTCGCCCTTTCTGGTGCGGGGAAACTCCTTCACAATAACAAACTATAAGTAGATGATAATGAAAAAAAACATTTTGCTACTCTCTATGCTGCTGCCATTTGCTGCTCAAGCGTCAGATAGTCTTCCCATTACTCCTGAGGCCATCACTGCTGCACAAGTCAGCAGCGTTCAGTCATCAGAAACCTACACTTATGTTCGGTGTTGGTATCGTCCAGCCACTACCCATGATGATTCGGCGACAACATGGGAATGGGCATTAAATGAAGATGGCAGCTATTACACAATTCCTGGCTACTGGTATTCTTCCGTTTCATTTAAAAACATGTTCTATACCAGCGAGTCTCAGGACAATATCAAGCAACGTTGTGATGAAACCTTGGGTGTCACTCACGATACTGCCGATATTACATACTTTGCGTCCGATTACCGTGTCTCATATAACCATTCTATCTGGACTAACGACAATGCCTTTCAGCCATCAGCGATCAATAAGATGGTCGTGTTTGGTGACAGCCTGTCAGACACGGGCAATATGTTTAATGGATCTCAGTGGATTTTCCCTAACAGCAACTCTTGGTTCCTCGGACACTTCACGAACGGATTTGTCTGGACGGAATACATAGCGCAAAACAAGGATATCCCTCTTTATAACTGGGCTGTAGGTGGTGCGGCAGGTACCAACAAGTATGTTGCCCTGACGGGAGTTTATGATCAGGTTACTTCTTATCTGACCTATATGAAGATGGCCAAAAACTACCGCCCGGAAAATACTCTGTTCACCTTAGAGTTTGGTTTGAACGACTTTATGAACTATGACCGTGAAGTGCCGGAGGTTAAGGCTGACTTTAGCGCTGCGATGATCCGCCTCACTGATGCCGGTGCGAAAAACATCCTGTTATTTACTCTACCTGATGCAACCAAAGCGCCTCAGTTTAAGTATTCAACCCAGGAAGAAGCGTTGAAGGTTCGCCAGAAGATCGTCGAATTTAACCAATATATCGCGGAACAAGCCAAGTACTATCAGGACAAAGGCATTAACGTGCAATTGTACGATGCCTATTCTTTGTTTGAGCAAATGACGAGCAACCCACAGGAGCACGGCTTCCAGAATGCCTCAGAGCCTTGTTTGGATATCAACCGTAGCTCGGCGCTGGATTACCTGTACAGCCATAGCCTGACAAACGAGTGTGCCTATTATGGATCTGATTCCTATGTCTTCTGGGGAGTGACTCACCCGACAACGGCAACCCATAAATATATTGCCGACAACATTATTGAAACGGTACTCAAGAAGTTTACCTTCTAAGAAAACCAAGCCACTCGAATAAAAGCCTCAGCCTTTGTGCTGAGGTTTTTTTATTAATGATAAGATGGAAATCCTCAAACACACACAAAAAAGCGTTGTTTTCCGTTTTCAGTACGTTCACCAAACACCAGTAATATTTCCTGTATCTATCTTCGGTTCAGCTCCCATATTTACCATTTGATTTAGGATATCTCTGCCAAATCAACATTTATTGGCTAGTGTTAATTGAAATATATGGAACAAAAGCATGATGTTACGCATCACTTGTAATCATGACTGACTATTAATGAACTTACAGGGTATTTAGGGTGACTTGATTATGGAAATGGATTGGGCCAGTGGGACTTTGAACATCGGGTCTTTTTTTGCGGTAACGATAGGTATTTTAGTGCTTTTTGTCGGTCGTCGTTTGAATAGTATGTTCTCGCCTTTGCGGGAGTTCAGCATTCCTGAGCCGGTGACGGGGGGAATTTTATTTTCGGTTCTGATCGCATTGGTGTACGTCATTACAGGTATTGAAATTGAATTCGATCTGATGGCGCGGGATGTGCTGCTGGTGTATTTCTTTACCACCATCGGGATTAATGCCAGCCTCAAAGATCTGCTAAAAGGCGGTGTTCCTCTGATCATACTGCTGGTGATCACCATTGGTTATATGATTATCCAGAACTTTACCGGGATCAGTGTCGCTGCAATGTTTGACTTGGAATCTGCAGTCGGTATGTTGGGTGGTAGTGTCTCGTTGATCGGTGGACACGGTACTGCAATAGCGTGGGCACCACGTATCTCGGAAGGCTACGGTATTACCAATGCGATGGAAATTGGTATCGCCAGTGCCACCTTTGGCCTGATCCTGGCAAGCTTGATGGGCGGGCCGATCGCAAAGTTTCTGATCACTCGCTATGATCTTAAGCCGGAAAAGAAAGAAGAATTGGATATCGGTGTTGCCGATGAATCACAAGCTGAGGCAATCACCGGCTTTGATTTTCTCGATGCCATTTTTGCTATTCATATCTGCGCAATTCTGGGTTTTATCCTGAACGAGGCGATTGAAGAGGCTGGTTTGCAGTTGCCTTTGTTTGTTACCTGCTTGTTTGCGGGCATAGTGATGACCAACCTGATTCCGAGCTCCTTCCCGCGGATTTCAGGCACCAAATGGCCATCTCGCAAGCCTGCTGTTGCTTTAATTGCCGATGTGTCACTGGGAACTTTTTTGGCAATGTCGCTGATGAGTATGCAGCTCTGGACGCTGGTGGATCTTGCCGGTCCAATTTTTGCCATTCTGGGTGCACAGTTTATCGTGGCAGTGTTGGTTAATCTCCTTATTGTATTTCCAGCTATGGGCAAGAACTATGATGCCGCGGTGGTGTGTTCGGGCTTTGGCGGGATCTCTCTGGGCTCGACACCAACGGCAATGGCTAACATGTCTGCGGTATCGCAGCGTTATGGTAACTCGCATCAGGCGTTTATTATCGTGCCACTGGTTTGCGCTTTCTTTATCGACTTGGCCAATGCGCTGATCATTCCATACTTTTTGGCTAATTTTTAGCGCCGGGCTTAACTGGGCACGATAAGTTAAACGCAACTTACATCATCGACGGCTCCTTGGAGAGCCGTTTTTGCTCGGGGGAGGGAGGTTCATGATAACGTCCTGTAACTTAATTAAGATCAGTTTTGCCGCCCTCATTGCTTGACTATCTCCACCGGATCGAGACAATCAACCTAAACACCGTTATCTATAGAGAATTTATGAGAATTGTTGCGGTTACTGCCTGCCCGACTGGGATTGCCCATACTTACATGGCGGCGGCAGAGCTAAAAAAAGCGGCGCAACCATTGGGTATCCAGATCATTGTTGAAACTCAGGGTGCGATGGGGATAGAAAACCAGTTGAGCTTTCAGGACATTGGCAGAGCCGATGTAGTGTTGATTGCCTCGGATATCGAAATTGAACACCGCGCCCGTTTTACCGGTAGTAAGATCCATTGCGTCACCATAGAAGAAGTGCTGACCGATCCTGCTAGCGTGTTGCGCCGTTGCCAAGAACTTTGATGCTAGCGCTATGATTGAACGCCGCATTACCTTCATCATCGGTGATGAAGGTATCCCCTCCTGGAAACTTAATCAGCTGAAAACGTTGGCGGGGTATTTTCGTGCCGTAGTGGTGATGCAAAATGTTACTCGGCTGGGTCAGGCTCATGTCGAGCAGCCGGTCCGGGTTATGAGCCTTGGCTGTATGCCCGGTGATCTCTGTCAGCTGCTAATTGAAGGGGTCGATGCCGAGCTGGCTTGTATGGTGTTGACTGACTTTTTGGCCGAGCAATTTACGTTAGTCAGAACCAGTGGTAAGAAAAAGAATCGCAATGCTTGCTGTATCGATAGTCATGACAAGGGAAATTGTACCTTCTATTTGCCATTTGAAATGCGCTTTGCCAACAAGGTATTAGAAAAAAAACAGGCGGTAGTTGGTAAGGAGGCCTGTCAAGCCAAGAAAGAGCTGCTTTCTCTGTTGTGTCAGATGCTTGCTCCCGAAAAATCATCCGTGTTGTTGGATTTGATGCTCAAGCGTGAAGAGGTGTCTTCGACATGTATGGGAAATGGTATTGCGCTGCCCCACATCATGTCGCCTGAAATCGAGCAGCCTGCAATAGCGGTGATCCAGTTGCCACAACCAGTAGAGTGGGGTTCGAATCATGGTCCAGTGACGAGGCTGATTGCAATGACGCTGCCAGCACCGCCACAACGCCCACATATTCAGGCGTTTGCCCACTTTTCACAAGCTTTGATCGAGCCTGAGTTCTGTCGCCTGCTAACCGAGAATACGGAGCCCGAAGCACTAAAGGCGGTGATACTCCATACCCTATCTCGTCCTTTTCACCAGTGACATATCTAGAGCTAAAGCGAACTGCGATATTCTGACGGCGTGAGTCCGGTTTTGTTTTTAAATACCCGGTAAAAGTAGTTCACGTCCTGAAACCCGCAACGGGTTGCCACTTCATTTAACCGGAAGGTGTATTTCTTCAGCATAAACTTCGCACGTTCGATTCTGACCCAGGTGATGTAATCAGCCAGTCGCATGTGCCCTTGTTGGCGGAACAGGCGAGAAAGATGGTTGGGGGTAATGTTAAAGCGTTTTGCAATGGAGTCTCGGCTGATGGCTCGGTGAAAGTTTTCCTGAATGTAGATACAGATCCCCTGATAGAGATCCTCGCTGCGCTTTTTGGCTGAGCTGGTCGGTACCGATAGCATACTTTGGCAGTAGCTCATCAGCGCCAGAAGCAGGTGTTCGTCCATCGGTTGCTGCAGGGGCTCTTTTGACAGGGCATTGAGTGCCGACAGGATATGGTCGATAGCGTGACCGGTCCGGGTTTGAATACTGTGTTTTTGGATATCGTGAAAGTTGGTTTGATCTTTGGTTTTGCTGACCAGGCTGAAACCAAGTTGGCGGCGGCCGAATAGCAGGCTCAGTACCGAGCAGTCGGTATCCCAGTTAGGTTTGTTCCAGCTATTGGGCGGAATATAAATTGCGTCTCCCGCCATGATTTTCACTTCACTGATCCCATGATCCGGATCTTCCAGCTCATTGATGTACTCGCCGCTGATCACCAGCTCCAAGCGGGGAAAGTTGACCTGATAGCTAAATGGCGGTGGTGTAAGCTGATCACCGGCAAACCAGATGCGATTGAAGTGCTCCCGTTCAGAAAGCAGGGTATCGATAAGATCATGGAAAACTTGGCTCATGGTGATCGCGCTATCTATTTGTCTAGTAAATACTGGCCTCATTATTCATTGCCCTGCATCAGGATACTAGCTAGGTAGCCTGCGAGGTGAAATATCCGTGAGCTGGGTCACGCAAATAGGCGCGTGCTGGGTGTTTTATTGGTTACTACTGTCTAGCTTTTATATGTTTTTTCTTTGCTGGTTGATTGTTTTTATGGTGTCCTTTATCAAGTTGTGATTGTTTAAGTTGTTGATATTGATGTGTAATTTCTTGTTTCGTTTGAGGTTGAACATGTTGGTATGTATATGAGAATTTGATCACAAAACACCTTGTGGGTTACAAATATCCAGTAAATGCCTCTCTGGTACACTATAAGCGTGGGGCCGGATCGCTGAAAATATCCCCAACGGCAACACAAATGCTGAACTTAAAAAATAAAACAGGGGGAACACTCATGATCACTAATTTGATTAATGAGAAGTTGATTTGCCTGAACCTTCAGGCGACGACTAAAGAAGAGGTTTTTGTCGAGATGATCGACGTGCTTCATCAGCAAGGTCGAGTTCATGACAAGGCACAATTTTTAGCGGATATCCATGCCCGTGAAGAACTGGGTAACACCGGTTTCGAAGATGGTGTGGCACTTCCTCACGCCAAAAGCAGCGCGGTAGTAGAGCCGGCTGTCGCTATTGGTATCAGCCGCAGTGGTATCGAGTACGGTGCGGAAGACGGCTTGCCATCAAAACTCTTTTTCATGATTGCCTCGCCAGATGGCGGTGCGAACCACCATATCGAAGTGTTGGCCGAACTTTCCTCAAAACTGATTGAGGATGGCTTTATTGATGCCTTTATGTCGGCGAAAACCGAACAACAAGCGCTTGGCTTGCTGTTGGAGAAAACAGAAACTAATCAAGCTGCGCCTGCCGCCGATAAGGGCTTGCTCATTGGCGTTACTGGTTGTCCGGCTGGGGTGGCGCATACTTATCTTGCTGCCGAGGCGTTGGAAAAAGCGGCGGCTGAGCTAGGTTATGAGATCAAAGTTGAAACCAATGGTTCTATTGGGGTGAAGAACTGTCCGACCCCTGAAGAGATTGAACGTGCCGAAGCAATCATTGTTAGCTGTGACAAGCAAGTGGATATGGCGCGCTTTGCCGGCAAGAAACTAGTCAAAACCGGTGTAAAAGCCCCAATTAAAGATGGCAAGGGTCTGATTAACCAGGCTCTTCAAGCAGACACCTACCAGGCTTCCGGTGATGATGCTCCGGCGCAGACCGAAAGCAAAGTTTCTCAGGCGCGTTCCGATCTATACCGTTACCTGATGAATGGCGTCTCTCACATGATCCCGTTCGTGGTTACCGGTGGTCTGTTGATTGCGCTGGCACTGGCTCTTGGTGGCCAGCCTTCGGAAGCGGGTATGGCGATACCTGAAGGCAGCATGTGGCAGAAAGTGCTCGATGTCGGTGTTGTTGCCTTTACCCTGATGATCCCAATTTTGGCCGGTTATATTGCCTACGCGATTGCCGACCGTCCTGCACTGGCACCGGGCTTGATTGGTGGCTGGATTGCGAATAATGGTTCGTTTTATGGCGCGGAAGCGGGGACGGGGTTTATCGGTGCAATTATCGCTGGCCTGCTTGTGGGTTACTTCGTTAAGTGGATTGTAAGCCAGAACTACCATAAGTTTATTCAGCCACTGGTGCCAATTATGATTGCACCAATTACCGGTAGCCTGTTTATCTCTAGCTTGTTCATCTTTGTTATCGGTGCGCCGATTGCAAGCCTGATGGATGGTCTGACTGCAATGCTAACCAGCATGAGCACAGGTAACGTGGTTCTGCTGGGTATTGTCTTGGGTGGTATGGCCGGATTTGATATGGGTGGTCCATTTAACAAGGTAGCCTTCCTGTTCTCTGTTGGTATGATTGCCAGCGGTCAGACACAGTTCATGGGTGCAATGGCATGTGCGATTCCTGTTGCTCCTCTGGGTATGGGTCTAGCTACAATTCTAGGCCGTAAGCTGAATATCTTTGAAGAGTCTGAGGTTGAAGCCGGTAAAGCGGCAAGTGCAATGGGCTTGGTGGGTATCTCAGAAGGTGCGATTCCGTTCGCGGCTCAAGATCCAATGTCAGTGATCCCTGCCAACGTACTGGGTTCAATGGTCGCCGCAGTCATGGCATTCTCATTCGGTATCACTAACAGTGTGGCTCACGGTGGTCCGGTTGTAGCACTACTTGGTGCAATGAACAAACCGCTGATGGCTATCGTATGTATGATTGCAGGCTCTCTAGTAACCGCACTGGTTGCAATTTCTCTGAAGAAAATGCGTCAGGCAAAAGCGCAGGCGGCACTGGCATAAGTCACCGTCAAATCAATCACTAACAACTATGCCAGTGACCTGAGTGAAAGACACTTACCCCCACACCGGCATATCTGCTCCCTTCTTCTCTTAAAACCGGAAAGGAGGGAGCTTTTTCTCATACAAATGCCAGAACAAATTGTTGGACTCTGGTACAATTCCTGCGTTTTTGAACAGCGCAAGCTAGCGATTGATACTGATCCCATGAATACAAAGATATTGATGAAATCAGTATTTGAAATAAAAGGTAAAACAATGACCGCCACCACTTCTCCTTGTTTTTTCCGCATGCATAACGTAATTCAAGATTATGCATGGGGTAGTAAGACATCGATTGAATCACTGTTTGGTGTTGCCAATCCTGAAGGCAAGCCACAAGCGGAAATCTGGATGGGAGCCCATCCGAACGGTTGTTCGCAGATTGACGTTGCAGGCAAGGCCACACGCCTGGCTGAATTTATTGAGACGGACAAAGCGGCAATTATTGGCGAGGCGACTGACAAGCAGTTTGGCGAGCTTCCATATTTGTTTAAAGTTCTGGCGGCAGAAAAAGCACTGTCTATTCAGGTTCACCCAAGCAAGACACAGGCTGAAGCCGGTTTTGCCAAAGAGCAGCAAGCAGGCATTCCGCTCAGTGCCGGACACCGTAACTACAAGGATCCAAATCATAAACCAGAATTGGTTTTTGCATTGACGCCATACCAGGCAATGAACGGTTTCCGTGAATTTGCCGATATCGTGACGTTGTTTCGTGCACTGGAAATTGCTGACTTGCATGAGTTGGTGATTGCATTGGAGGAGAACCAGAACGAAGCTGGTCTGCGTCAGTTCTTCGAGGCGATGTTGTCTCTGCAGGGCGAAGTAAAAGATATCGCCGTTAACGGACTATTGACCTATGCTGAGCACCATAAAGGTGATGAGTTGTTTGCACTGATCCTGGATCTTGCCGACCAGTACCCGGGTGATATCGGCCTGTTCTCACCGTTGATGCTGAACGTACTGACTCTGCAGCCGGGTGAAGCGATGTTCCTTGATGCATGTACCCCGCATGCGTATATCAAGGGGACGGGTCTTGAGATCATGGCAAACTCCGATAACGTTCTGCGTGCCGGCTTGACGCCGAAGCACATGGATATCGCCGAGCTGGTGGCAAGCACGCGTTTTGTGCCGATGCCAGCCGATACATTGCTACTTGCACCAGAGCAGTCAGAAGGCGGCCTGCACTACCCAATTCCAGTGCCTGATTTCAAGTTCAGCGTATACCATAACCAGCAAGAAGCGGTACTTAACGTAGCCAGTGCTGAAATTCTGTTGGCAATTGATGCGGCACTGACAGTGAATCACAGCAATGGTGAAACCCTGACAGTCGAAAAGGGCGAGTCGGTGTTTATTCCTACCTATGCTGGCAGCTATACAGCGACTTCAACAGGCCGCTTTGCACGCGCCTATAACTGATTTATTGCGGGCGACTTTGCATAAATCAAAGCCAGCCTCGAATATAACGGTTCGTTCAATAACGAAAAGCCAGTCCTGAGGGCTGGCTTTTCTCTTATACAACTTTAAGTGTTTATTATTGACTTACCCATACCGAGACGGAACCACCGTTGACCGGGAAGTATGCCCAGCCATCGCTGTTGGTCCAGACACTTTCTTCCCTGTTTGATAGGTGATCCTTGAATTCGGTACTTGGCTTGCCTGCATACATCCATTTACCGCCACCTGCCGCATCGGTCATGATAACGGCCATGGATTGAGGGTGCTCGGCATTCCCTTCCCGCGTCCAGCCAATGATGTTTGGATCGTCCATATAGCTGTTTTGCTTGCCGTATGCGTAATTCTTACGTGCGGTGATGAGCTCTTGTAGATGCTTCACCGGCACCATATTAATGTCGTGTCCCTTGTCGCTGTATTGCGCGCCGTAGTAATCGGCATAAAACACATTCGGATAGCCTTCTTTTCTTAACAGGATGAAGGCGTAGGCTAACGGCTTGAACCACCAGTCGACAGTTGATTCCAGTGCTTGCAGAGGCTGCGTATCATGATTCTCGACGATAGTAACGGCTTTCATCGGGTTATCTTTCATCAGGGTGCCGTCCATCAGGCGTCTCATATCGTAGTGACCACCGGATTTTGATGCCTGATAAAAGTTCATGTGAAGCGGTGCATCGAACAGCGACATCGAACCTTGGGTTTTGCTGATGAAGTTATGCAGATTATTAACGTCATAATTCCAATATTCACCCACGGTGAAAAGTTCTTTGCCGGTTTTGTTTCTGAGGTGCTGGATCCATTCCTGAAGGTATTGATACTTAATATGCTTGACCGCATCTAATCGAAAGCCGTCGACACCTGTCATATTCAGATACCATTCGCCCCAGTCTTTGAGCTCTTGCTTAACTTCAGGGTGGTCCATATCTAAATCGGCATACATCAGGTAGTCATAATTGCCTTTCTCCGAGCTGACTTCCCAGTCCCAGGCCTTGCCGTCGCCTTTAAATTTGAAGATGGCTTTCTCTTTACCTGCATCATCCCAGTCAACGCCGTCAAAGTGATACCACGTCCAGTGAAAGTTGGAGTATTTGTCGTTTCTTCCCGGGAAGGAAAAGTCGACCCAGGCCTCGATCCATTTTTCGCCTATTTCTCTATTTCTGTCGTCCCAGTCAACCTTGATGGTGTCGACCCAGCGTTTGTTGTCAGCCCCACCACGGTGATTGAAGACAACATCACCATAAATTTGGATATTGTTGTTGTGAGCTACGTCGATCGCTGCAAGATATTGTTCTTTGGTGCCATACTTGGTTCGAACCGATCCTTTCTGATCGAACTCGCCCAGATCATACATATCGTATACGCCATACCCGACATCGGAATTACCGCCCGCGCCCTTGTATGCCGGCGGGAGCCAAAGTGAGGTAATACCGTTTTCAGAAAGGGCCGGTGCATTGTTTTTGACCTCGTTCCACAGGGTACCGTCATTACTGTTGTACCAGTGGAAGTATTGCATCATGGTACCGTTTTGTGATGCGAAGGTATCATGGGCATTAAGCGATAGCAGCAGGGTAATGGATAGCGTTAGGCCGCGTTTAAGTTTAAAGCATGTCATGTTCTAGTCCCTTGTTTTTTATTATTAACGCGCTTTATAGATCATTGTTATTTTCTTTCACATATCGCCTTGGCTAATGCATGACGAGGCAAACATTCCGTATGGCAATTGAAAGCGAATTTTTGATCTTGCTGCAAACAGTAATCAGGGCATTGTAGGGCTACAGAACGTGATGTCAGTTTTAAATATTGCGATAAGCTAGTCTAAAGCGAACGAGTATTAAGCAGATTTTTTGAATGTGTAAAAATTTCAGTCAAATAGATCTTGATCACACTTTTGGGCTGATATATAGTTGCTGTGTAATTTAATTACGAACTTTGATTACAAAATGACGTTAAATCTCTTGGTGGAGAAAGAAAATGACAAAACTACGCAACTTTATGGCGCTATTCACAACTCAGCTTAACTATGACCGTAAGCAGTTTGCGATCCGCGCGAACATGCAACAACGATAGTCGCTAATAGTGGCTTACTCTGACGCTAGAAATGCGCTCAGGAGAGGCAAACTGTTAAGTTAATGAAAACCTGAACCAGTAAACCCTCAGCATGGCTGCAGCGTGTTTACGGTCAAGGTTTTCATTGAACTCTTTTCTCGAACGTTCCCCGTGGTACCCCGAAGCTCACATCCTTTTGCTATATTCCTTGCCCCAAAATACTATCCCCATTTTTTGTTGATAATACCTAACAAGCCATGTGTTTCGGGTTGGTATAACTTTCAAATTCTGTCATTAATGTGGATAACGGTTTAGTGCTGCACCGCTGTCACGGTAATTGGTAGCCTATTGTTTGCCTTTAGCAAAGGCGTCACCGCGGTAATGTTTCCTTTCAGCCAGAGTGTTGCTTTGCTAACCGGAATGATAACGGGCATCCGGTCATGATAGGGGCGGCAAATAGTGTTGGGCTCTGTGGTCAGGGTAACCAACTGCGGTATTTCGGCTGGGAACCATATCCCCGCCATATAAAATGGCTTGTCGTTACTGTGGCTAAACAGGTATTGCTGTTTACGCGGGCCTCCCTCGTCACGCCATTCGAACCAGCCACTGCATGGCACTAGACAGCGATGATTCTGCATTGCATGATGAAAGGTTTTTTTCTCATTGACTGTTTCAGCTTGGGCGTTGATGATTATCCGTTTAGCCCAGTCAGGCTGGATCCCCCATTCGGTATCTTGCTGCTCTAGTACGCCTTGGTGATAGATAATGGTTGATACGGTTTGGGTTGGCCGTAGGTCCGGGTTTTCTTCGGCCTTGAAATCGCAGCCGATCTCTTGGCTGACTATTTTGTTGAGCGTTCCACCTAATACACTAAATCGTCCGCACATACTGGTCACCTTTTTCAGTTAGTGCCCGCTTGCTGTTTATTGTTTGAGATAATTACTGCAGGTGATGAAAATAAGACTTTGTAAATAAACAGTGTTTTAATTATGAACGTTATCGCTATTTGTGCAAATGCAGTTATGAGAGGCTTTGAAAGTTTCGGTGCAGTGAAAAGTGCTTTGTTATAGAGCCTGTTCGTATCATTGAAGCGCCTCCCCTCGTGTTTACGGGAGGTGAGGCGCTTTGAAACGTCTTATAAGACTTGCAATATATAGTGAGGCTGCAATACATACGACCCTGAACACTCAGCGAGCCGATGAAATCTGTGCCTCAAATCGGGCCATCAGTAGCTTAAGTATAAAGAAGCAGAGATAGGCTACCGAACAGCCAAAGACAAGAATCCCGACCTCAGCGAGGTTGGGCTGGTAGCTTTGCATCATACCCAACCATGTCTGTTTGGGTCCCAGAACATGCTGTTGCCCTTGAATGACAAAAGCCAGTTCAACTAACAACAAGGTCGGTAAGGCCACTATTGTACTTATTGCTGGCTTTGTCTGGTAAGTTATCAACGCCACCAATAGCAGCAGCGGCATCCACAAGCTTACCCAGGGCTGCTCTGCCGGGATGCTGCCTCGAGCGAGATAGATGTAATTGACCAACAGCAACAGGGCAAGGGCACCGAGCACCAATCGGCCAGGCAGAAGTAGCACAGCACGTTTATCCGGACTCAGCAGCAGTGGTGCCAGACTCATTCCACTGGCCAGGGCGCAGAGGAAAGTGAGAATGGATGCATCCACGCCGTAGAAGCCGACCCGCCCAACCACCGTCCCGAATACACTGCCCAATACCAAGGAGGCCGCAACGGCCACGCACAGAGTGCCCGCAGTAAGCCAGCGTTCGAAGCTGAAGGTGCGCTTGATTAGCAATGCGTAGAACTTGATGCCAAGCAGCACTAGCTCGATGGCGTAGAGCGTTCCCATCCACCAGATCGGGGATTTGAGATTGGGAGTCAGAACCAGCCAGAAGAGATGGAATAATGATCCTAACTCAGTGGCAAGGGCTGCAAAAGCACCGATTAGCAGAGACAGAGCTGTAATTAACAACAAGGTCTTGTGGGTCTTAATGGACTCGTTATTAAGCAATTCGCCACATGTCAGAAGGAATGAGATCCCTGTACTGGCCAGTGCCAAAAAGATATAGGTCACCAGTGGCAAGGTCCAAACCAGGCCATCGTTGGTAGCAAAGGAGGGGCCAACGAACCACTCCTCAACAGCAAAGTAGCCTCCGAACAGCAGCCCAGCGGCGGACAGTGCCAAAAACAACAAATTGAAGTTCCCAGTTTTCATGGTGCTGTTCTCCTATGAGCGATGTTGTGGAGTGTAGCGACGGATATAATAGACCTTGGATCCAGTTCCCAGCTCCGGTCTTAGCGGCTTACCATCGTATTTCTTGATCAGCCTTGATATCTCGCTATCGGGATCATCCAGATCACCCACTACACGCGCTTGAGACGGGCAAGCATCCACGCAAGCCGGATTCAGCCCCGCCTTGAGTCGGTGAACACAGAAGTTACACTTCTCTACTGTGCCGCGTGAACGTACCAGCGGATAATCGCTAGCCCCCTCCGGATTGCAATGAGGGCTGCCTTCGCCTCCCGCTTCTTCCAACATGCGGATTGGCGTGAAGGTACCTGCGGCGACTCCGGTGTTATCCTGCCAATTTCTGTGCGGGCGGTCCCAGTTGAAGCTGATCACGCCATAAGGGCAGTTCACCATACAGGCTTTGCAGCCGATGCACTTATCCGGGTCGTGTAGGGTCAGCCCTCTATCTCCTTTGTGCATTGCCTGGGTTGGGCAGCCCTTTACGCAGGGGGCATCATCACAGTGATTGCACATGGTAGATATATATTCAAAGCTTACGTCCGGATATTTGCCGCGGGTCGAGATGATCTTGTCACACCAGTTGATCTCGGGGGGAGTATGGTTCTCCGCCTTGCAGGCGAAGGTACAGCCTGCACATCCCACACATTTCTGTTGATCGATTACCATTCCATAACGCATTGTCTAGCCTCCTATACCTTTTCAACCCGGACACCAATCTGGCCGTAGAAGGCCGAGGATCCAGACAATTGCTCATAGATCGGGGGCAGTAGTTCATTGTTGTTGCCACCGAACGGGGTCTTGCCGAACTGCCGGGAAGCGATTCGGCCATAGGTCCAGTGCCCCTGGCCGAATGCCTTGGCGACGGTTCCGGGGCGTACCCCTTCAAATAGAGCCGCTTCACAGACAATGCTGCCTTGTACTGAAGTGATGCGGATGGTGTCACCATCCTGAATATCCAGTACCTGCGCATCGGTCGGGTTTAATTTGGCCACGTCCGCATACTTGCGTGATCCAGGATCGATATCGAGGTTTTGCTGGTACCAGGTTGTATTGGCTGATCGTCCCTCCCTGCTCAAGCGTGACTTGTGGTCAACGAACAACAGCGGAAACTCCTTCTTATCGCCATACCGATACGGAGGCTCGTAGTGTGGTATGAAAGCCTGCTCACCGCGAGCTAAATAACCGGTGGCCTCCATTACCCGATCTACGTCGGTATGATGTTTCTTGGCGTGTTTCTCTAGCGCCACCTTCATAGTCTCGCTGTAGAACTCAAACTTCTTGGTAGCTGTCTTCATATGGCTCCAACGCTTACGGAACGGATAGGGTTTGGAGTTCCACACCCCCTTATCGATGAACTCCTGCCAGCCACTGAAGCGATCTCCTTCCTTGTATTGGAGCGGGTCCCAGAACTTCTGGGTCAGGAGCTTGGTGGCATACAGTGCCACTTCATCGGCACTTATAGGCTCTTTACCGGATTCTGGATCCTTAAACTCTGCTTTCAGATAGCGCATCGGATCCTTGAATCCACGCCGATCGAGTTCTTCTGCTATCAGCCATGGAATGCCACACTCATCTTCGACACTTTGTCCCAAGCGCTTGATTGTCGGCTGGCTAATCGAGACTTGGGTATAGCGGTTACCTGCAGTTTTTTGAATGCCCCAGCGTTCAAACATGAAGTGCGGCGCCGGCAGGATTAGATCGGCATACCAGCTGAATTCACTGATATTGGTCGTGATGTGAGCAACGAAGGGAACCTTCTTCAGCGCTTCTTCCCATAGCTGACCAGCCGGTGCTGAGAAGGTGAAGTTATTGAAATAACCAAGTACAAAGTCCGGTAGGTAAGGATCTTCCGTCAGGATACTTTCGGCCACAGCATTAGTGACAACACCGCCTCCGCTTTTACCCTTCTTGAGCGCCGGATACTCAAGCCGACCTCGACGGTCTATCTTTTCTTTCTTGAGGCCTTGCTGGCCTATTTCGTCAACGTATGGCTTGGAAGACGGTATTTTCCCCAATGGTACTGAGGCCCACTTGAGCACACCACCTTCCTGATCAATTGCGCCGAGCAGGCCATTTACTGCATGTAAAATCATGGCGGTATAACCCCCACGGTGCTGCATTTGTGCTCCGCGAGATCGCCAGATCTGTACCCGCGGTGCTGCGTCAGCCAGTTTTGTCGCCAGGCGGCGGATCTGCGCCGCCTCTATACCGCACAGCTCAGTAGCCCACTCAGGCGTATTTTCTTTCAGTGCAAGGTTCCACCAACGTACCAGCCCATGAGAGTGCTGCTCCTCGAAGGTCGCAGGATCTACCTCTTGGCCGGCGACAAAGCGGTTCTGTCCATCAGTGAAATCTCCGACAAAGGGACGGTGCCAGCCGCCATCGACCAGTATTTGATGGGCTAAAGCCAAACCGAGAGCCGCGTCCTGTCCTGGCACGACCGGTAGCCATTCATCGGCCTTGGCTGCAGAGGCAGAGAAGCGCGGGTCTACAATCGCAACCTGGGCATTATCTAGCGTATCGCCCCACTGTCTGCAATAGTAGGAAACCTGCCGGTTGGCACTCAGAGGATCTACGCCGAACGAAAGGATATAGCGAGTATCCTTGATATCATATTGGCGGTATCCCCAGTCACCCTCGGTAAAAAAGCTACCCAGCTTATCCGCCTCGGCGCAAAGCGCACTGTGGGTGATAGCATTGGGAGATCCCAGAACCTGGGTAAAATTCTTGATCAGCAGATCACTCAGATAGGAGTAACGCCCGCGAAGGGTGACGTAACGATGAGTTTCGTTGCGCTCACGAAGCATCATCAGGCGATCCGCCATCAACTTGATCGCTTCGTCCCAGCTGATAGGTTTAAATTTCGGGTCGATACCCCGGCCTTTGTCAGAGTTGGTACGCAGCATTGGTGTGCGAACTCGATCCGGGTCATAGAGCTCCTGCAGGGCTAGGTATTGGCGCGGGCAACTGGAAGTACCGTGCACCTTGGAATGTTCGTTGCCACGGATGTGCAGGGCTCGACCATCCTGAATGTAAACTTGCTTGGCACAAAATGAGGTACAACCGTTGCAGGTGGTACCCATCCACTTTCCACTGCCTGGCTCATATACCATGCCAGCCTTGGCCATCGCCATCATGATCGGCGTTGGTGCAAACAATGAAACCAGAGCCAGGCTACCGGTCCCCAGCAGCAGCTGTCGCCTCGATAGCCACAAACCATCCTTCTTGTTCATAGACTCAACTCCATTTCTTCTTGTTAAACCTAGATACCGTGGGTAAAACAAGCGGGGTTCCGTTACTACCCACATTACTGAAATAACTATAGGCAGGATTTAGAGCTGTAATTGATTGAAGAACAGTGGTTTATTGATGAGGATCAACGACTGGTTGAGTATCTTGAATCAACACAATGATGTTGGTTGGTATAAGGTCAAATTGTGTTGATTTTTGTGAGCGAGGCAACTACCCGGGATAGGAAAAGGCATTTAAAAAGATAAAATAAAGCCCGCCAGACGGCGGGCAGTTAGTGAGTAAATCAGATTAAATCAACAAAGATAATATTTGTAATGACTCATCCCTAATAGCGACCTACAGCAGATCAATAGTGATCTCGTCAAAGCGATATAGCTTGCCACCGAACTCCTCGATAAAAACTTCGGCATTGGCTTTCTCGCTAAAGCTGGCAAGGGTTTTTCCCATCGCGCCTTTTTTCTCCGAGCCGAGCACATACCAGGCTTCTCGGCCATCAATAAAGTATTCATCTTCCGGACGCTGCCAAGGTGTTTTGCTCATATCGTGGACGTAGATTTCTTTAATCTGCCGCTTGTTTTCTGGTTGCAGGACAAAGCTGAATAAGTCTCGTGTCGAACAGAACTTGCTGACTGAGTCAGACGTTTTATTGTAGGTCTCGCCCTTGGGGCCGGGGAAGTTACTGATGATCATACCGCATAGATGGCATTCATCGGCCTGCTCGATGGCGACTGCTTGTCGTATCATGGCTTGGTCTGCTGTTTCTTGCTCGCTACAGGCAACGCCTAAGACAAGCATCAAGGCAACACTGATCGTTTTTAGTGGGTGTAATTGGCGCATTTTGTGTCCTTTCTTAAGGGTAACTACCCAGCACATTGCCATTTCGCACAATTTCAGTGTCGAAAGTGCTCATTTATGCTTATAAACTCCGCGCTTTCTTCTTGAACTTGCACAAAATGGCTGCGTTCTGAATGGTTACAGCTAGTTGTTTTTATTTTTAAAGGTTCTTACTGAAGAGCTCTTGCTTAAGGGCTCAGAATTTAAAGCTTTTTGTTCTTGAAGAC
The DNA here is from genome assembly GCF_026191635.1 of Photobacterium obscurum. Taxonomy (GTDB): domain Bacteria; phylum Pseudomonadota; class Gammaproteobacteria; order Enterobacterales; family Vibrionaceae; genus Photobacterium; species Photobacterium obscurum. The sequence continues at coordinate 165,708 of NZ_JAKRRW010000006.1, forward strand.
GAAAGAAGCAACGGCCAAGGGGGAAGCTATCCACCCTCCCATGATCAGCAATAAGGTTGCAGGTGAGTGACTGCCGTCGATCGCAACGGCCAGTACACCACTGACATCCCCGGTATCTAATGCCGCTAGGTTAATTAGTCGGAACAAGTCCGCGGGATTGAACATCATCACCTGTACCAAATGCTGCTGGGTTAATCCTTCTTCAACACCGACCAAAATGGCCAGCAACGCCAGATCGAACACCAGTACAAAGAAGAACCAGACAATGAGTGCAATACCTGCCGCTTTGGACTTTTCAGCCACAGACAGGCTGATCACATAGGCAATGGCAATGAAGCACAGTCCCAATAGGGTGGCGGTAAGGATAAACAGGCTAAATGCCGGTACTACAGCGGTAAAATCGGACTGTATCGCCAGCAAGAAAGCGGCACTGCCAAAACCTAGGCTGGTGGCAAGAGTAATGATGGCTCCCTGTCCTAAGAACTTGCCGAATAACAGCTGGCTATGGCTGATAGGGTAGGTGAGTAGCAGCAGTAAGGTGCCAGATTCCTGCTCACCGACAAAACTGTCATAGCTAAGTAACAACGCAATCAGCGGGATCAGAAATACCGCAAGGCTGGACAGGCTGGCGATGGTTGATGATAGTGATGCGACGCCTAGTTGTCCGGAGGCCACTGAACCGTAATAGCTCAGCCCCACTGACAGCACGGCAAAAATCAGCGTGATGGAAATCAGCCAGCGGTTTCTGAGTCCATCCTGAAACTCTTTTATCGCGACAGCAAAAACGGGATTCATGAGTTTACGGCCTCCGATTGGCTTGAGGGATCTGGTTGGCGTGAAGTGTCGGGCTGACCCGATGCTTCGGATTTAAAAGCGCGACTATCGCTTAGGTAGTATTGATAGAGTTGATCCAGATTGGCCGGTTCAACATGGAGATCACGGATATGCTCATCACTGAGCAGCTTGCGCATCACCGCTAATTTCTTGTTTTCCGGAACCAGTAAATGATGATCATTGACCCACAATGGAGTGAGCTCTGGATCATTGCGCAGTGCAGTACTAAGCCCCTCGGTATGGATCGCGACGGGCAGGCTGGCCTGTTCGCGTAACTGTGCCAGTGTCCCTATTGCCCGCGACTCGCCACCCGATAGGATCATTGCTCTGTCGATATGCTGCTCGACGCCCGGTAGGATATGGGAACACAGGATAATACTGGCGCCGTTACATTTAAGCGCGTCGACCGTCTGGTAGAACTCTTTAGTCGCCATGGGGTCAAGGCCGACAGTTGGCTCATCAAGTAGCAACAACTTTGGCTCTCCCAAAAAAGCTTGGGCCAGTCCCAGCCTTTGTCGCATACCTTTGGAATAGGTTTTTACTTTGCGGTTCATGGCTGCAGTTAAGCCCACTTGTTCCAGTAAGGCGACCACCTGCTTTTTGTTGACTGATTTTAGACGGGCGAAATAGGTCAAGACCTCCAGTCCGGTTAGGTGATCGTAAAAGCTAACATTCTCTGGCAGATAACCGACGTGCCGGCGACTGTGCCAAGCTTGCTTAGATTGCGGATCAACGCCGAAGACTTTGACATCGCCGTGGCTGGCCTTAATAACGCCGAGGATTAGCTTCATCATCGTTGTTTTGCCGGCTCCGTTATGGCCGAACAGACCGAGCACTTCACCGGGAGCCAGTTGCAGGTTGATATTTTTCAAGGCTTCAACTTGCTGGTAGTGCTTACTTGTATTGTGTATAGACACAATAGGAGAGGTCGCTTTGTTTGAGGTGGTCGCTGTGTTTGAAAAGATCATTGTATTGCGTTACCCCGTAGCCTGGTTGTTTGTTGGTAACCTGTCTTCAGGCCGTTCATTATTTTGTTGATGGTTGTCAGATAGCTGAGAGCCTTGCTTAGGCGGGACACTCATAAGCGGATAGCTGTCTTTTACCCCTGCCGGTTTAAGAACCGGAAACTGTTTCTGGATCCAGCGCAACATCAGAATAGCCGGGCTATCTAGTAAGACCTTGGCCTCCGGGTACTGCCAGACCAGCTTGTCGATCCCGTCATTAGGCTCGAAGGGGGTATCCCCGCGGCCATCGTTGTTTAGATCCCAGCCAAGGTAGTTGCTCCAGAAATTACCAATCCCGTCCTGGCTCCACTCTTGCGCTCGGTTAGACACGTATTTCACTTGCACTGGATTATCGATAAAGCTATTGCCGAAGACTTTGACATTTTCCGAGCCCGCCGTGAGGTGAATACCAATTTCAGCGGTATCAATAGTGTTATAGCTGATGGTGTTGTAGCCCGAGTTATAGACAAACAGTCCTTTGCCGTCTCGCCCCATGACCTTGTTTTCAGGTTTGGTCCAGACATTCTCGATTTGATTATGGCTGATATCGGAATAGGTAATAAAATTCATCAAAAAGCCGTAATCTTCGCTGTCGCGGCTTTCATTCCCACGTACTGTCAGTTTACGGGAACTCATCAGGGCATATCCTGCTCGCGTGTTATACGCCAGGTTGTTCAGTACTTGGTTGCTGTGGGAATACATATAATGGATCCCATAGCGAAGGTCGTGCATGGTGTTGTTTTTCAATACATTGTGTTGGCTGGCAATTATGTATAGGCCATCACGGGTTTTGCTCACGGTATTTCCGGTAACTTCGACATCCTCAACTTTAGATAGCTGAATCCCGTTACCTCTGTCAGCTGAGCGTAATTTAGGGTTACCTTCAACCTCATTGCCTTCTACTTTGATATGTTTCCCGCCCTGAAGCCAGATACCGAAACCGTCACCTTGTAGTTTGTTGTTGCGAATGATTAGGTTGTTGGCTTGTTTATCGGAATAGATCCCCGAGTTTTGCTCGGTTAAGTCACTGCCCCAGTTAACGATAGTGAGATCTTCAATTTGGATATTAGAGCTTTTCAGCAGCAAGGCATGCCCTTGTCCGCCAGCGTTGATAACGGCTTCACCATTGTCTGTCAGGGTGACGGCATGGCGCAGGACAAAGTTGCCCAGATATTCACCTGTGGCCAGAGATATCACATCGCCATCCGATGCCGAGTCCAGCACGTCCTGCAAATTGTCATCCACCGTCACCTGGTAAGTTTTGGCAAACGTTATGGGTGACAGGAATGATAAAATTATCGATGTAATTAATGGTTTAATCATGAACTAGTTAGTTTCTCGCTTCGTCTTTAAAGATCATGGCTCAAATAATGAAGGCTCAACAATGAAGGTATGGTGATGATTGAGCTGATAAAGACTGGTAACAAAGTGCCAGTTTGACTGGCACTTTGTCGGTTAGGTTAGCGGTTTATACCGGGTTTGCCGATTAGGCTTCAACCAGCATACGTCCCCGCATCTCCATATGAAGCGCATGGCAGAACCAGTTACAGTAGTACCACTGAACGCCTGGCTTATTGGCAATAAAGGTAATGGATGCCGTTGCCTGCGGACCGATTTCCATCTGCACGCCATGATTGGTCATACAGAAGCCGTGGGTTACGTCTTCTACCATGTCCAGGTTAGTAACGACTATAGTGACTTCATCGCCTAACTTGACCTTAAACTCTGTCATCCCGAAATTTGGTGCAACTGAGGTCATGTAAACTCGTACCTTGTTGCCATCACGGATCACTTTGTTCTGGGTCATTACGTCGACACCGTCTTTTTTCGCCATTGCCAGTGTTTCTGCGAAGATAGGATCATCTCGCGTCCAGAGCTTCTGCGGCTTGACTTTGCTACGGTGAACAATCATACAGTCATGGGGTTCCGCATAGGTGGGACCGTCATGAACCAGCTTCATCTCATCACCGGATATATCAATCAGCTGATCATTTTCAGGGCGTAGCGGTCCGACTGGCAAGAAACGGTCTTTCGAGAATTTACATAGAGAGATCAGCCATTTACCATCAGCGTCACGAGTTTCACCCTGTGAGGTATGGTTATGACCCGGTTGGTAATGGACATCTAGCTTCTGGCGGATATAGTTAACTTTTTCGCCGTTGTAGGCTTTGATTGCATCTTCGACATTCCACTTTGCAATCTGGCTATCTAGGAACAAGGTCGTATAAGCATTGCCCTTATTATCAAAGGCAGTATGAAGCGGACCTAAGCCTAGTTCAGGTTCAGCGACGATAGCGTCACGTGGTTTTATTTTGTCGCTGAATAGGTCATCAAGCTTGTCGATTGCAATAACAGAAACCGTTGGCGATAGTTTACCGTTGGCAACAAAGTACTTACCGTCCGACGATGTATTCAGTCCATGCGGGGATTTGGGAACCGGGACGTAGCGTGTAAGATCGGACCCTTTGCGGCCATCTAGAACGGGAACATTATTGCCATTGTAAGTTTTGAAATTGCCGGCTTTCAGCGCGGCTTCACAACGGGCTAGATTGAAGATAACCACATGATCACGCTCGGCGGTGATCATTTCGCCCAGCGTCATTCCCATCTCGGAGTTATAGCAGGTTGACGCGAAGTACTTACCGTCGTAGTCAGCATCGGTATTATCCAGGTTACCATCAACCATCACCTGGAATGCAACTTCCATTTTTTCGGCATCAACCACGTTAAACAACGAACGGTAGGTACTGATGTCTTCGAGTGACGACTTGCCGTCGTTGTTCATCGGTATTTCAAATTCGCCATTACAGATCACGTATTTGGTTTCAGGGACTTTTTGTACCCGTAAGCCGTGGATGGCTTGTACATTCGGGATCGTCAGCATTTTGTCCGTTTTCATGACATTACAGCGAATACGGGCAACCCGGCTGTTGGCCTTGTCGTTAATGAATACGTACTTACCGTTGTATCTTCCGTCTGTCATGCTCATGTGCGGGTGATGTGAGTCACCGACCAAAATATCGGCACTGTCGCCTTTGATACGCTTACTTTCGTTGGTGAGGCCCCAGCCTGTTGCACTGTCGGTGTTAAATACCGGGATTCGCATCAGTTCACGCATTGACGGCAGGCCCAAAATACGGACTTCGCCAGAATGGCCGCCACTCCAGAACCCGTAGTATTCGTCGAGGTCACCGGGGTGAACAAACGGGCTGTTAGCCGCTTCTGCAGCCTTGGCTTGCGCCATTGAGGCAAACATGGCAGCTGACATCGGAGCGACCGCGGCACCGAGGCCGATAGCGGCAGTCTTTCCGAAAAATTTGCGCCGTTCTTCGTTTGGCAATGTCTCTTGGTTAGCTTGCTCTATCAGATCATTGTTCTTGTTATCACTCATGTTTGGCTCTCCATACCGTCGTATTTAGGTGACCACAGCAGTTAATATTTATAGGGTTAATAACGTTATCTGTTGTTTTAAGTTGTCTCAGTTTCCTTTTTCTTGGTAGATAACAAGTACCTACTCTGTAACAACTACTGGAATATCCAGTTCCTTGTCACGGCGTTTCTTACGTGCCATTTTTTTCAGTGGCGGACATTTTTCTTCGTTGTAATAGGTGATTTGACAGTCGAGGCAGTAATGGCACTCTCGCATATTGATTACGCCATCGGGCTGGATTGCTTGGATCTCACACTCTTTCGCGCATGTTTTGCACGGGGTGCCACACTCCGGACGGCGCTTTAACCAGTTAAATAACCGTACGTTACTGGTGACCGACAATGCGGCGCCGAGTGGACACAGGTAGCGGCAGAAGGTTTTGCGGTTAAACAGGTTCAGCAAAATCAGGAATGCTGCCCAGGCGATAAACGGCCACTCACGATCAAATTTCAGTAAGAAGGTGGTTTTAAATGGCTCGATTTCGGCAAATTGTTCGGCCATTGCCAGAGAATCCAGAGAGAGGCCGAATAGGCCCAGAAGAATCAGGTATTTGATGGCCCATAAGCGCTCATGTACGGCATATGGTAATTCGAGCTGGGGGATCCGGAAGTGGCGGGCAAATTGATTGACCAGCTCCTGTAAGGCGCCAAACGGACAGAGCCAGCCACAGTAAACTGCGCGTCCCCACAGGATGATGGTGACCGCAGCGGCACACCACAGAATAAAAATAATCGGATCCAGCAAGAACAGATCCCAGGAAAAATCACCCATTAATGCCTGTAAGAAGGTGAATACATTCACCACTGACAGCTGACCGCCCCAAGCCCAACCGATAAACACCACGGTCACGATCAGGAAGCCATGACGTAAGTTATGCATAAAGGTAGGGTGACGAACCAATATATCCTGGAAGAACAGAATCAGCAGCAATACCCCCAGCAGAATAAGAATTATCACGACTTCAACCTGACGTTCTTTCCAGACTTGCTGGGTCAGAGAAAGTTCGGGTTCGGGAACAATCGCAGGCGGGGTATCGACATATTTTTCCAGCATGTCATAGCTGCCTTTGAAACTGGTAAAAATACTATCAACCGGACCGGTCTGGCGTCGTACCAGCAGTTCAAGTTGCCAGCTAGCGCCGGGATCCAGCTCATGGTGCGCCTGTACCCGGAATACCGACATCTCTTTAAAGCTTGGTGCGCCAGCAATGTATAGATCTGTAATACGGTTGTGGTCGAGATCTCGGAAAGAAACTTCGTTCTCATTTTGGTGGATCTGGATGCGATCAAAGATCCCGCCACGGACATAGCCGGAGCCCTTAAATGAGTAGCCGTTACCGAATACAGCCACTAAGTGTTCGCCTGGTTTCAGTGACTTAGTCAACCACTCATAGTCGGCGTCACCGAAAAGGTTACGACCGATGGTAGGAACGTCGGCCAATGCAAAGTAGATTTCGGCAAACATTTCCTGTTTTTCATCGGCAGGCGCGTTATCGATATGCTCGGCTTCTGTACCAACAAAGGCTTCATCGATTTTTTCATTGGTCAGGTAGAGCTTACGAATTGAGCCGTCACCGGTTAGCTGAAGCCAGTCTGCTTTTTCAAATTTGTCCTGATAAATGGTCGATGGCGGCTGAATGATTGTTTGCTGATTTTTAACAATCCCCAGAGACTGAGCCACCTTGGTAGCGGCTTTAGTCACCGCGACATTCATTACCATAACGGTTACAGTGGCACCGGACAGACCGTCTACGGCGACATAACCCTGGTTTTCGTTGCCACCGACTTTGATCCTGTCTTTGACTGATAACCCTGCGTACTGATCGGCAAATGCCCACAATTTCTGCTCTGGAATACCGGCCAGAATGATCGGTTCATGGTGTTCCAATACCTTGGCGGTGAGGTAGTTACCTTGCGGATCGATGGCAACCAGCATATTGACCGGTTCGCCGGAATAAGCAGGAATTTTAGCGACATCATTGGTTTCAAAGGCATAGCCGATGATGTCCTGATCTTGATAAACATACCAGACCGGGATCTCACCTTGTTTGTCGGCAATTTTAGTTGCGTCCGGGAAGGTTTCTCTGATCAGGGGGATAGGATCTTTGGGCGGACTGACAAACAAAGCACTTGCTGGTGCAACGCCTCCTACAAACAGCAAGGTAAATAGGATTACGCGAAACATCATTGTTTTGAGTAGGCTGAGAGTTTGCACCAATGAACTCCTAGGCAAGGCAATTACCTAATAACACATAATGAGGTATTTTAAATGCATCTTTATGGTTTTGAGCATGATTAAGATCAATTTATTTACATGTTGTAACATCTATCTTGTTGAAGTGAGACTTCAATAGTAGTTGAGTCATCACCTTTTAATAGAAATGCGTGAGCTAAATGAGTTGTGTATCAAATTATTGGCGTAGAAAGGGGGGATATTTAGAGGGAGCTTGGTAATTGGCTGATTGAATGGGAGAAATTAAGCCCGAAGCACATGCCGGGCTTAAGAATTACCTATATAGCTGCCCCAGTTGACAGCGATGCCATGTTAGCGGTTTTTCAGCCACTGATAGATAAGATCTTTGTAGTTAGACCTGAACTGATCATAGCTAGTGACTTCGCCTTGAGATTCGGCAGATTGGTTATCAAAATCTTCTTTAAACAGGGCGTAAGCTTGCTCCGGTGTGTTTGATAATACCATGTGGTCGTGGCCATCGGTATGTGGGGCGTCGTCCATGTGCCAGTGATCTTTTTTGATAAATTCCGTCATTGCACCATGGCCCCAACCTTGTTCGTCAAGATAGGTAGCAATAGTTGCAAACACATCATAATCGTCGAAGCTGCTGTCGCCACCATCTAGGATATTGTTGTTCATGCTACGGCTTTCCATTTCGGTAGCCTGCTTGTTCCATTCCTTTGCTGAAAGTGGGCGAGAGCCTACAGCGAACTCGGCTATCCCTTCGTTATACCAGCCTGGCAGTATACTAAGGTTGACTTGATTATTGTTATATTGGCTATTAACCAGATGCGTTATTTCATGTTTGATGAGATGGAAGAACTTGTCACTGCCATGATTGTGTTTTTTGACCGTCACAGACTCTGAACCATGCCCTGATGCCATGCTTCCCTTGGTGTTTCGAATACAGATCCCCAGCTTGTTCCGATAGGCATTGGTCAGTATTTCAGCTTTGGTCACGTTTAGTGCTTGGGCTATTTGTCCTAGGGCAACTTCATATAACTGAGTGACATAAAGCATTTCGTCATCACTCACACCTGACTCCCGGCTGACTTCGAACCATTCTGAGTCAAAAGCCGGTTGGCCGACACAATATGGTGTGCTCATATGGCCGCGTTTGTCGGTATACAGGCCGTTATCGACTTGCGGATTTTTTGCGACAAGTGTTGCGTATTGCTTCATATCGCGCTTCAAATCATCAGTGTCGTAACTGCCCCCCGTACCCCAGCCACTTATTGATTGTGCATCGTCTTCAGTTGCACCACACCCAGCCAAGGCAACAAGTACTGATAGTGCCGCGATAGATTTTAGCTTCATTGTAATTATCTCTATGATTATTAAAGCAAAGCTGGATTCTACATGGTGGTTTAGACTTAACTATTGATAATAATGTATGTTGTGACTCGCATCACTTATTCTAATGGTTTGGCATGGTTGTATAAATCTGAATGAGGAGTTAAGACGGTGGTTTACCGAGTTTTGGCTGACTCTGTCGTGATACTGCACTTGTTGTTTATCGTCTTTGCTTTGTTGGGCGGGCTGATGGTGTTATGGCGAAGCTATTGGGTTTTCATTCATTTACCTGCGGCTATTTGGAGCGCGTTGGTCAGCTTTAAAGGCTGGGTCTGCCCGTTGACGCCTTTGGAAGTTTATTTGAGGAAGAGGGCCGGTAGCGAGGGATATAGTGAAGGGTTTGTTGAGCACTATCTCATTCCGCTGATCTATCCGAATGGTTTGAGCTTCAATGTACAGGTTATTCTCGGTATCACTGCCGTGGTGATCAATCTCGCTATTTACTCTATCGTCTATTATTGGCGAAGAGGGCGGAAATAACAGGTGAGAAGGTGGGTGGTGGGGATGAAAAATATACTACTTGCGATATTGCTGTTTTACATGCTCTTCAGTCTGACCTTTTGTGCGTTACAGCGTAAATTATTGTATTTTCCGCAACCGGCGAGTGATATATACGGTGAGGCCAATATCCACTTTGATATTAATGGTGAGCTGCTGAATGGCTGGGTGTTGAACGAAGGTCAGGCGAAGGCACTTATCTATTACGGTGGAAATGCCGAAAATATTGAAGCTAACATTCCATTTTTTGAGGCGGTACTACCGGCTTACACCGTCTACTTAATTCCCTACCGAGGATATGGCGATAACGCCGGGGTACCTACCGAGCAGGCGCTTTATAGCGATGCCGTGCATATTTTTCAGCAGATAAAGGCTAGGCACGAGTCCATTTCTTTGATGGGGCGAAGCCTTGGTTCCGGCATCGCTACCTACGTTGCAGCCAATCGGAAAGTAGACAAACTGGTGCTGGTAACCCCTTTTGATAGTATTGAAAACGTAGCGAAAGATATTTATTGGATGCTTCCGGTTTCTCTGTTTATCAAAGACAAGTTTCGTTCTGCTGAACATGTGAAAGATATTACTGCGAAAACCTATATTTTTGTTGCAGAAAATGATCAGGTTATTCCTCGTGCGCGTACGGAACGACTCATTGCCCTGTTTAACGAACAGCTGGTAGAAGTGATTGTTGTTAGCGGAGCCGGTCATAATACGATTTCGCAATATTCAACGTATGTGGACGGGATCAGGCGGGCGTTGAATTAAGCCATCAGCAGGTGAAGCTCTCCACCTGCTGATGGCTGTAAAGTGTTAGGCCGCTGTGGCGTTGTCACTTTGTGGTGGCTCGACAAGGAATTGTCGCAACAAACTTTCACATTGCTTTTGATTCATATAGCCCGGTACTGGATAGGTGCCATGGGCCTCTGCTAATGCCCGCTTGGCTATCAGCGGAATATCGGCAGGCAGCAGTTCTGGGAAATTGGTTGGAATATTCAGCTGTCGGTTTAGCTCAATAACAGCATCAATAAATTCTTCACCGTCACGAAGGCCGAGAATTGCAGCCAGCTCATCCATACGTTTCATGCAGTAAGGTTGCAAGAAGCGTAAGACCATAGGAAGCAGAACTGCGTTCGCATGTCCATGCGGGATATGGTACATCCCCCCTAGCTGGTGAGCGATTGCATGGACATAACCCACGAATGCCCGGGTAAAGGCACAACCAGCCTCGTAGGAGGCGATGGACATTTGCTCGCGGGCTTCAAGATCCTGACCATCTTCGTAAGCCTTCGGCAGGTACTTGAATATTTTCTCTATGGCTTGTTTGGCATAACGATCGGTCAGTGGCGTGTTGAAAGTTCCGATATAGGCTTCAACGGCATGGGTTAAAGCATCCATGCCCGTTGCGGCTGTCATGGCTTTGGGCAGACCCGTCATCAGGCTGGGATCAATGATGGCAAAGTCAGGTAGCAGTACCGGATCCATAATGGCGAATTTTTGCCGAGCTGTTGGATCGGAAACCACGGCGGCAACGGTTGCTTCTGAGCCGGTACCTGCAGTGGTAGGGATAGCCATAAACGGGGGGAGTTTTTTGCGAATTTTAAGTTTACCGACAAGAGAGCGAACAGGGCGATCTTTAACCACCTTGGCTCCGATGATTTTGGCACAATCGATAGGCGAACCTCCGCCGAGCGCGACAATAGCATCACAATCGTGTTTTTTATAGAAATCAGCCCCTGTGGCGACAATAGCAACGGTCGGATCAGGTGTTACATGATCAAAGATAACGAATTCAATATTACTGGCGGTTAATGAGTCGCACAGTGAGTTGGTTAGCCCGAGCGAGTGCAACATCTTATCTGTCACAATAAGGACTTTCTTGGCGCCTGCCGACGACATCAGTGCGCCAGCCTCAGAAACGCTATTGATCCCTGTTTCTAACTGCGGGAAAGGGATCGTAATTAGTTTGTTGAGCTGCTTGTTAACGCTAATAATGGTTTTGTATAACAACATAGATAAATCCTTTTAAACAGACGTTTGAATTATAAACATTAAAAGACAATTTAGTATTAGACTTGGTTCATAGTTTTAAGGATGCTATCAAGGTATTGCACCTGGTTGCTGTTCGTTACTTATCTGGTTTCCGGTTCCTGCAACGGCCGGCACCCCCAGTTCACACATTTGTTGGGCAAAGTTACGGAGTGTTTGTTCCCATACTTTTCTGGCGGGTGGGGAGAAGCTGGCCATTGGGTAGGGGATCTGAAGCGCCTGATATTTATCTTCGCCAAGCTTACGGAACGGCAACAGCTGAACCTGCTTCACGCTTCCCTTCAGCTCCTGTTTGATAAATTGAGCGGTTTCCCTCAGGTTTTCTTTCGTCCCATTGTGTTCCGGCACGACAGGAATACGAATAACTATCGGGGTATCTGATTGTGCGATCCTCTTCAGGTTGTCTAATATCAGCTGGTTTGAAGCCCCAATGAACATTTTGTGTTTGTCGGCATGCATGTGTTTTAGGTCACAAAGCGCTAAGTCAATATAAGGCAGCGCCTTATCCAAGGTTGCCGTTGGGTAGTGCAAGGCTGTTTCGACACAGGTGTTGATCCCAAGCGAGTGCGCAGCTTTGAGTATGTCAGTCGCGAATTTATGTTGTAGAAGCGCTTCGCCGCCGGAGAGGGTAAGGCCGCCGCCAGATTCTTTGTAAAATTGCCGGTCTTTGAGCACTTCTTGGAGGACTTCACTGACGGTAACGATTTTCCCCCATACTTTGAGTGCATCGGACGGACAGGCGTTAGCCATCTCCAGCTGCTCGCCGAGCGGAATACCTTTGAGGCTGATCACTTTATGTTCACGGTTTGTTTTCAGCGTGCACCGGAGGCTGGCCTTGAGGCACGCATCGCATTTGTCAGTACCGATACAGCGGTTGGAATAAATCCCCACCTGTGGCCGTTTTTTTATGCTCTCAGGGTTGCTGCACCAGAGGCAGCGCAGGGAGCAGCCTTTTAGAAAAACTACGGTGCGGATCCCCGGGCCGTCATGGACGCTAAAACGCTGGATATTGATAATGACGCCTTTGGTTTCGGGAACGACTATGTTCAGGGGGCTCGCTGTGGCGTTATTTTTTAATTCTGGATATAGCATTAGTGGCTCCATCATGAAGTCATATCATGACGCTTTGTCGTGAAGTGGCCCTCAATCAGAGGGCCCTTCAGTATCAGTGATTAATAGAATCACCTTCAGTCAAAAGACATTTCGGTGCGGTTCATGATGTCCCGGCGCAGTTCATCGCTTAACTCAGACCACTGGGCGCTGTAACCAGCAACACGTACGGTCAAACCACGATATTTTTCTGGATGGTGGTAAGCATCTTCCAGCAGCTCTCGGCTCAGCACATTAAGCTGAAGGTGCATGCCTTGCTCAAAGTAGGTTTTGATAAGTGCAATCAGGTTAGAGACGCCACTGTCGCCAGATAGGCTTGATGGCGTAAACCTCAGATTCAGCAAGGTACCGTTGGACATTCTGACCTGATCGAGTTTTCCTGCCGAACGGATGACGGCGGTGGGACCTTTTCGGTCATGGGAGTTGATCTCGGTATGCACCGGCCCAATGCAGTCAGATAGCGGTTCGTGCGCTTTACGTCCGTCAGGCGTGGCGGCTTGGACCTGACCGAATGGTACGTTGGCTGAGACTGTATAAACACCGGGTTGGTAGACCCCGCCCCTTGGGTTAGGCCGGTTTTCTACGGCGGAACAGTAGACATTGGTAGCGTAGCGGGCAAGTTCATCGGCAAAGTCATTATCATTGCCGTATTGGTGAACCTTGTCGCTGTTAACCAGATGATAGAGCATCTCATAGCCATTCCAGTTGGCTTTGAGTGCGGCCAGTAACTGCGCGCCGCTGACTTTTTTCTCTTCGAATACCAGTTGCTTTATAACTGCCAGGCTGTCTGCAACCGTACCGACGCCGGTGGCCTGAGGCCCGGTGAAGTTATAGGGTGCCGCACCCTCGTTGATATCCATGCCTTTTTCGATACACCCTTCGACCAGTGATGATAGGTAGGGGAGTGGCTTCATGTCGCGGTGAGTGACATCCATAATATCGGTCCCCTGGGCATGTAGTTCCACCCAATATTCCATCTGAGCTTCATAGGCTTGTTGCAGCTCGGCAAACGACTTGAAATCCGCCAGGTTGCCTGTAGCGGGACCGAGTCGACCCAGGTGTTCCATGCCAAGCGGATAGCCATCATTGATTGCTAACTCAAAGACGCGTGCGATGCTGAAATAAGCTGAGTCATGCCAGCCATACTCTTTTCCGGGGACGCTGGGCTCGACACATCCGACAATTACGTAGTTCAGCGCATCGACAGGGTCTATCCCTCTGTTGATCATCGCCTTGGTGATCATGGTGTCGCTGAACATCTTGGGTTCACCGCTGCCCATACGCATCGCTTTGACCGCCTTCTGAAGGAACCAGTCTGGGCTCTGATCATGTACCCTGACTGCAATCCAGGGATTGACGAGACGAGTGTGGGCGACCATATCCAAAAACATTCCGGAAAGCTCGTTGGTGGCATCTTCCCCTTCACTGGTTTGTCCGCCCAGCGTAATGGTCGCCGTTCCCAGTCCCCGACCGCTATTTCCCTGGGTGGTTAGCCAGTCGCGCAATTTCATGAAGCTGCCATTTAGCGGGGCGTGACACTCGATAATTTCCTGAATGAACTCTCGGGAAGCGGTGCCGTTGGCGAGATCATTGTTGAAATAGGGCAACAGCAACTGATCCAGCCTTCCCAGTGATACCGAGTGGCCATTGGACTCAATCATAATGATGCTCCAGATAAAGTGGACAAGCTGGAAGGCCTGCCAGAAGGTACGTGGTGGATATTCTGCAATCCAGTCACAGTTTTCTGCCATTTGTAAGAGTTCATCGCGGCGTTGGCCAGATGCAGCCTCGGCTTTTTCTCGGGCGAGCGCCGCATAGCGCTTGATGTAATGGATAGAGGCGTCCAGAGTGATCAGCTGCGCGCGGTAAAAGTTCCTGCGCTCAGTAATGGCGGGATCCGCGTCGTTGCAACCGAGTAGGCTATCGAGTTGCTCTTGTACCTGTTGTTTTAGTCCTAGGTAACCTAAATCCAGTACACGCTGGTAATCAGGGACAAGGTGACCGATCCCGCCGACGTGATAGAGGCTGGTGGAGTAGAGCATGATGCCCATGAAGTCCCCTTTCATCTCGTCATCACTCATTTGCGACAGCATTTTGTCCGAAAGGGTATTTCCCTGCCAGTAATCCGCTAGCTCTAGCAGCGCTGCTTTGGTGTTGTCATCGTAGTCATAGCGGTTGTTCGGACGCTCGCGAATCGGTTGTTTTTCTAGTTCGTGAACTAGCCAGCTGTATGAGAATTCAGGGTAGATAGGGCATGACTTGGGGGGCGCTGCACAATCACCAACTAATAGCTGATTATCAACAAGGTGCAGGTCAACATTGTGGAGAATATTTGACAGGGCATGAGCCACCTTGATTGGCTGAGGCGCATCGGCATATTGCTGATAGGCTTTAGTGGCAAGTACCGCCCTCTGGGCATCAATTGTCCAGGGACTGTCGTCCAAGAACCAGTTTCGTAATTGGTTCACTCGAGAAAAGGGAGAGGGGGCGTCGACAACGCCTGAAACGCCGACTCCCCAGCTGTCTTCATCGTAGCCAATCTTTCCCAGAGAGGTAATTCTTTCGCGCGGCTTTTGTAGGTTTTGAGTTCCGTTTTGCATGATGCATTCCTTGTGATCAATGTTTGAATTTATAAGGTCGGGCTCTGATCAGGAAAGATTATAGGGAGGAGGTATACAGCACTGCTTGACATTTTACGCAATCAGTTTGATATTTTACGAAGTCATTATCAAAGTTTGCGAAGCCCGCGGGGTTGGTAACCAAGGAGTGGTGTAATGGTCAACTCGGTATCGTATAAAGTGCGCAGCAGCGCGTTAGCCGGTTTCTCGGATCTTTGCCGAAAACAAGCTGTTAATCCGCTCAAGATACTGGCCCAGGAAGATATGTCTGCCACGGTACTTCGAGCGCCGGATCTGCTTATTCCCTATGCCAGTTTTGCTCGTGTTTTGGCTCAGGCTGCAATCCAGTCAAACGATTCTCTTTTTGGCTTTCGATTGTCGCAATTTCAGGGACCCAAAACGTTTGGGCCGCTGGGGTTACTTGCGGCTCAATGCAATACCTGCGCTGAAAGCATGAACATGGTGCAGAAGTATTTGCATTTTCATGTGCAGGGTTTGCAAATGAGGCTGAAAAGCAATAGCCGCACATCGCAGCTGAGTTTGAATTGGGCACCGTCAATTGCGCATCAAGATGGGATTATTCAAGTCTCAGAGCTTAGTCTGGGCTTGGCCGTACAAGTTTTGCGGGAACTTGGCCTTGATAACAGAAGCCTGAAACGGGTGTCGTTAAAACATGCGCCAGAAGCTGCCGTGTCAGACTATAAAGCATTGCTGGATTACCCTGTGGTGTTTGAGCAGTCAGAGTATAGTGTGGAGTTTTCGTCACGATTTCTTGCACAGAAGCCTAAGGTGGCTTCTCAGGAAGTGAAGGATTATCTGGAAGCCTTTCTTGCAAGAGCGGGAGATGGTAGCCCTTTGCCGCTGAAGCAGCAGGTAATACAGCTTATTCGGGAGCTGATACCGACCGGTGAAGCGACGGTAGCAAATGTTGCCAGCCTACTGGGGAGATCGGTTCGTATGTTGCAGTATGAGCTTCAGCAAGCAGGTTTGGAGTTCCGCCAGCTACTGAATAAGGGGCGACTGGAGTTAGCCTGCGAGGCACTTGCCCAGCGGCACATTGTAATTACTGATCTGGCACTGATGCTCGGTTATTCTGAGGTGAGTGCGTTTTCCAGAGCCTTCAAACGCTGGACGGGATTTTCCCCTCAGCAGTGGCGGGAGCAGCAATAGGGTAAATTTGAGGTATAAATACTTAAGCAATTTCCCATGATATAAGACAGTAAAGCCGCTTCCAGATTTACTGATTAGTAAAACGGGAAAGCGGCTTTGTGCTTGGAAGTTGGGTTGTTGTTGTCGGTTACTCGAGATTAACGATTAGATCGCTAGCTCTTTCTCCAGCATGGCAATGATTTCCGCATCGTCTTTGCTGGCTCTGAGCTGATCGCGGAAGCTTTGATGGATCAGTTTGCGTGCCAGGGTTGAGAAGATCCGCATATGCTGATCGCCCTGAGCCTTGTTCAAGGTCAGCATGATGATAAAGTCGACGTCGCCCGAGTCTGACTGCCAGTCTATCGGCTGGTTTAGATGGGCAATACTGATGCTCGAATGACGAATGTTATCGGACTTGGTATGCGGAATGGCAAAGCCATGGCCAAGACCGGTTGAGAATACTTCCTCGCGTGCCCAGACATCCTCTTCCAGTTTGTAGGCATTGTCCGTGCGGCCAACCAAACCGAGATTGCCAACCATTGCCTGAATCACTTCTTCCTTGCTGGCAAAGTCAGCCGGTTTCATGACACATTCTGTGGCCAGCAGAGGTTTGTTTTCCTGAATGGCTGCAGCGTTTTCGAGTAGTGCCTGGACGTCGGCAATGGTCGGACACTGGCAGGCCTGCTCAAACAGCACCTTGCAGTCTTCGCTGTTGAGCTTGCACAGCGTTGCTTTGGTGGCAGCAATTTTGGGTGCGCTCATACTGATCTCGTCTAAACCGGCACCAATGAGTAGCGGCAATACCTTGGCATCGGCACCGAGTTCACCACATAAGCCGACCCAGCGGCCATGCTGGTGGGCGGTCTGGACAACCTGGTTCAGCATACGAAGGAATGCCGGCGCGAGACTGTTGTAGAGCTTGGCAACACTGGCATTGTCGCGATCAACGGCGAGCAGGTATTGGGTCATATCGTTAGAGCCGATGCTGAAGAAATCAACTTCCTGGCAGAACTGATCGACGATAAAGGCCACGGAAGGAATTTCAACCATGATCCCTAGCGGGACATCGGCGTTGAATGCCTGGCCTTCCTGAGTCAGCTGTTTTTTAACGATCTCAAGCTGCTCTTTCACCCAGCGGATCTCTTCAATGCTCTGGATCATCGGGATCATGATCTTGGCATTACCATGTACGGCAGCTCGCAAAATAGCACGCAGCTGGGCGTGGAACAGAGCGAGAAACTCTGGATAGATACGTACCGCGCGATAGCCAAGGAACGGGTTGTTCTCCTGTGGCAGGTTCAGATAATCAATCGGCTTGTCACCACCAATGTCCATGGTTCGGATGATCACTGACTTGTCGGTTGCCGCTTCCAGAACTTCACGGTAATAGCCAAGCTGTTCGTCTTCACCCGGTGCTTCGCTGCGATCCATAAACAGCATTTCGGTGCGGAATAAGCCAATACCTTCAGCCCCTTTTTCAAAGGCGGCTGGCGCCTCGATCGAACAGGCAATATTGGCGGCGATTTCTATGGTTTTACCGTCTGAGGTTTGCGCCTGCTGGCTGGCAAAAGCGTGCTGTTTCTCGCTCAGTTGCTTGCCTAAGGCGATAGCGCGGTCGAAATAACGGCAGACGCCTTCGTTGGGCTGGGTTGAGACAACGCCAAGGTTGACATCGAGATAGATCTGGCTATTGATGGCATCGGTACATTGCTTGGCTTCGATACCAGACAATGTCGGGATATTGAAGGCGCGAGCAAGGATCACCGTGTGCGAGGTACTACCGGCATGGGTGAGTATTAGGCCTTGGAGCAATTCTTTATCAAGGCCGAGAAACTGGCTTGGGGTTAAATCGTTAGCAATAACGATGCTTGGTTCGGTTAAGGTGAAGTCGGTATTAATATCAATACTTGGGTATGCTGCTGTCAGTAGTTGAATGGCGACATCACGGATATCCAATATGCGCTCGCGCAGATAGGCGCTGGACGACTGGCTAAGCTGGGTGGTGATTTGCTCTACCACGGCGAGAATGGCATTGGCAGTTGAATTGGACGCCAAGTTTTCCTTGATACCGTCGATAAAAGTGCGGTCATTAATTATAGAAATATGAGCCGTGATGATTTCTTTTTCATGTCCGCTAGCCTTACTGGCTGCCTGCTCAAGGGATGTACAGACCTGGAAGTGCGCTTGTTCAAAGCGGGTCACTTCGTCATTCTGAATATCGGTGACAAAGGTATTGAGATCGATATCGCGATAGCCAACCAATACCCCTTTGCCTATTCCCGGAGCCAGTCGCTTACCTTGCAGCAAGATTGGCTGATGACGCAGCAGAGACTGCGGTAAGGTGACAGATTCATCGTCAGCCTGTGTATCCAGGGCTTCGTCACAATGGGGAAACTCATTATTGATATAGTCGGTCAGCATCGCCATGGCCTGCTGGCTATCCTCGCCGTCAAAAGACAGGGTAAAGTCATCGTCCAGCAGGGTGTCAGTCCCGACAAGCGCCAGGACACTTTTTGCGTCGGCGGTGTTGCCGTTACGCAGATTGGTCAAGCTGATCTGGCACTGGAACTGGCCACATACTTTTTCTAGATGGCTGGCTGGTCGGGCATGGATGCCGTTAGGGAGAACACAGCGGAATTGAATCTGGTTTTTCATGGTTACTGCCTTATTACTGATGCGCTAACAGCTGCTTACATTGAGAAAAAATACGCTTGGGTTGTTGAAGGGCATCTTGGATATTCACCTTCAGGCATTTTTTGTTGTTGAAGCGATCGCTATGCTCGATATTGATATCGGTTGCCATTACCACCACATCGGCACGCTGGACGTCTTGTTCGGTCAGGCGATTTTCGATACCCATTGCACCTTGGGTTTCAACTTTGATCGTAATGCCAAGTTTCTTGGCGGTATCGGTGAGTTTGTCTGCTGCCATATAGGTATGGGCAATTCCGGTAGGGCAGGCGGTAATTGCGACGACTCTCATCAGTCTCTCCTTAACGGGGAAGTTTTATTTTCAATGATGACAATATAAGAAGTTGCCGTACTGTCCGGTAGAAGAGAAAGCAACCTTTTACTGGACATTTGTAACCGTCGGAAACAAGCGTGATGATGATCGCATTTACAATCTCAGTGTAGAAGACCAGCATTTTTGATACATCAATGCTGATTTTTGAATAAGCCGGTGAGTTCAGATATTGGCAGAGATAACCAGATAACCGATCTACACTCTAACTTTACATTGTGAGGAGTCGAGCCTTGGATATCGGTGTGATCAAGGAGATAAAAAATCGCGAGAACCGTGTATCTTTGACGCCTTCTGGAGCCAAGGATCTGGTGGCGAACGGACATTCTGTGAAGGTCGAAACTGGAGCTGGCAAGGGTTCAGGTTTTACCGATGAGGCATATCGTGACGTTGGCTGTCAGGTTGTTTCAGCTGATGTTGCCTGGAAGTCTGAATTGGTACTCAAAATAAAAGAGCCCTTGCCAAGCGAATACCCTTATCTTAAGCAACAGATCCTTTTTACCTATTTACACCTTGCCGGTGTCGATCCCGCCCTGACTGAAGCACTGCTAAAAGCAGGAACGACGGCGATTGGCTATGAAACGGTCGAGAATGAGCTGGGAAAGCTGCCTTTGCTCGCGCCAATGAGCGCCGTTGCGGGGAATATGGCAGTGACTGTCGGCAGTTATTATTTGGCTAAGTTTGCTGGCGGGAAAGGGATGCAGCTAGGCAGTGTTATGGGGAAGTGTTATGGCAAGGTTGTGGTATTGGGGGATGGTGTCGTTGGCCGTCATGCTGCAAGGGTAGCAGCCGGCATCGGAACCGAAGTGGTGATCTTTACCCGGCATGCTGACCGAGAATCGGAATTGAAACGCGAGATATCGGGCAACCTTCGTGTGGTATTGTCGTCACCGGAAGAGATAGCACAAGAGCTATTGGATGCTGACTTGGTGGTGGGTGCAGTGCTGCACCCCGGTGGCCGTGCGCCGCATTTGGTCTCAAATGCCATGGTTGCAACGATGCAATCTGGTAGCGTAGTTGTTGATGTCAGTATCGATCAGGGGGGATGTATCGAGACTTCACATCCAACCTCGCATTCCGATCCCGTTTATCAGAAGCAGGGCGTGACTCATTACTGTGTGACCAATATGCCCGGCGCCTATCCGAGAACTTCTACGATTGCCCTGACAAGCGCCACTTTGGGATATGTAACCCGTCTGGCATCGGGGGGATTATCAGTGTTAAGAGAAGATCCTGACTTTGCGAAGGGATTGAATACTTACCGTGGCTACCTGACTTACCGCCCAGTGGCGGAGAGTTTGCAGATGTTGTCAAGGTTCAGGGCATTTTCGGAATTAGCTGATTAGTGCTTCGATATGCCGGATAACGCAATATCAAAACTGCATTGTCCGGCATGAAGTGTTGCTTTTAGCTCAGGATAAATACAATTAAATTGAAACCTCATTTATCCTAATCGGGGAGCGTGAGGTTTCGTCTTTCCCGTCAAAAGCTGTAGTTTACTTGCAGGCCACCCAACCATGCGCTGTTGTTGGTTAAAGCGGCGATGTTGCTGGTACCGATAATCGTCATTGATTCGTCGATTTTCGTCTCTTCTCCGACCAAATATCCTAGTGCCAGATCAACGCTGAAATCTTTAGTGAAGTAATGTGTTGCCCCTACGGTAAACCAGTGCCGGTCTGAATCGGGGATCGAGAGCGAGTTAATCTCATCGACCGGGGACAGGTCATACATATATCCGGCTCTCAGCTCCGTATTTTCCGGTGCGTAATAGGTCATACCCACAGATAGATGTCCGGCATCCTTCCACTGGTATTCTTTGATCGGATCGTCAAAAGACGGTGATGAGAGTGAATCGAACTCTGACCAGGTAATGTACTGCAGGCTATAATGCACGGCAAAACGGTTATGGAGTTTGTGATAGCCTGAGAACTCAATGATATCTGGCAAGGGAACGTCCAAATCCGTTGCCTGGCCTGTTAACTGGTTAACCGTTCCGGATGCTTCAAGTGATGGAGCATAACGATAGGACAGACCGAATCGGTTATCCTCATTAATGATATAGGCCATACCGACATTGAAGCCGACAGTTGTTCCGTCAGCATCGATATCCAGCAAGTTAGGCCTGGATATTTCGCCTTTACCGTAAATGATGTCGATACCCAGCCCCAGTGACAGGGCATCAGTGGCCTCATAGGCAGCCGATAAGCCAAAGTTGACACTGGTCAGGCTGGTCGTTCCGCCAAATTCCGGGGCATCAAAGTTCTGCTCAAACTCGACATCCGTTCCGAAGTTGGAGTGAATTGTTGTTCCGAGTGTCCAGCGGGAATTTTCAATCGGATGCACGTAATGAAAATTCGGGACTATGGTCAGGTTGTCGAGCTCTGTATCGCCTAGCGGTTGAGTTGTGGATGACGACGACGTATAGAGGGTGTCGGTTAACTCAACCTGACTGTCGATGCCGATGACGCCGACGGATATAGTTGGGCTGTCGAGTAGGCTCATCGCAGCTGCATTTTTAGCTATCACTGCTGCGTTATCGGCGATAATGGCATCCCCAGAGAAAGCCCGGCCTAATCCTGCAACTGATTGGGAATTTAGCTGAAAGCCCGCGGACTGTGCCTGAAATGCGCTGAGGCAAGCCATCGCTAATAAAGAGACTGTAAACTTTTTCATTGTGCAGCGTCCTCGGTAACAACTTCAGATTCAATATTTTGCATGTCTTCTTCATCGAATGTGATTGATAATCCCTGGCTTTCGATCATTTGGTGGATTGCTTCCTGCTGGGTATTGGTGGAGCTGTATACATCCCCGAGGTTTTCCGTCGAAGGCATACCGGAGTCATCCATCGGGCCTTCATAAGGGAACAGGTAAGTCCCGTGCCCGCCGACGGTGGCCCGGATCACGCCTCGCAGAGGGACTCCATTGTCTATCGTGTCTTCGCGGATATCTTCCAGTTGCAGGGCACGGATCAGCGGTTCGGTTCCGGTGAGGCTGTTTTTCTCTGTCGCGTTGGGGATAACGACATCTGGCATATACTCACCCACTTCGCAAGTCTCACCACAGTTACCTTTTGCTTCAATCAGCAACGTTGGTTGGGCGTTTATAACCTGGCGGGAGGTTTTACTGGCCGGATCGGCGCTGTCTATCGTGCGCTGAACGCCTTTTTTCAGCAGCGGCAATATGGCCTGGTAAATCTCATTTTCGAGCATTGTCACCGATGCCTGGTTATCGGGATTCTCGACAAATACCTGTAATGCCTGAATACAGTCCTGGTTTGAGACGCCTTCGTAGCACTGATTCGGGATGACGGTTTCGGCAATTGCTCGTTGAATATCCGGTGAGCTCTTCACCGCAGTTTCCATTTCTATGCCAAGAGTCAGAGACTCCAGAGTGAGATTGACCAGGCCCTGTCCCGGGACAACATAGTTCGCTGTGTCCAGTGCCAATTCCTCTGTGTTTTGGGTCATTTCGGAGAACATCACAGAGACGATCCCTCCTAGAGAGTGCCCGACGAGGTGAACCTCTTGTTCCTCGATGAAATCATTTAAGGCATAGCGCAGGCTGATAAAGTCACTGATAGCCTGGTGCAGGTTTCCTCTTAAAGTCAGCGGGGAAGTAATATTGATGAAATAGGACTTGTCCTCTTTGGCACTGATTGGTTTACCTGTTTTATCGTGAATAATTCGTTCACCATGGTATGGCATGTCGATTGCCACAACGGCAAACTCACGCTTTAATCGTCGGTTTTTGACAAAGTCTTTCATCATCAGTGCGGCTGCACTTTTATCGGCGGTGACCCCGTGAATGAAAATAACGACAGGGAGTTCACCGTTTTGGAATTTTTCAAAACTTTGGCCTTCGTATTCTCCTTCCGGTAAATATAAGTCAACAGGAATATTCTCTGTGGTGAACTTTGGTGAAGTATGCTTTGGCGTCAGATGGGAACCGTCTTCATTGGTCATCCAACGATACATGTCCGGGCAATTTGCAACAGGATCATATTCATCCAATAAACAATTTTCTGAATCTTCTTTACTAAATGGCAAGTAATAATTGGACTCCAGTGAACCCCGATATAATTCGTATTTTACAAAAAGATCACCGATACCAGATTGATAATCACTGTTACCTTCTTCTCTCAAAGCAGTAACAGAGTAAGGTGATAGATCATCAAACGTTAATTTTGATTCAGAATTGTTTTCGACAATAGAATCAAGAATGGCGTAGCTATCCTGAGTCGTAAAGGTTGAGGCATATACTACGGTATCTGTATTACCCTCAATATCTGAAAAAGCAGTTAATGCGTTATCAATAGAATCTTTAACACGAAGCTCATTCTCATTAAGTGAGGAGGGCTCTGCTGACAGTAAATTCTTAAATTCAGAAGATGATTGCAGCGGTTCACCGAATTGTGTCTTTACCCCGGATGTTACAATAATATGATAAGTTTCTGAGCTCTCTAAAGCATTATTACATTCTATATAGATATTCGAGCCGTCATTACTTTTTTGTGTGGCAATAACTTCTGAAGTCTCAGAATTAATGATTAGAACGTTATTTTCTAAAGAGGCCTCATCGAGAGGATATTTTTGTCCTGAATTAATACTTTTAAGAGGAACTTCGATCGGTTCTACACACAGCCCCCATCCGTCAATGCCTGCGAAGCTGGTTTCGTAATTCTGGTAATAGGATACATCCCCACTTTTTGTCGAGAAAAAGGCGGGTTCATCAGGAAGCGAAATGGTTCCATCTTCATCATAGCCGTAGCCATCGTTAGGCATCGGTAATGATTGAACAGAGAAAGGGACTTCGACAGTCACCTGTTCTGCAGTTTCTTCATCAGATTGACAACCTGATAACAGTAATACAGCCATGGAATACGCAAGGTATTTGAGTGGGAATGGCTTATGATTACGTTCTATCTTCATGGTGTTGCAAGCTCCTTATCATATTGAGGCTGTTTATAGTGTTATCGCCTCATCGTGTTATTGGCTGTTAGCCGCTTGCTGTTATAAATCTTTTCAATCAGTTGCTTAAATAATTCAACCTAATTCATATTCAGTTAGCTTGGTTGATGTTTTTTTAGGTTTTAAGTGTTTGATTTTTAGAACGTTTGTGGGTGGTGTCTGCTTAGTGAACTGGCACTGTGACTAAGATGGTAAGGAATGTGATGCTATTCAACATTTAATGAAAAATAATGGTAGGCATCGGGTTCAGTAACAATCGAGGTTGGCTGGGGATAAAGCAATAGGATAAAGTGCTACGAATAATAATGACGATGCAAATGAAGACTTGCGGTGGGGATATTTATGAATGAGCAGTTTCTCATTAATAATAATTATGTTGTCAATTTCAGTGAGCAAGTTGTTCAAAGTCAGTCGACTGGTTTAAGTACGGTATTGGGAAGTAATGAAATTGCGCTGTTGCGTTATTTTTTTGATCATCCTGGAATCACACTCTCGCGTCATGAGCTGCTAGATAAGATATGGACATCGAAAGGTATGGTTGTCGAAGATAGCAGTTTAATGAATTCAGTATCAATATGCCGGAAAGCATTTGAAGATAAAAAAGGTGATGTAATACGGACCGAAAGAGGTGTTGGTTATCGTTTTGTGGCGCAGGTTAAAACCATAAAAGCTACGAATGAATCAATGTTAGAACGTAAGTATAGCTTTATATATCAATGGCTGCCTTATGTTTTTATTGCCGCTGTTTTTGCAGTAATCAGCTTTTTCAGCCTGCGTTATGAACCAATAAATGATGCGAGTGAATTTTTGGTGGGTTCTTATAACAAGTGTACGTTTACTCCGCCCGACACAAATGATCAAAGAGTGTATGTAAACGCCTCTGTCTATCAGGTGGAGGACGGGAGAATATTAATCACAGAACAAGGTCAGTCCTTGAGTTATCCGGCCACCTTAAAGGAGGTAGTCTGTGAATAAACTTACCAAAGCTGTTATGGCTATTTTAATCGGTTCCGCAATTGGTGTTTTTGGCCATGGCATAATTCCCCAGTCCTTTTCCGAACAGTTATATAGCAATACCTCTGTCTATATGCCGGTTGCAAAAGACAAAGGCTTCCTTATGGATTTGAATTTAGGTGTGGAGCTACGAGAAGACAGCGGTTTTTATATGTATGTTGCCTATCCTAAGCGGCAACTTGGTGTTTCAACATCCGGGTCTTATGAGTTCAGCGGTGGCAAGTTATCTTTGTACAGTGAAAAGCATGATCGAATTATGCCTGAGGGAAACGTGACCTTGTTTGATCACTTTTTTACCAATGGGGAGACCTTTGCAAAGAAAAACATGGAAATGCTGTCATTAAAAGATGGTGTGATTCTGTTTCTTGATCGGTCTGCACTTTACCTTGTTCATGACGAGGCTCATTTAGTTAATCACCAACAAGGTAGTTTGGGTATAAAGGTGGAATGATTTAAACGGTCGCTCAATGATACACCCAAGGGTAATAACCACCTGTTATGAATTCATAGCAGGTGCTTTTATATTGGAATATTAATTTACTATAACTATGAATGGTGATCACAAAGAATCGAAATAATAGAGGTTAATCACACCCTTTTCTCATGGTTACAAAAATATAGTTAATGCGTAAATATTACTATATCACCTAGATACCCAATTCCAGATAATATTGACCATATTAACTAATAACGTTAATAAGCATAAAAATTCAAATTAAATATTACGGATTTAAGTTTTCAATTTGTCTATTAGGAAACGCAATCAAGGTGGTTCTATGTTTCATAAAAAGTTTATCCCGATGGCAATAGCCATTGCCTTGGGTGTAGCAGGGTGTAACTCGGACAGTAATAGCCATACCGATACGGGTGATAAAGAGGGCGGCATTGTTGTCGATATGAATATCCTCAAGTATGTCGACCCCTTTATCGGTACTGCCGGCTCTGGGCATACTTTCCCTGGAGCCGTTGTGCCTCAAGGTATGGTGCAGTTAAGCCCAGATACCACCTTGGATGGTTGGCATTCTGCCAGTGGCTACCATGATGCCAGTGACTATGAGAAAGGCGACATTATTGATAACGATATTACTTTGTACGGTTTCAGCCATACTCATTTAAGTGGTACTGGAGTGACCGACTTGGGTGATATTCTAATCTTGCCTTATATCAATGATGAAAATGCCGAGCAGAATACCTTTGATAAAAAATCAGAGCAGGCATCTGCCGGTTATTACAAAGTTGTATTGAATGATTCTAATATTAAAGCAGAATTAACCGCATCAACGCGAGTTGGCTACCATAAATATACTTTCCCTAAAGGCAGTGATAGAAAAATAAAGCTGGATATTGGCCATACATTAAAAGCCAATGGCGGCGAAAGTCTTTTAAATAAAATTGAAGTGGTCGATGACTACACAATTCGCGGACGTCGTGTTAGTGGCTCATGGGTTAAAGACCACAATATTTTCTTCTACGCGAAGTTCTCGGCGCCGATTGCCAATGCTTTCATGCTTAACCAGGACGGAGCAGAACGCTCGCTGCCTCATGGTGCAGTCCGTTCTGATACTGATATTGCGGCTTACTTAGATTTTGGTGCAGAAAGCAGTGAGCCAATTGAGATCCGTGTGGGGATCTCACCGGTTGATTGGAAAGGTGCCGAAAAGAACCTAGAAGCCGAGGTCCCCGAGTTTAACTTTACCAAGGTACAGTCAGATGCCGAGTATGCGTGGGCAAAAGAGCTGTCGGTGATAGAACTTGATGGGGGATCGGAGGTAGAGAAAACAAACTTCTATACCGGGTTCTACCATAGCCAGATCGCCCCTATCGTATTCGAGGATGTCGATGGGCGTTACCGTGACTTGCTCGGCTTTATCCGGGAAGAAGACGGGTTAACCAACTACTCGATCTATTCCATGTGGGATACATTCCGTGCGGTTCATCCTCTGCAGACCATCATTTATCCGCAGCGTGCGGAAGATTTTGCTAATGATCTGATCCGCAAGCAACAAAATGCCGGCATCTTGCCGAAGTGGGAAGCCCATTCCAGCTATACCGGCACCATGATTGGCTACCCGGCAGTGGCAATTATTGCCGATGCGATTGTGAAGGGAATGGATGTTGATCCGAACGACGCATTGCTGGCATCAACGGAAAGCTCTACCTATCATCCCGAAGACTTCCCGCAGATCCCTGACGAGATTTTGGCCTCGGTAATGCCGGGTCAGTACAGCTACTATGAGACATACCAGTACCTGCACGTACCTAACTGGAACTCGGTTTCGTACGCACTGGAAATGTCCTACTACGACTGGACTATCGCCCAGATAGCGAAGGCTGCAGGTGATACCAAGACTTATGAACACTACATGGATCGCAGTACCTGGTCACAAAATCACTGGGATCCGGAAGAGAAGTTCTTTGTACCGGTAGATGAAACCGGCAAGAAGCTCGAAGAGTTCGATCCCTACAAAGTTGATCACTACTGGTTCACCGAGGGGAACGCGTGGCAGTGGCAGTGGACACTGATGCAGGATCTCGAACGCCTGACTGAACTGATGGGTGGCACGGACGGGCTGAACCAGAAACTGGACGAGCTGTTTACTGCCGAACCGGGTGAGGGTGAGTTGCAGGATATGACGGGTTATATCGGTCAGTATGTTCACGGCAACGAGCCATCGCACCATGTGATTTACCTGTATAACCGCACCAACCAGCCATGGAAAGCACAGGAATACCTGGATCAGGTGTACAAGGACTTCTACCACAATGGTCCTGATGGCCTAATTGGTAACGAAGATGTAGGGCAGATGTCGGCTTGGTACATTATGAGCTCGATGGGCTTCTACCAGATCACTCCGGGAGACCCGACATATACCATTGGCCGTCCCGTGTTCGACGAAGTAACCGTTCACCTGCCCGATGGCGAGTTCAAGGTGGTAGCTGAAAACAATGGCCCGAATAATCTGTATGTGAAAGAAGTAACGATTAACGGCAAGCCGCTTGATCAGTTCAACACTTTTGCTCACAACGAGATTTATGCCGGTGGCGAGCTGCGTTTTGTGATGACCGATCAGAAACCAGTGAACTAATAAGCTGAGCAAGAAGGTAAGGGAAGTTCTTTCTCTTACCTTCCTTATCCATTTTTAATCTGTGAGCTATTGGCTTACAGCGTTATATCAATCTCATTCAATTTACTTTTCTAGGTGCTGCTTTATCCAGTACTCATAGCCGCGCCTGTATCTCAGCTTAATAAGTGTTCACGGAGGTAACATGTTTAAACGTTCGGTAATCGCCGCTGCGGTGGCATTGTCTATTGGTCTGGTGGGCTGTAACTCCAGCAGCTCAAACAGTGATGATGGCAAGGAGTTGGAGCCTGAGTTGGATCTGGTTCAGTATGTCGATCCGATGATTGGTACCGGTGGATTGGCTAATACTTACCCGGGAGCCACTGTTCCCCATGGAATGGTGCAACTCAGTCCGAATAATGGCACGGGCGGTTGGGACTATATCAGTGGCTATAGCTACCATGACGATAGGCTAGTGGGCTTTAGCCATACCCAGCTTTCCGGCACGGGTGCAGGGGATCTGAATGACATTTTGCTGATGCCGTTTAACAGCCGCTCTGACGAAATGCGCGGCAGCCGGGAGGCATCCCATTTCAGCCATGACAACGAACAGGCGGGTGCAGGCTTCTATAAGGTAATGCTGGATGACTATGGCATTGAGGCCGAGTTGACCACTACCAACCGGGTTGGTTTCCATCGTTATACCTTCCCGAAAGATGATGAATCAAAAGTGGTGCTGAATTTAGGTTATGCCCTGAACTGGGACTCCCCGACAGATACCGTGATTAGGGTGGTGGATGAAACGACACTCGAAGGCTATCGCTATTCGACGGGGTGGGCGGCTGATCAGCGCGAGCACTTCGTGATTAAGTTCTCCCGTCCGATGACGGGTTTCGAACTTAGAGACGATGCCGCCGGGCAGGTGGTGAGTGGTGATGAGGTACAAAGCACCCATACTCGTGGTTATTTCAGCTTTGATACCAGCGAGCAGGAAAATGAGCTATTGGTAAAGGTGGCACTGTCTTCAGTTGATATTGCAGGAGCCTATAAGAACCTTGAGCAAGAGCTACCGGAATGGAATTTTAATCAGACCCAGCAGGCGGCAAGCCAGGCGTGGGAAGACGAGCTGGAGAAAGTGCGCGTAACCAGTGATGATGAAGCCAAGAAACGGATTTTCTATACCGCTATCTATCATTCCTATTTAGGTCCGACATTGCACTCGGATGTTGATGGTCGCTACAAAGGTGCCGATCATCAGATCCAGCAGACAGAAGGCTTTGACCGTTATGATACCTTCTCGTTGTGGGATACCTACCGTGCCACCCATCCCTTCCTGACGCTGGTGGAGCCGGACAGGGTCAATGATATGGTGAAATCCATGCTGGCCCATTATGAAGAAACCGGACTATTGCCGGTGTGGTCGATGAAAGGCAACGAAACCAACATGATGCTTGGTTATCATGCTGTTCCCGTGATTGCCGATGCGTGGCTAAAAGGAATCAACGGCTTTGATCCGCAGTTGGCACTAGAGGCAATGAAAGCGTCGGCGGCTTCGGACAAGAGTGAGATTGTCGCTTACCGTACCTATGGCTATGTGCCGTATTCCGAAGAGGAAGGCGGTGATGGCTGGGCGGCGTCACGGGCAATGGAATACTCCTATGATGACTGGGCGATTGCCCAGATGGCAAATTCGCTAGGTAAGGAATCTGACTTTCAGCACTTCATTAAGCAGGCTAAAAACTGGCAGAATCAATACGATGCCAGCCGGGACTGGTTTGTACCGAGATTGGCAAACGGCGAGTTTATTTCTGATTTTGATCCCGAGCGTTATGAAGCCGGCTTTGCGGAAAGTAACGCTTGGCAGTATTTCTGGCATGTTCAGCATGATGTCGCAGGCCTGGTTAAAATGATGGGGCAAGAAGCGTTTATTCAGCGTCTGGATGACTTGTTTGAAACCACGCCGGATCCCGAGCAGGAGCTACCGATCTTCAGTACCGGTATGGTTGGCCAATATGTGCAGGGTAACGAGCCGGATCACCATGCGCCATATTTGTTCAACTATGTTGGTCAGCCATGGAAAACTCAGAAGTGGCTAAAGGAAATCGTCGATGTTTGCTATTCAGACAAGCCGGAAGGTATATGCGGCAATGATGATTACGGCCAGATGTCGAGTTGGTATGTGTTTACCGCGATGGGCTTCTATCCGGTGAATCCGGCGGATCAGCGTTATGTGATTGGTATTCCAATGTTCCCAGAGGTGGTGCTTGATTTGCCAAATGGCAACACGTTTACTGTAATTGCAGAAAATGTGTCGGAACAAAATATCTATATCCAATCTGTTAGCTTGAACGGGGTAAGTCTGGAACGCTCATGGATCAGCCATAATGAGATCGTCAAAGGGGGAGAGCTGGCCTTTGTGATGGGCAACACGCCTAATCAGAGCTGGGCATCAACACCAGAGAGCTTCCCGCCGTCATGGACGGCTGAGGGGCTGATGAAGTAATTGTGTTGCTAGTGCCATTGGAAATTAAGCCTGTTTGACAATAAACAAGCAGGTTTCAACTCAAGCCCGGTGGTATCACGTTGAATAACGCGATTAAGCCGGGCTTGAACTTGCCCGGAACTGTGAAGGGGTAAGCCCAAGCTTTTGTTTGAATAAGCGGCAGAAATAATTGCTGTCGGCAAAACCGCACTGCTCGGAAATCTGCTTGATCCGGCTGTTTCCTTCCCGCAGTAATGTCTGGGCTTTTTCTAGGCGCTGCTCACAGACATACTCCTTGAAGCTGGTATTGCCTTGTTGTTGGAAAATATGAGACAGGTAGTTGGGGGAAATATAAAACTGTTCAGCCAGCATCTCTCGGGTGAGTGACTCCGAATAATGCTGGTCAATGAAGCGGACAATTTTGTGAAACAACTCTTCCTGTCGAGTCGGTAGGCACTCCGGGAGCTCGCTCATCGTCATAATATGGCTGAGCAAAGAGCGGATAACCAATGCCGAGGTGTGTTGGTCACTTTCTTGCTGGCTCAGCTCATTGAGCGCCTGCAACAATCCGTTGCCGATTTTCTGGTGTTGGCGGATCGTTGGTCTCTTGGCTATTTCATCAAAGCTTTGCCCATTCCATTTTTGCAGGCTAAAGCCAATCTTATGATTGCTGATCATTAGGCTCAGCAGGGTGACTTCTTGTTGCCAGACAGGTTGGCTCCACGCCGATGCAGGAATATATAGCACATCGCCACAATTTAGTTGCTGTTGAACATGGTGGCTGTCACTGACCGAATATTCGGTGACGATGCTACCGCTGAGTACGATATCAAAACGCGGAATGTCAATTTGCCATGCTAGATCAGGGGCCGAATGGCTTTTGGTGGCAATGTACACATTCTTAATCGTGTGGCTATGATTGACGAGTAGATCCAGCTGGTTTTGTATTTCGTCGTGGCACTCGCTAAGCGAAGAGGGGACGGCAAGTATGTTTGATGCGCTCATTTCTATCATCCAGTTCTATGTCGTGGTTATTTGTGTTCACAATTTTCTGAAAATATTTTCACTGTCTTCGCAGTGTTGGCTGTTTTTATATTGGTTATATGGTGGCCTAAAACCCTATGTCTTATATAAATAATGGCTATTACTGTTTTGAGCTCGTTTCTGCCTATATAAACTAACCAAATATTCCTTTTTAAAATGTTCCCCAGGTCAAAAAGATTGTAAATTTTTTCAGAAGATCTGTTTTTGTGTCTGCGATCCCATTCTTTTGGGGAAAAAATTTACACAATAAGCATCAGTTGGACGGACAAATATTTTTTACAGGAGTGTCATTAAATGAGTCACACCGTTGTTGCAATAACTGCCTGTGCGGCGGGCATTGCCCATACTTATATGGCCGCAGAAGCGTTTGAAGTGGCTGCCGAAGATCATGGTTTCAAAGTTAAAGTTGAAACCCAAGGCTCAATCGGTGCCGAGAACATTCTGACCGAGGAAGACATTGCTGCGGCACATGTGGTGATTATTGCTTCCGATATCGAAATTGATCTGGCGCGATTTGCGGGCAAGAAGGTGTATAAAACCCGTCCGAAAGTGGCGATTAAAGATGCGATGGCCTTGGTTGAGTTAGCAATCAAAGAAGGCACCGTTTTTGGCGCAAAGGGGACTGAAGTTGGTAATATTACCCTCGGCAAAACCAATGAAAATGGTTTTATTCAGCACATTATGAGCGGCATCTCCTATATGGTGCCGATGGTTATCTCGGCAGGTTTGCTGCTGGCCATCGCCAACATTTTTGCTTTCCAGAAAGATGACATGGGAAGGATGGTCGCATGGGGCTTTGACCAGTCGGATCCACTTGGTGACCTGATGTATCACCTGTTCCAGGTCGGTAAGGTCGGCTTTACCTTGATGATCCCGTTGTTTGCTGGTTTTGTGGCGAACTCAATTGCTTCTCGTCCGGCAATTGCCCCGGCAATGATTGGTGCCTATATCGCCAATGATGCCGGTTTTCTTGGAACGGAAACTGGTGGCGGCTTCCTATCGGCGATTCTGGTGGCATTTCTAGTCGGCTACTTCGTTCGTTACCTTAAGAAGATTCGCTGGCCGAAAATCCTTAAACCACTTGTTCCTATTATGATCCTTCCCCTGATTGCGACTTTCTTTATCACTATTGTGGTGAAGTACATGATTGGCGGGCCTATTGCTTCGGGGATGGGCGCACTATATGACTGGCTGACTTGGCTGACCACCAATTACTCTGCGTCGACATTTATTATTGGTGCCATTATTGGGGCGATGATTGGCTTCGACTTTGGTGGCCCGGTTAACAAAACGGCACTGATTTTCGGTACGGCAGTCTTTACCGATACCGTGGCGAAATACGGTATTGAAGGCGCGAACTTTGTACCGGGTACGGCTGCACAGGTGGCGATCTCTGTCGCTCCTCTGGGCATCTTTCTTGCCTCTCACCTGTTCAAGAACAAGTTCACCGCGACTGAGAAAATATCGGCAAACTCTGCTTTTGGTATGGGGATTGTCGGGGTTACCGAAGGGGCTATCCCATTTGCTGCTGCTCATCCTTTGCAGATGATCACTGCCAGTGTAGCCGGTTCGGCATTGGCGGGTGGTTTGGTTGGCTTCTTTGACGTGAAATTTTACGGTGGTATTGGTTCTCCGCTGGGTACGTTTGTCGGTTATATCGAGCAGCCAATCCCATTTGTTACCTGGATTTTATGTACCTTCGCGGGCATTACGCTGACCGCGGTCATTATCGGCCTGTGGCGCAAACCGATAGAAGTCGAGACTGGTACTGAAACGGCGCAGGTCACGGTAGAACAAGACACTGCAACTGAACAACAACCTGTACGAGCAAATTAAGGATTCATGATGAAAGCTGTATTTAAACCTGAACATATTTTGATTGACGCTGAATCCAAGACCAAAGAGCAAGCCTTTGCTTTTATTGCTGCGCAGGCACAGGCCTTAGGCTACGTGACGGATGCCAAAGCCTATGAAGAGGGTTTGGTTGCCCGAGAAAAGCAATCCAGTACTGGATTTACGGGAGGAGTGGCAATACCACATTGTAAGAACGAGGTGGCCGAGTATGCAGGGTTGTTTGTGGTTCGTTTTAGCCATTCAATCGAATGGGAAACCATGGACGAACAACCGGTGGACACAGCCGTTGCCCTGAGTATTCCCGCTGATGGGGATGAAAGTAATATCCGTATTCTGACCAAGCTGTCACGTTGCATGATGAGAAAGCCGTTCCGCGAGACGCTGCAGCAAGGTGATGCGAGTCAGGTTCAAGATGTGATTGCGACCGCTATTGCATGATAGCCAGCCGTTGAAGTGAGCAGTAGCTATGAAAAAAGCATTTCACGTCATCCCGCATACGCATTGGGATTTCGAGTGGTATTTCTCGACACATGAGTCGCTGATCCAGCTGATCTATCATATGGATGAAGTGATGAGTGGGTTGGAAAACGGTAAGAGCGATACGTACCTGCTAGATGGTCAGCTGAGTATTGTCGAAGACTATCTGGCACACTGTCCGGAGCAGACCGAACGGTTTATGCGTTTGGTTAAGCAGGGCAAGTTAAAGATTGGCCCTTGGTATACCCAAGCGGATCAGCTGATAGTCGGAGGCGAGTCAATTGTCCGAAATTTGGTAGCAGGTATCAGGCTTGGTGAGCAATATGGACCAGTGATGAAGATAGGGTATGTGCCCGATTCGTTTGGCCAGAGTATCGACATGCCGAAGATCTACCAGGGGGTAGGCATTGATAAAACCGTCTTTTGGCGCGGTTTGTCGACCGATATCTGCCAGAGCCGCGAGTTTAAATGGCAGTGCGAAGACGGCAGCGAGGTGTTGGCTTACAACATCAAGAATGGCTATTTCGTTGGCTCGTACTTGATTGATTTTGATGATCCGACGCCGCTATGCCATCAGGCCGAAGAAGGAGCAATCGCGAATAATATTGCAATCCCTCTGGGGGGGGATCAACGTTACATTGATTTGAATATTAAGCAGCGCATTGCGCTTAGCGATCAGGCGACTTCTGACTATAAGATTGTCGAGAGTTGTTATGAGCAGCTGTTTGATGCACTGGCCGAGGAAGATCTTGCTCTGCCTTGCATTCGCGGTGAGTTCATTGACGGTCAGGTTTCCAAGATCCATCGCTCGATCTATTCGTCGCGATATGATCATAAGTACCTTAACGACAAAATAGAGCGTCGTTTGAGCTACCAGCTTGAGCCTTTGATGGTGATGGCGGACGCCTTGGGCATTGCACCAAAGAATCAGCTTGTCGACAGCATCTGGAAAGTGATCATGCGCAATCATGCTCATGATAGTGCTGGTGGTTGTAATACCGACAAGACCAACAAGATCATTCTGTCTCGTTATGAGCAGGCGGATCAGATGTCAGGTTCTGCGGTGGATTATCTGGTACGGAAGCTAGCCGAATCACAACCAAGTGCCGAACAGGGCGGAATTGATGGCCGATTGACACTGTTCAACACCTTGCCCTATCCACGCAATCAAGTGATGCAGGTGACGATTTCAACTCAGAGCCCGGACTTTATCTTGTGTGATCTAAAAGGCAATCCCGTGTCGTTCGATATAACTCAGGTAGAGAAAACCTACCGCGGCAGTATCCAGCGGGATGAGGCTGATAATGATCCCGACTATTACTATTATCAGACGGATATCGAGTTGAGCTATCCGCTGCCGGCCTCCGGTTTTGTTAGCCTACAAGTTTGCGAGCAACAAGTTTGTGAACAAGATAAGTCTGAAGAGAATCCTAAACAGCCGCTATCAACAGCCGTCGAAAAAGGGCTGTTGGAACTGGAAATTGAAAATAGCCGCTATCAGTTGGTTTATCGCGATGGCCAGCTAAATTTGCTGGATAAACAGCAGCAACGCTGGTGGCATGACTGCATTCGCCTGATTGACATGGGTGATGATGGCGATACCTATGACTATTCTCCGCCGGAGAAAGATTGGCTGCTGACGCTCGACTGGTCGCAAGCGTTATTCTCGGTACAGAAAGGGGGGCATTCTCAAACCTTGTTTGTTGAGGGTACATGGGCGCTGCCTAAAGATTTGGATGCCCGTGCCAAGCGAGCCTGTAATGGCGGGGTTGGGTATCGACTGGCTTTCCGGTTAGAACAGGTACGCGACGGACAAGAGCATACTGGCTCTAACTGTCCGCTTAAGATTGAGGCGGAGTTAGATAATCAGGTTGGCGATCACCGGATGCAGCTTGTGGTCACGGGACCGTTTAGCACTCAAACATCCTGGTCTGATACGCCGTTTGGAGTGGTTGAGCGGGCAAATGTACCAGCGCACCTGAAAGATTGGCGCGAGGCGGACTGGAAAGAAGAGCCAAGTCCAATTTATCCGATGTTGCATTTTGCCAATATGCATGACGAGAGCACCAGCTTGACCTTGCTAGCTAAAGGTGTGAAGGAGTATGAGGTGTTGGCTGAGAACCAATTGGCTCTGACTTTATTCCGTTCGGTGGGCTGGTTGGGCAAGCCAAATTTACAGCGGCGACCGGGTATTGCATCGGGTCAACAGTTCAAGTACATCCCGACACCGGATAGCCAGTTGCTTGGCAAGCTGAACGTTGAGTGTGCATTGGTGATTGAGTCGAAGTTTGAACCTGCATCGGTGCAACGTACTTGGCAGCACTATGCCGTTGACGTACTGGACTATCAGAATCAGTCTCTGAATCAGTTCACCAATACTTTAAAGTACTTTGTAATGCACCCGCTGTCGCATTCCATTCCTGATAATTTCAGTGGCTATCACTTTGACTGTCCAGAGCTGGTGGTCAGTGCGATTAAACCTGCCGATGATGGCGATGGTTATGTGGTGCGTCTGTATAACCCGAATTCATTCGCGGTTGAACAGCCGGGATCAATTATTTTCCAGGCAGAGCTGAAGCACCTGATTGAAACAGATCTGCTTGAACAGGAATTAAAGCGTTATCCAGTTCATGGAGAGGAATTTAGTTTGGATGGTTTTGCCGCTAAACAAATTAGAACCTTTAAGTGGTTTAAGTAATTTGTGACCTCTCTAGTTCCACCTGTTTTTGCCGGCACCCAGTGCCGGCTTTTATATATAAGTTGCCTGGTAATGGTTATTTTGATGATATTTTTGACGGTTTTGTGGAAACTCTTAGAATCTGTATGAAGCCCAATTATATTATTTATTAGGAAGATAAAAATAAAGCAATTGAGAATTCAACTTCTTGCTATTGAGATAAAAAGTGCAGTGATTAAACATACTATATACATATCACTTGCACCATGAAGTAAAGGTCACTCTTGTTGAAAATGATTAGTGTTGATGAAAATCATTACCTTCCATTTCAGTTTTCGACAAACCAGTGAAGATGTTTAAAGCCCCAAGGCTTTTATCTCGGGGCTTTGGATGAAAAACAGTGCTTAATTGCTTACAAATACATATTGGTATGCGACGACAATGTCTGAACCTTGTGTCGGTATTTTACTGCCTGTGAATACTATTGACTGAGATAATGGATAGTATTGCCAGCCGTTACTTGAGTCACGTGGCGTGTTTACGCCATCCACTGATACTGAAATTGATGATGACAATATTTTGTTATTTTCCGCAAGAGATAACTTATAGCCTGCGCTTGTAGCACCTGCATTATTGGCAACCGTATCCATGAAGATCGTATATTCGGATTTTTCATTGATATTAAGAACGGTACCGAATGTAGCTGTGGCAAGATCATCATATTGGCTGCTTTGAGCCACGTTTGGTTCGACTATGCTGTATACTCGATATCCTCTGTCAACGAATAAATTATCATTAACATCAAACGTTGCACGGTTATTGCTGTACTGGCTATATTGACTTTCTTCGTCACTCATAATAATAACTGACAGGGAAGCTCCTGGTCTCGGGTAACCCGCAGCAGTGACAGTTCCGTCCTCGCTGTCACTAAGAGAAGCGCTTTGTAATGCTTTTTCAGACCAATAAATGCCTCGTTCTCTAGCACTACCACTGGTGCCAGGCTTTAAATCAGCTTCGATTTGAGCTACATCGTTGGTAAATCCATTTCCTCGTAATGTATCTGAATCGGTGGTAATGGTGCCAACCATGAAATCAATGCCAGCATTTGCCACTGTATCTTTAAAGCTCTGAGCTAGCTGGCTTATTTCATCTTGTTCGTCACCCATACTGCCGGAATTGTCAATCACGAATAAGAAGTCTGCCTGGTTAGCCGTTTGATCAACAGCAGTGAATGTATCATTCTGGATTTTAAGCTCTGAGTCGGTTGTTGCAATGACATTTTCCGATGTTGTCGAAGAGATGAGATCAGAATAGAGCGTATATTTATCTTTAGCAATGAGTGTGGAGGTCATTACCAAAGTGTCTTTGGTTGCATCATAACTAAGTACAACATCTAATTGGAACTCATTGACTGCGATTTCAGTAGATGCTGGTACCAGATCATCTAAGTTACCGCCAACTTTATTGACAGCCATCTGTTGAAGCAAAATTTCTAATAGCTCTGTGGCTTTCTTCTCTTCACCGCTGCGCAGTGTAATATTATAACTGGCAGAGACATCACCATTTTCAAGCACTGTTTTTGAGAATTGGGATACAGTTGAACCTGTTAATACGTTAGCAATGGAGTTAATAGAGTTAGCTAGAATCGCATCAGCGGTGTTACCTGAATTTAGCGAAGGTCGTTCAGCAACAAACCCTACCAATTCAACATGTTCTGGGGTCGGGATAGCTACTTTGGCTTTGAATTTCGCCACTGGCTGGGTAACAGGAGTTCCGTAAATTACAGTGCCAGTAATGTCACCATTCACGGGCTTGACACTATAGCCTTCGGGCAAAAACACTTGTTGTGTGCTTAATACTACAGCTTGGGTTTGAGTTGCTGATTGACCAACTGTAACGAATACCGATTTTGTTTGAACAGTTACATTATCTTCATTATCAGTCTGCTCCACATAAAGTACATACTCATCTTGTCCTGGTGTTGAACTGACTGATACTTCAATGATATGGGGTCGTGAAGGATCTTTAGGTTGAAGAACGTTCCCCTTAGCTGTTTTCCAAATTACTTTATCGGAAGGTGAAAGGTTAGAAATGGTTGCATTGAGTTCAACTGTTTCGCCTGGTAATACCATCGATGAAGAAGCTGAAATTGCATTAATAATGGGTTCTTTTGTTACTATTCCCCCATTACTGCAGATATAACTCGCCTGAGTTACCTCTACTGGATCTAATATGTTATTACGATTGATATCCAGCCCTGCAAGAATTTGTTGGCCGCCAATAGAGCAAGTATTGTCGCCCTGTGCAACTGAAACTATAGCAACTAAAGCGTTATACCCATTGGCACCGTCTTGGCCGTTGGCACCGTCTTGGCCGTTGGCACCGTCTTGGCCGTTACAAACATATTGAGGAGCAAGCATTTCATTCTCATCGAGAACATCATTATTGTTCTCGTCTAACCCGGAAATAACTTTAATTCCACCTGTTGGGCATTGAGCATTACCACTTGGTAATTTCTCGTAAGAATTAAAGGGGTGGAAGGTGTCTGATTGTCCGTTATAACTGTTTCTTTTTCAATTTTAGGTGTATCTGAAGATGAATCATTGCAACCGATAACGAGTGCCATACTGGCTGCTACGATCGAAAGGTTAAAAATTGGCTTTAATTTCATTTTATATTCCCTAGCACACTGTTAAAGCATATTGTATTTGTTTTATATAAATCGGGTGCATTTAACACTTATGCATACTGAATTTCAATGTATTTGCGCCAATTGATTGACGTCGCTCATGTATTTCCAAGCTTGCAGCATCACATTCTTGACTAAATGGTGAACCGAACAGCCGACTAGGAAAGGCTGGTTGATTCACAATTACCGAGCAAAATATTGAGGTGTTAGCTTCATTGAGGGTCTTGTCGCTCAATTATGCCGAACTACAAGCATACTGATTTTCAGACACAATTAGGCTGCAAGCGCGTAGAATTCATCCTATACAGATAAACCCTCAGGCTTGTCTTAATCATTGACCAAAGTTTTACGGTGGCTAATCTGGCCTTTGTACCTTTATATAGATGCTTAGAAACCAGTTTTTCCAGTAATCGCCCATAAAATGTAAGCAGCAGAAGGTGCAAATCGATCATGCTTGCCCTGCGAACCGATTGACAGGGCAAGCAACGATGATTTAATAAGTATCGCGCAGATGATATACCGTTAAGCCCTGGGCGAGTTCTTGTTTGCTGGCAGGGCCAGTGTAGCGAACGAGTTTAGTACCTCCAGAAAGAGAAGATGGCAATAGGGTAAAGCTTGAGTCATCGAATCTGCCTGAACCTTCATATTCAAGGTGGACGAACAATGCAGGGGCATCACAGTCTAGACTTACAAGCAGGCCTTGCTCGTCAGATTCAATCTGCCACTGGATATTAGCTTTCTGCAAGTCGGCATGCTTAAACAGGGCAGGGTAGTAGCTGTTTTCGATAACTTGCTCATCGGTATGCAATATGACGTGGAAGAAACTAATTTTAGCTTCGTTGTCATACTCTGTGCTGGCAAGCTGCCATGCTGGCATTGCCTGATCGGCTTCAATGGTCACGTTGATCGGCCACTGGTTGATCACTTCCCCCTCCCAGCTTATTTGCAATACTCGCCCTTCTAGCTGAATATCATGCTGGCTATCGCTAATTAGATGTAGAGTAAGTGCTTGCTCGTCTTTGATAAAGGTTGCCAACTGGGGAGCGAAGAAACGCTTGGTATGATAGTGAAGTTGCTTCCAGCGTCCGGTGTACTCAATACTCGACCAGGAGCTGACAGGCCAGCAATCATTCAATTGCCAATAGAGAATGCCGCGACAGTGTGCTTTATGTGCGCGCCAGTATTCGCTGGCGGTTTTAATGGCCAGGGCTTGCTGAACCTGGCTCAGATAAAGCATATTCTCGAAACTGTTAGGAAAGCGGAAATAGCGGGTAAACATTTCGGTGATGATGCTGTTACCACGGCTATTTTTCTGGTGCTGTTCAAAAGTGGGCGAAGTGACGTTCCAGTCGTCTCGTTCAGCATAAGTTGTTACGGTTGGTAGCGAGGGCCATGACTGGAAGCCAAACTCAGAACAGAACCGTGGTTTGACGCTATGGTAGGCATCGAAGGATTTTCCGGAATGCCAGACATCCCAGAAGTGCATGTCACCGCTGTTATCATCGTGCCAGGCATCGCCAAAGTCGAGTTCACCGTTGCATGGGGAGCTGGCCCAGAAACGTCGGGTTGGATCCTCCTGCTCAACTACAGTCGCAAGGGTTCGATTTAGGCGGTCATAGTTCACAACGTATTTTTCGCGGTTGTTTTTTGACTCTGGGTACCAGCCGATAGCACCGATGACTTCATTGTCACCACACCATAATGCCAACGACGGATGATCCCCAAGACGGTGAATTTGATCCCTGACTTCGGCTTCGACATCTTGCAAAAACTCAGGAGTGGATGGATAAAGCGCACAGGCAAACATCAAATCTTGCCACACCAACAGTCCCAGCTCATCGCAGAGTTCATAGAAGATATCATGTTCGTACATGCCGCCACCCCAGACACGGATCATATTCATGTTTGCCGCAACGGCATCTTCAAGCAGTTGGCGGTAGCGCTTGTCGGTATGCTCGGCGGGCAGCGCATCGAGCGGGATCCAGTTGGCACCTTTGGCCATAATTGCAACATCGTTTACTTTGAAAGTCATTGAAGTGCCGATGTCATCGTTGAGCGTTTCTAGCTCCAGCTTTCTAAGGCCAATCTTCTTGGCAATGGTGTGGTTGTTTAGCTTGACTTTTAGCGGGTAGAGGTGCTGACGGCCATAGCCTGCCGGCCACCAGTGTTTGGGTTGAGCGATGTGGATTTGGTATTGATGTTGGTGTTTGCCGATTGAGTCAG
This sequence comes from Photobacterium obscurum, assembly GCF_026191635.1. Classification (GTDB taxonomy): domain Bacteria; phylum Pseudomonadota; class Gammaproteobacteria; order Enterobacterales; family Vibrionaceae; genus Photobacterium; species Photobacterium obscurum. The sequence goes on from NZ_JAKRRW010000006.1 coordinate 207,490, forward strand.
CAGGTAGGTGAATCTCATGGCTTTGCTGGTCAAATTCAACCTGAAGTGTTTGAGCTTGTCTGGGTGTAAGTACTTCATAGTGGGTGGTGATGGTGAGATCGCAACTGCCGTTGTCATGCCATTGCTGGGTGGTTCTGACATGCTGCAGTCGGGTTTGATGAACCGGGATCAGCGAAATAGACTGGTAGATCCCGCTGACTAACAGACAAATTCCCCAATCCCAGCCTGCATGGCACTGGGTTTTACGCAGGGTATTCATATGTGGAATTTGGTTATTGCCCACAGCCCATGGCACTGGGAACGGCAACCTTTCCGCCTGCTTGGCTGCTTCTTGGTCATTGCGGAATAGCTCGATTTCAATTTGGTTTTCACCCGACTTCAGAAAAGGGCGAATATCTTGGCGGTATTGACGGAACATATTGGTGCATTGAAGAACGTTTTTTCCGTTTATTCGAATTGCAGCCATGGTATCGACAAAGCCTAGGCAAAGGTCAACTGCTTGAGCGGAAAGGGTATCGTTATCTAAGTAAAGAGTACGTGTTAGTCGCCAGTCACTCTCGCCTACCCACTGGACCTCGGTTTCATTACAGCCGAGATAGGGATGGGGGAGCTTTTCGGCTCTCAGCAACGCAGAGTGAATATCGCCCGGTAATTGGCACGGGATAGAAATATGCGGGTGCTGGGGTGAAGAAAGTTGCCATTCACCATCAAGTAATAGAGTCGACATCAATAAATTCCTAATTAATTGTTCGGTGTTAATTTTTATTATATTTAAAACAACTTATATAGAGAGACGATAAAGGAACTAAATACTGGATAAATGTACCAGAACTGTATTTTTGTGTGTTTGTATTAACAGATACCACCTGTACATACTCTTAATAACTAAACGTAAAAGTATGCGTTTGATCATATTTCTATTTCTAGTGTTCATTTGTCCTGTATTTCAGATAAATGTCCAATATCAATTTAATCATCTGGTTTGTATATTGCTGCTAACAAAAATAATGACACTAAATGAACGAGTGTCAATTAAGTAGCTCTTAATATACTCAGAACTTTGAAGTTAATTGGGTATGTCAACGGTAATGATTGGCCATTGTACCGAAAAAGTATGATTCATACTGTTGATTTAAATCTAGCTGTTTAATCTTGAGAACTAGTAATTAGTTTTACAGTCAAGTTATCACATTTTATGAAATACCTTTTGCCTAGCAATGGCAGTTAAATAATGAACATATAGGAATTAACATGTTTAGAAAAAGTTTACTCGCCGCATCCGTTGTTGCTTCTCTTATAACGTTTCCTGCAATGGCCAATGATGCCATTGAGCTTTATGGTCAGGTCGCAATTTCTGCTTATAGCTTTGCTGAAGATGGCAAGGATACGGTAAACCGTATTGAGAACGAATCTCGAATTGGTTTTCGCGGCACAAAAGAGATGGCAAGGGCGCCTAAACTAGTCTGGCAAATAGAAGGTAATAACGTAGGCTGGAGTGATAACGAAGGAGATGGTCAGCTTGGTCTCCGTGATACATATGCTGGCTTTACCGATGACAGTTGGGGGTTAGTCAAATTTGGCCGTTTTGATACGCCACTATACCGCATTATTGACTGGCCTTACTCAAATCCTGGTTTAGGTAATGTTTTTGACTGGGGTTCTGATATTGATGGTGGTGCTAACTATAGTCGACAGTCGGATCAGATTAGCTGGGACAGCCCTAATTGGGCAGGGTTCACCATGACTCTGGCGGCAGGTCGAGGTAATAATCCGAATGACTCTGACAGTAACTTTTATGGCGCGGCGGCGCACTATAATACTGGGCCGTTAACCCTACATGCGGGTTATGAATACGGAACTGGCCGTTTAGTCGAACTGGAAGATAATGATACCGAGTCAACTCTGTCGGCGACTTCGGACTATATGACTTATCTGACCGGTTTTGAGCTGGCATTCGAAAATGGGATCGGTCTTTTTGGTGCGTATAAGGTGATGTCAGCAGATTATTCAAATTATGACAATGGTGATGCCGGGCAAGGGACCATTGAAACTCGGATCGGTGATAAGCAAGATCAAACTTCATATTCGGTGGGCGCGTTGTACAACATAGGCTATTGGCAGTTTAAGCTAGGTTATGCCGCCAATAGTGATCTTGAAATTGATAGTAACAAGGTGGATGGAACGGCTGATCATGTGATTTCTGGCCAGACGATTTACTTTATCGACAACAATGCCTTGGTGTATTTGCGCCTGAAAGCGATGGAAATCAACGAGTCTGATATTACTGAAGCGCGACTTGGACTTGAGTACTACTTCTAATTATTATACTTACTGCAATAACCTCTCTCTAGATACCCCTGGGAAGCACATTTTCTGTCCAACTAGTGTGCTTCCCTTCCTTTGTGTAAATTTTTTCAGTATTGCCCCGCGTTTTTTAATTTGTCGTGGTTGTGATGAAACTGTTTTCGTTATAAGTTACTTAAAGTGGCAGCGAGTTCTATCTCGAACCGGACTGCCTAATTCTAATAATTAAGTTTGAACTGGTTATATCCCTAGACACGGACGAGATGATGAACAAAGATTTCCAACTGCTTTTTGAATATGCTCGGATAAAATTCACTAGTACCGACAATAAAATTGCTGATTATTTTTTGGCGCGTAATCCGGTTAGAAATATCGAAGAACTGGCTGCTGAAATCGGGGTTTCGACGGCATCAATCACGCGGTTTTGTAAAAAAGTGGGCTTGAATAACTTCAAAGAGTTCTTGTTCATCTATCAGCAGCAGTTAGACGAAGAAAAACCGCAACAGAGTGTCGAACCAAGCAGCCTGCACCATGACTATGTGGATGTGTTACAGCAGTTTGACAAGCGGTTGGATATGGCTCAAACCACCCGGTTCAGCCAGGCGATCAACCAGCATGATGTTATCCATGTTTTTGGTTCGGGCTACAGTGCGTTGGCTGGGGCTGATTTTAAGTTTCGATTTACTCGCCTTGGAAAATATATAGAGGTCGTACAGGACAGCGACTCGATGCAGATGGTGAGCTCGATATTAAAGCCGGGTGCGTTGGTGATCCTTCTGACGCTCAAAGGCAAGAATGAGCGGATGATCAATTATGCTCAGCAGATGAAAAGTAAAGGCATTACGGTGCTGTGTATAACTGCCAATGAGAAGTCGAAGTTAGTGAATATTGCAGATGCAACCATGTTGACTGCATCGCTGCACGGTGAGGAGTCTACCGGCATGATCTCTGGACAGATGCCGATCTTGATGGCGATCGATCATATCTATTACCAATACGTATACGACTATCGGGACACCATACAGAACTGGGTTGTGACCGAGCAGCCTTTTGTGAGCTAAGGTTAGGGACATACCCTAGGGTGATATTAGAAAAAAAGCCCGCGTAGCTCGCGGGCAAGGTCCGGAGTAATTATAGTTTTTATAAGATGGAATTAGGTTCAGTAACCACACTGTAACCGAGCTTGCATTTAGTAGCTGCGATACTCGGTTGGGGTTTTACCGGTTTTTCGTTTGAATACCCGGCAGAAATAGTTGGAGTCGTGGAAGCCACAGCGTTGTGCCACTTCTTCAAGCCGGAAGTTGTAACGCTTAAGCATAAATTTTGCTCGTTCGAGTCTGACCCATGAAATGTAATCGGCAAAGCGCATGTGGCCTTCTTGGCGAAACAGGCGTGATAAGTGATTGGGAGAAATATTAAACCGCGCAGCGACCGTATTACGGTTAATGTTACGGTGGAAGTTCTCCTGCACGTAGATACAAATCCCCTTGAATAAATCTTCACTTCGTCGGCTGGTATCTTCAGATGGTTTTTCAATCATCTCTTTGCAGTAACTAAGCAGGGCTAGCAATAAAAATTTATCGACAGGCTGCTTTTGTTTCTCATGCGCCAAGGTGGTCAATGCAGTCAGGATGTGATCGATGGCGTGTCCAGTGCGTTGCGGCACACTGTATTTCACTACATCATAGAATCCTTCTTCATTTTCATGCTTACTAACCAAGCTCAGGCCGAGCTGACTTTTACCAAACAGTAAGCTGAGTACAGAACATTCATGATTCCAGCTAGGTTTGTTCCAGGCGTTGGCTGGAATGAATAAAGCATCACCATTTTCCAGAAAGATATTGTCGAGTTTCTGTTGATGGTTTTCGAGCTGGTTTTCATAACGCCCATTGAATACAAGCTCTAGGCGTGGAAAGTTAACTTGGTAACTGGCTTCTGGGGGCGGTGTTGTGTCGCCTGCAAACCAAATTTGGTTGAAGGAATCACTGTCAGAGATTGCATTGTCGAGTAGGTCAGAGAAGGTATTCTTCATTAGTGTCTTTTGTCTTTGATAAAGCCGTTTTAACGGCATTTTTTATTTCATGTTAGTTTTTTTGGCGTTCTCTTTTATCGGTAATTTAATCATTACTCTGCTTATTGTGAGTATCATCATTAGGGGCGCACCCTAGGCTTTGTATTATAGCGATATATTGTTCTGTAAAATGTTACATTAGTGCCATTTTACGAAATATGTATCAAGTTTCATATTAATCACGAGGCTGATATGTCAGCCTCGTAATGTTCATGATAACAATGCTTTAGGCTTAGGCCTGTGCAAGGTGTGCAGCAATTTTATCCATGATTTGAGGTGCTTTCTTGACAGCGTCAGCCACACCGACACGAACGATTTTCTTTCCTTTAAAACGCTCTTCGTTTTTGATCGCGATATCTTTGGTCAGAATAATGATGTCGGCGTTGGCGACTTCGTTTGTTGTAATTTCGTTTTCGATACCAATAGAGCCCTGAGTTTCAATTTTTACTTCCCAGCCTTTATCTTTTGCTGCGGTTTCCAGTGCTTCTGCTGCCATGTAGGTGTGTGCAACGCCAGATGGGCAAGATGTTACGCCTAGTACTTTCATGTGATGTCTCCCAACAAATTATATTAATCAAACTCTAACTCAAGGCTGTCTTCTTCAGCATCTTGGGTTTTCTCTTCGCGTTCAGTGATTGGTTTTTTAAGTGCGTTGACAACAAGGGCTGTAGTTAAGGCTCCTGCAACGGTTGCTAATAGGTAATACAGACGGCCATCAACGACAGGTAGCACAATCAAGCCACCCCAAGGGGCATGGTTGAGAACTCCCAGCATAAAGGCGGTAACGTTACCGACAATACCACCAAGCACAATGGATGGAATGACACGTAAAGGATCGGCAGCCGCGAAAGGAATTGCACCTTCTGTAATACCGATACAACCCATGATACCTGCTGCTTTACCTGCTTCGCGCTCTTCTGGTGAATAGCGTTTGGGTGATAATAGGGTAGCCAGGAACATGCCTAGAGGTGGAACGCAGATTGCGACACCGACACCGCCCATCAGCCATGGCTGAGTACCGACTTGGGTTTGAGCAAAGAGTGTGGCGACTTTGTTAACTGGGCCGCCCATATCAAAGGCTGTCATACCACCGAGAATGGCGCCCAGAAAGGCTTTCGATGCACCAGCCATACCTTGTAGCCAGAGGTTCAGGCTTTCCATTGCCATGGCGATAGGTGAGCCAATGACCCAGATAACCAAGCCTGAGACAATAAAGGTACCGCCGATAGGCAGGATGAAATAAGTCGAGATCGCTTTTAGTTTATTGGACAGCGGAATACGCTTCAGCTGCAGGACAACATAGCCAGCGATAAAGCCGACGATGATCGCGCCAAGGAATCCGGCATTGACCTGGTTGGCAAGGTAGGCACCAATCATACCCGGTGCCAGTGCTGGGCGGTCAGCAATGGAATACGCAATGTAGCCGCCTAATACTGGTACAAACAGAGTAAAGCCTGCGATACCCATGTCCCAGATACCGGTTAGGAAGGCACCTTCAGGTTGAGCGCCTTTACCGTTTAGCATGACTGATAAAGCAAGTAATACACCACCGGCGACGATAAACGGCAACATATGACTGGTACCAGTCAAGAGATGTCGTTTTAACTCCGAAATTTTGGTTTTCATCAGAATCACTCCATTTCCATTTATGGTTTATTTTTTCAGTTGGTGCGAGCACCAAACACATTAGGTTGAGGTAAGCATTGCGAATGTTCGCTGTTTTGTTAGCAGTAATTATGGTGCTGAACTGAGTGGGAATATATTGGAGAAATAGGGCATTAACTGGACATTTGTATCTAGCAATAGCAGATGTGATACAGCTCTCATGCTGAGTTTGAAGGGGATCACAGTGTGGTAGGCTGGATATAAATATCAGAATGATTTAGGGATTAAAAGTCCAGTTGGCGAAGAAAAATCCAGTTGTAAATTTTGGATTTTTACAGAGAGTCGCACATGCTAGAATGAAACAATGTTTTATTTATTGGGTGCTTTACTGAGCTCAGTTTTATCTATGGTGAATTATGAAAAACACAAATAAGAGTTTAAAACCTCTGCTTTATGCACTGTTAAGCACTGTGATTGTGGCGGCTGCGAGTTCTGCTTATGCGGGCAGCTATTATATTGATTCGACATTGAGCCAAGATGGAAAAACACTCGAAAGTCATTCATTCAATATGACAGAGCAATCATCTAAAACATTTTTCTTAAATGATAAAGAATCCGTCCGTTATAGCCTGCAAGAAGAGGACGAAGGAGCTGTGTATATAGATGTTACTCTGATCGAAACAATTGGTGAGGCCAAGTCGAGCTTCACGCTGCCTGGTATGCTAATAATGCCATCGGGTGAGAGCAATGGTGTCACATTTCAGGCTGATGAAAAGACGCCACTCTATGATTGGCAGGTCAGTGCTGAACCGAGTCTGGCTGTCTCGCTATACCAGCAAGCGAAACCCGGTGACGGTGGCTTAGTGTTCAATAACGACAATAGTCCGATTTATTTTGATAAAGCTCCGATTATTGATAGCAATGATTTTCTGTATATCCGTTATTGCGAAGGCGCTACTCGTTGCCTTGAAACCGAATTAACTGCGATTGGAGCTGAAAAGCTCAAACAACATACTAGAGGCAATGTGAACCAATGGCTCGCGATAGCTGTTGACGGGAGCATTGTTAATGCTGTGCAAATTCGGTCAGAAATCGGTTCGAAAATTCAGATTTCCTTGCCGGATCAGCCGTGAGTTGGAACCTTGAGAGAATTGCTTTGACGCTGGAGGTCGAAGTACTCCATTAAGCCGTTACTAAGCATCAAATATGTTTGAAGAAGTGGCTGAGATGGCGGTGACGGGTAAACGGCAGGCGCAGTTATATCGCGTTAAAGATGGTGCCGATGTCTATCACTTCCAGCGAAATTTAGAGGCCTGACTTTTTTGTATGAGTTGGTAATGACCCATTTTATGGCAGGGCGTTATACGGTATTATCCGCGCCAAAATGCAGTTGATTGAATATAAAATGGGTACTTGAAATGAAGAATAAGGGTTTTACGTTACTGGAACTTGTCATTGTCATTGTTATTCTCGGGATTCTCTCGGTCACGGCTGCACCAAGATTTTTAAATCTTCAAACAGATGCAAGAAACGCAACCTTGCAGGGAATGATGGGAACCTTAAACGGCGCGATTGGGATTGCTTATGGCAAGCTTGCAGTCGCCGGAATGGATAGTATTGCCCGTATTGGCGAAATTTCAGGTAGCGAAACTGTTGTTCCTGGCAAAGATATCCCTATCAGTGGTTGTGAGCGCTGTGTATTCTATTTTGGGGTGCCAGCTGCGGATTTAAATACGCTACCAGCACTTGTTGATGGCATTGGTGATCGCGACCAAGATGATTTTGCCGTGGTTTATGGCGATAATGGCAGCTTGAACATTACTCCGACAACCAATGTTAAACCTGGTGGTGTGAATGATTTTGTTCTGAAAACTGAGAGCTGCTATATCAATTACTTGCCGGACACCTCAAAGGGCACGTATACCCTCGAAATTACTGAATGTAGCTAAGTGGCACATAACTCTATCAGTGAATCTCTTGATTATTATTCGTAGTCAAGAGGTTTCCCTCTTCCTGTCAAGAACCTTCAATTTACCTTTGGGCTGCAACACGATTAATGTGATACACAGCTAATTGGTTGTCCCTCTCTCAGCATCAAATCTTTCTAAGCGGTATTATTAGTAGATTTAGTATCAACTTTTGAAGGCTTTTTATGATCTTAATTACCGGAGCAAGTAGCGGCTTAGGGGCTGCACTGGCGTATTTGTATGACGCTGACGGAAAACCATTGTTGCTCTCTGGACGAAGTAAACAACGTCTTGATAGCGTGGCCGAAAATCTGTCGGGAAACGTACAGGTTCAACCGGCTGATCTTTGTAAAGCGAATGATGTTTCGGGATTGCTGGACGCTTTGGATCAGGTGCCCGATACTGTGATCCACTGTGCAGGAAGTGGCTACTTTGGCCCTATCGAAGAACAAGATCCTGAGGCCATTAGCCAGCTGATCAACAATAACGTCACCTCGACAATCTTCCTATTGCGTGAGCTTGTTCAGCGTTATCGAGATCATAAGATCAATGTTGTGGTTGTGATGTCGACAGCGGCACAGGTTGCTAAAGCAGGGGAGTCTACCTATTGTGCGGCGAAATGGGCGGTACGTGGTTTGGTTGAGTCAGTACGTTTGGAGCTAAAGGGCAGCCCGATGAAGCTCATTGCCGTCTATCCTGGTGGCATGGCGACGGAGTTTTGGAAAACCAGCGGCAAAGACCTTGATACCTCGACCTTCATGACAGCAGACGAAGCCGCTGTAATGTTAAAGCAGGCGCTGATGGCGACAGAACACGGTTTTGTTTCTGACATTACGATTAACCGAAACTAACTAAGATAGCATTTTCATTGCTAAAATTTGGCGAAGCGTTAGTTGTATGGAGTTCCAAATGAAGATTGAGCAGGTTTGGCAAGATTACCAAACGGCGATCAAAGCTTTTTTACATTCCAAAATTTCCAATACTGCAGATGTCGATGATTTGCTCCAAGATATCCTGATTAAAACGTATAACAACCTGCATACGGTTAAGTCAGAGAGCAGTGTGAAGTCATGGTTATTTCAAATTGCTAATCATGCCATTATTGATTTCTATCGGGAGAAGGGCAGATCACGCGATCTGCAGGTGGATGAGCTGTGGTATGAAGATGTTGGCTTTAATTTAGAAGATGCCCTGTCACCCTGCATCGGGCCTTTTATTAGCGCTTTACCAAAAGAAAGCGCAGAACTACTGACTTCGATTGATATACATGGCCAGTCACAAAAAGAGTATGCGCAAGCATTGGGTATTAGCTACTCCACGCTTAAATCGAGGGTGCAGAAAAGCCGGGGGGAGTTACGGAGACTGTTCGAAGATTGTTGTCATCTCTCGCTTGATAAACATGGTAGGGTTATTGACTGTGATGCAAAATCAAAAGGTTGCGGAAAATGCTGATAAAAGGCCTTCGATGGTAAGTTTTGACTCTCTTAGCATGCTTAGCGAGAACTGCGCTTTAGCTAAAATAATTTAATCAAGTATTCTGACGTTATATGTGACTATTAATACGTTGATATTTAGGAGTTTGCGAGATATCTGAATACGAGAAGGCATGTCGCAAGGAGAATATAGCTTGAAAAATATACTGTACAAAAAATAACCAGCTGTTATTATCTTCCGCAGTTCTACAGAGAGTTATTGAATGCAACATCAAGTACAAGTTAAACCTTCAGCTGCTTATGTATTAGCATATGGCACTTATGTGTTTCCCTTATATTTATCGTAACATTAGATAATTCAATAGATTAGCAAGTCGCGCTATCGCGGTTTATTCATGAAATTTTATAAGGGGCATCATATGTCTAATTCAAATACTGGCACAGTAAAATGGTTTAACGAAGAGAAAGGTTTTGGTTTCATCACTCAAGATAACGGTGGTGCCGATGTGTTTGTTCACTTCCGAGCTATCGCTTCAGAAGGCTTTAAAACGCTAGCTGAAGGCCAGAAGGTTTCCTTCGAAGTTGAGCAAGGCCAGAAAGGCCTGCAAGCTGCAAATGTTGTAGCACTATAAGTCTGAACGTAAAGACAATAAAAAAGGTCGCCATTGGCGACCTTTTCTGTTTTGTAGTCATAAAAACTAATGAGTGCCAATTACAATCTTGCTATTGAGCATTGTTCTATATTTGGTTTCGCTGTCACACTGTATGTAGATGTATGTCGTGGCTTTCACACATAATCATCAAAGAAATTCCAGACCATCATGCCTACGGGGCCTAGGGCTTTGTTGCTAAGCTTGGCAACATAAACAGGGACTTCCATCGTCTTTTGATTATTTAGCTGGATCAGTTTCTTTTCCCTAATTTCCTGTTTAACTTCATGTATCGGCAATCGTCCCCAGCCTAGACCGCTGCAGATGAGTGATTTTTTTGTATTTTGATCAGATACATACCACTGAATGCCATCTTTCACGATACCAGAATCAGGACTTGTCTTGTAAGAAGATTTAACGACGACTTGCGGGTACGCTATCAGGTCGGCTTGGCTGAAATTGTTCTTGTCAGCCAAGGGAAAGCGATCAGAAATGAATACTGGTAGCTGACAGTGATCTATACAGCGATACTGCACTCTTGCATCCTGTTCAAAGCCACCATAAATACCAATATCAACCAACTCATCAAGCAACATACGTTCGCCAGATGCGGTTTCAATGTCCAAATGAATAATCGTTTTGGGAAACTCGTGTTTAAGTCTGTCCAGTAATTGCGTGACCTTGTCCATGGCAAATATTGCACTAATACTGATGCGCAGTTCGGCCTCAATTTCACTGTTCATCTGACGGGCGAACATATCAAAATCATTGGCTTCACTAAGCAAATGCTGAATTTTATTAATCAATATTTTGCCATTGCGCGTCAGTTCCGGCCGGTAGGTATCACGACTAAATATTTCAATCTGATAATACTCTTCAACCTGTTTTACTGAATATGATACGGCGGAACGAGCTTTAAATAGCCGTTCACTCGCCTTGCGAAAGCTGCCTTCCTGGTAGATCACGTTGATAACGTGTAAATGTTCTAGTGCAATCATGGCCTAATAATATGACCGTGTTAGTCAAAAAGCTATGCTTTTTTCGGCCGTTATTATTGAATACAGTTAGCTTCATCAATCGCACCCAGTATTAATTCCCGTGAACCAAGGGGCACTTATACCCAAACGACTTCAGGATGCTCGTTTGAGTATACAGGGTGGTCAAAATATTAGACCAATGAGGAAGTGGACATGAATCAGCAGATCCTTAGAACACCAGAGAGCGCGTTTGCAAACCTATTGGATTACCCGTTTTCAGCAAATTATATGGATGTTGATGGTATGCGAATGCATTACATCGATGAAGGCAAAGACAACGAAAAAACGATATTCCTGCTCCATGGCCAACCATCGTGGAGTTATTTGTACCGGCACATGGTGCCATTGCTTGTTGATGCCGGGTATCGGGTAATTGCGCCAGATTTAATCGGCTTTGGTAAATCTGACAAACCTGTTTCTAGCGACGCCCATTCTTACGGCAGCCATGTTCGCTGGATGACTAGTTTTGTTCGTCAGCTGGGGATCCAAAATGCCGCTGCTTTTATGCAGGACTGGGGTGGAATGATTGGTTTGAGAGTATTGGCTCAAGAGCCTGAGTGGTTAGAGCGCCTCGTAGTTTCCAACACTGCACTTGCTGAAATGACTGGTCTGGAAAAGTTTATGGTGCCCAAAGTACTTAAGCTGATGGCTGCAATGGCTGGTAAGCCAAGTGTCCAAAAACTTGCCGGTAATATCAATTACGGTAATTGGGCCGGGTATTTTCGGCATGCAGATCAGCTAGAGGTTGGTCAAATTCTTCAAACACTGACCACAAGGCAGCTAAGTACTGCTGAGATGCAGGCTTACGATGCTCCGTTCCCAACAGCAGAATACTATGCCGCACCAAGAAAGATGCCTGAAATTGTTGCATCCGAGTTGGATCAGGTTAATGCGGACTGGAAAAAGCTAAAACAGTGGCATAAACCCGTTCTTACCTTGTTTAGTGATAAGGACCCATTCTTAGCCGATCGAGGTTACGACAAGAAATTTCAGGCCAACTTTAGTGGTGCGCAAGGGCAGCCCCATATCACCGTTGAAAATGCATCGCATTTTTTACAAGAAGATCAATCTCAACAGCTGGCAGAAAAGGTCATCAATTGGTTAGAGCAAACTCAATATTAAGTAAGTGGAGGCAACATGAAAATTTTAGCAATTGGTGCAAACGGCGTTATTGGCAAGGCGGTCGTCAGCCGTTTACGACAAGACCATTCGGTAATTGCTGTCGGGCATAGCCAGGGTGATTATACGGTAGATATTGAGAGCAAGGAGTCTATTCAAGCCCTGTATGAAAAAGTAGGAAAAGTTGATGCCATTGTTAGCATGGCGGGCAATGGTGAAATGGGTAGCCTGGAAGATATGCCGGAATCCGGTTACCAAACAGTCTTAAATAATAAAGTGATGGGCCAAGTTAACTTGGTGCGTATCGGGCTGGATTATCTAAATGAGGGCGGCTCGATTACGCTTACCTCAGGACAGGCATCTAACCATCCAATGCCGGGCACGGCTGCCATCGCCATGGGCGTGGCTGCGGTGAATGCGTTTGTAGTCACGGCGGCTCTGGAGCTAAAGGACGGTAAACGAATTAACGCGGTTAGCCCAAGCATGGTGAAAGAAACCATGGAGCAGTGGGGTATCGATAGCAGCTCAGGCATTCCCGCCAGTGATGTCGCCACTTATTACCAGGCAAGTATTGATGGCCTGCAAAATGGCGAAGTATTTAATGCCGTAAAGGGGAAGGTAGAGGGGCAGTATGAATCAGCCTAAACCTGCTTACTTGGTCGCTTCTGCCATATTGCCCCATGGGCACGGCTCTTTAATGGATTACGCTCAAGCGGCGATGCCTATATTTAAGGCTTATGGTGCAGAGGTATTGGTAGCCGGTAATTCTGAGCAGAAGGTCGATTTACTGGAAGGGAGATGGCCAGGCTTGGATGCTAAATTATCTTTGGTTCGGTTTCCATCTATGCAGCATCTTAAGGATTGTCTGAATTCAAATGAGTATCTGGTGATAAAGCATTTAAGAACCGATATTATTGACAGCAATTTCTCGGTTGCCATTGATTAAGGTGCTGATCACCAAGTTGAGTTTTGAGCTAATGATGCAAACCGGATAAGTAAAGCCGCCTCTCTACATCAGGCGGCTTTTTCTTTGCGATTAATGATATTAGTTTAAGCCCACTTTAGCCTTCTTACTTCATTGCCTTGCTCTGGCTGACAGGGGATATTGCTGGCTAATATTAACGATACGCCTGCCATCAAGGCCCCGGCAAAAAAGACGCTTGCGGGTGAAACCAGCCATAGCAAACCGAAAGAAACCGGTATCACGACAGCCGCAATATGGTTAATGGTAAAGGCGACACCAGCGGTTGAGGCAATATCAGCCGGGTCGGCAATTTTCTGGAAATAGGTCTTAATGGCCAGGGCCAGAGCAAAGAACAGGTGATCGATAACGTATAAGCCTGCTGCCCATTCGGCTGAGTCAACAAACGCGTAGCCGACAAAGACCAGTATCAAGCCAAGATATTCGAAGATCAGCGCCTTGCGTTCACCTACTTTTCCAATAATCTGGCCGATTTTTTTGGCAAATAGCCAGTTGAACAGATAGTTGATTAAAAACAGTAGCGTGATATCGGCTGCGGAATAGCCAAACTTTTCAACCATTAAGAAACCGGCGAAAACAGTGAATATTTGCCTTCTGGCACCGCTCATAAAGGTGAGCGCGTAATAGAGCCAATACCGCTTGCGTAAAATAAGCTTCTTATGCTGAATGGTTTTGGCTTCGAAAGTGGGAAAGCCCAGCCAGATGAAGATTACCAGGCTTAACGATATAGCGCCGGCCGCCAGATATACCCATTTGAAGTCTAACGCAAACTGCTCTAGTAGAATCCAGAGGCAGCCGTAGGTGATGAGCGAGGCAAGGGCTCCGATAGATATCAGCCTACCGAGAACTTCAGGGGCTTGGTCTTTTGACAACCACTGTAACGACAGAGATTGCTTCAGGGTTTCGAAATAATGAAAGCCAACAGACATGAGTAATGTCGTGCAAAGAAGCCCTGAAAATGAAGGAAAGAAACCAGTGATTGCGACGCCAGTCGTCAACATGGCCAATGACAGGATGATGAACTTCTGTTCTTTGATAAACAAAAGCATAAAGACAGCTGTAAATGCCAGAAAACCAGGGATCTCTCTGACACTCTGTAAAACACCTATTTCCGCCCCGGTAAATGCCGCTTTCTCAATAACAAAGTTATTGAGTAAAGCTTGCCAGCTGGCAAAAGCGATAGGCACGACGATAGAGATAAGGATCAAGAAGGTTTGTGGTGTCTGCCAAGGTTTGTTTTGCACTGTTGTATCCATTGTTTTCCTAACCAAAAACGATTTGATGCTTATTAGGCTATCAGGTATTTTTGTGGCTTACTTTCGACAAAAGGCCAATTTATGCCGACAAAAAGACAGACTGAGATAAAAGCAGGCTTATCACAACGAGGCTCAAATGCGCAGATTGCTGATGCAGGAGAGCAGCGTGTTTTGGCCAGGCAAGTGGATATGCCTCCCGGTCATCAAGGGACATCTCATAGCCATACTTGGTATCAGCTGATGTATGCGTCGGAGGGGGTATTAAACGTTGAAGTTAGTGGGCAGACAATGGTTGTGCCTCCACAAAGGGCTGTTTGGTTACCTCCGGAGTGTGTGCATAGGACGTATACACCGCATGGGGCTAAATTCCGCAGTTTGTATTTTCGACCTGATCAAGCCGGAGATTTAGGGCATTCTTGCAAAGTATTCAGCATTACCAATTTGACCCGTGAATTGATACTGGCTGTGGTTGAACGCTGTGACATTGATACCCAATGGAGACAGCAAGATTTTAATCTGTTGACAGTACTGCTGGATCAACTAAGTGCCCAGCCTCAGGACCCGCTATCGTTGCTGATGCCGCAAGACCCCAGGCTCGATACATTGGTGGAAACGCTGCAGATCAGTCCGGAAAATGATCTCAGTATGCAGCAATGGGCCAGTAAGTTGGGGGTGTCTAGCCGAACCCTAACTCGTATCTTTTTATCAGAAACGGGGATGGGGTTTCGAGAGTGGCGGCAAAGGCTGAGATTACTGCATTCACTGACTTTGCTTGAGAAGGGCAAACCGGTGACCCAAGTAGCCTTAGATGTGGGTTACACATCGCCTTCTGCTTTTGCTCATGCTTTTCAACAGTGCTTCGACTGCTCACCCAGGGAGTATTTCCGATAAATGGTTAAATGAGAGAGGAGATTTGTTGTTTTGGGGAAAGGAAGATTAATTGAAAGAATATTCGTGAAATAGTAATGGCTTACGTCAGCTTACGTATCCTTGAAGATGGCATACATTTCAAAGAAGATACATACACAGCCTTACTCAATGTTGGAATATAACTGGCAAACTATATGTAAGTTTACCGATGGAGAGTAATAAAGTGAAAATAGGATGTCTTTCCCCTCTTGTAATGGCTTTAGCTATAATGAGCCTACCCGGCTGTAATTCAAACTCTGCTCAATCAGCAGGTCACTCCAATCAGACTGCGGTTAACAGTAACGGCCTATCTGCACAGACACTGGAATTAGGTATTACTAGTGTGCCGGAAAATCTTTCGGTTACTTTCAGTAGTAAGCTGAAATTTAACCGCTACACCAAGGTTATGGCATCGAATGGCAAAGCCATTCATATTGTTGCTCAAGATAAGCTCTCTGATAATCAGATCGTAAGGGCGCGCTCGATACTTGAGCACTATTTAGCACCGTATTCGGGCTCGGTGTATGGCGCTAATAAAACAGCCATCGCTAATAAGATGACAGAAAACAATGCTACTTTATTGTTATTGAATGGTAGTGATGATGGAACTAACCCTGCCGCAGAACTTGATGGCCAGCCCCTGTATCAGAACGAAATTCAGGTCGAAGGACATAGTTGGTATATCAATCAGAACTATGATCACCGTGATGCGGCTTTTGAAGAAATTCTGCATATGGTTCACGACTACGGGATAGGAGTCGATCAAAACGAGCGTTTTGTTGGCGCCCTGCCGGCCTACCAAGCTGAGATTCGCAGTGCGCAGGTGAGAGCATTAACTGACAACCTATGGGGAATTGGCTCAGGTAATAAGGCCTGGATCCAAGAGCTCACCGCAGAAAACAGTTTATCCCAGGAATATTTGGCTGCAGTTGTGGATTCTTTTTACGGCCTTTGGGGGGCGTGGTCAGGTAGTAATACAAATGGTATGTGGGGGCTATATATTGCCAAAACACGAGCAGAAATTTCATCTGAAGATATGCTCGGAGCACAGCTTATGGCCAACAAGTTCTTTCATCCTTACCTCACCTATAATGCGAGAATTGATGAAAGTTTTAAGGGGGATTTTAGCCTGAGGTTAGATCCGAAAAAGCCTTATACCCACCATTCACAGTACCTGAAAGATGTCACATTAACTGGAAGTAATGCATCTAATGTGATTGTCAATCAGTTTGATAACAAGATCACCGGAAACAGTGGCACAAATAAAGTGTTGTTCTCTGGTAATTCATCGCAATACATCATTGATAAACAGCAGGACGGCATCGTTGTGATTACCGATTTAGTCGATAGCAGGGATGGTGTTAATACTGTGAATGATATTGAAGAATTAGTGTTTAATGATGTGACGGTATTTCTGTAATTAATTGATTATTAAGGAGATAAATAAACTCTGGTGCATGCTTATAGCATTTGCCAGAGTATTTTAATAAAGAGAAGAGTTTAATGCTGTAATTTCGCACAGCTTTCATTTGACAGAACTTATTGTGATCAACTCATCATATTTGAAACAAAGTATGCGGATAGGGGATTTTATTGGCTGAGATAATATTCACTATTGACGAATTGTTCATAAAAAAACCACTCTATTAGCCAGATGAAACGCATATTCACGGATAATTAATCGCATAGTAATGATTTTTTGCAGGAGACATGCACTTCTAGTGAAATAGTAGTTTGATACCTATCACATTCCCATTAATTGTTTTCGCCTACTATAGCGCTACATTAATTAACTCACCTGAAGGGTTAATTAAGTTAAAATATTACTTCTAATATCTTTTATTCAATAATACTCGTTATTTAAATAGAGATATCCTATAAGAATAAAACTATAACTCCATTAATAAATATAGGAGATACGATCATATGCGCATAGTATTAGCATTAGGTGGCAATGCACTTTTAGCTCGTGGCCAAGCTTTAACTGCTGAAAACCAACGTGAGAATATCAAGAAGTCTGCAGCAAGTATTGCAGCTATCGCGAAGGAACATGAAATTGTGGTTGTACATGGAAATGGACCACAAGTGGGTTTATTAATGGAACAAAATGCGGCGTATCAAGAATATTCGCCAGAGACAACACCTTATCCGATGGATGTTTTGGGGTCACAAACCTGCGGTATGGTTGGCTATATGCTTCAACAGGAGTTGCGTAATATCGATATGTCACTTGATATTGCGACATTAGTTACCCAAACAGAAGTGAGTAAAGAAGACCCGGCATTTGCAAATCCGACTAAATTTGTCGGCCCAGTTTATACCCCGGAACGTGCCAAAGAGATCATGGCAGAAACATCAATGACCTTTAAAGCCGATGGTGACTACTATCGCCGTGTTGTACCGTCTCCGATGCCGAAGGATATTGTAGAACTTCCGCAGATTGAGGCCTTGCTGCAGGCGGGAAATTTGGTTATTGCCTGTGGCGGCGGCGGTGTACCTGTATGTATTGAAGATAATCAAAGCACAGGTGTTGAATGTGTTATTGATAAAGATCTGACTGCTGAGCTGTTGGCTGAAAAGATTAATGCGGACTTGTTTATTATCCTGACCGATGGCTCAATTTACCGTAATTATGGTAAAGAAGATCAGGCAGAAATGAAGCAGGCAACTCCAGCTGGTTTGTCTGAATTTAATTTCCCTGCGGGTTCGATGGGACCGAAAATTGAAGCGGTTTGTAAATTCGTAGAAACTGGTCGTGGTAGCTCCGCAATTGGTTCGCTATTTGACCTAGATAAGATTATTAATAATGAAGCTGGCACTTTGGTAACTCAAGGCGAGGGGATTGTTTACTATTAATCGCTGATATTATCGGATTAAATATCTAACCATTTATAAATGCCTTCGTATATTTTCATATGCGGAGGCTTTTAACGATTAGCCCTGCCAAATTGTATTATCAATAGTTAATAAACAAACTACCCGCATACAAACCATGAGTTTGCTGCTGCGGTAATGTAAGCCATAGAGTGCCATTCAAGTTGTTCCAGTGCCGGAGCAGTTCTAATATCCCCTTTATATTTCGCTTTAGTAGCTACTTTGACCAATCCATCTTTTACACTGTGGACAGTACCAATGTAGGTATATCCAATTGCAGAGTCTACGGGGCGGTTATATAAACAGACAGTAGAGCCGATATGGGAATAGATATATTGGCTTTCCTCATTCCATAGCTCAGTGGAAATGGGCTCTTTCGGTGATTGATATAGCTGTCCATGGTCTGAAGTGGGTATAACAAGCTGACGATGGACAGAATAAGGCTGGTAGCCCAGTACTTTCGCCGCTTCATACCATTTCTCTGGCCATGCTCTGGTATTTTCAATGAGTTTTATTGTTACGAATGGACCATCTAAGCAAAGATCGGCCCAGAGTTCAGTACTTGATATTTTGGCATAAAAAAGAGGGAACTCATCTACTGTATTGGCATTATAGACACACCAAGTGCCGGTATCCTGATGGATCAATTGGTTGGTATTGGCATCGCAAACTCGCTTGGCCAATTGTTGGAATTCTTGTATATCATTTTGAGCTTCTTGCGGGCTATTAGCACAATAACGGTAAGTAAAGGAAAAAGCACTTTTGGGGTAGAACAGCCCCTTATCGACGACAGCACCGCTACTTCGAGCCTCATTGAGGTTAATGAAACTCTTGGCTGAGTCAAAAAAGCGGTATTGATTGTAGAAAAAGATTGAATCTGGCGCGCTACTACAGCTAATAACAAATGGGGCAGCTATGGCTCCGGGAACTAACGATTTGAATTGACGAACATGCATAGGCAACGCTACCTGTATCTACTTATCAAATACTCTTAAGTATATAAGGTGTCTAGGAGTTGAGAGTAAAAATGAAACTAAGGCAAGGTACTACGATTAGTCGTTTGTCATTAATAAGGTGATGTTTGGTACAACTTTCGACCTAGAGTACTAGGCGGAAGCCGATATACAACTACACTGGCTTTATACCTAAGCAATTTAAGTATATCTAGCAGGAATAGAGTCTAGTGGTTTATACCCAGTAATTGGGTATAGAGGGCACACTCAAGTCATTCATCTTGATATCGAGGAATTAGTATGGCTGACATTTTTGGGTTTGATGCATTTTCGCCGAAGCAAATTGCCGATAAGGTCGATACTATTGGTGTGGCCAAGGCGCGTTTGCCGTTTTTGTCTATGTTGATGTTAGGGATGCTTGCTGGTGGTTTTATCGGTTTGGGCGGGCTTTATTATGCGTTGGTCAAATCAGATGCCAGTTTCAGTTTTGCCACTGCTCAGGTGCTTGGCGGATTGTGTTTTTCTCTGGGATTACTGTTGGTCATTGTCGCCGGGGCCGAATTGTTTACCGGTAACAACTTACTGGCAATGGCTTGGGCGGATGGAAAAATAACAACGACCGAGTTGCTGAACAACTGGGTCGTTGTTTGCTTTGCTAATTTTATCGGTGCTGCCGGGTTGGCACTTCTGGTATTTCTTTCCGGCCACACCGAGATGAATCAGGGGGCCATTGCAGAAACATACCTAAAAATAGCGGAAGCGAAATGTAGCCTGCCATTTTGGACCGCTTTTTTTCGGGGAGTACTGTGTAATATTCTGGTTTGTATGGCGGTATGGATGGCATTAGCAGGACGTAGTGTGATTGACAAGGCCGTTGCGATCATCTTTCCCATTTCGGCATTTGTAGCGGCAGGTTTCGAGCACAGTATCGCCAATATGTTCTTTATCCCGCTGGGGATGCTGCTAAAGGCGTTTACGGATACAGGTGTTGCGGCTGACTCGGTGACCTGGTTAGGTTTTCTGGGAAACTTAGTGCCAGTGATCCTTGGTAACCTTATTGGTGGCAGCGTGATGGTCGGATTGGTTTATCACGTTATCTATCAAAGAGCACCGACTCAAACTCAGCCCGAGAAGCCAAGCGATAAGCCATAACGTTAACTCCAATAATTACTAGCGGAGTAGGAGAGAGGAGAGGTATTTCTGTAAGCTGCAGAGGCTTTTAAAATCTGATGCTTCAATAATCTGAGATACCTAACCCTCTAGATTTTTAGACTATTCTCAGCCCTTGCTCAGTTGCTATTTATATTGGCTGCTATACTCAGCCCATCACAATAATTTGTTGCGCAATGACTATGACTTCCTCGATTGTAAAAACCGTTTGTCCTTTTTGCGGTGTGGGTTGCGGAATTTGCTTGAAAATAGACAAGCAGGGAAATCTGACGGGCGTTGAGCCGCAAGCCAATCATCCGATCAGCCACGGTAAGTTGTGTGAAAAGGGTTGGAGTACGGCCTATGCTATTCGTCCAGATAATCGAATTACCCAGCCACTAAAGCGTATCAAGGATCAGTTTGTTCCCATTAGCTGGGATGAGGCACTAACTACGATCAGCGAAACAGTCAGCGACATCCTTAATGAAACGGGTGCCAAAGCGGTTGGGGTGATCTCCAGTGCCCGGGCGACAAACGAAGATAATTATGCCGCCCAGAAATTTGCCCGAGCAGTACTTAAAACCAATAATATCGATCACTGTGCGCGGATCTGCCATAGCCCCACCGTTGCTGGTTTGAAGCAGGCGTTGGGATCCGGAGCGATGACCAACAGTACCAAGGATCTGTTTGAAACTGATGTGATCGTCGTGATTGGTGCCGATCCGACGGAAAATCACAGCGTGTTGGGCGGGCAGGTTTTTGAGGCACAACGTCGAGGTGCCAAGCTCATTGTTATCGATCCGCGAGTGACCAGACTGGCCAAAGTGGCGGATTGGCATTTACAGCTCAAACTGGGCACCAATATTGCCCTTATTAACGCCATGCTTCAGGTGATTATTGAGCATCAGTGGCATGATAAAGATTTTATCGAGCAACGCTGCGAAGGTTTTGACGAACTCGCGCGTAATGTCGCAACGGTGACTCCTGAATCTGTCGAAGAATGTACCGGCGTCAGTGCAGAGCTGATTCGGATAGTCGCTCAGCTCTATAGTCAGGCGAAAAGTGCCATGATTCTTTATGGCATGGGGATCACTCAGTTTGTCAGTGGTACCCAAAATGTTATAGCCCTTGCAGATCTTGCCTTGGTATGTGGCCATATCGGGCGGCCTGGCACCGGAATCAACCCATTGCGTGGTCAAAATAACGTGCAGGGAGCGTGCGATATGGGGTGTTTGCCTAACGTTTATCCCGGTTATCAGGCTGTTGACGATCCTGCTGTACGGCAAAAATTTTCGCAGGCTTGGGGAGAAAACGTTGCCGATCAACCGGGTTTAACATCGCTGGGAATGACCAAAGCAACATTGGCCGGTGACTTTCGTGCGCTGATTCTATTCGGTGAAGATCCGGTGGTAACTGACCCGGATCAGAACCATGTCAAAGAGGCGCTTAAGGCGTTGGATTTGCTGGTGGTGGCTGAACTGACGATGACCGAAACTGCCAAGCTAGCCGATATTGTCCTTCCTGCCGCTTCGTTTGCCGAGAAAGACGGCACATTTACCAATTGTGAGCGACGAGTTCAGCAGATTTCACAAGCTTTGGCTCCTTTTGGCTCGGCGATGGGCGACTGGCAGTGGCTAAGTGCCTTGGCGGCCAAGCTCGGCAGTCAGCAACTGAACTGGATGAGCAGCGAGCAGGTTTTTGAAGAAATGGCCTCGCTGACTCCGTCTTATCAGGGCATGTCCTATGACGAAATCAGTCGGTCACACGGTATACAGTGGCCATGCAATAACGATGCACCGCAGGGTACCCAGGTTTTGCACCGTGATACTTTCCCGATAGGGAAAGCTAAACTGACGCCTGTCCATTATGTTGAAATTGATGAGCCTGCCGATGAGCAGTTTCCGTTACTGTTGACCACTAACCGTCTTCATTTTCATTACGGTTGTGGCTCCATGACCCGCAAATCTCCGTTGCTGGAGCGTGAAACCCCGGCAGGGATTTTATTTATTAATCCTAAGGATGCACAGGCACTTAACATTCAACTGCATTCCCCTGTCGCGGTAAGGTCTCGTCGTGGTTATGTTGAGACACGGGCAATGCTCACCAATGACGTCCCTCCCGGCTTGGTGAGTATGCCTTATCACTTCAAAGAAGCTCCCTCGAATCAGCTTACGAATACGGCTCAGGATCCGATAACCAAGATGCCGGAGCTGAAAGCTTGTGCGGTTCAGGTATATCGTCTCCCTGAGGGGCAAGAGCCTCAAGATATTCAGCATTTATTGGAGGAAGAATAGGATGCAACAATATTTGCTCGAGTCGCTAGAGGAATTACAACTGCATTTGTCCCGCGCCCGCCAGTTCTATCAGGTTGTCGACAACGGTGATAGCAACGCGCACTGGCAGTATATTGATGTGGGAGAGATCCCTGCGTTAATCCACCAGAAACCAATGAGTTCGGCTAAGCGCTTTTTCTTTGCTGAGCAGGAACCTCTGTATGTGTTTGATGGACAGTTTTTCCGTGAAACAATCCCGGAGACAGAGCCATTTGTTCTGTTTGGCGTACAGAGTTGCGATTTGATGGCTATCCATTATCAGGATATCTTTTTTGAAGATGACCCTTATTATCAGGCGCGTCGTCAAAAAGGGTTATTGGTCGGTTTGGATTGCGTTCATCCTTGTGAGCAAGGATTTTGTCTCGCGGTTAATGCCGGCCCCGGTGTCAGAGATGAGACTGCCGATTTGATTTTGCACCCGCTACCAGATGGCCAGTGGCTGCTGGTGGTTATTACCGCGCTTGGCAAGGAGGCATTGGATGGATTGGCACTTAATTCCGCACCACCGCACGAGATGAGTCTGCGCTGGGAAAACCTGAGTCATTGCGAACAGGAGTTTGAGGACCATTCGTATATTCAGGCAGGGATAGAGAAGCTTAATAATGATGATATCTCGGATGACTTTTGGCAGCAGGTTGCGGTGCAATGCATCGGTTGCTCGGGTTGTACCACGCTTTGTCCAACCTGTTCTTGCTACGGTACTCAAAGCCGCAATGAATGGGCGGGGAATGAAGAAGCGAGCCCAAGCGGGGCCGAAAGTTGCTTAGACGGTGGCGTACAGAAAATCCAAAAGCTGCGTTATTGGGATTCCTGCCTCTATGAAGGCTTCCAGCGCGAAGCGAGTTTTCACAACCCTGCCGGGCTGGCCGGAGAGCGGGTAAAACGCTTTTGGTACCACAAATTCAGCGATGACTTCGTACCGGATTTTGGTCGTTATGGTTGCATTGGGTGTGGTCGTTGCGAACAAACTTGCCCTGGTGTTATTGGTGTCCATTCGATAATGAAAAGGATCGTCGACGATGCATAATTTCACTCCTACGGCTATCCAGTTAGTTGATTATTATGATGATGGTGAACATGCCCGCCACTTTAATTTTCGCTTGTTAGCTGAGCCGGAAGCAGCAAGCCAGGGTATCGCTCACCACTGGCAACATGTTAAGGCCGGACAGTTTTTTATGCTTTGTGTGCCAAGTGTGGGAGAGGCTCCCTTTACCTTTACCCAGGCTCCTGATGAGACTGGGCATTTCCGAGCTCTGGTGCGTCGTATGGGCTCAGTGACATCGGCGCTGTTCGAACTGGAAGCCGGTCAGATCCTAGGTGCGCGGGGGCCGTTTGGAAAAGGCTGGCCGATGAACGGCATAGCCGACAAGCGTGTCTTGGTGGTGGGGGGCGGTTGTGGGCTTGCTCCCTTGGTGAGTGTGGTGAATCAGCTAATCGATCAGCAAAACTATACTCAGTTGACGGTGGTGTATGGTGCGCGAAACCGCATGGTGCAGATGCTGAACCCTGAGCGGGAGCGCTGGCAGCATATTATACCGGTCTACAATATGATTGAAGACGGTACGACTAACGGTGATGACAATGAATATATCGGCACCCCTGTTGATATTATGCCTACCGTACTCAATAGTTTTGGTGAATTACCGGAGGTAGCGTTACTTGCGGGGCCAGAAGCCATGATGTATTCCATGGCAGAATACCTAGTCGCGTTTGGTCTGTCAGATCATTCAATCTACCTGTCTATCGAGCGCCGCATGCATTGCGCCGTAGGGACATGTGGCCACTGCTATCTGAAAAATAAATATGCCTGTACCGATGGCCCCACTTTTCGCTGGGACGAGCTACAGCAGTACATGGTGCAAGGTACGGGGTAAGCTGCCACGACTCCTGATGAAAGTAGCTTACGCAATCAAACTGCGCCACACACTCGAAATAGGTGACACCTTACTAGCTGGTGGTGTCATATGGCGAAGTATGACTTTCTCCTCGCCCAACCTAACTAACATGATTGCATATATTCACCTTTGCCAACTACAATGCTCAGCTAATTGAAGTGCGGCAGTTAATCGTCGGAATACGATCTTTAACTGCATAACTGCGTTGTACGTCAGGGAGAATAATTACAATGAGAAAGTTAGTTGGTTCTTGTCTTTGTGGAGAGGTACAAATAGAAGTCCCAGATGAATTTGAGTATATGGGGAATTGTCATTGCTCAGAATGTCGTAAGTTTACAGGGTCAGATTATTCATCTGTTGGTGGTTTAAGCTCTGAAAAATTCAACTTAAAAGCTGGTCAAGAATATGTCTCAACTTATCAAAAAAGTAAGGAAACTGAGCTAGCATTTTGCAAGTGCTGTGGCTCTAGCCTCTACTCACGTAAAATAACAGGCGGTAAACATAATATCCGCTTGGGTATCTTAAACGACATACCTACACACCAACCCAATTTTCATATCTTTGTTGCTTCTAAAGCCCCTTGGAATGAAATTACTGACGGTTTGAAGCAGTTTGAGCAAGGGCCTGTAAAACCGTAGACCACGTTGGCATACGTATAACAAGAGAGTAAGTGTTACTCAGCCGACGCTCAGAAAAAGAAAATTATTGAAAATAAGAGAGTATAAAATGATCCCAATCAGAGCCGCTGTGGTATCAGGTGTGGCGCTTTCAAATATTGATGGTGAAACGAAAATACTTTTAATGAAGCGCACAAAAGGTGGTTTTTGGTGTCACGTTGCCGGGTCAATTGAAGGTAATGAAACAGGTTGGCAGACAATTATTCGGGAGTTCTATGAAGAGACTCAAATAAATGTTGGTGAACTCTATAATGCTCAATGTCTCGAGCAGTTTTATGAAGCTAATTTGAATGTCATTGAAATTATCCCTGTTTTTGTTGTTTCGTGTCCACCGAATCAAGAAGTAATTTTAAACCCTGAGCACACTGAATACCGTTGGTGTACGTTAGATGAAGCTAAAGCTTTAGTTTCATTTCCGGGACAAAGGGAAATTTACGACCACATTTGGGATAATTTTGTACTGAATGAGCCGTCACCTTACCTAAAGGTGAAAATTATCTAATTGGCGAGCAGGGCCATGTATCCCAGCTCGCGCCTGCTGGCACCAAGGTCAGAGCCTTTATTAACTATTTTTCTGAGTACTATGACAGCCTGCCATATTGGGACGCGAAACTTGGCTGATAATAAAAATGGCCCCGAAAGTGGGGCCCTTCAATAAATGGCAGCTAGATTTACTGGGTATAGTAAATCGGCTTCGAAAGGTGAGTGTGGCGCTTTTGGAAATTAGCCTTGACCTGTCTAGTGCTTCATAGTTTATGGTGTGATCCCTAATTTAAGGAAAGTCCATATATTGAATTTTGAGCACGGAAGTGCGCTAGGTATGGCATGTGATACACAAAATATACTCGGGGATAAACCGTATGACAGTTTCAACACCATCATTAACTCAATTAGGTTGGCGACCATTTTTTCAACAGCAGCTGAGCCTCGATGAATTTAATCGTCTCAGTATTGCTCGTGTGATTGAACAGCATCGTAGTAATGTGGTGGTGATGGGTGAGCAAGGGCAAGTGAGTTTAACTCAATCTCCCAAGACTGAGCGCGTGTGCGTGGGAGACTGGGTGTTATTCGATGAATCACATAGATTGCATCGTCACCTTGATCGTCAGTCTCTGTTTCTGCGCAAAGCGCCGGGATCAAGAGTTGCAACTCAGCTAATTGCAGCCAATATAGACAGTGTTTTTATTGTGTGTTCATTAAATGATGACTTTAATTTAAGCCGAATTGAACGCTACCTTGCGGTTGCCAAGGAGGCAGAGGTAGAGCCAGTCATTATTTTAACCAAAGCGGATCAGTGTCCCGATCCCGACAGTAAGCGCCAACAAGTTCAGGCTCTAGATCCGTTTATGATGGTGCATGCAATTAATGCCCTTGATAATGAGCACCTCCAAGAACTTGCAGGTTACTGCCAACATGGAAAAACATTGGCACTTTTAGGTTCATCAGGTGTAGGAAAATCCACTTTAGTGAACGGACTAATGGGAAGCGAGGTATTGCAAACCGGTGAAATTCGCGAAGATGACAGTAAAGGTCGTCATACAACCACGTTCCGCTCCTTAAAGTGGCTGCCACAAGGCGGGCTTTTGATGGATACCCCGGGAATGCGTGAGCTTCAACTGAGCGATTGTGAGCAAGGGATCAATGAGACATTCAGCGAGATCACGAAACTAGCCGAACAATGCCGTTTTAATGACTGTAGCCATACCGCAGAGCCGGGATGTGCAGTACAAGCCGCGATCAGCGATGGCTCATTACAATCACGACGTTTACACAATTATCAGAAATTAATGCGTGAGCAAGCGTTCAATAGCGCGACACTGGCCGAAAAGCGTGCGAAAGACAGAGCGTTTGGCAAAATGATTCATAATGTACAAAGTGAGTTGCGTTATCGTAAGAAAGGGCATTAAGGCCAGTGGTTAATTTAGCTAGCCACCAAGTTAGGCGCTAGTAGATACCGTGTAAACACGAATCTGCCGCAAAGCCATTTTGAGTAGGTCGCTCTTAGCATTTCTTGTAATTCAAAGCTGTCCTAATTTTCTATCGACGCCATATTAGGATTTTCTTCCTGATTCAGAATACAGAGATCATTGTTTTTAAGAGCGAATTCAAGAGCTGTCAGGGACGGGATATCCATTTTTACCCACGTAAAACTACGTCCAAGATCTATTATGGAATGAGCATCAGAACCACGAACGACCGCGATGTGAGAAGCCGCTTGTTTCAGTTCAGGATGGACGGTATCGAGATGAGTAGTCTTTAGGAATTGCGCAGCATCAATTAGGTTGAGTGATTTCTGTATATCTGGGTTAATATTTCGAACATTTTCTAGCAGACCTTTTGAACCCTCGATATGGGCAGGGATTGAAAGTCCTCCAGCTTGTTTAACTTTTGCAATAATGGTTTCAAGCGACTCGGTAGACGATGTTCTTTCGGGATCGCCAAAATCATCGCAAATGCCGCATGCGTCAAGCAGTACTGTGATGTGATTTGAATCTACACTTGGGTCAAAAAGTGCCAGTAAATGAATACTACTGGCTCCGGTTGATATCGTGATTTCACACCCTGGAAAAATATGTAGTGGCCGATACCATTGTTCAGACTTATCCAGGTTGATATATGTTTCTTTCAGTTTGTTAATCCAACTGCCTGAGTTGTGGTCAGTGATGGCCACACAGTCTATTTCGGCTTGCATTACAGCTTTTAGCCACTCCACTTCATTAGGGATTTCTTGATCACGATAATCAATTGAAGCGGGTGTATGAGTGTGGAAATCAAATTTAAACCACTGACTTCCAATAGCCGGTTGAGGCATTAATGCCATTCCTTATTAAGACCACCAAAATTGGCTGACTAAGTTTAAAAGTTTATTGGTGTTCTTTTTATGATTGCTGTCGCATATTTCCATTTAGTTGAGGGTATATTTAATGCTTTTAACTAAATGCAGATTCGCTGTTATGTAAGTGATTAACCATATAGATTCAATCTCACTTGGCATCTCTTGAAGCTTCAAATTGCAAGCATTGTTATTGTACTGCTATTGCCTCACTCCTGTTTAGAACACTTGCTCATTTATATCCTGCTATCAGTGATTAGGCTTGGTAATATTGGGGAGGTATGTCAAATCGTTTCAATCAGAAACTTGGGTACTATTCTTTCCGCTCGGTTTCGTACCCAAAGTGAGTTACGCCATAGTTTTTTCAGAACTTCGCGGTGAATTTGAACTACTTTTACTTATACCAAAATGTTTGAGTAATCATTTTACCTAATGAAAATGACACACTTTATTAAGTGGCCAAATTCACCGTACCACTTCAGTCTATGTCATCCGTTAGGCAATCATGGGAGGCACAAGTGAAGACACTGGAAATCGAATGGAAACATCTTGATATGGAAGGCAAAACTTGCTCTCGGTGTTCTAGTACAGGCAAAGCACTCCAAGAAGCCATTGGGAAACTCATGGAAGAATGTAAATCAATGGGGTGGAAGATAAAGTTTAAGGAAACAAAATTAACTTCAAAGAACACCTCAGAGTCAAATCTCATTCTCTTCAATGGCAAGCCGATAGAAGAGCTTCTACCTGCAGCTCGGGCATCCGAAAGTCACTGCGAGTCATGTAGCGAACTTACTGGCAAATCTACTTCATGTCGGATTATAGAGTTTGGGGGTAATACCTATGGAGGAATTCCGGCATCTCTTATTCGTCAGGTTGTATGTCAAATTACTCAATGCTGCTAAGAAAATTGCTTAACATGTACATTAGTTGCGTTACCTATCCGTAGTCAGACGCTCCTGAGATCGCGTCGTTTCGGTTGGCGTTACTCGGCCTAACAATAGAGAGTGCATCCTGATGCGAGCCGTACGGATTAGGGCGAATTATTCAATACGCAATTGCCCCGAAGTGATTTACGTTTCATCATCGGCATACATTGTTGTCTACTTTTTCGGAATATTTTTACTAATGTAGTAATATTATGCGTGTTTATAACAGTCTATTTGAGGGGGGGGGAGCTTGCTGTTACTGGCGAGACCATCATTATAAAAAAGAGAGCTCCCTTTTTCTTTGATTAATTGTACTGATATTAATCAAAGCAGGTAACTCTCTTGTTATCGAATTGAAGCAACAGATCTAATCAGGTTGGTTGCACATCAATCATGAAAGGTTGTTATTTCATCTTGAATAATAACACTTTATTGTATGCAGTCACCATTAATAGGTCTTGGTGTTTGCCGCCAATTTCGAGGTTACTGATATGACCGGCATCGATGGCAATGTAGTCAATCTGGTGACCCTTTTTGTCGAAAACACCGACACCACCTGGCCCAGCGACATAAACATTACCTTTCTGATCAACCTCAACGCCGTCGGCCATGGGTTCTGATGCAGAAGGCGCATTAACCTTAGCAAATGGGGTCTTATCACCAATTGCCTGACCGTTTACGGTGAAGCGGTAAACCCAGCCATCCGAGGTGTCAGCAACGTATAAGAATGATTCGTCAGGAGAAAATGCAATACCATTGGGTAACTTCAAAACCCCGGACACCAGTTGGAACTCGCCATCTAAGTAACGATAAATACCTCTGACTGGTTGCTCTTCTTCTGCTTTTTGCGGACCATATCCTTGAATGCCGAACGGAGGATCGGTAAACCAAACACTTCCATCGCTTTTGACTGTCACATCATTCGGGCTATTTAAAGGTTTGCCGTTGTATGTTGCTGCAGCGATCACTTTTTCGCCATTATTTTGTAGGTATGACAGCTTTCTGTCATGACGTGCTGCCCAAAGGTTTCCCTTTGGATCGATAGCAAGGCCATTGGCATAGCCAGAGTTTTCATCAAAGACGCTCAGTGTGCCTTTCAAGTCATATGAATATGTCTTGTTGTTTGGTATATCGCTAAATAGGAAGCGCTGGTGCTTCGCATCCCATACCGGGCCTTCCACAAACCCGAAAGAATCACCGATAAGGATTGGAGCATCTTGCACAACAGAGCTAGCTGAAGCGTTAATGGAGAAGGCCGTTACTGCGGCCATGAACATGACTTTTTTCATCTTACATACCTCTTGCTAACTCAGTTGCCTGCGAAGGCTTTAAATGTTTGTCCTGATTCAATGCCTAATGCAGAGCGGATATAGGATTTGGCGACATCCTTTGCATCGATGGCGTGGAACCCAGGGAAATAGTCGCCGTATGTATTCAGTGATTCGGTGACCACAGATGGGCTTACTACATTAATGCGTATACCTCGTGGTAACTCGTTCGATACGGCTTTGGCGAAATGTTGTATTGCACCGTTGAGTGTGGCAGCACTCGTACCATACGCAATCGGATAATCAGCAATAATGCCGCTTGTTAACGTGATGCTGCCGTTATCATTCAGGTATTCGGCACCAATCTGGGTTAAGTTCACTTGCCCCATTAATCGGCTGTTAATACCGACATCCCATTCTTCACGCGATAAATTGGCGAAAGCGTTGAAGGCAACGTCACCAGTAGCACAGATGATTGCGTCCAGCTGGCCTATTGAATCAAGTGCCGAGCGGATTGAGGCTGGGTTGGTAATGTCAATCTGTACATCGCCACTGCCTTTGCCAGCTTTCACAACTTCATGTGTTGCAGCCAGCGCTTCGACAACTTCGCGGCCAATTGTGCCCGATGCACCAATTACGAGAATTTTCATCGTTTAACTCCTTTCTGTTTACATTTTGTATCTTAGTTGGTTGTGTTTATGGGAAAAACAACAGAAAATGAGCGCACTGTTTACTAAATGGTGTTAATTGATGAATCTGACTTATTTGCAGACATTCCTTGTGGTAGCCGAAGAAGGTAGCTTCACTAAAGCCGCAGAGATACTCGATGTGTCTAAAGGCCTGGTGTCTCGTCATGTTCAGAAACTTGAGGAAGCATTGAACTCAAGGTTGTTTCATCGGACTACCCGTTCGATCAGTCTTACCGAAGTAGGTGAGGAGTTATATACAAAAGCGAAGCAAATTCAGTTACTGGCCACCGAGGCAGAAATGCGTGTAAAGGATATTACGCAGGAAGTCACTGGTGACCTGAAAGTCACAGCACCCATTGAGTTTGGCCGGGCGCTTTGTCGCCATGTGATCCCATCTTTTAGAAAGCAATACCCGAAGGTGGATTTAGTCTTCGATTTTGGCCCCATAAAGAAGAAAATTGAGTCTGGGGATTTTGATGTGGCTTTTAGAGCTTATGATGAATTGCCAAACGATGTCATTGCCAAAGATCTGGGCTTCATCCGAAATGTACTGGTTTGCAGTGCAAATTACGCAAAAGCGAATAAGCTGGCAGCGATCGAAGATATTCATCAATGTGCTTTCATTCTCAATAGTCAAAATGAGCGCTGGAATCAGCTGGAGCTTATCAAAGGCGAACAAAAGTATAATGTTGAAGTGACAGGGAGTCTTCGCTCCAATACTTATAATTCAATATTAGAGCTAGCGAGACAGGGGATGGGGGTCGCTAGCTTGCCGTATTATCAAGTTGAAGATCATTTCAATAATGGTGAACTTGTTCATGTTTTCCCTGAATGGTCAGTAAAAGCTCATAAACTAAGTCTTATATATGCGCAAAGGCGAATAACACCCAACAAGCTGGTTACTTTTAATCTTGCGGTAACCCAATGGCTGAAATCTAACAGCTTATACATGATATGAGATTGGATATTTATAACGGCGTAGGGGTAGGGTGAAATGTCCCCATATGTGTTGGGCTGGCAATAAAGAAGAGAAAAATAACAGGAGGAAACCTGACTATATTCAATAATCAGGTTATAACATATTATGTCGGAATAGCTTCAAAACATGATTAATTAGTGTTTAAAAGTATTCTTTTCATTTTCGCTAGTTGCAGTGAGATCACCAGCAGGATTAATAAGGTGAGGCAAAATCTTAGGTAAGTTTAGCTCGATATCTTTATCTTCCACAGGATCAATTTTCTCGTTATACCAGCCAAGCAAGCCAAGCACAGCATAGCCAATAGCGTCATCACTTTCACGGTGCTCAAGAATGATCTGTAGAAACCGTAAGATAGCCTTATCATTTGATTGAGCTTGTTTTAGTGTTGCTTGAAAGATATCAGTTGCTTCAGCAATTAAACCTTCATACTCAGTCTCAATCGCGACTTTAAACGATCCACCATCAACGGAAATTTTCATATCAATTTAGCCTGTTATTCTAATTGAGGTAAATATTAACGGATAAAGCACAACTTGTCGCTAAGCTCCCTTTAAAACACAGTTTAAGTGGCGAATATCAAAGTGAATAATAGGGACATCAGTGAGAGAGGGCTCTGTCAGAAAGAAGCAGTATCGTTGAAGTGATTCTTGTGAGCATTGTCATATATCAGGAAATTATACCAACCATATGAAATTAACTTAATATGGTTTGACTATGCTTTTACTCGATCATTGTCCTAATAGAAAGGAGATACCATGTCTAATTCAGTTCACTTCGCAAATAATCTTGATTCAGATATTTATGTGATGGTTGCACCAAACCAGGATTGGGTTTGGGCCGATTTATCTACGGATCTTGCATTTTTGGCTGTTGATGGAATTGGTGCGGTTAATGCTGTGAAGGATGTTTGGACTGCTATTAAAACCGTTCAGGCTTTAGGCGACGGAATTGGCAGTGCGTTAAAATTTACCGAGTTTTTTAAAAAAAATGGCATCACGATTAAGTCTGGTCAGTGTAAAGATGTACTGAGTAAGACAACGTATGAAAACCCTCTAAATTATCTAACACCAAGCTTTTGGGGAGCCTTATTTGGTGCTTCAGACGTGACAATTATTGCCGTGACGGATGAGCTAAAAATGTCCGTAATGTATAACACTAATAGTGATTACTCTTGGATCGCGACAGGTGAAAGTGTTGTAAGAGCTAAGTATGGATCTCTTTGGCAGCAAAGCCCCCAGTCTGGTATTCACTATTTTCATACCGATGCCCAGCCTTTGCTTAAGGAGTTTACACAATATGACGATGGCCAAACACCATCAGTCGCAATTGATAGCAGCAACCGGGTTATTGAAGTACATCAGTCCCAGAACCATAGTACGCTATGGTGCCGTATGGGGGCGTTGGAAGGGAAGGAAGTGAGCTGGGGTGATAGTCATCAATATGATACCGGAGTATCACCATCAGTTACGATGGCGCCAAACAATAAGGTTGTAGAGGTTCACCAGTCAGAGAACCACAACACATTATGGTATCGCGTTGGCACTTTATCTGGCGATGCAATAGTGTGGGGGGCAAGTCATCAGTTTGATGATGGTGTTACTCCTTCTGTCACTATGGGGCCGGATAATCAGGTTATTGAAGTTCATAAGTCTCAGAACCACGATACATTATGGTACCGCGTGGGAGTATTAGATGGCGATGAGATCCATTGGGGAGATAGTCACCAATACGATAGCGGCATATTGCCTTCGGTAGCATTCGATGGTGATAAGACCGTAGTCGAAGTTCATCAGTCTGAAAATCACGATACGCTTTGGTGCCGAGTAGGTATGTTGAGTGATGGTTTAATCGAGTGGGGTGAGTCTCATTGTTATGACAATGGTATAACTCCTTCAGTAGCTATAAATCGCAACGGCGGGATATTCGAAGTACACCAGTCAGAGAATAACAGCTCGTTATGGCAACTTTGTGGGGTGATAAAGAATAGTGCCATTGAATGGTCAAATAACCTTAATTATACAAAAGGGCGTGAACCATCGATTGCCATGAATAACGACAATGAACTTGTTGAAGTTCATAAGTCACAAAATCATGATACCTTGTGGGATGGCACTGGCTTGTATACCAAATAATATAACTGATTTTTTTCAAAGCCACCTCTTTTAGAGGTGGCTTTATCGCTTTCAATTCATCATCTTAACCAAACCATACAGCAAGAAATATAAGCTCACCGAATGGCAGCCTTGCTATGGTTTTAAGAGGCCAAAACGTCTTGTAAGTCGAAGGCTATTCAGAGCCTGACTCCTTTCGATTCCCCTATCGAACTCAGCGCCTCTCTTATCTACAGTTCAACATTATAATCAAATCCGTCCGCGGTGCTTTAGGCCTTACTTATCCAACAAGAAAAACGTTTAGAACACGTAACATATAATTGTGTGAAAAACCTGTCAGCACAGTATGAAAACACCATAAATCAAGCAAAATTTGAATAATGATGCCGTTGCTGTTAACATTTTTGCTGGTTTTTTATTTAGTGGTCTAATTATCTCTGTTTCTTTAGGCCGTTTTGCTTTTACTTTTTGATAAAAAAAAGCATTAAGGATTGAACGTTTGAGTATCATTTATGGATAGCATTTTAAAAAAATACAGCATCGAAACGACCGACTATCAGGTGGGTCAGGACAACATTCAAAAGTGGGGTTTTGATATTCATAACCCCGTATTCGGCATTAGCGCAGGTCTTATCTTTTTGTTCCTTTCGGCACTGCTAGTTGTCGAGCCCAGCACCGCCAAAGAGGCACTAAATAGCTTAAAGAACGGCATCATTGAAGATTTCGACGTCTTCTTCATGTGGGCAACCAACTTTTTTCTTTTTTTCACTCTGGCCTTGATGCTGTCACCTTTAGGTAAAATCCGCATTGGTGGCAAAGAGGCAAAACCTGAGCACTCAACCGTTTCATGGATGGCAATGCTGTTTGCTGCAGGTATGGGGATTGGTCTTCTGTTTTGGGGGGTGGCCGAACCTACGGCTTACTTTACTAACTGGTGGGGTACGCCGTTTAACGTAGAACCATACACCGCAGAAGCGAAATCACTCGCGATGGGGGCGACTATCTTCCACTGGGGGATCCATGGTTGGTCTATCTACGCGATTGTTGCGCTCGCGTTGGCATTTTTTGCCTATAACAAGGGGCTGCCGCTCTCAATTCGCTCAGTGTTCTATCCAGTCTTTGGTGATCGTGCCTGGGGCTGGCTTGGTCATGTAATTGATATTATGGCTGTACTGGCCACCCTGTTTGGCTTGGCAACCTCTCTTGGCTTGGGTGCACAGCAGGCTACTAGCGGTATTAATCATGTGTTTGGTACTGATGGCGGCATTGGTATGCAGCTTGTGGTTATTGCATTCGTGACTTTGATTGCCATTGTTTCGGTAGTGCGCGGTATCGATGGTGGTGTGAAGTTGCTGAGTAACATCAATATGCTGTTTGCCTTCGCCTTATTGTTGTTTGTGACTTATGTCAGCTTTGATGTTGCGAAGCTGTCACTGCCAGAAACATTCATGGCTTATGCGGAAAATATCATTGGTCTGAGCAACCCTCATGGTCGTGAAGATACGACATGGATGCACGGTTGGACGGTATTCTACTGGGCGTGGTGGATTTCATGGTCACCATTTGTTGGTATGTTTATTGCGCGTGTATCTAACGGACGTACTGTGCGCGAATTCTTGTTCGCCGTGGTGTTTATTCCGACCCTGATGACCATGATTTGGATGTCAATATTCGGCGGAATTGCGCTTGATCAGGTAGTCAATAAGGTTGGAGAGCTGGGAGCACAAGGCTTAACAGATATTTCTCTCACTCTGTTTCATGTCTATGATGCCTTGCCATTTGGCTCTGCCATTTCCATTATTTCGATTGTGTTGATACTGATCTTTTTTATCACATCATCGGATTCAGGCTCTCTGGTTATCGACAGTATCACTGCTGGTGGTAAGGTTGAAGCTCCGGTTCCACAGCGGATCTTCTGGGCATCAGTTGAGGGAGCCATTGCGGCGGTCATGCTTTGGGTGGGTGGTAAAGAAGCGCTTCAGGCATTGCAGTCTGGTGTTGTGGCGACGGCACTGCCATTTACTTTTGTCCTGTTGCTGATGTGCGTTAGCTTGATCAAGGGATTAAGAACAGAACGTTCTTTATACCGATAATGGTTAGCCGGAAAGCCTATCGTTATGTTGGTCGTTTCAGCTGACCTGAAATAAGCATGAGGTGCTTCTTAATCAGTCTCAACCCAAAGGTTGAGACTGATTGGTTATTTTTATGACTGCTCTAACAAGCTCTTATCACATGATGTAAGTAGCACGATAAAATTATTCTTATCCCAAAGTTTGTGACAGTTAAAGCGCATTCACATACTATTTGTTGAATGCATCAATAATTCAGCTATGTATATACTCAATAAGGCCGTTTGTTGTTTATTCATAGAAAGGGGGGCGCCAAGGGTAGGGATCCATCCACATAGCCAACATTACTCTCAAGGCGTTCATCGGTAACCATTCGTTGTATCCCACCCAGTCTTTATATTGCTCGACATTGGGTTAACAAGCATGTTAATCCAAATCTGGCCCTTTCCGTGTTGATGAAATTCTGTTGATGAAGTGTTGCGATTACCGACATCGAAAACGACTCAAAGAGAAAGGCCTGAGGCACTCAAACGCAGCCGTAGCCCAGCCCGATATTATAAGAATCACTGACCTAAGGAAATTGAGGATAGCGTAACCGTCTTGTCTATTGTGGAAATATGTTATATAACTTGCATCTCAGATGTATGTTATATAACATGTTTTGCGATATGGAGGCGGTTAATATCTCAATACTCACTGACAACAAGGACAAGTATACAAGCTTAACAATGGATAAAAGCCAGTAGATATGCCGAATTCCCTGATAAAAAACAACACTTACAATGGGGCTGTATGTATATGCGTTCTCTCTTTATTCGAATGAGGTTCATTCACTGGTTAGGTTCAATTGCACTTTTGGTTAATGCGACATTTTTCACTGATGTGCTATTTTCACAAATCATTCAATATGTTGTGGTTGTTTTTTTGATTATCCATGATATCGATGAAAAGTTTTGGGGTGTCGATTCTTTGGAAAATATCACAAACTATATGAAGAATTTTGAAAGAAAAGACCTTTCTGTGCCCTGCGAAATAAACAGCAAGTACAACAGTGAAATGGGCAATGTGCTCGATGTTATCAATACCTTCAGAGACAATGTGAAAAATGCCCTGGTAGATATACAACAACAGGCCAGTACTTCTGATGAAATATCCGATTTACTCAAAGTCAAAGCTCAGAACATTTCGGTCAGGATTCAGGAACAAGACAATCGAGTCAGCTTTATAACAAATCAAGTTGAGACCCTGGATAAGACATCAATATCCCTTCAATCTAAAGCAGAAGAAACGCGCTCAAAAGTCGAGCTGACCCGAGATGATTTACTTACTTCAAACAGCACTATGGGGATGATGGTAAAGGAGATAGGTACTTACATCCAAAACAATGATGCGCTTCATAACAAATTTCATCTGCTATCTAAGCAAACACAATCTATTGAAAAAGTAGTGCTGGTCATCAATAACCTGGCAGATCAGACGAACCTTTTGGCTTTAAACGCAGCGATAGAAGCAGCCAGAGCGGGGGAACATGGAAGAGGGTTTGCTGTTGTGGCGGATGAAGTGAGAAACTTAGCCAAATCTACTCAGGAAAGTCTGGATGAGATTAACCAGATAATTGTTGGGATATCTGAAGCGGTTCTTGACGCTGGTGAGCAGATGAAAACTCAGTCGGCGGCGATTGCATCATTATCTCACTACACAACATCCAGCCAATCAGGGCTAGAAGTGGCCTGTGAAAATATCAACGAAATCTTGACTCTGATTGGACAAGACTGTGAAAGTGATAGTGTTGATATCCATTATGTTCACAAGCTTGTTGGAGATATCAGTAAAGACATTGAAGCATTAAAAACGCTCTCCAGCTCTAATGCTAATGATTGTGCAGAGCTTGAGAAACAAGGGGACTACCTCAGTGAAGTTACTGATAACATCGTAGGGCAGCTGGGGTTATTTAAAACAGAATAACCCTTAACGTGTGTATTGCTAAGCACAGAACTCACAGCATGATCCAACAGCCTCCCCCCTCTTTATCAACTAAATCAATAGAGAAATTCTCAAAGCAAAAAGCGGGGGGCTGGAGAGGGGATTGATGCAGAAATCAAAATGCAGCTGCCTTGATTTGAGCCACAGAGCAACCCCAACCAGTTATTCTTTTAATCTTTATCAAAGCCACCAAGATTATGATATCCATAGCTATTGAGTGAATGCCTTCGGGTTGGTTAGCACGGTGATGAGAGGTTGAAATTTACCTAAAAGCGCCCCCTTCTTGTTTGAGAAAATCTATCAGAGTGCGCGTTCTTAGCGGCATTAATGCCTTGTTTTGATACACGGCATATAAAGGAATGGCAACATCATGAACTTCGGGGAGGATTCTGACCAACTCACCACTAGCTAGCTCATTTTCAACCGTAAAGTCTGGCAAGAGACCAAACCCAATATGATTGATCAGGAATCCTTTTAGTGCGTTTGTGGTGCGAACCCGCACTTTGGGTTTTTTGCTCAGTTTTATTACCTCTCCTTGCGACGACTTTAACACCAGCAGTTTATCACCATGCACGATATCGTGACTCACCCAGTCGAGTTTTAGCAGATCTTGTGCTGACTGTAGTTCATCAAAACGCTTAAGGTACTCTGGTGACGCACAAAGAATATCGTCAAACTCACCAATTTTAGTTGCATGCAGACTGGAATCTTCAAGCGCGGAGGAAGCGCGAATAGCAATATCACAACGTGATTCAATCAAGTTGCTGTAGCTGTCACTTTCCATCACATCGAGCTGAATTTGTGGATATTGGTTGAGAAATTTACTGAAGAGGTTTATGTATGCAGCATTGCCGATCGGCGTTGAAATTCGTATTAGGCCACTTGGCTCGTTACTGAACTTCTGTGCTTCAGTGTTGGCCTGCATCGCCAGCTCTTGAATCATTTGACACTTTTTGTAGTAGTGTACTCCAGTGTCAGTAAGTGATAACGAGCGTGTCGTTCGATGCAGCAGGCGTGTATTTAATCCTTGCTCAAGTTTGGTCACTATCTGAGAAACTCGCGCTTTGCCAATACCTAACTGATCTGCAGCTTTGGTAAAGGATTGAGTTTCGACCACCTTGGTAAACACCATCATGTCATCTATCGAGATCATTTTTTCACATACTGTTTAGTCAGAATTAACTGTGAGTTTACTTAAAGTGTAATTATCATTCAAATTCGAAACGATATAGTTATCACAAAACAATAATAAATACATGGATTTAGAAATATGATTGCTGTAACAGGTACACACCCCTAAGCGAGATGCTCAAGGCGATTTTCGCGTAAAAAATACCTTTTCACCCCGAACTTTTCTTGCGGCAGACCATTATCCGTTAGGCACGGTTTTTGTCTCTGATGCGTCTACATATCTAAAAATAATGAAATCAAACTACCCAAACATACCGTCATTAAAGACTTTAGAGGCATTTGAGAGCGTTGCTAGGCTATCAAGTGTCTCAGTGGCTGCTCGGGAGCTATGCGTAAGCACTTCTGCTATATCACTGCAGATAAAAAAACTAGAATCAGAGCTTGGCAAAAAGCTATTAGAAAAGTCAGGCCGTGGGATCTCACTAACCAGCGATGGAGCAACTTTCTACATTGAAGTAAAGGATATCTTAAGCACCTTAGATCAAAGGTTATCAGTAATACGAAGCGGCTTTGACAACAACGAACTAACCATTCAGACCTATGTAATGCCATCAATAAAATGGCTTAATATGAAGCTTATTGACTACACAGATAATCACGAAAACATCAAGCTTAAGATAACCATGCCTGGTTACGATCATTTCAATAGCAAGCATGCTGATTTAGCTTTCATCTTAGAGCGAGATCCCCAGAACATAGAGAACGAATTCCGCTGGATTAAGGTATTCCCTCATGAAATCACCCCTTTCTGTACACCTGATTTACTTAAGCGATTCGGTATTGAAGATTGCAGTTCACCAGAAGAAATTACCAAACTGCCGATCATATCGACTACTCGCGATGAAGAGGATTGGCAACGCTGGTTCAATGAATTCGTTCCTGGCCATAGGTTCAAACCTTACTTAACGACAGGTGACAAGATGACGGCCATAGAGCTTGCCGCTCATGATAAAGGTGTTGTCTTAATGAACTCCCCTTTTGTTTATCGTGAGCTTGCTAGTGGCGAGTTGTGTAAGCCGTTTGATTGCACAATTCATTTAGGTGAATGGGGATTTATTTTTAAAAGAGGAAACAAGAAAGAGGCACTGATTAAGGATGTAATTAGTCACATTTCAGGTGTTTTTTTTGATTCGTAGCTCACCAATCAAAATGAATAGGATTAGTTAGCGTGACCATCATCAATAATATTTTTTGATTACAATCAATAAATCCTGGCGCATGGCTTTTTTGTGGTTTGAATGTTTAATTTTTCTCAACAATCTTAAAGTTTATTGAAATTGTTCGATTTTTTTATTTGGGCAACACTGTCAACCTATTCACGATAGGTATTTGCACCTCACGTTTACTGTGGCCCAGTTTCGTTTATGGCTGGCCGCCATGTTGCAGCGTTATCTCTTAGTTTCCTAGCGTGATATTAAGCCACCAAGAACACTTTGTTGCTGGTGGTTTCCAGTAGTAGCCGTTTTGTATCTCTGCAATTGCTGAAATATAAGGCAGTTTTCTGATAACAACCAAAGAGGAAATCATGTTTACCCTACTGAAAAATACCAATCTCTATAACCCAAATAAAATAGGCAAAACTGACATCTTATTAGGACAAGGAAAAATAATAGCAATAGAACCTGATTTGAATGTTACTGGTCTAAAAGCAGTAAAAACTATCGACTGCCGTGGCAAAATCGTAACACCAGGATTGATTGATCAGCATGTCCATCTAACGGGCGGCGGAGGTGAAGCTGGATTTACAAGCCGAGTGCCGCAGGTTTCCCTAAAAAAATTATTAGAGGCCGGTACCACAACCGTTATCGGCGTTCTGGGTACAGATGGAATTTCCCGGTCACCTCGCGATCTGTATGCCAAAGCCGCTGCACTCACAGAAGAAGGCATTAGCGCCTTCATGTATACCGGATCGTATGAAGTTCCTACCAAAACGATCACCGGATCGATTCGTGATGATATTGCCTTTATTCCGTCCGTTCTTGGCGTAAAAATCGCGTTAGCCGATCATCGATGTTCTTTCCCTACGACTCAAGAACTAGCACGTATCATCTCTGATATTCGAATTGCCGGTATGCTGTCAGGGAAACGTGGTGTACTTCACATTCATATGGGAGATTTACCAAACGCATTTGACAAGATTGAAGAACTTATTGATCTGGGCGTACCTATTAAACACTTCTCTCCTACGCATCTAGAGCGTAATTCAGGTTTATTTGATGAAGCGATCAGCTTTGCATTGAAAGGCGGGAAAATCGATATTACCTCCGCCCCTGGCAATGACACACCTCAAGAGCAAATGATAAAACGTGCACTTGAATCAGGCGTAGCCGCAGACCGAATCACTACCAGCTCAGATGGTAATGGAAGTCTGCCTGAGTTTAACGAACATGGAGAGCTAACCGGCATTGTTGCGGCAAGTTGTGATAGCAATCTTAAGTTTTTGCCGAAATTGATTAACGTAGGAATTGAACCAGAGAAGGCCATTGCAATGATGACGGCCAATGTGGCTGATACGCTAGGGATAAACAAAGGTCGAATAAGTCTTGGTCATGATGCTGATCTCTGCATCTTCAATGATGATTTTACGCTTAATAGTGTGATTGCCAAAGGAAAGACAATGCTTTTGGACAATGAAGTGCTAGTGAAAGCGAATTTCGAATAATTTGAGATTTCTATTTTGCTTGATAACCATTTTATATCAGCACTTGGTATATAGGGTGACCCCTTTCTACTGGCGACAGTAGAAAGACAAGGAGATAATAATGACAACCCAAACCGTAACGAAAGAAGAGAAAGGTGGTTTCTTCGCCAACTTTAAATTCCCTTCAGCCTACACCATTCTTTTTGCACTTATTGCCCTAGTGGCATTGCTGACCTGGATTGTACCGGCCGGTAAGTATGATCGCGTCATGAATGAAGATCTAGGTAGAGAAGTACCTGTAAGCGGTACCTACCAATCAATAGACAACAACCCGCAAGGCATAGTCGATGTCCTGCTGGCACCGATTGACGGCTTCTACGATCACAATAGCTATGAAGCAGCGGCTATCGACGTAGCCTTGTTCATTCTGGTGATCGGTGGTTTCCTTGGTCTGGTAACCAAAACTGGTGCTATTGATGCCAGTATCGCGCGTGTTACAGCTCGCCTGCAAGGCCGGGAAGAGTTGATGATCCCAATCCTGATGGCAATGTTTGCTGCAGGTGGTACGATTTACGGCATGGCCGAAGAGACAATACCTTTCTATACTCTGCTGGTTCCTGTAATGATGCTTGCCCGCTTTGACCCTTTAGTTGCGGCTGCAACCGTACAGCTAGGAGCTGGTATCGGTAGTCTT
Organism: Photobacterium obscurum; assembly: GCF_026191635.1. Classification (GTDB taxonomy): domain Bacteria; phylum Pseudomonadota; class Gammaproteobacteria; order Enterobacterales; family Vibrionaceae; genus Photobacterium; species Photobacterium obscurum. The sequence goes on from NZ_JAKRRW010000006.1 coordinate 250,088, forward strand.
GGCTCAACCATCAACCCATTCGCAACAGTAATTGCATCCAACGCCGCAAGCATCTCTTTCACTGACGGTATCGAACCGCGTTTTGCTATATTGATTATCGGCTGGGTGATCTGTGTAGGCTATGTCATGCGCTATGCCAAAATAGTTCGTGAAGACAAAACCAAGTCTATCGTTTATGACAAGTACGAAGAGAACAAAGCACACTTCCTGGGCAACCAGTCTGACGAATTGCTGGAGTTCACCACCACTCGTAAAATCATCATGGCTCTGTTCGCCGCTTCTTTCGGTATCATGATCTACGGCGTAGCCGTTGCTGGCTGGTGGATGGCTGAAATCTCAGCAATGTTCCTGGCTTCAAGTATCATCATCGGTCTAGTCGCCCGCATGAGTGAAGCAGAGTTAACATCAAGCTTCATCGACGGTGCCCGTGACCTGCTGGGTGTTGCACTAATTATCGGTATCGCACGTGGTATTGTTGTAATCATGGACCGCGGCATGATCACTGACACCGTCCTGAACTATGCCGAGCATGCAGTAACCGGCCTGTCTTCTATCGTGTTCATTAATGTAATGTACTGGCTGGAAGTTCTGCTATCGTTCGTGGTTCCTTCATCTTCTGGCCTTGCTGTACTGACTATGCCAATTATGGCTCCTCTGGCTGACTTTGCCGGTGTAGGCCGTGACCTGGTAGTGACTGCTTACCAGTCAGCTTCTGGTCTCGTGAACATGGTTACACCAACTTCAGCAGTACTTATGGGGGGGCTGGCAATTGCCCGCGTCCCTTATGTTCGCTGGCTTAAATGGGTCGCGCCGCTAATTGGTATGCTGACTGTTCTAATCATGACCATACTAAGTGCTGGCGCAATGATGTAATCAACGCGCAAGCCCGATACTCAATAAACCACCAGCAACACCTTGTTGCTGGTGGTTTTTTTCATTCCCTACACACTGTTTAGCCACGTTTAACTATAAGTTTAACTGGTGGTGGATTATCTGTTAATGGTGGAACTATATAGTTAACTCAACGCAATTGAGAAACTAATGGAGTTAGAAAAATGATTGTTGTAACAGGTGCAACTGGCCAACTAGGCCGTCTAGTGATCAAGCATTTAATCAGTAAAGTAGATGCGTCAGAAATAATTGCTGCGGTCCGTACTCCTGAAAAAGCAAGCGATTTATCTGCTTTGGGTGTGCAAGTGCGTAAAGCTGATTACTCAAGGCCTGAAACACTAAAAACAGCATTCGATGGTGCAGAGAAAATTCTTCTTATCTCATCAAGTGAGTTGGGCCAAAGAGCCGAACAGCACATGAATGTTATCGAAGCTGCGAAAAGCGAGGGGGTATCTCTCATTGCCTATACAAGTTTACTGCATGCAGACACGTCTCCTTTAGGGCTAGCAGGAGAGCACATCGAAACAGAGAAGCATTTGAAGGAGAGTGGGGTACCATTCGTGCTGCTTCGCAATGGTTGGTATACGGAGAACTATCTTGCAAGTGTAGCGCCTTCCATTGAGCACGGGGTGTTTATTGGTAGTGCGGGTGAGGGCCAAATAAGCTCAGCAGCGAGAGAAGATTATGCAGAAGCTGCTGCTGTGGTCATTACATCAGAAGAGCCTCAAGCTGGAAAAGTTTACGAGCTAGCTGGTGATGAGTCATACTCACTCGCTGACCTTTCAGTTCTAATTAGCCAGGAATCAAATAAAGAAATACCTTATGTGAACCTGCCTGAAAATGAATTTAAGGAAGCACTTGTTGGCGCGGGCTTACCTGAGCCATTCGCGGCATTGCTTGCAAATTCTGATGTTGGTGCTTCAAAGGGGGGATTATTTGATGAGCAAGGGGAATTAAGTGCTTTGATTGGTCGCCCTACGACAAATCTAAGCGAGATGATCAAGGCGATTATCTCGTAAGAAATACACTTTCTCTCTAAGCTTTTTGGGAGCAGGGTTATTGTTTGTATTTTAGAACCCAAAATTAAGATAACGTGTACCTTAATTAAAGGTAAGTTATCGTTATGTAATTTGATAAATATAAATGAACTGATATTTTAACTATAAGTGCTGATAAAGATGCTCGCTGATAGCGAGCATAACTTTCAGAAATTAAATAAATGAAAATATCAACTTCTTACATTACTGCAGCACTGCTGACGACCATATCATTGCTGAGTGCATGTACAAGCACAGCCGCCGATTCAAATAATCATATGGTTAACAGTCCAATGAAACAGACAGCAATGAAAGCCCAAGATGCATCTATTAAAGATTTTGACGCCGAAGAAAGGAAAAAATATTTCCGTGAAGATTATATTCAGCATAATCCTCATGTACCAACAGGACTAGCACCTGCACTTGGTTTTCTACCGGTGTTAAAAGACGCTGGCTTAACCTATAAAACTCATCGTTTCATGGAGGATGGTGATTTTATTGTTATCCACAACACCTACGATAACGCAGAAGCATTCGGCGCCAAAGAAGTCGTAACATTTGATGTTTGGCGTATGCAAGATGGTCAAGTCGCCGAGCATTGGGATGCTATCTCTCCAGTTATAAAGGAAACGGCTAGTGGTCGCTCACAGTTTGATGGGCCGACTCTTGTCACGGATACAGACAAAACTGAATAGAATAAGCAACTAATTGCCAACTTTATGGAAGATGTATTTTTTGGTAAGGCACCAGAAAAAATAAGTGAATATATTAGTACAGAGCAATATGATCAGCATAACACTATGGTGAAAGATGGTTTAGATGGCCTCAACGAAGCGCTTGCCTACTTAGCATCTCAAAACAATATGTTCGACTACCATAAAGTTCATCGTATTTTAGGTGAAGGTAACTTTGTCTTAACGCAAAGCGAAGGGCGATGGAATGGTAAAGCACAAGCATTCTACGATTTGTTCCGAATTACAGACGGTAAAATCGTTGAGCACTGGGATATTATTCAGGAAATTCCAGAACAGATGGCCCATGAAAATGGTATGTTTTAAATAAGATAATGAGCCTCTTATTTAGGGACTCTTTATTTTTGTATTTACTTGGTTAAATGAAAATAATCAACATAGCGAACAGTGTCAAAAATATAAATATTGATTGGTATGATAAAACTCGATATTTACACCTGTGTTTTGATGGGGTTTACAAATAAAATAGAGTTTGTCGTATAAGATATTGCCAACTTAACTGTTTGAAAACGATATGCTCAGCAATATTTTCCATGTGTTAATTAATCATCAAATTGTGAGTGCAGCAACCTTTATTCAAGTTTTATTAGGATTAATATGCATACCAGTATTGACATCAATGAATATAAGCAAGCAATTAGGCTTAATCAGGAAACTAATATTGAACCAGTTCATGACTTATATGCCGCTATCATTTCGGCATTGAAGCAGATGAACATTTCAGTACCTGCTGATATTTCAGAAACAGAGGCTTTGGAAAAACTACATGGTACTTTAGCCCTTATCGGCCCATATCAATTAACAGCAGGCTTGATGAATCAAATTGAAGCTATCGCTGTCCGTGTAAATTCACAACGATTGCTTGTCGATGCTAAAACACTACCTTTTATTAGAAACATTTACACTAGTACGTACCCTGCTCAAGATCGTACGAGTATCTGGGTTGGTGATATTACCCAGCTTAAAGCTGATGCAATTGTTAATGCCGCCAATAGTTACTTATTGGGTTGTAGACTACCTAATCATGCTTGTATTGATAACGTGATACATTCTGCAGCGGGCCCTCGGCTAAGAGATGATTGCGCAACAATTATAGATAAGCAAGGCTGCAAAGAACCTTTAGGCTCTGCCAAAATAACGAGAGGCTACGCCCTACCAGCAAAGTATGTCATACATACCGTTGGGCCATGCTTAATGCCTGGACATTTACCAAGCATTGAACAAAAACAGCAGTTAATAAATGCTTATTGCGCCTGCTTAAATATTGCAGCAGAAGTCGACGACATTAAAACCATTGCCTTTTGTGCTATTTCAACAGGTGTATTTTCATACCCTAAAATTGATGCTGCTCAACTTGCGTTAACTACAGTAGCTGACTGGTTAGCTAATCACCCCAAACGATTTGAAAAAATTATATTTAATCTATATACCCAAGCAGACGCAACAATTTATGAAAAACTTATTTATGAATGGACATAACCTAGACCCAAAAATCATATCAACAGCAAAGGCCTGGTTGAGTGATGCAGAATTTATTTTGTTGCAGGACTGACGGCTGCAGCAGGTATTAACTATGCAGATGAGGAACTATTTTCTCGTGAGTTTCCAGCAATGCTCCAGTATGGGTTCAAAGCTAAATATCATATCCATGGCAGTGGTGACTAGGTTTAATGGTTATATAGTCAAAAAGCTTGGAGTACATACGTTTGAAAGATGTTAGTAAGGGTTTTAGAGACGGCAAATAATAAAG
>NZ_JAKRRW010000060.1 GCF_026191635.1 Photobacterium obscurum
GGGGTGCGGACAGTGCCTGGTGGGTAGTTTGACTGGGGCGGTCTCCTCCCAAAGAGTAACGGAGGAGCACGAAGGTGGGCTAATCACGGTCGGACATCGTGAGGTTAGTGCAATGGCATAAGCCCGCTTGACTGCGAGACTGACAAGTCGAGCAGGTGCGAAAGCAGGTCATAGTGATCCGGTGGTTCTGAATGGAAGGGCCATCGCTCAACGGATAAAAGGTACTCCGGGGATAACAGGCTGATACCGCCCAAGAGTTCATATCGACGGCGGTGTTTGGCACCTCGATGTCGGCTCATCACATCCTGGGGCTGAAGTCGGTCCCAAGGGTATGGCTGTTCGCCATTTAAAGTGGTACGCGAGCTGGGTTTAGAACGTCGTGAGACAGTTCGGTCCCTATCTGCCGTGGGCGTTGGATGATTGAAGGGGGCTGCTCCTAGTACGAGAGGACCGGAGTGGACGAACCTCTGGTGTTCGGGTTGTTACGCCAGTAGCATTGCCCGGTAGCTAAGTTCGGAATCGATAACCGCTGAAAGCATCTAAGCGGGAAGCGAGCCCTGAGATGAGTCATCCCTGATACTTTAAGTATCCTAAAGGGTTGTTGGAGACTACGACGTAGATAGGCAGGGTGTGTAAGCGCTGTGAGGCGTTGAGCTAACCTGTACTAATTGCCCGTGAGGCTTAACCATACAACACCCAAGGGGTTTTTTGGACTCCACGAACGCTTGAATGTAAGCGCGAGAAC
>NZ_JAKRRW010000061.1 GCF_026191635.1 Photobacterium obscurum
GTCGCCGCGGTATTGTCATTACCAGCGCTGTCGGTGAAGGCATTGGCGGTCACATCAATGGTCGCCGCCGCAGTGCGATCAGAGTCTGGCGTAAACGTCGCGCTATAACTGGTGCCGCTACCACTAAAGCCGCTTAACGAACCACCGACCACGGTAATATCCCCGACGGCAAGATCACTACTGGTTTCACTCAGGGTGAAGGTCAAGCTGGCAGTTTCACCCGCTTTCAAGCTCGGCTTATCACTAGCAATGCTGATAGTCGGCAGCTGGGTATCCAGGGTAATAGCGAGCTGGGTCGCCGCAGTATTATCGTTACCAGCGCTGTCGGTGAAGGCATTCGCCGCCACATCGATGGTCGCTGCCGCGGTACGATCGGCATCCGGCGTAAACGTTGCCAAATAACTGGATCCGCTGCCACTAAAGCTGCTCAAGCTACCACCGACCACATTGATATCACTTTCAGCAAAATCAGAACTCGCTTCACTCAAGGTGAAGGTCAAGCTGGCAGTTTCGCCCGCCTTGAGGCTCGGCTTGTCGCTGGCAATGCTGATCCCCGGCAGCTGGGTATCTAGGGTAATCGACAATTGCGTGGCCGCGGTATTGTCATTACCCGCGCTGTCAGTGAAGGCATTGGCCGCCACATCGATGGTCGCCGCCGCGGTGCGGTCACTGTCCGGGGTAAACGTCGCCGAATAACTGGTACCACTGCC
>NZ_JAKRRW010000062.1 GCF_026191635.1 Photobacterium obscurum
CCAGGTAGCCCTGCCACATTTTATTATGTGGCCTAATCAATCAGATTAAGCGGCATAATTTAATATTGCTTGTAAAGCAAAATGGCTACGTAGCTCAGTTGGTTAGAGCACATCACTCATAATGATGGGGTCACAGGTTCGAATCCCGTCGTAGCCACCATTCTCTTTACGAGAATGACACCACAATGGAGCGGTGGTGGCGGAATTGGTAGACGCGCTAGCTTCAGGTGCTAGTGTCCGCAAGGACGTGAGGGTTCAAGTCCCTCCCTCCGCACCAAACAAAACTTGAAACATCATCGATGCTTTGACATTGATAAACAAAATATGCGGAAGTGGCGGAATTGGTAGACGCACCAGATTTAGGTTCTGGCGCCGCAAGGTGTGAGAGTTCAAGTCTCTCCTTCCGCACCATATTTTGTTAGTTTGGATCACCAATATTCAAACAAAGAATAATCAGAGAAACACCAGCTAGTAATAGCTAACAATATGCGGAAGTGGCGGAATTGGTAGACGCACCAGATTTAGGTTCTGGCGCCGCAAGGTGTGAGAGTTCAAGTCTCTCCTTCCGCACCATTCTCTCTGATCATTCAAGTCTCTGAAAAGAGCACCCTGTAGGGCTATCGCCAAGCGGTAAGGCAGCGGCTTTTGATGCCGCCATTCCCTGGTTCGAAT
>NZ_JAKRRW010000063.1 GCF_026191635.1 Photobacterium obscurum
GCAGCTAAGCATCGGTTTGGATACGTTGTTGCCGGGGATCAGTCTCGTCAGTGATAAGCCGAGCCTGAAAGCCGGTGAGACCGCGGCCTTGACCTTCACTTTAAGCGAAGCGAGTTCTGACTTTGCGGTTGATGATATCACCGTGGTCGGTGGTAGCCTGAGTGGCTTTACCGGCAGCGGCACCAGTTATGCAGCGACGTTTACGCCAGACTCTGACCGCACCGCGGCAGCTACCGTGGATGTGGCCGCCAATGCCTTTACCGACAGCGCAGGTAATGACAATACCGCGGCGACGCAATTGTCGATTAGCCTAGATACGGTGCTGCCGGGGATCAGCATTGCCAGCGACAAGCCGAGCCTGAAAGCCGGTGAGACTGCCAGCTTGACCTTCACCCTGAGTGAAGCGAGTTCTGATTTTGCGGTCGGGGATATCACCGTGGTCGGTGGTAGCCTGAGTAGCTTTACCGGTAGTGGTACTAGTTATTTGGCAACGTTTACGCCGGATGCCGATCGTACCGCGGCAGCGACCATCAATGTGGCGGTG
>NZ_JAKRRW010000064.1 GCF_026191635.1 Photobacterium obscurum
CATTGGTTTTTCGCCGGACTCTACACAAGACACTTGAATGTGTTTGCTTGAGAACTCGTTCTTTATCCCTTCTTTAAATAAGAAGTTATAAAAAACATTTTAATCCAACTCATTGAGTTGAATTTACTAGTCAGCTTTCCAGATTGTTAAAGAGCATGTGTACTTCTCTACCTAAATAAATAGGTTTCGACATCCACTTTCTAAAGACTTTCTGACGGGTCGCGCAGGCGACAAAAAGCGACCCAACGGCAGTATTTCGCCATTGAATCTGCGTGTAGTGCAGAAAATATTTAGAGAGTGGTGGAGCTATGCGGGATCGAACCGCAGACCTCTTCGCTGCCAGCGAAGCGCTCTCCCAGCTGAGCTATAGCCCCATCGATATGGATTTCTTTTCTAAGACAAGGTATGAAGTGAGGACGTTTAGTACGCTAAACGACGAACTTCATAACGAAGTATTAGGAAAGAATGGTGGGCGATACCGGGCTCGAACCAGTGACCCCCTCCTTGTAAGGGAGGTGCTCTCCC
>NZ_JAKRRW010000065.1 GCF_026191635.1 Photobacterium obscurum
TGTTGAAACCGCCAGCCTATCCGAAATCGAACTTGGAGAGTATTGCCGTTCTAAAGGCCTATATCCAGAACAAGTGGCTCAATGGCGTCAAGCTTGTATTAATGGTACTGCATCTGCTAAATCCAGTGATAAGGAAGCGCAAGCTAAGTTAAAAGCTGAGCGCCTCAAGACCAAGCAACTTGAGAAAGAACTTCGGCGGAAAGAGAAAGCGTTGGCAGAAACCGCAGCATTGCTGGTGCTGAGAAAAAAGTTCAATGCCCTTTGGGAGGACGACGAGGTCGATTAACACTTCTAACTGAGCGAAAACAAATAACCACATGGGTCGAAGAAGCCGTTGCCTCCGGAGCTCGCAAGACGATGGCTTGTAAGACCATTGAGCTGCCAATTCGTACGCTCCAACGTTGGTTAAATAAAGGGGTTGCCGAAGGTGACAGACGGTTAACTGCAAAACGGCCGGTACCGGCAAATAAGCTGTCTGAAGACGATGTGGCCCGGATCCTTGAGATCTGTAAT
>NZ_JAKRRW010000066.1 GCF_026191635.1 Photobacterium obscurum
GGTTGAAACCGCCAGCCTATCCGAAATCGAACTTGGAGAGTATTGCCGTTCTAAAGGCCTATATCCAGAACAAGTGGCTCAATGGCGTCAAGCTTGTATTAATGGTACTGCATCTGCTAAATCCAATGATAAGGAAGCGCAAGCTAAGTTAAAAGCTGAGCGCCTCAAGACCAAGCAACTTGAGAAAGAACTTCGGCAGAAAGAGAAAGCGTTGGCAGAAACCGCAGCATTGCTGGTGCTGAGAAAAAAGTTCAATGCCCTTTGGGAGGACGACGAGGTCGATTAACACCTCTAACTGAGCGAAAACAAATAACCACATGGGTCGAAGAAGCCGTTGCCTCCGGAGCTCGCAAGACGATGGCTTGTAAGACCATTGAGCTGCCAATTCGTACGCTCCAGCGTTGGTTAAATAAAGGGGTTGCCGAAGGTGACAGACGGTTAACTGCAAAACGGCCGGTACCGGCAAATAAGCTGTCTGAAGACGATGTGGCCCGGATCCTTGAGATCTGTAAC
>NZ_JAKRRW010000067.1 GCF_026191635.1 Photobacterium obscurum
CGTGAAGAATATGCCAGTCTACCACCATCTCAGATCGTTCCCAGGTTAGCAGATGACAACATATATCTGGCATCAGAATCGACCTTTTATCGAGTACTGAAAGCACATAACCAGCTCCATCATCGCGGCCGCTCACAGGCTCCGCGGAAGGTGAAAGCACCAACGAGTTATATAGCGGAGAAGCCCAACCAGGTTTGGTCTTGGGACATTACCTATCTAAGCAGTATTGTCCGGGGACAGTATTTCTACCTTTATATGGTCGAAGACATTTACAGCCGTAAAATTGTTGGGTGGGAAGTCTATGAAAGCGAGTCAGGGGAGCAAGCTGCGAGCTTGATGCAGCGAACCGTAATGGCAGAGCAATGCTTCCGTACGCCACTTGTCCTGCATTCGGATAATGGTAGCCCAATGCGTTCAGCGACCTTGCAGGCGAAGCTGTGTGAGTTGGGTGTAACACCATCCCACAGCCGGCCACGAGTCAGTAACGATAATCCGTTCTCGGAATC
>NZ_JAKRRW010000068.1 GCF_026191635.1 Photobacterium obscurum
AGACGGTACCGAGCATACGGTAACCGTGACGATTAAAGGAACTGGTGATGCCCCTGAATTTATTAGTGGCTCCAATGACAGCCATGGTTTGGATACCAGCGGTATAGTGGATGCTGATACTTACCAGTTTACTGTTGATGAGAACCTGTTGGGCGCTAAGGTCGGCCTGGTGGGAGCGTACGACCCGGATGCGGGTGATATCTTGACGTACACCCTGACTAGTCACAATGACCTGTTTGAAATCAATGCAACGACAGGAGAGATTCGTCTTAAGGACGGTGTGGCATTGGACCACGAAGAGGCGGCGAGCTATAGCCTGGCGGTTGAAGTGACCGACAGCGAAGGGCTGAAAGACACCGCAGAAGTGAAAGTCTCTGTCGGAGATGTAAACGAAGCTTCTGAAGTAAGTGGTAAAACTGTCGGTGATGTGATTGAAGGCAATATCGGCGATGCGCCGGAGACGGCGACCGGCACGATTGCGATCAGCGACG
>NZ_JAKRRW010000069.1 GCF_026191635.1 Photobacterium obscurum
GGTAAAGCCACTCAGGCTACCACCAACCACGGTGATATCACCGACTGCAAAGTCACTGCTGGCTTCACTCAGGGTGAAACTCAAATTCGCGGTTTCACCCGCTTTCAGGCTCGGCTTGTCGCTAGCGATACTGATCCCCGGCAGCTGGGTATCCAAGGTAATGGCGAGCTGAGTCGCCGCAGTATTATCGTTACCGGCACTGTCGGTAAAGGCATTAGCGGCCACATCAATGGTCGCCGCCGCGGTGCGGTCACTGTCCGGGGTAAACGTCGCGCTATAACTGGTGCCGCTGCCACTAAAGCCGCTCAACGAGCCACCGGCGACAGTAATATCATCAACCGCAAAGTCAGAGCTCGCTTCGCTCAAAGTGAAGGTCAAGCTAGCCGTTTCACCCGC
>NZ_JAKRRW010000007.1 GCF_026191635.1 Photobacterium obscurum
CCGCGCAGCGGCTTCGTTCAACAAGCTGTTGGACAAAAATGGGTTAGAACTATTACTTAATTAATCAGTCTATGTATTAATTAGGTATCGCAAAAATTGCCTTGCTTTATGTCCGTCAGATTAGATAAAGACTCGCCCTCTGAGCCCAAGCACAAAGGCGTTGCTCTCATCAGAAAGCAGTGGGTTATTGATCCATTGCAGATTCGGTGTCAACTGAAAGTAATCCCCAAGATGCATGTTGTAGAAGGCCTCAACGACCGATTGGCTATCATTCGTTCCCCAAGCTTCTTCGTTTGCCTGACTCCAGTTGAACGCAAAGCCAAGATTATTATTTGGCGCGCCTAGCGCAAAATAGCCAAATCCGGTCGAGACCGAAGTCTCATACAACGCCGCATCGCCTTCAAATAAGAACCCGCCCCGCAAGAACGGCATGATATGTGGCGTAACAAAGTAACTCAGCGAGTAGTTCAAGCCTTGGCTTGCAAACGCACTATGTCTGGCGCTGCCGTCATCATTAAATGTCGGGTCGATATGCCAGTAGGTAAGGTGAATATTATCGGTGTAGATCTGCTCTTGTGAGGCTGTCCAGCCAAGCTCCAGGGATGTAAATAGGTCATGGTCGTTAAACAGAGTATCAAAGCCTTCAAACACGTCTTCAATGTCCGATCGGCCATTGGCATCAGCCACACCCACTACTACATAAAAATTGTTAGTGATCATATGGCCAGCAGAAAGGGATAGTAGCCCATCATCCGGTAGTCCCATCGCGCCAGCCCCCGTCTGGAAGGCGAGGTTTGAGAATGCAGTCCATGGACTAGCCAAGGCGTAGGTATCAACGTAGTCGGTTACATCCTGAAAACCAACAATGAGTGAAGTTTTACCGCCGTTTAGGCGCTGCTTCCAATAAAGGTTAGTGAGGCGACCACCTTGGTCATTAAATGCTGGCTGGATGAGGCCAATGTAGCCCAAGCCTTCTTTACCACCGAAGCCAGAAAGGAAGGCATAATCTTTTGGTGGATAATCAGAGTAGGCATGACGGTGCTCAATCTTCCATACCAGGCTACCCGTATTTTGTGTATCACGACCCACGACACCCCATTGCCCATAAAAACGAGCCACGCCACCACTGGAACTCACGCTATTACCTTCGCTGCCATTGGCTGAAATAAAGCCGACCGCATTATAATCAATACCGAAAGTAACGCCCTTATGCATAAGCTTTTCACGCCAAGAACGTTTCTCTGCAGCCTGTCCTGAAATAGTATTGTCTACAGAATCTGGGCCTTCAAAATTAGCGGCCGAGACAACTGTTGAAAGCAAAGACGCAACCAATAGTCCTCCGACAATGATCTTAGTGTGTAGCATAACCGCCCCTATCACATTATTCTTCCATTCAAACAATACTCAATACAGAGACATCACTCGCTATCGTATGTCCGGCTGTGAGTTCTACTTTCTACTATTGATAATCAACTACTTTTGAAGCATCCAGACTATAGCCCAACGTGATGTTACTAGTACCGTCTACAATATAGACCTCTTCAGATTTAACCGATGAGGTGATGATTCCTTCCACCCAAACCGGGTGTCGAACATTTTTCATCTTATATCCTTCAGGGAAAGATATGCGGACTATCTGGTTTGCAGGAGGTGGTGGCATATGTATACATGCGCCGGCAGTTGGAACGAGAAGAAAATCAGTCGTCACCATAGCTTCAGAGAACTCAATTGGGACAAGAAAGCCTGGAATTCTAACTTTTTTACCATCGAACTCCGTAGTGATCGTTTCAGCCGCCATTTTTTGCGCTTGTATATATACATCTCGCAATTTAAGTAGTTCATCAGCATCGACGCCTTCGGACTTTAATTGCATTTTTATTGAATTTATACGCGCCATATCTAGCTGATCGCCAGAGTGCATTAAAGTCAATATTCTTTGAAGCTGAAGCCTATTTTCATAACTGAGCTCTGGAAGGGTAACCTGATTTTTAGGGGGTTCAGGCCTTAGTTTTTGCCAATCAAGAGTAATCGGTTCACTGGCAAAGCTACCTAGAGATGCCAACGCGAATAGATATGGAATAAGCTTTTTCAAAACTATGCATCCTTACATCTAATTCTAATACGGTAATACTTAAAAACAGGTAAGCCTAAAGAGTGTTTTTATAGATAACACCATCTTTCATAATTAGCCGAATAGTCTCTGGACTCTCTGGACGCTTCTCGGCGCCAAACCATTTGTCACCAGTACCGACTACAGAAAAGTCTTTTAACGGGTTGCCATCAAGTAGCAGAATGTCTGCATAAGCACCAGTTTCAATCACCCCTAATTTAGCTTTGGGGTAAGGGTTGGTGAAGTCACCTGTCAGCTTAGCAATTTCCCCTCCGACTGACGTCATCGTCTTCAAAGACTCATAAGGCCCAAAGAACTCGTTGTTTAAATTTTTTTCGTAAGCAATCTGAATGTTACATGCATCTACAGATCCTACGCAGTCAGTTTGGAATCCACGTTTAACCGGGCACTTCTTCATGTTTGGGATGTAGTTTTTAAATGTTTCGCTTGCTGATTTAGCTTTCGCTAAACTAGATGGTACATTTTTTACGGCAGGAATATCTAAAAGACCAGGGTCAAATGCTGTCAGGTTAGTGGTTATAAATGCACCTTTCTCTTTCATTACTTCGGCAATTTCGCAGTCAAAAGCGAAACCATGCTCGATAGATATTACACCCGCATTGAGAGCGCTAAGAATCGCTTCTTTACGATAAGAGTGAGCCATCACATAACTGCCATAACTTTCTGCGACAGCAACAGCTGCCTCAATCTCTTCAGGAGAGCCCGCCAGTAACTGCCAAGGGTCAAATGCGGATACCACACCTCCAGACTGCATGTATTTAAGCTGAGTTGCCCCCATGCGAAAGTTGTTTCGGGCATATTTTTTAACTTCAGCAACACTGTCTACTTCTTGCGAAAGGTTTAGACGACCGAAGTTTGTTTTTGTACCAACAGGCGCAGAGTAGTTTGCAAAATCAGCATGACCACCTCGTGTACTTAAAAATGCACCAGATGGATAATAACGAGGCCCTACAATCTCTCCCGCATCGATGGCTCTTCTCAAACCACCGTTTGCACCACCAGCATCACGCACTGTGGTGAAACCTTGCATCAGATACATCTCAGCCATTCGGGCGCCGTGGATGGCAAAATCTTCCCAGGTCTTATTGGCCTCCATAGCAGGCAGGTTCGGCCCCATTAGCATTAAGTGCGCGTGGTTTTCAATAAAGCCAGGTGTGAGGGTTTTTCCCGTACCATCGATAACAGTTGCGTCGCTTCGAACATTAACCTCCTCGGCTGAAATGGTTTTAATGATATTCCCTTCAACTAGTACATGATGATTTTCATACAGCTTATTTTCAATACCGTTAAATATGTCTACATTCTTGAAAACTATTTGTCCGACTGGGGTATCATCCTTAGCAAAAGCCATTGATATCATCATGGTCAGCGTAGATGCGAGAATAACAATCTTCATTTAATACCCCTTGTAATAATAGTGTTTTAGTCATCCTGAAGATAATGATCATGTATTTATGCAATATAGCGCAGCATATTCAAAAAGAAGTTAAGATCACGCTTATAATTTTGTCAATATTGTGTAAAACAATAGATTTCAATACGTATCTTCAGTGGAGTGTCTCCCAAAAAGAGCATTTATCTCAGCTTTAATATCCGGAAAATTATACAAATACCGTTTTTAGATGCCACGACAGTCGCATTAGAAAAAGTTAGTTAAATAAAAAGTATCAGAAAAGGAGTAAAGAGCAGACTAAGAAAGTTGGGGGCAGAAGTGATTTAGAGCAACATGTCTGATTAGATTCAGCGTAAGCGCCCCATGATCACCACATTCAAATAGCCCTTCAGCACGCTTATCATCATATTTCCCTTAATGAACTGGAGATATGGTGAATGTCGAAACGTCGAACTGACCAGGAATGGCAAACGCTGATCCTCGAGTATGAAAACAGCACACTGACCCTGAAAGAGTTTTGCAAACAACATCGGTTAGCTTGCTCAACGTTTTCAGCTAAGCGCAGCTTGATTAAGCGAGCAGATGGTAACGCCGAGAGCGGCTTTGTTCGGGCGCAGGTCGTTGAGAGCACCACCGAGTATCACTTTGCCAAACCAGTGCCAGCTAACATGACACTGTCTTTCAACGAAGTTGAGCTGAGTATCCCTCAGGGCACACCGCCAGAGTACCTGGCAAACCTAATGAGGGCACTGCAATCATGAAAGGCCTGATAAACCCGCCAGCCATTTATCTCTACCGCCACTTTGTCGATTTCCGCAAATCCATCAACGGGCTGGCTGCGCTGGTTGAAAGCGAAACGACATTGGCATTGGACTCCGGTGCGCTGTTCCTCTTCACCAACAAACAACGCGACAAAATCAAAATACTGTACTGGGACACCACGGGCTTTGCCCTGTGGTATAAAAGGCTCGAAAAAGACAAATTCAAATGGCCGGTGCGCGAGAATAATCAGGTCATGACACTGACACAAACCGAGCTAGACAGGTTGCTTTCAGGCTTCACAATAATCGGCCACAAACCTGTAGAAATACACGATTTTACAATCAATTAAGTGATATAAATGGTGCTTGTGATGGGTGTTTTCTCGCCATTTTTGGTAAAATACCCCCATGAATAAAGCCACCGATTTTGACCCATCAACCCAGGATATCAGCCAGCTTCAGGCCATGGTGAAGACGCTGTTGGCTGAGCGTGAGGAGTGGGAAAAGGAAAAACAATCTCTGAGTGCGCAATACAATCCCTGCTTGAGCAATTTAAGCTCGCTATCGACCGCCAGTTTGCCAAACGGGCAGAGTCCCTGAAACCCTATAACGATGCCCAGGGCGAACTCTTTAACGAAGTGGAGCGTGAGGCCGATACTCCAGCAGTAGAAAGTCACGAAGCATCAATCTTTTCTGTTACAGAGCCGACGGTGAAGCGTCGGGGCAAACGCAAACCGCTACCGAAAGACTTGCCTCGCGAGCGTATTGTCCTTGACCTTGAAGCGGATGAGAAAATCTGCCCATGTTGCCAGGGCGAGCTACACAGAATCGGTGAAGATGTCAGCGAAAAGCTCGAATTCGTCCCTGCTCAACTGAAAGTACTGGAGTATGTGCGGCCGAAATACGGCTGCCGCCAGTGCGAGAAAACGGCGGAGCAGGTCAGTATCATACAGAAACCTGCACCGGCTAGCCTCATTCCCAAAAGCTTTGCCACGGAAAGCCTGCTGGCCAACATCATTTTGGGTAAATACCAATACGCCTTGCCGCTATACCGACAGGAAACCCTCTTCGAGCAAGCCGGTATCGCGTTGACTCGCACGACCATGGCACGCTGGGCTATGCAGGTCAGTGAGGCCTTTACGCCGTTATACCAGGCAATCAGGCAAACGCTGTTACAGCAAGTCGTTATCCAGGCTGATGAGACGCCCCTGAATGTCCTCAAGGAAGATAAGCAGTGCTATATGTGGGTCTATTGCTCAGGGGCAGACTCTCCGGGAGCCTCACCGCCAGGGCTCCGAAATATCGTGTTGTTCGACTATCAAAATAGTCGTGCCGGCGCGTGTCCGGCTAACTACCTGGGGGACTTTACCGGCTACCTGCAAACCGATGGCTATCAGGCTTATGACACCTTAAAGGCGATTGAGCATCTAGGGTGCATGGCACATGCCCGTCGTAAGTTCATGGATGCCAAGAAAGTCCAGGGGAAAGGTAAAACCGGTAAAGCGGATGTGGTACTGGCAAAAATCCAGAAGCTCTATGCGCTGGAAGCGCGTCTGAAAGAATGCACGGTTGAAGCACGTCAGGTCGAGAGGCAACTGCGAGCCAAACCGATGCTGGATGACCTCTATCAGTGGCTGAACAAACAAAAAGTCATTGGCTCTGGGCCGTTCGGGAAAGCGATTAAGTACACGTTAAGGCAATGGCCAAAGTTGATACGCTATGTAGAAGATGGCCACCTGTCTATCGATAACAATCGCGCCGAACGTGCAATAAAATCGCTGGTCATTGGCAGGAAAAACTGGCTGTTCGCCGATACGCCAAGTGGCGCTGACGCCAGTGCTGTCCTCTACAGCATCATTGAAACGGCAAAGGCCAATGACCTAGTTGTGTATGACTACCTGGTGCATTGCATGAAGGCGTTGGCCAAGCCAGAGCCAGATATCAATGCATTGCTCCCCTGGAACATATCACATTAATAAACGCCCGTGGTTATAGGGAGCATACATTTTAGTTGAGCAACAAGTTACCGGAGTGAGCTGTATCCATACCATTGCTTACAAAATATCAGTAAGGGGAACAGCTTAGTAAAGCAAAAAATAGAGTAGGCAAAGAACAAAAGCCTCCATGCAAAAGAGCCTTTCGAACTTGGATTGAGTATTTAAAACTTATAATTCAAGCCTACAGACATGATCAAGTCGTTGCTTTCATAGAAGTCGATATTCGATGTTGTAAACGTGCTGCCAACAAACGATATTGCGCTCCAGTTTTTCCAACCAGGAATATTGGCATACTCATAGGCCAAGAACAGGCGATAAATATCATCTGAACGCTCTTTGCCAAAAAGAGGGTTCACTGCGTTGAAATCGCGATAAGCATAGCTGCCAGTTAACGCGACCGAGTGACCGGGTGAAAAATATAAATAAGTCAGTTCTGCTTTGTACTTATTGTAAGACGCCGCTTTTCCCTCTGCATCACGACCTGTATAGCTGAATGCCGAAATTAATCCAGAGTTAGAATCCAACATTGAACGATACTGGCCTTTGAGGTAATAGGCTGAGCTATCCCTTAGCAGAGCCTGCTCGGTTATCTGATCATTGTCAATCTCAGCGGTTGCGTATGCCATATCAAGGGAAACACCACTATTGCCAATGTTGGATAGCTTCAGGCGATAGGCATTCCCTTCTATATCAGTTGTCGATCTACTCTCTCCAACCAGGTAAGGATCAGCCCACACTTCGCCGGAGAGTACTGTCGGTAATACACCAATATCGAGTCGAGTACCGTTTAGAAAGTCGTATTGGTAACCAAGTTCAAAAGCGAGCGTACCCACTGCCAGATCGTCACGGGATGTCCCCATATAAATTCGATGTGAGTTTTGGTTGTTTAATGCATAGCTAATGATACCAAGTGGAGCGACAAATACATTGTTGGTGTGAGAAACCTGATCATTCAGGCTAGTCAGTGTCTTGTCACCATTCGGATTAAGGTTGGAGTCAGATGTTGCAAAACCGGCATTAATAGAAAGCTCCCCACTAAAACGTGAAGTATCAGAGGCCTGAGCAATGAAAGCTATACCAGATAAAAGTGTAACCAGACAAAATTGCGTTTTTTTCATAATCAATACTCATCAATAGAAATTATGGCGCATCATTCCTTCGGCTCAACTCCATTTCTTTGTTGAGAAGATTAAACCATCACACTTATCCGGCCTATGGTTTAGAGAAATTCATTTTTGGCATTCCAGTTCAAACTCAGACTTGGCGGCCAGCCTAGAAAGCTTTGCGGCAGAGAGATCTTGGCCTCATGCTAAATCATCACCCACCAGATACACTTTTATGCTGGGGTTGGATAACGCCATCGAAGAAACTTTGCATCGTTTGATGAATCAATTGGTTAAGAGGGAACCCCCGTTTCGATTGTAAATAACCACCATTGACATGCACTTGCCTCAACTCCTTCGGCATTGGTGGCAGTGGATAGGTACTAAGCCCTGTGTGCAACTGTGTCATAAAGCTGCTGCCAAATAGGATCGCATCAGAGTTACTTAACTTATTGAGCAAGACTCGAATACTATGGGTCGTCAGCGACATCTTTGGATGATAACCCCTTGAAATATAGAGCTCTTCAACCGGTGAGCGTTTAGAGTTGATACCATCGATAATTATGCGAGTTAATGGCAGGTGATGGATATCATCCCATTCACTGGTCTGACTCAATACCGGATGATTTTCTTTCGCAACCAGACAAAGCTTTATCTCTTGTAACGTGTGTTGATAGATCTCCTGAGGTAGCGGGTAAGCTGCAAAATGAATCATATAATCAATATTACCATTCAACATTTCAGCTAATGAGTTCTCTTGCCAATACATTAGTTTAAAGTTCGCATTCGGCAATGTCGTTCTCAGGGCGTTAAAAATACCGTCGCCATAAAGTTCTAAGAAAAAAATATTAATAGCGATGGTAATTTCACCTTCAAATTCAGCTGGCTCGAAGTTCTGGTAGGACTCAACCACCTTGATTAAAGGGGTGAACATTTCATCTGTGGCTTCTGCAAGCTTTGTCGCTAATTCAGACGGTTCAACACCATGAGCTTTGCGAATAAAAAGCTGATCGCCAAATGTTTCGCGAAGCTTGGCCAAACCGCGACTGACACTGGTTTGTGAAATGCCTAATTTATCAGCAGCAGCATGTGTGTTACGTGTTTCAACAACGGCTTGTAGGAGCTTGAGTAAATTCAGGTCTAAATCTTTTAGATTATTTTTCATCATTGCTCCTTTGTAATCGGATAGACAGCTTTATCAAAAAACGATTGGAGCACCTGATGAAGATACTGATTAACTGGATTACCACGGCGAGTCTGTAAATACGCGCCATTAATATCCAATTGATTATAACGTTTAGTCAAAGGTGGCAACGAGTAGGCTTCTATTTCCGGGGCTATATCCTTAACGTACTCACTGGAATACATAATTGCATCTGTATTTTTGACAAGCTCAACAGCAGTTCGCACACTGTGCGTTGTAAGCACAAAATTCGCTTTATAGCCTTGCTGTTCATATATTTTATCCAGAATACCCCGCTTAGGGTTAATGCCATCCAAAAATAGCCTCACAATTGGCAAGCCGTGTATTCGCTCCCACTCGCTACTGAGCGTTAACACCGGATGTGCTTTTCGGGCAAGTACAACGTTTTCAATTTGAGCCAGATTACGGCAATACACTTCTTGGGGCATGCTGTAAGAGGCAAACTGGAGAACATAGTCAATATTGCCCTGTAGTACCTCGTACAGGGAGTCTTTCTGCCATTGAGCTATGTTAAAAGAAGCATGAGGTAAAGATCGCTTCAGTTGCATGATCAGCGATGGCCCGAAAAATTCCAGCAAAAAGGTATTCACTAAAATCGTGATGTTTCCATCAAAGTCTTCAGGATTAAAATCTTGATAAGTATCCAGCACTTTCAATAATGGGTTAAGCATCTCACATGCTGCTTCTGCCATTTTTTTAGCTAATTCCGAAGGTTCAACGCCATGAGCCTTTCGAATAAACAGTTGATCACCAAAACTTTCTCGTAGCCGAGCCATTCCTCGACTAACACTGGCCTGTGAAATCTTGAGTTTTTCTGCGGCTGCATGTGAGTTTTGTGTTTCAACTACCGCTTGCAGTATTTTTAAAAGATTGAGATCAAGCTCTTTTAACTTCGTGTCCATACTGTCCCTGTAAGTTGAAGCTGATAATTTAATAATAGCAAAAGGCTATTAGTAAACTTTTCTTTTATCACGCCATTGAATACAAAGTAAAAACAATAAGTTACAAGCATAAGCTGTGAATTGAACATTTAATTGCAATACCTGCTTATGCAACCTTAGAGCAAAACAAAAAAGTGACTAGCCACATTCATCATGTTTTGTGTCAGAAATGAATTTCTCTAATTCATCGAATTTATGATTCTGTGAATTTATATTAAACCCATCGCAGCAAGGAATGCTTGTCCAAACTAACTGTTAAGGTGAAAAAATGAAGACACGAAAAATCATTCTCTCTCTTCTGGCAACAAGTATTCTAAGTACTGGCGTGGTAGCAAAAGAAAATGAAAAGGTTTTGTCCTTGTCCACGCAACCTGTACCACTTTCAACTGCGGTGAGTGATGAGTTCTATCAGTTCTCAGCTCGCGTTCCTGCTGCTAACGTTGAAGCTATGCATAAGAACATCCCGCAAACTAAGTCGGATTGGAAAGCATTTATTAACAAGAGAGATACGGCTGCCATTCAAGCTGCGAAAAGGTTATCTGAACAGTTTGGCACTTCCATTGTTGAAGACAATATAGCGGGCGTAAACGTGTATTGGGTTACTCCAAAAACCATTAATCCAGAGTTGAAAGACAAGCTCTTTGTCATCAATCAAGGTGGGGCGTTTATGTTAAATAGTGGGCTGGCTTCAACGACTGAAGCCCATGTCATCGCTCATTTTCTGCAAATGCCAGTCTTAGCGATCGACTACGCGAAAGCGCCAGAGCACCCTGCGCCTGCTGCACGTAACGAGATTGTTGATGTATGGAAAGCGCTACTGAAAACACGCAGCGCAGAGTCAATGGTAATGGGAGGCTCCTCGGCTGGGGCCACTTTAACTGTATTAGCCCACCAAGAGCTTCTTAATCAAGGATTACCAACGGCTGCTGCACTTTATATTGGTACCCCTTCCGTTGATATGACAATGACGGGTGATAGCCGTTACTACAATGAAGGGCTAGATCACGTGCTAGGTACTTGGAGAGGGTTAACTGGAGCGATGGTTAACGCTTATATTGGTGACATAGACCCTGCAAACCCTACAGTGTCGCCTATCAATGGAAGCTTTGATAACTTTCCACCAAGCTATCTCATTACCGGTACACGCGACTTACTACTTAGCGATACCATTCGACTGGATAGAGAGCTAAAAAGAGCGGAGGCCTATACACAACTTAATGTGTATGAGGGGCAATCTCATGGAGATTATATTTTTGCACTAGGTACTCCTGAGTCAACAGAACATTATCAGGCACTGAGTGAGTTTATGTACAGTCATCTAGTGAAATAAAGCCAACGATATGTAGAGCTGGGGTATCTCTCAGCTCTATGACTTCTTCCTTATCAAAACAGCTCAATACAAGTCACCTCTTGAAGCTGGGCCGGATTGAGCGACGTTTCGACATTCACCATACCTCCGGTTCGATGATAAGCGTGCTGGAAGGTTATTTGAGTGTGGTGATCATGGGGCGCTTACATTCTGTCTAATCACAGAATATGAGTTAATAAAAAGGCGAACCTCCCGGTTCGCCTTTAATCTAGTCTGTTTCCAACTTGGCTATTTATGGTTAGGGTTAACCAACTTTATTGTATTAACCATCTTCATTAAATCGTTAACCAACTTAATTAATCACCCTCAACACGACCTTAGTCTTCGATGTAGTTCTCGATACCCGGGCAAGAACATATTAGGTTACGGTCACCAAATACGTTATCAACCCGGTTAACCGTCGGCCAGTATTTGGCGTCCTTGGTTTGGTTTGATGGGAAGCAACCTAGCTCGCGGCTGTAGCTGCGGTTCCACTCGGGTTCCATCAGGTCAGCTTGAGTATGTGGTGCGTTGACTAGTGGGTTGTCTTTCAGATCCCACTCGCCATCTTGTACACGAGCAATCTCGTGGCGGATAGCAATCATCGCATCACAGAAGCGATCCAGCTCGGCGAGGTCTTCAGATTCTGTTGGTTCGATCATCAGTGTACCGGCAACAGGGAATGACATGGTTGGAGCATGGAAACCGTAGTCCATCAGGCGCTTCGCGACGTCTTCCTCTGAGATGCCAGAGGCTTCCTTGATTGGACGGATGTCGATGATACATTCGTGAGCGATACGGCCGTGTGTACCGCGGTACAGAACCGGGTAGTGTGGACGTAGACGCTCCATCACGTAGTTTGCCCCCAGGATAGCCAGCTTAGTAGCTTCAGTCAGGCCTTCTTCGCCCATCATCGCAATGTATGCGTATGAGATAGGCAGGATAGAGGCAGAACCTAGCTCGGCTGCTGATACCGCGTACTGAGGCTTGTCGCTTTCAGAGCTTTCTGTGTGACCCGGCAGGAACGGAGCCAGATGTGATTTCACACCGATAGGCCCCATGCCCGGACCGCCACCACCGTGTGGGATACAGAAGGTTTTGTGCAGGTTCAGGTGCGAGACGTCCGAACCAATAAAGCCTGGGCTGGTTAAACCAACCTGCGCGTTCATGTTGGCACCGTCAAGGTAAACCTGACCGCCAGCTTCATGGACTAGCTCACACACTTCCTGAACGGCTTCTTCGTATACACCGTGGGTAGAAGGGTAGGTGATCATGATGCACGACAAGTTGTCGCGGTGTTTTTCGATCTTGGCTTTCAGATCTTCAACGTCGATGTTACCCAGGTCATCACAGCCGACGACAACAACTTTCATTGAAACCATCGCTGCTGAGGCAGGGTTAGTACCGTGTGCAGAGCTTGGGATCAAACAGACGTTACGGTGTGAATCACCGTTAGACTCGTGGTAACGCTGGATTGCGATTAGGCCGGCGTACTCACCCTGGGCACCTGAGTTAGGCTGTAACGAGAATGCATCGTAGCCAGTTACCGAGCACAGCATTTCGGAGAACTTCTCAGCCAGCTCAGCATAACCCTTCGCCTGATCAGCCGGAGCAAATGGGTGCAGGGCACCGAACTCAGGCCAGGTCACAGGAATCATTTCAGCTGCGGCATTTAGCTTCATGGTACAGCTGCCTAGCGGGATCATGCCGTGAGTCAGTGAGTAGTCTTTGTTTTCCAGCTTCTTCATGTAACGCATCATCTGCGTTTCACTGTGGTGCTCGCTAAATACTGGGTGCGTCAGGTACTTGCTGGTACGACGGCAGCTTTCTGGGATAGCCGCAAACTCATCAGCCGCGATATCAGCAGTAAACATAGATGCCTGAAGCTTGTCACCGCTGAATAGAGCAAGCAACTCTTCGATATCTTCAACTTTGGTGGTTTCGTCAATGCTGATACCAAGCTGACCGCTCTTATCATCAGTAGCCGGGTATTTACGCAGGTTCATCCCTGCATCGAGTGCTTTTTTGTAGAACTCGTTGGTTTTCTTGCCAGTGTTTAGCGTGATGGTGTCGAAGAAAGTGTCATGCGCCAGTTCGATACCAGAGTTGCGCAGGCCAGCAGCAAGAATCGCTGTTAGGTGGTGGACACGGCGGCCGATTTTACGCAGGCCTTCCGGACCGTGGTATAGGGCATAGAATGCAGCCATGTTTGCCAGCAGTGCCTGGGCAGTACAGATGTTTGATGTCGCTTTCTCACGGCGGATGTGCTGCTCACGCGTCTGCATTGCCATACGTAGCGCTTGGTTATCTTTGGAATCTTTCGATACGCCGATAACGCGGCCTGGCATTGTACGCTTATGCTTGTCTTTGGTTGCCATGAAGCCCGCGTGCGGACCACCGAAGCCCATCGGTACACCGAAGCGCTGGGCACTACCGATAACGACGTCAGCACCCATTTCGCCAGGTGATTTTAGAAGCGTTAGTGCTAGCAGATCAGAGGCAACCGCAACCAGTGTTTTCTTGGCGTGTGCTTTTTCAATTATTTCAGTCAGATCGACCACGTTACCACTGGTGCCTGGGTACTGAACGAGGGCACCGAATACATCGTGGTTATCAAGCTCTTCAACAGAGCCAGTGATGATTTCGATACCAATGTAGCCCGCACGAGTGCGGACTACGTCAATAGTTTGTGGGTGCAGTTCGTTTGAGACAAAGAAAGCTTTGCTCTTGTTCTTGCCAGCACGCTGACATAGTGTCATGGCTTCGGCTGCCGCGGTTGCTTCGTCAAGCAGCGAGGCGTTTGCCAGTTCCATGCCAGTCAGATCCATAATCATCTGCTGGTAGTTAAGCAGCGATTCAAGGCGGCCTTGGGAAATTTCTGGTTGGTATGGAGTGTAGGCTGTGTACCAGCCTGGATTTTCCAGTACGTTACGCAGAATAACGTTTGGTGTTAAGGTGTTGTAGTAACCCTGACCGATAAAACTGCGATTTATGATGTTTTTACTCGCAACGGCTTTAAGCGCAGCAAGCATATCTGCTTCGCTTTGAGGTTGGTCTAGCTTCATTGGTTCTGGTAGGCGAATTGCTGCCGGAACGGTTTCTTCAATCAGCTGATCAACGCTAGCAACGCCGATAGTTTCCAGCATGATTTTTTGTTGTGCTGAATCTGGGCCATTATGACGACCTGCAAATTCCTTATCGTCACTTAATGCATTTAGAAGAGTCATGTCGGTCATGGTTCTTTCCTGAACAGTTACTACCTATTACACCTGAGCATGGCGCAATAGTGGGGAGTCATCGAGAAGGGTTTGAAAACGGCTTTTAAGCAGTGTGTAATTGATTTACTGAGCTTAAAAGCCGGTATTCAATTAGTCTTCTTCGATGGTCGCTAGGTATTTTTCACCGTCGATAAGCTTGTCTAGCTCTTCAACATCTGCAACTTTGATTTTAGCAATCCAGCCACCTTCGTACGGTTCTTCGTTGATCAGTTCTGGGCTGTCTTCCAGTTCTTCATTGATTTCAACGATTTCACCTGTTACCGGCGCATAGATGTCAGAGGCTGCTTTAACAGATTCAACCAGAGAGAAAGACTCACCAGCTTCTGTTGAATCGCCTACTTCTGGAAGATCAACGAATACAACATCGCCTAGAAGGCCCTGAGCGTGTTCAGAGATACCCATAGTGATAGTGCCGTCACCGTTATCACGAACCCACTCATGGCTTTCAGCGAACTTCAATGTATTTTCCATTTTTAACTCCTTGCGCAATGCTTCCGCAGATTTTGTTTATTTTTACTGGCCCGTATAAAAAGGCACCGGGCCACAGATTGTCGTTTTGCTATCAATAAGTGTCAGAGAAGGATTAATGATAAAGCGGGAAACGGGCACACAATTTCTGTACTTGCTGTTTCACACGCTGCTCAACTTCACTGTTGTCTTCTGGGTTGGCAACCAGTCCGTCAAGAACGTCACCAATCCACTCGCCAATTTGTTTAAATTCTGCCGCGCCGAATCCACGGCTGGTACCCGCTGGTGTACCTAAACGAATGCCTGAGGTCACCATTGGTTTTTCAGGATCGAACGGAATACCGTTTTTGTTACAGGTAATGCCGGCACGCTCTAGCGCTTCTTCAGTCTGGTTGCCTTTCAGGCCTTTAGGGCGCAGGTCAACCAGCATCAGGTGGGTATCGGTGCCATCGGTTACAATATCGCATCCGCGAGCTTGCAGGACTTCGGCCAACACTTTCGCGTTGTTGATCACGTTTTTGATATACAGTTTGAATTCAGGTTCAAGGGCTTCACCCAAGGCAACTGCTTTACCGGCAATCACATGCATCAGCGGACCGCCCTGAAGGCCAGGGAATACCGCTGAGTTGATTTTCTTGTTGATGTCTTCATGGTTGGTCAGGATCATGCCGCCACGAGGACCACGTAGGGTTTTGTGCGTTGTTGTTGTAACAACATGCGCATGAGGAATTGGGCTAGGGTGTTCGCCTGCAGCGATCAGGCCCGCGATGTGTGCCATATCTACCATTAGATACGCACCCACTTCATCGGCAATAGCGCGGAACTTAGCAAAGTCGATTTGGCGTGGAATTGCCGAGCCACCAGCGATGATCATCTTCGGTTGGCTGTCGATTGCCAGCTCACGAACGCGCTCGTAGTCAATTTCACAGTTTTCTTCGCTGACGCCGTATTGAACCGCATTGAACCATTTGCCGGAAAGGGCAGGGCGAGCACCGTGTGTCAGGTGGCCACCGGCATCCAGAGACATCCCGAGGATGGTGTCACCGGGCTGTAGTAGCGCCAGCATGACGGCACCGTTTGCTTGGGCACCAGAGTGTGGCTGAACGTTAACGTACTCGCACTGGAAAAGTTGTTTGGCACGTGCAATGGCGATTTTTTCGACTTCGTCGACGTGTTCGCAACCACCGTAGTAGCGGCGACCGGCGTAGCCTTCGGCGTATTTATTGGTTAAACAACTTCCTTGCGCTTGCATAACCGCTTTAGAAACGATGTTCTCTGAGGCAATCAGCTCGATTTGCTGGTTCTGGCGGTTGAGCTCCGCCGCGATGCCTGCGTTTACTGCTCCATCCACCTGAGCAAGATCGGTGGAGAAGAACATTTCTAAGTCATGGTTTTGGTATGAAGCTTTCATTTCACGTTATCCTCAAGTGCGCCCTAGTGGGTGTTCCATTTTCCAGAGCCGTTGGCTGTTTTGTTGTTATGGATAATATCTGTAGCTTATTGCCTTAATCAGACGAAAAAATGATTTAGAATTTCCAACTGACCCTAACAACTGCGTAACATACCCTTCTATAGATAGCCGATCAAACGGAAATTTCCAATAGTGGAACATTGTCTACTTTAGTGACGAGTATTTTAAGCAAACGTTTGCGTATTGTCATGTGAATTTCTCTTAAAAGGCCAATTTCTTAGTCAATTTTGTGTTGGGCACGGTTGTTGCGGACTGGTTAATAATGATAGCAATCCCAGTATCCATAAGGGTTTTGCCAGCATTTTATAAATAATGTAGTGTGAGAGAAAGGAATGTGCCGCAGTACAATTATTGCTCTTGTAAGCGGTGAAAAAGGCAGCTGAAAAGTGCAGGTTTCCTTTTGGAAACTTTGTTTCAAATATGATGCATCGGTCAAACTTTTTTATTGGTATGACTTTTAAGTTTCCGAATGGCTATGCCAAAATGAAGTAACAGTAGTACCAAGGAGGGATGTAATGAGTGACGAACAACAGGTTGATATCTATCCATCGATGACGGTGGCGAAAGAACAGGGCAGCGATAAAGATGAAAAGATCGAGCCGTTGAAGCTCGGCAAGCGATTAAAGGAAATCCGGATGGCCCATGGGCTAACTCTGGAGGAAGCCAGTAAACGCACAGGGCTGGCTCGTTCGACGCTGTCAAAGATTGAGAACGAACAGATTTCCCCTACCTTCCAGGCAATGCAAAAGCTGGCTGGCGGGTTAGAAATTGATATTCCTCAACTGTTTGCACCACCAAAGCAGATAAAGGCCAGCGGTCGTAGAGACATTACCCGTAAGGATGATGGCAAACCGCATCCGACAACCACATATGAACATGAGCTGCTGGCAACACAGTTGACTAAGAAAAAGATGATGCCGTTCAAATCACGGGTACGGGCTCGCCAGTTTGAAGATTACTCAGACTGGATTCGCCATGATGGTGAAGAGTTTTTGCTAGTGCTGTCGGGCGAGATTACTTTCTACTCTGAGTTTTATGAACCAGTAAACCTGAGTGACGGTGACTCGGTGTATTACGATGCCACGATGGGGCATATGCTGGTATCAGTAAGTGATGAAGATGCACATATCCTTTGGGTAACAGCATCGTGATAATGCGATAAATGGCACTGGTCTTGTAGAAATTCTGTTGACTTTAGAGTGGCTGCTGTAGGCGTTGGTGTCATTATGCCTGCGGGCAAGTGTGTTCGAAAATCGATAAATCATTTGTTAACAATTCGTCGTATCGATGTGTTTCCTCTCTATTATTTTTCGATGGTATGACTATAAAGTCAGACACGAGAAAAAAAATTACCACCATTGTGAAATTATGTGATGTAGCACAGTTTGAACAACAATAAACTTTGTTTACTATAGGAAACTGTGTTTAACATAGTCGCAACAAGTGATATGGATAATAGCCGCATTGCTCGCGGTTCACGGAGTATAAACGTATGTCGCAAGAATTACTGGTAACACCTCTGCACGCTCTTCATGTTGAGATGGGCGCGAAAATGGTTCCTTTTGCTGGCTATGACATGCCTGTTCAATATGCATTGGGTGTTCGTAAGGAGCACATTCACTGCCGTGAAGCGGCAGGCCTGTTTGATGTATCGCACATGGGGCAACTTCGTCTTCATGGCGCTAATGCCGCGAAAGCACTGGAAGCATTAGTGCCGGTGGATATTATTGATTTGCCTGCGGGCAAACAGCGTTATGCCTTCTTTACAAACGAGCAGGGCGGAATTTTAGACGACCTGATGGTGACAAACTTCGGTGATCACTTGTTTGTGGTGGTTAACGCAGCATGTAAAGAACAAGATATTGCCCACATTCAGGCGCATCTACCTGAAGATGTCGAGATGGAGCTGATTGACGACCGCGCTCTTCTTGCTCTACAAGGGCCGAAAGCTGCTGAAGTTCTGGCTCGCCTGAACCCTGCTGTGAGTGAGATGGTATTTATGGATGCAGCAGCAATTGAGTTGCTTGGCGTTGAATGTTTGGTGAGCCGCTCAGGCTATACCGGTGAAGACGGTTACGAGATATCTGTACCGGCTGACAAGGCAGATGCGCTTGCTCGCGAACTACTCGCTAATGCGGAAGTTGAGTGGATTGGCCTTGGGGCTCGTGATTCTTTGCGCCTTGAATGTGGCCTGTGCCTGTATGGCCATGACATCGATACGACGACGACGCCGGTTGAAGCTAGCCTGTTGTGGGGGATCAGCAAGCCACGTCGTGCTGACGGCGAGCGTGCCGGTGGTTTCCCTGGAGCCGAGCTGATCCTTGAGCAGATTAAGACTAAGGATGTGTCGCGCAAACGTGTTGGACTGATTGGTCATTCAAAAGCGCCGGTACGTGAAGGCAGCAAGCTGTTTGATACTGATGATAACGAAATTGGTATTGTCACAAGTGGTACCTTTGGCCCAACGAAAGGCGCACCGGTAGCAATGGCGTATGTTCAAACTGATCTCTCTAAGATCGGTACTGAAGTTTTTGCCGAAGTTCGCGGTAAAAAATTGCCAATGACGGTCGAGAAAATGCCGTTTGTTCCACAAAACTACTACCGTGGCTAAGCAGTGTGTGCATACCTCGCTAGTTAGTGTATGAAGCAGAAAGGAGCCGCGAGGCTCCTTTTTCTTTGATTTTTATTGGCGGAGTGGCCGGGGATCACCTTCACTTAAAGAGGTCGAATAAGCTGGATACGAGCTATGAAGGTGGTGGGTGTATTACTAATTGCTGTTGCGGGCATGTTGGTGCTGGCCAATGCCAAGGCTGATACATTGTTAATGTCATACGCTGAATATATGGATCGATGCATGAATACCTATGGCGCTGACAAACTGACAAAAAGTGTTTGCGAAGCACAGTACCGGGCGATGGAAAAGAAAGAGCAAGAACTAATGGCACAGGCTTCGGCTGAGCCTGAAAAAACATGGACAACCGAGTTACCTGGAAATAATCCGGTAGATCGATAGCGTTGTAAAACGTGTCTGCATTATTTTTGTTTTGGTCGGCAGTTAGTTTGGTTTATTGCTGTGGAGTCGGGCTTTTTTGCCCGGCTTCAAAACTGGTATCAAGACTATTTTAATAATTGATATCAGGAACGATATTAAGATCTTGAGGCTGCTCAGACGACAGAGCGGTTTTTAGAAAAGTGGAAAAAACCGTGCAAGGCTGGTTGCTAAAAGACAAGGTGTTATGCTGATCGCCTATCACTGAGAGTAAGTTATCTTCAGCTGACTTTTTGGCTTGAAGCCTTTCGTCAGTGTTGAAATAAGCCAATACTGGTGATGTTAGCGAGTTATCAACCGCTTGTAGATGATAGTAGCAACGATTGATGGCGATACTTTCAGCAAAAACGCCTTTTGCCAGATCAACATCTTCGACAAGAAGCGATCTTGTGTAGATATCCAATAGGCGGTCCCATTTCTTTGCGGCAAGTAATCCCATAACCACATATTCTGGCCTGTGATAGGTCGAAAGTAGCATTTGCTCGTAATCATCCCTGATGTGGTTGTGATTATGATCGGCACCGTAAACACCATTGGTGTCGGTATCGATATATTGGGGAAGCTCGACCGTACTGACCTTCCATTTAGCAAGTAATTTCAGTGCATTATATTCATTGAAAGGCAACGAAATATTTTCTTTGTCTGCCGCATAGGTGGGTGTTTGCGTGGTAATCGCGAGCAATGCCAGTACTTGCAGCAGTGGTTTCATTATTCTGGTTTCTGTGAATAAATAACGGATGAATTGAGTATTAATGGCCTTAAGTTTCTCTTGAGGCAAGTCGCTATAAAACAGAATGCGAGTGATAACAGAGTTTTGGAATAGTATTGCACTCTTTGAACTTTCGTTTGTAGATACCGGTATCTTTACCAGTATGCCACCTGCGCTTAAGCCAAGTTGTTCAGGTTGGATTTAGCCTATAAAGGTAATATCAAATGCGTAACCTAAACAGAGGAAGGCATATTGAGTACCATTGTTAGCTTGTTATTTGTATTAGTCAGTGTGTATGCGGCAGTCTGTGTGATTCGTGCATTCACAGTAAAATCAGGTTCTGAGTATTCATCTTCGGTGGGAGTTGAAGGTGTGCTTGTTGAGCCGGGTAGTATGTATTGCCATGCATCCAAACAGGCGAGGCTAATAAATAGTTAATCATTATGGTGCTTTTCTGCTTGAGCATTCGTAAATACCAGCTGTGGTTCGCTAACTCTGGGTAATTGGTTTAGTTTACCTAAGCAACTTGTTATATGTTCTTCATGATAACGAACGAGTGAATTGGTGAACCTTGGCTGGATAATA
Organism: Photobacterium obscurum; assembly: GCF_026191635.1. GTDB lineage: Bacteria > Pseudomonadota > Gammaproteobacteria > Enterobacterales > Vibrionaceae > Photobacterium > Photobacterium obscurum. The sequence continues at coordinate 20,439 of NZ_JAKRRW010000007.1, forward strand.
AAGGCCCCGAGAAGTTGGCTTGGTGATAAATACCAAACTGAATTTTAAAGGCTCAATTTGGTATTTTGAGTTGGATAGTCTATGCAAAATATGCTGTTTGAAGTGCTGTTAGCAATAGCAGCGATAATAATTGCTATCGGGCTGTATTCAGCCGCAGTGATGGCCTAAAAGAAAAGCACCCGAGGGTGCTTTTTTACTTGGAGGTATATTAATTGTCTACTTTTTCTAAAGGTAGGCTGATAGTGACTTCGACCCCTTTGTTATCACGGCGGTTACGCAAATGAATTGTGCCGTTGTGGTATTGGGTGATCAGCCTGGCGATAAACAAACCCAACCCAAGATGAGGCTTGGTTTGCTTGCTCTGGGCCCGTACCGATACCATAGAGTTAAGCAATTGATCTGACATGTCCTGTGGTAATAAAGGCCCGTAGTTGCTGACTGTCAAAACCGCAGAGCGCCCTTTTTGCATCAGGGAAACTTCGATAGCATCCTGGTCCCGGCTGAAATCCTCGGCATTGGCGACGAGCTTATCCAGTAGCTGGGCAAGATAATCTGGCGCACCGTTTATCAATATCTCTGACTTTTCGACTTTTACATCAAATGCTTGGTTGGGGTAAGCCATCTGATAGCCTTGCATGCAGCCCGATACTAGTTCATTGAGTGGAAAACGCTCTTTTTCCGCACCTTGAAGGCTTTGCTCGATACGTGTTGCCTCTGTCATGCTCGACAATATGGTACTTAATCGGTGTACACCGTCCTGAGCCCGAGCAATATAGCGTTGCGAATCTTCATCCTGATTTTGCATCGAGAGGTTTTCAATCGAAGAGCGAACAACAGCAACGGGTGTTCTTAGCTCGTGCGATAAGCGCGAGGAAAGATTTTCCAGATAATGGTTATATTGCCCTAAGCGTCCGACCATCGCGGACAAACTGCGTGAGAGGTCACCAATTTCATCGGTATCCTCTGTTGGGGAAATCGGTTGCTGGATTCGCCCCTGGCTATCAATGGCAAGCTCGGCTTCATCACGAAGACGGCGGATCCGTGAGGATATTTTGGAAGCAAATAAAAAGAGCGTGACGGTACCAATTGCAATAATGGCTAGGATTGCATTGAGCAATTCTTCCAGTGCACGGTTGCGAAGGGTTTGAATTCCCGTGGTTGACTCTTCTGCTACGACGGCACCCATCACGTTATCACCGAGCCAAATTGGATACGCTGCGGCAAGGATCATTGCTTTCCCATCTTCTGACTGACGCCAATGGGAATAACCACGCCCGCTTAGCGCCTGTGACACGTGGACGCCTTTGACTAGTGCGGCATCTTTCAGTGAATCAACAAAATCTGTCGGCTTAGAAATCAGGTAGCGGTAGTAAAGAGGGTGGAGAAATTTTTTCTCGATCTGGCTCCACCATGATTCACTGTTATCGCTATATCGGATCGATGATGACCACACCCCGTTTGATTCCTGGATGTTTCCTGTTTGCGCGAGTACTCGCTGGTGGCGGTCGATAACCCAGATCCGCGTACTGGTATGGCCCATGCCTTTGAGGATTTTTTCGATTTCCGGCGATGGTACTAATACTGTTCCCAGCCGGTTGAGATGAGAGGTATTAGAGGTGCCGATGATAGTATCGATTTCGCGATTCCGGGCATTGTTGATATCGTAGAATGCAAAACCCAGTTTGTTACCTAGAAAGGAAAGCGGGATCCGAAGTTCAATGTTGTAGCCTTGGTCGGTATTACGCCAATAACCTTGAATTTGGTTTTGTTGCGAGAGGCTGCCGGGATCGGCAATGTTGCCGTTAATTTGCCATGCATTGACCCAACCATCTTCATAGGCGGAAACAACGTAGCGTGAAAACTCGCCATCTGGTGAGGTCATGGCAATAATCAAATGATCGTTACGGTCGACACGAATAGAGTCTTTTCGCCGCATGATCGGTGTCTTATCGGACACTTCAAAAGCTGCATACAGGTAGCCATCATATTTACCGACAATATGGCGAAAGCTGATGCTATTGCTGCTATAAGGACGACGGCTGAACTGCACATATTCACGCCCGTAGTGCACCATTTTATCGTCATAATCAATCCAGTCATTGAGCTGGCCGTCTAGCTTGATAGGGTGTTGCAGCTCATAGGCATATAAATCCCGACCTTTCTTCACTGATTCCAGGAAGCTTGCCTGACCACTAAACAGCTTAGGGCGCTCGTTAAGGGCGGTAGCCACAGCGCGTGTCGTGCCTACCAGTGTTTGCTCTTGTCCCTGGCGCAGAAGCTTTTCCATTTCAAGAATATACTTGTAGCCAACCCAGGGCAGGGTGAGTAAAAAGCTGGAGATCAGTATGATTTTGGTTCTTAGACCGAAAGGAAATTTAGGCATGTTATTCATCAACCTCTGCTACGCGCCCCAACGGTATCCCATTCCATACACAGTACTGATACAGTCGAAATTGGCATCACACAGCAAGAATTTCTTGCGGATCCGCTTTACGTGGGACGTGATTGTGCTGTCGTCGACGACGACCTGGGCTTCGTCCATCAAATCATGACGGCTTTTTACATGTCCCGGACGCTTAGCCAAGGCGTAGACCATCCAGAATTCGGTCACTGTTAGCTCGATCAGTTGCTTGTTCCAGAAGATCTGCATTTTGTTCTTGTCTATTGTTAGTGCCCCTCGTTCGATCAGCGTTTCCTGCTCGGTCGGGGTAGCCAGTAAATCACTGCGGCGGAAAAGTGCGGCAATACGTGCCATCAAATGGGGCAGGCTGGTGTCTTTGGTCAGGTAGTCATCAGCACCCATACGCAGACCACAAACGGTATCGAAGTCACTGTCTCTTGCTGTCAGGAAAATAATTGGCACCGTGGGTGATAAAGCGCGTAATGATTGGCATAGCGAAAAGCCACCGTCAATCTCATCTTGAAGGCCGATATCAATGATGGCGAGATCAGGAAGTGCCTGCTCAAATGCAGCTTGTGCATCCGGTCGGTTGTCATATCCCTGCACGTTATAGCCATGCTTTTTTAATACATCGATATAGTTTTCACGAATCGCAGCTTCGTCTTCAACAATGACAATATTTTTCATTTTTTACCTTAGCGATTGTTCTTTATAGCCGTAGGACTATTGATATCTGGTGACTATACAATAAAAAAGTGCCGAAAAAAGCTGATATAGGTGATTGCCATTTTTTTGCCACAATTGATCAGCACATTGCCTTTTTTTATCCCCAAGATTGCCAGATCCAATTGGTTTAATGACCTCATCGAAACGAAAACGAAACGAAATCTAGATTCGGACAACACGTGAAACGAGTTAACGCGAATTTTACCGATGAGGAATAACACAATGAAAAAGCAGCTAATCTCAACACTGATCGCAACAACAATCATGGCTTCTGTAATTGCTCCGGCAGCACAAGCAACTTCAATGCAGCCAGGACTGAATAACGATATCCAAGACTCTTATAAGGCGGGCCAAGACGAGCAATTGATTGGCTTAGGCTCCGGTGCGGCGTTTGGCGCGGTGGTCGGCGGGCCTGCCGGTGCGGTGATTGGGGCGATTGTCGGCGGTATTGTTGGTACAGCCGTCGGGCAGGAAGAATACATTAAAGCACAAGATGAAGAAGTGGTGGAGCTGACAGCAAGAAATACGGAACTTGAGCGTATCAGCCAGCAATATAATCAGGCGCAGATTGAAATTGCCCGTTTACAGCAACAAGCAATTCAGCAAGATATCGACAAGCAAAATCTGGAACAACGTCAGATTGATTTGGCGCTAGAAATGAACGTGCACTTCCGTACTGGGTCAGCATCCATTGAGCCTCATTTTCAAGCACAGCTTGATGAACTTGCCGAACTCATGAAACAGGCTCCAGAAGTAAAATGGGAGCTGGCGGGTTACGCTGACCGTCGCGGTGATAGCCTGAAAAACTTGAACCTGTCTCATGCACGTGTTGAGGCTGTTCGCGAATATTTACAACAACATGGTGTCGATGAAGCGCAGATTGTTGCTTCAGCCTATGGTGATCAGGAACCATTAAAGGCAGAGCAGAACTTTGAGGGGGATTTCTTCGACCGACGCGTCACTTTGCGTAGTAGCCAGGGTCATGTACGTACGGCGAATGCCCAGTAAAGAAGGCGGGTGTCGGTATGAATAAACAGACCAATAATGGAGCACCTGGCTGGGTGCTTCCTCTTCTGATTATGGTGTTGCTTACGATGCAATTATCGGTAAAAGCAGAAGACATTAAAGATCAAAAAATAGATATCTTGCATGGTGAAACACTTCGGGCCTGGAACGAACTAGACGGAGTAGCGAGTAAGGAGTGTCAATAATGTTTATGGATGATCAGCGGTGGTTAACCGTGTTGTTGCGACTTTCTGTGCTCCACTTTAGCCTTGTTTATTGTTAGGAGGGAATCACAGTGATTCCGTTTGAAATTGTCACGCAGGAAGAGAGAACTCGCCGAGAGGCGAGTTCTGTTATGGTCGAAGGAACTAAATAATTGCGCGGAGCCTGTCCTGAACGACTTCTACCAATAAATCTGGCTGGAATTTGGAGATGAATCGATCACAGCCGACTTTTTTCACCATCGCTTCGTTGAAGCTGCCGCTGAGGGAAGTATTCAGAGCAATATGTAGGTCATTCATGCGCGAGTCGTTACGGATTTCATGGGTTAGCTTGTATCCGTCCATCTCGGGCATTTCGGCATCAGTGAACATCATCAGAATTTCATCATTGATATTCTTGCCTTCATCGCACCATTTTTTCAACAGGGTCAGAGCCATTAGGCCGTCACTGGCTTCAATCACCTGAAGTCCTAGCTGTGAAAGGGTATCGCGGATCTGGGCGCGGGCTGTTGATGAATCATCAACAATCAATATTTTGCGGCCATGGAAATGGTTAACAATATTGGTATCGAGGACTTCCTCAGAGATCTGGATATCGTAATCGATAATCTCGGCCAATACTTTTTCGACATCGATAATACTAACAAGCCGATCTACACCATCACGTTGTAGCTTGGTGATGGCTGTCAGATAGTTATTGCGGCCAACTTGGCTTGGTGGTGGCTGAATATCTCGCCATGTCAGGTTTTCAATGTTCATGACTTGACCCACTAAGAAAGCCTGTACCGAGCGGTTGTACTCGGTAATGATCATGTTGCATTCGCCATCGCGTTCAACATGGCGCATACCAATTGCCTGACGGAGATCTATAACGGGAATGGATTGACCACGAATATTCGCCACACCACTTATGTTAGGATGCGAGCCGGGCAGGGTGTTAAGTTTGGGCAGCTTAACAACCTCTTTAACTTTAAATACGTTGATAGCAAATAGCTGTGATGTGTTCAGCTGGAAGATAAGTAGCTCAAGTCGGTTTTCACCAACGAGTTGGGTACGCTGATCAACAGAATCTAAAATATTGGCCATAGTTCGCTCGGCAGGTCACTGAATTATTAAAGTTATCATTAAAGTATATGCTTTTCGGCTAGTCATTGTCACGTCATATATATGCTACGAGCAGGGTGGGAACAGAGAAATTGCGGTAATAATGTGATTATTACCGCTTGTTGTGCTGCTTACTATTTTACTGAAGCTGAGAGAGCTGTCGCGGCGAGTACGTTTTCTACTTTGGTGATAATTTCCTCACAGCCGGAAATATGATGTCTTTTCTCTAAATATCTGGGGTCGTTATAGGATATCCATACCTTTGCCATTGCGTCTTCCCAGATCATTACTTTTTGGGGTAAATCAAGCGCTACACTTTGCTGGCATTTCATCAATGTGCTACCAACGATGGGGTTACCAAATATAATAAGTTCAGTATCCCTGATATTGATCCCTGCTTCCTCGGCAGCTTTGGAGTGCTTTATCTGATTGAAGATCATCATGCCTTTACCTTTTAGCAGGCTAACCATTCGTTGTGTTGTGAGGTCGACGCTGAAATCACTCGGGACATGGATGATTCCGTTGGCTAATTTTTGAGCTGAGATTGAGGGGGTAGCGATGAATAATAATATGGTCGCTAGAATTATCTTCTTCATTATTAATATCCTTATTATTCGTCAAATTCAATAACACCACCAAAGAGGTAGCTGGATACATCTGGAGTTGTATAAATATATTTAAATATAAGTCGAATTAATCGTTCTTGTATGAGTTATCACAACTTTATTTTGTATGAAAAATAATTCTCTAGAGTGCTCTAAATCAAGGAATTTTATACTGATTCTGTTACGTTAAACCGATAACAAATGATGATTCTCTCCCAATCATCCTTGAGTGTTGCACATGGTTTTCCCCTAAGAACAAGAAGTTAGTTGATACCTGCATTCTGAATATAAATCAGATGACTCGTATAACTTATTGCCAAGATGCAGCGCCGAGCAACAGAATGAGGCAATCTATGATAAATGTCACAATAGACGGACAAGTGGTGGCTGTTGATGAGCAGCAGACATTACTAGAAGCCGCGACGCAGTGCCAAATTGAAATCCCATCATTATGTGGGCTGAACAAAGATGGCGAAAAGATACCTTGTGGGTTGTGCGTGGTCGAAATTGACGGCCAGGGTACACAACGCGCATGTGAGATTCAGCCTCAGGAAGGTATGAATGTCACAACCAAGAGCGAAGCTTTGTCGGCAACCCGCCGCAGCGAGCTCAACCGTATCCTTTCTGATCACTATGCAGACTGTGAGGCACCATGCCAGACAGCTTGCCCTGCGGGTGTTGATATACAGTCCTACCTGTATCACATCGCTCAGAATGATCATCAGAAAGCGGTTGAGGTGATTAAGCGTACGCTGCCAATGCCGCTTTCCATTGGCCGGGTATGTCCTGCGTTCTGCGAGACTGAATGCCGTCGTGGCATTGTCGACGAACCACTTGCTATCAGACAGCTAAAACGTCATGCAGCCGATGTCGATTTGGCTGCGCAAGAGCAGTATGTGCCTGAGCAGAAGCCAGCGAAAGGCAAGTCTGTGGCTATTATCGGCAGCGGGCCTGGTGGATTGACGTGCGGTTACTACCTTACCAATGAAGGTTACAACGTCACAGTGTATGAGTCGATGCCACAAGCTGGTGGATGGTTACGTTACGGTATTCCTGAGTACCGACTGCCAAAAGCGATCTTAGACAAAGAAATTGAACTGATGTGCCGTAATGGCATGCAGATTGAAACTGGCAAAGTATTGGGTAAAGACTTTTTATTGTCTGAACTAACCAAAGACTTTGATGCGGTTTGCTTAGCGGTCGGTGCATCTAAAGCGGTAGAAATGAATTACCAGGGGAGCGATCTTGATGGTTGCTACCTGGGTGTCGATTACCTGAAAGATTATGTGACCGAGCAGCAATATACCACGGGCAATAAAGTTGCCGTGATTGGTGGCGGTAATACGGCCATTGACTGTGCCCGTACAGCGGTACGTGATGGCGCTGATACCACATTGATCTATCGCCGTACCCGCGATGAGATGCCAGCAGAAGACTATGAAATCGTCGAAGCCGAGCACGAAGGCGTGAAATTCCACTTTTTGACCAACCCAGTTGAAAACATCGCCGACGAAAATGGACGTGTATCTGAGGTTAAGCTGGAAAAAATGGCACTCGGTGAACCTGATGCTTCCGGCCGTCGACGTCCTGAGCCAACGGGAGAGTATTTCACGGAAGCCTTTGATACTGTGATTGCTGCCGTATCCCAGAAGCCTGATCTGGCCTTCCTTGAAAACGATGAGATTGAATTGCCGGTTACACGCTGGCTGACGCAAGAATCTGATCCAGACACCATGCACTCAGGGCTGGAGAATATCTTTAGTATTGGTGATTTCCGCCGTGGTCCGGCAACGGCGATTGAAGCTGTTGCAGATGGCCGAATTGCCGCTGAGTCAATTGACCGCTTCTTCAACGGCGACATGGAAAACATTCCGGTTAAACAATTCAACTCCCAGAAAGCACCAAAGGTTAAGCAGGTTGATCCTAAGCAGTTTGACGGCATCAAGAAAGCCATGCGTTCGATCATGCCTGAACTGAGTACCGAAGAGCGTGAGCTGAGTTTTGCCGAGGTCGAAACCGGCTTCATGAACGAAGAGGCGATTAGAGAAGCCGAGCGTTGTCTTGAGTGTGGCTGTCAGGCTAATACTGATTGTAAGCTTCGTGATTATGCTACTGAGCATAAGGTGGATAATAAAGAGCTCGATATTGAACACTGTCAGAAATTCAGTGTCGATGATAGCTCTGAGTTTATTGTGTTTGATGCCAACCGTTGTATCAGCTGTGGCCAGTGTGTCGATGCCTGTAATGAACAAGCGGTGCATGGCGCACTAAGCTTTATGAAAAACCCAGATGGCAGCAGTGCCAAGCGACCTGAGTGTCGTCCGGGATTTGATAAAGGCTTTAGCATGGGTGATTCAAACTGTGTGCAGTGTGGCGCTTGTGTACAGGTATGTCCGACAGGGGCACTGGTTGATAGCCGGGATAAATCCCAAGGCCGCATCGAGATGCTGAAACCGGTTGATACTATCTGTACCTACTGTGGTGTGGGTTGTAAGGTCACCATGTTTGTTGATGAGCTCACCAACAAAATCCGTTATGTTCAAGGTGCCAAAGACTCGCCGGTGAACCAAGGTATGCTGTGTGTGAAAGGGCGGTTTGGCTTTGATTTCATTCAGAGTGCCGAGCGTTTGGATACGCCGCTGATTCGCAAAAATGGCCAGTTACAGCCAGCAAGCTGGAACGAAGCCCTTTCTCTGGTTGCGGATAAACTCGGCGGGATCAAGGCGCAGTTTGGCGGTAATGCACTGGCTGGTTTCTCCTCCGCGAAAACCACCAACGAAGATAACTACGCCTTCCAGAAATTTATTCGTCGTGAACTGGGTACCAATAATGTCGATCACTGTGCACGACTGTGTCATGCCTCGACAGTGACAGGCCTTGAAGCTTCTCTTGGTAGCGGTGCGATGACCAATGATATCCCGAGTATCAAACACTCTGATGTGGTGTTTATTATTGGTTCAGATACCACGTCTGCCCACCCAATTATTGCATCACATATCAAGCAGGCGATTCGCAATGGTACGGCCCGACTGATTGTTGCTGATCCTAAGCGGATTGATATAGCTGATCACGCTCAGCTTTATGTTGCCCATCGTCCGGGCACGGATGTGATGCTAATGAACGGCATCATGCAGCAGATCATCAAGCATGGCTGGCATGATGAGCGTTATATCGCTGAACGTGTGGAAGGCTTCGAAGAGCTGAAAGCCGAGGTGATGCGCGATGAGTATGCGCCGGATAAAATTGAATTGATCACCGGTGTTCGCGCTAGCGACGTTGTTAAGATGGCTGAGATGATCGGTACCGCCGAGCGTACAGCAGTGTACTACTCGATGGGTATTACTCAGCATACAACAGGGCATGATAACGTACGCTCGATTGCCAACCTGCAATTGCTGTGTGGCAATATTGGTATTGAAGGGGGCGGTATTAACCCGCTGCGTGGTCAGTCGAATGTACAGGGTGCCTGTGATATGGGAGCCTTGCCTAATAATCTGCCAGGGTACCAGAAGGTATACAACCCTGCGGTACACAGCAAGTTTGCCAAAGCATGGAATAAACCGGATTTATCGGCTGAATCAGGACTGACCCTGACGGAAATTATCGATGCTGCCTGCCATCAGGAGGTACGCGGATTGTATGTCATGGGTGAGAACCCGGTTCTGAGTGATCCTAATCAGGCCCATGTTATCGAGGCGCTAGAAAAGCTCGACTTCCTTGTTGTTCAGGATATTTTCCTAACCGAAACTGCGCAATATGCAGATGTTGTATTGCCATCGTGCTCTTTTGCCGAGAAGTCAGGTCACTTCACGAATACCGAGCGCCGCGTTCAGCGTATTTCTCCAGCGATAAACCCTCCGGGTGAAGCGAAAGAAGATTGGTGGATCATCCAGAGCATTGCCAATGCGATGGGAAGTGATTGGGCATATCAGTCTGTGCAGGACATTACAGAAGAGATCTGTGAGTTGACGCCGCAGTATGCTGGTATTCACTGGGATCGTGTCGGTCGCGACGGTATCCAGTGGCCTTGTAAAGATGAACACCATGCTGGTACCCGTATTATGCACCAACAGGAGTTTATCCGAGGCAAAGGTGAAATGGTTGCAATACCGTTCCGTTATGCGGCTGAATTGCCTGATGAAGAGTACCCGCTGATCCTGACAACGGGTCGACTGCTTGAGCAGTTCCATACCGGTACGATGACACGTAAAACGAAGGGACTAGATAACCTTGCCGGACCGCGCGCGATGATTTCTGTTATGGATGCTGAGCGCTTGGGTATTGGTAATGGTGAGATGCTGAGAGTTTCAACCCGAAGGGGCAGCATCGAGACGCCTGCGTTTGTGACAAAGCGCATGCAACCAGGGGTCGTGTTTGTTCCTTTCCACTTTGCTGAGTCACCGGCAAACCGTTTGACGATTACAGCAACGGATCCCCATGCCAAGATCCCGGAGTTTAAGGTGGCAGCCGTGAAAGTGGAGAAGGTTGAAGAAGCAGTTATAGCATAACGGCGCATTCATTTCATTCACATAAAGACACCCGGCTTAGTCCGGGTGTTTTTGTATCTAAGGGGGAGAGCATGATCATGGTTTGGTATTAAAAAACAGGTATAAACCAAGTAAGAGTTTTTAGACTGTTATCAGCAATAAGCAAATCTTAATTTCCATATTTAACAAATCAAACCTGCCTGTCCATGACAATAAATCCTGCCTTTTTTCATGGTTATCTTATTTTCTTAGCTGGTTTTCTTATAAAACTCACTTTGTAAACATTTCTTACAATTTATACACTTTGTTTCGGTTATGTGGTGTTTTCGCTATTTTGTTAGTGTTTTCAATGGTTTGCCATGTTTCGAAATGTAAGATTATGAGGGTTGCTGAGTCTGTCTGCGTTTTGTGCATAGTGCGTTAGTATGAATATCATACCAAACATGGGAAAATGAACCTGTCAACAATGATTCGTTTTGAAAGTTTGTTTTTCTCTTTTTCGCGCTAAAGGAGTGTATATGAAGTTCGGTCTGATCTTTCTATTGTCAACTATAGGCGGTGCGCTTTCTGGCGAACATTTTCATTCATTTATGGCCGGGTTTGGTATTGCATCAGTTGCTGTTGGCACAGGTTACTGGCTGGCTTTCCGGTGTTCGACTCGTTACCCGCAGATGGCATTATTGTTACTGTTGATGGGAATGATGGCTAAAATGGCTGTCACTATTACCGGTGTTATGTGGGGTATTGAAGCAAATGTGATCAATTCGCCAATAACTTTTGCCTTATCATATTTGTTCTTCTCTATTGTTGTTACTTACCTTTATTCAAAATTACGTGAATTTCAGATGGCTAGAGCTTCTGTTGCAGACAAAGCAAGGAAGTTAGAGTTAGAAACAGCCTAATCGAAACATTGAAAAAAAAGCGAGCTAAAGGCTCGCTTTTTTAGTCTCTGATATTTTTGGCAATGTATGAAATTGGTATAAGCCGGGTAAGTGATAAGGCATTATAAAAAAGCCAAACACCTAACGTATTGTAAATAAAGCTTCTGTAGGTGTTTTAGTCAAAATTAAAGAGTCAACTTTGTTTGAAATATAACGCGACATTTTAATTTGCCGCACTATAACCAATTGAATTAAAAGATATTTATATTTGCTTTACGCCCATTTGGTACACAGTATGAACTTCGTTATTGCTTGTGAGTAGAGTAATGTTAGCTTTATAGCCGGCTCCGATTTTTCCATAGCAATGATCAATATTAAGCGCTTTGGCCGGATAAAGGCTCGCCATTCTAAATGCTTCTTCACGGCTGATACCAACGTGGTAAATCAGGTTTCTAACACCTTCAATCATCGTGATAGCCGCACCAGCAATAGTGCCGTCTTCATAATGGCATTTTCCGTCCGTAACATAGCCTTTAATGCCTGCCATATCATATTCGGTTAAATCAGTACCTGCTGGTGTTACGGCATCTGTCACCATAAATAGCTTCTCCCCCAATAGTTGTTGGGCAATCCTTACTGAAGCATAAGACGAGTGTATCCCATCGACGATAATGCCGGCATGAGGTTTTTTATCAAAGACGTAACCAACAGTGCCTGGTTCACGTGATCCCAGCGGTGTCATGGCGTTGTATAGGTGAGTAGCCATTGTGATGCCTTGCTTTGCGTTAAGTTCATCATAACTGGCATTGGTGTGGCCGAGAGAAACGGTAATTCCGGCTTGGGTTAGAATATCGATGACTGACTGAGCGGTATTTTCAGGGGCTAGGGTGATTACCCTGATTTTATCGGCATGATCTGCCAAGTAGTAGGCGGTGACTTCGTCTAGGTGTCGAATGTGTATAGGATCATGAGCCCCTTTTTTTTCTTTACTAATAAAAGGGCCTTCAAGGTGCAGGCCGAGAATACCTTCCGCCTCTTTGTTCTCTATATCACCGACCATGTCTATTACCTTACGCATCGAGTCATTGCCGCTGGTGATAAAGGTAGGTAGGTATTGCGTTGTACCGTTCTGCAGGTTTGTTTGGTTCATTATATCCAGGGTTTTCTTCTGGATGTCTGTATTAAGCAAGACCCCGCCACAGCCATTTAATTGAATATCTATGAAGCCTGCAGTGGCCGTTAATCCATTGCCGTTAAAGGTTTTTTCTGGCAGGGAAGCTTCAGCCATTGGTACAACTGAATGAATAGTATCGCCTTCGACGAAAATTGCTTGGTTGTTAAGTATGTGCTGGCCATCGAACACATCTATATTGGTAATCGCAAACATAGGCATCTCTGATCAATTGCTCTGTATAATATTAGAAGCCTGTGTCATCGCCACATACTCCCAACCAAAATAAGCCGCTTATAATTACTTATTTTTCGAATAAAATTAAGATAACGGATTGTGGGGATTGGAGTCAACAACTCAGCGTCATTTTTTACACAATTATTGCTCTACTTACAGCATACCTTCTCTAAGAGATTCGAGAGTATGGTCACTTCAGGGGCTGATGACAGCGGCGTTACGCATGGGGGCCTTTCGAGCGCACATTTCTGGCGCATTGGTTCTGGTTAGGGCACAATACGCGCCTTTCGATTTTATGAATAATATCTGACTAACATGGTATGAGCCAAAAGTCAGAACGACGAGGTAGATCATGGCTTGGTTCGATTGGCCATTTATTTTATCCAGTGTGTTTGCCCAGCTAGCAATAGGGGCATTTTTAATTCTGGGCTTGGTGATATTCAGTGGTAAGTTATGTTTTGGTCAAAGTGATCGCCTGCATAAAGTCATGCCTGTCTTTTGGCTGTTATTGTTTGCCGCACTGACCTTACGCGAAGTTAATCTGATGATGTCTCAGGTTCATTCAGTGTATAGCTTCAGCACCGAAGCTATGATGGTAACGGTGTTTTTTGTACTGGCATTACTGTATTGGTTTGCGGAAAAAGCATTGGTTGGTAGCGATAACTTGCGTAAAGCAATGTTGTCCACTGTTTTGCTGAGTGGTTTGCTATATCTTGGTCACGGCTTAATGCAGCGTAGCGATCAATGGCTGGTAGCAACTCATTTTGTCGCGACGACCTTGTGTGGTGGTGCACTGTTTGCACATGCTGCGTTAGTGAGGGCTGAGCATAAGGTAGAAGAAGTTAACCGTTACCTGCCTTTACTTGGTGCAGCTATTGCGGTTGTCTGCTTTGTTACTGGTGTCCCCCAGCTTGGTGAGCTTGCAGCTCGCGCTGAAGCTCATAACATTATTGGGCCTTTTGTGGCTCATGTGCTCAGCCTGGGATTGCTGCTGGCGGCTGTCGGGATATGGTTGATGCCGATTCTCACAAAAAGTAAGCCAGCTTTGAATGTGATGACATTCGCGTTGGGGATAATGTTTATATCTTCATATTGTGCTGGAGTGGGCTACTAATTAGTAGTACTCGCCAAATACAACAAAGCCGATGCATTGCATCGGCTTTGTTGTATTTGCTATAACGTTATTTGACGATGTTCAGGATTTGCTTGAAACGTTCGCCTTCGGCGATTTCCTGTAGTTCAAAAAGAACCATCTCTGTGCACGATAGCTCTGCCCCTGCTTGCTGCAGTTTATTTAGCGCGACTTGTTTGTTCAACGGGTTACGTGATGAAACGGCATCACTAATCACCTCGACATGATAGCCACCATCTAACATTTCACGCACTGTTTGATAAACACAGATGTGAGCTTCGATACCCACGACGATAACATTCTTGCATCCGGTCGCCTCGAGCGCTGCAACAAACTCTGGTGACTTATAGCAGCTGAAGCTATTCTTGGCGATTGGTTGGTGCTCATGAAGATGATCTGAGATTTGCGGAATGGTTGCGCCGAGCTTCTCAGGAATTTGTTCAACCCACACAATCGGTAAATCCAAGATCTTGGCACCTTTGACTATGGTTTCGAGATTACTGAATAGTGCATCTTTTTCGTCCATGATTTGAGCAAGCTTACCTTGAACATCAACAATAACTAGCGCGGTATTTGCGGCATCAAGCATCTTAAATTCCTATTATTATGTGACCAGAACAGGTGAACAGAGTATCAGGAATTTTCCTTAATCCATAAGATGTTAGTCTCGTTGTTTGAACCCGGAATATTCGATGCCGGCTAACCGCGCCATCTCGTGGTGCCAGGTGGCAAGGTCGTCTTTATTGAACTGGTTGAGGTGAGAGTGGCCGCATGCCCTTGCCATGACCTGCATTAGCTCTGTTGACGCCATTAAGAAATTTGCAAGCTGTCTGGCCGCTTTTTCCGGGTTGAGCTTTTGGCGAAGGTCTTTGTTTTGGGTTGCAATGCCAGCAGGGCAGTTATTAGTGTTGCAAATACGAGCGGCTACACAGCCAATAGATTGCATCGCGCTATTGGCAATAGCGATACCGTCGGCACCAAGTGCCATAGCCTTAACGAAATCAACCGGAGTACGAAGACCGCCGGTAATGATTAATGTTACGTTATCAGACATACCTTGCTTATCGAGAAAATATCGTGCTCGAGCGAGGGCTGGGATTGTTGGAACGCTGATATGATCACGAAAGATCTGAGGTGCGGCTCCTGTACCACCACCTCGGCCATCTAAAATGATGTAGTCAGCACCGGCCTCAAGAGCAAACCCCATATCTCGTTCGATATGGTTAGCGCTGAGTTTAAAGCCGATTGGAATACCTCCGGTGATCTCTCTAACATTATCGGCGAATTCCGCAAAGTCGCGCACGGTCTTTAAATCTGTAAAGGTTGGTGGCGATATCGCATCGGTTCCTTCTTTCAGGCAGCGAGTCTTGGCGATTTTTCCGGTATTCTTGATCGCCGGTAAATGACCGCCGGTTCCGGTTTTGGCACCTTGTCCTCCCTTAAAGTGAAATGCTTGTATTTTATTAAGCAAAGCTTCGTGGTAACCGAACTTGGCGCTGGCCAGCTCATAAAAGTAGCGGCTATTGGCTTGCTGTTCTTCAGCCAGCATACCGCCTTCACCTGAACAAATGCCTGTCCCAGCCAGTTCTGCGCCCATGGCTAACGCCGTTTTAGCCTCTTCAGAGAGTGCTCCGTAGCTCATGTCAGAAACAAATAGTGGAATATCTAGCACCAGAGGGCGCTTGGCTTTGGGGCCGATCAGCAGTTCTTTACCTATTGTGGTATTTTCCAGCAGGGGTTTGGTTGCCATTTGAGCAACCATTATCTGGATATCGTCCCAGTCGGGTAATTGATAACGCGGAACGCCCATTGCTGTCATTGGACCATGGTGACCAACCTGAGATAGGCCTTCACGTGCGAGCTGGTGAATAAAAGCGACGGTAGGCTCTTCTTCGGTTGGAGATGCAACAGGCATTGAATCGCTTGATGTTATAACACCGGGACCTTCTTTCCCCACGTCTGTACTGGCAAACTTTTTATGGGTACCGTCGCAGAAGGGGGCATTTCCAGTGTGTTTACAAGCGCATAAATACTCTTCGCTATCTTTTTCCACTTTAAAAGCCAGAGGGGAAAGGCCAGTGCTTACGTGTGAACCATCGCAGAAAGGTTGACTTGATGAGCGTCCGCATACACAGAAGTGATATTCCTTATTTTCCTCTAGATTAACTTTTATTGGTCTATTATTGGCGATAAGCGGTTTGGTCATTGCGTGACTCCTTGCTTAATTTTTTAGCATGACACTAACGAGGTTATTCATAGGCTTGTTGATAGAGTATGGGAGAGGTTGTAGGAATTTGCAGCCGAACACATGTTGTTTCTATTGTATACAGGTATTTAGTTGGCTTAATATGCTAGTAGGCTATTGATGAATTGATAAAATATTGTAGTCATTGTGCAATGTGGAATATTGACCTAGTTGAGGCATTTTACTGTTTGTAACTATGTCGGCCTTTACAGCGACGGCAATTCACGGAACAATGGTAAGGCATTAACTTTTAGGTAACGTTTGAAAGAGATTATGGCAGAAAAAAAAGCGAACCCATTTACTGATTTGATTATCAACGTCATTGTCCCATCTGTTGTTCTCATGAAATTGAGTGGTGAGGAGCATTTAGGGTCAGTAGGCGCGTTAGTTGTCGCTTTAGCATTCCCTGTTGTTTATGGCGGATACGAGCTTATCAAGTATAGGAAATTTAATTTTATCTCTTTGCTTGGCTTCGTTAGCGTATTGCTAACGGGAGGGATCGGTCTGTTAGAGCTGGACACTAAGTGGCTGGCGGTGAAAGAAGCACTTATCCCAGGGTTGATTGGCCTTGGCGTGTTTATTTCAACATTTACTAAGTACCCGGTGGTCAGCAAGATGCTGTTTAACGATGCGGTTCTAAACCTGTCGTTGATTAAGGAAAAACTGGGGGAAAATGGCAAGCAAGAGGATTTTGAACGCTGCTTGGTTCAGTCTAATTACCTTTTTGCCAGTACATTTATTTTCTCCTCGGTGATGAACTATGTACTTGCGACTGTGATTGTTACCAGCCCGTCGGGCTCTCAAGCCTTTAATGAAGAGCTGGGTAAACTGACGTTGATGAGCTATCCCATGATTGCCATTCCTTCTATGGTTATGATGATGGGGATTTTTTACTTCGTTTGGCGTCAGATTCGTAAGATGACTCAGCTTGAAACAGCTCAGATCTTCAAGACTCAGTAATACGCTTACTTGGATACAAATCTTATCAATGCCAGCCTATTCATCGGCTGGCATTTTTATGTCCTCTGTACTTATTGCGTCAGCTTGATATTAATACTTGCTAGTTAAAGTGATTTATCGCACACTTTCAGCGTTTTATTAATAGTTACATTAGGTTTGCTATCATGGCTTCAACAGCAGCAGCGCTTCACATTCTGGTGAAGCATAAAGAACAAGCAGATGACATTCTAAAGCAATTGAAAAAAGGCGCTAAATTCCAGACTCTTGCAAAGAAATATTCAACTTGCCCTTCGGGTAAACGAGGTGGTGATTTGGGGGAGTTTCGCAAGGGGGCAATGGTACCTGCATTCGATAAGGCAGTATTTACCAGTAAAGTACTTGAGCCAATTGGCCCTGTTAAGACAAAATTCGGCTACCACATTATCAAGGTGCTTTACCGTACCTAAGTTATGTGTAATTAACCGGTAATAAGGCTTATTATCGAACTTAGTACACTAGAAAAGAGAGCTCCGATGGGCTCTCTTTTGCTATCTATATCTATCAAACGTGATGGCAGCTCTTCTGATTTAGTTAGTTACAATCATATTCTCTATGACGAATGTTTCTTACGTTTGATATCGGACAGCGGATTACTCCGGCGAAGGTTCACCGGAGTCGTAAATTATGGGCTAGTCGCATTCAGGAGTTTGGTTTAGGCGAAGGAAGTTTCTACATTTGGCAAATTGGTTAAACTCTGAAAAATTCGACGCTTCAAGACCTTGCTTATTTAACCAGTAAAAACCAGTTCTATCAGAGTACCAGAGATACAGTTCTGGTTGGCGGAAAAGCATGTAAGTGTCATATCCAACAGTCTGCTTGAAAAGACTGTTTACATAACTTTCAATCTTGCTTGGCAGAGCAATCCCCATTTGTTGCAACTCTTCCTTACTGTTTATCCAGTAAAAGTACTCCGGGTTTGTTCTTGTTGCTGCGATGAAGGGTTCAATAGTGGTTTTTCTCAGGGTAAATTTTCCTCCCTTGAAAGAGGTCGCAACAAATTCTTTAGTGTTGTTATTCATTCGGTAGCTCACACCCGTAAAAGACCAGGTGTAAGGCTTAATTTTGTGGATGAAATACTGAGAGAGGTTGGGAGAGATCTTCCCATCCTCGAGATATAAATTGTATGATTTTGCAGAGGCTTTTATTTTTATATCGTCTTTATATACCGACATGGCACCGATCGAAAGTGACTCTTCGGTCAATAGCGGCCAGAATGAATTTAGATCAAAATGTTTGAAGGTAACGGCGCGGGCTGTTGCGGGGTCACAATAGTTTTGGACAGTTTTTTCGCAAAAAGCAATGGAGTAGTATTCGTTAGATTTTGCAAGAAAAAACAGTTTATTGTTAATTTTCTTTGGGACGATGTATTGGTTGTTGTGATTGAGTAAGAAAGCCAGATCTTCCTCTTGGTTTGAAAGCAATACAATCGTATTGTTGTCATCGTCGGTGACTACTTGATGATAGAATTTTTCGTTATGAGAATGATAGTAAACCCCAGAAAGAATAATGAGCCCACACAATACTAAAGTGGTAACTATTGAGTACGCTAGTTTGGGCCTTTTAAACCTCTCACGCTTTGTATGTTCTTCAACGTTACTTTGAGGTATAGGCTCCTCATAAGGGGTAGTGATAATCTTGTAGCCCAACTTGGGGATTAATTCGATTATCTGACCCTTTTCTTCTTCTTTGAGCTTAATTCGTAGGTTTCTTATCGTTTGAAACAACGAAGTTGCAGCCACCTCTTTTCGTGCCCAGCCGGCTTGCAGCAAATCAGCCTTAGATACCATACGTGGAGCATTTGAGACTAGGCTATACAGAACTTCACGTTCTGCTCGATTTAGCGCAATTGTATGTTGTTTGGAAAATAGCTGCTTGGTTGAGCAGTCAAAGTAAATTGCTTTGCCTAGTTTTACTTTCTGGGGGGGAACTTGACTATTTGGCATGCTTCATGGCTCAAAGAAGGTATCGTCAGCTATAAGGTTTTCTGAGGAAAATAAAATATCTCATTGATTTTAATAACCTAAGATATTACAAGCAAATAATGCCACAGAGTATATTTTGAATCTAGCTTCTGACTTTAAAAATCTGTTTAGAATTTTACTTAAGTTCAGCTAAAGGTAATCGTGCTTGTTGCGCACTGGTGTGCACAATAATTTTCGCCTTAAAAATTAGTCAATATGATTATTTTTGCGACACTGAGATATTGCATCACTTTCTATACTGAACTAAGTCGCTCATTGCCATTCATTATTCTAATTATTCATCGTGATGGGCTGTATGCTTTTGGGGGAATGTATGGATATTTCAACAAGGCTGATCATCAGGGGGGCACCTATCATGATGATTAGTTTAACTTTATGTTATCAATCAGCATATGCTGCGAGTCCTGATGGTTCTGGTTCAATGGTTAGCAGAGTATCTGAAGAGGTGTATGCTGCAATTTCTGATTTGTGGATTGCTAGTGATATCCGAGGTGATAAACTCAGCAAAGATGAATTAGGAGTATCGGTTTATCGTGGTCACAATAGTAATGATATGGCTGCACGGGCAAATGACTTACGTTATGCCGCAAAGCAAAATGCGTTACCTTCCTCATACGGAAATCAATTTTCTGAACTGACACTTTTTCAGAATGGTGGTTTAGGAGAGCAGAATTATTCTCGTCTTGGTGCATATGTTCGATTTGAGCCTATCAACGTCATTAATGAAAATGTTTCATTTATAAATGAACGAAGTATCGATAATAATGAAGGGTATTCAGTCACCTTGGGAGGTGATTACTTATTGAATGATCATTATTTATTCGGGTTGGCACTTGGACTGCCATTCGGTGAGACCGATGATGACAATACCAAGAGTGAAATTGACGGGCTTGTCGCATCGGGCTATTTCAGTTATTTCCAGGATGATTGGTATGTCGATTTTACAGCCAGTTATGCATTGATGGATACAGACATAGAGCGCCGAATTACCCATTATAGTGATAGTGTTATAAATAATTCCAGTGAGGCCGATTCTGATATCTGGGTATTTTCATTAGGTGGTGGTTATGTTGTCAATTATAACTACCTGAATATTGCATTTGAAAGCAGTGTTCAATATACACTTTCAGATACCGAGAGATATGCAGAAAAGCCATCAAAAGGTAATTCCAATTACCTCATTTCCAAAGTTGATAATATCAATAACCTTGAGTCAACAATGGTAATTGCTGGTGTTAGTCTTTCACACCCATTGCGTTCAAGCATCGGCATATTTCAACCTTATGTTAGGGGATATGTGCATTATGATATTGACAGTGGCTCAGAGCGAATAATTAGCCAACTCAAAGCTGATAATTCCGGTAGTGTACTTCCGATTATTGTTGACACTGACGACTCAATTTATGGACGTATGCACTTGGGGATATCAGGTGCGTTTAATCAAGACTGGAATGGTTATGCCGAAGCAAGTACTTTATTTGGGCTTGATGATTTGTCCGCTTATACATTTACAGTTGGGCTGAGTGTTTCACTTGATTAATAAGTATGCTTCGGGCTGAGAATATGCGTGACTAAGGGGTATCCAAAGTTCGACATTTAAGAAGGTGTAGGTATTTTCCTTTTTAATCTATCTATACCTCCTTCCGAGCTGAAAAATAACTCAAATTCTACCATGACGCCTGGGTTGATTTTATAATCAAACTCATCTTGAAAATCAAGCTCAGGCGTCACGGTTAAATATAACCATTGCTTATATAGTCGATGTTTCCAGGATACTGAGGCCCATGAATTGGTAATGGAGTAGTGAGGTGCTGAATCGGCACTAACCCCTAGAGAGTACTGAAAGAGGTTGTTTTCATCAACACGGTCAAATATTTCTGTTTGATAGACAAACTCCCAGTCGTTATCAGTATCTAAATATTGAGCGCTTGTGCTTATCTTAAGGATTGTGGCTGGGTTTTCTCGCAGTGCATAATATAGGTCAAGTGAAGTTAAACTACCTGGTCCTTTTGAATGATAATAAAAAACTTCTTGTTTAACTCGACTTGTCCAGTTATAGCTAAGTTGATCCACTCGGTGGAGATCGGCGCGAGTAAAAGGGTCAAGCGGTAGCTTTAATTTTAACCCTATATCAAACCCGGTTTTCCATTCTCCCAGTTTTCTGTCCTGAAGGCGCACGCCACCTACGGCACCGGAAAGGCTGCTGTTACTGTTATCGCTAATACCGCGCTCTTTGTCTTCTAGGCGATCAAAATCATCGGGATCACTTTCAATAATCAGTTTCCAATTTTTTCTGGTATGCGGTAGGTCCAGTTTAAGGTAGACGCTGGCATCAGACTCAAAGTACTCTCGATGTGAATAACGGTTCTTGAATCGGATCCGCAGGTAGCTACGGTTTTTTATAGGGGCTTCGTCGTCATTTTTACCAATAAAATGGTCGAATGATGTGCCATATTCATGAATACTATCTGCAATTGAAAGCTGAGTATCATCAATCCATGTTTGTACTCTATTTTCTTCGCTGTCTTCGGTTTCTTCAGTACTAGTGAAATCATCCAATACAGTCGCTTGGGGGGATATGGGGGGGATCTCTGTATCGCTGGCAAAGAGTTGATAAGGAGTAAATAAGGCAAGTATAAAGATCGAACGGTTAAACAGAGTTTTACTATTGTCGACAAAGTGACATTTCACATTATGATAGCGGCAATGTAAATTATCCATCACTGCCTAACTCCTCATTTCTTCTAATAAAACGCTGATAACATAATAGTTTTATTATAGCCGACCTTTCTCACTATGAGTGCAATATGCAACATATCGATTAAAAGTGAGATTCTTTTCTAAAATAACAACTTTTTTAGCGGATTTTTTTGCTTTCAATTAGGTGGGGGTTAAATACTTTGTTTTGAAACATAGTCTTACAGAGTATTGTAGTTTGTTTACATAATTATAATTAGGATTTTATTGTTTATTCAATCTTCGACTACACTTAATTTGGTTGGCAAATCTGTACATGAACGTACAGAGTTACTTATGGAGTAAAGGTACGATGGATAGTTCAGACTTTGATGGAATTAAGCGAGATATCTCATTGACTATCAATAATATTTTTGAGGACTTTGAGGAAGACAATAATCGCTTACCGACAATTGAGGAGTTCAGAACTTTATTCGCCGGACATGCTGAACAATATATTGGCCCGATGGATCGGCTCAGTGTTGAAGGCATATCTAATAATTTTGACAGACATCAGTCAAGGGAGCTGAAAATTTGGCGTGCAGCCAATGAGCTGGAAGCTGAGCAACGCTTCCTGAGGTCTGAACAGTAGGGCGGTAGGACATACTGAAATATTTCTTCAGTGTGTGTCAGTTTATGCATGACATTTTGTGGCTCTTTGGCGATGGTTATTATGATCGAAGTAACTGTCGCCTTTTTTTCCGCTTGGGGATAGTTGCTTGATGTTTAGGATTTAGGTCGCAGCCGTTGAGCTTTCAGTGCCAAGGACGTTTTTGACATAGGGCTTTTACCTAATTGTTGACACATATTCCAGCCGGCTTCAGCGACTTTTTCTAAATTAACTCCGGTTTCAATTCCCAACCCATGACAGAGGTAGAGAACATCTTCTGTGGCTACATTACCGCTGGCACCATAGGCATAGGGGCATCCCCCTAAACCTGCTGTGCTACTGTCAATAACATTTACTCCCATGGTTAGGGCTTGGTAGATATTGGCTAACGCTTGCCCCCAAGTATCGTGGAAGTGTACTGCTATTTGATGGAGCGGTATCTGTTTTCTTACTTCGTCAACCATAGATGCAATTCGTTGCGGGGTACCGGTACCTATCGTATCGCCGAGTGAGACTTCATAGCAGCCAAGCTCTATCAGTTTTTTAGCAACCATTGCAACTGATTGTGGGGCGGTAGGGCCATCATAGGGACAATCGACAACACACGACAGATAGCCCCGCACAGGAATATGGTGTTTTTGTGCAAGCACCATTAAGGGCTCAAAGCGATTGAGGCTCTCGGCAATAGAGCAGTTGATATTGTGTTGACTAAAACCTTCCGAGCACGACCCAAAAATGGCAATTTGATCGGCTCCTGCTTCAAGAGCAAGCTCAAAGCCTTTTACATTGGGGGTTAATGCTGAGTAGGTAACACCTGGTAATCGATGAATCTGCTGCATAACTGATTTTGAATCAGCCATTTGAGGTACCCACTGAGGTGATACAAATGCACCAGCTTCGATACACTTTAGTCCAGTTAGTGATAATTCATCGATAAAGCGAACTTTACTTGTTGTACTGACCTTTGGCTCATTTTGTAGGCCATCTCTGGCACCCACTTCAACAATCGTGACTTGCTTGGGGATACTCATTATCTTGGCCTCCAAGGTTCCCATCAAAACGGATAAGCTGCTCTCCATGCTCTACCTGGTCACCAAGTGAAAAAAGCACCTCTGAGATTGTTCCATCCACAGGAGCCTTGACGGTGTATTCCATTTTCATTGCCTCAATCATTAGCAACGACTGACCTTTAGATACATGTTCCCCGGGCTGGCAAAATAAAGCGGTGACAATGCCATTGAGTGGTGCAATTGCGCGGTTTTCACTGTCATGGTTGATGTGCTGAAGATGATGTTGATTGCCTATGTAAAAAGAATGGTGCCACCGTTGGAAAAAAATATGGGCTTCTCCATGGCAATCGATCATTGTGAAACTCTCTCGTATCGCCTCGCTTTCAACCTGACAGTGGTAGGCAGATTCTTTAGGATTGTCGCCTAGAGGCTCTGTAACGAGTCGAAAGTCGAGGGGCTTGATGTTGAAAACGAGGTTATCGATTTCCACTTGGTTGAGTGAAAATTGTCTGAAGCCGGATAATTGAGTTTCTGACTCTGAACTCACTGATTTTGATGACTGAAACCTAAAGTGATAACGACCTCCCTGTAATTGTCCATTTTCCAACAGCATGACTTGAATATTTTGATAGGCCGGTTGATTCAAACGCCAACTTCTCAAAGGTGCTGGGGAGTGTAAAGCCGAAAGGGCTGCAAACAGAGCGAGCCTAGGAATAGCAATTGTATCTTTCTCGCTGGCCTTCAATTGAAGGTGCATGACGGGCGAGGAGTCTTTTTCTAGCTGTTCTTGGTTTCTTTCAATGAAATGGGTATCCAGAGCAGCAGATTTAAAATCGGGATGACTGATGATTTGCTGTAGGTAGCCGATGTTAGTTTCTGGACCAATTAACAGGTAATCTGCAAGCGACTGAGTGAGTTGAGCGACAGCCTGGTTCCGGCTTTTCCCCCAAACAATGAGTTTAGAGAGCATCGGATCATAGAATGGCGTGACAATGTCACCTTGTTGAATGCCTGAATCAGTCCGTACCTTAACTTGTGTATTGTCAATGTCGCAATTGGGTTCGTTAAGAAAGTGAATGGGCCCTGAAGCAGGTAGAAAATCGTGCTTGGGGTCTTCAGCATAGATCCTGACTTCAATGGCATGCCCTTGATGGTTGATCTCTTGTTGACGAAAGGGCAGTGGGTAGCCTTCGGCGATATTAATTTGCCATTCGACTAAGTCTTGACCGGTGATTAACTCTGTAACTGGATGTTCTACTTGCAGGCGCGTATTCATCTCCATAAAGTAAAACTGTCCGCTGTGATCGAGTAGGAACTCGACAGTACCTGCGCCGATATACCCAATGGCCTTAGCTGCATTGACTGCGGCTTGCCCCATCGCTTGTCGCAAATCGTCTGACAGGTTCGGCGCTGGGGCTTCTTCGATGATTTTCTGGTGTCGACGTTGAATTGAACAGTCTCGATCGGATAGGTAGATGGTATGGCCTAGGCGATCCGCAAATATCTGAACTTCGATATGTCTCGGGCTAGTAATATATTTTTCGATTAGCAGTAAGTCATTACCAAATGCGGCGCTGGCTTCACGTTTTGCACTGGCAATGGCTTGCGGCATTTCCTGCGCGGAACTGACAATCCGCATGCCTTTACCACCGCCACCGAGAGCAGCTTTGAGTAATACCGGGTAGCCTATTTGGCTGGCTTCAGAGAGCAATTTTTCGAGAGAGTTATCCCCCCCGTGATACCCTGGAACTAAGGGAACTTCCGCTCGTTCCATGATCGTTTTAGCTTCGGATTTGGAACTCATTGCGCGCATGGAGTCTGCCGAAGGCCCCAGGAAAATAATGTTATTTTCAAGGCAGGCCTCGGAAAACAGGGCGTTTTCCGATAAAAAACCATAGCCGGGGTGAATGGCATCGGCTTCAAGCTTCAGTGCCGCGTCAATAATCCGTGGGATATTGAGGTAAGAATCTCGTGCCGGGGCGGGGCCAATTAAGGTGGCGTGGTCAGCCATTGCGACATGCTTTGCCTCTCTGTCGGCCTCTGAATAGACGGCTATGGTTTGGATTCCCATTTTCTTAGCGGTATCTATTACTCGGCAGGCTATTTCTCCCCGATTTGCTATCAGCAGGCGGGATATTTTTTGGGGAAGATGGGGAGCAGGATTTGCCTCCGCTAGGGTGTCATTACTAATAGGTACGACAGCCTTGTCGGTTGGTTTACTCATGCTTGGCACTCCATGCTGGCGGGCGCTTGTCAAAAAAGGCTTTCAGTCCTTCCTGCCCATGAGGTGAAACGCGTATCTCTGCGATCAGCGAACTGGTTGTGTCTTTTAATTCTGTGTCAATCTTATGGTTATCGCATAGTTGGCATAGAGCCTTGGCCTGAGTTAATGCTTGGGGGCTATTACTTAGAAGCTGCGAAATAAAATGAGTGAGAAGTTGCTGGGTTTCTTCATATCGGATCCGAACTTCATGAATGATGCCCAGTTGCTGCGCAGTGCTAGAGTCAAAACGTTCGGCTGTTAGCATGTATCGCCGGGCTTGACGTTGTCCAATCGTTCGGCAGACATAAGGGCCGATTGTCGCAGGTATCAAGCCGAGTCGGACTTCGCTCAGGCAGAATTGCGCTTCAGCAGTGGCAATAGCAATGTCACAGCAGCAAATTAACCCAAGGGCACCGCCGAAAGCGCTTCCGTGAATATGGGCAATTGTCGGAGTTGGAAAGTTGTCGAGTTCAGACAGTAGGTTGGCGAGCCGTGTGGCATCTTCGTGGTTTTCATCAACAGACTTCTCAGCCATTGATTTCATCCAGTTAAGATCTGCCCCCGCTGAAAAGTGTTTGCCATTAGCTGTGAGGATTAAAACACGAATATCAGCACGTTGTTTTAGCTGGAGGAGGTATCTGTTCAGTGTCTGGATGACATTGGCGTCAAAGGCATTGTGTTTATTGATCCGGTTTAGCGCCAATGTGGCAATACCTGACTTGGTTACCGTACACAGAACATCATCCTCGGGACTGGTATGTAGATTTTCGGTGTCCGTATTCTGATTGCGTAGCCCGCTACACTGTGATTCGGTTGGACGCATGGTTCTCTCCTTGGATAGCCAGTATTGTGACTGTTTGAAAATTTTCGGAAACCTCTACGGGTTTTGCATGTCACATACGGAAAATGCCAAACTGACTGTCTGGTATCGGTGATCTTAACGAGGCTTTCAATGCTATACCTACGACTTCTCGGGTCTGCTGCGGATCTATAATCCCGTCATCCCATAGCCTTGCACTGGCAAAGTAAGGGGAGCCCTGCGTTTCATATAAATCTCGGATGGGTTGCTTGAAAGCTTGTTCTTCTTCATCGCTCCAGGTGACGCCCTTGCGCTCTTTAATATCTCGGGTGACCTGAGCCATTACGCCAGCAGCCTGTTCGCCTCCCATTACAGATATCCTGGCATTGGGCCACATCCACATCATGGTTGGGCTATAGGCGCGGCCACACATACCGTAGTTACCCGCTCCGTATGAGCCACCGACAATCACCGTAAATTTCGGGACATCGGCACAAGCGACAGCCATCACCATTTTGGCTCCGTGTTTGGCGATTCCTTCTGACTCGTACTTCTTACCAACCATAAAACCCGTAATATTTTGCAGAAATAGCAGGGGGATTTTTCTTTTGCTGCAAAGCTCGATGAAGTGCGCTCCTTTCTGGGCGGACTCCGAAAATAGTATGCCATTGTTGGCGACGATACCGATGGGGTGCCCGAACAGCTTAGCGAAGCCACAGATTAATGTGTCGCCATATAAGGCTTTGAACTCATCAAATTCAGAATCATCAACCACTCGCGCGATAACTTCTTTGATATCGATGGGCTTCCTCAAGTCGGTGCCGACAATTCCATATAGCTCATCGGTTGGGTAGCGTGGGGGAGATACGGGAGCTTCTGGCTCTTGAATAGCCTGAAGATTGCAACTGGCTATAGCCTGTCGGGTCAATACAAGGGCATGTTGCTCATTTTGGGCGAAATAGTCGGCGACACCGGATGTTTTACAGTGTACTTCCGCGCCACCAAGGTCTTCGGCCGAGACAACTTCTCCAGTCGCAGCCTTGACCAACGGCGGACCGGCCAGAAATATCGTGCCCTGGTTTTTTACGATGATTGAAATATCGGCCATAGCTGGGACATAGGCACCGCCAGCGGTACATAACCCGAGTACGACAGCGATTTGCGGAATCCCCTTGGCGGACATCCTCGCTTGATTGAAGAAAATCCGGCCAAAATGGTCGCGATCGGGAAAGACTTCGGCTTGGTGGGGAAGGTTGGCTCCACCAGAATCTACGAGGTAGATACAAGGTAGGTGGCAGCGCTCTGCTATTTCTTGGGCTCTGAGGTGTTTTTTTACCGTAAGTGGAAAATATGTGCCACCTTTGATGGAAGGATCGTTGGCAATAATCATGCAGTCAATACCTTCAACTCGGCCGATTCCGGCAACCACACCAGCACAGGGGATGTCATCATCATAAACTTGCCAAGCGGCAAACTGGCCCACTTCAAGAAACGGACTATCACTGTCTAGCACGGTATCAATTCTTGTTCTGACTGGCAGTTTCCCCTTTTCTTTTTGTCGACTTATCGCACCATCACCGCCACCTTGCAGAATGTGGTCAACCCGAGTGTGCAGTTCGTCGACTAGTTCAGCCATGCTTTGCTGGTTAATTTTGAACTGTGCTTCATTGGGCTGAACCTGGGTATGAATAATCGCCATTGTTGTCCCTATTTGGATTCTGTATATAATTCACGCCCGATCAGCATCCGGCGGATTTCTGATGTACCGGCTCCGATCTCATAGAGTTTGGCATCGCGAAGTAAGCGTCCGGCTGGGAATTCATTGATATAACCGTTGCCACCAAGCAGTTGGATTGTATCGAGGGCGAGTTGGGTTGCGAGCTCCGCGCTATAGAGTATGACGCCTGCTGCGTCTTTTCTGGTTGCCTCATCACGATCACAGGCTGCCGCGACAGCATAGACATAAGCCCGTGCGGCATTAGTGCGGGTATACATGTCGGCAACTTTGGCTTGAACGAGCTGGAACTCTCCAATAGAGCGCCCAAACTGTTTACGGTCGTGAATATAGGGGAGAGCAAGATCCATACATGCCCGCATAATGCCCAGCGGGCCTGCGGCTAAAATGACGCGCTCATAGTCCAATCCACTCATCAGCACGTTAACACCTTTGTTTACTTCGCCTAACAGGTTTTCTGCGGGAACCTCACAGTGTTCAAAAACTAATTCACAGGTGTTTGAACCGCGCATTCCTAGCTTGTCGAGTTTCTGCGCATGTCTGAAGCCGGGAAAATCACGTTCTACGATGAAAGCGGAAATACCATGGGAGCCTGCATCTGGTTCTGTTTTGGCATAAATGACAAAGGTGTGGGCATCCGGTCCATTGGTGATCCACATTTTGCTGCCGTTGAGAATGTATTTGTCACCCTGAATTGTTGCTTTGAGTTGCATGCTGACAACATCGGAGCCTGCATTGGCCTCGCTCATGGCCAGCGCCCCGACATGGCGCCCGGATATGAGGTCAGGCAAGTATTTTTCCTTTTGTCTGGCAGTTCCATTGCGGTAGATTTGGTTAACACAGAGATTGGAGTGGGCGCCATAGCTAAGGCCAACAGAGGCTGAAGCCCGGCTTATCTCTTCCATTGCGATTACGTGGGCAAGATACCCCATACCGGCACCGCCGTATTCCTCGCTGACGGTAACGCCAAGTAGACCCATTTCCCCCATTAGCGGCCAAAGTTGGTTAGGAAACTGGTTGTCATGATCGGCTTGGGCGGCAAGTGGTGCGATACTTTCAATGGCAAAGTGATTAACCTGCTCGCGCAGCATGTCTAGGGTTTCGCCTAAGCCGAAATTGAGGGGAGTGAACAGATCTCTCATAACATCTCCGGGTTGAACCTGTTGTGATGTATTGCGTGTACCAGAATTAGTACGAACCAGAATCATCCAGTGCTTGTTGGCACCGCTTTTTGGCAACCTGTAATTCATCCATAACAACATTAATGTCATTTAACTGGCGTTGTAGAATTGCTTGTTTATCGTCAATGATTCTCAACATTTGCTTGAGTTGTGTGTGACTCTGATTCGTATCATAGAGCTCGAATAGCTCTCGAATTTCAGCCAGTGAGAACCCCAGTCGTTTACCTCGTAAAATGAGCTTGAGCCTGATTTTGTCACGGTGATTGTAGACTCGAGTGTTGCCATTCCTAGATGGATGAATTAGGCCTACATCTTCGTAAAACCGAATGCTTCGGGTTGTGATATCGAACTCTTTTGCCAGTTCGCTGATCTTGAAAGTCTCCACCTTGCGATGTCCTCCAGATTAGGGGCTCACAGTGTTGCTCCCCTCCGATGACAAGTTACGGCTGATAAGGACTTTGTCTCCCCGTTCTATGGTGTTGAAGTGCTAAAAACACGCTAGAAGAAAGCAGAAATTATCCCCTTAATGAATCACACAGGCATTCGTTTTGTTTCTTAACGTTTACGTAAATGTTAGTGCTATGCTTACGTAAACGTCAAGAAATTGAGCTGAAGATGTTAAGTGCACGAAGGTGTCAATTTTTTTGGTTATTGCTGTCGTCAGAGAGGGCGTAGTAATGGAAAAAAACGTTTGGGTTATTGCTGCTAATCGAACTGCGATGGGCAGTTTTCAGGGGGAGCTCACCTCGCTATCGGCACCTAAGCTCGGGCAGTTTGCCATCCAAGGCGTATTGGAGCGATCAGGGGTTGCCCCCGAGTTGGTTGATGAAGTGTTTATGGGGTGTGTTTTATCGGCTGGTTGTGGTCAGGCACCAGCAAGACAGGCTGCACTTGGCGCCGGGCTCCCTCAATCTGTTCCTTGTACTACGGTCAACAAAGTCTGTGGTTCCGGGATGAAGTCCGTGATGCTGGCTAATGATTTAATATGTGCCGGCAGTGCTCAAACCGTCGTTGCCGGCGGGATGGAAAGCATGACAAATGCGCCATACTTACAAAAAGAAGCCAGAGGCGGAATGCGGCTAGGTCATTGTACAACCTATGACCATATGTTTCTTGATGGGCTGCAGGATGCCTATGATGGTCACCTTATGGGTGTTTATGCCCAGCAAATCGCAGATAAATACGGATATTCCCGTGAACAGATGGATGGTTGGGCGGTAATGTCGGTGAAACGTGCTGTTGAAGCTCAACAACTGCATATTTTTGATGATGAGATTTTTCCGGTAAAGCAAGAAAGTAAGCACGGTGACATTAGTATTGACTGGGATGAACACCCGAGTGAAATCAATATTGAAAAAATGGCGTCATTAAAACCGGCTTTTGCCAAAGAAGGAACCGTTACTGCCGCAAACTCGAGCTCAATTTCGGATGGAGCCGCAGCCTTGTTACTGATGGATGCCGAATTGGCTCAACGGCGAGGCTATAAGCCACTAGCCACAATTAAAGGGCATTCAACACATGCCCGCCTTCCTGCTGAATTTACGATTGCTCCTGTTCATGCGATCCGCCAGTTAATGACAACGCTGAATTGGTCTGTCGATGATGTTGCGTTGTGGGAAATAAATGAGGCATTTGCGGTCGTAAGCCAGATCGCAGTTAAAGAACTCGAACTGGACTCGGCAAGGGTCAATATTCATGGGGGAGCTTGTGCGTTGGGCCACCCGATTGGGGCGAGTGGGGCAAGGATTCTGGTTACATTAATCCATGCCTTAAAGCGTCAACAACAGCTTCTTGCCGAGCATCGCCCCCTGAAAGGGATCGCGGCTTTGTGTATTGGCGGTGGCGAAGCAACAGCTATAGCCGTTGAAATACCATAAAGAACACCGAGTGAGTCACGATTTTTCCTGTAGATCAAAAAGGGTTGTAGCACCCTGAGGAGCAACGATGAACCAACATGTTCCTTTATTTATTGATGGTCAGTTTCGTAAGTCTGTATCACTGGAGTGGTTGGATGTAACCAATCCGATGTCGAATACAGTGATCGCGAGGTTACCTTGTGCCACCAGGGACGAGATGGATGAAGCGGTTGCAAGTGCAAGCCGGGCTTTTCTGGACTGGAAGGAAGTCCCAGTGCCAGAACGTGCAAGGCTGATGCTGAATTACCAACATCTACTCAAAACTCATCACGATGAAATAGCCAAATTGCTTTCCAGCGAAACAGGAAAAATATTTGCTGATGCGAAAGGCGACGTTTGGCGGGGGATTGAAGTGGTTGAGCAGGCGGCCAATATTGCTAGCTTAATGATGGGCGAAACGGTCGAAAATGTCGCTGCCGAAATTGATACATACTCATTGACGCAACCTTTAGGGGTTTGCTGTGGGATAACGCCATTTAACTTCCCGGCAATGATCCCGTTGTGGATGTTTCCTTTGGCAATTGCGGCGGGTAACACCTTTGTGCTTAAGCCGTCAGATCAAGTTCCTTTGACCTCGATTCGTTTGGCCGAGCTGTTTAAACAGGCTGGTGCACCGAATGGAATATTGCAGGTGGTGCACGGCCAGAAAGATCAGGTGGATTTTCTGTTGTCACACCCCGACATCCGTACGGTTTCTTTTGTCGGCTCTGTACCGGTTGCTCGCTATATCTTCCAAACCGGGACTAATCATCTAAAGAGAGTGCAGGCCTTTGCCGGAGCCAAAAACCACATGGTCGTGATGCCGGATGCCAATAAGGAGCAGGTGATTAACAATTTGGTTGGTTCATCTGTTGGTGCTGCTGGCCAGCGCTGCATGGCAATATCGGTTGCGGTGTTGGTTGATGGTGCCAAAGAGTGGATCCCTGATTTGAAAGAGGAAATGACGAAAGTCAGTCCCGGAGCATGGGATGATTCTGCGGCGGGGTATGGTCCGTTAATCAGCCAAAAAGCGAAAGACCGTGTATTACGCCTGATTCAAGAAGGAAAAGATCAGGGGGCCGTCTGTGAATTGGATGGAAGCCAGTGTGTTGTAGAGGGGCACCCCGACGGCAATTGGGTTGGACCCACTTTATTTAGTGGTGTGACAACGGATATGTCGATTTATAAACAGGAAATATTTGGCCCAGTGCTGGTTTGTTTGGAAGTCGATACCCTTGAAGAGGCGATTGCTTTGGTGAATGAGAACCCTTATGGCAATGGGACGTCAATTTTTACCGCCAGCGGGGCTGCAGCCAGAAAGTATCAACATGAAATTCAAGTTGGTCAGGTTGGTATCAATGTTCCGATCCCGGTTCCACTCCCTTTTTTCTCCTTTACAGGCTGGAAAGGCAGTTTTTACGGTGATCTTCATGCTTACGGCAAGCAGGCTGTTCGTTTTTATACAGAAACCAAAACGGTTACTGCTCGCTGGTTCGATGATGATATTCCAACGGGGCCAAATCTTACGATTCATTTGCGCTAGGATACACCCTAGGAGATGCCCTCGGGAGAGACTAATGGACTTTGAATTGAACCAAGACCAATGTGCGTTTGCCGATACGGCTAAACAATTCGCGACTGAGCAGTTAGCACCGCTTGCTGCCGAGTGGGATGAAAAGCAGATATTCCCTAAAGCTGTGCTAAGGCAGGCCGGTGAGTTGGGTTTTTTAAGTCTTTATACTCCCGAAGAACAAGGAGGCCTTGGCCTTAGCCGGCTAGATTCATCAATTATTTTCGAGCAACTGGCAATGGGCTGTACCTCGACAACGGCTTTTATGACGATTCATAACATGGTTGGCTGGATGGTTGCGTCTTTTGCCTCAGAGCAGGCTAAAACTGAATTTTGCCCTAAGTTGTTAACCGGCGAGGCTCTCGCCTCTTATTGCCTTACGGAAGCTAATGCGGGCTCTGATGCGGCGTCATTGACCACCAGCGCGGTCAAAGATGGCGATAGTTATATTCTTAATGGAGCAAAAGCATTTATCTCGGGAGCCGGAGAAACTGAAGTGTTGGTTGTCATGGCTCGTACGGGTTGTGAGGGGGGGCAGTCAACGGGTGCCAGTGGGATTTCAGCCTTTATTGTACCAGCCGATGCTCCCGGTGTGAGTTATGGCCGCAAAGAGCCCAAAATGGGCTGGAATAGCCAGCCCACCCGCGCAGTAACGTTAGAAAACGTTGAGATCCCGGCATCTTACTTATTAGGAGCTGAAGGCGAAGGCTTTAAGTTTGCGATGAAAGGCTTAGATGGCGGCCGGATTAACATTGCTTCTTGTTCGATAGGTACGGCGCAGCAGGCACTGAATCAGACCAAGCAATATGTCACTGAGCGGAGGCAGTTTGGTAAGACGTTGTCTCAGTTCCAATCAGTTCAGTTTAAACTCGCAGATATGACAACAGAGCTGGTTGCTGCAAGGCAGTTAGTTCGCTATGCCGCCAGTAAGCTTGATCGCCAAGATCCCGAGGCGACTGCATATTGTGCGATGGCTAAACGGTTCGCAACAGACGTTGGGTTCAGGGTGTGTGATGCCGCTATGCAACTATATGGCGGCTATGGTTATATTAAGGAATATCCTCTGGAACGTCATTTCCGCGATGTGCGGGTTCATCAGATCCTGGAAGGTACCAACGAGATTATGCGGTTAATTATTTCACGTCGGGTGTTAAGTGATGAAGCAGAATTACTCTGATTCTTACTGCTCTGTATTTTTAGTCACTCTTACTATCTAGAGATAACATCTAGTAAATTGTAACTAAGGAATCGATATGTCAGATGACAATGCCATTTTGGTTGCGATCAATAACCATGTTGCCGTAGTTACCATGAATACCCCCCCAGCTAATACCTGGACAGTTGAAAGCCTTGGACAATTAAAGGCCCTGGTCGAAAGCCTTAACCAAAATAAAGATGTTTATGCCTTGGTCATTACCGGGCAGGGGGAGAGGTTCTTTTCGGCAGGCGCTGATCTCAATTTGTTTGCCTCTGGAGATAAAGCCATCGCCTTTGATATGGCGCAACGTTTTGGTGAAGCCTTCGAAGCGTTATCAGCGTTTCGCGGCGTATCTATTGCTGCCATCAATGGTTACGCGATGGGGGGAGGTCTCGAGGTCGCACTGGCTTGTGATATTCGGATAGCAGAAGCTCATGCAGAAATGGCTTTGCCTGAAGCAAAAGTAGGCCTGCTTCCCTGTGCGGGAGGTACTCAGAACCTGACTTGGTTAGTTGGTGAGGGCTGGGCTAAGAGGATCATTTTGTGCGGAGAAAGAGTGAGTGCTTCTCAGGGGCTGGAAATCGGGTTGGTTGAAGAAGTTGCTGAAACAGGGCAGGGGCTTAATATGGCAGTGAACATGGCAGAATCTGTTGCAAACCAGTCGCCATCATCTGTAAAAGCCTGTAAACAGTTGATCCAGAATTGTCGAACATCTCCCCTTCAACATGGCTTGATGAAGGAGCGTGAACTCTTTGTTCAGTTATTTGATACCGAAGATCAGGCTGAAGGCGTGAATGCCTTTTTAGAAAAACGTCAGCCTCAGTGGAAAAATGGTTGATCAGATTGGAAAACGGGGATGCTATGGCAGGTAAAGTGAATTTTAGCAAGCTGGCATGTATTTCTGGGCATAATATTGGCGTTGCTGAACTTGATAATCCAACATCTCTTAATGCCCTGACACTGGATATGCTTAAACAGCTTAAAATGATGCTGGAAGAGTGGGAAAAGGACAATGACATTGTCTGTGTCTTTTTACACGGCGCTGGTGAGAAGGCTTTTTGTGCGGGTGGAGATGTAAGGACCATGTATCAAATGATGCTGGCGTCATCCCATCAACAGCAAAAAACACAGGACAACACTGCCAAGGATTTTTTAACCGAGTATTTTACCGTTGAGTACAGCTGTGATTATTTAATTCACCGCTATAGCAAGCCTCTTATTGTCTGGGGTAACGGTATTATCATGGGGGGAGGGATCGGGTTGTACGTAGGTGCAAGCCATCGAATTACGACACCTTCCTCTCGTATGGCGATGCCCGAAATTAGTATTGGTTTGTACCCTGATGTCGGTGCTACCTGGTTTCTTAACCGACTCCCCTCAGGTATTGGACTTTTCCTTGGCTTAACAGGATCTCCAATCAATGCCAGTGATGCACTTGACCTTAAGCTTACAGATCATGTTTTACTTCCGGATCAGAAACAACAGGCTCTTGATGAGTTACAGGGTCACCAGTGGGGTGTGGGAGAGGACAGCTATGCCATGGTAACTAAGCTGCTTTCGAGCCTTGATGAAGTAGCAATTCCCCACCATCCCACAAGCCAGCTTATTCCCTATTTTGATCAAATCCAGCAATCATGCGTGGGTGAAGACCTGGCGGATATATCACGACAGATTGATGAGATTGATGGTACGGGGCGATGGATAGAACAAGCGAAAACAACATTAAAAGAAGGTAGCCCAATTACCGCCACTATTTGCTTTAGGCTGCTGACCCAGTATCGATTATTGTCATTGGAAGAGTGCTTTCGTTTGGAATTAACCCTTTCTGTTAGAAGTGGAATGCTGGGTGAATTTCAAGAAGGGGTTAGAGCAAGGTTGATAGACAAGTGCGGCCAGCCTGATTGGATTTTTAAAACCATTGAATCTGTGGATCAGGGGGTAATCAGTGAGTTATTTACCCCATTATGGTCTGAAGCCGATCATCCCCTGGCTAAATTGGGGGCTGAGCAGTCTTAGTCATTTCCATCTTTAATCGTTTTATTGCCACAGAGGAGACTTGTCATGAGCACCATTGCGTTTATCGGGTTGGGTAACATGGGCAACCCAATGGCGAAGAATTTATTGAAAGCGGGATTAACTGTCAGAGTGTTTGACTTGGATACACATGCCGCGAATTTGCTGGGGGCAGAAGGCGCATATGTAGCGGCATCGCTTGAGGATGTTGTGGCCGGCGCCGATACGGTTATTACCATGTTGCCAGCCGGCGAGCATGTGAGGGCGGTGTACCTTGGCGATCACCATGGTGGAGTTGGCTTGCTTAACCTTGTCAGCGAGAATACTTTTCTTATTGATTCCTCGACTATTGATCCAGGCTCTGCTCGCTTGGTTGCCTCAGAAGCAACTAAGAAGCACTTGGAGTTTGTTGATGCACCTGTCTCCGGCGGTGTTGCTGGCGCTCAGGCGGCAACATTAACATTCATAGTCGGAGGTACTGATCAAGGTTTCGCTCAAGCCCAGGATATTCTCAAATATGTCGGAAAGAATATTTTTCATGCCGGTCAAGCTGGCGATGGGCAGATGGCTAAAATCTGTAACAATTTAATGTTGGGGGTTTTGATGTCGGGTACATGCGAAGCACTGAGTTTGGGGATTGATAATGGCCTCGACCCTAAAGTGCTTTCGGACATTATGCTTCAGAGCTCTGGCCGAAACTGGGCACTTGAGCTTTATAATCCTTGTCCGGGCGTTATGGATAAAGTACCTGCCAGCAATGATTACCATCCAGGTTTTATGGGTAAATTGATGGCGAAAGATCTGGGGTTGGGGATGGATGCTGCTCTCCATAGTCAATCAGCAATACCTATGGGGACTTTGGCACGCAATTTATATGCTTTTCATAATGCCAAAGGCAATGAATTGCTGGATTTTTCGAGTTTGTTTGAATTCTATCGCGATAAAAAGATCAAGAAAGGCAAATAACTATCGCTCGAGATTGATGCGATTGATTAATGGGGGTAATGCTCATGGATCTGAAGCAGAGTGTGATCGCTATAACCGGAGCTGGCCAAGGGCTTGGGCAAATGATGGCTATTACATTAGCCCAAGCTGGGGCTGAGTTGGCGCTTATTGATGTTAATGATGATGGATTGGTTGATACCCAGGCGCAGTGCCAGATGCTAAGCGCTAAAGCACTGACATATAAAGTCGATGTCACCAGTGAAACAGAGGTAGTGCAAGCGTTTCGGCAGATTATCGATGATTTTGGTCATTTGAATGGCTTGGTAAATAATGCTGGCGTATTACGTGATGGCTTACTGATTAAATATAAGGATGGTGAACTCAGTAAGATGTCGCTGGAACAGTTTAATACTGTTATGAATGTGAATGTTACCGGCACGTTTCTTTGTGGGCGTGAGGCTGCTTCGCAAATGATATTGACGGGAAGTAAAGGTGTAATTATTAATATTTCTAGCGTAGCGCGGGCCGGAAATATGGGGCAGAGTAACTATTCAGCATCCAAGGCAGCCGTCGCAACGATGGCGGTGTGCTGGGCAAAAGAGTTGGGGCGCTATGGAATACGAGCAGCTGCCATTGCACCTGGCATTGTGCAAACTGCCATGGCTGATCAACTAAAGCCCGAGGCGATAGAAAGGCTCAAGCAAATGGTTCCTGTCGCTCGAATGGGTGAAGCCAGTGAAATTGCTCATGCCGCTAAATTTATACTAGAAAATGATTATTATACTGGCAGGGTGCTTGAGGTTGACGGTGGTATGCGCATGTAGCTTTTTTTCGTTCGCACTGCTCAAAAGGAAACGCCTGATTAACGGTCAGGCGTTTCTTTTTGATTTAGAGGCTATATCAATCTAAATAAATATCTTATCGACTTATCCAGATAGGTATTAGTTGCCGTAAATCATTACGAAAAGAGCCATGCCGCCACCAAGCACGAACATCAGCATAGCCATAATTGCTGCTGCTTTATTAAAAATAGAAAAAATTTTTTCCATCAGAGCCACTCCGTATAACTAGACGCAAAAGATGCCATAACAGAAGGAAAACTTCGAGTTCTTCTTTGGAGCGAGGGCAGATAAATTGTTAGAGAGTATGAGCCAATAATGGAAAGCAACCAGTCGTAGCTTTGTACGAAATTTCTTGGAACTGCATGAAGTATTGCTATGAAACAGCGATGAAATAAAGGGTTCTAATTCAACTGGAAGCAGAATGTTGCTAATTTGATGTCAAAATATGCAAATGTTTTCATGTTGTTTAACTGGCACCTTGAAGTGACCTGCGCATAAAGACTTATAAATTCGTCTTGAACTAAATGGAGTTTGTGTTGATGAGGCGATCCGGTGTTTTGAAATATAAGCCTGCATTAGGCTTAATGACAGCTCCTTTTATGATGCTTGGTATTGTTGGTAATTCTATCAGTGCTGAGTTGGTTGGAGCCGACAATACAGGTGTGATAGAAAACAAATATATTGTTGTTCTCAAAGATGATCTTCATTTTGGGGTGAGGACGGCCGAGCAATATGTTGCAAGTTCAGCAGGCCAATTGTCTCTTAAAGCGAATGGTGTCATAACCTCTGAATTTACTAAAGTACTAAATGGGTTTGCAATAGAACTTGATAAGCAGGGGCTGGCAGAACTATTAGCTGCTAGTGACGTTGCCTATATAGAACCCGTAACTCTTTTTTCTGCTAATGCGATACAGCCCAATGCGCCATGGGGACTAGACCGCCTTGATCAGTCAATGTTGCCGCTTGATGGTATCTACCAGTATGATTTTACAGGACTTGGTGTAAATGCCTATATCATCGACTCAGGCATTAATCCTAATCATGTCGATTTTACAGGCCGGATTGGTGCTTTGATTTCCACCGTCAATACTGACACCAACCCTGCAGACTGCAATGGCCATGGTTCTCATGTCGCCGGTACTGTGGGTGGAAGTCAGTATGGGGTTGCTAAAGATGTTATTTTGCATAGTGTAAAGGCATTGGGGTGCGATGGTTTTGGTACATCTGAGGATGTTATTGAAGCCATTGAATGGGTTGCCAATAATGCCCAGTTACCCGCAGTGGCAAACTTAAGTCTCGGTGGGGATTTTAGCCAATCAGTAAATGATGCGATTGAGAGTTTATATAACCAGGGTGTTGTCGCCGTTGCTTCTGCTGGAAATGATAGCGATGATGCCTGTAAGTATTCTCCGGCAAGTTCTGGAAATGCGATTACTGTTGGTTCTATTACTTCTGGTGATCATCGCTCGTATTTTTCCAATTTTGGTAGTTGTATTGATATCTTTGCACCGGGCTCAGATATAACATCAGCTTGGTTTGATGGTCCGTCGAATACCCAAACAATCAGCGGAACGTCAATGGCTAGCCCGCATGTAGCGGGTGTAGTGGCACTAATGCTTGAGCATGATAATAGCCTAACGCCAGATAAAGCTGCAGAGACACTTAGAAAGTCGGCAATTCCGGATATTATTTCAGATGCATTAAGTGCAAATAATTATCTGTTGCAGAGTAATTTTTCTCAGACGGGTATGGCAGATAGTGATTCGGACGGTATGCCTGATTCCTGGGAAATAAAGCATGGCTTTGAGCGGTTTAATTCAGCTGACGCCGAAATGGATTTTGATAGCGATGGTTTAACGAACCTGAAAGAATACACTGTTAATACGCAACCTAAAGTCGCAGACAGTGATCATGATGGACTAGAGGATGGCTATGAGCTCAATGTTAGCCTTGAACCATTACAACCCGACTTTGATTATGATGGTCTGCCAGATGGGTGGGAGATTCGTTATCAACTTGATCCCCGAGATAAAACCGATGCCAGCTCAGACCCAGACGGTGATGGGATATCTAACATTGATGAGTATCAATGGGGGCTAGATCCTAAAGAGAAGTCTTTAATACCCAAGCAAGTGTACTCCCCGGATGCCTATCAGTTTGAAACGGGAGTGGTTCCTGGTATCACGAACGGAACTAATGCGAATAAAGGCTTCAACATTGTTGCGTCTGATCATGATGGTCACTGGTTTGAATCTGAACTGATCCAAGATGGTGAAACGGCAGCCTTTGAGTTTGAGGCGACCACAAGTCAAGGCCAGATTAGTTTTGACTTATATGTCTCGACGGAAGCATCATTCGATGAATTTAAGTTATATATTAATGAGGTAGAGGTTTATACCCAATCTGGCAACTTCTACGGCAGGGTAGATGTTGACTTAAATGCCGGGCGAAATCATTTCAGGTTTGAGTATCGTAAAGATATATCGATATCAGATGGCCGAGATAGGGTAGCTGTCGATAATATAGTTATGCCTGGATTAGGGTTAATCGATACTGATAATGATGGAATGGATGATCGCTGGGAAGTCTACTACGGATTGAACATAAATTCTGATGATTCAGCGGCGGACTCAGACGGAGATTCGCTGATAAATATCAAAGAGTTTGAGGCTTATACACACCCGTTGCTTAAGGACACTGATGGTGATGACTTAAATGATAATTTTGAGCTGCAATATGCGATTAATCCATTAACGATTGATACTGACCGGGATGGAATATCTGATGGTGTTGAGATCAAGTATGGTCTAGACCCGAAGAATTATGACTCTGAACTTGATTCCGATAACGATGGGTTTATAAATATTGTTGAAATAGAAGTAGGGACGGATCCCTTTAGCAATAAAGAAAAGCCCAAGTTCTTAAGCTATTATTTTGAGAATTTTGAACAAGAAAAACCTGAGCTGTTCGGTAGTTGGAACGTTGTGACTTTTCTTGGTGACAACCGCCTGAAAAGTAATTCAATCGGAAATGGGGGCGAAACCATATTTAAGCACACTGGTGCTTTTAGTGCCGGCGAGTTGAGTTTTGACCTCTGGTTGGATACAGAATTAGGTGCTGATTATCTTGAGATTTTGGTTAACGGAGTAGTTGCTGAGAAACTTTCGGGGCAAATGATGGAGCACAATATTATTGTTCCGTTTCCTCAAGGCCTGAATACTTTTACTTTCCGCTATGTAAAGAATGACGTGAAAAGTTCAGCTCTGGACAGAGTTATTATTGATAACCTCGCTATTTTTAGCGGTGGTGTCAATGCTGACATGGATGGTGATGGCCTGACGAATATTGTAGAGGTTAAAGACTATGGCACTGATCCGGCGAATGCTGATTCTGATGGTGATGGCGTTGATGACTTCCACGACCAAGAGCCGTTGAACTCGGAAATTGGTGGTTCTGATCGAATAACAGAAAAAGCTGAGAGTAAAAGTAGTGGTGGTTCAAACGGAATATTTGTAGTGACGGTGCTATTTGCAATGGCTTGTTCACGTAGAAAGCAGAAGTTGGTCGCTTAACTAGCCAATGTCATAATAAACACAACCGCTATCGAAAACTGCATTGAAAGTTAGAGATAGCGGTTATTTTATACCGATCAGCATAAGTATTTAACCAGAATATTTACTTAACCTGATTGGTATTATTGTGAAATTGGCTGCGGCTAGTCTAAATAAGCTTCATTATTCGAGCTTTCAGAAATGCAGATAGTGTTTTGGCGTCCTGTATTTCATTGTTAGCCACTTTTTTTTCAAATTCGGCGACCGATATTGGCAAGACCTCAATAATTTCATCATCGTCCAGCTCCCCATCGCAACTTGACAGCCCTTTTGCTAAATAAAGATGCTGGACTTCATCGCAAAAACCAGGGACCGGAAGTAATTCTCCAAGAGCTAACCAGTGTGAGGCTTGGAGTTGGGTTTCCTCTGCCAGCTCCCTTTGAGCACAGGACTGAATATCTTCCTGGCTTTCAAGGGTGCCTGCGGGAAACTCAAGAATCCATTTTTGAATGGCCGGACGGTATTGATGAACCATAATAAGGTCACCGTTATCCGCTATTGGGACAATAACAACCGCGCCAGGGTGTTTCACAGTCGTGAATTCAATATCGCGGCCGTCAGGCAGAGTCTGAGATGCTTGTTCGACAGAAAAGCATTTCCACTGACAGAGAGTCTTCGTTTTCATAAAGAACAAATGGTTACCAGTAACTTAGTCTTGAGCCATCTTAACATAGCTTGGTCCATCCTAAGCTACTGGTACGTCGGATTAGGTGTGAAATCACTGCAATAAATGGGGCTAGTGGCTTACGGCAACTTGGTTACGCCCCCAGTTCTTGGCTCTCTGTAAAGCGCTGTCTGCTTTTACATAGTCGTGGCTAAATTGCTGATATTCGACAGGGGTTAAACCGATACTGACGGTAATTGTTACCCTGTGACCACTGTTAAGCTCGAGAGCCCAACTTGCCACTTCGTCTTTTAGGCAAGTTGCAAGCTCTTCAGCCTGTTTGATATCAGTATCAGGTAACAGCAAACAAAACTCTTGGCTATCTAAGCGGGCAATATAGTCATTTTTACGGACTTTTTGTTGAAGGCATTTTGCGAGCATCATCAGAATTTGATCGCCAGCTTCTAGTCCGTAGCGATCATTAATTGTCTTGAGGTTGTCTATGTCTATTAATAGCATGGAAATATCACGCATATATCGCTGACAGCGAGAGGCTTCATTTCTATATACGGCTTCTAAACCGTGGCGATTATACAAGTTGGTCAGAAAATCAGTGGTTGCTGTTTTCTTTACCCGTTCTATCGCTTCATTCCTGTGCTGAGCCAGTAAATAAGCCATGATCAATACCATCGAATAGGCGCTGATATTTTGCAGTGCTTCAGTAATTTGTAAATGCTTATCAGACAGTTTTCCTGCGTTCATCGTGATATAAATCAGACCGAAAATTAAGCTATACCACCAGGCGTGCTCATGTCTGAGAGAAAAGAAACAAAGCAGGGGAATGGTCAGGGCAATGGTATTGCTAACCAGGTGAGTGCTGTCGGCATAAAAACCATATCCGCAGTTGAGAGTGATAAATCCAATAAAGACCCAAATTAGAAGATGGGGATTAACATTATAGCGATTAATGACAGATAGAAGGTATGACAGTACTGCACCGAAGAGTGCAGACAGAGTAAAACCAGGCGAAATGTCTGAGACAAAGTAGGTGAATGCAATAATTAAACAAACACCCCCTGATACTGGGAATAGTAAGTTAAGTTGGTTTTTCAGCGTTTGTTTACTGAGTTCAATATACGCGAAGTTGGTTGATTCGAGTTGTGCGCTTTTGATAACGGTGGTCATAGCCTGATTTACATCCTTGTTGAAGCTGATCCCTCAATGTGCAACATGGCGCATTGAGGGGCTAGCATAATTCAGGCTGGATACATCTGTCTAATTTTTTAATGAAAAATATGTAATTTGTTGATTTATGATAAGAATGACTTTAGCAGCTTAGTTACTAATTCAGGCTGCTCATTGGTGACGCCATGCCCTGTTTTAGGAATAACCACAATGGCAGAGTTAATGTGTTCACTTAGCTCAATGCCATTTTTCAGTGGAAATATTTGATCACTGTCGCCCCAAATAA
Source organism: Photobacterium obscurum (assembly GCF_026191635.1). Classification (GTDB taxonomy): domain Bacteria; phylum Pseudomonadota; class Gammaproteobacteria; order Enterobacterales; family Vibrionaceae; genus Photobacterium; species Photobacterium obscurum. Next base: position 64,118 of record NZ_JAKRRW010000007.1, read on the forward strand.
GCATACTTGGTGGTAAATCAGCCACCGGATATTGGTTAATACGTTGGCGGTCATAAATAAGGCTTTGAATTAAAGCTGCTTTTTCACTTTTCCACGGCGCAAAATAACCTTGGTATATTTGATCTGCGACAAAATCAGGCATGCGTTTCTTGTCATAGAAAACATGATCGAATAGACGACGTACCTCTTTACTATTCTGTGGAACAAAAAGGTCTTCTGGTTTGTCGACACCTGCTCGTACGCATAGATCGGCTAGATCGCCATCACTGAACAGAGGACCTGGACTCGCGATGATAACAGACTTTTCAATTCGTTCGGGCGTGGTCATCATGTTGTATGTTACAAAGCCCCCATAGGAAATGCCTGCCACATTGACTTTTTCAACCTGCAGAGAATCCAAAATCTGCCAGACAGCATCTGTCTGAGTGTTTAGGTTAGGACTACCGTTGCTGTATGAGTCACCAAACCATGCAAGATCAGGCGCTATCACCATATAGTCCTGGTTAAGCTCAAGCATCTCTTTTTTCCAGGTTGATATCGCGGTGCCACCAAAGCCATGCAGCAATAGCAATGGTTTTCCGTTGCCACCAACCCAAAATTTCATTTGTCCACCATCGGCAAGGGTAAGGAAATGCTCGGTGTAACCGGCTTCTTCAAGGCTATTTTTATCTTGCTCGGCTTTCCAGCCAACAAGTTCGCAACCTGTCAGCGTAATGAACACTAGAATGAGTATCAGCTGGCGATACAACTTGAATATTGGCAGTTTAGTCATTATTCGAATATATCTACGAGAAAAAGGTGAAATAATTTTACACTGTTTTATTTTTCGTGTCATGGGATATGGTTCGAATTTTGCTGTGTAATTTAACGAGGGGGAGGAGTTTGCAAATTTATATTTGAGATCTCATTTTGCTAATGAAGATAAAGTTAATTCATTGTTATTGTTGAAATTATAGATTTGTTTAACAAAGCTATATAAATGACGGTATGTATATCGTACTTCAAATTGGGAATGATAACGAGAGGCATTATGCGTATTTTGGTAACGGGTGGAATGGGATACATTGGTAGCCATACCTGCGTGCAGTTGATTGAAGCCGGTATGATGCCAATTATTGTTGATAACCTATACAACAGTAAGAAATCAGTGCTGGCACGAATAGAAATGCTGACAGGAGTAATGCCGACTTTTTATGAAGGTGATATCCGTGATCGTGCTTTTTTAGATAAGGTGTTGGCTGAGAACAACGTCGAGTCTGTTATCCACTTCGCAGGCTTGAAAGCGGTGGGTGAGTCAGTTGAAAAGCCCTTGGAGTACTACGATAACAATGTGCACGGTACTTTGGTGCTTGTCGAAGCGATGCGCGCAGCAGAGGTAAATAGCCTTATTTTTAGCTCGTCAGCTACGGTGTATGGTGATCCAGCTTCTGTTCCAATTATGGAAGACTTCCCAACAAGTGCGACTAATCCCTATGGTCGCAGTAAGCTGATGGTTGAGAATTGTCTTACCGATATTCATAAAGCTCACCCAGAAATGAGCATCACGTTGCTACGTTATTTTAATCCGGTTGGTTCCCATAAATCGGGTGAAATGGGGGAAGATCCCCAGGGAATGCCCAATAACCTGATGCCATTTATCTCTCAAGTTGCTGTTGGTCGTCGTGGATATTTGCCTGTTTTCGGTGATGATTACCCAACTGTTGATGGTACAGGTGTACGTGATTACATTCATGTCGTTGATTTGGCTGATGGGCACTTAGCTGCGTTGAACTATAAAGGTAAAGAAGCCGGCCTTCATATCTATAACCTAGGTACAGGCCATGGTTTTAGCGTATTGCAAATGGTTGATGCCTTTTCAGAAGCTGCTGGGGTCGAAGTCGCTTATCAAGTCGTGCCGCGGCGGCCGGGGGATATTGCTGAGTGTTGGGCCGATCCCACTAAGGCAAAAACAGAGCTTTATTGGGAAGCTAGACGAACTATTGAAGATATGACTGCCGATACTTGGCGCTGGCAGCTAAATAATCCAAATGGTTATCCTGACGTGTAATACTTTTAACGAAGGAAGGATTAGATAATTAATAGGCCGCTCTACTAAGCGGCCTATTGTGTGTTTAGGCTTGGCTAGCTTCGGTACGGTAGGGTTTAGTGTAAAAGAAAACCCCCAGACTGAACAAGGCGCCAAGCGTATCAGCCAGCATGTCTTTTTGTGCGTCCCATATATCTCCCTGGCTGCCGAGGAACTCAATACCGGCTTCACCCCCTGCAAGTACGGCATACCACCATTCAATGATCTCGTATGCAGCTGCAACTCCCATAATGGTTAATAAGCCAAACATTCCAGCGAGAAACGGGTTGCAATGTCCTTTTCGTGAAAGGTACTCCGCAACGGGATAGGCATAGAAGCCAATAGAAAAGTGAGCAAAGCGATCGAAATGATTACGCTCGGAGCCAATTAAATCACCGAACCAGTCGAAAGGGACGTTGGCGAAGGTGTAGTGAGCACCGATGCTGTGCAGTATGAGCCAGCAAGCCATGAACATATAGGCAGCATTAGAAAATCGGAACCACTTGTAGGTTGTCAGCAGCGGAATGAAAATCAGTAAAATGGGAATTATTTCAGCAATCCAGACCTCTTGAAAGGCAGGATTGATGCCAGACCAGATAATCGTTGAACTAACGAATATGGCTAAAACTAAAGGTAGTCTTGAGGTGCTATTCACTGGCATTTTAGTGAATCCTTGTACGAGCTAATGCATTGTGATGGTTTAAGTATCAATTATAATACAGTGTTTTATTGTTTGGTAGGGAGAAAAGATCGCATCATTCGACATTTGTGAGTTTTCGCGATCATAAGCAAGTTTTTGAAGATGCGACGCAAGGTGCTTCAAGAGGGAGTAAGGTCGATACCAATGATGGCAGCTGCTGAAGTCGTCTTATCTAAAGATATAATCAGTATCCTATTCTGAGATAACGAATAATTCATCTCTCTAAGTAGGTGTCTACCGTAATAATTGTGATATAATCCTCTGCTAACAATTTTCACCTTTATGTGAGATAAATCACATGGGGTGGGGCTGTAACTATTTCTGCTCATAACTAGAGCATTTTTACCGGAGCACCATTTTGCTATTTAAAGATCTTGGATTAGACCAGCGCCTTCTGAAAAAACTGAACCATCTGGCGTTCGATAAACCAACTGAAATTCAACAAACTGCTATTCCTGTTGGCATTCTGGGCAAGGATGTACTGGCCTCGTCAAAGACTGGCTCCGGTAAAACACTAGCATTCTTACTTCCGGCTATGCAGCGTATGTATCGCAGCAAGCCTTTTACTCGCCGTGATCCTCGCGTATTGGTACTAACGCCAACTCGTGAACTGGCCAAACAGGTTTTTGCCCAGCTTCGTACTTTGAATGCCGGTACACCATACGATGGTGCGCTTATTGTTGGTGGCGAAAACTTTAATGATCAGGTGAAAGCCTTGCGCAATGACCCGATGTTTGTTATTGCAACACCGGGTCGTCTGGCTGATCACCTTGAGCATCGCAGTACACACCTTGACGGTCTTGAAATGCTGATCCTAGATGAAGCGGACCGTATGCTTGATTTAGGCTTTGAGGCACAGCTACGTCGCATTCACGAAGCTGCGAACCACCGTCGTCGTCAAACATTGATGTTCTCAGCGACACTTGATCATGCTGATGTGGTCGATATTGCTTCTGAAATGTTGAACGCACCGAAACGTATTTCTGTTGGCCACTCTGCTGAAGAGCATACGGATATTACTCAGCGCTTCATTCTTTGTGATCATCTTGATCATAAGCAAGCGCTGCTGGACAAAGTGCTGGAAACAGAAGACCACGATCAGGTTATTATCTTTACGGCTACTCGTGCCGATACCGATCGTCTGACGAAAGAGCTGAATGAGCGCAAGCTTAAAGCGGTTGCGTTGAGCGGTAACTTAAATCAGACGCAGCGTAACAGTATCATGAGTCAGTTTGAGCGTGACTGTCACAAAATTCTGGTGACGACTGATGTTGCCTCACGTGGTCTGGATATCATCAAAGTATCTCATGTAATTAACTTTGATATGCCAAAACATGCTGAAGAGTACGTTCACCGTATTGGCCGAACAGGCCGTGCCGGTAACAAAGGTGATGCGATTTCTTTTGTCGGCCCTAAAGACTGGAAGAGCTTCAAAAATGTTGAGGCTTTCCTGAAGCAAGATATCAGCTTCAGTACGATTGAAGGGCTGGAAGGTAAGTTCAAGGGCTTGAAACCTGCGCCTAAGAAAAAGTTTGTGAAGAAAAAGCCAACCAGCAAGAAGCCAGTGGCCAAGAAGACAACTGCGGCTAAGCCGAAGAAGAAAATGGATAAGCGTTTCTACGACAGCGTGGCTGTGGGTGATAATGTCTTTGTGCCGAAGAAGAAAAAGCCGGTTAATCCCGCTTCTGAAGATTAATAGCTAATGCAAGCATCCAATGTTAGCTAAAAAAATGCCAGTCAGATGACTGGCATTTTGCTATTTATCGGTTGTGGTTTGTTGGTTTAGCAGGTGGCTTGTTGAAGATGGTTAACCATGGCTTTCATAAAGCGGGCTGCTTCTCCTCCGGTACAGGCGCGGTGGTCGAAAGTCATCGACAGAGGCATCGTATTGATCGAAACTGGCTTATCATTTCTGAATACCAGTTTTTCAATCATTCGACCAGCCCCGATGATGGCTACCTGAGGAGGGGTAACAACAGGAGTCGCGAAAATTCCCGCAATGGCACCAAAATTTGTTAAGGTTATCGTTGCATGTTGCAGCTGCTCTCGTTCAATTCGTCGCTCCCTGATCCCCTTAACGGTTTTATCTACCCATTGCCGAATACCTTTAGCACTGTATTCGTCAGCGTGGCGAAGCACAGGGACGTAAAGCCCGTGGCGACTATCGACGGCAATTCCTATATTGACGGTACTATGTACACAACGGGTCATAGTGTCAGCATCAAACCAAGCATTTAAGGCGGGTTCTTGGTGGCAAGCATCAACAATAGCTTGTACTAACCGGCTGGTAATATCTTCGTCTTCGGACCATTGCTCGAGTAGCGCTTCTTCAGTAATTGTTACCGCGGCGACATCCCGGTGAGATTGTGCCATGGTGTTAACCATGGTTCTTCTTGCTCCTTTTAGTACTTCCGTACCGGGAAGTTGTTCATCGCAGGCGTTATAGACGTCTGCATCAAGAATAACACCGTCAGGGCCGCTGCCTTTTATACCGGTAAGATCAACACCGAGCTTCTGAGCCAGTAGTCGAGCTGAAGGCATTGCCGCTAATGTTTCCTCAGGTTTGTGGCCATGTTTAGCACCGATCCAGAATTCGTCAATGTCAACGTGCTGAGCCTGGTTCGAAACATTGCCAACCACGGTTGCGGCGTCTTGCTTAATTTTTTTTTGTTGCGGTTTTTCGGCTGCGGCTTTTTCATCGATCTCAAGTAATAGGCTACCGATATTAATTACATCTCCTTCTTTACCGTAGCGGTTGACGATAGTACCACTGTATGGTGCTGGAACCTCAACCGTTGCTTTTGCCGTTTCAACAGTTAATACAACTTGATCTAACTCTACGCTATCGCCAACATTCACATGCCATTCAATAATTTCAGATTCTGCTAAGCCTTCTCCGAGATCTGGTAAGGTAAATGCCTTCATTTCCAACCCTCCACGAGCTCTTTCGCCGTTTCAATGATGTCTTCTTCCTGAACCATGAAATAATCTTCATTACGGTAATAGGGCATTATGGTATCCATACCGGTAACGCGTTTTGGGGGAGCTTTTAGCAAACACATTGCATGCTCAGCGGTACGGGCTAGGATTTCGGCACCCACGCCGCAAGTCTGACTGGCTTCGTGAACGACCAGTAAGCGGCCCGTTTTTTCTAGTGATGCATAAATTGTTTCCATATCAATGGGTTTGATTGTCGCGAGATCAATGACTTCAGCTTCAATTCCGATGCGTGAAAGCTTGGCTGCAGCTTGAAGTGACTCCACGACGCAGGCTCCCCAGGTAACGAGCGTTAGATCTCGTCCTTTTCTTAGCGTAAAGCAGGTTTTTAACGGGAGTGACTCGCCATTATCAATGACTTCTGATTTTACTGTGCGGTAGATCCGTTTAGGTTCAAAAAACATGATGGGATCATTACTGCGAATCGATGCCAGTAAGAGTCCATAGGCTCGTTGAGGCGAAGATGGGATGACTACACTGATCCCCGGGGTATGGGCAAAAAGAGCCTCGACACTTTCTGAGTGATGCTCTGGAGCATGGATACCGCCACCAAAAGGTGCACGAAAGACGGCAGGGCAGGTGAGTCGGCCACGGGTTCTGTTACGCATCCGAGCCGCATGACAGGCTAGGTGTTCCATTGCGGGAAAGACAAAGCCCTGGAATTGGAACTCTGCTACAGGCCTAAGCCCTTGTGTTGCCATCCCGACTGAGACTCCAGCGATCAGTGCTTCCGCTAACGGTGAATCGATGACCCGCCTGCAGCCGTATTTTTCCTTCAGTCCGACAGTTGCACGGAATACACCGCCGTTATCACCCACATCTTCACCAAGTACAACCACGTTTTTATCATGTGCCATCTCATAATGCAGGGCAAGATTGACGGCTTCTAGTAGTGTTAGTTCAGCCACGATGACCTCTCTGCATGCGCATTGCTTTGTTAATTATAATATCCCGCTGTTTGTGAAGATCGCGGTCAAGTGTTTCATAAAGATAATCAAAAGCGGATTCGGGAGCTTGTGGAGTCAATGACTGGTATTCAGCGACGGCTTTCTCGACAATTTCACGGCAATGCTGAAGCCATTGCTCATCTTCGTCTTCGGTCCACCAGCCTTGATTAATTAAGAATACTTTCAAGCGATTAAGCGGTTCAAACTCCCAGGCTTGCTGTAATTCATCTTCGCTGCGGTAACGGCTGGCATCATCGGCGGTTGTATGATCACTTAAGCGATAACTAATGGCCTCTATTAATGTTGCCCCTTTACCTTTACGGGCTTTGTCTAGACTGGTCGATACGATGTCATACATAGCAACAATATCATTGCCATCAACCGTTATACCTTTTATACCCGCTCCCTTGGCTTTATCTGATAGGAGTTCAGCGCCACATTGGATTGCTCTGGGAACAGATATCGCCCACTGATTATTATTGATGACAAAGACTAATGGGATGTTCCAGACACCGGCGCAATTGAGAGATTCGAGGAAATCGCCCTTGGAAGTCGCACCATCACCACAGGTTACCAATGCCGCTTGGTGATTTCCCTGAATTTTCAGGGCAGCAGCTACGCCGACGGCATGGGTACATTGAGTCGCTATCGGGACACAGAAAGGTAAATCTCTACAGTGTCTGTCCTCAAAAGAAAAATCGCTACCACGCTCATCACCTCCCCAATATTGAAGGTTTTTTTCCATACCAATACCTCGAGCCCACATGGCAGGCATATCACGGTAGTATGGAATAAAAACATCATCGGGTTTAAGTGCGCGTCCTATAGCAATACCAATGGCTTCAGATCCTAGATGGGAAGGATAAGTCCCCAGTTTGCCAGTACGTTGCAGTGCGACGGCTTTGTTATCATAGACACGGGTTAAAACCATGTCGCAGTAGAACCCTTTCAGTGTGGCTTGATCGGCCCAAGTGGGGAGTTGATCGACAAGACTACCATGATGGTCAATATACCTTTGCATCGGTAAGGCCTGAACATTCATCTCAAGCTCCTTCTATTGCTGGCTCAAAAAGAGGCGGACAGCAAATCACATTTAAAGGATATACCGATGAATAAAACAATTATCGAGTAACTACACGCGCCACCATTCTCAAGCTAAGTCTCGGTATAACCAGATAATCTTAAGTGTAACCAAATTGTTAAAATCTGCACTCGTTAATAATAAAGCAGTTAGTAAAGAAATCGATACAGAGTAATCTGTTGTAACGCGGGGGAGGTCTAATGGTTGAATGATTGATAATTCCAACGAGGTGTCAATAGATAGAGTTTCATGGTGAGATTAACAAACCTAATGTTTTTTATGGAGCTGTGTACAAGTTGTCATCTCCGGGATGAATGTACCGGCTGACGCTGATGCTAATTTGCCAAAAACGTAAGGGTAGATTATCGATGTTACGCGTTATCCCTAGGTGTCTTATTCTTGAGATTGTCGAACATAAGGCCGCGGTGTTGGAAGAATTCGCTCATAATTAGTTTTGACCGTTTCGACTGTGATTAACTCTTTATGGTGCGCTATGAAGTTTTACAGTAGTTTACTCTTTATATTTTTCGTTGCGGCGTGTACTTCACAGGAAACTGTAAGTGATGTTGCAAGTCAAAAAACAACCTACATCCAAGGGGAGTGTTACGACTCTTCCAGATATAGCCTTACTGAATCGTTTGATGAGTTTATTGATGAGAGGCAACAGGAGCTTAAAACCTTACAGCCTGAGTTAAGTGCTGAAAACTATGAGCAACTTAACTATGCGCTGCGACATTTTTCAACATACTGGTCTCAGTTACGGCATGAGCGAGACCTAGCCTGTGAGGAACATGCAACGTGTGAGTTCGTACGGATAAAAAATCATGATATACAGCTTTATGAGCAGGACTATTGTGATGGAGCTGACTTTGAATATAGTGTCAGTCGAGCAAAAATGATTAACTTCTTTAATGATATAGAAAGGTTACAGCTTCAGACTTCAGCCCCTTAATGAATACTATGTAACTTACAACACTTGGGTAGAGGGGCGGTGTTGTTGCTGGTATCTCTGAAGATTCGAGCAGATTCGTACACGGTTGTCTGATATCCTTTTCTGCGGTTAATGCTATATGTTGTAATATCTGGAAACTCAATGAAGTCAATCTCTGTAACCTGCCCCCATTGTCAGAAAATTGCGTCAATCTCCCAGCTATCTTTATCGAATACTGTCAACTGTGAACATTGCAATAAAGCGGTACTTGACGGTAAACCCGTTGAAGCAGACTCAAGTAACTTTGATAAGCTAATTCAAAGCCCAAAGCCTGTCGTTGTGACTTTTTGGGGCGATAATTGTTCACCATGCCGTACTTTCAAACCAATTTTTGAAAAGATGGCTTCTGAGAGAAAAAAACAACTTCGGTTCTTACGGCTTAATGTGCAGAAAAATAAGTCTCTAGCAAGCCGATACCGTATTCGTGGTGTTCCGACGATTATGGTGTTTAAAAAAGGTAAACAACAAGCCATATTGAATACAGCCTTGCGTAAGAAAGAGTTCGGCATGTGGTTGGATGATGTTCTGCAATCCTAAAGGCAAACTGCCGGATTAACTCACAAGTCGTCGTGAGGGCAATCTGTTGTGATGTTTATACTTCCTAAAATATCCCAACTATCCTGAGGGGAGTTGGGATACTTAGTATGGTGCATTTGCCTGTAAGCCAAAAGGTATAACATTTCATTCACTTATAGTTAGTGCTATTGTGGTTATTGAACGACTCAATAATGATCGTTTTGCGATAACGAAACTTTTTTGATTTTTGACTACTAGGAGGATTTTATGACTAACCGTCGTAAAATTAGTAAGGAACGCTTAGCATTGAAATTGTCCCTGGCTGGTACAGTGTTGCTGACTAGCCTTGGGATTGGTTATGGGTTGTATGTCGGATCCAATGCCATTCTTCTGGACGGCATGTTTTCATTTCTCAGTATGGGTATGACAGGCCTAAGCCTTTATACCGCCTATCTCGTTTCAAAGCCTGATGACCGACAGTTCCAGTTTGGCTACGCACATATCGAGCCTTTAATTAATGTTGTCAATGGATTGCTTATCCTCGTAACGTGTTTATTTGCTTTTCTTAGTGGTGTGCAAACCATCATGAATGGCGGGCATGATATTGTGTTAGAGCACGCTATTAGCTATGCGGTTATCTCGACAATTTGTTGTTTTACAATCTATTTTACCGAGACATATATTGCTAGCAGTGAGCAGTCAGAACTGGTTCGTGTTGATTCACAGGAATGGCTGGTTGATGGTATTTTAAGTGCTGCAATTCTAATCGGTTTCATCATAGTGATATTTCTTGATCACTTGGGCTATTCACACTGGAATGCCTATGTGGATCCAATTCTAGTATCGACGTTGGCGATTGCCGCATCGGTTTTACCGATAAAGGTGTTACGACGTAACTTGCGTGAGGTTTTGCTTGTAGCGCCGCAGGATAAGGTTCAGCGCCGTGTTGACCGCGTTATTGCAAGGTTATCACAGCAATATCATTTCGATGATTATACGCACCATTTTGCCAAAACGGGTCGACAGTATGATCTTGAAGTAAATATTCTCGTCAGGAATGATGCCTACTGGACAACAAAGCGACAAGACTATATTCGACAGTTGCTCTGGGAAGAACTTGCGGATGATCTTGGTGATACATGGCTATCCGTTACGTTTACAGGGCAGGAGCGGTGGCTTTGATTTTATCTAAGTTACTGATCTTGGGCTTTAGAGAGTCGCTGGATTAGATTTTCTAATCCAAGGTGCAAACAATTATCAACAAAAATAGACTGGTAGTTATGAGCGAATACAAGCAAAATATATACGTTCAGAAAATAATCATATAATTTTATTGTTTTAAGATTATTTCTTTTTGCTACACTAGGGGGCGAAACGTAAGAGTTTTACCCTTTGAATAGAGTTAATCAGATTAATTGACTGAACATTTGCAGTAACTGATCATAGCTTTTTTTGTCACATTTTGATGACTGGTTAGTGCAAAAAACACCCAAATAGGGTATCTTATTTTTTGTCTAAAAATTGCCTTTATTCAGAGGCAATCTTTAGACCATAGCTTAACCCTTAATGCTGACAGTGCGTTTGTAAAGGCTAATGTCAGAACTTTAAATCAAAGACTTATAAGGTTAATTATGGAAACTCTGCTAGTCATTGCCTTTATTATTGGTGCCGCGTATATCATCTCGAAAGAGAAAAAATGCACAAAAGACATAGACTACTCACGAGACTCATTTTAAAACAAAGCGCCTGAGGGCGCTTTTGTTTTGCTTCAGTATCAATGTAACGATGCGGTGATGTTTTTTTAATGCATTTTGCTGTTATTGCCTGCCTTTTCTTACAGTAGTGTAGGGTTTTATACCTTATTGTTGGATTAAACTTCCTTTTCAACCCAAAAAATCACTGATTAGCACATTGTCATTATGTTTTCTTCAAGGCGTGATCTAAAGCGTCTGCAGAGTAAATGAAATGCTTGTTAATGAGCTTGTTAATGAATATTGTTGTATATTCTTGCGACTGAGACGGGTTGCATTGGTATGGACGATGCTGTCGCTTGTTAGGACAGCTATTAAGGAAAGGCTCCTTTACGGGTTATGTTATTCGGTAATCGATTTTCGGAAACAGCAACAAAATTTGGTAAATGCTTTACATATACAAGGCCTCAATTTTTATCTCTGGCATTTGTTCTTGGATTGGCGTTGCTTTTATCATCCACAAGTGGTTTTTTTTCCAAGCTGCAATTGTCATATGTAATTAGTTCCGATTCACGAGAGTTGCTCAATACTTACTCGATGAAGATCAACGATTTTCCTGAGGTCTTATCTGAGTTAAGTAAGAATTTTCAGTTTGACTGTGGTTTGCTAGATCAACATCAGCTCCAACATATAGCATATAATGATTATGTAATTCGGCGGATTACGCTAACCACCAGTAATGGTGAACAGTGCACAAGTTTTACTGGTGCTGATGTAGAAGCGAGACTCGCGCCATTAATCGATAAGCTTTCACCGAATGTTTCGCTATGGGTCGCCTCTGAATCCAGAAATGAACAGAATCTGCTGGTTGCAGAGTGGAAAGATCAACGAGGTTCATTGCTGCTTCATTTGGAACCACTGATTTCTGAATCAATCAGGAATAAATATTGTAATGACTGTGTCCTAAGTTCTATTTCATCGATTAATAACCCGACCGTTTCTTTTTGGCGTGGAGACGCTTCGCTGTTTTCTTCTGCCCCTTTATTTAGTTCGGAGCTTGGTGGGGGGCTTAGGGTGAACACCTTTGTTAAGAAAGAGCTGCTAGCCAGATATCAAGATAATTTATGGCTACCATTGTTTCTTCTCGGTGGAGCACTTGGAATTATATGCATTTATCTCCAGCACACTATAATGCAACGAAAGCTATCGCTTCACTCCTTGGTTGAGCAAGGTATAGCAAAAGAGGAGTTTGTTCCCTATTACCAACCGATCGTGGATGTGTCGAGTAATTCGTTGTATGGCTGCGAAATGCTCGCGCGTTGGAAGCGGCCGGGTCAGGAGGTGATCTCACCGATGGAATTTATCCCCTATGTTGAAAAAAGTGGTCAAATCCTCCCAATAACCGATCAGTTGATTAAAAAAGCAATTCTTGAAATTAGTAAGCTTAATTGGCAGGCGACGAAACAGGTTATCAGTATTAACGTCGTCCCTGATCAACTCGAAAGTCTCGATGTCATGGAAAAATCGTTGAGTTTGCTACAATACTCAGAGATTAAACCAGACCAAATTGCCTTTGAGGTTACTGAACGAAAGCAATTTACCGACCTAACGATGGCCTCCGATGTAATAGAACAGCTTCGAATAAGAGGGATCAACGTAAAATTGGATGATGCCGGCACCGGTTATGGTGGTTTTAGTTACATTCAGCAGCTAAATATACGAAGTCTGAAAATAGACAAGATGTTTGTTGAGAATATTGGAACGTCTGATATTAAATTGTCCCTGCTCGATTCTATAATTGCGTTTGGTAAAGAGGCGGGAATGGAAATGATTGCTGAAGGCGTTGAAACCGAAGAGCAGTCTCAATACTTAGCTGAGCAGGGAGTATACCTGCAGCAGGGATATTTCTTTGGCCGTCCAATGATATTTCGTGACTTCGCCTACTTCTGCAAAAGCATGGCCTCTCATAATCATGAAGAGAAAAAAATCGAATACGCCGCCTAGGCTTAGGAGAGCGATGTAAAGAGCTTGAAAGGGCCGGCGGTATTTCCACCGGCCTTTATTTTAAGAATGTTGCTCTTGCCAAGACTGCGTGAGACGGCTGATCGTTTTCTCGTTATCCTGCCACATTCTCGTTTTCACTAAATCTCGATATTCGCCATTTGGTTTTTTGATGAGTGTGTTTAGACTCGGAACTTGTGTTTGTGGTAAGCCGTCGAGAGCCTGAATAGCACCTTCACGGTTGTTGCATAACATAACCATGTCGCAACCGGCTTGCTGGGCTGCGATTGCTCGTTCGCTATAACTGCCGAGTATGTCAGCACCTTTCATATTCAAATCGTCGGAGAATACAACACCTTTGAAATTGAGATCCTGGCGCAGGACTTTTTTCAGCCAATACTCAGAACCGCTTGCTGGCTGGCTGTCGTAGCTGTCAAATACCACATGGGCTGGCATCATAGCATCAAGCAAATGATGCTCAATTAGATGTTTAAACACCGTCATATCATGCTGTATGACGGTGTCTCGAGAGTCGACAGGGGTTTCAAGGTGGGAGTCAGCAATAACGCCGCCATGCCCAGGGAAATGTTTACCTGTTGATGCCATACCAGCCTGCTTCATCCCCTCGATGAATTGGCTCGCATATTTGATGACTTGCTGAGGATCGTCAGAGAAAGCGCGATCACCGATAGCCTTGCAGTCAAAGCCCAAGTCAAGAACCGGAGCCAAGCTCAAGTCTATGTCCATTGCTAAAAGTTCAGCAGCCATTAACCAACCACCTTGCTTGGCTAATTCAAGCCCATTTTTTTGGCTGGCAAACGCTTTTGCTGGTGGTAACAGAGTAAAGCCATCGCGGAAACGTTGTACTCGGCCACCTTCTTGATCAACAGCGATCAGAAGAGGGCGGTTTGCTGTTTCGCGAATATCTTTGGTCAGTGCCCTTAGCTGAGCGCGGTCGTGGTAGTTGCGGGCGAAAAAAATAATCCCGCCAACGGTTGGATGTTGGATGATTTCTCGCTCTTCGGCATCTAACTCATAGCCAGACACATCAAGCATTAAAGGTCCCATGAAAACTCCGAAGTAAAGTTTGAACAGTCTGAAAGCAAGGAGCAATGATGAAACTGTTCAGGGTAATTTGGGTATATAACGTTAACACAGTCGATTAAAGACAGAAATTGATAATAGCGTGAATTGGTTGTTTGGATAACAAGTTACTTACGTCCTTACTAATTGTTTATCACAGTAAACGCTGAGTTTATTTGTGTGTTTTCTTTCAATGTTAACAAGTACATATTAAGTAACCATCTTGTTGATAAAATCGTTTTCAAAGTGACTTAGATCTGGTTTTTGAAGTTTGGTCATATCGCATTACATTGATTGTGTGATCTTTGTCACGCGAAGTTTGGGCGTTGTCAATTAAACTGTTTCTGAATTGATGCTTAAACGAGAACTTCACATGTCAGTCTTGGTCGCTATTGCTATTACAACAGGTATTCTTTCCGGTATTTGGGGGTGGGTAGCCGTTTCTTTGGGCTTACTTAGTTGGGCTGGGTTTCTTGGTTGTACTACCTACTTTGCCTCACCTAAAGATGGAGTAAAAGGTCTTGGTTTGAGTATAGTGACTAACCTAAGTGGTGTGTTTTGGGCATTAGTCATTATTCATTTGTCAACGGTGATCGGGATTGAGATCATTGGCTATGTCGTGACGGCAGTCGTGGCGTTTTTGATGTGTGTTCAGGCAAAGAAGTCCTGGCTGAATTTTATTCCGGGAACATTTATTGGTTCATGTGCAACGTTCGCAGCCAATGGTGACTGGCAGCTGGTAGTTCCCTCTCTGATTCTTGGTGCAATATTCGGTTACACGATGAAAGCATCGGGACTGTGGTTGCAGCAAAAGCTTAATCAGCCAAAGGGCGATTATGCGGCCGCAGAACTTGATTAATGACTGACTAGGTTTTATAGAAAAGCCGCACATATTGATGTGCGGCTTTTTTTTAATTAATAGCTCTTAAGGTTTCTGCAAATCATTGAGTTGCTAGCCAACACACGGAATGAAGACGTCTTGCTCGTAACCCTGGTCATTATCTTGTTCATTATTTAGTTCTGCATATAGTGTCGACAGGTCTGTTGGAGCTTCTTTGGGGAGCAGAATACAGACTCTCATTTCCTGGGCTAGCAATGTTAAAGCCTTCGACTTGATATCAGAATCGATATACTCATCACGTTCGGCATCTCGACGACAGAGATCAACGAAAATATCGTTACGCCCCTTTGGATAAAGTACATATTCGGCTTGCTGCATCAGGCGCAATGCCTTCAAGCTAAGCAGCTCGGGATCCGAGCCTGTTTCAATCACATATAAACTACCCGTTGTTTTATCCGGTTGCTGTAATAATGCATTGAAAGCATGTTCGAGTTGTTCTTCAGAGGTGGCATTCTCAACTTCCGGGAGCCGAAAAAAACGTTCCCAGAACTTCCTTCGTTCGTCCACGGTACTGAAATATTGCTTGATTCGAGGCCGTTGTAGGCCGGAAAAGGCGGCAAGTAAATTTAGGTTTTGGGGTAATTGGGTTTCAAGCTTTTCCCGAATATAACGAACCAAAACAGGGGATGCTCCGCCACTCGAAATAGCAACTTGAATGGGGTTGCGATCAATCATTGATGGTGTAATGAAATGACAATGCTGCGGATCATCCACAACATTGGTCCAGATCCCTTTTGCGTCTGCATCACAAAAAATTTGATGGTTCAGTGTTCGGTTATCCGTGGTCGCCCAAACTTGGTGGTAGCCGTGAACATCATCAGATTGATAGTCTTTTTTTACCCAGGTTAACTGATCTTTGTCGACAAGAGAGGCAAGGTATTGATGTAACTGGGGAGATATAAGCGTGATATCTGCCCCTGCTCGCAGTAAGAGATCGACTTTTCGGGATGCAACCTCACCACCTCCGACAACTAGGATTTTCTTATTCTCAAGTCTTAAAAATACAGGGAAAAAGTCCATTATTTTATACTTCCTTGGAATTATTAATTCTTTATAAGGTCATGTATTTGAAAGCTAAATGCTTTTGCTTTTATTGATAATATTAACAAATTTAGGCTTGAAATATTTTGAAACATTTAATTAGTAAAAACATGCTACTACTCTTGATTGTTCAGCTTTCATTAAAGGCATAATGCTAAGTTTATCAGACTACAAACATATCTGAATTATTTACCACATTTTTTGGTTATTGCGTCAGCAATTTACTGTTATATATACATATTACATATGGTCGGCAAAATGAATAAAAAACTTATGATTGCAACACTGATAAGCAGCAGTTTGCTTGTTGGATGTGGCGATAAGTTATCCGGAAAATCTGCGCCTGTTAGCCCATTGGTTGCAGCCCAACCTGTTACTGTCATTGATTATCAGCAAGGTAAGCAGTTTGTTGGTCGTACTGAGGCAATAGAAGATGTGGCGATCACAGCGCAGGTCTCCGGCTATCTGAAAGAGCGTTTCTTTAAAGAAGGCGAGATGGTCGAAAAGGGCCAGTTACTGTATCAAATTGAACCTGCGGCCTACGAGGCTAAAGTTGCCAGTGCTCAAGCATCTATTTCCCAGGCTGATGCGAACTTAAAACGCGCTAATTTGGATTGGGAGCGGGGTAAGAGCCTATTGCCAAAAGGCAGTATCAGCCAATCAGAGTTTGACAGACTGACGGCAGACAAGCTGAATGGCGAAGCGCAGCTGAAGGCAGCCAAAGCCCAACTCAATTCTGCCGAAATTGACTTGTCATTTACCCGCATTGCTGCGCCGTTTTCCGGGCGGATCAGTGACAGCAAAGCCAGTATAGGTGATCTTGTCTCGCCAAGCTCTGGTGTACTCACTACCTTGGTCAGCCTCGATCCTATGCATACATCATTTAATATCAGTGAGCGCGAACGCCTAAATCTTGGTATCGATAGCCTTGATGGTAGTGGTGAAGGAAGAGGTGACGTTGAAGTGCTGCTGACATTAAATAACGGCAAGGAATTTCCGCACCTCGGGCAGGTTGATTTTATTGGAAACCGTATTGATCTGAATACGGGCACAATTGCATTGCGCGCAAAGTTTGACAACCCAGAGCAACAATTATTGCCAGGTCAGCATGTTCAAGTGTTCTTAAGAGAAAAGACCCCAGTGAAGATGACGGTGATCCCTCGCAGAGCCGTACAAAGTGATCTTGAGGGCGATTTCGTCATGGTACTTAAAGATGGCAATGTGGCTGAGCGTCGCAATGTCAAATTAGGTACGCAAACGGAGCTGGGCGTGATTATTCGTGAAGGCCTCGATGCTAGCGATGTTGTGTTAACAAAAGGCTTGCAGCGCGTACGTAATGGTATGGCCGTGCGTCTTGAACAAACAGATGCTTAAGGAACAAAAATGCTAAGTCGCTTTTTTATCCAGCGTCCTAAGTTTGCGCTGGTGATTTCAATTATCTTGACCTTGGCAGGTGCGATTGCACTCATGAACTTGCCAGTGGCTGAATATCCGAAAATCAGTCCGCCTTCTGTTAGTGTCACCGCTTATTATTCTGGTGCAAGTGCGGAAGTGGTCGAAGAAGCTATTGCTGATCCTATAGAGGCGTCGGTGAATGGTGTTGAGGACATGATTTACATGTCCTCTAAGAGTGCCAACGACGGTTCCTATAACCTAAATGTGACGTTTGATGTCGGCACCGATCCTGATATGGCGCAGGTCAACGTTCAGAACCGTGTTTCTCAGGTTGAATCTAAGCTACCTGCTGAAGTGAGGATGGTTGGCGTAACGGTAAAAAAACGTTCGCCAGACCTGTTGATGGTACTGAACTTTTACTCTCCTGATGGTAAGTATGATGATCAATTCCTGATTAACTACATTAACCTTAACGTTAAAGATCAGCTTGCACGTGTGCAGGGTATCAGTGAGGTAAACGTTATTGGTGGTGGTGAATACGCAATGCGTGTTTGGCTCAACCCGGAGAAGATGGCCAACCTTGGCTTGACAACGTCTGACGTAAACACTGCATTGGCAGAGCAAAATGTTCAGGTTGCGGCTGGTAAAGTCGGGGCACCGCCATTCAATAACGTGCAGGAAGTACAGTTTAACCTTGTTACCAAGGGGCGACTGGAATCGGTGAGCGAGTTTGAGAATGTTGTGTTACGTGCAAATCCAGATGGTTCAGTGGTTTATCTAAAGGACATTGCGCGTGTTGAGCTGGGTAAGAAGTTCTATGACGGCAACGGCATGTTCCGTGGTCAGCCCGCCTCCATTGTGACGTTGTCACTGCAGTCCGATGCGAATGCGCTGGAGAGTGGCAAGGCGGTAATGGAGCTGCTTGAAAAGCTCAAAGTTAACATGCCAGAGAGCATGGAATATGAGACCAGTTATGACACGACCTTGTTTGTTGCCGAGTCTATCAAAGGTGTGGTTAAAACCCTGATTGAAGCCATAATACTGGTTATCGCGGTTACCTATATGTTCTTGGGAAGCATGCGTTCGACGTTGATCCCTGTTGTCGCGATCCCGGTTTCGCTGATCGGTACGTTTGCCATCATGCTAACGGCAGGGTTTACCATTAATACGGTCACCTTGTTCGGTCTGATCTTGGCGATTGGTATTGTGGTCGATGATGCCATACTGGTTATCGAGAATGTCGATACCAACATGAAGCGGGATCCAAGTCTGACACCTCGTCAAGCAACGTTGATTGCAATGAAAGAGGTAACGGGCCCGATCATCACATCGACAATGGTACTGCTGGCGGTATTCCTGCCTGTGGCAATGTTGCCGGGTATTACCGGTATCATGTACCGCCAGTTCGCACTGACAATTTGTATTTCGGTTGTTATCTCGTCAATTAACGCTCTGACCCTGTCACCAGCACTGTGTTCATTGGTGCTTAAGCAGGGCGGTGATAATACTTCGCGCTGGTTCCAGACCTTTAATAAAGGCTTGGATAACGTTACCTTGAAATACGGTGCAATTGCGGGCTTCTTAGTGCGCAAAGTAGGTTTATTGGTAAGCTTCTTTGTTATCGCAGTGATAGCCGTATCGTTCCTATCAAAAACGACATCGACAGCGTTTGTCCCTCAGGAAGATAAAGGTATTTTGCTGGTTAACGTCCAATTGCCTGATGCCGCGTCTTTATCCCGTACCGAAGAGACAACCATTAAGCTTCAGGAGATCGTGGAACAGGAGCCTGGCATTGAAGGTGTTACCGTAGCGAATGGCTATGCATTCTTAACCGGAGCTGCCGCTTCAAACGGGGCATCGCTGTTTATCAAGCTAAAGGAGTGGGACGAGCGTAATGCTATGGAAGGTGATCATTCTTCTTTCGCGATCACTAACCGGATTAATGCACGTGCAGCCATGGAGCTACCTGAAGCTATTGTGTTTGCTATGGGGCCACCAGCTGTACCGGGAATGGGGTCTGCATCTGGATTTGAGTTTGTTCTAGAGGATACATTAGGGCGAAGCCGTACAGATCTGGCCAATGTTATGGGCGAGTTGATCCAGAAAGCCAATGCGCAGCCTGAGATCCAATTTACCTTCAGTACATTCCGTGCCAACGTACCGCATTTTTATGTTGATGTTGACCGTGTTAAGGCGAAGCAACTAGGTATTCCGCTGACGGAAGTTTTCCAGACCTTGCAGGGTAACCTAGGTTCAATGTACATCAATGATTTCACATTGTACGGCAAGAACTTCCGCGTAACCGTTCAGGCTGATAGCGAATACCGTAGCGATCTTGATTCTCTGGAGCGTTTCCACGTTCGCTCAGCGAGTGGCGAAATGATCCCGTTGAGCACCCTGGCGACTATTGAGCAGGTCTTCGAGCCGGATGTTGCCTGGCGATACAATATGTACCGTTCGGCCGTTATTCAGGGCAATCCAGCAGCGGGTTACTCAAGTGGTGATGCGATTGCAGCTATGGAAAGAGTGGCTGCTGAAGTACTGCCTCAGGGATATCAGTATGAATGGACAGGGATGGCTTACCAAGAGGTAAAAGCGGGCAATCAGGCGATTTATGCTTTTGCACTGGCATTGATATTCATTTACTTGTTCATGGTAGCTCAGTACGAAAGCTGGAGTATTCCGCTGGCAATCATTCTGGTGGTTCCGGTTGCGACACTGGGTTCTTTTCTTGCCTTGGCTGCTACCGGCACGCCGCTTAACCTGTATGCGCAGATTGGCTTGGTGCTCTTGATAGCGTTGGCAGCGAAGAATGCAATTTTGATTGTTGAATTTGCCAAGATTGAGCGAGAAGAGAAAGAGCTGGATATCGAACAGGCTTCTGTACGAGGCGGTAAGCTACGTTTCCGTGCGGTTAATATGACCTCGTGGTCATTTATCCTCGGTATTATGCCGTTGATTTTTGCCTCGGGAGCCGGGCACATTAGCCAGAATTCCTTGGGTATCTCTTTGACGGGTGGTCTGCTATGTGTGTTGTTAGCCGGTACCTTCCTGATCCCTGGCTTCTTTGCCTTGGTTCAGCGTCGTCGGGAGAAGTTTCATGGGGGGTCAACCAAACTTGTGCCGCTTCATGATGAATCATCAGTATAATAAACTATAAAATAAAAAGGGCTCCTAGGGAGCCCTTTTTTATCAAGGAGTTAAATTACATTACTTTTTTCGGCGAATAAAAGCGGCTAGTGACATTAACGCGATAGCACCTAGAGGTACTGAACCACCACCGCTCGAGCCGCTACTCTTTTTAACTGTCTTGTCTTCTTTGGCCAGCTTAAACGGGTCACTGTCAAATTTTGATGTTGGTGACGCATCTAAATCAAGGCCAGTTTTGTCCTCAATCCAGTCGTAGTAAGCCGCTAATTCAGTATATAGGCCATTATACTGTGCCGCTTCGTATCCCTTGTCTTTATATTCGCACGAAGGACCATTGCTGGTTACGCCGACTACGCGAAGGCCAAAGTCATCTTCATTCACCATTTCTGGGTTTTGCCAGATCAGCGGACCGCCGGAATCACCAGCACAGACGTCTTTCTTGATATCCGGGTTGTTGGAATCTGCACAGATGAAATTAGAATCGACGGTCATTATATCTGTGGAGTTACACGAAGATATTGGAATACCGCCAAGCTTGACTACTTGCAATTCGTTTGGTTGCTCGTAATCTGGCGTTGAGTTACCCCAGCCCGAACCGATTAGGTTACCGGCAGAATAGGCAGTCGCACTCCAAGTGTTAGCAAACTCAAGATCAGCTTTTGCTTGTTCTGCGGGTGTCGCGACCTTTATCGGCTTGGCAACACTTGTCAGTGAGCCTTCAATTTCCAGAAGCGCAATATCGTGGTCAGCATCACCAGCTGTCAGGTTTTGAGAAAGGCCCGGATTATAGTTCTCGTGCTTTATTTTATTGATGATTTTAAATTGGTATTTAGCATCAACAGTATTTGCTTGCCCTTGCGGAATGTAGGTGGTACCGGCTACGAGGGTGTCACCCAACATATCAGCATCGACACAGTGCGCTGCAGTTACTGCCCAGTGGTCAGCGATAACAACAGCACCACATCCGGAGATTACCTGGCCAAAAATATTCGGCTCACTCAGCATTGCCGCCTGCCAGGGCAGAAGGTTATTGGCAAGTGATGCTGCACTTTCACCATTGAGGACTTTGCTTTGAACGGATTCGGATACTTCGTCAGCAATAGCGCTATGGGATAGGCTTAAAGAAAGAAATAATGTACTTAGGATTAGTTTATTGTTTTCCATGACTAAACTCTTAAATTGTACGTTGTTTTTAATTCACCGCTAACTATATATCGAAAGCTTAATCGGTTCCATGTTTATTATTGTCCTTATGAATGCGTGTGCATTTTATTGTGTATGAATTGTGAACTCATACGGCTAATGCAAGCTATTGTGTTGAGCTGGCACAAATATATGCTCATTGTCGCTCGAACCTATAATCTTGCGCAGTTAAAATGTTAGACAATGTTCGTGATGGGATTTTACCCCATTTTAGTAGAAGGCAGATATGACATTTAAACAAGTAATAGGCTTTGGTGTGGCCGGAAATTTTGCAGGACACCTTGAGCAAGCGGGTGAAGCTAATGATTTCCTTGCTGTAGAAGTGAAAGAAGCCGTACAGCCAAAGGCTATTTTCCCTTTCTATGTACCTTCTGAAAAAGCTGGCTTTTTGTCGATTTATCCGTTGTCGACTGACGCTATTATCCCGCCTAATGATGCTGACAACTTACAGATAGAGCCTGAAGTTGCTTTGCTGTGTGATGTTGAATATCACGATAACAAGGTTGTCTCGCTTAAGCCGTTAAAGTTTGCTGCTTATAACGATTGCTCTATTCGTAAACCGAATGCGAATAAAATCAGTGAGAAAAAAAACTGGGGAGAGAAGACTAAGGGCGTATCGAGCCAGATGTTCGATCTCGCTGGTCTTTCACAGGGCGGAGAGCTGGATCGTTACCGCATCGCCAGTTTTCATCAGCGTGAGAACAAAGTTGAGCGCTATGGTGAGGATAGCCCGGTTGTTGGTTACAGCTACTTTCATGAGAAACTGCTGAACTGGATCGTGGAACGTATGAATAACCAGCAAGATGTCGGGCCGACTGAAAATATTGCAGAACACTTGGCAAATGCGAGTTACCCGCAGCAGGCGTTGATCAGTATCGGCGCGACGCGCTATACCGAATATGGCGAGACGACGTTCTTACAATCTGGCGATACCAGTATGGTCGTGGTCTATGATGGCGAGAAGTATACCCCGCAGGACATTCTCGTTATGGCTGAGAAGGGTGAGTTTTCCCAAGACGGGATTTCGGCCCTGATCCAGCAAGTTGCATAATCTTCAGTTTTATTATCTCCCTTGTGATCGGTAAGTTTTGTGATTATCGAGAGCAGGGGAGTTTGTATTTAGTTAGCTAATCCATGAATTATCAATATAAGACGGCAGAGCTATTGCAAGCAGATGCATTTAGAATGGAATGTCTGCGAATAGCCAGAACGGTTAACCTGCCTGATTGGTATTTAGGGGCGGGGTTTCTGAGAAATGCAATTTGGGATCACCTGCATAATAAAATGCAGATGACGCCTCTTAATGATCTTGATTTGGTGTACTACGATCCTGATGATCTTTCCTCTCAAACTGAACGTCAGATAGAAGCTCAGTTGACGCAGTTATATCCAGCTGTGGTGTGGGAAGTACGTAATCAAGCGAGGATGCATGTTCGCCATGGCCACCAACCTTATGCAAGTACGGCTGAAGGCATTGCACAGTGGGTTGAAGTACCGACATGTGTTGGAGTTCGGCTAGAAGCTAATGACGAGCTGACGTTTACAGCACCATTTGGCCTTGAGGAAAACTGGTCGTTAAGCGTTCAGGTAAACCCTATAAATTCGAGACCCGAGATATTTAAGCAACGTATCGAGGCTAAAAAATGGCGTCAGATTTGGCCTAATTTGGTGTTTGACAAAGGCAACTCGGTATAAGGCCATCAGAGTGTACGCCTTAATTATTGGGGCCAATATCGATGGTGCTAATGATTACGGGACACGGCTTAGGCGGCATAAGGCCGCCTTGTCTGAATTGGTTTGATTAGGCGCTATATACGCCAGAAGAGCTCAAGAGAGCCAAGGGTGCTATAGGTGTGAATGTCTACTTCGAATTCACGGGTATTGCTGGCAAAACTTAAACTAACGCCCCATTTAGGCTGATAGTAAACACCGCCGACTACGATTGTTGCCTGCAAGTTACGTACATTGGTGTCTGGTACTTCATCAGGTCGGTCGCCATCAATCGTAATATCATTAAAGCGATAACGTCCTTCGATACCGGCAAACAAGTAATATCCGGTTGGGCTAGAAGACAGTACGCTAATGTCAACATACTTTCCTGGCGTAAATCCTGTCGTACCAAAGTTGCTTTCTAGGTTGTTACCCCAGCGTACAACAGAGCCTAAAGCTAGTTCACTCTGATAGTTACCGACATTGATGCGGCCAACACTACTGAGGTCATATTGGTCAAAACCAATTGCATTGCTTCTGTTTATTAAGCGGTGACCTTGGTAGCCTAAGTTAAACACTACTTGATTTTCGATTTGATAGTCCCAGCCCATAGGATCATCAGAGCCGATAATTTCATGAATAAATTGTTGCCCCTGTTCTGCAAAAGAATTGGGACCAACGGTGCCAATCATCGCGCTATACTTATCAACTTGGGCTGGCGAGTATTGGTAGATACCCGTTTCGAAGAATAACAAACCGGCATAAGGTCGTTCGCCTTCCACGGGAATTGGACTCTCGATATCTTCTGGGGTCCACATCTGTTGACCAAGCCTAAAGTTCCAGCCTTTAGCTGTACTTGCATCGAGTGGGAGCAGCATTGCAACTTGGCGGATAGGTGTGGGGGCAATGACGTCTAGCATCGGGGTCGAAGCCGAATTAAATTCTAAAAATACACCATTGGTATAGTTCTGGTCGGTACCCACAATACCATCATTATCAATGCTAAAAGAAATACTCCCTGCGTTGTATGCCTGTGCAACAGGTGATAAAAAAGCAGACAGGGCAATGAGGCCTGTGGAAATTTGTTTCATTGACAATCCTTTGATACAACATACAGGATAAAATTTTGAATAATAATACCTAATACCAATGAGATATCGCCAGATATATTATTGTTCTAAACGTAAATATCTGTGTTGAAACCCAAACTACTTCAAGATGTTCGTTTTAGCGAGAGTGACTAGGTTAGTAGACTAGGCGCTGATTTGAGGACATAGTCGCTCTACGTTAAAGCAATATAAGTCAGGTTGAAGCCGCAAAAGGAATGCATTATGTCGGGAAAGTTATTACCTTCTTCATTAGTCACGGTCGAATGGCTGGCTGAACATATCGAAAACCCGGATGTCGTGGTGCTCGATGCCAGCTGGTTCTTGCCTGGCAATGAGCGAGATCCAGTTCAGGAATGGCGTGAAAAGCGTATTCCTGGAGCACGCTTTTTTGATTTTGACAATAAAATCACTGCACCGGACACTGAGTTGCCTCATATGCTGCCTCCGGCTGATTTGTTTTCGATGGAAGTTTCGAAACTAGGCATTGAACAGCGTAGTAGTGTTGTGATCTATGATAGCCAAGGGCTATTTTCATCGCCCAGAGTGTGGTGGATGTTTAGAGCCATGGGGCATGAATCCGTAGCCGTGCTTGATGGTGGCTTGCCTGCCTGGGAGGAAGCGGGGTTATTGTTAGAAAGCTCATCACCTAAGCTACCGACCGAGACAAACTACCATGCCGTGTACCAACCTGAGTGGGTGATAGACGCTGAGACGTTAAATCAGCGATTGGATGCTCCGGATACTGTCATTCTGGATGCTCGTCCTGCCGCTCGTTTTTACGGTACAGCCCCGGAACCTCGCCAAGGCGTTCGCAGTGGACACATGCCAAATGCCAAAAGCTTACCTTATAGTCAGTTAATTAAAGACGGGCATTTTGTCGATGTTGAGCATTTAATTCAGCGCTTTGACGCATTGAGTGATTCTGAACAGTCACTGATCTTTAGCTGTGGCTCGGGGGTGACGGCATGTACGCTTGCCCTTGCTGCAGAATTGGCCGGCAGAAGGAAATTGACAGTGTATGATGGCTCATGGTCAGAGTGGGGCAGGACACTAAAGTATCCGGTCGTGCAGTAATACCAATCAGCACTTACTTTTTCAGATTGGTATAACAACGAGAAGGCCAGCATTGCTGGCCTTTTGTCATTTTTACTTCTGGTGGACTGCGATATAACCGCGTTGATCAATTATGTTCTGGCCACCTTCTGATATAACAAAGTTAAGAAAATCTTTGGCGTTGTCAGTGATTTTCTTCTCTTTGAACAGCATCAAAAATGGACGTGAAATTTTGTATTCTCCGGATTCAAGGTTTGCCAATGTTGGCTGAACGCCGTCAAAAGACAGAGCCTTGACAGAGTCATCAACAGATCCCAATGAAAGGTAGCCAATCGCATGGGCATTACGAGAAACAAGGCTTTTCACTGTTCCGTTGGTATTAACTACCAATACCTGTGGATTGATGTCTGACACCGTTTGGCCAGCCACTTGTTGTGTTAGGTCCATGAAGTCTTCAAACGAAAAGCGTGAACCGGATGCATTTTCTCGGCTAACTACTGCAATCTTTAAATCAGGTCCACCAACCGCTTTCCAGTTAGTAATATCACCATGATATATTTTAGAAACTTGTTCTTTGGTTAGGTTGGAAACAGGGTTATTTTTGTTAACAACGAGAGCAATACCGTCGTGAGCAATTGTTACAGTTTGAACATCAGGGTTGATCTCAGCCGCCTTTAGGTAGCGAGAGCTCATTCCGATATCTGCCGCTTCTTGTTTTACTGCAGTAATTCCCGCCGAAGAGCCCACCCCCTGAACTGCAATGAAGGTGTCTTTATTTGTACTTGAATAGGTTTCTGCAAGTACTTCAACGACATGGCTGACAGATGTGGAACCAGTCACTGTTACCGTTTCTTTTGCTTGTACACTGAATGCAAGGCTGGCGAAAAGCACATAAAGGGTAGAAGCCCTGTTCAACATTATTTTTCTCCAAAGACTAGATGAATATCGCAGCTATCCTATTATGGAGATATGACAATATTGTGAAGCTAATTGTGACTTAGTTCTTCTGAGTGTGGAGGAGAGCGCTAATTTAATTCTTTATCCGCTTTTCTTTATACATAGCCTTATCTGCTTTCGCTAGAATGGAGTCCGGCTCACTTAAATTACCAGGATAGTAAGGGGCTAGGCCAATACTGATACCGATATTAAATTTATCTCTTGTGTTCTTTGTTACCTCGTAGAGAGTATCAATCCATTGCTGGCTCGCAATAGGGTCTTCACTCGGCAGTAATACGACAAACTCGTCCCCACCAATACGAAACACATGACTGCCTATTGGCGCTGTTTTAACCAGTGTGGTCGCCATATCAATTAAAATCTCATCACCATCTTGATGGCTCCATTTATCATTAACCTGTTTGAAGTTATCTAAGTCAATATATGCAAGAATCCCTTTCTGTAGATTAATGGCCATCTTGTCGAAGCGCCGGAAAAGCGCTCTACGATTTTGAACACCCGTTAGCTCATCTTGGAGAGCTAGTCGGCTTAACTTTCTTTCAAGTGCACGAGATTTAGTAATTTGGAGGTTAAGTGTTTCGATAAAACTCCGGCGCTGATGTAGCATTTTGATAAAGCAAAAGCACATCAGGAACACACCAATATGCATAAAAATGTCATCGGTACTGTCTATGAGCCAGTGATCATCCAATTCTGGAATTTCATCAAGTAAGTCTACTATCACTCCTATTCCATATGTACCAAGTGCCAGCATTAACCACTGTCGCATTTCTGTACCAAAATCTTCGCGAAGCAACAGGATAATAAGCACAAGAGTCAATATAGAGACGATAACCTCAAGACTGCCACTCGAAGGCAATAATGCTGAGAGCAATATGCCAACGCAAACTACGATAGTGAGACGGATTGGTAGCTGAGATATGTTGTTCATGGCATCACTTAAAACGGAAGGGAAAGATATTTATACCTACATTCGTACTCATAATCTCAAAGACAATGAAACGGAACAAGTCGATTACGGTATGAATGCCGGAAATAGTGGCTCGATCTTTTTTGATGCGAAATATTGATGTTTTTTTGAGTGCCTTTTGATACATAGCGCCGTGTTGATTTGAGATTATTTTTTACATTGGTTCAGAAAGTATGTCGCTGGCTGGGTAGTAATTAATCAGTTTGATTTTTGCAGGCTTAAAAACAGCTAACTATATCATTTTGCTTTTTTAGGGGGATGCAAAATTATCATCAATTTTTATCTCTTTAAGTACATGAATTTAAGATGGTAATAACTTTTTTCGTTTTGCTTGTCCATCAAGTGGCAAATGCTGGCAAGGTGCCATTTATGCAATCATAGTTTCACTTATAGTTGTAACGCGAACTCTTTGATATACAAGGAATGTAACAAATTATTTCAGTTAACAATATTGTAACATTATGTGTTTTATGTCTATCCTAAATAAGACTGGGAATTGTTGTGCTACAACACATGGACATAGCACTCAGAGAGGTCGGAATTATGCTGACAATGGCAAGAAGTGCGCAACCTAATAAAGCCTTGGTGTCTGAGAGGATACAGAAACTTATCAAGGTTTTGTCGAATGGCGTTTATGAACGAGAAGAAACGATAAAGTTGTGCTTGCTTGCCGCGTTATCTGGTGAGAGTGTTTTTTTGTTAGGTCCCCCGGGAATTGCAAAAAGCTTAATTGCTAAACGCCTGATCCAAGCCTTTGATAACAGCAAGTTTTTTGACTATCTGATGACCCGCTTTTCAACACCGGAAGAGGTGTTTGGCCCGCTTTCAATTCAAGAGTTAAAAGACAACGGAAAATATGTCCGCCTGACAGAGGGCTATTTGCCAACAGCTCAAGTGGTGTTTCTTGATGAGATCTGGAAGGCTGGTCCTGCAATATTGAACACGTTGCTAACTGTTGTTAACGAACGTACTTTTAAGAACGGCCAGGATGTACTTCCGGTACCGATGCGCCTTTTAATCACGGCATCGAACGAACTACCAGAAGAAGACAGTGGGCTAGAAGCGCTGTTCGACCGGATGCTAGTTCGTGTGTTTGTGAATCGAATTCAGGAAAAGCAAAACTTCAAAGCGATGCTGATGGGAGAAGGCCCTACTATTCAAGAAATAGAGCCTGGCCTTGCAATTACCGATGAAGAATACGAAACCTGGCAGGCGCATATCGATGATGTAAGACTGGGTGAGGACATCTTCGAGAAGATCTACCAGCTTAAGTCGATGATTGAGCAGCGTGCGGAGGCTGGCGAGGATTTCGCTTCCGAAGATAGTGAGTTGTATATCTCGGATCGTCGCTGGAAGAAATCCGTTCGGCTCCTGAAAGCCAGTGCCTTTTATAACGGTCGTGATGCGATCAACCCACTTGATATCTTACTGCTACAGGATTGCTTGTGGCACAGTCCGGAATCACGACATGTAGTAAGCAGCATTATTAATGAATTCGCAGTCCAAAAGGCATTCAACCAAGAGGTTGCCCAAGAGAGTGCAAATGAAGCACAGAGGATCATTGATGATGTTCATGATGAAATATGCTCTGAGCTGTGTGTAACTTTTACTCGTGAAACCATGATGCGTAAAGAGTGGTTCAAGTCTGATTTCAGTACGGCTAGACGCTATAACGTGAATCATAACCCGCGCATGATCAAATTGGTTATGCTGCAGCATAATCCATCTGTCTCCGAACAGGAAAGTGGGGATAGCCGCTGGGTATACGTGGATGGTGATGAGTTTGAAAAGAAAATTAAAACCGGCCAGTGTGATATCTATGGGTTTGTAAATAAGAATACTCACCTATGCCGCTTACAGTTTGAAGTTGATGCGCAGAACCGTTTAGTGATCAAAGACATTGCCAACCGTTCAGTATTGGTTGGCATTGCTGGTGGGAATGGAGTGTCAGATGCCCAGCAGCAGCTATGGCAGTTAGAGGCAGAGAAAGCGTCTAACAAGATTGTTGATGCTGAACACAATTTGAAAATTTCTCGTAGTAGCTTCCATGGTGCGTTTCCACATAACTTTATTAATGCCGAGTTACCTGTCTTGATTGAACAGAGTATCTCTACAGCTTCAGATTCGGTTCACGAATTGAAGCTGGTGATAGATAAAAGCGTGTTCCGTATTTCTCATCTATCAGAATACTTTGTTTAAACCGGAGATCCTCTATGCCAGTTACTGAAGGTGTAAATTTAGCATTGATGCTCGCTGAATCTGGCATTGTTGATAATGCTGTACATGAGTTAATGATGCGGCCGCAGTTGCTGATGGCTGCTGAATCTAATCCTGGCATAAAGTCGGCGATGAAAAATCAGATCATTAAGTGGCGGGGGCAGGTACAACAGCGTATTACCAACGTCAGTCTCGAAGAACGGTATCATCAAGAGATTGCTCTTTATCAAGATGCCTGCTCTTGGGAGCAGGAGTACTTCTCTGAGCATGTTGATAACATAGTTAAGAAACTTGAAGGTCACTCCTCATTTTACTTTAAGGCGAAGAGCTTAGTTGATAGGGAGCACCAGAAGCATAACCCGATGTTCCAAAGTTATTTTTGTAACCAGTGGTATCAAGCTCTTGCGAAAGCATTGACTGAAGCGCAGCAAGCCGAGCTGGAACAGCATAAGGAAAAGCTGCTGGCGGATTTATACCAGCGCATCGAAACGATGCAGCAGATGGAAGAAGTGACTGAGGCGGGGGATGAGAGGAAGGCTGGCCGTTTGTGGGACATGGCGAAGGCAAAGCTTACTCGTACTGATGTTGATAGTTTGAAATCAATCGCTAGCTTCCTCAAAAAAAATAGCGGATTGCAAGAGATTGCCGAAAAACTTGGCCGTATGGCTAATGAAGTCGATGACCCGAACAAGGAGCGAGTGCGATCTGAAGATCTCAAGATGGTTGAGGAGCGCAGTGACAGTGTCACTGATGATATTGTCGGCGTCCATGAAAGCGATGATCTATCGAAACTATTGCCGAATGAGGCAATGTTCCTGGCTTATCCTGAGCTTGAAGTCATTTTCTATAAGCACCTCGTAGACAAGCGGTTGATGAATTACCGAGTCCAGGGAGCGCAGCGTAAACTTCGTAAGGTAAAAGCGTACAAGCGCCAGACAAAACAGGTTGAGCAGGACAAAGGGCCATTTATTGTTTGTATTGATGCTTCGGGTTCGATGAATGGTTTTCCGGAGCAGTGCGCCAAGGCGCTTGCATATGGTTTGATGCAAATTGCGTTGGCTGAAGATCGTGATTGTTATGTGATAATGTTTTCGACGCAACAAATCACTTATGAACTGACTAAACAGGACGGTTTAAGCGAAGTACTGAATTTCCTTTCCTATTCTTTCCATGGTGGGACGGATTTAGGGCCGGTGCTTGATCAGTCCATTGATTTAATGAGCGGTGAAAAGTACAAAAATGCCGACTTAGTTGTGTTGTCTGACTTTATTGCCCCGTCGCAGCCTGATGCGATGATTAAGCGAATTAACAAACTTAAAGAACACAAAAACCGTTTCCACGCAGTCAATTTGTCGAAGTACGGAAACCCTGAGCTGATGACCATTTTTGACCATTGCTGGTCATATCACCCTTCCAAGCTTGGGCGTTTATTTAAGTGGAAATAATGTAGAGAACAGATTAGTTGTCTTGGCTTTGGCGACCTTTAAGGTCGCCTTTTTTCGGTGTGTTATTGGCTGGCACCGGAGAGAATAATCTTAATAGTTTGGTGCTCTTCAGTGTCTTTCGGCAAAATATTCGTGTAATGCTTGACGCCACTCAGGGCTTCGGCGAACTTTGAGCAGGGCCCGGTTTAATTGCTCGATATATTCGCTTTTATCTTCGATAACAAAGCCATAGTTTTGTTTTTCAAACTGATAAGGTAAAACCATTAAATTTTGATATTCTCCCTTTTCTTTTGACTTCTTGAGCAGGTATTTCAATACTGCAGCATCAGCAACAATGGCATCCACTTCGTTGTTTTCTAAGGCAGCTAGCATCTGATCCGTGTCTATGTAGGTGCGGTGAACAATACTTTGAGACGTCAGGTATTCAGATGATGTAGAGGCTAATTTTGCCCCTACCGGAATGTTGGCTAAATCCCCAGGCCCTCTAATATCTGAACTTAACAGACCTAAAGTAAATGTGCTCGCGAGTATAGCGGTAATACTTGCAATGAAAATGGTAGTAAAAATTGCCAGAAAGACTGTCAGCACCCGACCGGGCAGGGTTTTAAACTCAAAATAATTGAAAGGTCCTTTGGTGATAAACAGTAAACCGAGAATAAATCCCTCTA
Organism: Photobacterium obscurum; assembly: GCF_026191635.1. Lineage (GTDB taxonomy): Bacteria > Pseudomonadota > Gammaproteobacteria > Enterobacterales > Vibrionaceae > Photobacterium > Photobacterium obscurum. Next base: position 96,009 of record NZ_JAKRRW010000007.1, read on the forward strand.
TCAGTTGAGCTTTGCGGGAGGGCATTGAATACAGCTTCTCGTTTACCCGGTGCTCTAGTAGGTAGTAGATACCACCAACGGTTGCGGCAGCAGCAAAGAATATACCGAGAACGATCAGTAAGTTTTTATTTGTAATAATATTTTTTATTGTTGTTAAGTGCCCTTGTTTTTTTACCGCAATGGCGAGGTGTGTCTCATAGAATGAATGGGAGAAATCGAGAATTAGCTCTCTTTCAGGGGTGATAGAGATACAGGATATCCCGACGGCTAGCTTTTTATTTGCCACGGCCTCCAATAGATCTTTGAGGCTATAGTCAGTGATTTGGTACTGCAGCCCAAGGTTTTCTGAGATGCGTTCCCATAACAAGATGCTTAGCCCTGAATAAGTATCGTCATCATGCTTAATGACGAACGGTGGACAATGGTAGCTCCCAACCTGGATAACAGGTTTCACCGGTGTCGCCGCAAGAGCACATTGGCCTAGTAACAACATGGGAAAAACAATTAACAAAAGAGAGAGTTTAGACCGGGCTGTGGGGGCATCTGACATCGTTGTGATCTTTGCTGTTGAGATGAGATAAGTATAAGCGGCATTTTGATATGGCGGCGCTGTCTTATTTTTGACTGTTGTAAGCTACAGTAATTGTATGATTTTTATGGTGGGCTATGCTTATATCAGTTGAAGACAAGTCGGGACAAGTAGCTGACTTTTAATATAAGACGCGACTTTCCCGAACGGAGGAAGTTAGATGAAGCTTTTCTCTTATTGTGCGCTGATATTAGCTTTGCTACTGACAGCTGTTACAGCCTATGCGGACGATGTGTGGGTGATAGAAATTAAAGGTGGAATAGGGCCTGCTACTAGTGACTACGTTGCACGTGAAATTGACCAGGCACGAGTGGACCAGGCGTCATTTATCGTACTTAAAATGGATACCCCAGGAGGGTTAGATACATCAATGCGGGACATAATCCGCGCAGTAACCACGTCATCCATCCCAGTGGCTACATGGGTTGGCCCTTCAGGAGCAAGAGCCGCGAGTGCTGGGACCTATATTTTGCTAGCGAGTCATGTTGCCTCTATGGCTCCCGCGACAAATTTGGGAGCAGCAACGCCAGTGTCATTAGGAGGAGGCCAGGGGGGGGATGAGCCTGATGAGACCAGCAATCCTTTTGCCCCTAAACAGGAGAAAAAAGAGAAGGACCAAGCAGAAGCTGATGACAAAAAAGAAAATGCAGAGCCAGAAGATGAACGAGTAAAAGCTAAAACCGCCATGCAGAAGAAAGTTATCAACGATGCGACCGCGTATATCCAAGGATTGGCAAAGCTCCATGGGAGAAATGCTGAGTGGGCAGCTAAGGCGGTGACAGAAGCGGCAAGTTTAGATGCAGAGAGCGCTCTGAAAGAGAATGTCATTGATTTTATAGCTGCGGATTTAGATAGCCTCATTGCTCAGTCGAATGGGCGAAAAACAAGTATTAATGGCGTCGAAACGACTATCGAGCTTTCTGAGGTTGCCTATGTTGAGCGCGAGCAAGATTGGCGGTTCCAAATTTTATCGGTTATTACCAACCCTAATGTTGCCTACATATTAATGCTCATTGGTATCTATGGGTTGCTTCTTGAGTTCTACAATCCCGGTGTGGGCTTGCCTGGTGTGCTTGGCGGGATTTGCCTATTGCTGGCGATGTACTCGTTGCAAATGTTACCCGTTAGCTATGCTGGTCTCGGGCTGCTATTGCTTGGTATTGCGCTGATGATTGCAGAGGCATTCAGTCCTAGCTTCGGCATACTCGGGCTCGGCGGTATTGTGTCGTTTGCTTTGGGTTCCATTATGCTCATGGATACGGAAACTCCCGGATATCAGATTGCCATTCCTTTGATCATTGGCCTTACTGTCGTCTCCGCATTATTTACTTTTGTGATTCTCGCATTGTTACTAAAAACACGGCGTAAACCTGTGACGACAGGGGTAGAAGTGCTGCTAGGGCAGAGTGCAACGGTAGTAAGCGGTTTTCCAGGCAATGGCCGTGTCTTAGTAGATGGTGAAATTTGGCAGGCTAGGTGTGATAGGCCGTTGGCCAAGGGGCAGAGCGTTACAGTGAGGAGAGTGGCGGGCTTATGTCTTGATGTTGACGACAGTTTCTGTGATTCAGAAGGTATTGATAAGGAATAATCTTATGGTTACTTATTCGTTTGCTACGATAATTGTGCTGGTGGTTGTATTGATCGTCAGCATGTTCAAAATTTTACGTGAGTATGAACGTGCTGTTGTTTTCTTATTGGGGCGTTTTTACGAGGTCAAGGGGCCTGGTCTGATCATTATTGTACCGATTATTCAACAAATGGTACGGGTCGACCTTCGTACTATTGTGTTGGATGTACCAACGCAAGACTTGATCACTCGAGATAATGTCTCTGTCCGAGTGAATGCCGTTGTCTATTTCCGGGTTGTGGAGCCCAAAATGGCAATTAATAATGTGGAAAACTACCTTGAAGCCACTAGCCAACTATCACAGACGACACTCAGATCTGTCTTAGGTCAGCATGAGCTTGATGAACTTCTTTCTGCCCGCGATGAATTGAACAAGGATTTGCAAGTGATCCTTGACCAGCATACAGATAACTGGGGAATTAAAATTGCGAATGTCGAAATCAAGCATGTCGATCTTGACGAGAGTATGGTTCGGGCCTTGGCAAGGCAAGCCGAAGCCGAACGTTCCCGCCGGGCAAAAGTGATTCACGCTATCGGGGAACTTGAAGCATCAAAGAAGCTGAAAGAAGCTGCGCAAGTCTTGAATGAGGCACCAAATGCCGTTCAATTGCGTTATATGCAAACCCTTACTGAAATTTCAAATGACCGTACGACAACAATTGTTTTCCCTATGCCGATCGATTTGGTTGATAAAATGGGGGATCTTATGAAGGGGGCGTCGACTGAAGGAAAGATCGATTATCCCTAAGCAAAGCCAATTCATTTTGTAGTATCCGATTTTGGCTCCTCGTCACAGGAGCCAAAGTACCAATATAGGGGGCAGACGTATAGTGATAGCCGCGCTAAGAGCGCTGCATCATAAAAGTTCGGTACTCAAGTTCATCAAACTGTTTATCAAGCATGACAAGGCCTATAATAGTTGTCACCAGCATGGTCACAGCAAAACCGTAGCCGTAATAAACTGGCCCCAAATCGATGCTGTAATGCGCTAACGTAAAGTTACCCATAGCCATTAGGGCCGTTAACGCTAAGGCGGAATAGCGTTTGTCCAAGTAGTACATGACATTGAGAATCGACAGTACGAGCACCTGAAGGCTGACTCCGACCAGGTCAACGTAAAGAAGATGAAGGTAGGCAAGGTCGATATCCAATGCGACGAGTATATCTTCTGCCCAAAGCAGCAATAGCGCCAGTGTCATCCCCTGAACTTTGAATATCTCATAAATACTCTGCTGACAGGCAAGAACCATTTTGTCTTTCAACAGGTAGATAGAATCAAGAGTGGCTCCTCGTCGCACAGCGTCATAGAACTTCAGGCATGCATCTGCAAAGTCTGTTTCCATGCGTAGCATGAATACGGCCATACCTGGAACAATGGCGAGGTAGGCGATGAAAATCGGTAAGTCATAAATATATGATGCTCGAAACAAGTCAATAACCTGATGGGAGGTTTCGCTTCTAAACCAGAATACAAATTTGTCCAGCCAGACACCAAGGTTGTATAAAAAACCACACCAGATTAAAGAGAAAAAGGTTTTCTTATAGTTGAGGAACTCAAAGGAAATGAATCGCTTAGAGGGAAAGTCCCGAATAACATGGTAAAGGAAGGCAAAGGTGAGTACTGCTTGGCAAACACAAAAAATCACCATTAGTCCCAGTAAGCCAAATGATGGGAGTACCAAGCTTAATATTACCATTAGGCCGTAACTAATCATCATAGTGAAAAAAATTCGGTAATACTCTTTCATCCCGCTAAGAAAGATGATTATGAGCCACTGGTTACACAGCAGAACTAAGGAAGTCACGATAGTGATTTTTACCGGCGGTTCTATACTTGGCGATGCAGCCATAATAGCAGTCCCGATAATTGCCGAGATAGCACTGGTGACCAGCATCGAGCCCAGAAGATTAGGTACAATCCGGTGCTCTTGTTCAGCAAAAATCAGATCAGAAATAAATCGAGTTAACAATAATTGAAACAGGCCACTAATAATCAGAGAACCTGCCATTAAGTAAGTCACAATGACCAGAAATTGAACAATGATGTATGTCGGAAATACGATGCCAATACTGATTATGCCGATAGCAAGCAAGGCTAAAATAGAAAGTACCCAAGGCCCAGAGCTTATCAGCCCAGCTAAGCCATATGCTTCCAGCATTGATAGCAGCGAGTTCTTTTTTAGAATTTTTCGTAATTCAAACCCGATCCCTGCCATTAATAGCCTCCTTGTACAGGTTACGATATGACTCGTACATTATTTTTTCATCGTAATAATGACTTACTCGCTCTTTACCGATATCACCGACTTTTAGCCAGTCGTCTGTGTTGCTCAATACTTTGACGATCGCTTGTGCACCCTCTACAGGGCTTGCGATGGGGATGATTTCACCCGCAGAGCCTAACGCTGCATCTTCACCTGCAGCCCCGTCGATGATTTCTCTGCAGGCACCAACTTCAGTGGCGATACATGGAATACCCGCGGCCATCGCTTCAAGCAGCACTAGAGGCTGGGCTTCGCTTATTGAGGTCAGCATCATCACGCCCAGTTTCGGCAATATTTCCGCGACATTCTGGCTACCGAGTAATTTGACATTATTTGTAAGGCCCAAACTTTCAATCAGTAGTTCGCATTCATGGACATAGTCTTTGTCTTCTTCTTTAGGGCCGATAATCCAGCCTTCTAGCATTGGAAGTTGCTCAATGGCTCCACGAATAGTTCGAATAAAGGTTTTGATATCCTTGATGGGTACGACACGGCCTACCAGGCCAACAACCAATGGTGGCTTATCCGGACGTTTTTCATAGGCAGCGTGAAAACGCTGGATATTAATGCCATTTACGATCACCTGGGTTTTTTGCCTGGGAGCACCATCTATGTGTTGCCGTTGTCTATTACCTTCATATAGCGCAATGATTTTATCTGCCTGGTGGTAGGCAGTTAAACCGAGTTGCTCAAAGAAGCGCACCCATGTTTTACGCGTGATATCCATATCTCTATGCATACTGATATCAATGAGGCTATGACGGTCCTTGATCCAGCTTGCCTGAGCCAAGTCGATTTTTCGCTCCTTGGTATATATCCCATGCTCAGTGAGAAGAAAAGGACAGTGATTTTTTTGCCGGGCAAGTGCCCCTAAGAATCCGGCATAGCCTGTCGAAACGCTATGGAACACTTTAGCTCTTGGCAGGTTCTGCGAAATACGGGATAGAATGAACAAGGGCTGATAGATATTGCGGTAAGTCCAAAAGTAATCAACAAACGATTGATTTTCGGCAACATCGAAATACCTTTCGGTAAGTACATCCCAGGATGCTCGACTATATAAAAAATCCGCTAAGCTCAAGTGGCCTTTTTTACCCAAAAAATCGGAAACCTCCGATAACAGGTCACTAGGTATTGGCTCTTGGTTATTTTCAAAAAACGAAAGGAAATTTCCCCAGGCTTCGAATAGCTTTGATCTTCCGGAGCGGGGAGAGGCTTTGAGGCGACTTTGATCTGATAGAAGGTAATGAACATCAAAGCCTACTACGTTATCGGGAAGTTCATATACGGGGTCGCCATAGAAATCGGGGTGTCCGCCTAAAAAAATAAGGTGGAATGTTAATTCCGGCAGGCCACTGATGATCTGATGAACCCAACTAGATACACCACCGCGCACATATGGGTAAGTGCCTTCAAGCAATAGACAGATATCAACATCTTTGTTCAAGACCAATACTCCTTTATTTGGCTCAGCTGCTCACCTTTTCGATCCGGGAAGTAGGAAATATAATTTTTAGTCTTCTTATAATCCCCTGATAAATAGGCGGCTTCAGCTAGATAAGGTGCAACCTGTTTTACCAATAATCCACCATCCAGCGCGCTTGAGAGATAGTAAATAGCTTCCTGTGATCTTTTTTGCTCCAGCATAACTCTGCCAAGCAGAAGGTTATTAGATGCGCTGATTTCGATTTTGTTTGATAGTTTTAGGTAGTGTTCTGCCTGTTCAAGATAATGTTTTTTCAATATCCCTTCGGCAATACCAAGGTAGCAGAGCTCCCAGTATTGCTGCGCGATTTCAAAAGCCTTACTGGCTTGCATATTGTGTTTGAGTTGCTTCTTAAATAAGGAAATCAATTCATTGATTTGGGTTTCAATGCTTTCGAGCGAGGCGTAGGCAAGTAAACGAACATCATCAGATAAGTCTTTGAGAGCAAGTTGAAGTAAGGGGACTGCATGTTGGCGGGGCAAGTGCCGAATCGCACCAACGGCAAGTAGCCGCCGATCAGGGTCACTGTCATGAATAAGGATCTCGCGAAGTGCCCCTGTACCAAATTGTGTATTCAATACTTCTCCTGGGCTTTGAGGGAGTGGAGACTTCTCGCATTCCTGCCATGTCACTTGGTTTTGCTTCCTTGGTAGATATAAGCCAATCAACAAAGAACAAGCGGTTCCAATCATACCAACAAGGGGGAGAAAAAAATTGAACAAAAATAGGAATGATATGGCACTGATTATCGGAAATTTGTATTTACGAGGAAGCAGCAGCCAGACTAAGCCACTAAAACTACCACACGCTATAGCATGGGTGGAAAAAAATGAAAGCCACATCACTGGTGTCATTTCATGATTAAAAACGAGATAGAAACTTAAGCTCTCAAATATTATCGTTTGAATAAATAGCCAGGCTTTCATCATAAGCTCCTAGTTCGTCCATGAGTTGCTTGATCTGTTCGAGGTCCTGATCTAGCGATAATGGCCCAATGGTCTCGATACTTTTTTCAACATCTTTAATTTGAATCGATAACAGTTCCTTTAGGCGTTTAATATATAGCTGGGCATCGTATACGGTTGTTAATGGAAGCAGTACCACCAGCGCAGGGTGGCCTTGTCCTGATTGGCAAGACCAGTAAACATCGGCACCTCGTCGGTAGTTGACGACGGAATCCAAAGATTGCTTATTGATACCGTGGGTATCGATAAACGCAACCAGTGTACTGTCTGCACCATAGTGGCGTTTGTTATATTTTGCACGGTCAATGTAGCTAAGAAAAATATCGCTTTGATGAGCGCGAAGAATAGGGGTAAGAATAGCTTCGCTGAGCAGATCGGCAGCATGGTTTGACACCAGTGATAATAGGGCAACATTGGCTGGAGTGAGCATGAAAAACTTTGCACTTTCTGCGATCACGATAGCTTGTAAGGTATTGTGTGTATCAAGTAGCGGAATGCAGAGTTGGTAACGTGACTTATGGACTTCATTTGCACTAATTTTTGCCGGCGATAACAGCTTATTGGTTGCCAGCATATCTTGGAGCATTGGGTCGCCAAGCACTAATTGATGGTGATCGCCGAGGGTTGCTTGTGGATGAAGATCAATTTTACCGTCGGTGACCTTATAGATCCCGGCAACCTCAAGCCCGCCTATGTCAGCCAGTAAGTTAAGAAAAGGGTGGCCAAGGTACTCAAGACGATGAGCGCTGTGCTTAGCCGCTATCTTGTGCAAAGCATTAATGCTTGCTCGAAGGCTGACGGTTTGACCGGCAGTACGCTGCTCAAGTTGGTCATGGGAAACTTTTAGTAAGTGATAGTTTTGGGTAAAACTATCGAGTTTCTGGCTCATGTACTGATGGTCAAGAATATGCTTCTGGTTGATATTGTGCCAGTAATCATGAAATTCTCCTGCAATCATCGCAACTAGGATCATTCCTATTGCCAGGGAAAGGGGGAAGTAGTCAAGTAACCCGGTGATATTCATGATGCTGGCCAAGCCAGCTGTTGTCAGCAAAGAGCAGAGAAACCCTTTGGCGAAGCCATATCGCAGAGCAATGAGCAATGGGCCAAACAGGGGCCAGAAAAAGTGATGCTCTGTTGAAGACGGTGCCAGAGAGTTCGACTGGGTCCAGATATAGATTGAAATGATCGAGACGACGACAGTTTCTAGCCAAGCAAAGCCAGCCTGCTTAATTCCGACAATGACATGATTCCATAATTTCTGCATGGGCAACCTTACGCTTCCGGAACGGTACTATTTCTGTTCGATGTGCAGGCCGTCGAGTAGTGTTTCGATGACGATATGACCTGTACCACTAACACTTTCTCTCCCCCAGCCACCACGAGTGCCTGTAGCCCGCCAATAGATTGTCTTGTTTTTCGCTGACTTGACTTCCAGTGTGATTCCTACAGCAGGCTCCCCATCAAGACCACTTTTATAATGCCATTCTTCAACAGAGCCTGTTATGACATAGTCAACTGACTGTGAGGCTAACCAGGCCTGGGCATTTTTTTGTTTGGCGGAACGGTCTAAAATGCTCGAAAGATCAGTATGTTCACTTACTGGATACATTACAGCATGAATGCCTTTTGCGTATAACTGGGCGTTTAAGATTTGCTCGGCTTTTTCTGCGGCCATGGGGGTGTTGGAATTGTTGGCTAGTGGCATTACCGCCCAGGTACTGCTGGCAGCAAACATCGGACTATTGGGAACCTGATAACTGCTACAGGCGCTCAGAGCCAATGAAGAAGCTAATAATAAAGTACGTTTCATAATCATTATCCTTTTAGAAGCCGTAGTAATATCCAAACGACAGTTTGAGTGACTCGTCCCCGTTTCTGTCTTGGCTTTGCCAGTCAGCCGAAAAATACAGTTCATCATTGCCAACGATTCGCCAGCCTAGGCCTGCACTCAGTGCTATGTCCATTCGATCTAATATGACGTTGTAACCGAGGGAGCTATCAAACCAATATCGAGGTGACGGTACCGTTGCGCCTGGTGTCCCTGGTTCGCCATGCCAAACACGCTGACCGATGGCCAGTCGCTGATACTTTTCTTCAATGAAATCAGCGCTGGTTAGGGGGCGCTCCCCCTGATGCCAGTCATTAATTCCTTCTAGGTGACTGCTGCTAAGGTTAACGTCTTGCAAGCTGACGTCAGCGTAGAGCTGCCAAGCGGGATCGGTGAAGAACAACTGCTCAGACAGCCTTAAATTCAAATCCCAACCATGACCGATGTCATCATTAAACCGAGTTGATAAATCATGCAGGTTGAACCGGATGGCAACAGACTCGCGAGTCGTCGGTTGATAGTTGAATGCCAATCCCAGAATATTTTCTTGGCCGGTAATATTGAGTAACTGACTGGCTTCGATATGGCGGTTAACGCCCAGTTCTATCGATGTATTCCAGTACGAATCAATAGGGGTTTGATACCTTGCCGAAAAGCCCAGACGCTGCTCACCAACCCCGTCGGCAAAATCTAAATTGAACTGCCAGGCCGACTCTAAGTGTTGATAGTTATATTTGCCTCTGAGGCGAAATTCATTATCAATGTGGTTGCCCTGTAATAATTCTGGCGTACCGGTAGTTTGATAATCGCTACCCAGTCGCCAGTAGCCGCTATGATGGGGGGCATAGTAGTCAAGACTGTATTTGGTAATATCCCATTGGGTATTTTGGCTGAACTGGGATCGTACACCGTGGGTTTTGCCTGGGTGCTGGTTGACATGGATGTGTCTTAACTGATTTTCAGCCTGTGGGTCGTGATGTTGACCTATCTTATTTTGTCCTTGCTGCCAGGCTTTTTGGTGCTGGCCGGTTAGTTGTAGTGCCACGTTTTTATCGGAGATAGGTAAGTTTACTGATTCATTAAGTAGCCTTTCCATTTTCTGACGGTCACGCTGCTGAATAGCGAGAGAAAGCTGTTGCCAGTCGGGAAGCCGAAAATGTTTGAACGCCGTTCTTTGATGCCAGAAGAGCAAATTATCCGCCTGATTACTTGCAAGGTAGTGAAGAAACATATCTGCTACGTTACGGCTGTCAGGCTCTGATAAAGCGGCATGCTCACTCATGGTCTGGGCGAATTGTCTACCTATAAACATGGTTACAAGAGAGTGATAGGCGATATCTCCGTCATCGATTCTCAGCAGCTCATCGCTAAGTTGGCTAGCAATATACCGGCGAAGAGTAAATGCGGTGTCATATTGGCCTTGCGCCTCAAGCAGAGCGGCATAGTTGAGGACAATCGCCACATCAGGCTTGTCCGTATGGATAAGAAGTTGCCGATACCAAAGTTCGGCTTCTTTGAAATGGCCAAGAATCTGAGCCGCGGTGGCAAAACCGAGCCAGAGATCACTGTCATCCCGAAGGAGCTTTTTATACCGATTGTAAGTCTCTAATATCTTGTCATGATCATTGCTCTCGATGTTCAGCCACAATAAGCCGCTGATCGCGCCTTTGTGTAGCGGTTCTTGAGCAAGCACATTTTTATAGAGCATAAATGCGTGGTCATAATCCGGTTTTTCGGTTGCAAGCTGTGCTTGAAAAAGAAGGCTCTGAGGGTTGTTGATGAGCGCAGGATCGCCAGCCGCCAATGAAACTAACTCTGCAAACAATGCTTTATCTTTAATCTCTTGAGCCGCTTGTATCGCGGCAAGTAGCACTGCGCTATCGCCAGATTGATGATACAGCTCAATTAAATGGTCGATATTGTCTTGATTCATTGGCGAATAGATTCGTACATACCGATAAAGGTCAAATTTATGACTGGATCTTGCTGCCAACTGATCCTGCGAAAGCCTCGACAGTTTAAGGTTACTTGTTTGCCAAGCAAGGCGAGCAACCAAATTCAAATAGTTGTCATCGGTGTCAAGCCAGTCGATAGGTGACGTTAATACCGCTAATGCCAAGTTGGGCTGGTTGGCCATAATATAGGCGTTAGAAAAGCGTATGGCTTCTATTGTTGTCGGTTTACGGATAGATGCTAACTTTTGTGACTGTTTGATAACGCGTTTGTAGTCGTTTTTATAGCCATAGAGTCGTGCCTGGTGCATTATCAGAGCGGTATCTCGAGGGCGAAGCTGCGCCAGTCGTTTTACATGGGTTAGCGCTTCATCTGTTCCGACGGCTTTCTCTGTGGCACTTAGCCAGTTGGAATACTCTGAGGATTTGATTAGGTTGTTGCTAGCCAGGTGCTGATAAAAAACACTTTCATTGGAAATATCACCAAGGGCTCGTGACTCTTCAATACCGGCTCGTAGCTGATTTTCAGACGGTTCATAATTCAGCAGTTGTAAACTTGTCCTAAAAGCATTCTGAGTATTGCCTTGCCAACGGTACAGATCGTGCAATTTGGCTAATCTCTCAGATGATGGGTTGGTTTTGACGGCTTTCGCCAATAAAGAGGTTGCTAACGGGAGGTTGGCATTTGCCAAAGCAAGTTCTGCAGTACTGGCATACAAAGCGTTACTGGGCTGAAGTGTTAATAGTTTCTGTGATTGATATAGAGCAATGTCAACGTTACCCGTTAGCTTTAGGTGCTCGATAGTTAACTTTATGAATTCCGGATCTTGGCTTAGTACGCCTTTATACTTCAGGATAAAACGCTGAGCTAACCAGGCAGAATCCGAGGATGCAAATAATTTTAGTAGGGCTTTTGCGTCCTCTAAAGTTTCATGCTCCATAAATGTATTATGTTGTAATTTTATTGCGCTGTCATAATCTGAGTACTGAAGTGCTAGGGAGATTAATTCTTGCTGAGTCGTTTCTCCACTTTGAAGGTGGGGAGATAAAATATCGAAGGCGCTTTTGGGCATGGAGAGTGAAATAGCGGCATCAGCATATTCTCTTGCCAAGTCAGCTTCGGGAATGTAACCAACCTCCTTAATCAATCGGCGAAGCCGCGAGTTGACATTGGTATCTGTGTTAGCTTGGTATAACCGTTCAATAAGCAATTGTAGATACAGTTTGAAAGCGACCCAGTCTTTAGACCCGTCTTTCCGGGTTAATATTGTTGTTGTTAGTTCGGAGGCTTTATCGAGGCTGCCAACCCGATAGTAGTTATCGATAAGCTGAAGGGTGACTTCACGGTTATCTGACTCTCTTACGTACAGTTCATTGAGAAAAGCTAATGAGACCTCTGGTGACTTGGAGCGGGAAATTAGCTGTACGAGCATATTTTTACTGGGCGCAATAAGCCATAACGCCCATAAAGAGGTGAGCGTTAAAATTACCAGTGTTGGTTTATTCAACAGCCGGATTCTAGTTTTATCTTTTGCTGTGCGTTTTTTAAATAATGCCATACAGTGCTTGTCGTATATTGATTAACCTAGTGCTTATTTGCAGTAAAGTGTTCCGGATAAAACCCCCGCAATATTGGACTTAAAACGAATACCTTCATGGTTGATTTGTTTGGCGGCAAAGCCGAGATCACTTTCAATTTGACATCCTGAGCCATTAGCGACCTCAAACTCTAATGGAACATGGCTTTGGAATGCCCATTTGATAGTATTGTCAATCTTATTCCACCGGATAAGCTTGCCATTGGCACTTTTTAGGCGAACCCTATTATCGGGTTTGGTGTTTAGTACAACAGTGCTTCTCGGTGATTTTAAAATAAGGTACTTCCCATCCAGTCCGTAATCCCAACCAGCGATATTACTTAGGACTGTATTTGGGTAACCAAGCTGATGGGGTAGTCTTATACTCGAAATACCAGAGCTTGTGATTTGCCAACCTCCATCGAGTGTTTTAGCGAGGCCCGTTTCATATAAGCTACTGGCACGTTGCGCGTATTCGCTAAGATAGAGTGGGGTGGTTTTTTGTTTTATTGCCCAGTCATAAACATCAATAAGTCCCTTCAGTGACGCTGGGTAGGCACCCGAATACATGTGGTAATAAATACTGATAGTTTTTAATCTTCGAGGGTTGCCAAGAAGGTTGAAAGTTTCTATTGCCCGTCCATAACCATCGTGATGTTCAGTCCAAAGGTTGGTGTATAGATTTTCGTTAAGCACTGGCGCATAAACATGGACTGCAGAAGGGTACCAGGCAATTGTCGGTGACACCTGAGCGTAACTATTATCACCATTAACGACATAGGTATTGCCACCATTAACATTTAGCAGGCTTGCCTTCTCGGCAATAGCGAGAACGTCTTCCGAAGGTGTTGCATTTCCTGACCATAAGATCAGCTTTACTCGTTTGCCTTTAGGAGCCAAGTTTTTGTTTATGTAATCTGTACTGCCGATAATTTCATTATGATAGTCAACCGAATAGCCGGGAATGGGAAGGTGATCACCATATTGTTTTTTCATGATGTTTGGGGTTTGGTCCCAAAAAAAAGGGTGACTAAATGTATGCGATGCCACTTCTATATTCGGAAGTGCAAAAATCTTTCGAGCAATTTTTTCCATTTCTTGGCTTTGTTTCGGATAGAGACCTCTTTTGCCTATTTCGCCTTCTATTACAGAGACTGTTTGGGGCAGAGGGTATTTTTTAAATACATGGTCTAGCAGGACTTCAGCGGTATAAGGTCTTCCGGGAAACCAGGCTTTTGAAGGAAAACCATCGCCATCAACATGGCTTGTCAATATTCGCCTCGCCGACTCAGTTGTGGTATCAGCGGCTGGGATGACAGGAAGGTTTAAGGTTTCTTCAATTAGTCTAAATGGATCGATTACCCAAACGTCTTTGTTGTTGGCAAGGTTAATAACAGGCAAGGGGGATAACGCCGCACCTCCCCAAGGAGCCTTAATGAGTAAAGGTGACGTATTCCCTTTTTGATCTTCAGCAGCAAGTAGCGTTTGAATATTGGCGTCGTGTATTGCCCAGCTTCGATGAGGCTCGAACTGGTTTAACGACGGTGAATATTGACTCCCCAGCCAGCTTTCTTCTTTTGATACTGAAATCTTACCTGCAAATGTCCCTGATTCTGATAGGCCAAGCTTCCGGCGGAGAGTTTCATCGGCTGGCAGCGAATTAATAAACAGCAAGGGCCGGTGGCCAACAACTCTTGTTAGCCATTGTTGCAAGGTGATGTCGTGCTGATAGGTGTTATCTTCTAGCCAGAGAAAAATGGCCGCATATCGGCTGAGATCAATATTGGAATAGTTGGTGGTTTGGATGTCATGACACTCAGGTACATAACCAAAGTATTCGAGCGGCATCGCGAACATTCTGTGGCATTCAGAATCCGTTTGCTTGGCTAGTAGTCCGTCGTAAAAGCCAAGAACTCGTTTGGGTATTGGCTCGATAGTACTAACACCGAACTCATAGAGCATGCCATCGCTGATATAAGGGGTATATCCTTCTTTGAGTAGCCGGTGAGCGGCTGCTCTTTGCCCTTCACGGTTGTCAGCTGGAATATAGTCGATGACGATGGTTTCGATGCCGAGGGATCTTATCGTTGCAAGTTTATTGGATAGCCACTCAGAGTCTGAATTTTTGACTTGATGATAGCTTTTATTTACTGGGGAGTAACTATGGTAGAGCGATTCGGCAACCACGCCGTAGACGGATTGATTCAATAACTCGATGACCTCAAAACCGCGGTTGAGAATGATTTTTGGTTTTCTATCAAGTTGGTTAAAAGAATCAATAATGGATGCCAAGGCATGTTGCTGCCTAAGTTGATTTTGGCTATTGCTAGCAAAGAGGTAGTAGCTGTCTAGCGTATCTAGGAATAGGCCATCAAAGCCTTTCTCTAACAGGGTTGTGGCTTTTTGTTCAAGATATTGTTGCCATGCAAGAGAGGATAAGTCCATCACATAGCTGCCCCAGTTTGTATTCTTGGCTTTAGAGGCTGCGCGGAGCTCCGCGGGTAAGGTTTGGTCTTCAAATTCTCCCACACTGATGTAGGAAAAAACCTGTGTGTCTGCTTTGTGTAAAGTCTTTATCTGTTTATGAGAAATTAGAGCCGGGGAAACAACAACGCGATCATAATTCATTAGTTCCCGAACCGAGTCGACACTATTGTAGTAAAACGCAATAGAAGCGGGTGTCTGTGCTGACACGGAAAAGGTGAAGAGCACAAGGGCTGAAAGAATGAGTCGCATAGCGTGATTCCTTATTCCTTGGTTACTTACTGCTGTTCTAGCAGCGTGCATTCATATGCTTATTCTCTATAATTGTTCATAACTCAATGAATTAAAAAGGCGTTTGTCACACTTCTGTGAGCTTTGTTAGGGATCTGGCTAGAGGTGGGTAATTTATGGTGATGTTTTGCGAGAAATCTTTTAAGTCGCAGTGATACTGAAGCCAATACTGAGTAATAGCAGTTGTTTGATTGCCAAATTAAGCACAGTGATTAGATTTGTTCCTTGAGTGGCTTATTGTGTCATCGCTTTTCAAGTAAACTAGCACGAAGAGAAAAGTAGTTGGTCTTAATGGCTGGTTGCTTCATGAGCAAAGTGATAGATAAATGACACAAAAGAAGAAAACCCAGGCACCGAAGAAGGGGTTGCACCCACGTAATCCTCATCGTCAACGCTATGATTTTGAGGCTTTAATAAAAAGCTGCCCACAGTTGGCACCCTTTGTCAGCGAAAATAAGTTTGGTGACTTATCGGTCGACTTCACAAATCCTGATGCAGTAAAAACGCTAAATAAAGCGTTGTTAAGTCATTTTTATCAGGTTCAGCACTGGGATATTCCGCCGGGTTATCTATGTCCGCCTATTCCAGGCCGCGCAGATTATTTGCATTACATCGCTGATTTGTTAGCGGATTCTAATGATGGAGTGATCCCTCAGGGCAAGCGAGTAATAGGCCTAGATATTGGTGTCGGAGCCAACTGTGCCTATCCAATTGTGGGGCATCGAGTCTATGGATGGCGTTTTGTTGGGGCGGATATCGATCCTATCTCGATCAAGACGGCGAAATTTATCATTGAATCCAATAGCGCATTGGCCGGTGGCATTAAGTGTCGCTTGCAAAAAAATGCCGATAATATCTTCACAGACATGATAAACCCTGATGACACCTTCGATTTCGCCTTGTGTAATCCTCCTTTTCATTCCTCTATGGCTGAAGCGACGGCGGGTAGTGAGCGTAAAGTGAAGAATCTGAGTGCGAATGCGAGAAAGAAAGGGACGAAAGCTTTTGAGCCGACAACAAAGGGAAAACAGCCTGCTTTAAACTTTGGTGGTCAAAATGCCGAGTTATGGTGCCCGGGGGGAGAGGCTGCATTTATCAAGCGTATGATCGCGCAGAGTGTTGAGAAACAGTTACAATGCTATTGGTTTACAACGCTGGTATCGAAAAAAGAGAACCTGCCAGATATCTATAAAATGTTAAAACAAGTTGGTGCGGTAGATGTTCGCACGATTGATATGGCGCAAGGGCAAAAGCAAACTCGTGTTGTGGCTTGGACATTCTTGAGTTCGGAGCAACAACGTGAATGGCGTGAGCAGCGCTGGCAGTAATAACATAATCTAAGATTGCGACAACCTAAGCGGCCTTATGGCCGCTTTTTTTATATCTAATTGATTTCAAGGCGCTAGTTTGAGTATGGATATTTATTCTGAGCGTTATACACCACCTTTTAGTTTTTGTTCTTGTACAAGAATAAAAATTGTACAACCACAGAGACTGAGCTACCTTTAGTTGTACAGCTAGTGAGTTTTGTACAAGTTTAAACCTTCCAAGGTGGTGAGATATGGCAATTCCTGTAGGTATTAGCGCATGTGTCCTCGGACAAAAAGTTCGCTTTGACGGTGGGCATAAACAAAACCGTTTTGTTGTTGATGAGCTTTCCAAACATTTTGAATTTAAGCCTGTTTGTCCAGAAGTAGGGATCGGTATGACGATACCAAGGCCCGCGATTCGCTTACTGCAATTACCTAATGGTGACGAGCGTTTGGTAGACAGTAAAGTACATGAAACGGACTATACCGATAAGATGAAACAGTTTGCCGACAAGCAGCTTACAAATTTCGACCCGTTGTGCGGTTATGTAGTTTGTGCCAAGTCGCCGACTTGCGGCATGGAGCGGGTGAAGCTTCACATCGCTAATGGCAACACGGTGCCTGGAGGTAGTGTGGGGATATATACCCGCGAGCTGATGGCAAGAATGCCGTGGTTACCTGTTGAAGAAGATGGCCGATTACAAGATCCTGTCTTGAGAGAGAATTTCGTTTTCCGGGTATTTTCCCTTAATGACTTTTATCAATCGCTTCGGGAAATGAGGAGCTATGATGGCTTTGTCAAATTCCATTCTCGCTACAAATTGGTATTAATGGCACATAGTCCATCAGCTTATAAAGAGATGGGAAGGCTTGTCGCCTCGATTAAAGAGTGGGATCTAGATTTATTCTATATCGAATACCGCCAGCAATTTATGGACGCAATTAAAAATAGGGCGAGTCGCAGCAATAAAACGAATGTACTAATGCACTTGCAGGGCTATTTCAAACGTTCATTGACTAAAACTCAAAAGCAAGAACTTGCAGAGTTGATTATGAGTTACCGTAACGGTAACCAACCGATCCTCGCTCCTTTGGCTCTGATTAACCACTACTTAAAAGAATATCCCGATCCATATCTGCAATTACAAACTTTTTTAAATCCTTACCCTGAGGAGTTGAAGTTACGTTATGGGCTTTGAGACTGCGTTTTACACGATAAAAGAAGTGTCTGAAAAGACCGGAATTAATTCTGTGACCTTAAGAGCTTGGCAGCGGCGTTACGGTTTGCTTAACCCGAAGAGAACAGAGAAAGGCCATCGCCTGTATTCAGATATTGATATTGAGAAGATCTATGACATTCTCTCGTGGCTGGAAAAGGGAGTGGCAATAGGTAAGGTACGTCCTTTACTTGAGGGGCGCTTGTCATCTGAAAGCTTAGATACCGAGCCAGAAATTAGAAAAACGGTTGAGTTGCTGTTGTCAGCGTTGTCTGAGTTGAACGGTGCCAAGCTAGATAAACTGCTCATTCAAATCATGAAAGAATACCCACTTGATGTATTTATTATTCAAGTCGTCGATCAGGTAGAAAACAAAATAAAGCATCCTGAAAATCCATTGCTGAATGTACAAATGTCACTGTGGCAATCGGTAATGACTGAAAGGTGTATTGCACTAATTGCTCAAGCAAGAAAGCGTTTAGCAAAATTATGTTATCTGATTAGTTTCGATAGCCCAAACAGTTACAAGATGTGGCTTAAGGCCTGGTTATTAACTGATAAGGGTTACAACGTCACCGTGCTACCGCTATTAGATGGAAAGTTAACAGGGTTGGGAGCTGCGCTAGCAACATTGAATATCAGTAAGTTGGTTGTGTTTGGCGAAAATCGCATATTGCCTTTTAACCTATCGGAATTAGAGAGTGTGCTTGAAGGTGCGAAATATGATTTAGAGGTTTCGGGCAGTATTACCTCCATTCATTCCGATTTGATAACAAAGTAACTTAAATCCAACTTTATTGAAGTACAGGGTAGTTAAACCGTACTAGCTACTTGCATTCGTCCTTCAGTAAAACTTTTATGTACAACATGGTGAGCGAAATGGGAATGACAACCGTAAAAGCCCAAGAGCATGAGTATACCGGTTTAATGTGGTTTCGAGTTGATCTTCGTACTGTTGATAATACAGCTTTGATCGAGGCCTGTCGGCGTTGTAGCAACCTGGTGGCGATCTACATAGCTTCCCCCGAACAGTGGCATGAGCATAATGTCGCTCCGATGCAGATTGACTTGATTCGACGTAGGTTAGGTGTATTACAACAACAACTCGCGAATTTTAATATCCCCTTGATTATTGAGGAGGTGCCTGATTACAGCCAGATCCCGCAGGTAATTCTGAATGTTGTGAGTAAATACAATCTAAGGCATGTATTTTGCAATAAACAATTCGAGTGGAATGAAACTCAGCGAGATAACGAAACTGCTCAATTACTGATGAACAACCAGATTAAATTTAGTGTTTTTGATGATGCTTGTGTTGTTGCTCCAGGAAAGGTGCTAACGCAAAAAGGAGATCCTTTTAAGGTGTTTACACCCTTTAGACGGGAGTGGCTCAATATTTATCGCAGCACATCACCAAACGTTCAGCCAGCACCAGAGCCATTTAGGAATCGTTTACAACGGGGTAACGATTGTATATCGCCAGCAGTGCAGTTTAGCTACCCATTGAAAGAGAGTGCTTGCTGGCCGGTTGATGAGGAAGCTGTTAGGCAGCGATTGCGAATGTTTTGTGAGGAAAAAGTCTCGGCCTACCACCAGCAACGGGATTATCCGGCGGTAGATGGTACGAGCTGTTTATCACCTTATTTAGTCATAGGCGTATTGTCTCCACGTCAGTGTGTGAGCGCATTACTTGAAATATTTCCTGGTTGTTTGGATGAGCCTGAAAGTGGAGGTTTCTGCTGGCTTAATGAGATCATCTGGCGTGAGTTTTACCGACATTTGATGGTTGCCTGGCCGAAGATAAGCCGTAATCAACCGTTTCTGGAGTGGACGCGTCGTGTGCATTGGGAGGAGTCCGAATCGATGTTACGTGCTTGGCAGCAAGGATTGACGGGATACCCCATCGTTGATGCAGCGATGCGTCAGCTTCGAGATACTGGGTGGATGCATAATCGATTGAGGATGATTACGGCCAGTTTTTTAACCAAAGATTTACTGATTCATTGGCAAGCTGGCGAACAATGGTTTATGTCGCAGCTTATTGATGGGGATTTGGCTGCAAACAATGGCGGTTGGCAATGGGCTGCTTCAACTGGTACGGATGCACAGCCTTATTTCCGGGTATTTAATCCGACAACCCAAGGCAAAAGGTTTGATCCTGAAGGTCGCTTTATACGTACATGGGTACATGAGTTAAAAGACGTGCCTGATAAGTATATTCATCAACCGTATTTATGGCCACAGGCCGATAGCTTGGATTATCCCGAACCCATTGTTGACCATAAAAGTGCTCGCCTCAGAGCCATCGAGGCATTTAAGTCGGCAAAAGCATTTAAAGATGGGGCACGTTAACTGAGTGGATAGCTGAGGTATTGTGAGAAGGAGCAATATATGGCTGAGCAGTCAGAGTTGGTAACAGGTAAGTTTGTTGAAGCCTATACCCAACTTTCCAAACATAACCTAACGGATCTTAAAGATCTTTATCATCCTGATGTGGTTTTTGAAGATCCAGCACACCAAGTTATCGGGTGGAAGAGCTTGCATGATTATTTCACTCGGCTATTTGGCGAGGTTAATGATTGTGGCTTTGAAATCCATGACACGCTTTTTGATCAAGATAAAGCTTATATTCAATGGACCATGACGTTTAACCACCCTCGAATTGCCGGAGGAAAGCCACGTAGGGTTAAAGGTTGTTCACGGTTGGAATTCCAAGATGGTCAGGTAATTAAACACCGAGACTATTTCGATATGGGGGAAATGATTTACGAAGGCATTCCGCTGCTCGGTTCTATTGTGCGTCGAATAAAAGCGAGTTTGTGATTATGGCGAATGTACTTATAACAGGGGCGAGTTCTGGTATTGGTGAGCAGTTAGCTAAGGACTATGCCATAGACGGTTGGCGGGTCATTGCTTGTGGACAATCAGAGGAACGTCTCAGAATGCTTCAAGAGTCCAGTAACAATATACACACGATTAAGTTTAGTGTAACTGACACTGATGAGGTTATGCAGGCGGTGGCTAAATTACCGCAAATCCCCAAGTTGATCATTTTGAATGCAGGTACTTGCGAATATATCGAGCATGGACGCATTGATATTGCGTTATTTAAGCGTGTTTTTGACGTTAATGTGTTTGGTTTGCTTAATTGTATACAGGCTTTGCAAGAGAGCTTTGATGTAAATACCCACTTGGTTATCGTTGGCTCGACAGCATCCTATATTCCGTTGCCGCGGGCCGAGGCTTATGGGGCATCCAAAGCCGCTGTTGCTTATATAGCGAATACACTTGCGTTAGATCTAGAACATCTTGGGGTAAAGGTTACGCTGGTTAGTCCGGGGTTTGTTAAAACCCCGCTGACGGATAAGAACGATTTTGCAATGCCGATGCTAGTGACGCCTCAATTTGCATCGCAAAAAATACGTCAAGGTATTGCGACAGGGAAAACGGAAATTCATTTCCCGTTTCAATTTAGCCTAATTCTAAAACTAATCAGGTTATTGCCCTCATCGTTGCAACTGGCTGTTATTAAACGTATGACTGGGAGAAAGTAATGAAAATAGCCATTATTGGATCTGGAATTTCCGGTCTAACCTGTGCGTGGCACCTGCACCGTCAGCATGATATTACGGTGTATGAAGCTAATAGTTACATCGGTGGGCATACGGCGACAGTGGATGTCTCTGTACCGAGCGGTGATTATGCCATTGATACCGGCTTTATCGTCTTCAATGATCGAACCTACCCGAATTTTGAGCGTTTGCTTGCGGAGATTGATATTTCCGGCCAGAAAACCGAGATGAGCTTTAGTGTTCAAAATGATGTAAACGGACTGGAGTATAACGGTCATAGCTTGTCAACGATGTTTGCTCAGACACGTAATTGTGTGAATCCCAAATTCTATTACTTTGTTTATGAAATTCTGCGCTTCAATAGCTTGGCTCGTAATGTAGATTTGACGATTGAAAAACATTGTACGCTGGGTGATTTTCTTCACCATTATAAATTCAGCCACTATTTTACCGAGAATTATA
This sequence comes from Photobacterium obscurum, assembly GCF_026191635.1. Taxonomy (GTDB): domain Bacteria; phylum Pseudomonadota; class Gammaproteobacteria; order Enterobacterales; family Vibrionaceae; genus Photobacterium; species Photobacterium obscurum. Next base: position 117,636 of record NZ_JAKRRW010000007.1, read on the forward strand.
TATTGCCGATGGGGGCTGCTATTTGGTCGTCGACATTGTCAGATATGCGATCTTTTCCTCTCGACTTTTTTATTCGCTTTTTCCGTAACCACGGCTTGCTTGAGGTAGTCAACCGACCTCAATGGTACGTGATACCCGGTGGGTCACGTGAGTATGTAAAAAAACTTATCATCCCATTTGAACACAAAATCAGATTGAACCACCCGGTAAGCAAAGTAACCCGCCAGTCGGAAAAAGTGTTGGTAGAAAGTGCAACTGGGTTAGAAGTATTCGACCAAGTGATTTTTGCCAGTCACAGCGATCAGTCGTTGTCGATGCTGGCAGATGCAAGTGCTGATGAGCAGCGAATCCTTGGGGAAATGGAGTATCAGGATAATGAAGTTGTGCTTCATACCGATACTCGCATGCTTCCAAAGACGCGTGCGGCCTGGGCGGCCTGGAATTACCACCTGGGGCCCGAGTGTGAGAATGGTCAGCATCGAGACAATCAACTGGCTAGCTTGACCTACAACATGAATATTCTTCAGGGTATTTCTGCGCCAGAAACCTTCTGTGTGACGTTGAATCGAACGGAAAATATTGCACCGGAAAAGATCATTAAGCGCTTTGTCTATGCCCATCCGGTGTTTTCAACTACCAGCGTGCTGGCTCAGCAAGCAAGGGGAGATATCAACGGTAAGCAAAACACTTGGTTTTGTGGGGCATATTGGTACAACGGTTTTCACGAAGATGGTGTTCGCAGTGCGCTTGACGTTGTTGAGGGGATAGAAAAATTAACGATTGGCGGCCTGGTTGGTAGCGCAGAGCCTGCGATTGCCTGCCGGATTCAGGAGCGAAAATATGAATAGTGCACTTTTTGTTGGCAGTATTCGGCACCGTCGTTTTAGTCCGGTTAAGCATGCCTTCACCTATCCCATGTTTATGCCTTTGATTGATCTCGATGAGCTTGAAGATCTTCAGTCATCGGTTAAAGGCTTTGGTTTACATTTTTTGAATTTTGCCCGGTTTAGAACGGCAGACTATCTTCGCGGTCACGACCGTCAGTATAGTGATGAAGCGGCTAATATCGTCACTGATAACAAAGCAATGTCCCTGAAGATGGCAGTTGTTGATAAGGTCGAGAGCCTGACGGGTGAACGTGTCGATGGAAGGGTGATGCTCCTGTGCCAACTAAGGTATGCAGGACTATATTTCAGTCCGCTTAATCTTTATTACCTGTACGACGAACATGATAACTGGCGCTGGGTTTTAGCCGAAGTCAGTAACACCCCTTGGAACGAACGGCACTATTATGTGCTTCCTGCTAAGAGTGATTGGTCGGGAGACTCCTGGAAAGAGGATAAAGCCTTTCATGTCTCACCATTTAACCCGATGAGCCAGCAATATAACTGGCGATTTAGGGCTCCTGAAAAGCAATTGCAGCTTCACCTTGATATTCGTTCTATGGAGGGGAACAAGAAAGTTCTCGATGCGACAATGCTTATGAAGCGTCAGCCATTTACTTCTAAAGTACTTTGGCACCTGATAGCAAAAACACCAATCCAAACCTTAAAAATTGTAGTTGGTATTTATTGGCAGGCATTGCGTTTATGGCGGAAAGGGGCGCCTTTCTATAGTCATCGACCAAGTGTGGCGCAGCCATCAAAGCACATGCCAACAAAACATAATATGGAACAATAAGTTGAGAGGTTGAAGATGTTGAATAGTGATGCTGGCCGAACAGTACCAATGATGAAGGTTACAGACAATATCGCGCGAACCGTGATCTTTGGCATCCTTAGGCAATTACAGGGCTCTGGGGTGACTGTTTCGGAAGTTGAGGGAGAAACTTATCATTTTGGCGATCGTCAGGCACCTTGCCAGGCCCAGCTGATCGTTAATAACCCATCATTTTATCAACGGGTCCTGAAAGGTGGCAGTATTGCAGCGGGTGAGGCCTATATTGATGGCTGGTGGGATTCCCCAGATCTGACTCTGGTAGTAAGGGTTATCGCAATGAATCTAGCGGTTCTCGAACGCCTTGAAGCAAAAGTAAGTTGGCTGAGTAATCTGGCGGATTGGTGGTTGCACCGTTCGCGCCGAAATAATAGAGACTCTTCGAAGAAAAATATTATGGCTCATTATGATCTGGGCAATGATTTCTATCGTACCTTCTTAGACACGAACATGCTTTATTCTGCGGCTATCTATGATGATGAACACCAAAATTTGTTTCAGGCGCAGATCAATAAAATGGATCGCCTATGTAGCCAATTGAAACTGACAGAATCTGATCATTTGCTGGAGATAGGTACCGGCTGGGGGGCATTAGCAATTTATGCCGCCAAGTATTATGGCTGCAAAGTGACAACCACCACTATATCTGATGCTCAACATGAATGGGCTAGACAACGTATTGAGCAAGAGGGACTGTCTGAAAAAGTCACTCTGTTGCGGAGTGATTACCGAGAGCTGACAGGTCAGTATGACAAGATAGTTTCCGTCGAAATGATAGAAGCGGTTGGTAAAGAATATCTAACAACCTATATCAAAAAATGTGAATCACTGCTTAAACCAGATGGCCTGTTGGTACTGCAGGCGATAACGATTGCTGACCAACGTTTTGAAAGTTATAGCAAAGGTGTGGATTTTATTCAGAAACATATTTTCCCCGGAGGCTTTTTGCCGTCGATAACGACCATAGCTAACCAGCTGACTCAGCACAGCGATTTCGTTATCCGGGATATTAAAGACATAGGTATCGACTACGCCAGAACGCTGTCAGATTGGCACCGTAACTTCAATGGCTGTATAGAGCAGCTGACTAAACAAGGTTTTGATGAAAGGTTTATTCGTACTTGGCGCTTTTACTTTTCCTACTGTGAGGGTGGGTTCCTAGAGCGCAGTATCAGCACGGTACAACTGGTCGCCAGCCGATCCGGATGGCGAGAATAGTAGCCTTAGCGGTATTGGGGGCAAAGATGACGATTCGTGAATTGCTGATAGTTGGTGTTGTATTTAATAGTTATTGGTTGCTGGCAGTCATCGGACAAAGCCATTATCAGTGGCTACTGGTTATTTGCCTGTTAGGGTGCTGGTGGTTTTATCGAGATGCATGGCGTTTCGCCTTGATCTTGGGGACTGCCGGAATATCAATGGACATAGTATTAAGTCTGTTAGGATTATTCCAGTTTCACTCAGTTGTTCTGCCGTTCTGGTTAGTCATGTTGTGGTTAGGCTTTGGCTCATTTGTTTGGGTCACGAGGCATATTATTGTTGTCTATTCATCTTATGTCGTGATTGGTATCGGAGGTTTAGGTGGTATGTTGAGTTACTTGGCAGGCTACCGCCTAGGCGCTGTTAACTGGCCGTTAGGTATAACCGTAACAGCATTAAGTTTATTCGCTTGCTGGTTATGTTTTTCTGCTTTGACACTGGTACTGATAAGAAGATATGACACACAGAAAGCGGAGGAAGTATGATTTTTCTCGCGTTTACCAAAAGATGCTTTGCCCTAACGTCAAAGCGAACCATGTTGATGCTTATTATGCTAATACTCAGTGTTCCTACGTCAGCAACAGCCACAATGTCTTGGCAATCCTCAACTTGGCAAGCATGGCGGATGGTTGGGGACGCCCAACTGAAGTGGGGCCCCTGGGTTATTTATGACTCCGAACTTCGTACTCCAACAGGTTATTATCAAGATAACTCTGATGAATTAGCTTTGGTGATCAAGTACCAGAGAGATATCGCGCGTGAGGACTTGCTTGAGGCGACCGGGGAGCAGTGGGAGCACCTCGGGGTACCGGCAGATAAGCGCCGCCTATGGTTAGCGCACCTTTCTCAAATTTGGCCCGATGTAAAAAAAGGCGATCGTCTGATTTTTGTTATTAAAAACGGTGATGGGGTTTTTTATCAGGATAACACCAAGATTGGCGTGATGAAGGATAGTGAGATGTCGAATGCGTTTTTGCATATCTGGCTATCACCTGACACTTCATATCCACACATACGTCGTCAGTTAATAGGTAAAACCTAGTCACGAGTTATGGCCGGAGTTGAGTGCTGGCTGCCGGAATAAAGTAGGAGACAGCAATGCTATTTAGGCGGATCAAGCAGCTAGTATTTTTGACAGTTATAACGTTATTGATGGGATGTTCTACGTCGATTGACGAGTATAGAGCAGCTGGTCCAGAGTTTAATTTGTTTGAATACTTTGAGGGGGAAACCTTGGCCTGGGGGATGCTTCAGGATCGGAGCGGTAAACAGATTCGCCGCTTGGAAGTGACTATCTTTGGCCGAGTTAAGGGAAATATTCTGACTCTTGAAGAAGATTTCACTTTTGATGACGGGGAAAAACAACAACGAACCTGGGTGATCACCCGTACTATGGATGGAAGCTATATTGGCCGAGCTGATGATGTAGTCGGTGAAGCTACCGGTAAGGCGATTGGTAATGCATTGAACTGGCAGTATGTGTTACGTGTACCTGTTGACGAAACCACCTATGATATTAGCTTTGATGATTGGATGTTTAGACAAGATAAGGAGCGGATGTTCAATATTGCCAAAATGAAAAAGTGGGGTTTTACCGTAGGTACGTTAACCCTGTTTTTTGAAAAGCAATAAGATGCCTGGTATGGCTATAAACGGCTTTGCTTAAGTTTTTGTTTCTTGTTATACATATTTGCATCGGCCTCGCTTATCAAATATTGAATATTGTAGTTCTCCAACTCACATTGCTTTACGATCGAATATCCGACGGAAGCAGAAAAGCTCACATTTTCAAGGGAAACTTTGTTACTGATAACATAGATTAGCTGTTGGTAAAGTTGAGTGAATTCCTCTTCATCGCTCAACGATGCTAATAGTACGAATTCATCTCCCCCTAACCGTCCAACAATATCTGGCTGGCGGCAAAGTTTAGTTAAACGGTTAGCCGTTTCAACTAATATCTTATCACCAAAAATATGGCCATATTGATCATTAATGGCCTTGAAGTCGTTTATATCAATATAGAACAGTACCAGTAAGCCACGATCATTATCAAAGTCATCGAGCTCGTGCTGGAGCTTTTGGCAAAATGCCCGGCGATTATAGACGTTTGTTAGAAAATCATAGGTGGCCGATTGCATCAGCTCTTGCTCAATTTCGTGCTTTTCAAGCGTAACTGCACAAACTGATGCTGCCATCTCTAACACCTCGAGTTCAAACGGCGTTGGTTTTGACGGGGCATTGCCGTAGGTGGCAAATGTGCCGAGTACTTTGTTTTTAGATGAAATAATAGGGACGGACCAACAAGAAGCTAGATTGGCTTTCTGGGCTAAAGGAAGAAAGTCACTCCAGTTTTGGTGCTCATCAATGTTCTCGGTGATGACTTTTTGTCTGTGGTAAGCCGCTGCACCACATGAGACGATTTGAGGGCCAATTGTTACGCCATCAATAGCCTCATAATAAAACTCTGGTAAACTCGGAGCGCAGGCAAAATGCAACGTGTTGGTGTTTGGGTTAAGTAACAGAATCGACGTTAAACGGTCGTTAAAAATACTTTCCGTAACACTAATGAGTTGCTCTAGCATCTTATCTTGGCTTTTGCCTAAGGCGAGCATTTTTAATATTTTATTAAAAGCTCTATGAGCGTGAAGTAGGTCGTTGATCAAAGTGCTTCCTTGTTCTGTTCACTTTTTATAAGACTGAATCTTTTATAGTTATTTTATAATTTTATCGAATTACAAGTTAGCAACAAACTTGAGATGTCGAAAAGTTGATATTTGTTGTTAAAATGTGAACTCTATATGGCATTTTATATTTTATCGATAATTATCAGCTGACTCCACGTGACATAACCACTATTCGCTTCAGGATCCAACGAAGCAGTAGCGGAATCTCTTCTAGGTTCGCTTCATCTGTATATTCAACGATTGCCAGCGCTACATCGGGTTTTGCATGTCGTTTAAGTGCTCTAACAATGATCTTTTTAGGGGTAACCGGTGTATCGTGTGGAATATTGGCAAGCCGGCGAAATAAAGGCTCATACCCGTTCTGAAATAGGAAGTGCTCAATATCACGGTTTGGCAGTACCGTTAAGCGATGTCTTTCCGCGTCAGCACCTAATAAATGACGCACAGTCTCTGCATATTTTTTACCGGCCATATCTCCATCGGCAACGAGATGCCATTCAATGCCAAGGTTTCTGGCGACTTTAATGAGTGGCTTTAAACCACTTTGTGCAAATTCAATAATCTGAACGCCTTCCCCTGCGAGATTATAGCCACAAATCCGCGCAAACTCGTTGAACAGCCAAACTTCGGTTTCTCCTTCGACGAGTAACCATGCTCGTGAGAACAAGGCATTCGGACGGTGAAGCCGGACATGGAAGGTAACCCTGCGTTCTTCATCTCGGCTTAAAACCCTTGGTAATACAGAGTAGACATGGGTTTTGTCTGGCTCGCGGATCAGCTTTTTAATCGAATGGAGAGGAACGACGGAAGTGAGATCCGGGCTATTGGTTGTTAGGATCTTCTGCATGGGCATACTGGCTACGAATGTCCAGGCCTGATGTAAAATAGTCGGATGGAGTCGGCCTTCGGGATCTTCAAGAATCATGATGGGGCGGGAGATACGTTTTAGTTCAACTGGGCCACGCGCACGGATAAACGCGTTAAGCAAGCCCATCAAGACTAATCGCCCTTGTTTGGTCATGTGTGGCTTAGTGAGTTGTTCTAGAGGGTTAACTGAGTACTGCGCTTGGGTAGGAAAATGAGCTCGGTTAAATTGCGCGGATCGGTTATGAGGTGTAAATGCGAAATAGTGGTCAACTAAGGTTCGTAATGCACTGATACTGCTCTTTATCTCTTCAGAGCTTACGTGTCCTGGGCGAGTCATCAGCCGCATACAGGTATTATCAAGCCGACGCTGTATACGTGCGCTCTCGCTGTTGTCTTTCTCGTTATGGCCATTGCCATTACCGTTGCCATTTGAATAATTTTGGCGCAAACGGCGGGCGTCGCGAATACGAACAATAGGATGCAATATCATGAGCTGTCGGGCTAGTTTGTCGCTGTCTTCACAATGAATTATTTTGCCTTTTCTATTTAGAAATACCCGTTGGCTAATGATTTTGTCGTCTCTGACAATACTGTTTATTTGATAGTAAAGATGCCTGACACCATCATCGTCTGTTATCCATAATGGTGCGAATGCTTTGTAACGTCGTGCCTGATATTCTCCCTCATAGTCTTCGCACCAGTGGAGCACTATCTGCAACTGAGTCATTTTGGTATGCCCGGCAGAATAGTCGACGTGGAAATCTGAAAATTTGAAATGATAGAATTTAGCATCAGGTGAGAGGGCGATGCTTAAGGCATCCAGTAAGGATGATTTACCCCAGGCATTTTCACCTATGAGCACGGTTAATTCGTCGAAAGTTAGTGACAGGCGTTTGATACCTCTGAAACCGGATACTTCAATTCGTTTTAACTGCATAGTTCACCTCTAAGATTAAGGTTAACCTACCTTTGTCACTGATGTGCATGCCGATGTCACAGAACAGTGAACTAATTGATTAACATGAAAATTAAGCATCATCTGGGAAATACTTGTGATGCTGAATGCGGGTTGTTATAGTCCGCCCAATAATAAAAAATCCAGCATTTGACGTAACTTCAATTGCTTAGGTTTAATCAAATTGATGACTGTATTACCGGAGATATCAGATGGCTAAGATTATCCACTCAATGGTTCGTGTTCTGGATCTGGAGAAATCACTAAAGTTCTACAAAGAAGCACTCGATCTAGCTATTGCAGAGCGACTTGATTTTGAAGGCTTCAGCCTGGTTTATCTGCGAAATGACGAGAACGACATGGAGCTTGAGTTGACTTGGAATGAAGGGACGGAGGAAGCATATACCCATGGTTCAGGCTACGGCCATATCGCAGTTGCTGTTGAGGATCTGGAAGCAGAACACGCGAAGTTGACCGACCTAGGTTACGAGCCAGCTGACGTTAAAGAGTTTTTCCGTGAAGGTCAGCTACTGGCGAAATTCTTCTTTGTCCAGGATCCTGATGGATATAAAATTGAATTCCTGCAACGCCACGGTCGTTACCAGTAAGAATATTAGTTTCAATTCAAATTATATATTGATCGCTGCCTCAGTTTACCTGTGGTGGCGATTTTTATTTTATGTCTTTCGTCGCCTTACTGGTAAAGCGGTGTATCGCTTTTCTCACTAAAATCCCACTACTGATCCCCACGATCATGCTTATGATGGTGATGGCTCCTGCAGGCGAAAAGGAAGGTAGGGCGACTAATAGTTGTGAGTCATTGCCTCCTAGTGCTAAAGAGGCGCCAATACCCATGATAACACCAGCACATAAATGCAATATCAATTGCAAAGGTCTTAATTTGAACTCATTGAGTGGGAGTCTTTTCTTTGCACTGACTGCCATTCCGAAGACGAGACCGAGAATGATCAAGTAACGTTGAAGCGATGGCCATTTCTCACTTTCGCCATGAATACTTGCGGCAGAAATATCTTTTAGTAGTTGGCTAGGAGACCAATGCGGAACCTGATAGGTCAGAATACTCGCGATAATGCCAAATAAGATGATGCCGAGTAAAATTGGCCTTCTTTGCTGTGGTATACGAAAGAGAATTAAAGCGACAAGGGTAAACAGAACGGCGCTAACTGTAATAGGGGGGCTATTAATGGAAGATAACGTGTTGTATTCGAAACTAACAGGTATTGAGGCGAGAAAGCTCCAACCAAGCATCCAACCTAATACAGTGGAAAACATATAGAAATGCCCTTTGGATAACTTCGAGATGGTTGATATCGAGCAGCCTTTGTTGAGAGCGGCACCCAAACCAAATAAGAACCCACCCAAGCCGAAGAGGGGGCTGGCAGAGTACCTGCTCATAGTGATGCTTACGCTGTCACCAATGGCACTAGGAATGACTAGCCAAAACCAGAAGCCACAGCAGAGAATCGCAGCTAGAAACCCCGAACGTTTGGCCAATAGCTCCTGAACCCCTCTGACCATGCAGAGTCCCGTTTTTTGAGCAAGGCTTCCAACCAGGCCCGCGAGTAAAATGGGCAATAAATATGAAAGCATAATGTATGCCTGTCATCAGATTGTAGTGATTCTGTTCTACTAACTATAATACGTCTTCTCAATGCCGATTCGCTGCCTATTGCAATTGATTTTCTGTCTTTACATTTAAGTTGCTTATAGGTCGCGATTACTGGTTTTAGTAACCGTATAATTCAATTTTAACTATTGTTTTATGTCACATTTTGGGTTTAACCTAGAGAAATACAAACTATAGTATGTGATATGAATCATATTATATTATGATATGTCCACTATCCTGTACTCGGAGAACATAAATCTTCTATGACAATGAACCGCTCAGCGAAAATCACTTTCGCACATATCAATGACACACACTCACATTTTGAGCCATCTTCGATTTCGTTGACGTTACCTGAAGAAGTTCTGGATTCTGAAACTTCGGTATACGCTAGTTGTGGTGGTTTTTCTCGCGTGTCTTCAGCGGTTAAGGATGTCAAAATGCAAGCGCACCTCAAAGGGCGTGAGTTTATGTTTGTTCATGCCGGTGACTGCTTCCAGGGAACGCTATTTTTCTCTTTGTACAAAGGGCTAGCCAACGCCAAGTTACTAAATGCAATTGGGATTGAGGCAATGGCACTGGGTAATCATGAGCTAGACATGGGTAATGGGGTTGTCGCTGATTTTCTGGACTCTGCGAATTTTCCAATGCTTGTGGCTAACTGGGATCTCGCAAGCGAAAGCCAAAGCAAACCAAATCCTCTCCGCGAGAAAAATAATATTTATGCTTATGATAGTGCCGCTGGGCATGGTCGTTATATCGTGAAGGACGTTGATGGTGAGCCCGTCGCAGTATTCGGTTTAGCAATTGAGAACATGGCAGGTATTGCCAATCCCGATCCGGATACGTTCTTTTTGAATGTTGTTGATGTGGCGAACAAGACGATTGCGGCTATTCATCAGCAAGGTATAAATAAGATTGTACTGTTAAGTCACCTTGGCTATGACAGGGATCTTGAACTGGCGGCGCAGGTGAAGGGCTTGGGCGCGATTATTGGTGGCCATAGCCATACCATGCAAGGCGATTTTACCAATGTCGGTTATGGCGTTTCTGATGAATATGCCAAGATGGTAAGTGGTACCTGTGTCGTTCAGGCCGGTTGTAATGCTCTGGCTTTAGGTCAATTAGAACTGGATTTTAATCCAGACGGTAGTGTTGCTAGTGCTTCTGGTGTCAATCAGTTGCTGCTAGGGCGTCAGTTTACAGTAGATGCTACAAGAAGTGAGCACCTTGATGACGATAGTCATGAAGCCGTTAAGCAGTATCTGACTGCTCAGGAAAATATTCGTTACTGTGCCAAAGACCCAGTTATTGAAAATATCTTGAATACAGATTATCGCCCTGCGGTGCGTCAGCTACAAACTCAGCATATCGCAGAAGCCGCAGAACCATTGCGGCATGTTCGTATTCCAGATCATAAAGGTGGCAGCCAGATAGCGCCGCTGGTGGTTGAAAGCTTTGTTTGGCAAGGGCGCCAATTAGGTCACGATGTTGATTTCGGGATCCATAACGCTGGTGGTGTGAGGTCATCCTTAAATCCGGGACCGATCACCTCTGCAGATATAGCGGGTAAGTTACTGCCTTTTGCAATTGGGCTGATGGTGTATCAGGTTAAAGGTATACGTGTCAGGGAAGCCCTGGAAGGCGCTATCAATAATGCCATTGATAATGGTGTCGAAGGGACAGGAAGCGGCAGTTTTCCATATACTTCAAATCTCAGGTTTACCTATCGATGTTGTGCAGATGAAGGACAACGTATCGAGAACCTTCAGACTATTAGGAATGGATTGTGGGTTGATATTGAAGATGACGAAACCTACACGTCTGTCTCGTCAGGATACACGGCAACGGGCAAGGAAGGGTACGGCGCGCTACTCGAATATGAACGAGAGCCTCAGGCTCTTAATGTAACAATGGCTGATGCTTTTGAGCTTTATGCGAAGGAAGTGAAAATACTATCTCCTCAGGAAAACAGCTTGATCTCATATATTCCGTGTGGGTGTGAGCAAGTTGTAGCTTGATAAAGTGCGATTATAATTTTCTCTTCGATAATATTTGATAAATTATTATAACGTATGCAAGCCGTCAATATATTGTTTGCATTACCCTTAAAAGCGCCAGCAAGTTGGCGTTTTTTTATATTTTGAATATTGCGAAAAGAGCCAGGTTGCAGATATATTTTTATTGGTGATTTTATTAAAATAACCATGAAAAATGTTTAAAGAATAATTTTTCCATGTCGATAACAATTACAGTCAGTAAAGTAGGGTTTGGGGGAAATATGAATCGTGATTGGGTAGATATCGCCATGGTGACTGGTTGGATAGCAGCTTGGGGCGTTCTTATTTATATGATTCCTGCCGTTGGCATTTAATATCAATACGACATTAATGCTTCGACATTTAGTTGATACAGATTTAGAAAAGCCGAGCAAAGCTCGGCTTTTTGATGACTACTAGAACTTACGCGACGGCTTCTTCTTCTGTATTAATTGCTTCTTTTGCTAGTCGGTAAGCAGCTAGATCTTCAATCGTTAGTACCGGCATATCGAATTTATTACCAAATTCAATAACTTCAGGAAGTCGTGCCATTGTACCGTCTGGGTTTGTCAGCTCGCACAATACGCCGTAAGGTTTCAAACCAGATAGGCGCATAAGATCAATCGTTGCTTCAGTATGGCCGCGGCGAGCCAAAACGCCTTTCGGGTTTGCCTTCAGTGGGAAAACATGCCCTGGACGGCTTAAATCAGCAGGAACAGCATTATCGGCAATAGCAGCCTTGATTGTTGTTACGCGATCTGCGGCAGAGACACCTGTTGTAACCCCTTTGGCTGCTTCAATTGTTACCGTGAAGCCTGTTTGGTTCGCGCTGGTGTTGTTCTCGACCATCATAGGTAGTTCGAGCTGTTGTACACGTTCTTCAGTCAAGCACAGGCAAACAATACCTGAACATTCACGGATCATGATGGCCATTTGTTCTGGGGTAAGTGTTTCTGCGGCAAAGATAATGTCACCTTCGTTTTCACGATCTTCGTCATCGACAACAAGAACACCTCGACCTTGACGGATAGCATCTAGGCCAGCTTCAACACGCTCAAATGGCGTACCAATAGGGGATAGTAGAGACTGATTCATGGTAATAAATACTCCAAATAAAAAATATACCAGAATCAGGGCATCGAAAGGCAGCGTTTCAGCGAGACTGAAATAGCTTTACACATATGTATGACAAATGGGTGCAGCTGGCACCAGTTCATCTTGTAAAAGCAAGAGGAAATATCTCCTCCACTGATCCTCTTTCATCCGGACTATAACCGTCGGCTCTGGAATCATATCTACGGAGTAAATACTGAACCAGATCTGCTGACCTCAATTTAGCAACTCAAAAAGTAGCTTGATTAAGCGCTCGCGGGCTTTTCACTAAGTATGTATTACTATTGTGAACTACCGCCGGTGGGGAATTTCACCCCGCCCTGAGAATTCGTAGAAATCTTAAGGAAATCAATTTATAGACGCAAGAGAAAGTGCTGATTTTGCATCATAACTTTGAACTATAAAGGATAATGAGTGATTTATGATTAATTGATAACCAGTTTGATAGCGGTTTAATACGGTGTTAGCTGTTTATTGCTTTGTGCACTTTATTCTGACTTAGATAGCGGTTAAGCCATTTTACTAACATCGGTAAACAGTAGGTTGGTAACTGAATAGCGCCCATTAGAATAAGGAAGTCTGGCCCTAGGTAGCTCCCTGCAACTGTAAAAGTGAGCAGTACATTGCGATTAGCAGAGGTAATCGCTGCTAGCAGTGCTTCATCAATGCCATTGCGGCGGTAGCATAGAAAACCTACGATGAAGTAGAGGGTGCAGATAGCGATTCCGATAGCCAGATATAAAAGACCTTCCGATAACGATTGATCAAAGACTTCTCTAAATGAACCAATTAATCCAAAAGGAAAGGCCAGAACAAGAATGATCGTTACCTGGGAAAGCTTTCCATGAATACGGTGTAAGAGCTGATGGGGAGTAAAGCGATAAAATATCGCCGAGAAAAGCATAGGGCCAAAGATAAAGATCACTAAGCGTTGAATATAACTGTGCATATCAAGCGTAAAGTTGTCGTCTTGAAATAGTAGCAAGTTCGTATAAAGAACGATTGGCATTAGTAGTGTTGAAGCAATCGTCATCGCCATGGCTTTTAGCGGATCTAAGTTTACAGAACGCGCTATAGCGGGAGTCGCGAACAGAGAACCTGTTGCGCCAACAGCAGAGATGGCCAGCGTCAGGCTAGCATTTGCACCTAATGCTTTTGCAAAAAGGATGCTAATCAAAGTCAGTGCGATTGAATGAAAGCATGCATATAACCAAATATTGCTTTTAGTGAGTAATTCGACGAGTAATCTTTGCTTCATGCCCAGTAGAGTAAATAGCATGAGGAAGAACAAGACATAAGGAAGGGTCGGGAAAATAACCGCTGATGCAGTAGGGAAAATAAACCCGAGCATGGCTGCAAGTATTAATAATAGTGATGAGTGTCTTGCCAATATGCTAAGCATAAATAATTTCACCTGATGATTTGTTGCGCTATTGTTATACAGTACGGCAAAGAAATGCAAGTTTATTCCAAATGAGCTATAATTTTGCAGGCTTTTCGGTTAGTTATGCACTAATGGTGCAGGTTTAGTTTGTTGTTGAAATTGACTTGTAACTGCTGCTTAACATATTAGAAAAACTAATCTTGACATGGAAATATTGTCATTTTTGGAACGGAAAATAAGCAGTTAATATTGCCTCAGTTTAAGAATAAATCAAATTGAGAGGCAATCATGGCACAGGCAATGAATTTTGATACCATCGCAACGACTACCGCAATGGACAGAAAAGCCTATGCGGTTAACATCAAAGGATTGATTGCACACGCATTGGATATCATTTTTGGTGGTCCAAAAGCACCAAAACAATACAATGTTTCTGATTTACCTGCACATCTGCAGAAGGATATCGGTATCTATCGATAACGAACATTCTGAACATCGAACATTAAAAGCGCCGGCACTATGCCGGCGTTTTTTTATTCTTTAATTTATCTTATCTGAGTTGTTATCGCATTGTTGCGGCTGGCGTTTTTTTTATTGCTTTTTTTTCTCATATTTTAATCTTGGTTTAATTATTTTTTATGAGAATATGGCATGATAACGTCGTATGTGTATGAACCACGGAGATAAATTAAGTGGGTTTTTTCTCGAAGCTATTTGGACTAGGTAAAGAAACCAAAGTTGTTGAAACGGAACCGGTAGAATATGAAGGGTATCTGATTTATCCGGAACCCATCGCCGAAGGCGGACAATTTCGTATTGCTGGCCGGATCTGCAAGCAAATTGATGGTGAGATCAAGACCCATACGTTTATTCGCTCCGATCTACTCGCCTCGAAACAAGATGCTGAATCATTCATGTTGAGTAAGGCCAAAATGTTTATCGACCAGAATGGCGATAGCATGTTTCGTTGATCTTAAAAATAGAATGTGCTGATACCTGCCGTCAGCATATTTTTACTTTCATTTGGCAGGTACAGCTATTGAAAAGTAGTTGGCAATGAGAAATATTCATCAGGGATAGATGGGTCTGCAGTCAGCCTTAAAGCTTTCACTACGTTATCTCTTCTTGATGTGTTTTAAACGACAGTTCAGGGTGTCTGGACTGCTCGTTTTGGGCGATAAAGTGGTTTATCACGCGTTAATTGGTTAATTATGTATCTATGCGTACGTATTTTATTAATTTTATTCGTGGTTTGACCTCTGTCCAGGTGTTAAAAACGTTCTTTTCTTTCTGTTAGAAGGTAACATTCGTTGTAAATAACAACGTATATGTTGGAAAGTTTTGTATTATTCCTACAAAGTGCTTGATATTACCTTGTGGGTTGGATACAAAATTGTTACTTCTTTGCCAATGTTCAGGGAATAATAATGCAGATTGGTGTGCCAAAAGAGATACTCGCCAACGAAACGCGAGTGGCTGCGACACCTAAAACGGTTGAGCAGCTTTTAAAAATGGGGTTCAGCGTTGCTATTGAGCAAAATGCTGGTGTTCTTGCAAGCTTCGACAATGCAGCTTATGAAGCTGCTGGTGCGACCGTCGTTTCTAATGAGGAAGTGTGGCAATCAGATTTAATTCTGAAAGTAAACGCCCCTCAGGTTAACGACGAAACAGGTGTTGATGAATTTGACCTGATAAAAGAAGGCGCAAGCCTAGTCAGTTTCATTTGGCCAGCTCAGAACCCTGAGTTGCTAGAGAAACTATCAGGTAAAAACATTAACATCATGGCGATGGACTCAGTGCCACGCATTTCACGAGCTCAGGCACTTGATGCCCTAAGCTCGATGGCAAACATCGCTGGTTATCGTGCTGTCGTAGAATCTGCTCATGAATTTGGTCGCTTTTTCACAGGCCAAATTACTGCAGCAGGTAAAGTTCCACCTGCGAAAGTACTTGTTGCGGGTGCGGGTGTTGCTGGCCTTGCAGCAATTGGTGCAGCCGGTAGCCTAGGTGCTATTGTCCGTGCATTTGACGTTCGTCCTGAAGTAAAAGAGCAGGTTGAGTCAATGGGTGCCGAGTTCCTTGAGGTTGATTTCAAGGAAGACACCAGCACTGGTGATGGCTACGCAAAAGAAATGTCTGATGAGTTCAATAAAGCGGCTGAGCGTTTATATGCTGAGCAGGCTAAAGATGTTGATATCATCATTACAACTGCACTAATTCCTGGTCGTCCAGCTCCTAAGTTGATCACCAAAGAAATGGTTGACTCAATGAAGTCGGGCAGTGTGATTGTCGATCTTGCGGCTGCGAATGGCGGTAACTGTGCCTACACCGAAGCCGATAAAGTTATCACAACTGAGAATGGCGTTAAGATCATCGGTTATACCGATATGGTTGGTCGCCTGCCGACCCAGTCATCTCAGCTATATGGTACTAACCTGGTTAATCTTCTTAAGCTTCTGTGCAAAGAGAAAGACGGTAACATTGATATCAACTTTGATGACGAAGTGCTCCGTGGCCTAACCGTAATCAAAGATGGTGAAATTACCTGGCCTGCGCCACCTATCAAAGTGTCAGCTCAGCCGCAGCAACCCGTTCAAGAAGTTGCTGCACCAGAAGAAGTAAAAGAAGAGCCAACATCTCCGGCTAAAAAATATGGTCTGATGGCTGCTGGTATTGCGGCATTTGGTTGGATTGCGAACTATGCACCGGCTGAATTTCTTGCACACTTTACGGTTTTCGTACTGGCATGTGTAGTGGGTTATTACGTTGTCTGGAATGTTACTCACGCTCTTCACACGCCGCTTATGTCGGTAACAAACGCAATCTCGGGCATCATCATTGTTGGTGCATTGTTGCAGATTGGTCAGGGGATAGGTTTCGTTACCTTCCTGGCATTTATCGCCGTACTCATTGCAAGCATTAATATCTTTGGTGGCTTTTTTGTTACCAAGCGGATGCTTGAAATGTTCCGTAAAGACAAATAAGGAGTAACACATGTCTGCAGGAATCGTACAAGCGGCATACATTGTTGCTGCGGTACTATTTATCATGTCTCTTGCTGGACTATCCAAGCAAGAAACAGCCCGAGCTGGTAACTATTACGGTATTGCGGGTATGGGAATCGCGCTTATTGCAACGATTTTCGGCCCTGAAGCACAAGGCACAGGCTGGATTATTCTAGCAATGGTGATCGGTGGTGCTATTGGTATCCGTCTGGCACAGAAAGTTGAAATGACTGAAATGCCAGAGCTAGTTGCTATTCTTCACAGCTTTGTTGGTCTAGCTGCTGTTCTTGTTGGTTTTAACACTTATATTGATCATGGTGAGCTAACTGGCGCGTTACTGAATATTCACCTTGTTGAAGTGTTCTTAGGTGTATTCATTGGTGCTGTAACGTTTACCGGTTCAATTGTCGCATTTGGTAAGTTACGCGGCATTATTGATTCGAAGTCGTTAATGCTTCCTCACCGTCACAAGTTAAACCTAGCGGCATTAATTGTTTCACTTCTACTGATGATTTACTTCGTTAATGTAGAAGGCTCCACATTCGCGCTTATCGTCGTAACACTGATCGCATTTGCATTTGGTTACCACCTGGTTGCTTCAATCGGTGGTGCGGATATGCCAGTGGTTGTTTCTATGCTTAACTCATACTCTGGTTGGGCAGCGGCAGCAGCAGGTTTCATGCTAGCCAATGACTTGCTTATCGTAACAGGTGCTCTAGTTGGTTCTTCCGGTGCAATCCTTTCTTACATTATGTGTAAGGCGATGAACCGCTCATTCATTAGTGTTATTGCCGGTGGTTTCGGTACTGAAGTTGTTGAGTCTTCAGATCAAGACTATGGCGAGCATCGTGAAGCTTCTGCTGAAGAAGTCGCTGAAATGCTGTGCGACGCTAAGTCTGTTGTTATCACTCCAGGATACGGTCTGGCGGTTGCACAAGCTCAGTACCCTGTGCATGAAATCACTGAGCAGCTACGTAAGAAAGGCGTTAACGTGCGATTTGGTATTCACCCTGTAGCGGGTCGTCTGCCTGGTCATATGAACGTATTGCTTGCTGAAGCGAAGGTGCCTTACGATATCGTGCTTGAAATGGACGAGATCAACGATGACCTTTGTGAAACTGACGTGGTACTGGTTATTGGTGCTAACGACACAGTAAACCCGGCGGCAATGGAAGATCCAAACAGCCCAATCGCAGGTATGCCTGTTCTTGAAGTTTGGAACTCGAAGCATGTTATCGTGTTCAAGCGTTCGATGAACCCAGGTTATGCCGGTGTTCAGAATCCATTGTTCTTTAAAGAAAATACTCAGATGCTATTTGGTGATGCGAAAGACTCTTGTAATAAGATCCTAGAGCACATTAACTAGTCGTAGATTGATGTATTAGATAAAGGGAGCTAAAGGCTCCCTTTTTTTATCCTTAACCACCTTAAACTAATGACAATTTTCTGACATTAACTAAGCATTGAATGATACACTTTGCTTATGAAAAAGTATGTCTTATTAATATCGCTATTGTTCTCTGGGGTTAGCCATGCTTCAGTTGAAAACTTGCCCGATCGTCTGGACGCGGTGCGTTCTGAGCTACTCAATAGTGAACCGTTAGCGACATACGACTTTCGACAACTTCAGAGCCGGTTTCCTAATCCACTGCTGTTACCTTCTAGTCTTTTACCGCAGTCAGCCTCTTATCCATTAAAGTCTTTAAAAAGGCTATATAGCAATGCGGTTAGCTGTAAGGGCCCATGGCCTGTCAGCCCTCTAGTTACTCACCCTGTCGTTTTTACACGAGCAATCTGTAATAACACGGTACTACCCAAAGGCTGGTTTGTACGCTCTGGCTACATTCATCCTGGTGGTGGCAGCTATGCCTTTCGTTATTTAGAAAAGCATCCGTCCTCTTCTGATGTGCTTAACGGGTATTTGCATATTCAAGAGCGTGAATTAGCGCCGACCAATACCATTCTTGGCCGTTTGCAGCGGATGAGCAGTGAAGAGATCCAGGTGTATATCGTAGGGGCGGAGGCATTTATCTCTAATGGCGAACTATGGATCAGAAACGGTAATGAATATCGGGTATATGACCAACCAACATGGGCATTTGCGATCAACAAGTTTGATATTAATTTTACGCGTTTGAATCAGACAGACTTCTGTTTGGTAAAAAGCGGTAATATTTGCTGGCAAGAAGAAGATACATCTCATCTAACTTTTTACCTGCTGGTCGGCTTGCTCGTGGCCAACGTAGCGTTACTGATAGGTTGGGGCGCTTACCGTTTCAGAATACGTCGTAGAGCGATGCAAGAGCGGATGTTAGTGCTGCAAATTCTAACTCATGAACTGCGTACACCTATTGCGAGCTTGGGGATGACAGTCGAAGGTTTTAGGCGTAATTTTGATGCATTACCAGAAAGTCTATATGATGAGTTTAGACGCCTCACTGAGGACTCTCGTCGTCTGAGGCAACTTGCTGAGGCGAGTAAAGACTATTTACAGGCAAATCAACAAGAACTGAGTGTTCAGCACGTCGAGTCGTTTAACGAATGGATCGAATATCTCAGTGAATCTTATGATGTGTCTTTGCAACTAAGCGAAGACAGGGCTGTAAACGTGAATATCTACTGGCTGGGAACTTGTATTGATAATTTATTATCAAATGCCCAGAAGTACGGCGCTGCGCCAATAACATTAACGTCATCGTTTAAAGATGGAAAACTGGTTGTAAGAGTTGAGGACAAAGGACAGCTTGGTGCAAAAGACTGGGCTAGATTAAGGAAGCCCTTTGTAAGTGAAAAAGGCTTGGGGCTTGGTCTTACAATCGTAGAATCGATGATACGTAGAATGGGAGGGCGAATGAAACTTGTTGGCCCTCCTACCACATTTATTTTGGAGATACCGTGTGAATCAAACTCTGCTTCTGGTTGAAGATGACCGCAACCTTGCCGATGGTTTACTCGAGAGCTTGAAAGAAGCTGGCTATGAATGCCTGTACGCAGATTGTGCTACAAAGGTTGCTGATTTATGGCCAAATGCTGATCTGGTTGTTCTAGATCGTCAGTTACCTGAAGGCGACTCGTTAGACTACTTGAATGACTGGCTTTTGATTAAGCGGGTGCCTGTTATTTTGCTTACAGCGATGGTGTCTGTGTCAGACAAAGTCGTTGGGCTTGATTCAGGCGCGAAAGATTACCTTACAAAGCCCTTTGCCGTCGAAGAGTTACTGGCAAGAATTCGGCTGCACTTACGTAATAGTACTCCCGAGGCCAAGAGTGCCAATGTGATTACTGTTGGTACGATTGTTATCGATTTGGACAGTCGAGAAGTTAAACATGGAAGTGACCTTGTAACGTTAACTCGAACCGAATTTGAACTACTGGTTTTCCTTGCTAAAAACTCTGGTCGGGTATTTACCCGAGATGAGCTTCTTGATCAGGTATGGGGTTATAACCATTACCCAACAACACGTACGGTCGATACCCATATCCTCCAGTTACGACAGAAATTGTCTGGGATTGAGATCGAGACATTACGGGGTGTTGGTTACCGAATGAAATCTTCGTGATAATGAGCAAATTATCTGTCACCTGTTCACTGGTCTTATTACACTCGGTGCTTTCTGCTCCGAGTGTAGAAGCGAAGTGGTTTACTGGGCAAGATCTGTACACTGTAGCTCATCAAAGGCTTCTGGAAGGGAAGTCTGCGGAGAGTTTCGATAACATGGTGCAAGCTTGGCAGCAGAGTCCAAATCTTGAGCAGAAAAAGAATCTGAACGATTTGCTCAACTTAGCTATAACTGAAGATTGTGGGCGCAGTCTAGATCAAAACGTTCTGCCTGAATGGTTACCTAGTCTGGTGATTCAACGTGAGGTGATTCAGAACTTAAATCAAATAATGCTCAAGTTATCAATCACAGGAGTAACGCATTCAAAGATCGCCGAGATTAAATTTACTGAGTGGCCGGAGCAGAACATTGTTTCCACGACTCCAATTATTGAGACCGGTGGCTATTTTGCGGTAGAAACACGGCGTCTTGAGAAGCCAACAAATGCTGGCCTATATCAACTGACCATAACAACTGATGCAGAAGAAAGCTTCAATCGCTGGGTTATATTAACCGAACCTGCGGTTAAACAGAGAATTGGCTGGAAAGACAGTAAAAATTGGCGAATAGAAAGAGGGACCTTACCTAATCAGGCTTGTCCGTCTACGATATTGTCTATGAGCATCTATGACTTAAACGATACTTCTTGGACACCATTATGGACGGAAGAGGTTGATGGCAAGCTGCCTACTACTTTACCAAGAATCGATGTACCTGACGGGCGTTATTGGTTGAGTGTCGGGCTTATAGAAAGTCGTTGGCAGGGAGAGATTTCAGTTTTAGACATCCAAACGATAACACGTCCTGTGGATTATCCTGGTTTTTAAGCTATCTAAGAATCTGAAAATTAAAAGGTAAACAATTCTCTATCAGCTGAACTCTAAATCAGGATAAGTATATTTATAAACATGTATTTTAATTGCGCCTTTTAAGGTGTATTATTAATGCATGTTTTAGAAGTGGTATAGGTTTTCCTATGATGCAGATCCTTGATAATGAAAAAGAGCAACGGATCATTCCAGTTTTTCGCTTAGCTTTCCGTCCTTTTTTTCTTGCTGGCAGTGCATTTTCAGTTGTCGCAATGTTGGTCTGGGCCTTGTTTTGGTCAGGTAACGTGAATGTCAGTGCTTTGATGTATGGCAATCCGTTATGGTGGCACAGTCACGAAATGTTGATTGGCTTTTCTGGTGCGATTATTGTCGGTTTTCTGTTAACTGCAGTACAAAACTGGACAGGTAATCCGGGGGTCAGAGGGTGGAAACTTGCTTCGATTTTTATATTTTGGTTAATTGCTCGTGTTGGTTTGTTAGTCGGAACACCTAACATCGCTCTGATGATTGCCGACCTGATCTGGATGCCATTGGCCGCTTATTTTTTAGCTAAACCAATAATTATTCGTAAGCAGTGGAATAACCTGTTTTTTGCACCGCTAATTATACTGTTAACTTATCTTAATGTGCTTTATCACTTTAATATACTTGGTATAGGTGAAACAGATCTTCGTTCAGTATCATTTATGGTGGTAATGGTCGTCGCTGTAATAGTATTGGTAGTTGGTGGCAGGGTAATCCCGTTTTTTACATGGCGAGGCACGAATACTGAACAGATCACGCGCGTGAAGTGGGTTGAGTTGGGTGCTTTAATTCCTAGCTGGTTATTGTTGGTGAACGTTCTGTTACCAATTCCAGAATTAATTAGCCAGTTCACATTGCCAGTATTGCTTGTCGCAACAGGGGGCTTACACCTTATTCGATTTGCTCGCTGGCGTACCTTATCGACCTTGAAGACACCGTTATTATGGCTATTGCATTTTGCTTATATGTTCATGATTATCGGTATGTTACTTTTAGCCGTTCACCTTCAAACTGGTGCAATCAGTTACAGTGTCGCGTTACATTTCATCACAGTTGGTGGGATTGGTTGCATGATTCTTGCGATGATTGCTCGTGTTTCGTTAGGACACACCGGACGACCTTTAAAAATTAATCGGGTCATGATTGCTGCCTTTGTTGCACTATTAGCTTCGGCGATAGTACGAACCGTAGTGGTAATTTTATTCCCAGCGTTAATACTGAATGCTTATATCATTTCAGCTATTTTGTGGGCCGTAGCGTTTATGACCTTTACTGTTGTATACTTCCCAATCTTAACTAAACCACGGTTAGACGGACGCCCAGGCTAACTGGCAATAAAATATCATTTGTATTGAACGGCGCGTCACCGACAAACTTAATCAGTTTGGCATAAATGGTGACAAGAAAGCCGATTGTCCCTAAAATGGCAGCCCTTTTAGTAGAGTAGAACTTACAGTTATGTTTAACAACGTGCCGACATTAACTCACGAGCAGCAACAGAAAGCTGCTGAGAAGATTCATGAACTGATGGCTCAAGGCATCAGTAGTGGAGAAGCAATTATGATTGTTGCCAACGAAATTCGTGAGGCTGACGCAAAAAAACAAGCGGCACAGAGTGAAGCAGAACAGTAACTAAATCGTTTTAAGCTACCCCTCTACCAGTTCAACAGGTGTCATATGGCGCCTGTTTTTTCATCAAAATGTGCGTTAAATCTCAACTGTCAGATCTGCCCTTAGCAAACATCTTCATGCTGAAATAGAATAAATTAGTCAGGTATAAGGACTTTTAAACAGGGGGCAGGATGAATAACCGTTACCTGAAAGCACGTACGTTAGCCAGAGCAAAACATAAAGATCAAAGGTATGGTGCTGTTCCTTATTATGTCCATCTCGAAGCCGTTTCTCGGTTAGCCAGTCCATTTGGTACAGATGCTATGATAGTTGCTCAGCTGCATGATGTTGTTGAAGACACTGAAACTAGTGTTGAGGAACTTGCCGCTGACTTTGGTTACTTAGTTGCTGATGCAGTCGCTTATATGAGCGATGGTAAGTTAGAAAATAGACAGGCTAGGAAACAAGAAGTTAATTACAGATTAGCTTCACTTGATATTGATGAGGAAGCGGCTCGAATTGCTTTAATTGTTAAGGCTTGTGATCGCTTAGCAAACGTCAGGGCAAGTTTGAAAAGTCCCGAGAAGTATTTTGGTTTGTATAAGCAAGAGCATCCCAATTTTAAAAAAGCCGTCTATCGAAAAGGCCTGTGCGAAGCTATTTGGTGGGAGCTTGATAATCTATTGAAATATTCAGAAGCTTCGTAAGTTGTTTCTTATGAGCCTTCTCAGGTTGTACTTCGATATAAAAGGGGCTCGAGGCCCCTTTTTTAGTTCAGCACTAATCAAAGATTATTCTTCATCATAGATGGTAGGAATTGGCTGACGTTTATGTTGTGTTGATTGGTAAATTTCCACAAGGCGTTCTGCAACTTCTGTCTCTACAGGTTTGCCTTCAAGGAAGTCATCAATTTGATCGTAGGTGACGAGAAGCGCATGTTCATCGGGTTTCTGTGGCGCCAGCTCTTCTAAATCAGCGGTCGGTATTTTTTTAACCAGTAATTCTGGCGCACCTAGTGCAGCAGCAAGCTGACGAACCTGGCGCTTATTCAGACCAAACAAAGGGGCAAGATCACAAGCGCCGTCTCCAAACTTGGTATAGAAGCCTGTAATATTCTCAGCCGAATGATCAGTTCCAAGTACCATACCGCCAACAAGACCGGCAATCTCGTATTGGGCAATCATACGAGTACGAGCTTTAACATTACCCTTAACAAAATCAACCTTAGCATGGCATTCAGGAAGTAGTCCTGTTCCATCTAGAGCCTGGAGGGTACTTGCATGTGTTCCGTCAACACCATCTTTGATATTTACGCTAACCGAGTGGTTTGGCTTTATAAAAGAAAGGGCAAGTTGGGCTTCGTCTTCATCGTGTTGTTCACCATAAGGTAAGCGAACAGCAATAAACTGGTACTCTTGAGTGTTGGTTTCGTCATTCAATCTATTGATAGCCAACTGAGCTAATCGTCCACAAAGTGTAGAATCGACACCGCCGCTTATTCCAAGAACAAGGGACTTGCAATGGGCTTGCTTTAGCTTACGTTGAATAAAACCTATACGGCGCTGAATTTCAAAATCAACATCAATTTCTGGCAATACGCGCATTTCAGTGCGAATTAGCTGTTCCATGGTAAAGAATCCTCAGGGGAGTGCCCAGTTTCTAATCATCTAGTGTAACTGAATGCAAAAAAAACGCTTTTTGCATTAAACCTTTGCTCAAATCATGCGATAACTCTAAGGCAGGATCAATCCTCAACTTACAATCAAATAGAATTAACAGTAAATCGGTATAAAAAAGGGGCATTCTAGTCATGACAGCATCAATTGCAGTGTTCGGTAGCGCATTTAACCCGCCAAGTTTAGGGCATAAATCGGTACTGGAACGTTTACAGCACTTTGATCGCGTTCTACTTTTACCCAGCTTTTCTCACGCGTGGGGCAAAGAGATGCTTGATTATGATGCGCGCTGTGAGCTGGTATCTGCCTTTATTGACGAACTTAACTTACCGAATTTAGAACTGTCTCGATTAGAACAACAGATGGCAGTTGGAAGTGAACCCATTACGACTTTCGCGGTATTAACTGAGCTTCAAGCACAAATACCCGATGCTGAGTTCACGTTTGTAGTTGGACCTGACAACTTCTTAAATTTTTCAAAATTTTATAAATCATCAGAGATCCTTAGCCAGTGGCAGGTTCTTGCCTGCCCAGAGACAGTCAAGATTAGAAGCACAGAAATACGTGATAATATTGTCAATAATCGGTCTATTTCACACTTAACGACAGCAAAAGTCGCTACAATGCTTGCTGATAGGAATCGTTACAATTTTCATAAAATTGATAAACTGTAGCAGCCTGTCGTTCTATATACTTGTAATCGTCTATTGATGTAGAAGGGTTCCAGTGTGACTCGCTGTAATATGAAATTACTCACCTGTGTGTTTGCTGGCGGTGTTCTCATTGCATTTGATACATGGTCAATGCAGTGTGAGAAATATGATGTCACTCAACTTGCTGCATTGTCAGATCAAGAAAAAGAAAGCTTCGTGGCGACATGTACGGTTGTTAGGGATGAATCCACCTATGACTCTAACCATTCGCAACCGATAGTTGTCGCCTGGGAGGAAGATAGTGACGATGGTGATGGTGAGTTCTGGGATAACTGGGCTGGTTTCAGTGATTCTCCGGTACTCTCGTCAAAGTCGGATTCTGCATTTTATGGCTTAGGCGTCTGGTTACCCGATAAATATGATGACTTTGATATATTGACTCTCGAAGATGCGCAGGAATGGATTAGAAGCCATGGTGTGCAAATGAGTTTTGGAGTCGGTGGAGGCGATGGTAACTCGCCAAGGTTAAGGTTTGATTATCGATGGCATGATGACAATCTCGATAATATTTTCCTTCAAGTTGAAATTCCTTTCCAGTAACCATTTTGCTTATCTTGAAAATAAAAAAACGACGTTTTGCAGACGTCGCTTTTCCTATTTTGGGGCATTAAGCGATGCTCTGACCAAGTATTGGTTTTGCTAGTGCAGAAATTGCTTCGGAAGTTGTGTTTAGACTTTCTGCGATTTGAGTGATTTTACGGCCAGAGCGAGATAGCTTTAAAGCCTCACGCATGATCATGCATGCTTCAAATTCCCCGCAGGAAAAACCAATAACCTCAGAGATAGCAGACAAGGCCGATTTATCCGTTACCTTGTCACCTTTCATCATTTGACTAAGCTGAGAGTGATAGTTGGTACGCAAAGCAGGGCAGAGCGAGTTTGTTCTGACCTTTAGCTTAGCAATTTGGTCTGCCATCACACGTAGCAGGTTTCCTGCTGGCTCACTTAGGCTAAGTGATGTATTGTGCTTGGCTTCTTGACGTAACTCATTTAACAACGCTGTGATTAAAGGTGTAACCGTGAAGAATCCGGCTTCTTTGCATATAGGTGTGGTTAAACGCGATGAGAACTCTACCTTATCAAATTGAGTACCTGGTAGCACGGTTAGAGCATGTAGGCAGTCGAAAGGTAGCCAAAAACCAGAGCCTTTTGAAACCAAAAATTCTTGTTTACCCAGTCGGATAAGCGTAGAGCCTTTTGTTACAACAATCATATAAGAGGTATGACTTTTACGGCGTGCGCCGACATGGAGGAAGTCCTGGGTGCTGTGTGAAAATTCAATAGCCTGTTTCATAGTGAGTCTCTAGCAAAAAAGCACGCACATATTGTTCTGTTTTGGGCAAATCGTCAATAACTGAGACTATTTACCGTAAGTTTTGATGCTTTTTTAGCAGGAATTGCTAGCCTAACAACAGACGAGACCTAGAAAATTAGGTTAATGTGTATGAAAATTAAACGTAATCATGTGGTAAGACCTCCAACCATTGCGGTTGTTGCGTCATGTCATTGGGCAAACTGATAAATCTGCGTAAAATGTCGCGGTTTTTATTTTATACGAAGCATTATTGTGCAAACAGATAACGATATTTATAAAGAAATTCGTCCGTATAACGACGACGAAGTAAGTGGTGCAATCCAGCGTCTTGTGAACGATAAGGAATTTATTACAGCAATCCTTAATTATCGTTTTCCTCAACTATCTGGCGTACTTGGCTGGGTATTGATCCCATTGATCAAACGTTTCTTAATCAAAAAGTGGTCAAACGTCAAAACCGTTGAAGATGTTCAACTACAAGTTGCAAAATACATGAATGCAACCATTGCTCACTCATGTGACGGTGTAACAAATAGTGGCTTGGATAAGCTAGACCCGAATCAATCTTACCTGTTTGTCTCTAATCATCGTGATATCGCGATGGATCCTGCGATGGTTAACTGGTGCCTGTTTGAACATAAACTTAAAACAGTCCGTATTGCTATCGGTGATAACTTGCTGAAAAAGCCCTGCGCGACTGAGCTAATGCGCCTAAACAAAAGCTTCATCGTTAAGCGCTCGGCAAAAGGCCCGCGAGAAATGATGAAAACACTAGGCTTACTATCTAGTTATATTTCTCACTCACTTGAAACCGGTAATTCAATTTGGATTGCTCAAAAAGAGGGGCGAGCCAAAGATGGAAATGATAAAACGGATCCAGCTATCCTGAAGATGTTCTATATGGAAGGCCGTAAGCGCAAGCAATCTTTTGCTGACTTCATGGCTGGCCTTAACATTGTTCCGGTTTCAATCTCTTACGAAAACGATCCTTGTGACATCGCTAAAGCTAATGAGTTATATCAAAAGCAAACATCGGGTAGTTACGAGAAAGGTGAATTTGAAGATATTGAAAGTATCATTAACGGGATTGTCGGCGAGAAGCGCCGGATTCACGTAAGTTTTGGTGAAGTCATCAAGTCCCAGTTTGAAGCTCCTGAGGAACTTGCGGAAGAAATCGATCGACAGATCACCCAGAATTATCACCTATTTCCGGCTAACTATATTGCGGCCGAGCAGGAGCACGAATCAGCAACTCCTGCAGAGAAATCTCGTTTTGAGAAAAAGCTAGCCGATCAACCTGAAGGGGTAGCTAGCATTCTGAAGAAGATGTACGCATTTCCGGCAATTAAAAAGCAATAATTATAATTTGGGCAGCAGGAGAAGCCAGCCTGCTGCCCAGCACTATCCTTCTAATAGCTTTGATCTTGAGTTGCACTCAGCGTTCGGACTATTGCCTTTGGCGATAAAATTTCTACACGATGATTTTGCTGTCTCTCGGCTTCACTTGTTCCTGTCGATAATCTCTCACTACTACCGGCTGCAACCAACTGAATTCTTTCCTCCGCGATGCCAAAAACAGACGAAATGTAAATTGCGACACTGAATGCTCTTTCATAAGAAAGAACAATATCCTCTTCTTCATTGCCTGAGTTATCGCTGTGGCCAACAACAATTAAAAAACTGTCCGGATGTTGTCTCAAGCGTACTGCAAGTGGATCGAGTAGGAGCTGGTCATTGGGATCAAGTTCGAAGCTGTTATTCTCGAAATAAACAACTTGCTTCATCTCAGGGAGTTCGGTTAGCAGAATTTGCGCGTTCGGGACGATAGGTGTGTTCGACTGTTTGCCTGCGTTGCTCGTTACGCTGTCACTTCCATTGCCACATCCAACCAGCATATAACTGGAAAGAATAAGAGAAGTGAGAATACTAAATCGCTTGTTAAAGCACGTCATTACTAAACCTAAAGCATTAAGCTGTTACTTTAGGTTTAGAACATCTTCATGGAATCACAACAACTATATTGAGAACGAAGGCTTACTGATCTGTTACTGGATTAGGATTACGATAGGGAGGGACAGACATCCGTTCAGACATAAAATCAATAAATGACCGTACTTTGGGCGCTAAATATTTACGTCGAGGGTAAACGGCATAAATCGGTAATTCTACATCAGCTTTCCATTCGGGCAGCAACTGTACAAGCGTACCGGTTTCTAATTCATCGGTCATTAGATAGGTTGCCAGGTAGGCAATCCCAAGCCCTGACTTGGCTGCATCAAGAACAGCCGGTGCATTATCAATCCTGTAATTGCCTCGAGCTCGAATTGATTGCCGGACACCATCACGGGTAAATTCCCAATTCACATATTTTCTTTCGCGGCTTTGGTAGGTAATACAGTTATGTTTACGCAAATCACTGGGCGCGGAAGGCGCACCGTGTTCCTTGATGTATTCTGGTGACGCAACAACAGTAAACTTACAGTCGGATAGTTTGCGTGCCACCATGCCTTCTGGCGGATGCTCATGAATAGCTACCCAACAGTCAAAGCCTTCTTCAAGAAGGTTAGGGCGATGATCAAAAAGGCTTACTTCCAGCTCTAAGTCTGGATGTGCTTTTTGAAATTCAGCCAGTGCCGAAGTTATGTGTCGATTACCAAATGATTGCGCTATACCGACTCTAAGCACCCCTTTTATCTCATTTCGATAACCTGCAACCATTGCTTCTGCTTCATTAACGGTATCAAGCAGCTGCTGTCCGTACTCAGAATACTGTAAACCAATATCAGTCAGAGCAACGGCACGTGTACTTCGCTGAACGAGCTGGCAGCCTAAACGTTCTTCCAAGAAGCGTATTTGTTTACTGACTTGAGATTTTGATATCCCAAGACGTTCAGCTGCACGTGTGAAGTTCTGTTCGTGGCCAACAGTCGCGAGGATTACCATTTGTTGAAGATTTTCTAGCATAGGGGAGAACCATAAAGAGACTACATATTGAGTATACCATTGATTCGTAACTGGTAAATAAACAAGATTCGACACTGTGACAATGTCACAACTATCAACATTTCAAGGCACTAGCAATCTATATGATGAGCTACAACTCACTAACAAATTAGAGCTGCGTATAAGTCCCGCAAGATCCAAACTAAGATCGCTGTGCTTGTACGAATTCAGAACATTATCGCGTACCAGTCATTTTATCTGAACAATATAAAATTAGGCCCTGCATTAAAAATTCATTTTAAACAATGGGTTACGCTGGTGGTTTCTGTGTGTGCACAATGATGTGTGTGGTGTTGTAATTAACTTTCATGGTTAATCAACTCTAGTCATTCATGCTGATCCACAGAAGATCTTGAACTTCAATTAATTAAATCGATGGGCGGGATTAAAATGAACGATTTCATTAATTAACTGTAAATGCATAACATATCCTTTCATTAGGAGGATTTATGTTTAAAGTGTTGTACCAATTTTTTATATTGGGGCTATATGGCTTTGGTGGACCTGCTGCCCATATAGGCTATTTTCAAAGAGAGTTTGTTCAGAACAAGAGATGGCTTAACGATCAAGATTTCACTCATGCCGTCGCTTTGTGCCAGTTTCTTCCTGGGCCAGCGAGCAGTCAGCTTGGAATGTATATCGGCTATAAGAAGGCTGGTTATCTGGGCGCGTTATGTGCGTTTGCCGGCTTTACTTTCCCTTCCTTTCTACTGTTAACTTTTTTGGCTATTGGGAATCAGCAATACAACGATGTTGCTATCATTGATTCCCTAATTTCTGCGGCGAAGTTATTGGCTGTTGTGGTTGTTGCCGATGCGTTATGGGGTATGGCTAAAAAGAACATTACCGACAAGCTGACATTGGTAGTTGCTTTACTGACAGCTATCAGTGTTTTCTTTAGTACGGGTCTTATCGGACAGATCCTTCCTATTCTATTAGCGGCTTCGATTGGCTATTTGTTATCGTTTAAATCGGAATCAAATTCGAATCATAATCTGATGATAAAGCCGAACTTGTTCGTTCTAAGCATGTTCGTAATCTTGTTGTTTGTAATGCCGTTAGTGGCAAATCAATCTCATTTTTTTAGTCTGTTTAACATTTTCTATCAAGCGGGTAGTTTTGTATTTGGAGGTGGACATGTTGTACTTCCACTACTTGAGCCAATGTTGGATGGGATGGTTGAGCCTGATACATTCTTGAGCGCCTATGCTGCAGCTCAGTTGGTACCGGGGCCAATGTTTACCATGGCTAGTTATTTGGGGGCTTCTGCAATGGTAGATAGCCCTGTGTTAGGAAGCCTAATTGCGACAATTGCAGTTTTTCTACCTGGTAGCTTGTTGTTGTTTGCATTCTTACCGGCCTGGAATGCGTTATTTAGCAATAATAAGCTTAAATCATCAATCCTATTGGTAAATGCATGTGTCGTAGGTTTGTTAGCTAGTGCTTTTGTAAAGCCAGTGTTGTTGACATCTATCGGTTCTATCTTTGATGTTGCTGCTGTTGTGCTAGGATACCTACTTCTTAAATACCGAAATTGCCCGGTTTGGGTGTTAATCGTATTACTGGGTGTTTATAAGTTTTTCATTTAAAGTTGTCAGAGAGGCGGCAAACATCTTGCCGCCTCCTTATTTGAGTTCTAGCGCACTATAACTTTTCCTTTGAAAAAGAAAAATAATATCCAGAAATCATATTTTCTAAGATTAATATTTCAACAAACAACCGTAAAGTCATACAAGACAGTGTGGTTAGGATATTGATTAAGCTAATGTTAAGTAACGACTGTTAAAGTCCAATCATTAGTTTTAACTTGGGTTTCAACCATGACACAGCAACGAAAGGTTCGTCCGAACCTAACAAATTATGACGTACTTGAGCTGATGCAAAAGGAACTCCATCAGTCTGAAAAGCGTATCGTTAAAAAGGTAATGTTTATCGTCTCTTCAGGTGTTCTAGCTATTATTTTGCTAATTGCTTTGGTTATCTCAACCCAAGGTCAAACAGTAAGGAATTACGCGGCTGAAGCGATGAGGAAAGCGTTTGAAGCTGAGCGAGCTGTTCATATCATAGATGAAGCTGCAGGAACCAATTTTTTAGAACAATCAAAAAAGCAACAGTAACCCTTGGCTTCATTGTGGGAAGCCAAGGCTCATATTTGTACAACCAAGGAGTGGTTTTTTATTAATAGTTCAGGCTTAGCTGTTTTCAATGCAGACTGCTCAAAATCATCTTCATCTAAACGGTAAACAGGATTAGTCAGGATTAATTGACCGATCATTTCAACGATGGGTGTAAGGAGTTGTTTGCCAGCAAAATTAGTTAACTCATCTGGTTGTAATTCAAGTGACTCGACTTCAAGATCATTTAAAAAAATGGCACCTTCGTCTTTGTCATAATAGGGGATAGCACTAAAACTGACATCAATCATAACTTCTTGCTGAGGTTGGCCAGATATCATAATTTTAGCCTGAGACTTTGCATCTAAATTGACGCGGTCGTTCGATACACGTCCTATACCAACCTTTATATCACTGAACTTTACATTAGCGTAAGCTAAGCCTTTGATTCCCACTGTGCGTTCAAAGGATGCCCGACTATCAAGATAATCCTGGATTTCTTCCTCTGTTACGCTGTAACTAACGCAGGACGATAACAAGAAGGACATAATTAGAACGTGTATATTCTTCACTGAAAACCTATAAATTGAGTACTAAGCTTCGTTCAAGTATCAACAATCACTCAGTATTATGCCAGTGCAAAATCGAGACAGATTAAAAACAGTAGTTAAACTCGTCTTTATACAATTTTTCTAGTTTTTTACGGTATTTTGCGCCTTGCTTATTTGAGTACTGATGACGCATTTTGTTGTTGATCTTCACTATTTTTTCTCTAGTTTTCAAACATTTGTCAGCTTTGCTGCTCTTGGCCAAAATATGAGAGGAAAAGCACATAGCAATTATGATAACTGCTAGGAACAGCTTTAATTGTTGTTTCATCGTTAAACACCTAGTTTGAAATTATTCAGGCAGTATAAGAAGTCCAATAGTTTCAAACAGCAGGATAAGCGGTGGATTGGAGGAAAGGCACAGAATCAGATATCAAGTAACAGCGTATTTACTAAAAAGCAGGTTGCTGTTCATAACGAGTGTCCAAAGCAACCTGGACACTCATTATGACAATATCAAGCAGTTTCAGAAAAGAGGATCTCAAGATCATAGTTGTTTCGTTTCATGGCTTTTTTGAGTTTATGTAAAGAGCTAACCTGTAGTTGGCGAATTCGTTCGCGGGTTAGACCCACTTCGTCAGCGACTTGCTGTAAGGTTTGTGATTCATAGCCTAATAAACCGAAACGACGGCACAGAATTTCCCGGTCACGTGAATTTAGGCACTCTAGCATTGAAATTGCCAACCGACTTATGTCTTGCTGGTTCACTTCGCTGTCTGGCTGTGTCGATGAATCATCGGCAATAAATGCAGATATTGTCTGAGAGTTCGTATCATCTGTTATAGCTTGATCGATTGACATAACCGGCGCATCGTATGCGAGAATCCCTGAAATATCATCAACACTCCGTTCAAGCTTATCCGCAATTTCTTCATGAGTGGGCTCTTGATTTGAGCTTTTCATCAATTGTTTATGTGTACGGATAATGGTGTTTATTTCTTTTGATACATGAACGGGGAGGCGAATAGTACGAGCCTGGTTGTGAATCGAACGCTCAATTGTCTGTTTTATCCACCATGTGGCATACGTTGAAAAGCGAAAACCACGCTCGGGATCAAATTTATCGACAGCAGTAATTAATCCAATATTTCCCTCATCAATTAAGTCGCTTAGCAGCATACCGCTACCACGATATTTTTTCGCGATACTAACAACCAATCTCAGATTACTTTCAATCATTGTTGCTTTGGCTGATTTATCGCCTAATAGACTCTTACGGCTATACAAGATCTCTTCATTTTTTGAAAGTAGTGGCTTTTGCGCAATATCCTGAAGATATAGATGAATAACATCTGTATCAAAACCTTGTGCTTCTTGTGATTTGATATCCATATCATTTCCCTCAATAATAAAGCGTCCGATCTAATTATTTATCCTTATTATTTGTTACTTATGACACTAACACACACATGTTGCATATTCCATTCGTTAAGTTGCAAAAAATAACAAATAGGTATAACGGTTTGTTATTAGAACCGGTGTTAGCGATGATATCTAGCCATCTTTTCTATATATAGCATGATATCCTTAGTGAAATGCAGTAAGAGTATATGCCGCTAATATTGACAATATAATCAGTGTGTTATTGACCAATGCCAAGAGTATTCACGATAATGAACGTTATATATAAATGGTGAAGCAGTGGAGAAGGAAAGGGCGCCGCTAAAGAGTGACGCGGTCACTTAAAAAGGCTTGCCTTAATTTCAGGTTAACAAGTATGCAACAAGCCCTGTGGGTTTGGAGCATATGGGGCAGTGATTTTTTTATTTGATTGGGTACACTCAGAGTGCATAAACTGCTTTTTATACACTCTGACTTCAATGTCAGTTGATAGTAACTGAACCGAAGATTTGGTGTTCGTTATTATTTAGTACACTATATATTTCTGCTTTTCCATTAGAGGAAACAGTAAAAAATACACCGCTGTATTCACCATTTAGTTCAGGTTTATCATATTGTTCAGCAGTGACATCTAATGAGTAATAATAATTTGCTTGTTTTAGCTTACCGCTGAGATAACAAACACTATCAATAACTAAATTACCCACCTCATCAATCATCCATTGTGCTTCATCATCACTATTCAGGTATATCCCTTTTAACTGGTCCAGCCGAAGGCTGTAAGCTTTACGAGTGAAGGAGTGTACAAAGGGTTGCTTGTTAATTGATGTGGCGACATCTGCGCTTGAGTCACTGAAGCTGATAGATACTTCTTGAGATAGGTCGTAGTAATATTGATAAGCCGATCTAACATGAACGCCTGTTAGAAGCATTGAATCTGTTGTTTTGGTTTCATTATCAAAGCTATACAAATAGCCGCTATTGTCTACGATAATTACACCATTGTTGCTAGCCTCAGTATCAACCAACATTACAGCGTCTTCTGACTGGTAGATACTATTAATGATCACATCACCTGCCAGATCGTTTTTGCTGTCTTCTATCTTATTGTAATCTCCATCAGAGGCGTTATCACCCCCGCATCCAACCAAAGCTATCACCAAACTAAAGCCAATCATCCTAATCATCACAATTTCCCATAATTAATACTGCTTAGCAGATTATAAGAAATTCATAGTGTTAGCCGTATCGTCAGTCTAATTGCACCGTTATTCCTTCGACGCACTTAACTTTATGTTTCTTTGTATTGAAAGATGTATTGCTCTATTTGTGACATTGTCACATAAATTGAGCTTATGATTTAAAGCATCGTTGACGAGATAACCTGGCATGTCCCTTTTTTATTGGGAATAATATGGATATTCCTTAGTAAGCGCCCTTGATTTGATGTCCTGACATATAGGTCATCTCGTTTATTCTCACCAACACAATCAAGCTCTACTCTGATATTTCCTTTCTGTCTTGCTGCTTCTCGCAAACTAACCAGGCCAGAGTCATCGTTTTTAACTTGATCAAAGTATCTTATCGACCACTCAAGATCACCTGAACGCAAGTGAATTATGTTGTATGTACCTGTTCCATCGTCTCGAATATCGATAACCGTGCCTTCGAAGATATCGTCAGACAATGATTTTTCGATTTCGGAGGGGGGAGCAATGTACTCATCAATAGATGCGAAGCTATAAGCTGCAATTAGCATCACTAGTGTCAGTATTCCACGCATAGCCAACTCTCTTCTTATTCTTAATATGTTGATCAGAATAGTGAGGTGCGTGTTGAGACAATGTGCCATTTTTAATACCGGTGTATGGGTTCTTTCATTGTCCCATCAGGTAGAAATATCTTACTTTTTAGAATTAAATTTCGTAGAAAAAGCCTATGATAATGGTGACAGAATCACTGTATGATAGATAATCAGGGTTATGTCACAGTGTCACAATTGGCAATTCCACGCAAACTCTCAATTGTGTGTAGTGAATCTGAATTTAGCGGTATTTCCGTTAGAGATGTGCAATAAAAGTGAGAGGTACCCCTACACTTGCTGATCTTAGGATTAATATTCTATCTATCAATGCTATTAGTGCTTGTAGGTTATTACCAAGGAGTATCAATTGATTACTAATTTTGATTTTGAGCCTTGCCCGTATTGCGGCCAATATGAAGAGTATTGGGTTGATGAAGAAAGGGAAATCGTCACCTGCATCTGTGGGGCTGTCATTTTGCAACCGGTATTACATTAAATTATTTAAAGATGCTGATGTCTGGTACGCTAATGCTCAGAAGTATAAAGAGCAGGCTAAATAACCTGCTCTATAGTCGATTCTACAGAATTGTTAGTAGGCGCCGTTGCTACCTGGGAAGGAAGCTGATTAGCTATAAGCCTTACCAATACAGCTTTTAGCTAAGCGAAGCTCGGCTAGTGCAACATAGATTTTGGTGAACTCTTTAGTTTTGACCTTGGCATCATGTTGTTTTGTTTTAATACCAGAGATAGCATTTGTAATGTCGTCACAAGGCAAGTTTCTGTATTGCTTCTTGTACTGATCTATTGATGTAGCTTGGCTGGGCACAGAGCCAAACAACAAAATTAATACACACATATAACGCATAATGATCTCCGCTAACTATCACATCACGAGTATATGCATTAAATTTTTATATATATAAAGAAATGACTGTTTGTTGGTACTAAAGTCACTTATTTCTGAGTTTTTAGGCTGAGTTTTGTGCATAAACGATACATATAAACAAAATAACTCTGATTGAGTCGATTCAACTGTAACTATACAGTGTCGTTTAAATACGCGCCATTACACTGTAACAACTTAACTGGCTGGATTATGATTGTGACTGAGCATCACATGAAATATGTGATGAAATTCAATTCATCAGTTATGAGGATAGGCTACTGTTTAAGTGTAATTGGCATGTTTTGAAGGGATCTGACGATGCTTAAGAGGCAAGAGTTTATTGATAAACACGAGCTACTGATATCAAAAACTTATGACGAAACACTGCACCAAGTTGCTTCTATTCTAGAACAACAAGGCTATATTAATAAGGAGTTCCGATATAGCTGCGTACCAGGTGTCGTTATTGAGGTAAAAAATAGGCTATCTCAGCTGCTCGAAGATAACGGTTGGACTGTCGAGATTAACTTTAACCATTCTCGACCTGAGTCAGAATTGTATATTCAAGTTTATTAGAACAATAAGCCCGCCGTGGTGGCGGGCTGTGCTCTTTAATCTTTGTTGCCTTGAACTATCGCAAAGCATTCTTTTTGGTTTTGTTTGAGCAAATTGACAATATTTGGTTCGAGCTTTCCTTGACGGGCTAAATCATCAAGAGTTTCAATGGCCTTGTCGAGTGGCATGCTATGCTGGTAAGGTGTTCCCTGTACAAGGACCTGAAAAACATCAGCTACAGCAAGTACCCGAGCCTCAATGCTCAAGTCTTTATTGCTAGGATGAAAAGGGTAGCCTATACCGTGCAACCCTTCATGGTGGTAAGCTGCCCACCGAGCAATTTCTTCAAATCCCTTTATATGCCGCAGAATTTCATATGTCTCGAAGCTATGTTGCTTGAAAATTGAGCGTTCAAGATCATTCAAGCGACACGGCTTCTCAAGGATCTTATCTGGTATATGTAGCTTGCCGAGATCATGCAACAGCCCAGCAATTTCAATCTTATCGCATTGTTCAGGGCTTAACCCGAAATGGGATGCCAAGTATCTCGCTAACTTAGCAACCCTTATGGAGTGCTGAGCAGTGTATGGGCTTTTCTGATCCACGATACAGGCCATAATCATTGAAAGTTGCTTAAGCTGGGAGACATTTAATAACGGTCGATTACTCTTAAATTTCTCGATATCCCAGGTGTATCGGGTGATATGACGATCCTCTAATGCAATCCAGAATGCCTCAGACTTTTCAGCACGCTTAAATGCACTAACAATAAGAGGATCAAAATGTGTTTCTTCGTAATTCTCAATTGTCTGAACGATTTCTTCTCTGGCCTGTAAAATTCCTTTCTCGTAATAAGGTGCAGCTAAAATATCAACACGATCAGACAGGAATATAAGATTGGCCATTATAACACTCTGCATATCGATATTGAGTTCCTTCAGCTGCTGCCAAGGGGTATGGTGATGAAGGATAGGTAGCGCAAAGTCTG
Organism: Photobacterium obscurum; assembly: GCF_026191635.1. Taxonomy (GTDB): domain Bacteria; phylum Pseudomonadota; class Gammaproteobacteria; order Enterobacterales; family Vibrionaceae; genus Photobacterium; species Photobacterium obscurum. The sequence goes on from NZ_JAKRRW010000007.1 coordinate 155,356, forward strand.
ATAGTGGCTCGAATTGCTTCAACAAATGGTAGCCAACCTCACAATGGTGTTGGGTATCATTCCCGAAAAGATTACTGACGAGCTTCGAGTGCATCATCTCGGTAGAGACGCCACAATCGTGTAATAACCCAAGCTCAAAAGCGAACTGAAGGGCGTCGTCTTTAAAGCCAAGTTGCCTTCCTATCTGGCTGGCAATATAGCCAACACGTTTCCCATGGTTGGTGTCATTCATTCCAACCAGAGACACAGCGGCTTCGATAGCAATAATCATTTGCCGCAGATCAATTTGTGATTTTGAAAATGCACCCATTTCACCTCCTTGAAAAAGACGTCATCTTATCTTCCTGAAGCTAATACCATGATAGCAAAATACTTTTGGTGTTTTTTTTGAAGTGCTTCAGGTTATAGCCACTCATAGATGAACTTAAAATTACGTCGTAGTAGGCGCACTTATTGTCGCATTAACACCATTCTCAGCATCGTGCATTCCTAACATTAATTGCAATCCAAGGAAAAATCACTGACGGAATCATTAGCTCTGCGTCATGGAGCAAAAATGATGTCAGGATCAATGCAGTTGATCAAGGAAACGTCGGTGGCCCTGTAATTGCAGAAAATGGCGCAGTTATTGGATTGGTTACTGATGACATGAAGAAAGAGTCCACTAAGTCTTCGATGTTTACTATTTTCTTGAACGAATCCAGCATTAACTATAAGACGACTTCTAATAAAAAATCGCTACCACCTTCAAAGATTGCCGAGAAAAGTAAGCAATTCTCTGTGCCGTTGGTTTGTTTGAATGAAGCCTAAATTAATTTAGCCCGCAATCGCGGGCTTTTTCATATCTAAAGGCTAGGGAAGCTACTTAGCTTTCTTGGCCTTGAGCTTTACGGTAAGCCTTCTTTTTCTCTTTTGTCACCGTGTCACATTTGGGCTCTTTAATCCGTAGGCCACCACGGAACGGCAGCGGCGTGACCACGTTGCAACGGACCGGAATATAATCCAGCTCATACATCCGTTTGAGCGCATGGTACTCGTCACAGCGTTCCGCCCACGAATCCAATTCCTTGGGACTGAACCGACGCCCAGTGGGCGTAATGATCACCGCATAATTCTCGTCGATACGAAAACCCGTCCAGCGGGTATCATCCGGCAGCTATTTATTACAAGATTTGCGCGGGTACAGATAATGAGCAGTTTCTCAGCCATCGGGTTGACGTCCGTCTAGCCGGATAATCAGCGTTTGACTGAGACTAACGCAGACTGCGAAACGAAATGTTAATGCCAGTGAGTTTTTCATTAGCAATGTGTCGGACCAAAGTCAGAATATTTTCATTAACTAGATTGAGACAGTGATAACGGATGTTGTTGCTAATTTTATTCGAAGAAGGTTTACCACAGTGTTGATGAACAAGACCAACAGCTCCTGGTTGACGGAGCGTGTAACTAAACGCGGGACTTGACGAACATTTGAGTGCAAGCGGCATCTACATGTCGAATACGTTTATCGCAAACATCACGAATAGCACTCAGGCGTAAAATCTCTTTGTCATTCATGGTAGCAGCATCGTTAAGTTAATCTCACACAGGCCAGATAGAGTCTGAGCAATATAGGAAAAACAGGACATTTCAATCTGGCTCAAATCTGACACTTCTAATTAGATCTTACATCTCAGTGCGCATTATGATTTTGTTATGTTAAATGCATAATCCAGCCCCATACCCAACAATGCACTATTCACCGTGGTTATTATGCGATTTCCTGAAAACGAGGGAATGCAAAAAGAGACACCATGTCCAAAAAAATAACTAACAACTACATATTTAGAAAATTTACTTGCGGTTTAACCAGAAGAGAGACCGCAGATTTATGTTTTAAAAGTGTGAGGACTGTCACACGGTGGGATTCAGGGCAGGAGATACCGCCCGAGTGTAAAAGGCTAATGAGGATGTATTCAGGAAGGAAGCTAGGTGTATTAAACGAACAATGGAAGGATTGGCGCATCTGCAAAGAGGAATTGATAGTACCTGGCGGTTGGAGTTTGACACCTGACCGCATCATAGCTGGTAATGCACTACTAGAGATCAATGCCGAAAACGACCGTCAAAGCAAAGCCATTATCATTCGTGCTGCAAGGTTATTGAGGAACATAAACTAAGGAGTAGGTGGCCTAGCCAAGAACGCGCGGATAGGCCATCGCACACAAAAAACTTTCACCCCGTATTACTAGACGGGGTTGAAAAAAACTATTCGCTTATGTTGCCTTCAAGGATATTGATTAGATAGTAAATTGCTACTCCCCCAATAAGAAAAGTATCTAGTTGACTAATTGCAATTTTGTCCTTTAGTTTTTCATAAACATTGTTTGAATGCTCCATGATGGCATCTTCATGTTCTTTTAGTGCGTCAAGAAGTTGAGATATTGATTTTATATCATATGTGCTTAATTCATTTATATAACGTGAAATAGTATCTCTATCAATTTCATGGGATTTACCACCAAAAACATTTTCAATATTTTCAGTTAACTGAATAACATATGAATTGTTTTTAATAAATTGTTCTAATGTTACTGAATCTATTAATAGTTCTTCAGTCGAATTTTCAATCTTAGTATTTACCTCATCTGCATAACTCTCTAGTGAATTTCGGATCCTAATAAATTCACTATCGGCTATTTCGAGAAGACCAGCAAGCCTAGAGAATTGACGACGAATATGTGCAGGTATGTCTGTCTCAGTCTTGTATCCTGTATCATGTTCAATCTCTGCCCATGTATGTTGTAGAATTGAACGAATTTGAATCTCAAATTTAATCTTTTTAAAGGGTTGATACTCTAAGAGCTTATCCCTGTCATTATTAAATCTTGCTACATAATGTACTGACAAATAGCCAAACTTCTCAGGCTCTAGTGATGCTCTTTTATCAATTGAGTTAGCACTGTCAATATTAAACTCTCTTTCAATAAGATTAGAGACTTTGTCAACATCATCAGAATAGTGAGTAATAATTCTAACACCAACAATATCAGTAATATCATTAATAGATTGATATTTATTCTTCTGCTTTGTCTTGTTTTCTAAACTATTACGCTCTTTTACTCTGGATGAAACAGAGTGAACAATAATTCCTTCACTTTCAAAAATACTAATTAATAGGGACTTTAAAGAATTAGAACAGTTGGTATATGTAGATAAGTTCTTATCATACTGACTTAAAATTGCATCCAAGTTATCCATTTTCCACCAAAATTTCGTTCATATAATACCAATTACGTTAAATAGCTGATTTAGCGTAGTAAAACGGCCAACTCAGCATCATATCGTATGCTAAACAGCATTCTACACCCCTAAATACAGAAATCCAGACAGGTGTGCCTTGAAAGTTTACAACAGAGTGTAGCCACAATTCAGACCCAAAATCGCGTAATGAGCTAAAGGCTGAAATCACCTCAAAACGGTTAAAAGTAAAGGTTTTACGCTATACTGTGTTTTTATACAGTGGTGGCGCTATGGGTAAACCTCAACTTTACAGTCGAATACTAAGAGCTAAGTATCCAGATAAGCTCGAAATTTGTAACCGTTGTTGCAGTGGAACATCAATCATTAGGTATAGCTTTAAACAGCGCTGCTATATCTGTGTAAAGTGCAAGCTTGAATGGTCTAACGAATACTTTGCCGGAAACAGCTACTACAGACACAAATAAGGTAGGAGAGCGCTGCACGCAAAAGCAAGCTTGGCAGGAAGGAGGGGATTTTCGGATTGTTCAGATTAGGAATGGCTTCGGCCAACAGGGGCAAGGTGCAAACATTTAGATTAGGCGAGTGGCCTTATATGCCTAGCGGCATGAAAAAACAAAGCCTGTTTGTTGATGACAGTTAGGCACCTCCCCGCAGAGCGGGGAACCCCTCCTAACCGCATCAACATCAGATAGAGATAAAGCTCATCGGCGATTCAATTTCAATTTCGCGGCTGTTATTGCAAACAACCAAAGAATCATAGCCTTCATACTCCAGAGAATACATACAGTCAGCTTTTTGCGTAATTTTATATCCAAGCTTGCGTAAATCATCCGAGTTCAATGCAAACTGTTTGAGGTTGTTTTGGTACGCCTCCAAATACACACGGTCAAACGACAAATCCAAATCAAACGTGTTATCTGACTTAATCGCCAACTGGCGACTATGACCTGTCACATACAATACAAAATCTGACAGGGGATGCTGTTTGGGCATCGCCGGCACGACTGCTTTTTGTTGACCAGGCGAATTATCATCAACGGGCTTTTCAACCGCTACGCGTTTTTGTTCAACTGGCTCTTTCACCGACAGCGGATTTTTCACACCACCACTCAATACAAATATCAGCACACCACCTAACAAAATAACCGACCCGATAATAGACCAATGCTGCCATATCGGTTTAACGTCACTGGCCGTCGCCTCCTTAACCGCCGTATTCGATGCCGTGTGGGATTGATAGAAGGGGAAGTATGATTTGTTGTATCGACGCTGGTTTGTATTGACTACCTCACCACGGCAACCGTCTTGCACTTTTTGCGTATATGATTTGTCACTGCCCAGCGCCGTATTCTTGGAGCAACGATACTGCAATTGCACCATATCCCGCACATCCTTGTTAATTTTGCGGTCTGACTGGGTAATCAAAATAATATCAATGCCGTAGTGACGATGAAGGCTCAGAAACTCCAACACCTCCCTTGATGCACCACTAGTCGGTAACACCATGTGCGCTTCATCCACCACAACCAGCACACCTTGACCCTTTTCGTTTTTCCATTCATCCCGATAATCATCAGGCTTGGAGAACGGGCGGTTAACATTACCGAAGTCATCCAGCTTGGAATCAATAATAACGATTAACTCTCGCACCTCCTCACCGAATACCTTTACAAAATGGTCAACATTCAAGGGGAGGTTAGTCACCACCTTGCGACCTGATTTTATCGCCGGAATAATATGATAGACCACCGCCTCGTAACTTTTCCCGCCTCCCGGACGCCCGATTATTAAGTTAATCATATTAAGAGCCCAACCTGACAAACGGAATTAATTGCAATAACAAGCGAATAGTAATGGCTGTAATAATCATCGCTAGAGCCTGAGGCAAACCAATTTGCGACATCACCCAAGCCACACTTGGAGGCAAGCCCGACAAATATTGTGAGATATCAATTGGCGACAACATGTCACTGATTAACGATATCAGCCCCTTTGCCGCCACTAACATTTGCTCAAATAAAGCCAGCAACATATCGCTAATCATTGTCACCAGTGAAACCACAAGGTTAGACAGATATATAAGCAAGGTATTATATAAATCAACTATCCAATCAAACATAAATTACCCACCAAATACCAAAGAACGAGACAAGACAGCCGCACCAAACATTATGCAGGCACGAATAAACAACCAGACATAGGGAGGCAAATCAAAACTATGACGACCATAATTTCCCATACGCCCCAAATCAAAATTAATTGAAAAGTCCGGTTTGGCCGCATTGGATACATCAACATTAAACTGGTCTAAAAAAGCGAACGAACCACCACGGCGCATATCATCAGTAAAATCAGACACCAATCCCGTCAAGCCCTCAGGATAGGCCGTCTGGTAATACCCCTTACACGAACTATTGGCAAAACAAGGCACCACACCCGCACCCGAAACATCTAAATCAGCCAAGGCATCCAAATTACCCGCAATATCATCAATGCCAGAGCCAATATCACCAAGCAAGTCATTACCCGTGTTTTGTGCCTCCAATAACTTATCAATGTCACCGTCTAGGCTAGGGAGGTTGGCTATTGCCTCCAATAATTGTTGGTTACGCTCAGAATCTTTATCATCACTGGCTAATAATGTTTCTTTCAAAGCCAACAATGCATTATTCACATCATCCATTTTTTCATTACTGGCTACCTGATTATCACCAAGCCCTTTGGTTAGTTGCTCGATATTAGCCAAGGAATCATTTGCCACCTGAGAGCCATCACCAAGCCCCTTGGTTAATTGCTCGATACTAGCCAGCAAGCTATTTGAACCCTGAATATTGTCATTGATTTTATTGTTGTCAGCATGATTGGTATTTGACGAACTATTAATAGCCAGCCGAACCTCATCTAATTTTTTATAGTTGCGGTCAAAATGAGTGCCATATTCACCTTGCATCGAACGTAATACATTCAGTTCCTGCTCAGTAAAATTAGCCATGTGTTCCATTTGGTTATTAGCAGCTTCAGCCGTAGCAATATATTTATTGTATAAAGCCAATTGTTCCTCAAGCGTTGAATTAACCGCCACATCAGCGTCCAACAGCTTATTAAGATGGTTAGCTATCGAATCATTACCCTTGTTAATGGCTGATATAATAGCCGCCGTATCATTGCCCGAAGCTTCACCAGTATCGCCACCGCCAGTATCGCCACCACCAGTATCGCCACCGCCAGTATCGCCACCGCCAGTATCGCCACCGCCAGTATCGCCACCGCCAGTATCGCCACCGCCAGTATCACCACCGCCAGTATCACCACCGCCAGTATCGCCACCGCCAGTATCACCACCGCCAGTATCACCACCGCCAGTATCACCACCATCTTTAGGCGTATAGTCACACGATCCAGTCACTCTTTCTGATTGATAATCACAAGTATAATTCGCACTAGCCGTCATTCCATTTGGAGTATCAGCAACGCATGAATTTATCTTACTATCAATTTCATTTTGAGCGCCTGAAGTATCACAATAGTTAGGATTAGGATTACTACAATTACCATCACCATCAGGCCCATCTGTATATTCAGGATAACCAGCAGGGGGACAAGACAAGACTGTTGAAGGATTAGAATAATGGAACTGTTGCCACCTGTTTTTTTCTTCATTAAACATTAAACAAGTAATATATCCCCTTGAATCAACAGTACCCTTAACTTGATAACCCGGATTAAACGCACTACAGAAAGAATCAACATTATTATTACTCACTGGCACAACATCAGCAGGCACCGCAAAAGAATCAACAGAGATAAACACTAACAGTGTAATTATTAAATGACGCATAAAACACCCATAAAAAAAGGCGACCGAAGCCGCCTTAATTGAATTAATTATATTTATCGCCAACCCTGCAAGACCGCATACGCCGTAATTGCACCAATCAGCGACCACACCGTATAAATCAAGTCAACCATCAGCGACGACATAATTAAGCCTTGTTAACGGCACGTTTGGCCAAGGTAATACCCTTAAATGCCATTGCCACACCAACAATCGCCACACCCGCAGTACCCACAAAAGTAGCAATACCCGCTAGGTCAACAGCAGCAAAAATATCAGCCATAATTTCTCTCCAAAATATAAAGTTAAAGTGTTTAAAGTTTTCGGATTAGCGCTTTGGCTATTCCAACAGGGTAGGCAGCAAAATAACCCGTAATAATCACCGCAGCAAAACCAAAGGTAAATGATGATGCTATATCAACAGGATTAATCGTAATATCAGTTATAAAGCTGTCATAAGTGGAATGACTGACTAATACATAACCCGTACATTCCGTAATTGGCTCAGGCGAAGCAAATAGGAAACCTTGCTCATTAATTTGTACACACTGATTTTCCATTGCCTCACCCAAAGTCAAACTGTTATTTGTTTCTCTAATGGCTTGAAGGATGATTGACGCAAACCCGTCATACGATGGTTAATTTGGCTATTTACCAAAGTATCTAATGACAAATAACCGTAAGAACTAACCGCCTTCATTGCCGACTGGTAAAACTGCTTTTCAAATAATTCCAACTCACTAGGCATCGGCAAAATCAACGACCACATTTCGAGTTGGGTTTTTAGGGTCAGGTTCCAGAATCAATTGCAGCTGAACCGGATATTCCACACGGGCAAATTGCGCATAAACATTATTATCAAACACCATCGGGATTTGTTTTACATCCATACCGCAACGCTGAATATTGTGGTCATCATTCATAAAACCCTCAGCAGGGGCAAGGTATGAAATATTTGCCATTTGGTACGGTTTAGGCGAACCCGATTTCTTTGAAACCCCCGAACCCAAAACCGCGCCAATTACCATCACTGTCAATGTAGTCATTGCTTATTTTCCTTTCATTGTGCTTAGAATAAATATCGTATGAGAATTTAATTAACCGCTTAAATTGCAATTCAATGCTTTCTGAGTGCTCCGTATCTTCAATTACGGGCTGGTTTAAACGGTCTGGAATTTCAAATGGTTCAAGGTGATTCGTCAGCAAATTAACAATCTGGCGATTATCAAGGCCGACACAGTGTTTAAGGAAGTTGACCAATTTCCCGCACTGGGTAGCACCGTTCTTAACCGCATTATCGACACTGGTAAACCACTTGCGCTTATGGGTCGCAATGGCACACTGCTCCTCAGAATTGACAAAGGCGAGGGCAGGGTAAGCACCTGCCAAATATTTAGCAGGCTCCAACAACGCATCAAACGGTATAACCCTGTCTTTCGCCCTTAATTCCAATTCCCAGCGCACCCAGTCAGGATGCTGTTTACAGTCCAGTTGCTTTCCTTTCTCATAGACGCGCAGCATTTTTCCCGCATCACGCGTACCGACATAAAACGATTTACCTTTGTCGGCAACAAAACCAAATCGTTTTTTGACGGACTCACAGTTACCCGATGATTTCTGATAGCTAGCCACTTGAGACAAGTGACCAGACTCGATATAGCAATAAGAAGCCGGACGACCACGCGTTACAAACTGACCATTTTCCGCCATTTTTCGCGCTGTCTTGATGTCATATTTGCCATTCAATGAATCGTGAGCGATATCTACACGCGTAATTTTTGCACCAGGCAGTTGATGCAACGCATTATGAACCTGCTCTAAATCCAGTACCGCCGTACCCGTACCCGAGAACGACACATAGCAACCGTGGTTTTTGGCTCCCCAAGCACACAAACCAGCTTGCTGACCATTAACCAAGATGTTAGCTGAATGCGGATAACCCGAGAAACCACCAGAACGCAAAGAAAATGACCAATCATTACCAAATTTTCCCAAGCCGTGGTTAAGACGATTGATAAAGCGGTCAACCTCACCACAGCACAACGCATCCAAGGTATTCAGACCAAAGTGGTCGAGTAGGTCACGCTTAATTTCGTAAAACTTGCGAGAGTCAGCACCAACAGCAAATTCCGTATCACGAAGTTTTGCCCGTACCGCAGACTTATAATCAATGGCACCAGTGTCCAATGCTTGATTTGTTACCGCGTCACCATATTCGTTGAACTCAAAACCGCGTATAGCCTTAATTTCCGCACCAACTTTGGCTAGTTCAAAGATTTGCGCCAATTCCTCAGGCGTCCACGTAAACGAGAGGTAATCAATAATCGCATTCATTGTCGAAAACCCCCGAGTCGTAAAGTGATTGCCAGTTGTCCGCCGTAACCTGATGAAGCTCATAGCCAGCGGGATAGAATTCAGAACCAATCTGGTGCAGCTCAGCCAACGAGCGGAAGTATTCAGGCTCACCATCTATAAAGGCGAAACCCGTACCGTCATCGTTGATTTCGTAATAGAGCTGCGAAAGCATCATCAAAACCTAACTAAATTGAGTAAGCAGAGTAAAAAAAATCAAACCAACAAACATACCAAGACAAAAAGACATCCAATCAATCATTTTTGGAATCCTTAACAGTTTTGATAACTGACTGAACAGAGTCAGACCAAAACGAGATAGCACGACCAGCAGCAACTTCCTTAGCCAAATCATTGACCTCGAAAACTTCTTTATGGGCATAGGCTTTTGACTTGAGATAAGTCGGTGCATAGGAAGCAGACACGGCAATGATTTCACGACCGTTATCAAAGAAACGAGTGCCTTCAGAAAGTTGAACAGTAATCGCCATGCGTGCCTCAGTGCCTATAAATCCCGATTTGTGTATAGCGTAAGTGACAATAATCGGGATTGTAAATAGACAAATTTCGGGATTTTCCAGCTACAATGGATAAAAACGGAGGCAAATCATGTACGCAAATAAACTGTTAGATGCCTATAAACAGGTCAAAAACTATATCCAAGACAAGCAAATTGCGCATGACCTTGCTATCAGTCCGCAAAAGGTCAGCAAAATTCGCAAAGGTGAACGCTATCTTACTGATGAAGAAGCAATTTTCTTAGCTGAAAGTACAAACATAGACCCACATGAGGCGTTAATTTTTCTAGCTGCTGATAAAGCCAAGAATTTTAAGGCACAACAGATTTGGCAGGACATCACGGCAAAGTTAAGCAACCAAGGATTTAGGGGCTTAACCCTTGGTATTACTGGATTCCTAGCCCTGAGTGAACCCAAGCTTCAGTGCGCATTATGTACCTTATGTTAAATAGTTTGGGTTTTAAGTTAGGTTCATGATGAGTCAAAGATCAATGACTTAGCTCCTCTCTAAGCCCTTACCAACTTTATATGATGGGTTTACTATAACTTCATACATTGTAGTTTTGGTTTTTTTGTTAGGTTCATGTAATTCTGTATATTTAACAGTATTCTTGATTTACCATAAAATAGGTAATTTACACCTATTTTTAAGCGCTGCTGCAAATGTTCAGTTTGCCTGGTGCTTCAAAGCTAGCTGAAATTAAACAGCGTGAATCATACCGCTTGTTGATGAAGTCTCAGAATTTACTTTGTATGTATGAGCCAAAAACTCATATACGGATTAAATGTCAGCGCGGTTATTTGGCCAGCCTTATAGTATAAAGCCCGAGTTCACTCGGGCTTTGGGTAATTTGCGTTTTAACCGCCGGCCAGTTTTACTGTGTGGCCTTTTTTCTCAAGCGCAGCCTTAATAACGTCTCGCTTGTCTCCCTGGATTTCGATGTTGCCATCTTTGACTGAACCACCACAGCCACAAACTTTTTTCAGCTCTGCAGCTAGCAGTTTTAGCTGAGCATCTTCAAGATCAAGGCCTGTTACGATGCAAACACCTTTGCCTTTTCTACCTTTAGTTTGACGTTGAATGCGAACAACACCGTCGCCTTTGACACGTTGTGGTGTTGCTTTCTCTTCTTTGATTCGGCCCGTTTCTGTTGAGAATACTAAGCGGCTGTTATCATTCATTGGGAAAAAATCTCGTCTACTTTTTAGATTTGTGAGCCTGGTAATAAGTTTGTCATTCGACCTTGCGGATTACCAGTTACTGAATATTATCAATAAATGGTAGTAAAACGGAAACTGTTATGATTCGTAATGTGGTTTTTGATTTTGGCGCAGTCCTTTTTGAGTGGAATCCACCTCAAATTGTGGAGTCATTTACAGATTCCTCCTATGAGCAAAACCTATTGCTGCATGAAGTTATTTACCATCCAGACTGGGTTTCTCTCGATCGTGGTACGATGCTCATGGCTGAAGAGATTCCCAAATTTGCCGCCAGAACCGGGTTTACCGAGTCCCGCATGGCTGACTTCATCGAACATATTCAAAACAGCTTAGTCAGAAACACGGCAACCTTAGCGCTTTTATACCAAGTATTAGATCATGACTATTCGGCCTATTATCTTACCAATATGAGTACTGCTTTTTTTGAAACTCTGAATGAACGAAATAGCTTCATATCACTGTTTAACGGCGGTTTGGTCTCAAGCAAAGAGCTGATGATAAAGCCCGAACCCGACATTTTTAAACTGTTAATTCAGCGTTATGACTTAGCCGCGGACGAAACACTATTCATTGACGATCATGCAGCTAATATTGATGCTGCTAAGGCTCTAGGCTTTCAGACGGTTCAATTTGAGCCAAGCGAATCATGTATCAACAATATTCGAGTGTTACTAGGTATCTCCTGATATCTTGTATACTCAAGCTAACTCGGTACGCAAAATTCAGCGTTAGTTCAGTTATCTTTTCTTGTAAAGTTGAACATTATCAACTATCTAATGTCTATAGATTAAACAGTTTAGAAAGCTTAGGAGCCTGTGTGAAAAAACTTCTCTTACCTGCATTGATTTTGCTCTCGATGACCAGCGCAAACTTAGCTATGGCTAATGGTGAAGAAAACAAGCAGAAATCAGTTGTTGGACAAATTGAAACCATTAAAGTCCATGAACTGGAGATGGATTTTCAAGCCCGTATTGATACAGGAGCTGCGACAACCTCGATTCACGCTACAGACATAACAGTAAATGGCGAAGAGCCTGATAGCGAAGATATGCGTGATCACCTTGGTGAAATGGTTGAGTTTACATCTATTAATGAAAATGGTGATAAAGCGACGTATAAAGGCAAAATCATCAAAGTCAGTAAGATTCGAAATGCACAAGGTGTCGAGCGGCGTTATGCTGTAAAAATGGATCTAGGTTGGAATGGTGAACATAAAACCGTAGCAGTTAATTTACGAGACAGAAGCAAACTTGATTATAAATTACTGATCGGCCGTAATTGGCTAAGTGGTGATTATGTGGTCGATGTCGATAAATTAGATGAAGACGATTAATTGAAAACGAACTAAACGCCGGTGTGGCGTTTAGTTTTATCTGCCCTGCTCTATTTTTGTTGTAATTTATCTAGAACAGCATCTAAGTGTTTTTTAATGGCGGCTGGTGAGCCTTTTAGTAACTGGCCCCGTAAAAAAACGTACCACTCGTTAGGCTTTCCGCTATCGTTCATAAGCTTAAAGCCTTTGTAGTCTTCGCTATTTTTAGCTGTTTGTTGTGATTGAGAACCAATACCTGCAAATTTTTCAGGTGGCATAAATGCTTTCATATCACACCACCAGTCAATGCTTTTCTTAACCAGTGTCAGTTTACTTTCGATTGGACGTCCGTTAATGATAGTTTTCCAACCATCTGGCTCACCAGTCGAATTTTCAATATTGTGCCCCCGATGGAACAGTCTTTTCTTCATTCACGCCTCTCAACGATGTTGAGCTAAAACCAGTGCAAAACATAAGCATAATCTGAGCTACTTCAAATGAACAATCTTCATTTGATAGACACCAATCAGCTCCTAATATTGAAGCATTAAGTTACACTTTTGTCTTCCTGATAAGCATATAAATTTATTTTTTTATGTGAGTGATCATCATTTTTAGTCTGATTTTTTTTGTTTATGTTGTATATTTAAAGTTATAGTGCATCAGAGATTTTATACTATGGCGAAAACCATCCCCCCAATTGATAATGATGAACAAAAAACATCCAGCATGGTGACTTTTAACCGTTATATAGACTCGATCGAACCTTGGTCTATCCTCACACATCAACAATATGCAAAAAATACCTTAGTCGCATTTAAAAATGATTGGAATAATTTCTTAGCATTCTGTATTGAAAACAAAGTCACGCCATTACCATCGACGCCAGATACCGTTCATCGCTATATAGAACACATGTCACGCACACGTAAGCTCTCCAGCCTAAAACGTTACGTGGTCACGATTGGTTTGGTTCATCGATGCCATCAGTTACCAGATCCCTGTGCAAAAACAGAAATTCGCCTCGCGATGAAAAAACAGCAACTGGAAAAGCACGATGATTATCGTAATGCATCGCCCTTTCGTGATGAGCACTTGCAGCGATTGCTTTATCGCTTTGAACTTTCGGTCAAAGTTAAAGATATCCGAGATATGGCAATCTGGGCGGTAGCGTTTGAAGCTATGCTAAAGCGAAGTGAATTAGCTAATCTTACCCTTGATGCCACCGAGATTCACAGCAATGGCCTTATTGAACTTACCGTTGCGGATAAAACCATCGCACTGAGCTCGGTAGCTTCTAAAGCTTTACAGCGCTGGTTAGTTGTCAGCATGATAAACGATGGATATATCTTCCGCCGGATAGATCGGCACAGTAATATTGGCGAAGCCCCTCTCGATCATTCATCTATTTACCGTGTTTTTCGCCGCGCCAGTGATGAATTGGGCCTACCTACATCGATTATTTTTTCTGGCCAATCCCCTCGTGTTGGCGCAGCAAAAGATCTGGCAGATTCCGGATTATCAATTAGTGAGATTCAGGACCAGGGACGCTGGAAAAGCCCAGCAATGCCTGCGCAGTACGTCGGTAATACGGACCTACATGACAAAGAAATAGCTAAATATGTAAAGGAGAAGCCGTGGGAGAAATAGTGTAGTTATGTGTATTTGATAAGTTGAATAATACAAAGTTATAGTGCGTTAGATTAAACATGATAACAGTAGTTTCCAGCCACAAGCTAGTCAATGACATTAGCCACTGGGGCTATCAGTCCAGTGTTCTCCATAGCCCTGCTGGTAATCGATAGGAAGAGTTATACGTTCAAACAGTTTTTCTAGCGGCGCCAAATCTCCAAAGTACCCAAGTTGATTGGCTTCAACCCACTCTTTCAAGTTTATGCCTTCCCAGCACAGTTCGTAACCCGCATTGATGGCCAATATTTCGAAAAAGATACGCTGTACCCTTCCGTTCCCCTCACGAAATGGGTGAATGACATTCAGTTCGCAGTAATAATGCGCTATGGCGTGTATAAAACGTTCAAACGGTAAACCACAAAGGAGATCATCTTGCTCTAACTCCCGGAAAAGGCGTTCCACTTCCCGTTGGATGTTGTGAACATGGCAGAAACGCGTCTGCCCCTTCGTAATATCAACCTGCCGTATTTGACCGGCCCAAGAGTACAAATCTTGAAATAGGTATTGATGGATTTTCTGCAGGTAAGGGAGGTTAAATTGGTCAAACTCAGGTTCAAAATGCTCTGCTCGAACTCGGGTAAAGTCTCTCTCGGCGAGTTCAAGCTCATCTTCATCCTTGATAGATAAGAGATTTTTCAGAACGGATGTATTGGGATAACAATCCGGGTCTTGGCTTACACCATATTTATCTCGCATATTGTCGTTTCAGTTTGGCTATTATCTCGGATTCAGTTGATGTCTCGGCCTCTACATTTCTCTTAGAAGGCTCAACATCAAACCCCTCAAGCTGGAGGCTTGCTCGATAGTTACGAGCTTGCAAAGCCTTAAATCGCCCTCGTTTTTGCTCTATTGTCAGCATAGCTTTCCTTGTTCAGCACCTATAACCAGTATTACAGCTTAAGTTAAAACCGCCAATTGATATTGACAATCTTGTGGGCTGTATTGCCAAGTATCGAATACTCAACAATAACAGCCCCACCATGTCAGCCGCTTATTGTGCAGCTGCCTTTATTGCTTGCTCCAAAAATAGCTGGAACTTATGCCCATGATGTTCCAACATCTTAGGGAACATAGAGATAGGAGTCATACCCGGGAAAGTGTTGATTTCATTTAGCAGAATATCATTGTCTTCGCTTAGGAAGAAATCAATACGAGAAAGGTCTTTCAGTTTCATCTGAACAAAAGCTTTACGCGCATAACCTCGGATCAGCTCAACTTGTTCTTCCGTCAGATCCGGTGCTTCAACCGTAGTAGTTGAATGGCTGTCTGAGCTGTATTTTTCTTCATAGGTATAGAACTTATCATCCGGGCACGAAACCTCACCAGGCTTAGTGATCACCAGTTCGTCACCATACTGGTAAGCAGCGATTTCAAGCTCGCGAGGTTTAATTGCCTTTTCGATTAGCACTTGTTCGGAATAGGTAAAGGCTTTATTAACCGCATCTGCAAGTTCAGCTTTGTCCGCAACGTGATAGCAACCCACAGATGAGCCCTGACAAGCTGCTTTGATGAACACCTTGCCCCACTTTTCAAGTGCTGACTCTGCTTGGCTGTGGGCTTCTGCGTTGTTTTCGCTTAAGAATACATAAGGAGTGTTTGGAATGTTTAGTGCATCAAACCACAGCTTGGTAGTGATTTTGTTGAAACAATTAGTGCTCGCTTCTGCACCACAACCAAAGTATGGCAACTGCGCCATCTCCAGGAATGATTGCAGATCGCCAGTTTCACCCGGGTAACCATGAACACATGGGATTACATAGTTGATAACTGTTTTCTCGTCGCCCACTTGCAAGGTGCGATCAAGGTTCAACTGGCAGTGCATACCTTCTTTATCGAACCAACCGTTGGCCTTCATCTCAACGCGGGTATAGCTAATGCCTTCAATCTGCTGGAGCTGCTGTTCTATGTAGTTCGCAGAAACGAGAGAAACTTCGTGTTCGGCACTACCGCCGCCACACAGTAATAAAACGTGGATTGAGCTCATTATCATCCCTTGTAGTACAAACTGGCAACCATTGCCTTGCCAGTAATTATATGTTGCCGTTCAGCGTTAATGAATATTCAAAACCTAACGCCAGAACTAAAATTTTGTCCCATAGTAATAAAAAAAAGCGGACTATTGCACCTTACCACCCGCTTATTGGTGAAAAACTTCAATAAATTCACATAAAGCGGTCATAAAAACCACAATATTACTACTAATTTAACTTTTTCTATTAAGTGAGAGAGTGACGGCTTAACGATTCTCTTCGCTAAACCGTTAAAGACAAAAAAGAGAGCGCTAGGCTCTCTTTTTATAAGTTAATACAGCTTTGTCAGCTTAGGTGATGGTGATGATTTAATTTCATCCAAGCTTCTAATAAATGGGCCATAATTTTTTACATCTCTTGGCAATGCATTTAATGCCCGCTTGGCTTCTTCGCGTGTATCATAGTGGCCAAACAACAGCGTATACCAAGGCAAGCCCTGAAGCTCTTTCTTATTCATCCATACTGGCTGATCAGACGGTAGCTTATTGATATACGGTGTAAAGCCTTTATTGTGACTTAAGGCCAGTACCTGAATGGTGTATCCCTCAGAAGCAGTTTTCGCATACTTATACGCAGGCTTTTTAGGCTGTTGCTTAAGTTGCTGCTTCGGCGGTTGCTTTTTAGGTTCCTGTTTTACGACTTGTTTTACTGGCTGAGGTTCAACAACCTCTTCTTTCAAAGCAACCACAGGTTGTGTTTCTTTTGCTTCTCGAATTTGCTCCATTGAACTAAGCTGCTCTTCAGTATAAGTTTCTTCGGAAGAAGAAGTGATAATTTGCATATTATCACTATCTGAGGCACACCCAGCCAATGCCGCAACCACGGCCAATACAGCGACTTTCTTCATTATAACTCTGCCAAATCAAAACTCTGCTATCATTCTGCCGTTGCTTTTTAACCCAATCAACCCTAACTTTACTTTAGATCAATAACTATCAGCCATTCGTCACATGATTCCGTTGTAAACTATCCAATTCTTCCTTTTTTGGAGTTTCAAATGGCCGATCCTCATATTCAGAGCGATTTAGACTACCTCGATAAGCTAACTGTTATCCTATACCGCTGTGCGCTTACTTCTTCGGCAGCATTCATGTCAGTCATAGCCTGGGAAGCAAGCTTTGCTACCCAGGCTATGGTTATTGCCGCTCTTATCGCCGCAACTACGGTACATATTTACGACAAGCGCTTTAGGTTGCTCATTGTCGGTAGTGGCTTATTTGCTGCCGTATGGCTGATGATGGGCTTGTGGAATCCACTGGCGTTAGGAGCCGCACTGTTCACGTTCAGTGCACTGGCAATTAAGGAGTATTTCTGTTTTCAGCTCAAAGTACTGATGCTGACTCCGCTGGCTTTAGCTGGATTCTGGTTCTGCCAGGTCTTTGGGCAAGATCAAATCAGTATTGCCTTCAGTATGACGGGCTCTATCCTGCTCGCTGTCGCTGCTTTCTCTAAATGGCGAATGCCTGTTCACTTTGATATTGGCGATAAGAGCCGCTATCAGGTCTAGTAAAGACTGCGATAGCTACCTATAGCTATAGGGAGCTATCGCAATTTTATCTTATCTACCTTCAACAAAATTCTTCTGAATCAAACAACTTGGTTTTGATCACAGCTCACGCACTTTAGTCAGAAACTCCCCCCTCCATCCGTTAGACTTATCTCAAACTAAAAAATAAAGTCGGGTGAAGTTATGGATGGACTGGACAAACTACTCAAACCGAAGTCAATCACCGTGATTGGGGCATCAGACAGCCCCAACCGAGCAGGAAACGTTGTTATAAAAAACCTGCTATCCGGTAGTTTCCATGGCCCAATCATGCCAGTAACCCCGAAATATGATGCGGTAGCTGGTGTACTGGCCTATCCAACCATTGATAGCTTACCCCGAGTGCCTGATTTAGCAATTGTGTGTACCAATGCCCACCGCAATGTCGAGATTATCCGGCAATTGGGGGAAAAAGGCGTCAAAGTTGCCGTTGTTCTCGCTGCTGGCATGAATAGCGATTTCAACTCGACGGGCGAAACAGAAGAAGCCCGCATGTATGCAATGGCAAAGCAATATAACATGCGTATTGTCGGCCCCAATAGTATGGGGATCATCTTGCCATGGCTAAATCTCAATGCCTCTTTTTCTCCCATTGCGGCCAATAAAGGTAATATCGCGTTTATTTCGCAATCGGCTGCGGTTTGTACCACGATTCTTGATTGGGCCAAAAACAAAAGCATCGGTTTCTCGACCTTTCTCTCACTGGGTGATGCCTGTGACATTAATTTTGCTGAACTGCTTGATTACCTTTGTCGCGATAGTAAAACAGAGGCCATTCTCTTATATATTGACTCAATAAAAGATGCCCGGCGTTTTATGTCGGCCGCAAGAGCCGCTGCCCGCAACCGGCGGATCCTCGTTTTAAAAAGCGGTAGAACCGAAGCCGGTAGTGCTGCTGCGCATCTTCATACCGGCGGTGAAATTGGCCTTGATGCTGTTTATGATGCAGCCATACGTCGTTCGGGCATGTTGCGAGTTCATAACACCCACGAGTTATTTGCGGCGGTTGAAACACTCGCCCATTCCGTTCCGCTTCGGGGAGAGCGCCTAGCCATTATTACAAACGGCGGCGGCCCTGCCATTATGGCCGTTGATGCTTTGTCTGAGCGCGGAGGAAAGCTGGCCACACTCAGTAACGACACGATTGAAAAGCTGTCTGAAATACTGCCAACCTGCTGGTCTCATGCAAACCCTATCGACATTATTGGTGATGCCGATATTAATCGGTATGAGAAGGCCATTCGTATATTGCTAGACAGCGATGATTTTGATGCACTGCTCATCATGCACTCTCCTTCTGCTATCGCGCCGGGAAATGAAACAGCAAAACGACTGGCCGAGCTTCTGCAATCTCATCCTCGCACCAAGCGATTCAATATATTGAGTAACTGGGCAGGTGAAAATGAGGCCATTGTTTCTCGACAAATCTTTACCGAAGCGGGTTTTCCCGCTTACCGGACACCTGAAAGTGCTGTATCTGCCTACATGCACTTAGTTGAGTACCGTCGTAACCAAAAACAGTTAATGGAAACCCCGGTGTCTTACGGTGAGGTTCAAGCCAACCCCCGGCACGTACATGATGTGTTAAATCACCTCCTTGCCCAAGGTGTCTCAGAGCTTGAGACTCATGAAGTTCGTCCGGTACTTGAAAGCTATGGCTTCAAGACATTACCAACCTGGATTGCGACAGATCCGGCAGAGGCGACGCATATCGCCGACCAGATCGGCTATCCTGTCGCAGTTAAACTTCGCTCTCCGGATATTCGGCACAAATCAGAAGTACATGGCGTCATGCTGCATTTACGTAACGCCGCTGAAGTTGCTAATAGCGCACAAGCCATTTTAGACCGTGTTTCCTTAAACTATCCAAGTGCCCAAATTGATGGTTTGTTGGTTCAACGGATGGCTAACCGATCTGGTGCTCAAGAGTTACGGATATCTGTTCACCATGATTCGGTTTTTGGTCCGGTTATTTTGATGGGTGAAGACGCTGCCGAGTGGGATATTCACAAAGATGCGGCCGTCGCAATTCCACCGCTCAATATGGCTCTGGCTCGTTATATGGTAATTAATGCCATCAAAACGGGAAAAATCAAACAGCGCAGTTTACCCGAGCGTATTGATATACCAGCCCTGTGCAATTTGTTGGTAAAAATCTCACAGTTAATTATCGACTGCCCGGAAATCGTGAGTTTCGACATTCATCCGTTATTGGCCTCTGGTGATGAGATGACCGTAATAGACGCCTCGATGACTATCAAGCAATTCGATGGTGACAAGCAGGTTCGGTTAGCTATACGCCCGTACCCTAAGGAACATGAAGAACACGTTGCCCTCAAAGATGGCAGCCCAATCCTGCTTCGCCCGATCCTGCCAGAAGATGAACCCAAGCATAAAGCATTTATCTCTAACGTATCGGTCGATGATTTGTACCGACGATTTTTCTCTGATGTCGGTGAGTTCAACCATGAAGCATTGGCCAACCTTACCCAAATAGACTACGACAGGGAAATGGCATTTGTCGCCACGCGTGAAATCACTGATGAAAACGGCGAAACAGAAGAAGTGATCATTGGCGTTACCCGCGCTCTGTCAGATCCAGACAATGAGGAAGCCGAGTTTGCAATACTCGTTCGTTCTGATTTAAAAGGTGTCGGTCTGGGTAACATCTTGATGAACAAAATTATTCGCTATTGCAAACAGCGTGGACTACAGCGAATAACTGGTATGACAATGCCGTCAAACCGAGGAATGATCATGCTAGCACAAAAAGTAGGCTTTGAAATTGATATTCAGATGGAAGACGGTATCGTTGAGATGCTACTGCCATTGAAATAATCTTAAAGCACCCAGTAAAACAACAGGGGGCAAGTTGCCCCCTGTTACCTTCAAGCATTGAACATTATAAAAAGCGACGAAACCATTCTACGGGTTGCATTGTTGTAAACGTCACCTCGCTCACGTTTACTAACAGCCACCAGCGTTATTAATTAAACTGGTTTTTCCACAGACTCTCTATATGCTGAATACACCACGTTTTGGCTTTACCCATCCTGCTGCGGTTCCAGGCCAGCACCATATCCAGTTCATAAACAGGATCGTCGCCAATCACTGACAGCTCACCGTTTTTAATCGCTTCCTCGGCATAACAGGTCGACATCGTTGCAATACCCATCCCCGCTTTCAACGCAACAAACTTGTCGTACATTGAGCTCACGGTCAGCAATGGTTGCTCATCAAGAATATTATGAGTCAGTGGCGGTAGATTTCGCGCGGTATCAGCCACTGCAATACCACGGTATTGCTGCCTTACAAGAGGGTCCAACGGATTCTTGTGCTTATGGATCGGATGATCCGGGTGGGCAACCCATATTGTATCAAGCTTACCGATTGGCTGAATTTTTACTTCAGGCGGTGCCACACTGGGGGCCGGAGCGATCAAAAGATCCGCGCGATCCTGTGCCAATGACTCCCAGCAACCGGCCAAAATTTCTTCTTGAAAGCGAATACGAGTTTTGCTCTGCTTGGCTAAGCCATCCACCAGCGGCAGCATATTATCAAGCTTAACTAAGCCATCATACGCTATCGTAATATCCAGCTCCCAGCCATGAGCAAGTGCACTGGCATCTGAGATCATTTCATCTGCTGCCGTTAGCAAAAGTCGCCCCCGCTCTAGCAATAAGTGTCCGGCTTTAGTAAATGCCGCTTTATGGCCAGAACGGTCAAAAATCACCAGGTCCAGATCTTGTTCCAATTTTTGTACCTGATAACTCAGCGATGATGGTGCCCGTCCTAGCTCTTCTGAAGCAGCCGCAAAGCTTCCTCGACGTTCAATTGCATCAAGCACTAACAGCGCTTCAAAAGACAATAATTTATTCACATCCACTCCCAGTCGTGAAGCTGTCATCCTGATAACGTTGTACCACAGTTTTACGCCCTATACCTATGAATATACTAAGCCGTTTCTGTTAATAGACACATTTACTGAGCAAGGTATTCATTTGGCATTTTCTGGCTTCTTCGAAGAAAGGTACTGATGCCAACTTTGATCTAGCTGATCAAAGTTATCGATACAAAAATCTTTGCGTTCTGAAAGGTAGTCTTTCTCAACTTCCTCAAGCAGGTTTTGATGCTTCTCAGGATCGCTTCCGTAAACTAAACAGAGCGTGGAGAAATATCGCTGAAGATCAAAGCTATGTTCATCAATATACTCACCGAAATCGTAGTAATCGGGTCTGTTATCAGATTCAAAAGCAAACATGTCTGCGGCACTAATGGCAGCATCATCTCCGCCCTCGACATAGTTAATCATCATCAGAGTGGCGAAGTTATCAACTGCATCCTCTTCTTTTCCTAAGACCGGAATATTTTGATCGGCAACAAACGCATGACCAGCCTCATGAAGCAAGGTATGAAGGATTGTATCAATGGCCCCGAGTTGCGGCTCCTTGCCAAATTTTTCTTGGTAGTCGTTGTCCCTGAAATATTGCAGAGATTCCGCAACAAATGAATAAGGCATATAGACAGTATGAGCTTCAGGATCATACATTGGCCCGTCTTCAGCACCATACTGAATGGTCAAAGTCTGATTAAACGCGAAGTGAGCATCGGAAAGCCCTGTCAGAATGGCATTGACACCACTATTAGCTATCAATTGCTGTGCCGACCTTTCCTCTTTATCTTTTGCGGGCAGGTACTCAATTGAAATATTGTTTTGTGCAGCTACAGCAAAGCCTGCAAGCAGAGAGCTTAGGCTCAACGAGACAAGAAGTGATTTCATTTCAAATCCTTGTGAGAAGGTATAAGAACATATAATAACTTATCTAAACCCAAGTAAAGGCTTTGATTTTGCTAACCAGTCATGTTCAAGCACTTACTTGTCAGTCACTTATAGGAATAACCATTCACAAATGAAAGTATTTACCCCGAGAATTTTCCAACACCCACGGAAATTTATTCAAACAAGTGAATAGCGTTATATTCAACTATTCACTTTTATACAGAGACCATTCAACCAAAACTATCCTCTCTTATTGATTAAATCCTGACTAAGGTTCACATCTCCAACACCAATTTTGATGTCAATGTTGTGTGTACCGGTACCGTTATAAGTCAGTTGATCTGACACAATTACTCGCTCTTGCTGCAGGCTACCTTGCTCAAATCCCTGAGCTTGGATTTCCCCCACGCCAACAGCGGCACGAACATGATGATAATCAGCACTAGCTATTCCAACCCAGGCTGAGCCAACGCCAATATCTGCAGAAAGTGACTGACTGAATGAATCTAAATCAATACTACCGACTCCGATATTAAGTTGCAGCGCCAGATCTCGCGGCACCTCCAGTGTCCATTTCTGAGTTACACCTTTCTCATCAATATTAAGATAAAGTACCTGATCAATGATCTGCTCTGTCAGTACCAATGATTCAAGATCAGTTGCAAACAGAAACCAGTTATTGGACTTATCTTCAACATCCACCTGGTATCTGACAACCTCACCGTCTACAACATTAATATCAATCATCCCCGTCGGTACATCCAATGCCAGCATATTCAGGGCCGCTGCTCCGTTCGATGCAAGTCCTACCTCTCCTGAGAATGAGCGTGTGCCTTTAGCTATCACAAAATTACTTAACGATAACAACGCAATAAAAATAATTACTAAGCCTAGTCCTTTCTTCATGTCAATTCCTCTGACTAACGATAAGGGATTCATGCTCAGTTCTTAAGCAGGTAACATGCCAAATTATTAAATTATTATTTTCAATAACTTAACTTCACCTTGGTAAATCTATAAATCTAGCTTTGGTCAAATTAACCAGCAGATAGTAATGTTCGCCACTGACACAAATCAGAAACAGAAACAGAAACAGAAACAGAAACAGAAACAACATGAACGAGAGAAGCCCCATATACCAAAAAGAATAAGCAATTAATTGATCTGCATTAATATTGATACCTTTTTTTTGTTCTAAAGTGGCCTTAAGTGACCGGGATGACACAAATTGATTTAAAATCAAAGAGTAAGGATTATTTACCATGGAACAACCCTCACAATCGCTTTCACAATCCATTTCATATCTTAAGCACTGTTCATCACAACTCATGACCAACCGAGCTGTTTCTCCAATCAATATTTCAGCGCAACGGATTCATGAAATTGCCTCTATCGAATATCTAGAACTTGAGCATGCCTCTAAACAAGTATCTCGCATTCAAAAAGATCTTTTTCGCGCACTCTTAGCTCTAGACGGTGATGACAAAACAATAATCAAGGAAGCGTTGACCGCCGCTATCCACCGATTAAACAGTGAACTGACAGTCCCGACATTAGATACTAACCGTAAACTTGATAAAGTTGCTTGTGATCCCGCTCTTGCAGGTTGATCATTGCAATATAGTCAAATGGAATCTTGCCGGTAACTGTAGAAAGCCCTAACCAGTTCCGGCTTGTTCTACCTTAGCCATTATGTAACCTGTTATATCTTTCTCTAATAGCCGTATCGCTCCCGTCATTATTTCCCCTCCCTGTTTTTTGTTTCCGGTTTATGCTTAAGAAGTAGATTCAATGATTTAACTTCCGAACAATGGCAGTATTAATAATTCATGAATGAAGCAAAGAAGAGACCGGAATCCACAGCTCCCAAGAAAGGAAAAGTGCGTAGTCGAAGGAAGCGCCTTTTCCTTTATGGCCTGTTTATTCTGCTTTGTTTACTGATTATTCCAGCTATTATCATCCCGCCATGGCTCGCATCTAAGGGGATTGAAATCAATGCTATCTCTGGAATCAGCTTTGAGGAAGGACTAGCCATTGATGAGGTTTCTATTGCAATTGACAGAAATGCCCTAACCTTCAGAAAACTCTCTTTGGAGCATTTTGTCGACAAAGACAGCACTATTTCAAATGCCTCATGGCGGCTGTTTGCCCAACACACTACGGTTAGCCTTTCGCCCACTGTCAAGAACCGACTAAACCAACAAGGGATCAGACTTAGCAATTTGACCTTTGCAGATACGGCTTTTAATTTTACCGACCTCTCAGAGCCCTATGTCTTTAGTGCCCATGTCCGCCAAATTGAAACTTTACTGTTTGACAGCAAGAATGTTGACGGTGGGGATGACGCCATTAAGCAACGCATCGAAAACATCGATTTAGTCTTAACGACCCAGCCATCGTTAGCCATCAGCGGCTTTATTCAGCACGGCGCCCTAAACGTGATAATTCCCGGTGACCGTGCCTCGACCCGTTATCCATTCAATTTCGATAATGCCAATTTTTCTATCAGTTGGCAGCCAGCTAGAACCCCCCTGTCTGTGCATATTGAAACCCTAGAGCCTAAATGGCCGACAATAACCGAAGGCTATATCCAGTCAGGAAAGAACATTGATCTGCAGCTGGATCTCAATCAGGCCACAGAAAGTGTCAAGCTGACAGCTGAGCAACTGTGGCTTGATCAACCGAGCCAACTTCCCGAGTTTATCGAAAAGCCAGATAACACCAACCAGGGGCTCCATCTTGGCCGTGCCATTGCCAACCTCTCTCTACTGCCGGTACGCAAACTCAAGATCCATGACTTTAACTACGGAGAGCTAATCATCCATTCTCTCCTGGTGTTAGAAACCCCCAAAAAACGTCTGAACAAGCCAGATAAAAATACCAAGCTCAGGTTAACCGGAAAGGCCCTTGGCCCAGATCCCTATGACATTGATGTGCTGCTCAAACACCTAAATGACAACGATGCCCATTTCTCCGGGCAAATAATTGGCCCCAAAGGCAACGCACTACAATGTAAAGCCAACCTCCATTTTGTCAGCCCGCTACCGGAATCACTCACCTGCAATGCCAACTTTGCGAATACCAAAGACTTAACTGACCGGCTCAAGCTCTACGATATCCCAAATGCAACACTCAGTGAGCCCTTAGTTTTTACCGCAACTCAAACCTCACTCCTTCGAGAAACAGACAAATACGCCATCAATTCTGGTCCTGACTCCAGTTCAATACCCAGCAATCAGCCAACTCAGTTACCAACCAATTTAAATGACATTACTCAAGCCAGTTACCAAGTCGACTTAAAGCTACCCGGTAAGATTGGCCTGGCGTTAAATCAGTTTGCTTTTGAGCACCCGATCCTGTCACCGACGAATAGTAATATAAACCCGGTATCACAGGTCTCATTTACGACAGATGGCACATTAGCTCTCGATGCGTTATATAAAAACAACAAGCTCAAGGTCGTACTTTCTGAGCCAAGTGAACGGCTTATGCTGGAAAGCATTGAACATCAAAGCTTCTTTTCTTTGCTTATCAAAAAGCTAGAGTGCGCCATCCGATTAGATCAGTTCAGGTCGCCTAGTTCGTTACAATGTCACTCCCAGTCGACCTTACAGGCAAAGGTTCATCAACTTTTTCCGGCAAACGATACTGAGCTTAATACTGTTTCTTTAGCAAGCGATATCAGCCTGAAATGGTCTGATAGCAAATTGGATATGCAAGCCCAAAATAACGAATTAAGCATCGACCGCGCACAGCTTTCAGTCCATCCTGGTTTCATCAAGTCTCATGCTACCGACATTGTTCTGAAAACTGGTCATATCAACCTACTGCAAACAACAAGCAGTACACTGCCAGAACAGCCCAAATTACAAATTTCTTCAGACACGGATATTACCTTTAGCAGTCACTTTTATGGCGAAAAACTGATCAGTGATCCCCATACCACGGAGCAACAGCGACAACTATTAATACAAGATAAAAAGTCGGTCCCAGTACAAAAATACAATGGAAAACTAGAGCTCGCATTATCCAATGCCTCATTGACACAATCAGGCCGCCTGTTAAAGCTTGATACCCACTACCAAACAACCCTTAGTCTGAAGCAAAATGAACAACGGTTACCTCCCTTCAGTAGTCAGGGAAACATAAGCTTCACGCCTGATAGCATCAATATTGCTGGAACCGTAAATAACATGAAGCAAGCCCTGTTGATTCAATTTACCGTGGATTCTGATCTAAATCAGCAAACATCCCGGATAAAGTTACACCGTAATGATATTAGCTTTAATCCTAAACGTTCTTTAAAAAAGCATTACATGCCTCACTTACCGATTGACTATGACCTAAATAACGGAACGATCAGTTTTAACGCCGATTTAAGACTACACAAAGAGCAGCTTACCGGCGAGTTCGGCGTTTTTGCTGACAGTTTAAGTGGCAATATACACGGATTTCATTTTG
Source organism: Photobacterium obscurum (assembly GCF_026191635.1). GTDB lineage: Bacteria > Pseudomonadota > Gammaproteobacteria > Enterobacterales > Vibrionaceae > Photobacterium > Photobacterium obscurum. The sequence goes on from NZ_JAKRRW010000007.1 coordinate 182,346, forward strand.
CAGATCTCAATGCTTCCTTTACTGCCTCAGTTACGCCGAATGGTATCAAATCTAAGTATCCTATTAGTCTTCAGGTGGGACTGCTACATGCTGGCGTGTTACTCGAAAATATTTTTGCACTTGTTGAGTTCGATACCGAGAAAAAGCACTATAGGCTTGATCGCGCTAGTGCTTATGCATTTGGTGGCTCAGTTAGCACCCATGACGTTAGCAGTAGCGCGTTAACTTACATCCCTGACATCCCTGTAATCATCCATCGTCTGGATTTGGAGAAGTTGATTCAAGCCATTGATGCAAAAGATATTGTTCTCACTGGAGTCTTAGACGGTAATTTTCCGATGTCGATAGTCGACGGTATGCCGGTAATTCGAAATGGCAAACTCCATTCCCGCTATCCTGGCGGGGTACTCAGGTATAAAGAGGGTTCATCAATCGGTGAAAATGTCGAGGCCGCGGGAGAAAATAGTTTGATGGTAGTGAGCCAAATTCTCAAAAATTATAAATACGACTCGCTGTCTATTGATATAGACTATTCTAAAGAAGGACAATTAAACGCCAGTTCACGGTTTAAAGGCTACAATCCAGATTTTCAAAATGGCCAGCCTGTCTACGTAAACCTGAACATTGAAGACAATATTCCGGCATTAATAAAGACATTGAATGTCATTAATTCTACAAAGCTGGAGAGCTTATTTTTAAAGCAGCTTGGTTTGGATGAGTAGCATAATTGCGCTTGTGTTAAAGATGATGGCTAAGAAAGGTCGTAGCCCATGGATATTCAGCTTAAACTTTCCTGCGTACTCACAATCCTTGCACTGACGGCAATGTTAAGTGTTATTGGTACCTCTGGCTGTACTCCGACCGTACAGGTTACAGCCTCAGACAAACCAATTGAAGTAAACCTGAACGTTAAGATCGAGCATGAGATTCGAATAAAAGTTGACAAGGAAATTGATGACTTATTCAGTGATGACGATGTATTCTGATACGGCAGGGAGAATGCCATGAAGAATTTTCTAGTCTTATTTTTTGCTATTTTCATATCAGCCAATGCCTATGCTTTGGATCTTCAACAAGCAAAGGATCAGGGCCTTATCGGAGAAGCAAACACCGGCTATATTGCCGCTGTTACGTCCAATGTCTCAGGCGAAGTTCGCCAGCTCATCGCCAAAGTGAACAACCACCGTAAAGAACGTTATAAAAAAATCGCCGTTTCCCATGGTTTGACCACAACGGAAGTTGGCCGACTCGCACATAAAAGAGCAATAGAAAAAACGGAACCCGGTAACTACTACCAAAACGCAGCGGGCAAGTGGTTGAAAAAGTAAACTGCGTATAGATAACTCTAAACGTCACGTTCAGTTATATTTAACCCTAGCTTCAATTTATTTAAATCTATCTAACCTGCAAATCAGCGTATACTCCCGACATCTTTATGCTTTTTAATCAAAAAATTACTCACTAATGATGTCGCTTTCCAACTCCCTTAAAAAATGTCAGTCGTCTGATTATTTTTTCTTTATCGTCGCTTTGGTCTGCCTGCTTCCTTTTATCAGTTCACCTGTTGCCCTTATCTTAGGCTTTTCGCTCGCCAGTCTTGGGCTTGTCCCAACTCAATTCAACCTTGCTGCACTGACAAAAAAATTGCTTTCTTATTCCATCATTGGGCTTGGTTTTGGTATTCACCTTGATCAAGCGATTGAGGCTAGCAAGCAAGGCTTGGGGCTGATTGTTGCTTCTATCTTCTTTACTCTGATCATTGGCTACCTTCTGACAAAGCTACTTCGCATCGAACAGAAAACTGGCCACCTGATTGCTTCAGGCACCGCTATTTGTGGTGGAAGTGCTATTGCAGCTGTCGCACCGGCTATCAATGCCAGAGATGATCAAACTTCCCTCGCTCTCGCAACCGTCTTTGTTCTCAACTCCATCGCTCTGTTTGTCTTTCCTGCGCTTGGCCACCTTCTGGAGATGAGCCAGCACGCCTTTGGCACTTGGGCAGCCATCGCGATTCACGATACCTCATCAGTTGTCGGTGCTGCCGGTGCCTATGGTGACGAGGCATTAAAAACCGCGACAACTCTAAAACTGGCACGCGCACTATGGATCATTCCGATCGCATTCATCAGCGCATTGATGTTTAAAGGTGACAGTAAGAAAATCGGGATCCCTTACTTTATTGTTTTCTACTGCGTCGCCATTTTAATTGCCCATTTCATCCCGGATCTACAACCGATATACGATCAGATCTTTAACGCTTCCAAGCGTGTTCTGGTTGTTTGCCTATTTTTAATTGGCTCCGGGATCACCATTCAGAAACTACGCGCTTCTGGATTTCAACCTCTGTTACTCGGTATTCTGCTCTGGATTAGTATTGGGCTCGGCTCGCTAACATATATCCAGCTAACCTAGATACAACCAGATAGACAATGTAGATAGACTGAAGAAAAAAGCGAGTAATACCAATCCAGTCAGGTGTTGACAGGTATTACTCGCTTCATTTTTATGGCGAGATATCAATTTTATCTTTGTTCTCAGTATCACCCTCAGGCAAACTTTCAAAATGTTCATCCACGGTGGACATCAGGCGCTTATTCATCGCCTTTCTGGCTACAACACAGAGCAGGACCAGAAACGCCGCCAAGTCCATCAGGGCACTTATCAAGCCTGATGTCATAACCGATAATCCCACCAATATGAGAACTAAGCCTATCCATTTGACCATCAGCTCATCTTTCCTATTTGGCAGCCATCATCTTGCTACATTATCGGAAAGCTCACAGTAGAAATAAAAATACCCTTTATCTCTATGAAATTCATAATAGTTATAAAGAATTTAATTTGCGCACCGTTTGATTATAAGAAGGATTACTCCATCGCATACCGATGAATGAACATCATATACGCTTCGAGTGCTTTATCCTGGCTGATCACATCGCCCTGTTCAGCGCCCTGTACCACGGCAATTGACTTGTTCACGGAAGGTGAAGCTTGATAGAGCAACTGGGTTAACGCCGGCGGCGCCTGATTATCCGCTTCTCCGACTAACAGCAATAAGGGGCCACGATACTCTAGCAAGGTCGGATAGTTATCCAAGGCTGCAAGCTGAGGCTCAATCTGGATATCATTTTGCCAGGGTAACAGCCAAGGTAATGACCAGAGCCTCGACACCTGTACGGCCTCATCAATACGAGTCAACGCTCCTTCCAGGACAATGGCATCAACATCCCTTGTTCTGGCCAATTCCGCTACGAAAAAAGTACTGACAGATGAACCGTGAAGAATAATAAAGTCTTCTGGATGCATAGCACTGACCTGATCATAAATATTGATCGTATCATGCTGCAACCGCCTCACTGTCGGCCAATTACCATCACTATCAAGCCCTCGATTCTTCACCGAAATAAAATTAACGCCCAATAACGCAAATTGCCCTGCAACGGTGACCTCATCAACGGTCGAACTGAATGGGTAACCGCCGAAATACAGCACAGTATTCAAGGCTCCTTCAACCGTTAGATGAACCCCTTTGCTCACCTGTAAATCGTCGTGCTGAATACGAATTTCAGAAAGCCTGTGCTTATCGGGCCGGAACCACTTGGCATTTTCAAAAGGTTGCAAGTAAACCGGATCCCGGACTTTATGAGTAAGGTATTCATCTGATGTGACGTGCGAGGTACAACCTTGCACGAGCAGAAAACTGGTTAGCACCAGCCAAAAGATTGATTTTATCATACGCTTAACTGACAGATTAATAGGGCTATCTGACGCTAACCTGTTCTATTTACTGACTCAATCAATTTACGGCAGGGCTTGATGGTTAATAAGTAAATCCTCGACAGACCACAAAATTAACCGACAAAATGTACATAGCTTCTCATCATTTCTTACTGATAAATTACTAGCATTTTGCCACTTGTAGCTCGGCCAGGCAGGTGGTCCAACGGTTTGAACGGAATGCCTGTCGCATATGCCAGTTTGTCGAGCCAATCACTGAGGCTGGCTTTATGCCATTTTTGAAACGAGCATTCAGTTGATCAGTAACTGTCATCAAATCCCGACGCTTGATTTCATCTAAGGCACTGGTATCAAACATATCAAGCTGAAAATGATCATTCTGCGCATCACTGAGATCATCCAGGATCACTCCAATCTTTTGGTATTCAAATCCCGGTCGATAAATCTTATCAAGTTGCTCTAGAGCCGATGCCAAAAACTTATAGGAATCCTGACTTGGGCACACCAGTGTCCGAACGCTGCTCTTGTTATGCTGCGGTAATTCCTTAAAACGGTTGGTTCGTAGAAAGACTCCAACGACATTGGCCTGGCTACCCTGGTTTCGTAATTTCTCCCCAGCCCGCTGACAATGGAATGCCAATGCCGACTTCAGTTCATCGAGCTTGGAGATCCCAACACCAAAACTTCGGCTGGACAGTATCTGCTTTCGCTTTTCATCAATATCACCTGGTGCAATACAGGCGGTTCCCTGTAGCTCCAATACCGTGCGAGCCAGACCGACATTCCACAGGCGACGCATATCCGCCGAGTCTTTGTCAGCCAATTGGAGGGCATTGGTGATCCCTGTCGTACGCAAGCGAGTCGCCGTTTTGGCACCAATCCCCCAGATATCCTGAATATCTGTCCGCTCCAGCAACCAACGCCGCTTATGGTCAGTATCTATCTCAATAACGCCACCAACACGCTTCTCAAACTGTTTTGCTGCCTGATTGCCAAGTTTTGCCAACGTGGGGGTTGTTCCGATACCCACACGAACAGATAAACCAATATGACGTTCAATTATATTTCGGATCTCTTTGCCATAACTCGTTAACCCATCCAATTTGAAGCCATCTAAACGTATAAATGCTTCGTCTATGGAGTATTGCTCAACATGAGGAGAAAAACGATAAAGCTCTTCGATAAAACGCCGACTCATGTCGGCATATAGGGTGTAGTTGGAACTTCTGACTTCCACACCTAATTTTCGCGCTTCACGTTCAATCTTAAACCAGGGAGCCCCGCGCTTGATCCCCAATGCTTTCGCCTGTTGAGACAGGGCGACACAGCAACCATCATTATTCGACAACACAACGACTGGCTTATTTGCCAATGAGGGATCAAACAACTGCTCGCAGCTAGAATAGAAACTTTTGGCATCAACCAAAGCCCATATCTGATTCTGATAGCCTGCGAAATCATTACTCATCGCCAATTAGCCCAGCAAATCATGAATATTGCGAGTTACAACACCAAAGATTTCAGAATCCTCAGGCATTGGAAACGGTTTGAAATTTGCGTTTTCTGCCTTCAACCACCAGGCATTTTCATGCCGAACTAAACGTTTACAGGTAAATTCATCATAAATACGCGCAATGACAATACGCCCGGGAACCACAGGTTCAGCCCGGTCAACAACCAACAAGTCGCCATCATAAATACCCGCCCCAATCATCGACTCACCAGACGCTCGTAGCAGAAAAGTCGCATTCGGATTACGGATCAGGTAATCATCCAGATCCAATTGTTCCTGATGCCCATCCGCCGGGGACGGAAATCCGCATTTTACCGGTTCCATAAAGACAGGTAACACCGTCATATATTCACTCGCCAACAGTACTGTATACATATACAGTTTAATCAAAAATAGATAAAATAGTCACTATTAGGGTGTGTATTTTCTGTATAAATGCACAGTATTTAGGCAAGCCTCAGAAAGTGATGATGTTTCATACCGGAAGTGATGTAAAAAACAGCAATCAAACGGCTCCTTTTAGTTTTGTGCATCAATTATTTATCATCTTGGTAGACTTGCCGCTTAAGAACTATGGAACCTTATTGGGAGACATTGAATGCATAAGATTTTTGCCTTGGTCGCGCTGCTATTTCTTGCGGGCTGTTCAACAACAAAAACCACTCACACCGAGAGCCAGTGTGTCGGTGCCATGACCACACAGGAAGCCTACGGGCACCTCGATCCTAACCGCTTTACTATTCAGGTACTGGCACTGAGTGAAGAGCGTGATATTCGTGACTATATCCGTGAAATTAAAGGACAGGACCCAATCTGGGTTAACTGGAAGCACAGCCTGGGCAATCGTTGGTATGCCGTCATCTACGGTGACTTTGCGACCAAAGAAGAAGCCAAGCGAGTGATTGAAGGTTTGTCTCCTCGTATCCGCCAGCAAGGACCGTTTGTCCGCAGTTTCGCTGAGGTACAAAATGACAAGCAAACTGATGTTTTCCGTATGCGCTAATACCCAGCACACTGAACAACACGCACAAAAAAGCCGGAATTTCTTCCGGCTTTTTTGGGACTAGAGATACACTAATCGGTGTTTATGTCAGCAATACAGAGTGCTCTTGTTCTGCAGGTTCATCACGACTTTTCTCGACCGAGCGATCAAAATGAGCCAAACTTCTGAACAACAAAATAACTAGCATCACCCCTGTGGCAGCCAATCCAATGCCTAAACCAGCCCAGACACCTTCTAATCCCATCAACTTCATGAGTATCCAAGCCGCAGGTAGACCAATAACCCAATAGCCAATCACTGTCGAGATTGTCGGAGCAACCACGACTTTCATTCCACGGAGAATGCTAATAGCAGCCAACTGCCAGGCATCAACCACAAAACACATGGCCACCATAATCATCACACTCGGCAGGGCCGCAACTAACTCGGAGGCCAGTTCATCACCTTCGACACTGAACACCTGAGTCAAAAACTCCGGCCACACACTGACAAATATCCCAATCACGGCACTGGTCGCCGTCACCATAAACAGACCAAGCTTGGCATAGCGACGAACAAGTTCAGGCTCTTTACTGCCCACATGCTGGCCAACCAAAATTGATGCTGCCTGAGAAAAGCCAAACGCAATATTCCATGACAAGTTAAGGCATTGCAGCGCAATTTGGTGAATGGCCAACGACACCGCGCCTAAAGTACCAGCCAACAAAGCCGCCCCCGAAAACAAAGCATGCTCCAACAGCGTTGCAATCATGATCGGCACGCCAATCCCCAACAGCGGAACCATGGTACCCAGCCGATACTCACGGAGATTGTGCAGCGGATTATACTGGCGATACTTCGAGCGACTGAAAACCCAATAACCGTAACCCGCCATAATGAGCAGTGCAGCCAATGATGTACCATATCCCAAACCAGCCAGTCCCATTCCCCACTGGAAAGCGAACAGATAGCTTAGCGGCACATTGAGTACCACAGTTGCCACTGACATAATCATCACCGAACGCGTATCGCCAAATGCACTCACCAAGCTACGCAACACCAGCAAAATTAAGGTGGGGAACATCGACCATTTCAACGCATCCAGATAATCCATAGCTAAGACTACCGCCTGCGGATCCTGCTTAGCCATCAATAAAAGATCGTTCATCATAAAAAAGACTGGCTGCAGGGCTAGCGTCATAATGGTTGCTAAAAGGATACCGCCCTTGAGCGAAGAGCTTACTTCCGCATCGCCCGCTTCTCTTTGGCTGATCCGCTTGCCATAAGCTATCGCAATCAAGTTCGCGACACAGCCTACGGTACTGCCCGCAATAATAAAAACAATCGAATATACAGCAGCGCCTAAACCGCCGCCGGCAATCGCCATAATACTCAGTTGAGCCATCATCCAAACATCGGTAAATACCAGTAATTGTGCAACCAGCTGCGAAATGATGAGTGGTACAGCTAGGCTGATCAATTTTTTCATATACTCCCCTCTTATTATGAGGGTAATTTATGGCTATTCGGGTTGAGTTTCAAGCGACTTTTATGGCACGCTGGCATTCATATAACTCATGCTAAATTTGACGGCGTTATGAAGAAAAGACATACATTGCTTCCCCCCTCTCTAAATGGTTTACGAGTATTTGAGGCGGCAGCCCGACACTTGAGCTTTACCCTTGCCGCTTCAGAACTCAATGTGACTCAAAGTGCCGTTAGCCGTCAAATCCGCCAGTTGGAAGAACACTTTGGTTTTTCTCTATTTATTCGTCATCACAGGGCATTGGAACTTACCGGTGAAGGTAAAGAGATTGCCCTGCTACTTACTCGTCAATATAGCGAGCTTAACGGCACTATTCGTCAACTGAAATTGAGAGAAGGTAATACCCTGCGGGTCAAGGTCGCTATGAGTTTTGGGGTACGTTGGCTCATCCCTCGTTTACATTCCTTTAAGGAACAATACCCACAGTTAGATATTATCCTGTCATCAACCATGGGACATAACAGTGAAGAGCTCCGGCTAGATGATGACGACTACGATATCGCCATTTACGGAATGCCTAAAGAAACGAAAAATCCGTATCAAAAAAATTTCCTAAGAAAGGAGTATTTAGCTCCGGTTTACTCGAAACTATTAACCAAGACAGACCAACCAGTGGGTATCGATCAACTGCTAACATATACCCGGCTTCACCCCACGCCAGATCGCACAGACTGGCGCCAATGGTTAAAGAGAAATCAAAAGTCTCACCTCATGAATAATTCCGGTCTGACATTCGATACCCTGGATATGGCACTAACCTCCTGCTTTGCCGGGCAAGGCGTAGCCATGACAGATTTGATGCTAGTGGTTCATGAGATTAAGCAGGGCTACCTGCAACTCCCCCAATCAGCCACTATCATTGGCAGCCCGTGGCAATATTATTATTACAGCCAAGCAAATAATGACGCTGTCACGCAATTTATTCGCTGGTTAACCAACCAGCTCGCCATTGAGCAAGCCGAGCTATTTGATATGGCCCAAGAACATGGTTGGCAAATTATTGATAACGAGCTCTAAGGTGTGTCCCTAGAGCGATTCAATCAGCTCGGGAAGCAACTCGAACAAATCGCCTACCAATCCATAATCGGCAATTTGAAAAATCGGGGCATCAGGATCACTGTTGATTGCGACAATCACTTTGGAGTCTTTCATTCCGGCAAGGTGCTGTATAGCACCAGAAATGCCAACAGCAATATACAGCTCTGGAGCAACGACCTTTCCGGTCTGGCCGACTTGCAGATCATTCGACACAAAACCAGCATCAACCGCAGCACGCGAGGCACCAATTGCACCACCCAGTTTATCGGCCAGCTTCTCTACCAAGGCGAAGCTTTCCTTATCCCCCAGCCCTCGCCCACCAGAAACGACAACCCGTGCAGCCGCCAGTTCAGGCCGCTCACTTTCTACTGCCTGCTTGCTGATAAACTGAGATAAATCACAAGGTATAACAATATCCAGTTCTGTCACTTTGGCACCAGCCTCACCGACCGGTGCCGGTTCAAAAGCTGCACAACGAACAGTCATGACTTTGATAGGATCATTGGACTTCACTCTCGCCAACGCATTACCGGCATAAATGGGGCGAATCACAGTATCATCACTTTCGATTTGAATTACATCAGAGAGCTGCGCCACATCCAGCAAAGCAGCAATACGCGGCATCAAGTTCTTACCAAATGTCGTTGCCGGAGCTAAAACATGGGTGTACTGATCAGCAATTTCTGCCACAAGCGCAGAAATATTCTCGGCTAGCTGGGCTTCATAGACGGCATCATCAGCCAACAGTACTTGCTCAACCGCCGCCACCTTGCTGATTTCCACGGCCACCGAACGACAATTTGCGCCGGCAACCACAACCGATACCGAGGGTGAAATTGCCATCGCCGCGTTTATCGTTTTCAGGGTCTCCGGTGCAACCCGCTGATTGTCATGTTCTGCAATAATTAACGTCGCCATCAGATCACCTTCGCTTCATTTTTCAGTTTATCAACCAACTCAGCAACAGAAGTAACTTGGGTTCCCCCTTGCCTTTCCGGTGGTGACGTAACCTCCAATATTTGCTGATGCCAAACCACCTCGACACCCAGCTCGGACGGCGTTATTGACTCCATGGGCTTTTTCTTAGCTTTCATAATATTAGGCAACGATGCATAGCGCGGTTCATTTAACCGCAAATCGGTACTAATAATCGCAGGTAACGTAAGTTTCAGAGTTTCTAATCCACCATCGACTTCGCGCACCACCGTGACGGTGTCACCTTCAATATTAACTTCTGAGGCAAAGGTACCTTGGGGACGCTTTGTCAGGGCTGCCAGCATTTGGGCTACCTGATTATTATCAGAATCAATAGACTGCTTACCCAGCAAGACTAAACCCGGCAGCTCTTTCTCCATCACCGACTGGAGTAATTTGGCAACGGTTAATGGCTCAAGGTTGATTTCGGTGTCAATATGAATGGCGCGATCCGCCCCAAGAGCCAAGGCTGTTCTCAATTGTTCCTGGCAGTTTTCTTCACCGGCCGAAACAACGATGACTTCTTGTGCTTTGCCCGATTCCTTCAACCTGACCGCTTCTTCTACCGCAATCTCGCAAAAAGGATTCATGGCCATTTTGACGTTATTGGTTTCAACACCGGTATCGTCACTTTTCACCCTGACCTTAACGTAAGGATCAATCACTCGCTTTATTGCAACCAGTACTTTCACAACGCTTTCCTTTTCAAATAGAGACTTTGCCCAGTAACGTCAAAATGCCCACGAATAAATAAGCATGTAAAAATAACAACCTACACCTGAACTTATATAAATAAATGACTCGCTATGTAAGGAAAACAGGCGGTGTTGATAACACTTACCATGCACTAAACAATTGTCTGTCAGCGAAAAACATGCACTTGACCAAGCACTCTTTGAGCCTAGTTGAATTTACGTTTACGTCAACTGGACTATATTTATACCAAACTAATGCAGCTGAGTTCTGTTTCAGGAAGGTAATAATGGAAAGAGAATGCATGGAGTTCGACGTGGTAATCGTTGGTGCAGGCCCTGCAGGCCTATCTGCCGCCTGCCGGATCATGCAATTATCCCAAGAGCATGATCGGCCACTTTCAGTCTGTGTGATCGAGAAAGGAGCCGAGGTTGGCGCCCATATCTTGTCCGGGGCGATATTCGAACATAAGGCTCTCGATGAATTATTTCCTGACTGGGAACGCCTGAACGCCCCTCTTCACACTGCCGTATCGGAAGATAAGCTCTGCTACCTAACCAACCAAAACAACTTCTTAGCTGTTCCTGAAAGCTTGACGCCTGCACCAATGAAAAATGACGCAAACTTTGTGATTAGCTTGGCAAACTTCTGTCGCTGGCTTGGGGAACAAGCGGAAGACGCCGGTGTGGAGATCTTTCCGGGCTTTGCGGCAGCCGACATTCTCTATAACAAACAAGGCGCGGTTACCGGGGTGCTCACCTCAGATATGGGGATCGACAAAAACGGGGAGCCAAAAAACAATTTTGAACCCGGCATCGAACTTAGGGCCAAATATACCCTTTTTGCCGAAGGAGCACGTGGCCACCTCGGCAAGCAACTGATCAATCGCTTCCACCTTGATTATGATAAACAGCCTCAGCACTTTGCTTTGGGGATCAAAGAACTATGGAACGTTCAGCCGGAGTTGCACCACCCCGGATTGGTTATCCACGGTGTCGGCTGGCCACTTAGCCAGTCCGATGCCACAGGTGGCAGTTTTTTATACCACCTTGCTGACAATCAGGTCGCGGTTGGACTCATTGTCGACCTGAATTACCACAACCCGTATCTCAGTCCGTTTGATGAGTTTCAGCGCATGAAGCACCATCCATTATTTAGACGTTACCTGATTGGAGGGCACCGAGTCGCCTATGGGGCTCGCGCGATCAACAAAGGGGGACTATCTTCATTGCCTCGGCAACAGTTTCCTGGCGGGGTTCTCATCGGATGCGATGCCGGTACGCTCAACTTTGCCAAAATTAAAGGAAGCCATACAGCGATGAAATCTGGCATGCTCGCTGCCGAAGCGGTATTTACGGAGATTCGCCAGGGCTTCCACCAAACAATACCGGGATACGAGCGCTTGTTCCGAGAATCCTGGCTATACCAAGAACTTTACGATAGCCGGAACTTTAATGGACAAATCCAGAAGTTTGGCAACGTTGTCGGCGGCGCGCTAACAACCATCGAGCATAACTGGCTCAAAGGCCGATACTCCCTGGCTGTCAACAACCAGCAGGCTGATCATGAATGTCTGCATGCTATCGCAAAGTGCAAACCCATCGACTACCCGAAGCCTGACGGCATGCTAAGTTTCGATAAACCGTCATCGGTCTATCTATCGGCAACCCAGCATGAAGAAAACCAACCTTGCCATTTGAAGCTCGGTGATCCGAATATTCCAGTCACCAGTCATCTTCCCCTCTACGATGAGCCCAGTCAGCGTTACTGTCCGGCTGGTGTCTATGAAATCGTTACCATTGAAGGCAAGCCCAAATTTCAAATCAATGCCGTCAACTGCATCCACTGTAAAGCCTGCGATATTAAAGATCCTTCACAGAATATTACCTGGGTCGCACCGGAGGGAGGCGGCGGGCCCAATTACCCCAATATGTAAAGCGTCAGGCTCTAAGTTCGGCTTAAAAGAGAATGGGCAAGGTACAATGCCTATGACTTACACTCGGCCTTGATCCAGTTCAGGTAATCAGCAAACCCTGCAGTCACGGGCAGTTGAACAATCTCCGGAGTATCGTAATCATGATTGGCCAAAATCTCGGCCTCAACTTCGCCATAAAGTGCAACCGTGGTTTTGATCATTACCAGCTTTTCCTGATCCTGGTTCACTTTCCCATCCCAGTGATAGTAGCTCTCAATCGCCTGAACTTGAACACAGGCAGCCAGGCGCTTTTCAATCAGTGAATGAATGATCTTCTTACCGACCTCTTCATTAGCAAAGGTCGTCATCACAACACAGTATTCTGGTTCCGTAGTCATTGTTATCTCAAGTCACTATTCTTTATTGCACTCAATAATAGCAAAAAAGGGAGCCTCACGGCTCCCTTCTAGTTCATTTTCAGCAGGTTAGAACAACGGTTAACCGAAGCCGAGTACTTTACTCACACTTAGAAACCATGATCTGCTGCGGCCTGCCTTCCGCACTGAATTCTAGACTCCACACATAGCGACCTTCTTCTGGAATAGTGACCGCTGTATCTTGTCCATAACCACCGCCTTTAAGCTTGCCCTTAATACCTGGCTTCAGTGCCAACTCGTCAGCAGTAAACTGCGGAGACCAATCTCTGCTCGCATACTGCATGCGGTAGGCTCCCGGTTTTTCATCCTTAACAACCTGATAGACATTATCGCCTTTATACTGGAAGGCACGACGCGGCTTATGCTTCCAATTCGAGTCAGCAAAGTCACCCACGACATACAGGGTTTCACTTATCGGTCCTTCCTCGGCCACAGTCGGGTTATCACACTGGGCCATAAAGCCTTCACCCACCAGTGACACAGCCGCCGCCGCTTTCACTTTGACACCCGCTGCAGATGGCTTTTCAATAGATAGGAAACGCGCTTCAAATGCCGTCATCGGAATGTAGTATTTACCGTCTTGCATCTTAAAGCGATCACCCGACATCAAGTCAACCAACACTCCTTCAGAGCCAACATCGACACCGTCAAGGCGCACAATATCTGCTCTCGATGTCGTGCTTACCATATAAAGCAATGCTTCATTTTCACCCTGCTTATGATCAACATAAATCGCATCGTTAGCCATCACATTAGTACGCTTGCCACTCGACAATGCCGGATGGTTAGCCCTCAATGTCATAACCTCTGAGACATAGTCTCGCAGATCGGCCTGACGCTTGTTAAGTGACCCTGTCACCCCGTTAACGGTTGCACTGGTACGCGCAACATGGTCATCACACAAACCGCGGATAGCACAGTTATCATCAGTATTCTTAGCTGCATAGCCATCTAGCTGATCACCGATTTCTTCACCGTAATACATGGTAATAGGGCCGGTATATGCAGCCTGGAAGGAAATGGCCGCTTTATGGCGTAACCAATATTCGGCATCATCCGGGGAAGCAATATTGCCGCGCTGCAGTAAATCCCCCAATCTGACCAAGTCGTGGTTACCCAGCATCAGGTTTGGCTTAGCGTGATCCGGGTTGAGTTTGTGAAGATCCATTCCTTCAGCTAACCATTCACCGCCCTTGCCACCAACACTGTTTTCATTAACGGCAAAGGTCTCGACGACACGATAACGCATAGGGAAATCAAATGCGGAACACAGCGCCGGATCACCTTGTTTACCATAGCCAGTTTCATTGATGTAGTTTTGATTATTCCAAATTTCCGCCACCATATAACCCAGCGGATTGACGGTTTCACCTTTAGCATTGGTATAGGTAACAGACTTGGATGCCTCATCAACACTCTTACGAATTTCCTTCCATGCTTCAGTCGGCACCTGGTAGGCTTGATCTAAACGCCAGCCGTCGATTTTCAGCTCTTTAATCCAGTAAGTCGCGACTTCCTGATAGAAAGCCAGACTTTCCGGGTAGCTTACCGGATTGTTTTCGCCCTGCGGCAAACGGCCTTCCGGTGATGGGACAACATTGCCTTTGTGATGGCCGAAGACACCATCAAAGAACACATATAAACCTTTCTCATGCGCTTTATCTACCAATTCACGCGCTTTTTCCATCGTCCCGAAATGCGGGTCAATAGCAAAGTAATTACTGGTGAAATAACCCGTCGCATCCAAACGATCTGCCCAATGGTCCTGCCCTTCAACCGGCACAGAATCAAAAATTGGAGTCAGCCAAATCGCATTCACTCCTAGTGATTCGATATAATCGAGTGAATCAATCACCCCCTGTAGATCGCCTTTATGGTGGCTGGTACCATAACCGGTACCATGACCGATAGTGTCATCACCATTAACAAAGCTTTCCACCATGATCTGATACATACGCAAATCATCAGCTTTGGTCATCATCTCAGCATCACACGTATAAGCCGGTGTGCTTGCTGATGGCAATGAGCTGGAACTTCCGCATGCAGAAAGTGACGCTGCAATGGCTAGCGCAAGACAGGATTTGATGTTCCTTGTTATCACGATGGTCTCCTTGAATTATTTTTATTCGGGGTACATTGCGATTATTGATTAATCACAAATTTCTGAGACCATCCCCTCAATATCTTTTAACGGCGTAGATGGGGGGAGTAGATAAAAATAAAAGTTACCTTGAATTAATTGACTCAAAAAAAGTTAAACACCCAACCAAAACGTGAGCTTACACCTGATTTTATTCACAGACCTACCACTTAAAAACTGAACAAACTGTTATTTAGATCAGATATATAGTTACCAAAACCGATCAAAAGCACATCCGTGACAGCACCCACATTTCAAGTAATTTATCGATTAGATCTTGATTCTATACCCAAGGCTTAATCAATTTAGGGGAACAATGATAATAATAAAGCCAGCTTGATGCTGGCTTTATTATGCTACCGCTAATCTAGCAGCACTCTCGGCATGAATGTTGTCGACGTATGGTAAAGCAGTTACTAAGACATATCGGCCTTACTGAATGCAACCTTGGCCGCAAGCCCAATCAGTAACAAGCCAGAAACGCCTTCGATAATATGACTGAACCGCGAGGCCTTTGAACTATTAACAACCCAAGCACCTAACATCGCATAGGTTGCATTGACGACCGTTGCGAGACCACAAAATAGCAGGCCAAGTACTAACAGTTGATAAGAACTCGAAGACAAGGAGGTATCAATGAACTGAGGCAGGAAAGACAAAAAGAACATTGCCACTTTAGGATTCAGGATACTGACGATAATCCCCTGACGAAACACATTTTCTGGTTCCTTCCCCTGATCGGAGAATGTCAGTTTAGACTGTCCTTTCAGGAAACTTCTCAGCGAAGAGATTCCAAGGTATAGCAAATAAGCCGCCCCAAAAAACTTCACTACCAAAAAAGCATAAGCTGAACTTAAGATCAGTGCTGACAAACCAAATACGGCAGCAATAGTATGGAAAATATAACCAACGCCCAGACCCAGGGCTGCTTGCGTACCAGCAAATGCCTTTCCCCTCATGGTATTGGAGATGATATAAATTACATCAGGTCCGGGGATCAGATTGAGCGTCAACGAGGCAATGATAAACAGTAAAATTGTGTGCAGTTCCATCAGTATTTTTTATCCTATCGCTTTACTTTATCCCCAAACTCCCTCAAGGCAGCTAACGCTTGATCTGCTTTTTCAACCTGCACAAAAATGTGATCGTGATAATAAGCAGCAATCACATTAGCACTAATACCCCGACAGGCCAATTTATTAGACACGGCAGCAGTTAGGCCGACAGCATCTAAACTGGAATGGACGGTCAATGTAATCGCCTTAAAAACCGATGTGCAATCAAAGCCCTCAAGCTCAGCCATCTTTTTATTCAGTACCAATGTCATGCCCTCATCTTCAAGAAAGCAGGCAATTGGTTTGAGCTTGGGAATAACCTCATAGCTTGATGATTTAATGGTACAAAAAACAAATTCTCCCACTCGTAATTGGGGTTCCATATTTTGTAGTAGTACATCTAGATCGGTAATCCCTGACATATCATATCCCTGACTGTTCGAGTTTTAGAGGGTATAGAATACATTGACACACTTAGCTTGCGCTACCATCAGAGGTAACTTTCAACGTCAGAACATAAACGGCAAGGTAGTTGACTAAAACAGTCACAAATTATAACATGCATTCGAAATGCACATTAAAGAAGAGTGATTATCCATGGCTATCTCATTCAACAAGTTCTTCAAAAAAACAGACGATGAACAGACCAAAATTGGCAAAGGAAAAAGTGCTGAAGCAACACAACAAGAGAAATCAGACAAAGAGAAGAAAGGCAAACACGGTGAGCCAGGATTCTGCTGCGGTTCATGCTCACAATAAAGTGTGTGCATACATGAAAATGGGAGTTTCAAAGCATAGTGCAATGAAATTGAATGTTTTTACTATGACAACGATGACTGCAAGGTAATAACGAAAAATACCTAAAAGAGGTTTTATCAAATACGCAACTCACTGCTACAATGGCACGATTAACATTATAGGTTGAGTAAAAATGCAACAAGATCAATTTGAAACCTTAGTAAAGTCACTTTGTGAAAAAGACAGCCTGCCTCAAGTTCTAGAAGCACTAAAAGCAAGTGAAGAACAAGAGATCGCAGAAGCAGCAGCATCACTGACAGGTCAGTTCAAGCTGGCTGAAATCGACGGCGAGAAGCGCATCTATCACGTTTCGATGCAAGAGAATGACGAAGGCGAAGAACAAGAATACGCTGAGTGGATCATGAACGAAGGCGATGATGTCATTAAATTTATTGCCTGGTTCTTCTATGACATGTTCGATATGAAGCAAAAAGACGTCTACCAAGCCGCTGGCCGCACCTATCAGCAGCCAAAGAGAAACTAATCCTCAAAACATTTAAATGCCAGTGATATCACTGGCATTTTTATTTGTACTTAATACTGTCATGCTAAACTCAGCACCTTCACCAAGAAGCTCGATTATAACCATTCCTCGATAGCCGACGGCTATGTAAACACTCCTTTGATGATCCAGTAGAAGATAATCGCAAGACCAGCACCAACGGGCAACGTAATCACCCAGGAAAGAATAATACTTCGCACGACACTCATGTTAATAGCGGCAATACCACGCGCCATCCCCACCCCCAATACCGCCCCGACTAATGTCTGCGTCGTTGATATTGGTAAACCGGTGCCAGAGGCGATAACCACTGTACAGGCGGCCGCCAGCTCGGCAGCAAAGCCACGACTAGGCGTTAAATGAGTAATGCCAGTACCTATCGTCGCCATAACCCGCTGACCAAATACTGCAAGGCCGATAACAATACCCACACCGCCTAGCGGTAGTATCCACCAGGCAAGCGCTGCTTTCTTGGCAATTTCACCACCACTTGATACCACGCTGACCACTGCTGCCAATGGACCGATAGCGTTGGCTACGTCATTAGAACCATGGGCAAACGCCATACAGCAGGCAGTGATCACCATTAAAATAGCAAAGACTTTTTCAACATTGGCATAATGCATGTCTTTATCGGCATCATCACTAAAACGGATACGATTAATAAAGAATTTGCCAATTATTGCAACAACCACCGCGACACCAACAGCCCATAAATAACCTTCTGCGACACCTAGATCTAATCCAATATGCTTTAACCCTTTCTTGATGGTTACCAACGATAAGACAAAACCAGCCAGCAGCATATATATCGGAACATGGCGTTTGGCCGCCTCAAGCGGTTTATCGGTATCAAAAATGAGTTTCTGGGCACTGTTAAAAATAATCATGGCGATGACCCCGGCAATGAGCGGAGTAATGATCCAGCTACCGACAATCGCCCCCACTTTGTTCCATGAGATCGCATCGGTCCCTGCGGCCACGACGGCAAAACCAACAATAGCGCCGACAATAGAGTGAGTAGTCGATACGGGCCAGCCCAGATATGAGGCTACCAACAACCACACCCCAGCAGCCAGTAACGCAGCAATCATGCCAAAGACCAGCAGCTCGGGGGTATTCGCAAAATAACCTGCGTCAACAATACCTTTACGAATCGTCGAGGTTACTTCTCCTCCCGCAAGATAAGCGCCGGCAAACTCAAAGATCATCGCAATGATAATGGCCTGCTTAATCGTCAGGGCTTTGGAACCGACCGACGTCCCCATCGCATTGGCAACATCGTTAGCTCCAATGCCCCAGGCCATAAAAAAGCCGACTGCCGCGGCAAACAAAACCAGTATGGTTCCGTAACTAGTTAGTATGTCCATTCAGCCTTTACCTTGTATTATCGAGCCAACATGATTTCCAGGCGGGCACCTACACGTTCAGCCAAATCGGCAAGATCACCGACCCACTCAATGATTTGGTATAAAAAGACAACATCGACAGGATTCAAATCTTTCTCAATCGACAACAGAGAGCGACGCAATTTAATTTGCATAGAATCCGTGCCGTCTTCAATTTTATCGAGTTGATTGATCATCTTTTCAACCAGATCAACTTCACGACCTTTAAACCCGGTTTCTAGCAAATCATCAAGTTCATTAATTGCATCCGCGGCTTTTTCGGTAGCATCAAGACAGAGGTTTAAGTATTCAAAGAATGGTTTTGATAATTCATCAGGGATTTGTAACTCTCGCCCTATGACTCGCCCTGCGATATCTTTGGCTTTATTGGCAATCTTGTCCTGCTGACTAAGTAGTTCGAGCACATCTGTACGTTGTACAGGCATGAAAATGCTGTTTGGCAGTTCGAGACGAATTTCGCGCTTTAGCTGATCGGCATCTTTTTCCAGCTGAGAAATCTGCTTGCGAATTTCTTCCGCCTTTTCCCACTCATTTTCGGTACAAGCTTGGAAAAACGGTTTCAATTGATTGCTACATTTAGCTACCAGCCGAATATGCTGCTCTAATGGTTTTAATGGGGATTTAGCAAATATATCCAGTATTAAATTTCCGGCCATAACATAATCCAACGAAGTATTTGCCTCAAGTTTAGTGCAAGGCTGTTTCGTGATAAAAATGGTCATTGTAAATATACATTCTAGACCAGTAGTAATAGGCTGGATGACTTTCTTAACCAGATCTTAAACTTGCTCGTAAACTGTTAAACTTAAGAAATAATTCAGGGTAAAACTAGCACGGTGAGATAATTTTCTGGGTGTGGGCGTAACCCCCAATGTTCATCATCAGAAAGTACACGCCCACGATTCAACAATCATAAAATTATGCTATTGGTATATGACGTACGACCACTTGCTCAAACTGATCGATAATGGTCAATTTAACTTGTCGGTACGGTAAGTCTCCCTCTATAGTCACATCCTGTTGGATCTTGTTCTCCGCGTCATAAAAGACCTTAACTTTCAGGCTTGCCTGCGCACCATGCTGCCAGTTATGAGTGACACCGTCATCATGATACAAAACGTATTCAGCACTACTGTGCAGATAGACAAGGCACTCTAATGAGCTGAGATCTTGTGCTTCGACATGATGGGCAGAGTCCACCAAAGGCAATATTGAATCCGGACGCAGAAAGAGCGCCATTTCAGCCAGTTCCAAGGGCAGATAATGATGGCCTTGCGGCATGATCTTTAAGTCAAATTTGTCATGCTGCCTCACCTTCCACAGCAACATGTTTTCTGGCAGATAAACATAGCGACCGGAAGCATTCTGTTCGAGCACTGGCGCGCACATTAAAGCACGTCCGACCAACAATTGATCCTCCACATTCTGCGCATCCGGATCTGCGTATTCCAACGGCAGCGGCCAGAACAAGTTCTCATTATTTTTAGCTGCCTGCATAAACTCCGAATAGAGGTAAGGGATCAATCGGTAGCGCAATTTAATATGCTGTCGCATTATAGTCAGCGCATTCTCATCAAAAGCATATGGTTCCTGGTCGCGAGTCCCCATACAGGAATGATTACGTAACAAAGGAGTAAAGACCGCAAACTGTATCCAGCGACATAGGAGTTCGCTCGTTGCATTACCGGCAAAGCCGCCAACATCAGCCCCGGAATAGAGGTAACCGCACATGTTTACCCCGGGCATCATGGCAACATTGAGCTTTAGGTGCTCCCACCAGCTATGGTTATCCCCCAGCCAAATTCCCCCGTAGCGATGACCGCTAATAGCTGAAGCACGAGAAAACATTAAATAGCGCTTATCGGGATTCAGTTGCTTAAAGCCTTCATCCGCGGCCTGAGTCATTTTTTGGCCATACAGATTATGAACCTGTTCATGATTGATACGGTTGCCATCTTCCAATTGGTGCCAAATCGCCTGATAGTCTTCACGGCGATTCGACAGGTTCTCAAACGCCCCTTTAAGTTGAAAAAACTCATGCACACCGATATTTTTATCTTTGCATTGTTCAGCATGTGAAATGGCCTGCTGCAACCCTTGCGGAGAATAAAACAGCGCAGGTTCATTCATATCATTCCAGAAGCCGTCAATGCCCTGATCGGTAAGAAACTGATATTGCTTCCCCCACCACTGACGCACTTCGGGTTGGAAGAAATCCGGGAAAGCACATAATCCCGGCCATACAGCCGCCTGAAACTCATCACCGGTTTCCGTTTTGCAGAAATACCCCTTTTCGTGCCCCTCTTGATAAACGCTGTAGTTATCCGCAACTTTAACCCCAGCATCAATAATCGGGATTAAGCGAATACCTTGCTGCCGAAGTTGTGCAACCCAGTTGGAAAAGTCCGAGAAACGATGCGGATCCAGAGTGAAGTCTTTGAACTCCTCCATATAATCAATATCGAGATAAACCGAATCACAGGGAATATCAAAGTGGCGAAGTTTTTCAACCACCTCGTTTACGGCGTTTTTATCATAATATGACCAGCGACACTGCTGATAACCAAACGCCCAGCGTGGAGGAATGTAGGGTTGACCAATTAAGCTGCGAAAGTCACGCACCTGCTGTTTGGCATTCGCTGCCGTAAATTCAAAGATCCGTACATGATGTGTCGGTATATGAATAGAGATCTGGCTGGGATCAGAAAAACCGAGATCCAGTGTCATTTCGCCGGGGTAATCAATAAACAGGGCAAAATTGTTCTCACCTTTTATCACCAGAAAAGGGTGAGCACCATACAAGGAGGCTTTATCTGGCAAATGACGAAATT
Organism: Photobacterium obscurum; assembly: GCF_026191635.1. Lineage (GTDB taxonomy): Bacteria > Pseudomonadota > Gammaproteobacteria > Enterobacterales > Vibrionaceae > Photobacterium > Photobacterium obscurum. Next base: position 203,918 of record NZ_JAKRRW010000007.1, read on the forward strand.
CATCGCTACACCAGGTTTTAAAAAGCTGACCACACTTATTCAGCCTGCCCATATTTTGGCCCACCCCATATATAGCATCACCTTCTGCCAGTGAATAACGAATATAGATACCGTCATCCGCTTCGGTTATCGACACATACTGGGAAGGTATGGAGCTGCCTGCGACTTGTTGAGAGCTTGAACCAAAAACTTGTTCAAGTTCTTGCCCCTGTAGAGGCTTAGCAACAACCGCTTCAGTTGGAAAAGGATGTCCAAAAACGAAGGCGGTAACCGATGCACTAAAACGTTGGATTGAGAATGCCACTTTAACCTCACTGTATTATCCGTAAAAACAGAAGGTCGCCAATATACTGCAAGAAAAAACTGCTTAAAAAGCCTAAATATCAATAAATTATTTATGCAAACCACGTCACTAATCGTGCAAGCCTGAACGCATTCAGATCACAGAGTGCGAGAACTGGCTTGGTTTAAAATATTCGATTACATCTACTTTGATCTGCCTGACCAATGTTGAAAGTAATCACTCAAGGAGCTAGTCGCTCAACAATCAGATGAGGGCTTTGCACATTTTCATGGAAAATATCAGCCAGGTAGCCAGCCAGTTCACTTTCATCCAGTTCAGCGGGAATAGCTACATCGTATATACGGACACGCATCGATGTATCTGACTCCATGAATAGTAACCATTCCTCGTTTTTTCTCTGTACTGACATCAGCTTGCCGAATACATCAAACTTAATGAACATATTCCTACCTATCGACTAATCTTAGTGCTCGCTCCAATATCTCACTATATCTTCTTACTCACAAAAATAAGTCAGACGGCAGCCAATAAAATCACTGATATAACTATCCTCTCAGTTAGTAAACTCGCCCTGTATTCTTTATGTCCATAAAGAGCACAATGCTAGCAACGAATATAACCATTGCAGCCATTGCTTGGTTTACATTATGTGTTCTGTGATAATCACAACTTCGAATACTCATTATTCATTACATAAAGCGACCCACTATGAAATTACTTGTAAGAAATCTTGCTCGCACAACAACTGAAGCTGAACTTAAAGCAATGTTTGAAGCTCATGGCGAAGTTGTATCTTGCAACCTGGTTCTCGATCAGGAAACAGGAAAATCTAAGGGCTTTGCTTTCATTGAAATGCCTGAAGAAGCTGAAGCAAACGCCGCAATTGCCGCACTAAATGGTACCAAGATTGCAAAAAGTAAAGTGCGAGTAAAAGAAGCCGAGTAACCACATTTTACGAAGCTTACTGATAGGTCGGAGCGCCCATACATCTGACCTATTTGATTTCTACTTCACTCGCATCATCAATTCTCTATTGTCGAATTTTTTATCCACTTCGCTGAGAACCTTCCTGTAAGTCATTACCAACACCGCCAACCAGATGACGGATACTTGTCCTGATAGAAAGCTAGGAATTCTTCGCCAAGTGTCAGATTGAAAGCAACAGGCTGATAAATCCTAACTATTATTAATATGCCAGTCGTTTAATTGTCGACAAGAGCATCGACTTAGCGCTAAGGGTGCAGCGAAACAGCATGAAGACTAACGACTATTCTTTTGCTTGCATTTGTGACAGCAGTTGGAGGTATATGATGAAATACAAGATTGTCTGCGATAAACACGAATTTGAATTTGAAAACAAAGTAAACAGTCTTCTTGATGAAGGGTGGAAACTCTACGGTGAGATTGTCGTTAACCTGGTTACTTCAGATAAAGACCTAACATGCTGGTACACTCAATCGATGATTAAAGACGAATAATTCATGTGACTGCAATACCTGGAGAATCAGGTTATTCAGCCCTTATACCAATCGGGATAAGTAAGTGTTCAGATGATTTTAACCAGCAAGAATGAGCAAATTCTTATGCTGATTGGTATTAACTCGAGAGTTTACCTATGTCTGTATTTACCCTGGTGTTGGAGTACGATGGTGCAACCTACATGACACAGGTGGAAGCCTGTAATGAAACAGAAGCTTTAATCGCCTGGACAGATGAATTGGATGTCTGTGCTATAGACGGTTTTCCCCTCGATAACGCCGAACCTATATTGAAAAGCCTAGAAGGTCAAATGCCGTCACCGGTTAAACAACTCGTCAACGTGTGGAATTTAACCTTTGCTGTAGGGCATGACCTGGCCGTTTTGCACCTGATCAAAACAGAACTAACTGACAATTCTTAAGTAGCATACTGTTTCTTGTGTACCGTAGCGTTTGAGCTATCAACCTAAGTGTCGATAGCCGTTCTTAACTATGCTAATTCAGTGACACGCTGTTTGAGATAAGCATGCGCATCATCTGAGATATCACTCCCACAAGGAATTCGATTCAAATTGCTGGCTGCAACCAATGTTGAGCCTGAACCAAAGAAAGGATCAACAACCAAATCACCGACAGAGCTACTCTGATCAATCAATGTCTCAAGCAGTGGTACTGGTTTTTCGGTTGGATAACCTCGATAAACTCTCTTTTCCGCCAAAACGTCAGGAATACCAAGGTTATTAAGCTTTCTTTTGCCTTTTTCAAAAAACAAAATGAACTCATACCTGGCTCTATAGTGGTAGCCCATGCCGATAGCCACTTTGTCCCAGACAATCGGTTTCCAGAACTTAAAACCTACCTGCTCAGCAATAGGTTTTATATAGAACATCGTTTCTTGATCACAAAATAAGTAGAAATGGCTGTTATTTTTTAGGACCCGATATACCTGTGACAACAGCTCTTCGAATCGTTCGTTACGAAAAATCTCAAACCATTGATTACTTGAACTTTTACTAGCCTTCAAACGAGTCGTCGTTCCAACAGCACGATGTTTTTCGAGTGATTCGTAAGGGGGATCTGTAATAAGTAAATCCACGCTCCCGTCAGGTAGCGAAGACAACCATTCGACAGCATCTTGTTTATATAGCCGCATTAATAACCTAATTTTGCTCACATTTTAAAAATTAACCAAGTATGACAGTTCAGCTCAACACTTAGTGAAGATCTCCGAACACTATCTGAACTGTCTGACATTCAGCGAGGTGGTGTTTTACCAAATCTTTAAGAATATAGATAGAAAACATTTTGATCTCGCGCATAATTGATGACTTAGCACAAAACAGCTTCTTCGTTAAAATGAAGCGCGATCTAACGGATAGAGAAAAGTAATGGATCCCAAAGTACTGTTTTCCGATAAGTTATCCCTGGCATTGGGGAGTACTTATTTTCGGATCGGTAGCGAACACTGGCACACCGACGAGCTGATTACTCTGCAACAGTTATTGCTAATACATGCGCCGTCACTAAAAGAAGGCTTACTTTGGTGGTGCAAAGCAATATCGCTTTTTGACCGTCATATCTATGTGGAACCAGAAAACAACAGCGGTTTTCTATCTCTGCATATTAAATCTCGCACAAATTCAGCACTGCCAATATGGGTGCACTACCTTACCGAAGCTCTACTGAAACAAGTTGCTCAGTTCACGACACTTAACCACTCGTGGCTCCAGACAAATACTTGCTCCTACCCTCAAATCCGCAATGAATATGGTCAATGTTTAAAAATCCACTTTGACTCACATGAAATTGGAGGGATAGCAACGCCTGAACCAAGACTATTTACGCTTTCCAAGCAAGTGTTATTGCTTCTCCAACATGAAAACATCGAGAAGGAAGATTTAGTTTCAAGACTTAAAAAAGTAATCCGCGACAATATCAGTTCACCAATACGCCTACCTGAACAAGCCATCAAACTCGGCTTATCACCCAGAACCCTTCAGCGGCGCCTGCGTGATCAGCACCTCAGCTTCAGCGCCCTTGTGGATGAGGAGAAAAAAGCAATTGCCCTTCAGTTGCTTGCCGATACACAGCTTAGCACAACCACTATCGCCAACCGGCTTGGGTACGATGATCCATCCAACTTCCACCGAGCCTTTCGCAAATGGTATCCATTCACCCCACAAAAGTATCGGGAACAATGCCGTAACAACCGGGCAATACAGCAGGCAAAACCAATCCGTCTCCATTACGCCAAAGGCATTGTCGAATCAGACGATGACGGCCATCCAAGAGAAGGTCGAGTGTGGATCGAGGTAGACAATATTGCCTTTGAAAAGAATGTAACGGTCGAATGCAAAGATAGAGATGGGGTCTGGCGCAACTACCCTGCATTTTTTGATGACTTTCTTAGCGAAGGCGTCGAGTTATGGTCAACCGCCAACCTTCCTGTCGCCAGCCCCTTAAGTTTCCGCCTATGCTATGAGGTCGACGGTCAAAAGTTTATCGATGACAACCTTGGCCACAACTATGTGGTTAGCAATCAAATCCTGCTTGGTCACCCTCTAATTGTCGTCCCTACACGGGCTACCATCCCTGAAGCGGGCAATTTTCGGGCGGTCATAGAGCTTGCCTGTCGAGTACCCGATACCGAAGCTATTACCTGCGTTATCGATGACCAAGAAGATGTTGTCTGGACGATGACCAAAACCAGCCAGCATCATGATTACTCGTCGTGGACACTCTCGGCTTTGCTGACCACGATACCGCAACAGTGCTCATTTACCTTGTTTAATCAGCAGGGCAATGAGTTCCACTGCGACAATTATCAACATGGTTACCGATTTGCTCGGACGTTAACGTAATTTTCTTTGAGTGTGGCTCTTGGCATAACAATCAAAAATGTCAGATAGCTCAAACGGATAAAAATGTGTCACTCAACAACCAGTATTTTGGCGCAAAGTGACACTCTTTTCTGCTTCTTTATCAATTATTGTTTACGCACATTCGTGAACAAGAGACAAAGACGTGGCAAAAAATAAATATAAGACGCTGAATAAATTAAATATTTTATCATTATCAATTGCATTGGCCCTAAGTGGCTGTAACTCTGACAATGATCCGGTTGCGATAGCGGACAATAGCATGTCGCCTTCTGACCGAGAAGAGCAAACCGTATCGCCTGACTGGCAAGATCAAATTATCTACTTCCTGATGATTGATCGCTTCAATGACGGCAATAGCCAAATTAACGATCAGGAACAAAACGAATACGACCCGACATCCGACAAAAAATTCAGCGGAGGGGATCTTCAGGGGATAACTGACCAGCTCAGCTATATCCAGAATCTTGGGGCAACATCAGTCTGGATCACTCCTCCCGTGGCCAACCAATGGTGGGATGCAGAGCAAAACTATGGTGGCTACCATGGCTACTGGGCTAGAGACTTTCAAAAAGTGGATGAGCACTTTGGTGATCTAGAAACTTACCAGAGTTTGGCAAACGAGCTACATAGCCGAGATATGTACCTGATCCAGGACATTGTCACCAACCATGTCGGCAACTTTTTCACCTACGATAATCCGTACGATTACGATCCATCGAGCCCTTGCGATGGCTTCCGCCTTATTACAAAAGCTTTAGCACCCGCTCAAGAGCTACCCTATCCTCTCAATCAAAACCAATGTAAGGAAGATGGCAGCGGTGCCTATCACTGGACACCTAGCATCACAGATCACAATAACCCGGAACAAGAGAAAACCTGGCAACTCTCAGACCTGGATGATCTGAATACATCCGACCCGGTAGTCAGAGCCTACCTTAAAGCCAGCTATCGCAAATGGATCAAAGATGTTGGTGTCGATGCTTTTCGAGTTGATACCGCCAAGTTCGTCGAGCATGATTTCTGGAATGACTTCTTCCATAGCGAAGATGGTATTATGGCGCAGGCCAAAGCGACTGGCAGAAATAACTTCCTCACCTTCGGAGAAGTCTTTGAAGCATCGACTCCCTACCAAACCGAAGGTGAGGAGAAAATGCTAACCTACATTGGTGAAAACGGCTCGCCGGAGCAACTGATGGCGGTGCTGAACTTCCCACTGCAGACGACAATGACCCGCGTCTTTGCATCGGGCCAGCCAACTGACTATCTACGCTACCGTCTTGAACAAATGATGAAGTTGTTCCCCAACCCTTACATCATGCCTAACTTTATTGACAACCACGATATGCCACGCTTTTTGTCACAAGCCAGTGAAGAAGATATGCAGCAAGCATTAATCACCATGATGTCAATACCAGGTATTCCTGTTATCTATCAAGGCACAGAGCAGACAATGGTGAATAGCCGGGACAGTATGTTCGATGGCGGCTACCGTGAAGATGGGCAATTTGTGGATTCCTTCGATACAGATAGCGAGATGTACCACTTTATCCAGGCACTCGCAAAACTGCGAACTGAAAATAAGGTACTGACCCGAGGAGATTTGAAAGTCATTGCAAGTGACCATGCAGGTGCCGGCATTTTCAGTTTCATACGCAGCCTGGATGACGATGAGGTACTCGTTGTCATGAATACCTCATCTGCCCCGATGCTACTCAACCAGTTAGATGTTGAGCAAAATGCCGGCACTGTTTTTGAACGACAGATCCAGTCAAACTGGAAAGATGCACCGGCATCACTCGTCACCGATAGCAAAGGTAAAATCAGCCTGGAGCTGGCACCGAAATCTGCGGTCATTTACTTCAAAACTACCCGTACAGGTGACGTTGCAACACCAAGCACCAGTGTAACACTTAATGGTAACTGGTCAGATGCCACCATCACGCAAGATACCGAAATAACAGGTATTGCGACACCTGGCGTAATATTGAAGCTAGTTGTAGACGGCAACTTGGAAACAGCACAGGACATTCAGGTTGATGACAACGGTGAGTGGACTGCTATGCTCTCTATCCGCCATTTTGCCATTGGCAAACAACAGCATCGCTTTACCCTTTATCATGCAGATGATAAAGCGGGAATTGAAGATATTGCTTTCACATCTGATCTGTCTTGGTCTGATACACCAGCCCAAGTCGTTGACGATGCAGGTGATGCCCAAGATGGAAGCGGCGGCCCATACGGTACTTACTCACTACCAACAGACCCCTCTTTTGATAAAGACAATAATCAGCTCTCGATTGAAAAAGCTGAGATCTACACCGTCGGCAGTAATGTTCGCTTAAAATTGACCATGAACAACGTCACCAATAGCTGGTTACCGCCTAATGGCTTTGATCATGTCGGCTTTTCTGTCTTTATTGGTTTGCCAAATGAATCTGAGCAGGGTTTAAAAGAACTACCTAAGATCAATGCAACCATGCCAGCTGGCACTTGGAATCGCAATGCTGTGATATTTGGTTGGCAAAGCTCTATTTATAACTCTGTCGGTGCTGATGCAAAGACATGGGGACAGGCCGTATCGCCGGCACCAAGTGTCACTGTCGATAAAGCAAGCAATGCCATTTTCCTTGACTTTGCAAGTGATGCCCTTGGGCGCCCAGATTCACTCGATGGTATCAGCTTCTATATCACAAGTTGGGATCTTGATGGCTTATCTGCAACTTACCGGCCTATAGATACAGAAAAAGGCCCTTGGAACTTTGCAGGCACCGATACATCCGAACCAAAAATCTGGGATGACATTGCGACGATTACTCTGAGTGAATAACCTGCCTGAAGTGCTTAAGTAATTAAGCCCTCTACTGCGCAAAAAATAGTGAAAAGACAGTAGCTAAAAGCCCCTGCCTACAGGGGCTTAATAGCGCTGAGATGATTTACCCTGCCTCCATGCTCAACCAACAACCCCAAACATTTCACGCAACAAATATCCGGTAAGAAAGGCCAACCCGGCCGCAGTCCCCCCTGTCAAAAGAGTGCGCAACCCAGAGAGAAGAAACGGCTGGCCAAACACTACGCTCTTTAGCATACCAATTAAAAAAAACATCAGTGCCGCAATGCCTGTGCTGATGGCAAACTGCTGGTTCATATGTAACGTTGTCGCTAGAAATGGTAATAAGGGCATAGTACCGATAACAATGAAAGCGACAAAAGTTGCCCAAGCTGCTCCCAGTGGGTTTGACTCATTATGATGATGGATGCCGTGTTCCTCCACCATCATTGTTTCGACCCATAATTTCCGGTCATCGCATATAATATCTACGATTTTTTCAAGCACCTCCCCCTTGAAACCTTTATTGCTGAATATCTGGCGAATTTCTTCCCGTTCCCCTTCCGGAACTATATCGATATGATCTTCTTCCATTTCCCTCAGGCTCTGAGCATATTCCTGCTTCGCTTTATTAGACTCATAAGCACTTATCGCCATGCTAAAACCATCTGCAATCAGATTAGAAAAACCCAAGATCACTGCCACCAAAGAAGGAAAACCAGCACCAACAGCTGCCGAAACAACAGCAAAAGTCGTTACGCACCCATCAATACCACCAAGGACCGCATCTGAAATATTTTGAGACTTAGGAGCCTGCTGCAATCGCTGCCTAATAACCTCCGGATGATGCATTCGGGCAAGCTCTTCGATACTAACCTTCTTCATTCAAAGATCTCCGAATTAAAATACCCAGCAAGATACCTGAGATACATGGTTAAGAATCGTAATCGATTAAGTAAGTTGGGGATGACGTTATTAAGCATAGCAATGAAGTTCTAATACGGAATATGTCCGCACATCAAAGCGCTGTACCCAATTTATGCCTGAGCCTCATATCGCTGACGACAAGAGCGCTGTAAAATTCTGGCGTTCATACACGTATCGCTATATCCCACCGCCAAAATGACGTTTTTAGAGAAAAATCGGCCATTTTATTGACCTAATCACCTGAAATTTTACTAGTTTTGTTTAAAGTGGTTTTACCTCGTTCCGATAGAAAAGTGACTTATGACAACAATCAACCAAGATAGACTGATCCAGCACTTTATTGATCTGGTGAAAATCAACAGTGAATCACGAAATGAAAAGGCCATTGCCGAATGCCTTGCTGAGCAGCTAGGTCAAATCGGTTTCCAGGTTGCCAAATTGCCAGTACCAGCTGACATTTCTAACGGCTTCAATATTTACGCCAAACTACCAGGACAACTTGATGGTAGCGTATTACTAAGCTGTCATATGGATACGGTTACCCCGGGTAATGACATTGAACCGGTGATCAACGACGGCGTAATCAGCTCTAAAGGCGACACAATTCTTGGTGGTGATGACAAGTCAGGGATTGCCGCAATTATGGAAGCCGTACGCTGTATTCTGGCACAGAAGCTTCCTCACAAGACCATCGAACTTGCCTTCACTGTCTATGAAGAAGGTGGCCTGCATGGCTCGAAAAATTTCGACATGTCTTATGTTGAATCCCAACAGGCGATTGTTTTAGATTCAGGCGGCGATATCGGCACCATCATTACTGTAGCTCCTGGCCAGCAGAACCTGAAAATCTCCATTAAAGGCAAGCCTGCTCACGCAGGATTGGCACCAGAAGACGGTATCAATGCCCTAACCGTTGCAGCTGAAGCCATTAACCAAATGAAGCTATCTCGAATCGATAGTGAAACTACCGCAAACATCGGGGTTGTCAAAGGTGGACAGGCAACTAACATTGTAATGCCAGAGCTTTATCTGGAAGCTGAGGCGCGCTCACTAGATGATAATAAGCTTGCCGACCAAGTTGACCATATGGTCAACACATTCAAAGATGCAGCTGAAAAACACCGTGCCGAAATCAACATCGAATCAACGCGTGCTTATAATGCCTACTGCATTGAAGACAATGACACATTTGTTGAAACCGTAAAAGCAGCCTTCATTGCCAACAATGTAGAGCCAAAAACACAATCAACCGGTGGTGGTAGCGATGCCAACATCTTCAATGAAAAAGGCATTAAGACCATCAATCTGTCAACAGGTATGGCAAAAGTGCACACCACCGACGAATACATCAAGATTGAAGATATGGTAGGCATCACTGAGTTCTTGTATACCTATCTGACTCGCTAATATTGAATAGTTGTTAGATTTACCATCAACCGGGGCGTCAGCCCCGGTTTTGTCATCGACAATCTTTTTTCAGACCAATCAACTGATACAAAAAGGCCCTAGTCTGAAGACTAAGGCCTATAAAATCGGAATGATTATTAACTCAGAGCGACTTACTCTTCGTCAAAATCCATTTCTTCTTTTTCTTGTTCTTTTTGCGCTTTCAGCAGTTTTGCTTCGTCATTTTCTTTACGCTGCACTGCCTTGCGCTTGTTACGCTCAATTTGATTCTGAACAAATTCAGCCAGCGTTTTCTCAGCCCACTCAGTTGCTTCTGCTTCAGTAGCAAAATCTGCCTGGCGCTTAGAAATAGTGGTACGTCGTGCTGAAATCTGTCGAATAATTTCCGCCGCCCAGCCATTTCGCTTCTCAACTACGCGGTAATCAAATTTTTTGCCGTTTGCCATTTTTTTTCCTAGGGATGATTCAGGGGAAAGAACGTATTTGTCAGGTCCATCTGTTACCCGCTCTCAAAAACGTAATCCCTTCGTAAGGGCGACATTAGAACACATTTAATAGGGTTTGTTGACTGAATTCATTAAATCTCCCCACTCAAACGCTAGTTCCAACACCTATTGGCTTAATTTTAACTCATCAATCCAATGGCAGATGCGCTCATAATGGGAACCATACCAATAAACTTTCTGACACCCTCGGCATTCCACGAAACGACTAAAACATTGAAACGTCGCCTCCTCAACCCGCCCCCTGACCAGCACTTTATCAACCGGCAACAAGAGGTCATTACAGACAGAACAGCGAGTAAATGGTTGAAAGCTGTCCTCTAGCTGCAGGCGATTTATCACTTCTGATAGTTGCTTTTTCGGATCATGATTACGTACCCAATAGCCATGAGTTACCGCTCGATATTTTAATATGCCTTTATCTCGAGTTAGGATAATACGCCGCTGAGAAACGGATATATCAACAATTTCCCTGTCATCTAAATCATTTCTGTACAAGGTATCAAATCCCAACAAACGTAATTTTACAGCTAACTTACCCAAGTTGACATCAACGACGAATTTAGTAACCCGTAATGGCTCAGAGCGTAAGTGGATCAATGGGGTGATATTAAATGACTCAAATACAGGATATACAGAAACATGCTCACCGCCGTGTAACTTATGTTCAAAGTCCACCGACTTTCCATTAACCAAAACAAGGTCGATTTCGGTATGCGGTACGCCTATCGCTTCGATTGTGTCTTTAACAGACGCATTACTCGTAAACTCGTAGGGAAAAGGTATCTTGCGAAGATCTTGGGGTAAGAAGTCATTCAGCTCTTGGTAAAAACGAAAGCTTGCAGAATATGTAAGGGGGGCATGTTGTTCATCCTTCATAACATTTGTTCGATCTGCATCTATAAATCATAAGCATAGCTCAGCAACAAATCGAATGTAGAGGCAACACGATAGAGCACTGCAGGTGATCTCTGGCCTTGAGTTGCCATAAAGCGTTACAAAATTAAAGAACCAACTAAACTTATAAGGTCTTAAACACTGTGACAGATTCTGAACGAATAGAACTGGCACAGAACAGATAATACTAAGGTTGGCCCATGTTTGATTGGCTAAAAAACATCTTTTCTCACAAGCAAGAAAAACCAGACGACAACATAGTAGAGAAGCGTGAAGAGGAACATGATATTAGTAAAGACAAACAAGATCTTTACCCTCATGACTCACCTTCAGATGATAAGGATCTGGAGTCATAAATTTATACCACTGGCGGAAGTCGCTTTGGAAATGATCATTGTCGACTTCCTGACCTCAGCGCTGCTTAACTTTAATAATCCAATCAGGCAATTTCCACCACATTTCCACTAATATCAATACACTACTAAACGATAAAATCATAATTTCTATCGCGCCGGCAGCAGCCAACGTATAAGCAAATACAATCGAGTATTTCGCCAGCCACCAGCTTGCAATATCGACCCAAAGAGCTAACCACCCCACAGTGATCAACCCATATTTGAGCATGGTAGCACAACTGCTTTTCGCCAAAGCCAGAGTGACGACAAACAGTAACAGAGCAATCCCATAGAGGTGAATATGAGCCGCTTTAGCCATTTCGGACCAGGAATATCCCTGCTGAGTATGCTGTAGGACATCGTCATAACCACTAAGGGGCATTGAGTTAATCGCATCGGTTTTGGTCGACGTCCGACTATGACAGCTTTCGCAATCATAGCGAAGGATTGTCATGACCTCCTTCTGAAACAACTCATCATTGAGTGCACCTTGTTTTACCCAACGCTCGACCGTTGCTATGTCTTCATCAGCAGTAACATAGTCATACATTGAGGTTTTCATCGCCCCCACTAAGCGAGATTCACCATATCTTGAGGCAACTTTTTCAATATCCGGCAAGTGAAAACCACTATGAGCATCTGAATATATCAAGCCAATTAACGTCGCCACTGATAGGCAGCCCAATAGCAATGTCAACAAGAATCCCGTGACGGCCAATTTTAGCGCTATCGATAATGATGAAAAATACACATCGACCTCCATATGTCACCCAAAAAACGACCAATTCAAGAGTCTATTAGGAGCCCCTTCGGGAAATACTCCGGCAGATATGCCGGAGCATAATCATTATTGTTCAAAATTCATTTTCAGAACGCGGTCACTATAAACATGGTTGATTTGCGAATTATCAAACACCGATACACCAAAATAATACGTCTTACCTAAATCGGAGAACTGAACATCTTCTATATTGGCATTCTCACCTTTCGTTATGAGTTTACGTTTAAACTCCAAAGACCATTTGCCATCATTCCAAACCGCCTTTGAACTGATGTCCCCACGCGAACCGGTAAAGGGAGAAACCAGTATCGACGGAAGTCGATGGCCTGCTTTAAAGGTATCATAGAACAACACCTGATCATCAGGACCAACCGCATAGCTATCGGTATCATTTAACAATTTTGTTCCCATTGCCGGTGCAAGATTATCATCGGTAATATTATCTTCGTAACCGCCACCGGTTTTATGGTCGCCTTTCCTGCCCCAGTTTTTATTCACAACAGGGTCGATAGTTGAGTCCACAAACTGATCATCGAATTGATCTGTTAATCCCGTACGCACACCTTTCCAGTGCCACATATCTATAGTTTCCCCCTGTCGGCGAGTAAATTTACGCCCCGGAGATGCCTGTACTACATCAGCGACTTTACCTTCGTCATCCGCCATATGACAGGCTATATCACAGCCCTTTTTCTCAAACCCTTTGGCATTGATGTTCCAGTAAATACCGGCTTTGTCTTCGTAATAGGTATTTTCATGACCAGTCTGGTCTTTATTCATTAAGCGTTTCCAAGTGTTATCCGGTTGCTTTTCCCAAGGGTAACGTTCGAGGCTTTTAGTGGGATCATCCCACTGAACAAAGAAATAGATAAAGTCATCATCATACAGAGATTGAATCGAAAAATTAGTCTTGAGGATACCTTCATATTGATTGGGCTTATACGGCGTTTTATCCAACACCAGCGTTAACGGTTTCGTCTTTAACCAGACACTTTCTGCGATACCATCAAGCTCAACAACTTCATTGAGCTTAAAACTGGTCAATGAGTCTTCCGCTAAAACCGATATCGATGTGAATAAGCCAAGAGTTAGAACTACTGGCTTTATGGTATGACCGAGATGATTGTTCATTGTTCTTCTCCATCCGTGTTATGTGCCACATACCCAATAAATGTAGTGCAACCACCAAATACCAGCGAGTTACTGTATATCCAGACACGCATCGCGCCGACACATTGAAATGTAATCCTCTGATATAATTCAAAACTATCAACCAAGCTCACATGCATTTGACCTTTATCAAACCATTCACATTTTCTCCTTCAACCCAGTGAAAATTAACTACACTACTATTGCATCAATAGATAATTTAGCAGGAGGCGAATATGAGCTTAGTTCCACGTGACTACTGGGATTCTTTGTTTGACTTCGGGCGTATGTTCGACAACTCTTTATTCCCGACAATTCGACACTCGTTCGATGCACAGTCACTGTCACCGCGAATTGACGTTATAGAAACAAATACCAACTATGAAATCACAGCCGATCTCCCAGGGGTAAAAAAGGAAGATATTACACTTAGCCTCACTGGTGGTAACCTATCAATTGAAGCCAATACAGTGGAAAATAAAGAAGAAAAACAAGATGGCAAAGTAATCCGTAAAGAAAGGTATGAAGGCAGATTTATGCGCAGCTTCTACCTAGGCAATAACGTCCGACAAGAAGATATAGATGCATCGTTCACAGATGGTGTGCTGAAAATCAAAGTACCAAAAATTGAGCCATCTGAGCCTGAAACTACCAAGATCGAAGTAAAATAAAACAATTGTTCCCCCCAAAAGCCCAGGCTGATTGCAATATCAGTCTGGGCTTACAAAAAGCCCCATGAGATAACCAATGTAAACCTTATTTTCGGGTATAATAATCTGCTCATTGCACTAATATTTAATCTCCCTATGGCAAAATCAAAACCGGTCATCAGCATTGAAACCTATGGCATCCACACCACCTGGGATGCCGAATCTAAGCATTTACCTAAAATTAAAACCTTTACGACCGATATTCCCGCAGAAATTGATATTGAATTCGGCTTCACCATCAACATCAAAAAAGCCCGTGGAGAGAAAATCCGCTACTGCATCTATCACCCAAACATAACCGACCAATCTGGCGAGGTAATGGATCCATTCGATGGTGAACTTCATGTAAGAACCAACGATTGGGATTTCTACCTAGGTGATACTATCTGGGAGCCAATTTCAAACAAGATTGGTGACTGGCGGATGACTATCGAAATGAAAGGCAAAATCATTGCTGAAAAGACATTTAAGGTGTATGCCCGAGATGAAGGCGAGTTTTGGAAGCGACGTGGCTTTTAAAAAGTAACATTTTAGATGTATGGCCTTATACTTTTCGTTACGCATAACCCAGCTTTGTTAAACGAAAAGCGGCACCGTTACTGGCGCCGCTTTTTGCATTATCTAAGATTACTTATAAAGAGCAATTTCTCGGTGAGGAATTATCACGAGGCCACAATGTTGTCCCGTCATTAAGCGACATATTTAAGAAATCTAATCCTGCGCTCATATTTGCTGGTGGCAAATCCTTTTCGAGTACGTACATACCGGTTGCTACACCTCCACCTTTGGCATTCGCAACCACCTGACTTTCTGCCAAGCTTGAGTAACGAAGACCAAACATATCAAAATATGGACGCCAATCTCGATTCGTTATCACACTCAATGCAACGAGCATAAAATCGTTACCCGGTATTGAACGAATATTCTTACCACCAAACACGGCATGGCCATCATAAGGAAACAAGCTAAAACCAAGCCTCTCACGATTATTCAACCAATCGGTCTCATTAGCTGCATAATGGCCAAAGATACGATTATGCAGGTACAACAAGGTAAAGACGTTAAAGCCGTTCTCGAGCTTATCACCTGTTACCATTGGCTGTTGATCGACACGTAAGGCCATCTGAATATAAAACGCCATCCGATAGCCATTATGTGTAGCGTAAGCATTGCTCTTCCATGGAACAATGAAACGGTCTGCTCCCTCATCCATCACATTACAACTGCTACCAACCACAACACGATTATCAGAACCATCTTTGATCTGTGCCGCATCTGACATAAAGACATAGAACAAGTCTTTATGGTTCATATGACCATCAGTAATCGTCGTCGTGTTACCATCACGCAAATAGTGAGCTTTCCATTTCACATAATACGGGAAAATATTATTGGAATTTTCCCCAGCCCGCGAACCATACTTGGTCCAATCATCGGCATCTGCTGCCTCTGCATATTGCACATTCAACCTGTTAGTCTGCAGATTATGGCCCAGCTCATGGTTATCTCCCCAGCCTGTCGGCGAGATATTCCATGACGCATCCCATGGATTACCGCTACAGCCGCTGCCGCATTGCGCATTTTGGTCATAGTTCGCGTGCTGAATAATCGTGCGAGTGTGGAAAGATTCATTGAAACAATCTGCCTGACCAAACAGTTTCGAACAAACTGCTTTTACATCATCAGGCAATGACTCTGCCAATGATTTACCCTGAATCTTATAACCGGCCAATGTATAAACACTGTTAATATGGTCTTCTTCAATCGATTTCAGCAAAGCATTCACCGTCGGGACATCATCACCGATAGCATTAAGGAAGCGATCTCTTCGCAGGTGCTGCTCTGCTCCATCCGTTCGTAAATCAACGTGCGGCAATTCAGTGCTATCAATCGCTTGGTTAAAACGCAAAATCTCGGCAGGATCGCTAAAATCCATAATTGCAGGATGTTTTACCACTCCGGCAGCGGTCAAAGCCGTTTGTACAGGAGAGCCACTTCCCTCAAGATAGACATAAATCGGCCCTCCGTATGGCGTAGAAAAAGTCACCGTCTCACCCGCGTTAACCTGTATACGCTGTTGAGCTAACTCTAATGGCCCTCTATAGATCTTTTGCTGGTAGGCCCGGTTGGTATTGCTACGGTGATAGTTCAGTTTTATCGCGACAGTCGCATCACTGTTGTCTGTACGATTTACCGTGATAGTTTGCCCCGGCAAAGCGTACCAGCCTGTTGTTGTCCACTGTTTCGAATACGGCACGGATATAACCTGACTCTCGGTTACTGTCGGCGGATAAGCATAGTGAGCATTACTGCCTTTGGCGACTTGAGACCGATCGACAACATACTCCCCTAAATCCGGTTGGGCAAGGTTATGCTCTCGAGTATAACTAACCACCCAGTCGGCAAACATCGCTTGCTGCCACGCTGTCGGCTCGCTCTGTCCAATTGGATAATCAATCGCGGAGCGATACTTATCTGCCAGCAATAAACCTGCCCGAGCAACCGGATAGTACCCAGTATCAAAAGGGTTGAGGTTATAGCTATCGAATGCTATCGACGTATTACGATACCAGTCTGCAGCCGTCTTAAACGCAGACTGAAACGCAGGATCAGTACAATATATAAAATTCTTGTTACACTGTTCCAAAGCTGTTATATCAAACTCACCTTTGCTAAGGCGGGTCAATAACAGCTCTACCTGTTGCAAGGTTGGATCTGACGTTTTCAGATCTTCCACCGCCAACTTATCAGCATGATGCTTACTCCAGTAATTCCCTTTCGTTTGCAACCCCATATAACGATACAGAGGCACGGCCATATGACTCGCCTCACGGTAGTAATTCGTTACAAGAATCGGGATTTGCAGTGACTTCGCCTTTTCGATGGCAGCACTCACCGCCTCATAACCTCGGCTACGTCGGTCAATATCACTAAACACAATCAAATCTGGCTGCTGTTCGTCTATACAGGTCGACAAAGCCTCGTAATCACAGCTATTGGCAGTATTAATCATGTGCTGATCAGGATAGTGGCTAGTTAACCAGCTGCGAATATTTTCGTTATGGGGAAAATACCAACTATCAGCTTTACTCGGTACATGCGATGTCACAATCTTCAGTTGATAGGTAGAGTCGTCGCTATCGATTAACCAATTGATTAAGTTTTTTAGCAGCTGATCGGTTTCTGCAGATCTGTCTACCGAAAACATATTTGCGCTCATGGCTGCATAGCGATGTTCGCCTTGTTGTCCTGCGAACACCAAACCTTCTGATGATGGGCTATCACCGCCATCTTTTGTTGAGCGCAATACCGGAAACGTATTTTCAGGCATGAACGTGGAGAACGTAATACTGTCATGACTCGGGTGCCATGATATCAATGAGCCTACATTCTGATATAAAGTATCAACTAAGGTTCTGCGATCAAGATCGATATGCTTGAGGTAACTCTGGCTAAATTTGATCAGCTCCTCCGCTGAGGCCAGCGTATGATCTTCCTGGTCAACCGCTGACTGAGCGTTGGTAATGAATCTCGCCGTGATTTGACAATCTTGAGTAACCTCACCTGTCGTGTAGTTCTGGCCATCAAGCGTACCATTACAGCCCGAGACTGACTGCGTTGTAAAACCCCGCTCAGGCAAAACGGTAAAAGTATAGCTTTGACCTTGCTTAACCTCTTGGATTTGAGGTGTGATGGTGCCGCCTACTGAATTTTGGGCAGAAACTTTATAAAACACAGGTAAGGTAGTACCTGGCGATAAGTTACCACCATTTACACCACTGTTTTCATTTCCACTAGAACTATCGCCACCGCATGCTGCCAGTGAGCTAATCAGCCCCAGCATAACGATTCGCTGATAAGACATTACAGGCCTCATCAAACACCTCTTTATTATATTGTTTAAGCTATAGGCGCAAAAAAATGCATTTGGACGCTTGATACGGCAACTCATATGTTGAGTCAAAGTTTTTTTTATAAATCCGGACAAAACGTAACAAAATCAAGCATTGAACGAGCACAATCAGTACAAATCCGACTATCGGTTATTTATGGCCCTCTTTTACTGGGGCAACGGGTCTTATGTTGGCTTAGTCATGTCACACGGTTACAATGGCTTCTATTATTACCGTCTTCTTAAGCAGGCTTTATATCGTGACAACCTCTCAGGCAGCCAATTCCGTTATCGTCCTCGACTTCGAAACAACCGGCCTTTCGCCGAACATGGGCGATCGGGCCATCGAGATCGGTGCCGTTAAAATTGACAACGGTGTTGTTGTCGACCACTTTCAGCAACTAATGAATCCTGGCTTCAGAGTAAGCAGTTTTATCGAAGGCTATACCGGCATCACCAACCAGATGCTACAGAGTGCACCAGGCTGTGGCGAGGTTATGGACCAATTTGCCGACTTTATTGCAGGGCATAATCTAGTCGCTCATAACGCCTCATTTGATCAACGTTTCCTTGATGCTGAGCTTGACAGCATTGGCCGGGGTTACCAGGGTCAGTTCGCCTGCTCGATGTTGATTGCCAGACGCCTGTATCAAGACGCCCCAAATCATAAGCTAGGGACTTTGGTTGACTACAAGAACATCGACAACGATGGCGTTTTCCACCGCGCTTTGGCCGATTCTGAAATGACCGCCAAGCTTTGGTTATTAATGTTAAAAGACCTAAAATCAGACTATCAGCTCGACATGCCTGATTTTTCAATCTTGCAGAAGTTATCGCGTACAGCGAAAGCATCAGTACCGTCGTACCTGAGGAAACAAGCCAACCGATAACTTCAACTATAAACTATGTCAATGAACAAGCGATAAGGAGTAACGATGGGATTGTTCGACGCCATTCTAGGCAACGCCGGTGAAATGAGTTCTGATGATGCCTATGAAGAACTCGCAACGATACTGGGGCCAGACGAGCAGATAGAGTTAGCCTACAAACTCATTCGAGATATGATTGTACTAACAGATCGTCGCCTGCTGTTGATTGATAAGCAAGGCGTTACGGGTAAAAAAATTGAATATCGTTCCGTGCCTTATAAATCCATCACTATGTATACAGTGGAAACATCTGGTCACTTCGATTTAGATGCCGAGCTAAAAATATGGGTTTCGGGGCAATCTGCTCCTATTGCACTAGAGTTCAATGGCAAGACCAACATCTACACGATGCAAGGGTTATTGGCAGCAAAAATAGCAGGGAAATAGCCTCAAATAAGCGCAGCTTGACTCACAGAACAAATCCTCTAAAACACTTGCATAAAAAAGCCACAATCAAGGCTGACGTGGCTTTTTATCACTTCCATTTTATACCAATCAGCATAAGTATTTGATCATTCTTGCTGGTTAAAATCACCTCTTACTGCGTTAGTTTTTTTGTAATTAGAACCACTAGTTACTGCAAACCCTTCCTTGTCTTAGGTGATTTTCACTGTGCAATTATCTGAACACTTACTTATCCCGATTGGTATTACTTCCCGAATAGCAGGCCTAAAGCTGGAGAGTTGATTTCAACCAGGTGGAAATATCTCGTATCTGCGGCATACAAACCTGATGTTCCATTGGGTAGGTACGCCAGTTAGGCATTAGGCCAGCCTTAACCAATTCACTCACGGCCTCTTCCCCCATAGTCGGCAACACAACCGGATCATAGCTGCCATGCATTACTTCAAGCGGTATCTTACGATTCATCTCAGCAATGGTAATACTGTTTGATGTCGGGAAATAAGTAGAAAGAGCCAACAGCCCTGCCAACTTTTGCGGAAAGCTAAGTGCCGCATGATACGCCACCGCCCCGCCCTGTGAAAAACCGGCCAAAATAATTCGTTCACTTGTAATTCCACGCTCGATTTCCCGCTCGATCAAGTCTGTAATTTGCTTAGCAGAATAAAGAAGTTGTTCAGTATTTAGCCTGCGCCCAGATCCCATTTCCAGAATGTCATACCAAGCCGGCATCACCATTCCACCATTTATTGTGACAGGAATCGAAGGTGAGTGAGGGAATATAAAACGAACCGGTGCATCTTCGGGCAACTTCAATTCAGGTAAAATTGCTTCAAAGTCATGTCCATTAGAACCAAGGCCATGCAGCCATATTACTGTCGCCGTTGCCTTGATGTTAGGTTCTACTTCAACGCAAGATAGATAAGTCATGGGTATAAAATTCTAAGAGTTAGATAAATTTCACCATACACCGAAAGCCCATATGTAGGCGAGCCTAATGGTTAAACAATAAGACAAGAAATGTAAGAAACTGGAGGAAACAATCACCTTCAAACCGTAAAAAGCTGTTGCTCAGAAGGTAAGCAACAGCCATATATTCAATTAGGTAAAAGCTTTAAAATCAGTCTGTTATCAGTTATTCCGGCATAACCCTTGCAGTATTTCCATCAATATTCACTCTTACTCTTTGCCCAACCTGGAAAATCACACTCGGGTTCACTTCCTGCACGATAGCTATGGTCTCTCCACTGTCCATTTTAATCGTCAGGTTGACACCATCTCGCCGGCTTATACCTTCGGCCGCTTTACTACCCGCTACACCACCGAGCACACCACCACCAATTGCCGCGATATCAGACCCCGATCCGCCACCAATTTTTGAGCCGAGGATCCCACCTACAGCGGCGCCCGCAATAGCACCGACGACCTGTCCTTCACCTTCAATACTCACCGGTTCAGTCTTTATGATCGTTCCATAGCGCACCTGCTGGATTGTACGCGTATCGGCCACACCATACGAATCACCATAAGGGTTGTTAGAACATCCAGTAAAACCAAGCATCGAAAGAATAAGTACAACAAAATAGAAGCTTTTCACACGATCACCTGCAACCTAAGCTCAGTCCACATTATTCAATGCCATAAGTATAGCAAGTGTCGTTTTGAATAAGCCTTACACTAAAGACTAATCGCAAGGTACATGATGTGAAAGCGGTATCTTTGATAGGACATTTCGAAATCGAGAACACCATGGCTACTTGCATTCACCACAATGATTGGTCGGCTGTTTTATGTGCAACAACGATTAATATCGTTGCTTTTCAATTGATTTTTATCCCAAAAGCACTATTTTAACCCCCCTTATACGCAACCACTACTTACTTAAGATGAAAAAGCAAAGTCTATACGCACAACTAGTGACAACATTGATTGCTTTCTCTCTTTTATCTTTCATTCTTTTTGTTGCTAACACTCTCCTACCAGGCTATACCCAGCTTCAAAATCACTTCGACTGGCACTCTGAAATTAACGAAATCAGCCGTACAGAGGAAAGCCGGGAAGACGATAACTTACTTTCCCTTTCTCGGCATCCAGTAGAGGCTCTGTCTCTTCTACACGGTAAACTTATCCCACCGCCGTCTAGGCTGGTTGAAGGATTAAGTCATCGCCCCAAAACACAGAAAAGTGCTACTGAGCTAACGCGCAAAGTACTAATCTCTCATTGGGTTAAAATAGCAATGAAAGTCAGCCGCTTACCAGCGATAAGCCAGGTTTTCTCAGTCTCATGCCACAGAATAAGCGGCTGGAAAGAAAGCGATGCATTTTACCGAGCTCTGAATAGTCATCCCGTTTGAGTTTCCTCATTGTAAATAGCTAATTTCAGCACTACATGCTGCGACCCCTTGTTGTTCTCACTTGATGAAACTCATATTATGTATAACTTTCGACCTCGGATAGATCTTCCGTTGCTAATGGCAATTTCCTTGCTGATTCTACTCGGCTCCCTCACGGTTTGGAGCGCCAGTGGCTTTAGCGAACCTATGCTGGAACGTCACCTAATTAGGGCACTAATCTCCCTATCGGCTTTAGTGATCATGTCCGCAATTCCCCCAATTAAATACCAGCACACCGCACCTTACTTATACGGCCTCGCCATCGTATTACTACTCGGCGTCATCATAATGGGCGACAGCACCAATGGTTCCCAGCGATGGCTAGCCCTTGGTCCAATCCGCTTCCAACCCTCTGAACTTGTCAAAGTGGCTGTACCAATGATGATTGCCTGGATGCTTGTCGTTGACGCAGGTCGGCCTGATTTAAAAAAAATCGTCACCTGTTTGCTTGTTACAGCCATACCTGCCGGACTCATATTCATCCAGCCGGATCTTGATGGCGCAATTTTTACCGTTATCTATGCATTGTTTGTTCTCTATTTTGCAGGCATGAGTTGGAAGATTATCTCTTCATTTCTGGCTGCAATTGCCACTGCTGTTCCTATTTTATGGTTCTTTGTAATGGCTGCTTACCAGAAAAAAAGGGTCACTCAGTTCCTAAACCCAGAGTCAGACCCACTAGGCGCCGGCTATCAAATCATTCAGTCTCTGATCGCTATAGGCTCCGGTGGGATTAGAGGAAAAGGCTGGACCAATGCAACACAAGGACACCTTGGTTTCATTCCGGAAAGCCATACTGACTTTATCTTTTCAACATATGCCGAGGAATGGGGATTCTTAGGCAGCATCTTGCTGATTGGGCTTTACCTATTTATCACCAGTCGTGTGATTTGGTTATCCTGCCAATGTGAGTCCCCATTTTCTCGCTTGGTAAGTGGTGCACTGGCACTCAGCTTCTTCCTGTATGCGTTTATTAATGTGGGCATGGTTAGCGGGGGATTACCTGTCATGGGAAGCCCGTTACCTTTCTTCAGCTACGGGGGGACCGCGATGATCACCCAAGGCGTGTGCTTTGGTATCATCATGTCGCTGTGCCTATACAAACCGTACAAGAAAAAATAACCTCAAAAATAAAAACGCGACCCTCC
>NZ_JAKRRW010000070.1 GCF_026191635.1 Photobacterium obscurum
CGGCGTTTTTCAAGGTAGTTGTCGCCTAATCATGTTTAAGCAGCTTGTTTCAGCTGCTCGTTTATATCTGGTTTCTCTGGATTAAGCATGACCGGCCCAGCAGGTTCACATTTCCTTATTTCACCTGACCAACGCTCTGGGTTTCTTGCCTTCGCTTGTTTGAAGACTGTCTTTCTTTTTGCCAGGATTTTTGCATCTTCATTACGATGACGTTGCCCCGGAGTCACGAAGCCTATTCGACTATGACGGTGTTCTTCGTTGTACCACTCGACAAAGTTCTTAACCCAACTTCTAGCATCACCCAGATTATTGAAGCCAGATGAAGGCCATTGTGGCCTGTACTTCAACGTTCTGAACAAT
>NZ_JAKRRW010000071.1 GCF_026191635.1 Photobacterium obscurum
CGGCGTTTTTCAAGGTAGTTGTCGCCTAATTATGTTTAAGCAGCTTGTTCCAGCTGCTCGTTGATATCTGGTTTCTCTGGGTTAAGCATGACCGGCCCAGCAGGTTCGCATTTCCTTATTTCTCCTGACCAACGCTCTGGGTTTCTTGCTTTCGCTTGCTCGAAGACTGTCTTTCTTATTGCCAAGATTTCAGCATCCTCGTTACGATGACGTTGCCCCGGAGTCACGAAGCCTATTCGACTATGACGGTGTTCTTCGTTGTACCACTCGACAAAGTTCTTAACCCAACTTCTGGCATCACCCAGATTATTGAAGCCAGATGAAGGCCATTGTGGCCTGTACTTCAACGTTCTGAACAAG
>NZ_JAKRRW010000072.1 GCF_026191635.1 Photobacterium obscurum
GGAAAAATGGTGCAAGCAACGAAATAGATAATTCCCCCTTAGTTCAGTTGGTAGAACGGCGGACTGTTAATCCGTATGTCGCAGGTTCGAGTCCCGCAGGGGGAGCCAAATTTTGTTTTGAGCCATTGGCTTGGAACGTGAAAAGATTTAGTGTGCCGACTTAGCTCAGTAGGTAGAGCAACTGACTTGTAATCAGTAGGTCACCAGTTCGACTCCGGTAGTCGGCACCATTTCTTAGCAATTGTTGTGAAAGCAGCATTGCAAAAGTAAAAGCCTAACTGCTTTTACTTTTGCCTCGATAGCTCAGTCGGTAGAGCAGAGGATTGAAAATCCTCGTGTCGGTGGTTCG
>NZ_JAKRRW010000073.1 GCF_026191635.1 Photobacterium obscurum
ACCGCCTCGCCCGCATCCGGGTCGACTACATCCAGCTTGCCGCCGGTGGTCAGAGTCACATCTTCTTTGACCGTGCCAGCATCGGCATCCGGCGTTGACGGGGTGACTACCGCGCCGTCATCGCTGCCGTTAATCGTCACGGTCACGGTGTGCTCGGTACCATCCGCGGTGGTCACAGTGAACTCACGGCTCAGCGGCTCACTCGCCTCAGTCAGCGCCTGCACTTCCGCCGAGTCGTTGTTCAGCTCATACGTCCAGTTACCGTCGCTGTCGATCGTGAAGGTACCGTAGTTCTCATCGGTCACGGTTTCAGCATCAAAG
>NZ_JAKRRW010000074.1 GCF_026191635.1 Photobacterium obscurum
TGTGTCTGATAAGGACACAATTGGTTTTTCGCCGGACTCTACACAAGACACTTGAATGTGTTTGCTTGAGAACTCGTTCTTCCCTCTCTTATATAAAAAGAAGTAAGAACATTTTAATTCAATCTTACGATACTTCGTAAAATGAATTTACTAGTCAGCTTTCCAGATTGTTAAAGAGCATGTGTTTCCCTAAGGACCCACTTTTTAAAGACACTCGTCAGAATGCGCTTAAAGAGTGGTGGAGCTAAGCAGGATCGAACTGCTGACCTCCTGCGTGCAAGGCAGGCGCTCTCCCAGCTGAGCTATAGCCCCAACGTT
>NZ_JAKRRW010000075.1 GCF_026191635.1 Photobacterium obscurum
TTTCACCTTGAGTGAAGCCAGTTCTGATTTTGCGGTCGGTGATATCACCGTGGTTGGTGGTTCGTTGAGCGGCTTTGTTGGTAGCGGCACTAGCTATAGCGCGACCTTTACCCCCGATAGCGACCGTACCGCGGCGGCGACCATTGACGTGGCCGCTAATGCCTTCACCGACAGCGCTGGTAACGATAATACCGCGGCGACCCAGCTTGCTATTACCTTGGATACCCAGTTGCCGGGGATCAGTATCGCTAGCGACAAGCCGAGCCTCAAGGCGGGTGAAACCGCCAGCTTGAACT
>NZ_JAKRRW010000076.1 GCF_026191635.1 Photobacterium obscurum
ACTACGGCAAATTTGACTTCCGGTGACCATTGCTCCGGAGATTGACCACTGTTAGGCACTGGGCTTCCTGTCTCTCTGATTTGATTGCGCCAATTGTACAGGGTTGCTTCGCTAATGCCTTCTTGTTTAGCCAGCTTTGGTACTGACATACTCATCGGCGGTAACAACTTTTTAAGGATGGCGTTCTTTCGTTCTTCTGGATAGCGGGACATATTTTCTGCTCACCACCCCCTGTCTAATCTACGGATTTAGATTAGGCGACAACTATCCTGACACAGGGGG
>NZ_JAKRRW010000077.1 GCF_026191635.1 Photobacterium obscurum
CTTGAGGCTCGGCTTGTCACTGGCAATACTGATCCCCGGCAGCACCGTATCCAGACCAATGCTTAACTGGGTCGCCGCAGTATTGTCATTACCTGCACTGTCGGTAAAGGCATTGGCGGCCACATCCACGGTTGCCGCTGCAGTGCGGTCGCTATCCGGTGTAAACGTCGCCGAATAACTGATGCCGCTACCACTAAAGCCGCTTAAACTACCGCCGACCACGGTGATATCCCCGACCGCAAAGTCAGAACTCGCTTCACTTAAAGTGA
>NZ_JAKRRW010000078.1 GCF_026191635.1 Photobacterium obscurum
CCTTGCGGCGCCAGAACCTAAATCTGGTGCGTCTACCAATTCCGCCACTTCCGCATATTGTCATTAAAGAGCGAGCCCTTCAAGACGGTATCTCTAAACAAATTGTACAAACCAGATGATTGGTGAACCTGATCTGCTGCGTCATGTACTCATGACAAACAGTAAATGGTGCGGAAGGAGAGACTTGAACTCTCACACCTTGCGGCGCCAGAACCTAAATCTGGTGCGTCTACCAATTCCGCCACTTCCGCATTTTACTGTGT
>NZ_JAKRRW010000079.1 GCF_026191635.1 Photobacterium obscurum
CGCTTAATCTGTTTGATTAGGCCACATAATAAAATGTGGCAGGGCTACCTGGATTCGAACCAGGGAATGGCGGCATCAAAAGCCGCTGCCTTACCGCTTGGCGATAGCCCTACAGCGTTCTTTACGAACAAGTGCTTTTCTTCAAAGCTGTTCTCTCAATGAGAGAATGGTGCGGAAGGAGAGACTTGAACTCTCACACCTTGCGGCGCCAGAACCTAAATCTGGTGCGTCTACCAATTCCGCCACTTCCGCATCTTA
>NZ_JAKRRW010000008.1 GCF_026191635.1 Photobacterium obscurum
ACTAAACCCAAGCAGCAATGCTTGGGTTTTTTTATACCCGTTATTTATAGTTCGTCCTTCGAACGAGTGAGCCCCGGTCGTGTGCGACCCCATCCCTCCGCCACTTATACTAAGCCCAAGTCTTTCGACTCGGGCTTTTTTACGTTTGGAGTTATTGTTTTGCCTGTGGACGAAGGCGTTCTGCAGGCCTTCGCCATTCAGTCATTTCCCCACGATTTATGAATCACATAACAAGGCATTTCATTCTAGATCATTTGATACGTTACTCTTTACCATCTTGGTACAGCTGGCTCTTCCTCCGGGATGAACAAAATGCTGTCTATACCGTAAGGAATTCCATCAAAATAGCCCCCAACAGGTGAAGAGAGATCGATAAAGCTGTCGGGATATCCGTAAGTATAAAGTTGATGCTCCAATGAGCCATCTGGAAATTGGATGGCGATCTTTTCCGGGTGCCATTTGGATGTATCTGGAGTTTCGGCAGCGATATAGCCGGTGTAGCTGAGTTGAAGCATGCTGTAGGTTGAGATATCGGGGTAGTTTTTATGCGTCGCATCGATTACAGATGAGCCGTAGTAAGGTGTTGCGTGTATATTGTGAGCAAAGATCGCGATTTGACCGGGATTTTGGAACCATTCTTTTTGTAGCCAGTGAAGGTTCTCTGCGGACTGAGCATCGGTAATGTCGTGTGCAAAGTCGTGATGAATAAACTGGACTTGGGCCTTTAAGCTCTTGGTTATTTGCAGCCAGAATGACGCGTATTGACGGAACGGGCGTGGCTGATTTGGATTGTACGGCGGTATAGTTTCTAGTTGTTTTTGGGGTGTGAGTACCTCTTGCAGCTCTTCAAGCAATGGGAGCAGGTTGTCGTGATCCTGGGTGTTATATGGGTCGTTTGGGTAGTACCAGGAACACATTGCCTTCGGGGCCAGGGTTTTGATACTTTCAAAGTCGCTGATATAAAGGTTATTGCGGCTGAGGTAGTGCGCCAGCTCGTCAAACATTACACTGCAGCCGGGATCGCTGTTGATACGTGAATCATAGCCCGTGAGGATTAGCGGATCGCTTCCCTGCTGATCAACATCATTCACATAGTTAAAGAGATCTGCCATTTCCAGGCTCAGGCGATGTCCAAACATGTAGTTCGCATCAGGGCCAGTCACGGCATCCAGCAGTGTTTGTTCTTTGGTCAAATAATTTTGCCAGGCCACCAAGCCATCATAGAGGCCGGCCTCAACGGCTATCAGATCCAAGTTACTTTCCTGGTGCATCGCTTTTAGCATTCGCGCCCTTAGGCTGAACGCTTTTGAGCCTGAGTGGCTCATCTCGCCCAACCCTATCATGTCATAGCCTTTGGTGGCTGCAACAAATTCGGTTAAGTCAGAGTTGCCATAGTCAATATTGGTGCTTACGAGCGGATGAATCCCTGGGTTTTTGTCTGAATCTGATGAATTACATCCAACGAGCAAAGGCAATAGAAGCCAACTGAGTCTTTTCATTACAAGTCCTCCTTGATTTAATTCGTTGATATTAAAGAGATCCCTTGAAAGGAAAATGGTGCCGTAGCGCAAAATGTGAGCGTGGGGCGAATGAAGGAGGATAAATGCGATGAGGTTTGTGATCTTAAGAAAAGCGGAAATGAGGGTTACATAAGCGGTGATATCACCGCTTTATTTAGTGATAGATACAAAATCACAGGTATATCAGTGCGGGGGCTGCAAGCCTGCAACGCAGGAGAGAGAAGAACCTATTTGGGTGTGGGCTGATTGTCAATGATATCCCACAGAGCTTTGATCAGAGGGTTATCAAGCCGGGTACGCAGGCAACAGATTCCGAGCTTGAGTGGAGCGATGGGAGCCAGTTTGAGACGTTCAACCTTTTCTTTAACCGGGCTATTATCGATGACCACATCAGGTGCAATACCCACGCCACAGCCCAGTGCCACCATGCTGACAATTGCTTCATGACCGCCGACCTGGGCATAAATGTTGGGTTTGATTTTATTTTGCTTAAACCATTTGTCAGCGCGTTCTCTAGCTGAGCCAGATTCCGGAAGGATGAAAGGGATATGTGCCCAGTCAGGCGTTTCCGAGAAGCTTTTTTGCAAACCAGGTGGTGGGATGAGCGGCGCAATGACAGACATACTGACCTTGTCCAGTTCAAGAAAGGTGAGCTTGCCCGGCATCTGCTCGGGTAGGGCTGTAATGGCGATATCCGCTTCATCTTGCTGTATTTTTTCTACCGCCTGGGCCGGGTCTCCGGTGAGAAGCTGAATCTCAATCTGTGGGTAGAGTTGACGGAATTTGTTGAGGATCCCTGGTAGGTGGCTATAGCTGGCAGTAACGGAGCAAAAGAGCTTCAGCTTTCCTTTTAGTTGTTGTTCCTGTTGGTTGAGCTGCGCCTTGATATCTAGCCAGCTTGAGACTATTTGGGCGGCGACGGGAAGTAATGCTTGGCCAGCAGAGGTCAGTTCAACACTGCGGTTGTCGCGGATAAACACAGGTTGCCCGGTTTCTTCCTCCAGGCGCTGGATAATGCGACTCAGAGCCGATGGGCTGATATGCATGGCTTGTGCTGTCTGGCTAAAGCTTTTGGAGTCACACAAATGCAGAAATAGTTGCAGATTCTTTACGTTCATCGTCCATGTTGCACTTTTTGCAATGAGTTATTGTGAATATATCACTTTGCGCAACATAGTGCCTGATCTACTATCAGGTTATTCGACAGGCAGATGTCGACCCAAGGAAAAGAATTCACGGAGTTTGTAGTTATGGCTAATTATTTCAATACCCTAAACCTGCGCCAGCAGCTTGATCAGCTAGGTCGTTGTCGTTTTATGGATCGTGCTGAGTTCGCAACAGAAGCCGATTACCTGAAAGGCAAGAAGGTCGTTATCGTAGGTTGTGGTGCTCAGGGCCTTAACCAAGGCTTGAATATGCGTGATTCAGGTCTGGATGTTGCCTATGCACTACGTCAGGCTGCGATTGATGAGCAGCGTCAGTCGTTTAAGAATGCCAAAGAAAACGGTTTTGAAGTTGATAGCTACGAAAAGCTTATTCCGCAAGCAGATCTTGTGGTTAACCTAACCCCAGACAAACAGCACACCAATGTGGTTGAGACGGTAATGCCGCTGATGAAGCAAGGTGCGGCGCTAGGCTATTCGCATGGCTTCAATATTGTTGAAGAAGGCATGCAGATCCGTGATGATTTGACGGTTGTGATGGTTGCCCCTAAATGTCCGGGTACCGAGGTGCGTGAGGAATACAAGCGTGGCTTTGGTGTTCCTACCCTGATTGCAGTCCACCCAGAAAATGACCCGAAAGGTGAAGGCCTGGATATTGCCAAAGCTTGGGCTGCAGCAACAGGTGGTCACCGTGCCGGTGTGCTTGAGTCTTCGTTTGTTGCTGAAGTGAAGTCGGATCTAATGGGTGAGCAGACAATCCTATGTGGCATGCTGCAAGCTGGCTCGATTGTTTGTTATGAGAAAATGGTTGCCGAGGGTGTTGAACCTGCTTATGCCGGTAAACTTCTGCAATTTGGCTGGGAAACGATCACTGAGGCGCTGAAGTTTGGTGGTATCACTCATATGATGGATCGCCTCTCTAATCCGGCGAAAGTCAAAGCTTTTGAGCTATCTGAAGAGCTGAAGGAGCTGATGCGTCCACTGTATAACAAGCATATGGATGATATTATCACTGGCCACTTCTCAAGCACGATGATGGCTGACTGGGCTAATGATGATGCAAACCTATTGGGCTGGCGTGCCGAAACGGCAGAAACTGCTTTTGAAAACTATCCTGATTCAGATCTTCAGATTGAAGAGCAGGAATATTTTGATAACGGTATCCTGATGGTGGCAATGGTTCGTGCTGGGGTGGAATTGGCGTTTGAAGCCATGACGGCCTCTGGCATTATCGAAGAGTCGGCATACTATGAATCTCTGCATGAGCTACCGCTTATTGCAAACACGATCGCACGTAAGCGCCTGTATGAGATGAACGTGGTGATCTCTGATACCGCTGAATATGGCAACTACCTGTTTGCTAACGTCGCAACTCCTTTGCTGCGTGAGAAGTTCATGCCTTCTGTGGGTACTGATGTTATTGGCAAAGGCCTGGCTGAAACCAGCAATCAGGTAGATAACCAGCAGCTGATTGATGTGAACGAAGCGGTTCGCAATCACCCTGTTGAGTGGGTAGGCCAGGAACTTCGGGGTTACATGACAGACATGAAGCGCATCGCAGTCGGTGGCTAACTCCACAAGATAAATAAAAAGCCCGGCTAATGCCGGGCTTTTTGTTACCAGTTCAGTGCTGACGGTTGATTACGCTTCGCTATCTTTGTTGCTGTCAGTCAGCTTGCCTTCCAGCTCGCTCATCTTTTGTTCCAGTTCTGTTAGCTTCTGGCGCGTACGCAGCAGTACCTGAGTCTGTACATCAAACTCTTCGCGGCTTACGACGTCCAGTTTGCCAAGCTGTGCCTGAATTACCTGACGAACTTTCTGTTCAACATCATTGCCGAGCTCTTTGACAGGCTGAGGCATTGATTCATGGATCTGCTTTGCAACTTGCTCAAGCTTTTTTGGATCAAACATAGCTTAGTTAACTCCGTAACGGGATTTAATCTGTTGCGGTTATTTTATTCAAATCAACACGGGTTGTCGTCGGTGAATCGTGAAAATAAAAGAGGCCGCACATGGCGGCCTCTTTTACTTACGATTTCACTTAACAATCACGAGCTTTCAGAGCATTGCGTGCCTCATCAGCTCGCTTGAGCTTTTCCAGATCTTTGTCCTCGACAAAAATTGGCAGTGGCTTGTGGATGCTTGCCAAGTAAGTGTAGATAACTGGCAGCACAAACAAGGTAAAGATAGTACCGATCGCTAGGCCCGATACGATAACAATACCGATGCTGAAGCGCTGAGCCGCACCTGCACCTGTTGCGTAAAGCAGCGGGATCAGGCCGGCGATCATCGCCGCCGTTGTCATCAGGATCGGACGTAGACGTACTTTTGCCGCTTCCATAACGGCAGCCATACGATCTTTCTTGTGGTGTAACTGCTCTTCTTTGGCAACCTCACAGATCAAGATACCGTGCTTGGTGATAAGACCAATCAGGGTGATCAGGCCGACCTGAGAGTAGATGTTCATCGAGGCCGCACCCCAGGAAAGGGCAATCAATGCGCCACAGATAGCCAATGGTACCGATACCAGGATAACCAGCGGATCGCGTAGTGATTCGAACTGAATCGCCAGAACCAGGAAGATGATAGCCAGTGCCAGGGCAAAGGTCATGTACAGGGCATTACCTTCGGTAACGAACTGACGAGCCTCACCCATGAAGTCGTACTGATAACCGGCTGGTAGCTTGTTGGCTGCATCGGTCTGGAACCAGTTAATTGCCGTACCCATCGCCGTTCCTGGCGCAGGAACGGCACCAATGGTCGCTGAGTTTAGCTGGTTGAAGTGAGGCAGTGCACGAGGCTCTGCGACAACATCAATGGTGATCAGACTGCCCAGAGGGATAGCCTTACCGTCAGCGGCACGTACGTAGTAGCCTTTAATCGATTCAGGATTTAGGCGGTACTTACGTTCAACCTGAGGGATCACCTCGTAAGAGCGGCCGTTGAGGTCGATACGATTGACATAACCATCGGCCATCATAGTACTCAAGGTGATACCGATGTCCTGCATGGTCACACCGTAAGCGCCGGCTTTGTCTTTATCGATATTGATCTTCATGGTTGCCGAGTCGTAGTTCAGATCGAGATCGGAATAAACGAACATCGGGTTTGATTTCACATCGGTCAGAATGTCGGTCGCAACCTGGAACAGGCTTTCGAACTGGTTCGGCGTGGTGATAACAAACTGGATCGGCAGGCCTGAGCCCGCACCAGGAAGCTCTGGCATCTGGAATGCTGTCACAGCCATTTCAGGTACCTCTTTCACTTGTTCCGTTACACGCTTAACCACTTCAGCCTGGCTGGCTTCACGCTCACTCCAAGGAACCATAGAGGCAATACCAAACGCCTGGTTGGAGTTAGGTACCCCAGAGAAAACCTGAGCGAAAGCCACCTCAGGCTGATCAGTCAGCATCTGGTTGACCTTGGTCATGGTGTTCTCAATGTAGTCCAGGTTGGCATTAGATGGCGCAGTACCCATCATCATCAGAACGCCTTTATCCTCTGCGGGAGCCAGTTCACTCGGAATGAACTTGAACAGCATCGGTAGGCTGGTAAATACGATGATCGCAAAGACGATAACTACCGGACGCATTTTCATGATACCGCCAAGCATCTTCTCGTAGCGGTTGGTCATGCGGTCCAGGAAGTTATGAACAGACGTTTCAAACTTGCTTGGCTTTTCATTGGCCTTAAGCATTTTTGAACACATCATTGGCGACAGGGTCAGAGCGACAATACCTGAGACAAAAACGGCACCGGCCAAAGTCAGGGCAAACTCTTTGAACAGTGAGCCAGTGATCCCGCCCATCATTGCGATTGGTGCATATACGGCACCCAGCGTCAGGGTCATTGCGATAACCGGTACGGCAATTTCGCGTGTACCGATAATCGCAGCACGAAATGGCGATTCACCCAGCTTGAGGTGACGGTCGACGTTCTCCAAGACTACGATGGCATCATCAACCACCAAGCCGATGGCCAGTACCATTGCCAGCAGGGTCATCAAGTTCCAGGAGAAACCAAAGGCTTGCATGACCATCGCTACACCAATCAGAGATAGCGGAATAGTGATGATTGGAATGATAACCGCACGGAACGAGCCCAGGAACAGGGTGATCACAACCAGTACGATCAGTGCCGCTTCAGCGATAGTCTTGATAACTTCGTTGATCGACTCATTGATAGCGATGGTCGAATCGTACATCACGTTCATCTTGATATTGCTTGGCATGTTACGTTCAAGTTCAGGTAACAGTTCAAGTATATCGGCCGCGATGTTGATTGGGTTGGCACTCGGTGCCGCATTGATCGCTGCAACAACCGCTTCTTCACCATTGGCTGAGGCGCGGTAGATATCATGGCTCTTTTCTAGGGTGACTTTGGCGATATCACCGAGGCGGATAACCTGGCCTTCCTTGGTGGAAACAACCAGTTTTTCCAGATCGTCGGTACTTGATACCTGGGTGTCGGCCGTACCGTTATACAGCACAAATTCACCCACAGCCTGACCTGTTGCGGACTGATAGTTGTTAGCGTTTAGAACGCCCATAACATCTGTTGCAGTTAGGTTGTAGGCAGCCATTTTCGATGGATCTAGCCATACGCGAAGCGCGTATTTCATACCACCGTAGAGATCGACCTTGGAGACACCGTTTACCGTGAAGAACTGCGGGTTGATCACACGCTCAAGGTAATCGGTGATCTGGCTTGATGCCAGTTCGTCACTGGTAAAGCCGATGTACATAACCGCGGTTGTCGAACCTGTTGACATCGTTACTGTCGGGTCTTCGGCTTCTTTCGGTAGTTGAGAACGCACCGAGTTGGTTTTGGCCAGAATATCAGCCAACGCCGCATTCGGATCGGTATTGAGCTTCATTGTCACCGTTATGGTGGATGAGCCTAGTACCGACGACGAGGTCATGAAGTCGATATTATCAGCCTGGGCGATGGCCTGTTCCAGTGGCTGGGTGATAAAGCCCTGGATCAGGTCGGCACTTGCCCCGTAGTAACTGGTTGATACCGTTACTACGGTGTTCGTCATATCGGGGTATTCCCGTACCTGCATCTTGAAGATAGCCTGCAGGCCGAGCAGGGCAATCAGAAAGCTGATTGATACCGCCAGGACAGGACGTTTTATAAAAACATCAGTAAAGCGCATTAATCCTCCGGATTACAGCATTGGTGTTTCTGCTGGCGCCTGAAGTGCATCGCTTTCAACAATATGCACTTTAGCGTCATTACTCAGACGAACCTGACCCGATGTGACAACGGTATCACCGGCCTTCACACCGTCAAGAATGTGGACGATATCTCCCTTACGCTCACCTGTTTTAACAACAGACTGGCGAACGCGTAGATCACCGTTGTCGTCTTTGTTTACTAGGTAGACATTGTCACCATAAAGAGTGAAGGTGATTGCAGTCTGTGGCAGGGTGATCTGGTTTTCCAGTGTCGGCAGAATGATGTGCGCACGGGCAAACATACCGCTACGTAGCTGGCCTTCGTTATTCGGGATATCAGCTTGTACCTGAACGAGACCGCTCTGGTAGTTTACTGCCGGTTCAATCGCGCTGATTTTGCCGCTGAACGGTGTTTCAGGGTAAGCATCAACAAAGATTTCGACATCCTGACCGAGGTGGATATCAGAAATATCGGTTTGCGGTACCGTGAAACGCAGCTTCATCAGGGTGGTATCTTCAAGGCGAACAATATCGTCGCTCGGCTGGATGTACTGACCCAGGAAGACATTACGCAGGCCGACCACACCATCGAACGGTGCTTGGATCATACGGCGGTCAATGGTTGCCTTCAGGCTTTCAATATCTGCCGATAGTGAAAAATAAGATGCTTCGGCATCGTCAAAGGCTTCTTTGGAGATAGAACCTTTCTTATATAGGCCCTGGTAGCGGATATACTTGGCTTTGGCTGCCGGCAGGCGTGCCTCGGCACTTTTCAGGTTGGCAAGCTCGACCTCAGAGTCAAGGCTAACCAGCAGCTGCCCTTTCTTTACTGCTGCACCTGATTCGAAATCAATGTCGTTGATCACACCAGAGACTTCTGACGTGATGGTTACCCCCTGATTCGGCTCGATAAAGCCGATAGCTTCAATCGCCGGGATCCAATTAGTCTGCTGGGTCTCCAGTACGGTGACCGGGAACTCGGGCTCAGGCATGTTCGCCATGTATTGTGCTATTCCTCTCTGTTTCATTATGTTGAAACCAATCACACTGCCGAACAGCAGTAGCGCGAGAAATAACATCACTATCCATTTTTTCATTTTGTGGTGTGCTCCGGAATTACTAATGTTAATGCTGTGTAATGGCATCCCAACAGGCTTCGATCGCTGCATCTAGTGCATCGTCGCTAACTGTGAAGACACCGTTAACATGTTTGCGAGCTAAGCAACCGCTTGGCTCAAGGCTTAAAACACTTAAAATTTCATTATCGAGTTGTTTGAACAGGCCGCAGGCTTTCCCTTCATCAAACAGCTGGTTGACCTTGGCAAATAGCTTTTGTTCAAGCAGGTGTTGTTCCTGACCTTGGCGGCGTGGCAGGTTTTCAAACTGGCCACGGTTGATCAGTGGCGCATCTTCTTGATTTGCCATCTCCCAGATATTTAGCCACATGGTACGAAAGCGTTTTTTCAGAGGCATCTCATCAGACACGCCCTGAGTAATTTTGTTCGCTACATGGCTTAAAATATGATCGTGAAGCTGGTGGAGGAGGTCGTCTTTATCTTCAAAGTAGCGATAAATGGTTCCTGCCGCGACGCCAGCTTCCTTGGCCACCATCTGCATGGAGATACCGTGGAAGCCATACATTGCCAGCAGCTTTTCTGTTGCTTGCAATATGCGTTTTTTCTTATCACTCATAAAGGTCACAAATGTAAAAAAAGGTAATGAATGAATGTTCATTCATTATTCTAGGGGGTGCATTTTTTTGTGCAAGTGTTTTCTTAACCTAGAAAGGTTGTGGCAGTGAATATTCGAGGGTGAATAGACATGTGACAGGAACCCGCTACAATGCGCCTGCTGACCTCTAGATGATCAAAAACGACACAGGATACGCTGATGAAACTGAACCCAAGGCAAACCGAAGCGGTAAATTACGTCGCTGGACCGTGTTTAGTGCTGGCTGGTGCCGGCTCGGGCAAAACCCGGGTAATTACCAACAAAATCGCGTACCTGGTCCAACATTGCGGCTATAAAGCCCGCAATATTGCGGCTCTGACATTTACCAACAAAGCGGCGCGTGAGATGAAAGAGCGTGTCGGGCAGACATTGGGGCGTCAGGAGTCCAAAGGCCTGATGGTCTCTACTTTCCACACCTTGGGGCTGAATATTATCCGCCGGGAATATAAGGTGCTGGGCCTAAAGGCCAGCTTTTCTCTGTTTGATGATCAGGACCAGATGGCACTGCTGAAAGAGCTGACCGAGGCAGAAATTGACGGTGACAAAGACTTACTCAAGCAGTTGCTGTCGACGATTTCTAACTGGAAAAATGACATGCTGTCGCCGGGCGAAGCCATGGCGTACGCGAAATCAGAAAAGGATCAGCTATTTGCTCACTGTTACGATATGTACCAGAAGCAGATGAAAGCCTATAACGCCCTCGACTTTGATGATCTGATCCTGATGCCAGTACTGTTGCTACGGGACAACCAGGAGGTGCGTCAGCGTTGGCAGAACCGAATTCGCTACTTACTGGTGGATGAATATCAGGATACCAATACCAGCCAGTACCTGTTTGTGAAGCTGCTGGTGGGTGAGCGATCGCGCTTTACCGTGGTTGGAGACGATGATCAGTCGATCTATTCTTGGCGTGGCGCCCAGCCGGAGAATCTGGGCTTGCTAAACAAAGATTTCCCCTCTCTGCGGGTGATTAAGCTGGAGCAGAACTACCGCTCGACCAGTCGGATCCTGCGTACCGCCAATATCTTGATTGCCAATAACCCGCACTTGTTCGACAAGGCGTTGTTTTCCGAGATCCCTGATGGTGAGATGCTCAAGGTTATTACTGCCAAGAATGAAGAGCATGAAGCGGAGAAGGTGGTGGGGGAGCTGATTGCCCATCGCTTCCTTAATAATACCGCCTACAAGGATTATGCGATTTTGTATCGTGGTAACCATCAGTCACGGCTGTTTGAAAAAGCCCTGATGCAAAACCGGATCCCTTACAAAATCTCCGGTGGTACCTCGTTCTTCTCGCGGGCTGAAATCAAAGACATCATGGCGTACCTGCGATTGCTGACCAACCTTGATGACGATAATGCCTTCCTGCGCATCGTGAACACACCGCGTCGCGAGATTGGCCCGGTAACGCTGGAAAAACTCGGTACCTATGCCAATATGCGAGGCAAAAGTCTGTTTGCCGCCAGTTTCGAGCTGGGGTTGGAACAGCACTTGAGCGGGCGGGGGTTGGAGTCGTTGCAACGCTTTACCCGCTGGGTGGTGGAGTTGTCTGATAATGCCGAGCGCGGCGATACGGTCGCAGCGGTTCGCCAGTTGGTACGTGATATCAACTATGAAGACTGGTTGTACGAAAGCTCTCCGAGTCCGAAGGCGGCCGAGATGCGAATGAAGAACGTTTCTGATCTCTATAGTTGGATCACTGCCGACCTGGAAGGGGATAACTATGATCAGGAAGAGAAGACCCTGAAAGAGGTGGTACAGCGACTGACACTGCGCGATATGATGGAGCGCGGTGAAGATGATGATGACGCCGATCAGGTTCAGTTGATGACATTGCATGCTTCAAAAGGTTTGGAGTTTCCTTATGTCTACCTGATTGGCACCGAGGAAGGTATCTTGCCGCACCAGACCAGCATTGACGAAGACAATGTCGAGGAAGAGCGCCGTCTGGCGTATGTAGGCATAACCCGAGCCCAGAAAGAGCTGACCTTTACCCTGTGTAAAGAGCGCCGCCAGTTTGGTGAATTGCTGAAGCCGGAGCCGAGCCGCTTCCTGTATGAACTTCCCCAGGATGATCTGGAGTGGGAGGCTGATAAGAAACCGGTCACCCAGCAAGAGCGAATGCAGAAAGGCCAGGCACATATTGCCAATATCCGGGCGCTGTTTAAGAAATAGGTTTTAAAAAAGGGTTGATGCGTAGGCATCAACCCTTTTCATTTTCTAGCTTCTAGCTTCTAGCTTCTAGCTTCTAGCTTCTAGCTTAAAGCCCTTCAATCATGTGGTTGATGGCCGCGATAATTTCGTCATCACTACAGTCCATACAGGATCCTTTGGCAGGCATCGCGTTGAAGCCGTTGATGGCGTGATCCGCCAGGACATCGTTACCCTTGGCAAGACGAGGCTCCCAGTCGGTGGCATCTCCTTTTTTCGGTGCGCCCATAACGCCAGAGCCGTGACAGGCTGCACAGAAGGTGCCGTATACGGTGTCGCCGCTACGCGGGCCTGCAGCAACCGCTGGCGTGGCAGGGGCATCACCTTCTAGATATACAGAGCCCACAGGCTTAATTCTTTCTGCAATAGCTTCGTCTGACATATCGGCGGCCAAAGCAGAGCCGGCAAAGGTCATTGCTGCTACTGCGGCTACCATTAGTTGTCGAAGAGATAATTCCATTGAGCTCACCTTACACTTCCAAAATTTTATGTGCGATTGCCACAGTCGTCTTGCTTGAGTTGTTGTTAATCGTACTGTTGAGACAAGGCAGTGATTATTTACAGATTGTTTAAATTGTAACAACTAAGTGATTATATCCGCTAAATTTGCAGTGATAAACTAGGGGGCTGTATTTGTATGATACGAATCAACAGTTATTTGTTTATATTTAAAGCGAACGATAAAAAAAATAAAAAAAAGACTAGACGAGGGGCGGCCTGATCCGTAATATTCACCTCCGCCGATAGGGCAAGGCGCCCGTAGCTCAGCTGGATAGAGCGTTGGCCTCCGGAGCCAAAGGTCGAAGGTTCGAATCCTTTCGGGCGCGCCATTCCGGATTAAATATTGGCAAAAAATAGTGGTGGCTATAGCTCAGTTGGTAGAGCCCTGGATTGTGATTCCGGTGGTCGCGAGTTCGAATCTCGTTAGCCACCCCATTATTCGGTAACTTAGGTTCCCAGTTTTGATTTATTTCGAAACGAAACGT
Organism: Photobacterium obscurum; assembly: GCF_026191635.1. Lineage (GTDB taxonomy): Bacteria > Pseudomonadota > Gammaproteobacteria > Enterobacterales > Vibrionaceae > Photobacterium > Photobacterium obscurum. The sequence goes on from NZ_JAKRRW010000008.1 coordinate 12,792, forward strand.
TCTTACAAAGAACATTGTCGGTGAATAGCGCAGCTTGGTAGCGCATCTGGTTTGGGACCAGAGGGTCGGGGGTTCGAATCCCTCTTCACCGACCACTATTTCAATAATCGCCAAGGCGATTATATAAAAAGTTAGTGGTGGCTATAGCTCAGTTGGTAGAGCCCTGGATTGTGATTCCGGTGGTCGCGAGTTCGAATCTCGTTAGCCACCCCATTAACTCGGTAACCAAGTTTACTCAGTAGATGAGGTTTCCCATTTTGATTGTTCAAAATAAAACTTAGTCGGTGAATAGCGCAGCTTGGTAGCGCATCTGGTTTGGGACCAGAGGGTCGGGGGTTCGAATCCCTCTTCACCGACCACTTTAAGAAAGCCTGCTCAACGAGCAGGTTTTTTTTCGTCTGGAGAAAATCGCAACAAGGTGCCAGTTATCTCCTTCCCTTGTATTAAAGCGAGTGAATAGTCCCGCTGGGTAGCGTGCATCAACCCTTGCTCTGAGCAAAGGCGGACGAGAGGGGGAGGGAGGCCTGAAACCCTCAAACCGTTTCTTCAGCGACGACTTTACGAAAACCTGCTCAATGAGCAGGTTTTTTTTCGTCTGGAGAAAATAGCGAGCTAATGAGTATGTTCTGCTTTAGGTACTTCGATGGATAAGTTGCGTTGCTTGGTAGTGTATCGCTCTGGCTCTGAGCTGAGTAAAAAGGCTAGATCGTGCGGGTTAGATTAGCTCCTCAAAAATGCACATTAGGTTCCCTTTTCCTCTACAGCTAAATGATCAGCTCTTAATTAGTGTGATCAACTGCAAGATTGGCTTGTTTACAGTCTGCTGTCTGGGTTTACCCAAAAAGGGTGACTTTTAACACTGAGTTTATGGCTTTTCCTGGGTTTTTGTTTAATGAATGTTAAGGGGTTAGTTTGTGTGTCTGAGGATTTATTCATCGCTGGTTTTGGGGTTGTAATAGCTTATAACCAGACTTTTAGCTTGATGTGCTGATAAATAAAGGGCTTTGCATTGTTGCAAGCTAAGTTGAAGTATTAGCTTGTTTGCTTTTTGAATAGTCTTGAGTGATTATTTATTCGAATATTATTCAATATTGCAGTTTTTCAGCTTGTTTTGTTGATTTTCTGTGAAATCTTTGCCAAATTGTCTGCTGAACATATATTCAGCAATTTGTGCTGATTGTGAAGGGATTCAATTTTTCAGACAGGGCAGAACGCTGCCAAGCAGTTGGGGTCTGGTAATGGCATTATTAGAAGTTAAAAATCTCCGTATTGAATATCCATCTCGTCATGGTATTCATGCCGCCGTGAAATCACTGTCGTTTTCTATTGAACGAGGTGAGATTGTCGGTGTGGTTGGAGAATCAGGGGCCGGTAAATCGACGGTAGGGAATGCCGTGATTGATCTACTGAGCCCGCCGGGACAAATCGCCAGCGGCGATGTCTATCTCGACGGCGAGAAAATATCAGGCTTATCTCCTGAGCAGATGCGGCAAGTACGCGGGTCAAAAATCGGGTTTATTTTCCAGGATCCGATGACTTCGCTCAATCCGCTGTTTACGGTTGAGCAGCAGCTGACCGAAACGATTTTGACCAACCTGGATGTTAGCAAGGAAGAAGCTTATTCCCGTGCGCTGAGCTTGATGGAGCAAGTGGGGATCCCTCAGCCAGAGCTGCGGATTAAACAGTATCCTCATCAGTTTTCAGGAGGGATGCGTCAGCGGGTGGTGATTGCGATTGCCTTGGCTGGCGAACCGGATCTTATTATCGCCGATGAACCGACCACCGCGCTGGATGTTTCTATTCAGGATCAGATCCTCAACCTTATCCGCGAGCTGTGCGTCAAGAAAAACGTCGGTTGTATGTTGGTCACCCACGATATGGGTGTCGTGTCCAATGTGACGGATCGTGTTGCGGTTATGTATCGCGGGGATCTGGTTGAAATTGGTACCACAGAGCAGGTACTTGGTCAGCCTAACCATGCATATACCCAGAGTTTGATTTCGGCCGTACCGCGTTCGGATATTAAGCTGAAGCGATTCCCGCTGGTCAGCTATATCGAAGAGGCACAGGAAATGAGCCAGCTGGATGTGAAAAATCACTGGCTGGGTCAAAGCGAGGATCAGCGTAGCTATACCGGTGCGCTGCTGCAGGTTGAGAATGTCAATTTGCGCTTTATTACCAAGAACTCATTCTTTGAAAGCCGGCGCGAGTACGTGCAGGCGTCCAATAATGTCAGCTTTGAAATCTTCGAAGGCGAGACCTTCGGCCTGGTTGGTGAGTCCGGTTCGGGTAAATCAACCATTGCTCGGGTGATTGCGGGGCTGTACCCGCCTAATTCCGGCAAGGTAGTGTTTGAAGGTATCGATATGACGGCACTGAAAACAGAAGCCCAGCGCCGCCCGCTGCGTCGCCAGATGCAGATGGTATTCCAGAATCCATATTCATCCATGAACCCACGGATGAAAATTGCAGATATTATTGCCGAGCCGATCCGCTTCCATAAGCTGACAGAAAACGAAGCCCAGACCCGCCAGATTGTGAATGACCTTCTGGATCACGTTGGGCTTGGCCGAGCGGCTGCAGTGAAATATCCCCATGAATTCTCCGGTGGTCAACGCCAGCGTATTTCTATCGCCCGCGCATTGGCAACCCGTCCGCGTTTGTTGATTTGTGATGAGCCAACGTCGGCGCTGGATGTATCGGTACAGGCGCAAATACTTAACCTGCTGAAGGATCTGCAGGATGAGCTCAACCTTACCATGCTATTTATCAGCCACGACTTACCGGTTATTCGTCAGATGTGTGACCGTATTGGTGTTATGCAGATGGGGACTCTGCTGGAAGTTTCACCTACCGAACAGCTGTTCACATCACCGCAGCATGAGTACAGCAAACAACTTATATCGCTGATGCCCGAGTTCAAGGGCATGAGCCAGGAAGGATTGAAGTTAGCTTAACCCCTGTTATTCCTGCGAGCAGGCAGTAACAGGGCTGGTATTAAAACAACCTATAACAAGCAAACACAACAGCAAGGGAGTTATCTCCCCGCATAAAGGAGCTATGCAATGAAAACCATCAAGACCAAGCTGGCAGTCGCTTTAATGGCCGCAGGCCTCAGTTTTAGTGCCGCTGCCGCCGACATCAAAGTTGCCTACGATGCCGATCCTGTCTCACTTGATCCGCATGAGCAGCTATCTGGTGGTACGCTGCAAATGTCACATATGGTCTTTGACCCATTGGTCCGTTATACCCAGGAACTGGATTTCGAGCCGCGTCTGGCCGAGAGCTGGGAGCGTGTCGATGCCAATACCTTCCGCTTTAAGCTGCGTCAGGGAGTGAAATTCCACTCTGGTAATGAGCTGACGGCCGATGACGTTGTCTGGACATTCAAGCGTTTGAAAGACTCACCGGACTTTAAAGCCATCTTTGAACCGTACACCGATCTGAAGAAGGTGGATAATTATACGGTTGAGCTGATCTCGAAAGGCCCTTACCCGCTGGTACTGCAGACAGCAACCTACATTTTCCCGATGGACAGCAAGTTCTACTCCGGCAAGACGGCAGACGGCAAAGACAAGGCTGAGCTGGTCAAGCATGGTAACTCGTTTGCCTCGACCAATGTATCTGGTACCGGTCCTTTCATCGTGACTGAGCGTGAGCAGGGCGTGAAGGTCGAGTTCCAGCGCTTTGCTGATTACTGGGACAAAGAATCAAAAGGTAACGTCGACAAGCTGACGCTGGTACCGATCAAAGAAGATGCGACCCGAGTTGCCGCACTGCTGTCTGGCGGTGTCGACATGATTGCACCGGTTGCACCGAACGATCACAAGCGTGTTCAACAAGCCAAGGGCATTGATCTGGTGACCCTGCCGGGCACCCGTATCATCACCTTCCAGATGAACCAGAGCAGCAACGAAGCGCTGAAGGACGTACGTGTTCGTCAGGCGATTGTCCATGCTATCAACAACGAAGGTATCGTCAAGAAAATCATGAAAGGCTTCGCGACAGCGGCAGGCCAGCAAGGTCCTTCGGGCTATGCCGGCTATAGTGACGAGCTGGTTCCGCGCTACGACGTGAAAAAAGCCAAGCAGCTGATGAAGGAAGCCGGTTACGAGAAGGGCTTCAAGCTTACCATGATGGCACCGAACAACCGCTACGTGAACGATGCCAAGGTGGCACAGGCCGCTGCGGCGATGCTGTCGAAGATCGGCATCAAGGTCGACCTGAAGACCCTGCCAAAAGCACAGTACTGGCCTGAATTTGATGTATGTGCGGCAGACATGATGATGATCGGCTGGCACTCGGATACCGAAGATTCGGCGAACTTCTCGGAATTCCTAACCATGACCCGCAATGAGGAAACCGGTAAAGGCCAGTATAACTGTGGCCATTACTCGAATGCGGAAGTCGACAAGCTGGTTGAGGCTTCTAACGTAGAAACCGATCCGGCGAAGCGTGCCCAGATCCTGCAGAAGGTTGAGGCAACACTGTATAACGAGGCTGCGTTTGTTCCTCTGCACTGGCAAAACCTAGCATGGGGCGCGAGCTCGAGCCTGCAGATCAAACCTATTGTGAATGCGATGAACTTCCCGTACTTCGGCGATCTGGTTGTTGAAGGCAAGTAAGTAGGAATGTTGGCTGATTGAACAGCCAATAGTATTCAGTGCCGGAACGGTTTCCGGCACTGATTTTCAGGATGATAAAAGGGGCAAGGAATGTTTACGTTTCTGGTCAAGCGCCTGTTTCAGGCACTGATAGTGATGTTTGTGATCAGTCTGGTGGCGTTTGCCATTCAGGACAACCTGGGTGACCCATTGCGAGAGCTGGTGGGCCAGTCGGTATCAGAAGCTGAACGTCAACAATTGCGTGATGATCTGGGCCTGAACGACCCGTTTGTGACTAAATACAGCCGTTTTCTCGGCAATGCGCTGCAGGGAGACTTGGGAACCTCATACTTCTTCAAGCGTCCGGCGGCAGAAGTGATCCTCGACAAGCTGGTGGCAACATTGGAGCTGGTCTTCGGGGCAACGCTCATTATTATCGTGGTGTCGATACCACTCGGGGTCTATTCCGCTATCCACCCCAATAGCCTGTTTACCAAAATCGTGATGGCCTTCAGTAGTATCGGGATCTCCATTCCGGTATTCCTGACAGCGATCATGCTGATGTATGTGTTCTCGATTGAACTCGGCTGGCTGCCTTCTTACGGACGGGGAGAAACCTATAACCTCCTTGGCTGGGAGTCGGGCTACTTTACCCTCGATGGCCTAAGGCATTTGGTGCTACCGTGTATTGCCCTCGCATCGATTATGCTGCCGTTGTTTATTCGTTTGGTACGTTCTGAAATGCTGGAAGTTCTGAGCTCGGAATACATCAAGTTCGCCAAGGCAAAAGGCTTGGCGATGAACAAAATTTATTATCAACATGCGCTTAAAAATACCATGCTGCCGGTACTGACCGTCGGTGGCGTGCAGATCGGGACCATGGTGGCCTATACCATCCTGACCGAAACGGTATTTCAATGGCCGGGCACCGGGTTCCTGTTTCTGGAAGCGATCAACCGGGTCGATACCCCGCTGATCACCGCCTACGTCATTTTTGTCGGCCTGATTTTCGTTGTAACCAATACCATTGTTGACCTGCTGTACGGCCTGGTTAACCCGACCGTAAACCTGACTGGCAAGGGAGAGTAAGTCATGAGTAGTACGACAGCAGCAGCCCCGAGCCGTTGGGAGCGTTTTAAAAAATCCGACATTTTGTATTACTTCCTGAAAGACAAAGTGGCGATGTTCAGCTTTGCGGTGTTTATGGTGTTCGTGGTGTCGGCCGTGTTGGCACCTTGGGTCGCACCTACCAATCCGTATGATCTCTCGTCAATCGATATCATGGACTCCGAGTTGCCGCCGTCATGGATGGAAGAAGGCGATAGCCGCTTCCTGCTGGGGACCGACGATCAGGGCCGTGATATTTTCTCGACCATTCTCTATGGCTCTCGCCTGTCGCTGACTATCGGTTTGCTGGCGGTTGGCCTGCAGCTGATCCTCGGGGTGGTCATTGGCCTGAGTGCGGGTTACTTTGGTGGCCGTGTCGATAGCTTCCTGATGCGCTTTGCCGATGTCCAGTTGTCTTTCTCGACCATGATGGTGGCAATCATTGTGTCGGCTATTTTCCGTACCGCGCTCGGGGCCGAGATGTTTGCCCAGTATGCGGTGGTGATGCTGGTGGTGATTATCGGGGTCGCGGAATGGCCGCAGTATGCGCGTACCGTTCGTGCATCGGTACTGGCGGAGAAGAAGAAAGAGTATGTCGAGGCCGCGCGCGTCATGGGATTCAAGGCGCCGCGGATTATGTTCCGCCATATTCTGCCGAACTGTTTGTCGCCAATTCTGGTGATTTCCACGGTACAGGTGGCAAACGCGATAATGTCGGAAGCAGCCCTCTCGTTCCTTGGCCTCGGCCTGCCGGTTGATCAGCCGTCACTGGGATCGCTGATCAGTATCGGTTTCAACTACATCTTCTCCGGTTCATGGTGGATCACGGCTTTCCCTGGTTTTGTGTTGGTGGCTTTGGTGCTGGTGATTAACCTGCTGGGTGACTGGCTGCGTGATGTCTTCAATCCGAAGATTTATAAGGGGTAAGCGTTATCAGAATAAGGTTTATCTGATAAAAAAGCCGGAATCAATTGATGATTCCGGCTTTTCTTATATTGAGATAGCTTTAGCCACCTGCATTATCATTTGTGATTGAAGTGCATGTGATTACAGCTCTTTACCCCATTTTGCCATAATGCTATCAGCCATCGCTTTATCTTTTACTAATAGGCTGAACGCTGCTTTCTCACGAGCGAGGTTGTTAACCGTCATGATGCTGTTATCTTTGGTGACAAGCATTAAGTTCATGTCATTGAACTCATTCGCACTTAACGATAGTGTTTGGATTGTTCCGAACTCGCTATCTGTTGTTTCTTTTACTTCCCAGTTTAGAGTGAAGTCCGCTTCACCCGCTTCGCTGACTGTTGCAGTACCATCCTTATGGAAAGTCATGCTTGCCAGCATTGGGTGTGCTTTTTTGTTGGTGGAGTCATCATCTAGGTAATGCCAAGTTTGATCAACAAAGCTTGCTGTAACCATATCTAGTGCTTTGTAGTCCTTATTGAGATCTACAGTTGTCCAGAAGTTTAGATCGCCTTGTGGCGTAACAGATAGTGAAGTACTTTGCGAGATGTAAACAAACTCTTCTTCGCTCGTTTCGCCTTCTTCAATATGCTTTAGCGTGTTGTTTTCCACACTGTAAGGGGTGCTGAAGATGTCATTTTTATCATTCTTAAACGATAACATACCGTCTTTAAAGCTAATTTGTGCGATCCCTTCTTCCGCGGCATAAGCGTTGTTTAGGCTCGCCATGAAAAGGGTATTATCTTTAAGGTAAGCATCAAGCGATGTGATGATATCTATGCTGTTTGCTTGACCGCTTTCGTCAATTTCGATCACGATTGAATCTAGGTTATCACCTGCATTGATACTGTCAGCAATCGCTTTTCGTAATGTCTCGGTAGTTTTTGTTAGCTCTTGTGCATCGTTGTTTTTAACACTTGGTGCTAATTTGTTGGTCACACTACGTGCAAGTAAATGAGCTTCTTTAGCTTTTTTATCACTGGCTTTCATTATTACGTAATCGCCACTGATTACTTCGCTTGGTAGGTTTAGCTCTGCGGCTAGCTCATCCAGTGTCATGTCTTGTACGGAAGCCATTGTGGTAAACGGGGTTACTACTTTGGAACCTGCTTTTGCGATTAACTCATAGCTGTTGCCTAGTGTGCCCGCTTTGTCGCTATCTGTTGTTTTACCTGCAATCGCACGTGCAATAAGTGGGAATTTAGTATCAGCATCGCTGATTGTTATTTCACCGCTTGTATTGGTTACTGTATCTAGTAGTTCGCTTGCATCACAAACGCTATTTTCATTACGGTCAACACAGACTTCAGCTTGTGATAAGTAACCATCAATGACTTTAATGGTATTTGTCTGAAGATTGTTGTTACCACTGCCATTATTATCACTACCACTGCCAGTATTGTCACTACCACCACAACCTGAAAGAGTAATGGCTGCCGCCAACGACGCTGCTAATACTGAGTATTTAAAGTGCATTGTTTTTTCCTTAATAATGCATTCTGATGCAATTGGAATGTTATTTTGTTTGTTATTAGTACTGGTGTTTTTATCAGTAGGTGCGCATATATACCGGCTATGTTTTTATGAGCAAGATCTCATTTTTATATGTGTGAGATTGGCCATACATTTTCTAACTGAATGTATGGTGCTTGTACGATAAATGGCTTCTTTTACTGATTTATAAAAATAAGTAATTGACTTTACTGGTGAAAATAACATTAGAGGAAATGCGTTAATATGCATCGAGGCAGTAATGTGCTTTGAGACGGGAATGGTAGTGTATTGACGTTGGAAACAGAAAAGCCAGCTGACAGGCAGCTGGCTTTCTTGGTGGATAGACCGAATCTTTGTTTAAAAGAACAGGTGACCCATCAGCGCGATAACCGGCAGGGTGACTAAGGTACGCAGGATGAAAATCATGAACAGCTCCCACGGTTTCACCGGGATTTTGCTGCCGATGATCAGGGCGCCAATTTCTGACATATAAATTAGCTGGGTCACTGACATTGCTGCAATTACGAAGCGGGTCAGATCGCTTTCAATACCTGATGCCAGAATAGATGGCAGGAACATATCGGCAAAACCTACCACAATGGTTTCTGATGCCGCGGCGGCTTCAGGGATCTGCAGCAGCTCCAGGAATGGAATAAACGGTTGGCCCAGAATACTGAATACCGGGGTGTGCTCGGCAATAACTAGTGCAACCGTACCGATTGCCATCACGACCGGCAGAACACCGAAGATCATATCGACCGCATTTTTCACCCCTTCAGCAACAACGCTACGCAGGCTTTTTACCTCACTGGCTTTGCTGAGTGCCTGCTCGAGGCCGAAACCTACTACAGTCTTGCCGGCTGGAACGGCTTCGCAGTCATCGGTAAGATCGGTGCCGTCGATGTACTGGTCTTTTTTCCAGGAAAGTGGCGGCAGGCGCGGCACAATCACGGCCGCCGCAAGGCCGGCAAGGCAGACGGTCAGGTAGAACGGGGCAAACATATGCTCCAGGTTCACTTGGGCGATAACCACCAGGCTGAAGGTGATAGAAACAGCAGTAAAGGTCGTGCCGATAACAGCGGCTTCACGCTCAGTATAAATCTTGCCTTCGTATTGCTTGCTGGTCATCAGTACGCCGACGCTGCCATCACCGAGCCATGAAGCGATACAGTTAACGGCAGAGCGACCAGGCAGGTTAAACAGTGGGCGCATGATGCGGGTGAACAGGGCGCCAACAAACTCAAGCAGGCCAAAATTCAGTAGTAGTGGTAGTAGCAGACCGGCAAACAGGAATACGGAGAACAGCACCGGAAGCAGGTCATTCAGTACCAGGCCGCCAGTAGCGCCGTCGTGGATCATCTTTGGTCCGATACCAAAGAAGGTCATCACAACAAAAACAGCCCCCATTTGCTGGACGACAAACCACACGATGCTTGGGTTCAGCAAGCCATTCAAAAAACTGTTTTCGGTGATCGCGCGGGGCTTGAGCAGTTTAGTTAAAATGGAAGCCACAGCGGTCAGGGCGATCACGAAGGTAACAACGGCTGTCAGCATGCCCTCAAATAGTGCCTGAACGGACTTGGCCAGTACCGCAATAGGAATAGTGATCGTGTCTTGGTACTCGATAGGTGCCATAAACAGAAACACACCTAAGAGTGAAGGGAGAAGGAACATGAGCCAGTTGGCTTTGCTGCCCGATGATGTTGCTATTGCCTGATCCTGCATACTCGACCTTTAACTTACTGTTTGATTGAGAGTAAATAACTGCTTTTATTCTTTGGGAATAAATATTCACTGATCTTCCATAATCAGGAGGTGAAAGATTACCGTTTTTATTCCGAGATTGGAATACTTTGCGTTATTTAATGTGTATTTATTCATTTTGTGCTACGCAGACATGAATATATAGTGATGTGTTTTAACTGAGTGAATTGAAGTTCAGCCAGAGTCCGGCTATTTGCGGGGTGAATCTTATTTTTCAAACTATGTGTCGAGTCAATCTTCTGTGTAAGTGAACTCCCTATAATGTGACTGCGAAAAATTACTTCTAACTTCTATATAAGAACAAGACACAATGAAAATATCACGAAAGGGACTTTCCTTAGCAGTTGCAGCGGCGATGCCGTTTGTTTCTTTTTCGTCAATGGCTATGTTTAACGGGGCTGATGCCCGTGGTGGAGCGATGGGGGGGACTGGGGTTGCCTCGGCTGAATACCTCACCGCCAGCTTCTATAACCCGGCAATGGCTTCTAACTATACCAAAGGTGACAACTTTGGCATGGTTCTCCCGTTGGTAGCGGTTGGTGTCCATGACAGCGGCGAGCTGTATAACAAAGTGGATGACTTCCAGGAGATCAATGATGAGCTCGGTGACAACCCATCTCCGCAGGAACTGGAAGAGTGGCGCGAAGCCTTGCGTGAACTGGATGATGGCGAACTGGATCTTGAGGCGATTATCGGGGCGTCGGTAGCGATCCCGAACCGTTATGTCAGTGCCAATGTCTTTATCAAGGCCCAGGTTGCCAGTATGGTAATGACACAGATTGAAGACAGTGATCTGGACAATCCGAATCCTGACCCAGATGATCTTGACTCGACCGTCCAAGGGCTCGCTGGTGGTACGGTTGATTTAGGTGTTACCCTCGCCAAGGAGTTTGCGCTTCCTTTCCAAGGTCAGCGCCTGTCGGTCGGCATCTCGCCAAAATTCCAGAAAGTGGTCGCGTTAAATTACCTGGCGAGTGTCAGTGACTTCGATGATGATGAATATGATCTTGATGACCATCAGGATAAATCGGTATTCAACTTTGATCTGGGGGTTGCCTATAAACCGGCAAACAACCTGACGCTAGCCTTGGCGGCACAGAATGTGATTAAGCAGGAGCTCGATACCAACATTTCCTTCGGCAGCCAGGCGACGTTTCTTGTTGAGCCTCAATATACCGCTGGTATTGCGTACGATACGGGCTGGCTGTTAGTCGCCGCAGATGTTGATTTGAACGAGCGTGAGTACTTCCGAGAATCGAGCTACAAGACCCAGTTTGCCCGTTTCGGTGTCGAACTTGATGCCTGGCACTGGGCACAGCTGCGTGCCGGTTACAGCCACAGTATGACCGATTACTCGAAAGATATGCTAACGGCCGGTCTGGGCTTTACGCCGTTTGGCCTGTTCGGAATGGATATTGCCGCACAATTTGGTGAAGACGATCACTACGGTGTCGCGACTCAATTTGTGTTTATGTTCTGATAAGTCAGCATCGGCAAACAATAAAAAAGGAGGCCTAGGCCTCCTTTTTTGCATTTATTCCTGCGATATCAACGCATAGTAACGAACTCTTCCGAACCGGTAGGGTGGATTGCTACAACACTGTCGAAATCAGCTTTGGTCGCGCCCATCTTCATGGCAACGCCGAAGCCTTGGATCATCTCATCAACGGTATAGCCGATACCGTGCAGGCCGATCACCTTCTCGTCCGGGCCGGCACAAACCAGTTTCATCTTGCATGGTTGGCGGTGCGAGGTTACGGCGGTGTACATGGCGGTAAAGCCCGATTTGTACACTTTGACGTTCTCTTCGCCATACTCGGCAATGGCTTCTGGCTCGGTCAGGCCGATAGTACCGATTGGCGGGTGGCTGAATACCACGGTCGGAACCAGTTTGTAGTCCATCTTGGCATTGGTCTTGCCGTTGAACAGACGCTCTGACAATTGGCGACCAGCCTTGACCGCAACAGGGGTCAGCTCGATACCGCCTTCCATGATATCGCCAACACAGTAGATACCTTCCACGTTGGTTTGCTGGAATTCATCGACCTTGATGTAGCCACGGTCGTTGGTCGCCACACCGGTGGCAGCCAGGTTGATTTTGTCTGTAGTCGGGTTACGGCCAATCGCCCAGATCAGCACGTCGGTGTTGTGGGATTCACCGTTTTCGAAATGCAGCGTCACGGAGCCGTCGGCTTCCTTAACTACTTCTTTCGGTATTGAATGGGTGTGCAGGGTTGGACCTTCGGTATTCATCACCTCGACCAGAGTGTCGATGATCATCGGATCGAAGCTGCGCAGTGGTGACTCTTTACGGACGAACAGGTGGGTGTCGGTTCCCAGAGCACTTAGTACACCTGCTATTTCAACTGCAATGTAGCCTGCACCGATAACCGCGGTACGTTTCGGTTGCTCGTTAAGTTCGAAGAAACCATTGGAGTCGATACCGTGCTCGGCACCCGGTACGTTTGGAATGGTTGGCTCACCGCCGACGGCGATCAGGATGTGCTCGGCAGTGTAGTGCTCGCCGTTGACTTCGACGGTCTTGGCGTCAACGAATTTTGCAAAGCCGTTGATCACTTCAATCTTGTTGTTGCCCAGGACGTTATCGTAGGCTGCGTGAATACGGCTGATATATGCTTCGCGGCTTTCGACCAGTTTGCTCCAGTTGAAGCCTTTAACATCTACGTCAAAACCGTAGTCTTTGGCATACAGGTGCATGGCTTCAGCAATTTGCGCGCCGTGCCACATGACCTTTTTCGGTACACAACCGACGTTTACACAGGTACCGCCCAGCGCTTTGGCTTCGATTAGAGCGACTTTCGCGCCATACATTGCAGCTCGGTTTGCCGAAGCAATACCGCCACTACCACCGCCGATACAAATGTAATCAAAATGCTTTGCCATGACTTTCTCCGCTTAATTCTACGATTTATTAGCTGACCCTAGTGTAATCAAGAAAGCTGGGAGTTACGAGAGGCGGGGATCGAGAAAGTCGGGTAGGAGAGTAATAACTGATTTCAGGAAAGAATAAGGCGGGTGGATCTCCCGCCTTTGACAGTGGTGGGCTCGACGGATTACTCCGGTACCACCCACTCGACGGTGTGGTGACCGTGGTTCGGGGCAATCGCCTGTTGCAGCCATGGCAGAATTGCCTTCATCTGGCTTTCCAGTTTCCAAGGCGGGTTGATGACGATCATGCCTGATGCGGTCATACCACGCTCGCTGGTGTCGGGTTCCACCCCCAACTCGATTTGCAGGATTTTACGGATGCCAAGCTTTTCAAGCCCTTTCAGCATCTTGTCGATATTCTCGCGATATACCACCGGATACCAGATGGCATAGGTACCGGTTGCCCAGCGCTTGTAGCTTTCTGCGATGGCGTTGACCACATCCATGTACTCATGTTTGAGCTCATAAGGCGGATCGATCAGCACCACGCCGCGACGCTCTTTCGGTGGCAGGCTGCCTTTTAGGCGCAAAAAAGCATCTTCTTTGTAGATTTTAACCTGGCGATCGCTACGGAACTCCTGCAGTAGCAATGGGAAGTCAGCCGGATGCAGCTCGGTCAGAACCATACGGTCCTGTTCGCGGATCTGGGCACGGGCGACACGCGGTGATCCCGGGTAGTAGCGCAGTTCGTCACTGTTATTCAGTGCCTTGATGGCATCGATATAGGAGGCGATTTCCGCGGGAATATCGTCACGCGACCAAAGGCGGGCAATCCCCTGCTTGAACTCGCCGGTTTTCTCGCTGCGCTCGTCTTGTAGATCGTAGCGGCCGACACCTGAATGGGTATCGTGATAGACAAATGGCTTCTCCTTTTGCTTCAGGGCATCAAGGATCAGGCTTTGTACAATATGTTTAACCACATCGGCATGGTTGCCGGCATGGAAACTGTGGCGATAGCTCAGCATGAATGGGATCTCTACAGAAAGTCAGTCAGGGAACAGGGGGCTTATTATGGCGGAATGCGGGCGATGATCCACCAAGCCCTGAAGCGTTTATCTGGTGGGTACTTTACCACACAAGAGAGGTTGAACGGATCAAAATTCTGTGACCCGATGCCAAGTGTTAAATCTAGGTTAAAATAAACAGGTGGGAGAACAATAAGTATTGATTAAGGGATTGAATTTATAAGCCCGAAGACGCATTAATAAAGGAGAGTACCAAACCAACGTTTGGTATCACAGTATAAGGATTAGCGCATGTCGAACCCATTATTAACCATGACGGAACTGCCTCCGTTTTCCCAGATCAAGCCTGAGCACGTTAAACCTGCAGTGGAGCAAGCCATTGCCGACTGCCGTGCCGAGGTGGAAGCCGTGCTGGCCAACGAGGCAGGGCCGAGTTGGGAAACGATTTGTGCTCCGCTGGCAGAAACCGATGACCGCCTGAGCCGTATCTGGTCACCGGTGGGCCACCTGAATGCCGTCAAAAACAGCAATGAACTGCGTGAAGCGTATGAAAGCTGCCTGCCGTTATTGTCGGATTATGGCACCTGGGTTGGGCAGCATAAAGGCCTGTATGAAGCCTATAAAGCGATAAAATCCGATGACAGCTTCGCTCAGCTGACCCAGGCACAGCAAAAATCCATCACTGATGCGCTAAAAGAATTTGAACTGTCGGGCATTGGCCTGCCAGCCGCAGAGCAGCACCGCTATGGTGAGATCAGTAAGCGTTTATCGGAACTGTCTTCGACCTTTAGCAACAATGTGCTTGATGCCACGATGGGGTGGAGCAAGCTGATCACCGATGAAGCCGAACTTGGCGGCTTGCCGGATTCGGCTCTGCAAGCGGCTAAAGCGGCAGCAGAAGCCAAAGAGCAAGATGGCTACCTGTTTACGCTTGAAATTCCGTCTTACCTACCGGTGATGACGTATTGTGAAAACCGCGAACTGCGCGCGGAAATGTATGAAGCCTTCGTGACCCGAGCATCGGACCGTGGCCCGAATGCCGGCAAGTGGGATAATACTGACCTTATTGCAGAGAAGTTGAGGCTGACCCATGAGCTGGGCCGTCTGTTGGGCTTTAACTCCTATAGCGAAAAGTCACTGGCGACCAAGATGGCGGAAACCCCGGATCAGGTGTTGGGCTTTTTGAATGATCTGGCTGCCCGTGCCAAGCCTCAGGGCGAGCGAGAAGTGGCTGAGTTACGTGACTATGCCCAATCAGAGTTCGGTGCCACAGACCTAGAGCCTTGGGACTTGGCGTTTTATGCCGAGAAGCTGAAACAGCACCGTTACAGTATTTCTGACGAGCAGCTGCGTCCGTATTTCCCGGAGCACAAAGTAGTTGCCGGACTGTTTGAAGTGCTGAAGCGTGTATTCGGCATGGACGTGAAGCCACGTGAAGGGGTAGACGTTTGGGATGAAACCGTCACCTTCTACGATATCTTTGATGCCTCAGGTAAGCTACGTGGCAGCTTCTATCTAGATCTGTACGCCCGTGAACACAAGCGTGGTGGCGCCTGGATGGACGAGTGCATGGTACGTCGTGTGCGTACAGATGGCAGCCTGCAACAACCGGTCGCCTATCTGACCTGCAATTTCAACAAGCCTGTTGGTGACAAACCGGCCCTGTTTACCCATGATGAAGTGGTGACCTTGTTCCACGAGACCGGTCACGGTATTCACCACATGCTGACTCAGGTCGATGCCGCGGCGGTTTCTGGTATCAATGGTGTACCATGGGATGCAGTAGAGTTGCCAAGTCAGTTTTTGGAAAACTGGTGCTGGGAAGAAGAAGCACTGGCCTTTATCTCTGGTCACTATGAGAGCGGAGAGCCTTTGCCAAAAGAGATGTTGGAGAAAATGCTGGAGGCGAAGAACTTCCAGTCGGCGATGGGGATCCTGCGCCAGCTAGAATTCGGCCTGTTCGATTTTACCCTGTACAGCAACTACGATCCGGAAATCGGGGCACAGGTGCTCGAAACTCTCCGCGATATCAAGTCCCGGGTATCCGTGGTGCAAAGCCCGGAATGGGGGCGCTTCCCGCACAGCTTCAGCCATATCTTTGCCGGTGGCTACAGTGCCGGTTACTACAGCTACCTGTGGGCGGAAGTACTGTCAGCGGATGCTTTCTCGCGCTTCGAGGAGGAAGGGATCTTCAACACCGAAACCGGTGCCGACTTCCTAGACTGTATTTTGGAGCGAGGTGGCAGCGAGGAGCCGATGGCGTTGTTTAAGCGATTCCGTGGTCGCGAGCCGCAGATCGACGCGCTGCTCCGTCATTCCGGCATCACCGGCTAGAAAGAATAAAAAAGGCTCCCGGAGGAGCCTTTTTTGATCGAACGGGTTTTGCCAAGAGCGGTGTTACTCGCTCTCTTCAATGACCAGTGGCCAGCCCATATCCGTTTGGCGGATGGCTTCCTGCTGAAGCTCCGCGTTGGTCAGCGGGTTGGCAGCAAGCCAGGTGCGAGGTAATGCCAGTGTCAGCGTATTGTCCATCACCGCCAGCGTAAACGGCGGCTGGTGGTGGTGGTCTCGGCGGTGGCATAGGATCACGGCCAGGCGCAGCAGCCGCAAAATACGGGCGGCACTTTGGGCCGACAGGGCGTGTTGCTCGGGCAAGCTGGTTAGCTGTTCGCGGAAGCGGCGCAGCAGCTCGGCGATCAGGTGTTTTTGGGCACGGGTAAAGCCAGGCAGATCACTGTTGTTGATCAGGTAGGCGGCGTGCTCACCACTTTTCTTGAACTCGATGCTGGTGCCTATTTCATGCAAGGTTGCACTTGCATGGAGCAGGTACTGTGCCTGTGGCTCTAATTGCCACTCCTGCTCGCAGCTGGTTAATAGCGACATCGCTGTCTGGGTAACCGCATTCGCATGCTCGGCATCGATCTGGTAGCGGGCCTGAAGGCTCATCAGGGTACGCTCACGCACATCATGATGGCGCATCTGGCTCATCATCTCGTACACCATACCTTCACGCAGGGCACCGCCGGCCAAGGTCATCGACTGGATATTCAGAGATTCAAAAATCGCAATCAAAATCGACAATCCGCTCGGGAATACCAGTGCACGCTCAAGTGTAAGCCCTTCAATATCAAGGTCTTCCAGGCGTTCATACTGCATGGCCTGGTGCTGCATTCGCTTGAGTTTCTGCAGGGTAATAATCTCATCCATACCCTGTGCCAGCATAATTTCCTGCAGCGCCTGAACGGTTCCGCTGGCACCCACGCAGGTATCCCACCCCAGTTTATTGTAGGGGGCGACAATAGGCTCTATTGCTTCTTTTGCTGCATTGATTGCTGCATCAAAGTTGTCTGCGGTCAGGTAGCGATCTTTAAAGTAACGCTCGAGCCAGGTGACACAGCCGATCTTCAGGCTGGTCAGGGCACTGGCATCGAAACCTTCACCGATAATCACTTCGGTACTGGCGCCACCGATATCGACCACTAGCCGTTTGCCACATCCGCCTGAAGTGTGGGCTACACCCTGATAAATGATCCGGGCTTCTTCTTCGCCGGGAATAATCTCGACGTCATGGCCAAGAATATCTTTGGCTTTAGAAAGAAAAGTATCGGCATTAACTGCTGTACGCAGGGCTGCGGTTCCGACTATGCGGATCTTGTCTGCGGGGATGTCTTGCAGCCTTTCTGCAAACAGGCTCAGGCAGTCCCAACCGCGTGCCATGGCTTCTTCACTCAGCTCGTTTTGGCTGTTGAGGCCAGCAGCGAGGCGGACTTTTCGCTTGATTTTCGCCAGTGTCTGCACACTGCCGGCAACTTCCCGCACAATCCACATGTGAAAGCTGTTTGAACCTAAATCAATCGCGGCGTACAAAGGTGATACTGTTCTTTCCATAGCATATCTTACTGTTGTTTTTGGTGCTGTGGGCGGCGACGGTTACGTTGACGCGACTGTCCCTGGCCTTGCCCCTGACGTGATGAACTGTTGCGACGGTTGCCACCCTGGCGTGGTGAGCGTGGGATGCTTACCGGTGCAGGCAGATCGTCTAATAGCGCTTCTCCGTCGTATTTAGAGAGCGGGATCGCATGTTCGATATACGTTTCGATCGCTGGCAGGTTGATTGCGTATTGCTCACAGGCAAAGCTGATTGAGTGACCGCTTGCACCTGCACGACCAGTACGGCCAATACGGTGAACGTAGTCTTCTGCATCATCAGGTAGGTCGTAGTTAAATACATGCGTTACCTGAGGAATGTGCAGGCCTCGGGCTGCCACGTCAGTTGCGACCAGAATATCGACTTCACCCTGAGTAAATTGCTCAAGAATGCGAACGCGTTTTTTCTGTGGTACATCACCGGTTAGCAGGCCTACACGGTGCTGGTCGGCAGCCAGGTGAGCCCAGATATCTTCGCAGCGGTGTTTGGTATTGGCGAAAATAATTGCGCGATCAGGCCACTCTTCTTCAATAAGGGTCTGCAGCAGGCGCATTTTGTCCTGGTTTGATGGGTAGAACAGCTCTTCCTGGATGCGGTGGCCGGTTTTCTGCTCCGGTTCAACAATCACGCTTTCAGGGTTGTTCATGTGCTCGAACGCCAGCTCTTTCACGCGGTATGATAGCGTGGCTGAGAACAGCATGTTCAGGCGCGCCTTAGGTGCCGGCATACGGCGGAACAAGAAGCGGATATCTTTGATAAAGCCAAGATCGAACATTCGGTCTGCTTCATCGAGAACGACAGCCTGGATGGAACGTAGATCGATAACACGCTGCTTGTAGAAATCGATAATACGGCCGCAGGTACCGATCAGGATATCAACACCTTCTTCCAGTGTCTTTTGCTGTTTCTCGTACGCTTCGCCACCGTAGGCAAGGCCGGCTTTCAGGCCCGTGCTTTCAATCAGCGGCTTGGCATCATTGTAAATCTGAATTGCCAGTTCGCGTGTAGGTGCCATAATGATGGCACGAGGGTGGTTAGCTTTGCGCTCTTCCGAGGCTGGGTTGAGTAGCAAATAGTTAAAAGTCGCAGTCAGGAAGGCCAGGGTTTTCCCTGTACCTGTTTGAGCCTGACCAGCAATGTCTCGGCCGGTGAGCAGTACCGGCAATGCCAGGGCCTGGATCGGTGTACAATTGTGGAAACCTTTCGCTTCCAGTCCTTGTAAAACCGTAGGGTGCAAACCCAGGTCGGCAAATTTTTGCTCTGTGATATGAGTCGTCTTCATTCGTATAGAATATCAGCTTAGGGTTGCAATACGAAACGGATTCCATTCAAATAGGGCATCGATTTGCTGGTTAAAATAAAATCAGCTAAGAAAATCAACCATTGGAGTGGAAGATGAGCGACAAGATTGTGCAGCTGACAGACGCTAGTTTTGAGAGCGATGTGATTAATGCTGCGGGCCCTGTACTAGTCGATTTTTGGGCTGAATGGTGTGGTCCTTGTAAAATGATTGCCCCAATTCTTGACGAAATCGCGGATGAGTACGAAGGCAAGCTGACTATCGGTAAACTAAATATCGATCAGAACTCAGCAACGCCGCCGAAGTTCGGTATCCGTGGTATTCCAACACTGCTGCTGTTTAAAGACGGTGGTGTAGCAGCTACAAAAGTAGGTGCGCTATCAAAGAGCCAGCTTAAAGAGTTCCTGGACGCGAACCTATAAGCGATCTCTTACCCGAACCGTGCGCAATTTCTCAGTTGTGCATGGTTTGACTTCCGACTATGCTAGACGGATGGCATCTTTAGTGCTAACTTATTGCACGTTAATTGTTCATTTGTTCATTCCTTGACCAGCCCCATTGGTCAACTCTATCTCAACTAACATAGAACCCCGATTTTGACTGACAAGAAACCCACCACTATGAATCTTACAGAACTGAAAAACCAACCTATTCCGAAGTTGGTTGCGCTTGGCGAAAGCTTAGGATTAGAAAACCTAGCGCGTTTGAGAAAACAAGACATCATCTTCTCTATTCTCAAACAGCATGCAAAAAGTGGTGAGGACATTTTTGGCGATGGTGTTCTAGAGATTCTTCAAGATGGCTTCGGCTTCCTTCGCTCTGCAGACAGCTCTTACCTTGCCGGCCCTGACGACATCTACGTTTCTCCTAGCCAAATCCGCCGTTTCAATCTTCGTACTGGTGATACCATTGCCGGGAAGATCCGTCCTCCGAAAGATGGCGAGCGCTATTTTGCTCTATTGAAAGTAAATGAAGTTAACCACGACAAGCCTGACAACGCCCGTAACAAAATCCTGTTTGAAAACCTGACGCCACTGCACGCGAACGATCGCATGCGTATGGAGCGTGGTAACGGCTCGACAGAAGATATTACGGCCCGTGTTCTGGATCTGGCATCGCCGATTGGTAAAGGCCAGCGTGGCCTGATCGTGGCACCGCCGAAAGCGGGTAAAACCATGTTGCTGCAGAACATTGCCCAGAGCATTGCCTACAACCACCCTGAATGTGAGTTGATGGTATTGCTGATCGACGAACGTCCGGAAGAAGTTACCGAGATGCAGCGTCTGGTTAAAGGTGAAGTCGTAGCATCGACGTTCGATGAGCCAGCATCACGCCACGTACAGGTAGCTGAGATGGTTATCGAGAAGGCAAAACGCCTGGTTGAACACAAGAAAGACGTGGTGATCCTGCTGGATTCTATTACCCGTCTGGCACGTGCCTACAACACCGTAGTACCTTCATCGGGCAAGGTACTGACTGGTGGTGTGGATGCCAACGCCCTGCACCGTCCTAAGCGCTTCTTCGGTGCGGCTCGTAATGTCGAGGAAGGCGGCAGCCTGACTATCATTGCTACGGCACTGGTAGATACCGGCTCGAAGATGGATGAAGTGATCTACGAAGAGTTCAAGGGTACAGGTAACATGGAACTGCACCTATCTCGTAAGATTGCCGAGAAACGTGTTTTCCCTGCGATTGACTTCAACCGTTCTGGTACCCGCCGTGAAGAGCTATTGGCGAAAGCAGATGAGCTACAGAAGATGTGGATCCTGCGTAAGATTGTTCACCCGATGAGTGAAACTGATAGCATGGAATTCCTGATCGATAAGCTGTCGATGACTAAGACCAATGATGAGTTCTTTGACGCAATGCGCCGTCAGAAGTCATAATTTAGCTGTCTGACTCACAGTTTTCTGAAACGCCACCTAGTGTGGCGTTTTTTATTGGGCAGAGATCCTGCATAATCCTATCAAACAGTATTCGATTACATGCCTGACTAGATGCAGATCACTATACTAGGCTACTGTAATTGCTGTACTGACAACTGAGCATGAACCAGGATGGTGAGTGGGTTGCAGTACAGGGGATAAAATAAGCTCTTCACCGTAAGGAGGTGACATGCGACAAGGATGGTGCATGCTGTTAATACTTCTGGTCAGCAGCCTGAAGCCTGCTATGGCCGTTGAAGTTTCCGATCTCGAGGTCAAGCAGATCGCTGCGTCCACCCAGGTACAAAACCGGGTTAGGGCGTTGACCACCCTCTATGACAAGAGCGACTTTCGCGCACTGGAATTTAATCTCTCTCAGTTGTCACTGCTGCAGCAGGAAGCGGTGCGGTTACAGCTGGTGCAGCATGCTGTTGATAGCGGCGAGCTGGATCAGGCCAAGGCCGATTGGCTACAGGCACAGGCCGAGCGCAAACCTTCTTTTACTGTTGTCGAACAGGGGGACGGCTATCAGGTCACTAAAGCTGCCTTCCATTATGGTGCGCAGGCTCGCGGGCTGGTGATAGAGTGGCAGCACATTTTGCTGGCACAGGAGATGGTTGCTCAGGCTGAATCGGGCTCATTGGTATTATCTACCTGGCTGACCGGTGATTTGCGTACCCAGACAACCCGCCGGGACATTTTTCTCCAGCAACTGCCAGCGCTTTCGGATCAGGCGGTAGAGCAACTGATTACCCAGTTTACCTCGGATAGCAAGCTGATGTGGTTGCCGGACAACGGCATTATCGCCCATCTGGCCGCCGCTTCGGGGGACGCGCAGATGTATCATTTGCTGTGGCGCCGTCGTACCGATCAATATAGCCTGGCGGAGCTAAACCGGTTGGCAGCCCAGGCACCGGCCCCGGATGCCGTCGAGCAATTAATGGCCGCGACCATTAACCCTTCGTTGAAACCCCAGGCCTACAAGGCACTGATCACCCTTAAACCACTTCCTGTCAATGCCCGAGCCTTCTTGGCCGAGAAGCTTGATGAGGTCGAGGATGGCCAGCTGGTGGCATCTGAATTGGCACAGCAGGGCTATATAGACTGGCTTGAGCAGCTGGCATCGGCCAGCCGAAGCCAAGTATTGCAAAACAACTTCAAGGCGGCTCAGGCCCAATTACCTTAGGGGCATCTGTTACATTACCCCCTAGTGGCTCTGTCTCGTTGATTTTCCAGTGTGCTTAAGTTAACAACTCGTTATAATGTTGCCAATTTAATTGCAAATCCCGGCTCGATGCATTATCTGGCCGGGATTTGGCACTTTATAGTGGGTAACAGGTAGAGCCTATGAAATTCAAGGATCTGCGAGACTTTATTGACTATCTGGAACTAGAAGGTCAGTTAAAGCGAATCAAGCAGCCAATCGATCCGAACCAGGAAATCACAGAAATTTGTGACCGTACGCTGCGCGCCGGTGGTCCGGCCCTGCTGTTTGAAAATCCGGTGGGTTATGGCATGCCGGTACTGGCTAACCTGTTTGGTACCCCCGAGCGAGTAGCGATGGGAATGGGACGGCAGGACGTCAAAGAGCTGCGAGAAGTCGGTAAATTACTGGCCTATCTGAAAGAGCCTGAGCCGCCGCGTGGTTTTCGTGACGCTGTCGACAAGCTGCCGGTATTCAAGCAGGTGCTAAATATGCCAACCAAGCGCTTGCGCAAGGCACCGTGCCAGCAGGTCGTCTGGGAAGGCGACGAGGTCGATCTGGATAAAATACCGGTGATGAGCTGCTGGCCGGGCGATGTGGCGCCGCTGCTGACCTGGGGGCTAACCATCACCAAAGGGCCGAATAAGAAGCGTCAGAACCTGGGGATTTACCGCCAGCAAAAGATTGGCAAAAACAAGATCATTATGCGTTGGCTGGCCCACCGCGGCGGTGCGTTGGACTTGCGTGACTGGATGGAAACTCACCCCGGCGAACCGTTCCCGGTTACCGTCGCGTTTGGTGCCGATCCGGCGACTATCCTAGGCGCTGTTACGCCTGTACCGGATACTCTGTCCGAGTATGCGTTTGCCGGTTTACTGCGTGGTAGCAAAACCGAAGTGGTGAAGAGCCTCAGCAACGATTTGGATGTGCCGGCCAGTGCGGAAATTGTGATGGAGGGTTATATCGACCCTAACGAGTTTGCCGATGAGGGGCCATATGGCGACCATACCGGCTACTACAACGAGGTCGAACGCCACCACGTGTTTACCATAACCCATGTCACTATGCGCAAGGATCCTATCTATCACAGTACTTATACCGGTCGTCCGCCCGATGAGCCTGCGGTGTTAGGGGTCGCCCTCAATGAAGTGTTCGTTCCGATCCTGCAAAAGCAGTTCCCGGAGATTGTCGACTTCTACTTGCCGCCAGAAGGGTGTTCGTACCGTATGGCGGTGGTGACGATGAAGAAGCAGTATCCGGGCCATGCCAAGCGGGTGATGATGGGGGTGTGGTCGTTCCTGCGCCAGTTCATGTATACCAAGTTTGTGATTGTGTGTGACGATGATGTCAACGCGCGTGACTGGAGCAGTGTTATTGAGGCAATGACAACCAGAATGGATCCGGTGCGTGACACGTTACTGATCGATCACACTCCAATTGATTCACTCGATTTTGCGTCGCCTGTTGTGGGCCTTGGCTCAAAAATGGGGCTGGATGTTACCGTGAAGTGGGACGCTGAAACGGTGAATACCGCGAGTGAACAGAGTCAGGCCAAATCACCGTTCGATATTGAAGAGGGTGTCTGCAGCTTACTCAAGCAATTTCCGGAAATTGTCGACTTTTATTTACCGCCGGAAGCGGACGCAAATAAAATGGCCATCGTGAGTATCAAAAAAGGTGCCGCAGGCCATGCTCGTCGAGTGATGGATGGCGTCTGGTCGTTCATGGAGCAGTTTACGGATGCCAAATTTGTGATTGTCTGTGATGATGATGTCAATGTACGCGATTGGAACGATGTCATTTGGGCGATCACCACGCGTATGGATCCAAGCCGCGATACCTTGTTGCTCGGAAATACCCAGGGTGATCCATCTACAGGGGCCCCTGGCTCGAAAATGGGGCTGGATGCGACCAACAAGTGGCAGGGGGAGACGGATCGCGAGTGGGGCACCCCGATAGCTAAAGATCCGGAAATCGTTGCCAAGGTGGATACTATCTGGGACGAGCTGGGTATTTTAAATTAACTGTTTTAGATTAAGTTACTATGCCGGAAACTGAAACTAAGCACCGGATACACCTGTTGCCTCATGATGTTGTTTTTACTGCTGGAGAGCAGGAAACCGTCCTTGAGGCAGCGCTCAATGCAGGTGTTGCTTTTCCCAACCGCTGTCAGGTTGGGGCATGTGCGATGTGTATGTGCCAAAAAGTTTCCGGCGAGATAAGCTACCAACTTGAGCCTATGCTTACTGAGAAAGAGCAGGCGCAAGGCTGGATGTTTACCTGTCAGGCCGTCGCTCACAGCGATCTGGTTTTACAGTTAGATTAGAGGAAGACAATGTCCATTAAATGTGAAGTAAAGTCAGTAGAACCGTTAGCCTGTAATACATTCCGCATTTTGTTAAAACCAGAGCAAAGTGTGGACTTTAAAGCAGGCCAGTACCTATTGGCCGTTATGGGTGAGAAAGACAAGCGTCCGTTTTCGATTGCCAGCAGCCCTTGCCGTGAAGGCGAGCTGGAGCTGCATATCGGTGCGGCCGAGCATAACCCGTATGCCATCGAGGTGGTCGATACCATGAAGGCGGCACTGGCTGATGGCCAACAGGTTGAGATCGAAGCACCGCATGGCGAAGCCTGGGTACGAGAAACCAGCGACAAGCCGCTGTTGATGATTGCCGGTGGTACGGGTTTCTCTTATGTACGCAGTATCTTGGACAACTGTCTGAGCCGTGGTGTGAGCCAGCCGATTTTCGTCTACTGGGGTGGTCGTGATGCATGCCAGCTGTATGCCCATGACGAGCTGCAGGCACTGGCTGAGCAGCATGCGAACCTGACTTATGTGCCAGTGGTCGAAACTGCGCCGGAAGGCTGGCAGGGTAAAACTGGCAATGTACTTGAGGCGGTGAGCGACGATTTTGTCAGCCTGTCTTCGTACGATATTTACCTGTGCGGCCGCTTTGAAATGGCCGGCGCTGCCCGTGAGATGTTCACCGCCGAGAAAGGTGCCGAGCGCGAACGGATGTTTGCCGACGCGTTTGCGTTTATCTGATGTAAAAAAGGCGAGATCACCGATCTCGCCTTTTCTTTATCGTAACTCGAGCCTAGATGCCCGCTTCAGGAGTTAGGCTCTAGCGAGCTCCACCTTCCGCTTCACCCAAGTCTCGTTGATCCACAATGATGCCATGATGATAACCCCGCCGATGATCAGGCGCGGGTAGTCGACGTCACGGTTCCAAATCACGATATTGACGATAAGGCCTGCTGGCACCAGGGCATTGTTCATGATTGCCAGCGCACCGGCATTGACCAGCGTGGCGCCTTTGTTCCAGATGAAATAGCCGAGGCCGGAGGCAATTGTGCCGAGGTAGAGCAGAATGCCCCATTGGGTGTTGGATGTTGGTAGCCTGTCGATATTGCCGAACAGCAGGAACATCGGTAGGGCTACGCAAATAGCACCGAGGTAAAACAGTCCGAATACTGTGTGCTGCGGTAGTTCGGCCTTCTCCTGCTCCATGATCCGCTTATAGCCGACTTGGCCGATGGCAAAGCACAGGTTGGCTCCCTGGACAATCAAAAAGCCGATAATGAAGTTTTCGTTGATCCCTTCAAACTTGATGACCGCGGCGCCCAATACCGCAATCGCCGCGGTGATCAGGTACCAGGCAGAGAACTGCCGGTGCAGCAGATCGTAGATCAGGGTGACATAGATCGGAGTGAAAATGGTAAACAGCAACACTTCCGGCACGCTCAGGTAAAGAAACGACTGGTAGTAGAAGCAATACATCAAGCCGAGCTGGAAGGCACCGACCACCATCAGTTTGACGGCCAGTTTCGGGTGCAGGTGTTGCTTGCGCAGAAACGGCAGAAATACCAGTGCCGCAAGGGCAACCCGGGTCAAGACCGAGAACCAGGCATCGACCTGACCCGCCAGGTAAACCCCGATCAGGCTGAAGGAGAAGGCCCACAATAGGGTAATAGCAGATAAATATCCCATATGAATGAATAATTAGGTTCCATTGACAATATGGGGGTAGTGTAACCGATAGCGCAGGGATGAAATATGGTCAATTTGTGTGGGTATAGCCAAAGCGCGATCACCTTGGGTGACCGCAAATCATACAGCCGGGAGCCAATGGGTAGTTACTTTAATGGCACCATCAGCAGGTCAACCGGGGTATGGTTGATAAGCTGCTTGGCCGAAGAGAGAATTTTGCTCCAGAAATCCTGGTGATGGCCGCAGACCACCAATTCGACGTCGATGTCATTGATGGCATGGCAGATTTCGTCACTGAGATCGCCACTGCCCACCAGGGTATGCGATACCGGGTAGTTGGCCTTGGCGGCGAGAGACTGCAACTGTTTCTGGGCATCGTCCGCCATCCGGTGCTGTGCCTCGGACAGGTTAATATCAATCAGCCCGGTATAGAGTTCAGCGTAGTTAACATCAATATGGATCAGGGATAGCTTGGCCTCGAGCGACTTGGCCAGTTGGGCAGCCTTGCTGACCAAAACATAGCTGTCGTCAGAGAGATCAATCGCAACCAGAATGTGTTTGTAAGCCATACCTTGCACTCCTTTCCGTGGCATTTATTTTCATGCTAGCACTGAGCATAACGGAATAATATCGCCTAGATCGCATCCTGCCTCGGTGAGGCTAGCCAGGGCGGTGAAGAAGTTGAATTATTTGAATCAGAAGACTTTTTAGCAGAAGTTGCAGTTTCTACTGGGGTAATGGAGAATCTATACCCAGTGTCCCTTTGAATTGCATTATTTCGTTTGCATTGTGACAATGGGGCTGCCAGTGATTTCATACCAATCAGTGAGATTGGTATAAACTAGAATAGATAGGAGTAGTGCGATGTTAGCTCAGGCTATGGTTGAAAAACTTAACGAGCAAATCAATTTGGAGTTCTTTTCTTCAAACCTTTACCTGCAGATGAGCGCGTGGTGTGAAGACAAGGGCTTTGAAGGTGCAGCGGAATTTTTGCGTGCCCATGCCGTTGAGGAAATGGAGCATATGCAGCGTCTATTCACTTATGTAAGTGAAACTGGTGCGATGCCAATCTTAGGGGCAATTGAAGCGCCGAAGCATGAGTTTGCATCCCTGGGTGATGTATTCCGCGAAACCTACGAGCACGAGCAGTTGATTACTGACAAAATTAATAAACTGGCTCACGTTGCGTTCACCACTCAGGACTACT
Organism: Photobacterium obscurum; assembly: GCF_026191635.1. Lineage (GTDB taxonomy): Bacteria > Pseudomonadota > Gammaproteobacteria > Enterobacterales > Vibrionaceae > Photobacterium > Photobacterium obscurum. The sequence continues at coordinate 40,193 of NZ_JAKRRW010000008.1, forward strand.
CAACGTTTAACTTCTTGCAGTGGTATGTTGCAGAGCAACACGAAGAAGAAAAACTATTTAAAGGTATTCTGGATAAGATTGAGCTAGTAGGTGAAGATGGTAAAGCGCTGTTCTTCATCGATAAAGATCTTGCCGCGATGGCAAAAGCTGAGTCTACATCTGTAATGGATTCAGTGGCTGGCTAATGTGAATGAGGGCGTGCAGGTCGCGCCCCAAAACCACCGCCAGCATCTGAGTTAAGTTGTTCGGGGGTTGTTATGATCAGTGGTGATGCACTTTTAGTCGCTCTCTTTTTGGTCGCTGTCGTTAATATTTCTCGCTATGTCAGTACGCTACGTACGTTGCTTGCGGTAATGCGCGAATGTGATCCACTTCTCTACCAACAGGTTGATGGCCGGGGCTTTTTCTCGTCCCAAGGCAATGTAACCAAGCAAATTCGCCTGTTTCATTATATCCGCAGCCAGCAATACCAGAACCATCATGATCCGGTATTCATGGAAAAGTGCGCCAAAGTCCGCAAGCTGTTTGTGTTGGCCAGTACCTACCTGATGGTATTTTTCATCGCTATTTTTGTCGTGGCATATTTGGGTATCTAGCAAGTAGGCCCCAAGCTGCCTATTATTGTATTGCTGGTAATTATTAGTTGCTAATTCAAGGCGTTATGATTATTTTATCGCCCCACTCTGAATTGGATAATGATTATTACGGTTTTCTATGAACAGATTAATGCAATGGTGGGAAGCCTTGGAACAAGGTGTCAGCCAGGACTGGATGTCTAATGTCGGTCTGCTGCTTTTATTGAGTGCCTTCTTGTGGGGCGGTTGGTTGCTGATCACTCGCCACCTTTCTGTTGCCGCGGGGAAAACTCGCCTGGTATGGGATGATGCGCTGGTTGGTGCGGTTCGTCGCCCGGTGAGCTGGCTGATCTGGCTATGGCCGGCTGCGTTGTCTGCCGGGGTCATTATCGAGAATACGACGGCCTATTCCGCCGCTTTTCTGGCTGTCGTTCGTCATTTGATGCTGGTGTGGACCTTCATTTGGGTACTGCTGCGCCTGATCACCAACGCCGAAAATGCCATTGCCGCAACGGCGAAAGATGTAACGACCATCAATGCCATTTCCAAAATTCTCCGCTTGTTTGTGCTCGTTCTTGGTGGGTTGGTGATGATGCAGAACCTTGGCCTGAGCTTGTCGGGGATTCTGACCTTTGGCGGGGTCGGTGGCCTGATTGTCGGTATGGCAGCCAAAGATCTGCTGGCCAACTTTTTCGGTGCGATCATGATCTACTTTGACCGGCCGTTTAAGCTGGGCGACTGGATCCGCAGTCCGGATCGCCAGATTGAAGGTACGGTCGAGCGAATCGGGTTCCGGATGACGGTGATCCGTACCTTTGATAAGCGTCCGCTGTATGTTCCCAACTCGGTATTTAGCTCGATTGTGGTCGAGAACCCGTCGCGGATGCTCAATCGCCGGATCAAACAAAAAATTGGTCTGCGCTATTGTGATGCGGCGGTGGTTGGTGACGTGGTCCGGGATATCAAGACGATGTTGCTACAGCACCCTGATATTGATACCAATCAGACCCTGATTGTGAGCTTTGATAATTATGGTCCGTCATCGCTTGATATTCTTATTTATACCTTCACCAAAACAACCCACTGGGTTGCCTATAAAGATATCCAGCAAGATGTGATGCTGAAAATTGTTGAGATTGTGCGTCGCCATGGGGCGGGTTTTGCCTTTCCGACGACCACGGTCCATCTGCCTGAGCATGCTCTCGTGACGGAGGGTGAGCCCGCTTCGGAAGTACTATAGCGGATTCAAATTGGTATTCATCATCGGGGGTAGGTAGAATACCTTCAGTTTATAGGGATGCAGACCTGCGGGCTCTGGCATCCCTTTTTCATGGCTGTGCAAAATAGCATGGTGAAATGATACCAATCAGCATCAGTATTTGCTCAGTATTGCTGGTTAAAATCGCCTACTACTGCGTCATAATTTTGGTAATTAGAACTACTAGTTACTGCAAATTCACCCTTGGATTAGGCGATTTTTTCTGCGCAATTATCTGAACATTTACTTATCCCGATTGGTATAACAGTGAAGCGAAAAACGGTACTGAAATGGCAGACAAGTTTGATGTGGTGATTATTGGTGCAGGTGCTGCAGGGCTCATGTGTGCGGCAGAAGCCGGCAAGCGAGGTCGTTCGGTGCTGGTGGTTGACCATGGCAAGAAGCCGGGGCGGAAAATCCTGATCTCTGGCGGTGGCCGCTGTAACTTTACCAACTATGATGTCGCGGCCAACAACTATGTCTGCCGCAACCCGCACTTTGTTAAATCCGCGCTGTCGCAGTATACCCAGTGGGATTTCATCGCCATGGTTGCCAAGCATGAGATTGCGTATGAAGAGCGCGACCATGGCCAGCTATTTTGCGAAGACTCGGCCAAGGATATCGTCAATATGCTGCTGGCAGAATGTGATTTGCCGACGGTTGAGCAGCGCTATCGTTGCGATGTGCACGATATTGTCAAGACCGATACGGGGTTTAGCCTCAAGCTCAATACCCACACCGTGGAGTGCGAGTCGCTGGTTATTGCTACCGGTGGCCTGTCGATGCCGAAGCTGGGAGCAACGCCGTTTGGTTACCAGATCGCCGAGCAGTTTGGCTTGAAGATGGTGCCGACCACTGCCGGTCTGGTACCGTTTACCCTGCATAAGGAAGAAAAAGAAGCGTATGCGGAGTTGTCTGGTATCGCGATCCCGGCGGTTATTGAGGCGGAAGACGGTACCACGTTCAAAGAGAGCCTGCTGTTTACTCACCGCGGCCTGTCTGGGCCGGTGGTATTGCAGATTTCTTCCTACTGGACACCGGGCCAGAAGGTAACTATTGATCTGTTGCCTGAGCTGGAGTTGGCCGACACATTAACGGCAATGCGTGAGAAGCACCCGAACCAGAGCCTGAAGAACTCGCTGTCGCGCCTGTTGCCGAAGCGGCTGATTGAAGTTTTGATCGAGCGCGGTGATATCCAGGATAAGCCCCTGAAGCAGTTTAACCCGAAAGAGATTGCAGCACTGGCTGCATACTTCCACCAGTGGCAGATCGCCCCTAATGGTACCGAGGGCTACCGTACCGCCGAGGTGACACTGGGCGGGGTCGACACCGACGGCCTGTCATCCAAGACCATGGAAGCCAAGCAGGTGCCGGGACTGTATTTTGTCGGCGAGGTGATGGATGTCAGCGGCTGGCTGGGAGGCTACAATTTCCAGTGGGCCTGGAGCTCGGGCTTTGTTGCCGGGCAGCACGCCTGATCAAAACACCAAGAAGAAAAAGCGGCGTTTGTGCCGCTTTTTTATTTTTTCCTATCGGTGGGCGCTATCGTTCCTCCGCCTTTGCTCAAGGCGAGGACTGGGTTCTTTACCCTTTGTTCACGTCTCTCGAACAGCACAGAAATATCCGTCAAAAAACAGTAAAATTCGGCGATAAATCGCTAGCCAGGCAGCTGGAAATCTCTATAATCCGCGGGCTTTTTAATCTATTGATGAAATCTCGGAGTTAGCCGGAAATGAAAAAAACAGCACTAAAAGTGGTTGCGATGACCGTCCTTGCGACATCACTGACGGGGTGTATCGGCCAGATGGGGACATCCCAGCTAGTGACGAAAGCCAACCTGAGCGCTGTCGATAACCGCTACGGTCGTGCTGGCCTGTTCGTTCTGCTGAGCCCGGTATACGGTATTGCAGCGACTGCCGATCTGTTCATCTTCAATACCATTGAGTTCTGGACCGGCAAAAATCCGATCACCGGTAAATCACCGGCAGTGGCAGATATGCCAGTGGATGCCATCTTCAAGGTAAATGGTAGCCTGGACAAGTCGATGACAACGGCGCCGTTGGCGAGTGTTCAAAATAGCAACATCGAAGCCGCGAGCTTCCGCCAGTTAGACGAACACACGCTGGAAATGAATGTTGCCTACAGCAATGGCGAGAGTGCCGTATTGCGTGGCGAGAAGGCCGGCGAAGACGTGAATTTCTACCTGGACGGTGAGTTCGTTACGGCGGTTAGCGTAGACGAGCTAAACCAGTACGCCCGTAACCAGGCGTAATGACCTGGCTGATATGACAGGCATGAAAAAACGGGAGCATGGCTCCCGTTTTTTATGTCTGGAGAATATTCAGCTTTTGCGATGGCAAGTCGGAGTCAAGCCTTGCCATAGAATCTGGAAAGCCCCGTCTTGATAGGCCGCCTGGCTGGCCAAATCCGGTTGCTCGACAAAGAGGTTGGCGGTGGCGATGAAATGGCTGTGGCAGAAATTGAGTACCAGCTCCAGCGGCAAGGCTGCCAGCTGTTGTTGTGCCTGAGCCTGTTTGATCTGCTCGACCAAGAAGGCCATCGATGTCGCCATCAGTTCCTGCTGCTGGCTGATCCCAAACTGCGGGTCATGGGCGACTTGCTGCATGAAGCGCAGCTTGTCCGGGTGACTTTGTGCCCAGTGCAGAGCCTGCTGCCAGTATTGGCGGATCTGGGTCTGAATGTCCTCGGCCTGAGGACTATGTTGCATCGTTTTTCCCAGTTCGGTTTTGATTTCAGTATACAGGGTGATAATAAGGAGCTGCTTGCTGGCAAAGTGGTGAAACAGGGTGCCTGTAGCGACATTGGCCTGCTTGGCGATACTGGCGGTCGAGGTAGCCTGAATCCCCTGTTTGACGAATAACTGGAGAGCGGTGTCGAGAATTTGCTGTTTCTTGTTGCTGGCCATACTCGGTACTTATTGCTGGCGACGATGGAATATGAAGCCCCGGCAAGCGAGAATTGCCGCTGCCGGGAGTGCGTCTAGTGACTGTTTCAGGCGCCTAGCGCAGGAAGAAAGCCAATACCAGTTTCTGCAGCCAGCCGCCATAAGGTGGGGCAACCAGCTTGGCGGAGCTGAACTTGCCGCGGCTGAGTACGGTTTTGGCTTTGGACAGTGTCAGGAAGCCTTCTTTACCATGGTAATGTCCCATGCCTGACGGGCCGATGCCGCCGAATGGCGCATCGTCGGCACCGACGTGGAAGACGGCTTCATTGATACACATCCCGCCGGCATGGGTGGTGGTTTTAACCTGCTGTTGCAGCTCGGGGTCAAAACTCATCAGGTATAGGGCCAGCGGACGTGGGCGCTGGCGGATAAAGTCCAGAGCCTGATCAATGTGCTGATAAGGGATCACCGACAGTAGCGGGCCGAAAATTTCTTCCTGCATCAGGATCATCTCTTCGCTGGTGTCGAGAACAAGGTGGGTGATCATCCGGTGCTGCTGATCATTGCTGGACTGCTCATGGCACGGGATCACCTTGGCACCTTTTTGCCTGGCATCTTTCAGCCATTCCTGCAGGCGTGAATACTGGCGGGGGTTAACCACCGAGGAAAAGTCCTGGCTGTCGATCCCCTGCGGATACATTTTGCGAAATTGCTTTTGATACTCCGCGACGAAGTCCTCCACCTTGTCATCCGGGACCAGCACGTAGTCCGGGGCAACACAGATCTGGCCGGCATTCAAACTCTTGCCGTGAATCATCCGCTCGACGGCAAGCGCCATTGGCATGTCCGGGGCGATCAGTGCTGGTGATTTGCCCCCCAGCTCGAGGGTGACCGGAGTCAGGTTGTCGGCGGCTGCGCGCATCACATGGCGGCCGACGGCAGTCGAGCCGGTAAACAGCAGATGGTCGAACGGCAGGGCGGTAAACGCCGCGGCGGTATCGGCCTCGCCCTCAAAGGTCGCAACCTCATCATGGCTGAAGGTTTCGGCGAGGAGCTCGTGAAGAACCTTGTTGGTATACGGCGTGAATTCACTGAGCTTGATCATCGCACGGTTGCCGGCGGCCAGGGCGGTGATCAGCGGCCCGATACTCAGCATTACCGGAAAGTTCCATGGTACCACGATGCCCACCACCCCCAGCGGCTGGTACACCACTTCGACCTTGGCCGGAGCCAGCATCATACCGGCATGGCGGCGGGATGGCTTCATCCACTTTTTCAGGTGCTTGACGGTGTAGTTGATATTCATGATACACGGCAGGATATCGGCCAGTAGGGTGTCTTGTGGGCTGCGGCGGCCATAGTCCTGATTCAGGGCATCGCATAGTGGCTGTTTGTGTTTCAGCAGGGCTTTTTTCAGTGCTTTGAGCTTGTCGAGCCGCTGCTGGAGAGAGGGCATTGGTTCGGCCATATATCGGGTTCGCTGTTCTAGCAGGGTTTTTTCCATTACGGCGGTATCGATACTGCTGGTGGTAATGTTTTCTGCTACTGTCATTGCCCCTCTCCTTTGCTGCCCGCATTCTAAAAAAGTAAAACCGACTAGTCAGTCGGTTTTAGTATAGCGGATAAAACTGAATCAGGGATGATGGAGTAGATTATGAATAATAATAATCAATATTAAGATTCTTAGAGATACACCTTAGAGTTTGGAATGACCGCTTTTGTCGGCATGGAAGGTGTCGATAAAGCACTGAAAATAATGCTGTAGCTGATCTGCCTGCTGGTTCTCGCCCAGTAACTGCAGCAAGGCGATGCCGGCCTCGCAGGTACACAGGTTGCCGGCCTGCTGGTTGCGGCGAAGCTGATAGGCTGATGTCGAGTCCGGCGTCAGGCTAAGTCGTGGCAGCGATGCCAGCCAGTCACTTTTCCTGACCATCTTCCTTGCTTCCTGCCAGGTTGCATCGAGCAGGACAAACAACGGCTGTTTACTGTCAGCGGCTTGGTAGGCAGCAGCCGGGTGCTGTTCATCACTGGGAAATAGCAGCCAGGGCTGATAATGCGGATTGCGGAGCTGATCCAGTAGCTCTGTGGGCGGGTTGACCCTGTCCCAGGTATAGCGCTGGCAATTCGGCAGGGTGCGCAGCATCAGCTCGCCGGTGTTGGTGTCCTTGTTGAGCTCCTTCGGGTGGGTCAGCAGCACAAAACGGGCATCGCAGCTGAGCCTGGGTTCGGCATCACAGATGCAGTTGTGGTGGAAGCCGCAGCGTAGGCAGGACATAGCAAAAATACTCATGGTAGACCAAAACTGGGGAGGAGTGTGACACACCCCCGCCAGTTTGGGCAATTCGGCTTCGGCCGGGCGATCACTGCTTGTACAGGCTCAGCCCTTCACCGCCAAGGCTGTAGGCCTGACCATTGACGACTTCTTCACTGACAGTGATTTGTTTGCCCTTGCGGACAAATAACCGCTCGCTGATCAGGCGTCGTCCCTGATGCTTGGTCATGATGACCTGAACGTGGTTTTCACCGGCCTGCTGCCAGAAGCCGGTTTCGTTCAGGCTTGGATCGCCTGACGGGTAGTCGTAGCGGGTGGTGGCGGAGTGATCCGGATGCAAGGTGACGGTGGTGGTCAGTACCGGGTTGTCATTGATATAGGATATCCCCTGATAGCTGCCGGCCCAGCCGAGGGTGATATCGCTTGCTCCCAGGGTGGCACAGCCTTGGTATTGGTTTCCTTGCCATGTCAGACGTGCCTGCCAGCCGAATAGCGAGTCACTCATGGTGTCGTTGCATTGTCCCTTGGTCAGATCGAGTGAGAACTGCTTGCCCTGGTAGGACTGCTTGCCGGAGACGATACTTTTTCCGGTGATTGCCTGTTGTTGGCGTTGCTGGCCGGGGCGCAGCAGGCTGGCCGTTTCGCCGTTGATTTCAACTACCCAGCCGGGCTCATGGCCGAAAGCCCGGGTATTATGGGGGAGCTGGTGGCAGCCGCGAGTCATCTCAGATGAGATCAGGTTGATTTGTTTGACGTTAAAACGCCCGTCGTAGTCTGCTGCAAACCCTTCGGATGGGGCGGGCTCGAGGTAACCGATAAACTCGCCGTACATAGGCTGGTACCCCGGCCGGGTAATTTGTGCCAGTGCCTGGCGATCTGCAAGAGGGGTGTTGAGCCAGTATTGCTGCGAGCTGCCGCAGGGCTGAATACTGTTCGATTCATGGCCAAGCACCACGGTTCCCCGCATCATAAAGGCCTGAACTTTGCCGTTGTCGGCAGTGGTTATCGGCTCGCTGGCGGCCGGGGCGGCTTCAACCGGCCCGGAGGTCGACGAGGGAGCTGAAGTCGTGCAGCCCGCTATCAGTGCCAGTAGAGCGGCTGCAGGAAGAGCCTGTCGCAAATGTGTCATTCGATTCCCTCGGTGTGGTAGTCTGAAAACAGTAAAGTCATTAATACCTAACTGAATGAGCCGCTAATACTCGCAAGAGTTATAGCTTAGTTCGGTAACAATAACGAGAACGATTATGGCCTATTGGTTATTTAAAACAGAGCCAGATGCTTTTTCGATAGACACCCTGAAGCAGCAAAAAGTTTCCTGCTGGGAAGGAGTACGCAACTATCAGGCCCGTAATATGATGCGGGACGAGGTTAAGATCGGCGATCAGGTGTTTATCTACCATTCATCTTGCAAGGATGTCGGCGTCGTCGGGATTGCCTCGGTGGTGAAGGAAGCCTATCCGGACCACTTTCAGTTCGACCCCGAAGGGCCGTACTTTGACTCTAAATCTAATCCGGATAATCCCCGCTGGATCATGGTCGATATTGAGTATCAGCGCCACTTACGATTGGTATCACTCAAGCGGATCAAGGCCAATCCGGCCCTGGCCGAGATGCCGTTGGTTAAACGCGGCAATCGGCTGAGTATCATGCCGGTGACCGAGTCGCAGTGGGAAGAAATCTTACAGATGACGGGGCAGTTCTGATGCTGTAATAAAAAAGGCTGCCGGGCAGCCTTTTTCCTCTATTGGGGCGTATTAGCGCGGCCTGTCGATGTACCGTCTTTTATACCAAGAACTACAGCAGGATCTCTGCCAGGTAGTGAGCAACGGCCTCATCATCGCAAGCGCCAATCACGCCGTTCTCCGGCAGGGCCTGTTTCACTTTATCGTGTGCCGTTCCCATCACCAGCCCTTTGCCGGCCATACTGAGCATTTCGACATCGTTCATGCCGTCACCGAAGGCAATGCAGTCCTGCAGTCCGTAGCCTTTTTCTTTTGCGACGGCTTCGAGGGCATGACCTTTGGAGACATTGGCATCCATGACTTCCAGGCACCATGGGGTTGAAAAGGCAATATTCGCTTGCTGGCCAAAGTGTTCGTTGAGGCGATCTTCCCATTCGACCAGCTTGTCGTGATCTCGGTCATCGCGGATGAAAAAGATCTTGGCGACGCCTTCCAGCGGCGGGTTGTCGACATCGAACAGCTGGTAGCTAAAATCTTCGTGGAAGTCGCTGAGGCTAGGATCTTCGGTATTTAACAGCCAGTCATCATTGCGGTAGATATGGATTTTCAGTTCGGGATCCTGTTTTGCCATGGCAACAATGCCGCTGATCACATCGGGTTGGACATCCTGCTGGAAAATGACTTCTCCTTTGCAGTTGTGAACTCGAGCACCGTTGGAGGTGATCATGTAGGCCGGGATCCCCAGGTGCTCGCGCATACTGGCGACATCGATGTGGTGACGGCCGGTGGCAAAAATAAAATCTTTTCCCTGTTGGTGAAGCTGATTGAGCACATCCTTGGTAAAAGGTGCGATTTTGTGGTCGGGGGTTAACAGGGTACCGTCCAGATCTGAAGCAACAATTTTGTACATGGAAAATCTCGGCTAGCTATAGGAACAGGGGGACCCTTAACCCTGAAGGCTAAGGGGAACACGATGAATTTTAAACCAGATTAAGGTAGAGAAAAGAGGTTAATCTAACGTTCTGCCTTTTCCGCTTTCCTGAAGTGATTGATGGTGGCCGCCAGGGCTGGGTGGCGATATTGATCGGCTTCAAATAGCAATTCGTGGCGTGCCCCATCGATCACGGTCAGCTGGCAGGAGCGGTCTGCCTGTTGCATGGCCTGACAGAAAAGATTGTGTGCTCGATTATCGACGATAAAGTCGTCGCTCCCCTGCAGCAGGAGGATTGGCGTAGTGATGTCGGGGGCTTGAGCGATACAGCGTTTGGCGGCTGCAATACCCTGCCAGACCCAGCGCGCACTTGGTCCGCCTATTTTCAGTTCCGGCTTATGTTCATAGAGGTCACGGAACCACTTGTAGCGGGCTTGGCTTTGACATAACGGGTTGTTGGGAAACGGTTTCGGATAGTAAGGAACCTGCCCCGGAGCGTAGTCTGGCTGGCGTTGCACTTGCTCGACGACGCGGGCAAGGGGAGAGGCAATGGGTTTCATCCAATTGTTAATATTGATGCCGTGCATCGGAGCACTGAGAACCGCACTGTCAATCAGGGTGGGGTGCTCGGCCATAAACAGGCTGCCGATAGTACCTCCCATCGAGTGGGCCAGCATGAAGTGCTGCAGGTAGCCTTTCGGGGCTATTATGGTATCAAAGAAGGTCTTCAGATCACTGACATAATGATCAAATTCTTCGATATGGCCCAGCTCGGTATCTTCAGCCATTCGGTCTGACACCCCTTGGCCGCGGTGATCCAGCGCAAAGACATCGTAACCCTGCTGAACCAGATCATAAAACAGCTCCTGATACTTCCAGTAACTCTCAATGCGTCCGTTTACCACGATAATGGCTTTGTCGTGGTTGAATCCGGTTAGGCTGACCCAGCCGATGTTGAGCTGATCAACGCCCAGAAACATCCCCTCCTGCCGGTGTTGCCATAACTCAGCAACGGGACCGGCCATGGTATCGCTGAACTGAGATTCCAGGGAGAAGTGAAAGAAGTGTGGCGGTTGAACAGTCATGGCATTTCTCAGCGTAATGAATTTATTATTCGACGGTTACTACGGTTACTACGGTTACTACGGTTACTACGGTTACTACGGTTACTACGGTTAGTCGCAATAATTAATGGCAAAATCTATGATGAGTATAACGTAAAGTGGTCGCCTTCTATAACTGAGGGTGAGTTGCTTTAGCGGTTGAACTACTGTTAACTAAGATCATGTTTTATGCGCGATGATCAGTTTAATCTTCATCTGATGAAATTTTTTAGATAGATCGCAGTGAGTTTGCAGCAAGATATGGGGAGTTGTAGTGAATATTGAAGTATGGCTGGCATATCTGGCGACGGCGGTTGTCTTTAGTCTGGCGCCGGGCTCCGGGACGGTCAACTCGATCAGTAATGGTATGGTCTATGGCTGGCGTAAGTCATTAGCCTCCATTCTTGGCCTTCAGGCTGGCTTGGCGTTCCATATTGTGCTGGTCGGGGTGGGGCTAGGGACGATAGTGGCCCAGTCGGCAACGGCGTTCACCCTGATCAAATGGGTCGGTGTCATATACCTGCTGTGGCTGGGGGTGCAGAAGTGGCGGGAGAGAGCCTCTCTGGATGTTACGGCAACGGCAGACAATGTTTCAGCTTGGCACCTGTTTCGACAGGCCGTGCTGGTCAATCTGACAAACCCCAAAACCATCGTTTTTCTGGTTGCCCTGTTTCCTCAGTTTCTTAACCCGGCCGAGCCGCAATTATTGCAACTGACCGTGCTGGGGATCACCACGATAGTGATTGATACCGTGGTTATGATGTTTTATGTCAGCCTGGCATCAAGATTGACTGGGTATATTCGCTCTGCAAGGGTCATGGGGGGATTAAACCGCCTGTTTGGCTCGATGTTTATTGGCTGCGGAGCACTGCTCGCGACTGCCCGGGCTTGATAATAGCCATAAATCCCTGAACGACTATTGTCAGGATAGTGTTTTTATCAACATTTCAACTAATTAAGGATCTTTGCTCGCATCATGTACTCTTATGTCGCGCGCCAGCCTATTTTTAATCGCCAGCAACGTACGGTAGGGTACGAGTTGCTGTTTCGTGACGGAGAGAGTAATGCGTTTCCGGCTATCGAGGCGAATACTGCGACATGTCGGCTATTGGTTGAAAACTATATGGCGGTCGGCGATAACTTAGCCACGGCCGGCCAACGGACTTTTATCAATTTTCCCCAAGAGAGCCTGATCCGACTGCTACCGATGTTGTTACCCAAAAGAAAGGTGATCATCGAGGTTCTCGAAACCTGCACTCCCGATGAAGAGCTGTTTCTGGCGATCAAACATTTGTATCGTCAGGGATATGTGATCGCACTGGATGATTTCGAGATGGAGCCGCAATGGCAGCGTTTCCTTCCTTATGTGCATATTATCAAGCTTGATTTGATGAAAGTCGGTATCAAGCAAGCATGCGATTTTGTCGCCCAGAATCGTACGCGAAAAATGAAGTTTCTCGCGGAAAAGGTGGAAACTCACCAAGACTTTGCTGCCGCTTATGAGGCCGGATTCCAATTTTTCCAAGGTTACTATTTTAGCAAGCCGGAACTGCTGAAAAACCGCCAGGTTGAACCGGAGAAGCTGACCACGCTGCGTTTGCTGCAGGAAATCTGCCGTGATGAGGTTGACTTTAGCCGGGTGGAGCAGATCATCGCCAGTGATGTGTCACTGTCCTATCTGTTGCTGCGCTATGTCAACACCGCAACCCACCGCACGATTGAGCCGATCAGCTCGTTTAAGCAAGCCCTGGTTTACCTCGGTGAGGAAAAAATCAAAATGTTCGTCAGTGCTATCGCGACCGCGCATGCAGCACTTGATAAGCCGAGGGAGCTGTATACTCTGTCCCTGCAACGGGCCAGAATGTGTGAGATGCTGGCCGCCAGCAGCCGCATACCGAGGATGAAGGATAAGGCCTTCCTGACCGGGATGTTTTCCCTGCTCGATGCCCTGCTGGATAATTCACTGGAGCAGTTGATGACCCTGCTGCCTTTGGAGCCGGAGGTACAAGAAGCTTTGCTCAATCATCACGGTGAACTGGGGCAGATGCTGGCCTTGCTGGAGGCTTATGATCAGGCCGACTGGCCACAAGTGAGTCTGTATTGTCAGGCGCTGGGGATCAAGGAAGAGATGGTGGCCAAGAGTTATCAGCATGCGTTGAAATGGTCCTTGCAATATCTCAGTAACTCATCCAATCCGGGCTAGGTTCGGTCGCCCTTTTCTTCGTCTCTGCAGCTGTGGCGTTGAAAAATAGCTTCTGGCAATGAATCTTTTTGAAAGATACCTTTTTCATTGCTCAGGATGGATTAACACCGGATTAAGCCCTTCCAGTTGCCGGAAAGCCTGTAACTGCAATATTGGATTCTTGAGCAAGGTGATATGCATCCGCGTCAGCCTGAACGTGAATAACGATTAGGAAGTGACACAGATTAGGGTGAAAGCTTCAGTGATTTTTTTTCAATCTGCTCGAAATAGTCTTTCATGAAGTTAATGAATGCGCGAAGTCGCTGTGGCTGATAGCGGTCGCGATGATAAATGGCTGAAAATTCAACGTTGGGAATCGTCCATTCATTGAATACATGTTGCAACTCACCACGCTGTACTTCTTGCTGGCAATAAATCAGCGGTACACGAATGATGCCGTTACCTGTCAGGGCCGCTTTGAGCAAAACTCGGCCATTTTTAGATTCCATCTGACCATTAACTTGCACACTATAGCTTTGGCTAGGTGTGTTTTTTTGTTGAAAGTGCCATTTTTTAATCGAACCGGTAATGCATCGATGATTGATTAAATCTTTTGGATGCTCAGGCAGCCCGTGGCATTTTAAATAGGCAGGGCTGGCTAATGTGGCCATTTCAAGGCTAAGTAGTCGCTTTGCCACATAGCCGGCATCATCGAGTTTGCCCATGCGAAATGCGATATCAAACTCGTCACTAATTAAATCAATGTGGTGGCTGCTAAATTCAAGGTTTACCTCAATACCTGGGTGATGAGTCATAAACTCGCACACCATTGGTGATACCACCTCTTCCCCCAAATAACCGCCGACACAGTTGATACGAATTTTACCCCGCACTTCCTCAGTATCATCCACAGCCGCAAGTAGTGCTTGGTCAATCTGGCCTAATGCCGCTTCACATTGCTGGTAAAACTGCTTTCCCGCTTCGGTCAGCCGTAACGTGCGGGTGGTACGAATGAGCAGCGTTACGCCCATTTGCTTTTCAAGCGCGCTAATTTGGCGAGAAACATGTGAGCGAGAAACTGATAACACCTCAGCCGCTTTGGTGAAGTTGCCTTGCTGGGCAATCAATACAAATGAGCGGATATCATCAAGGTTAACTTTGTTGAGCATGGACGACGACACTATATCGATAGAATAACCATTGTTGCAATATGACAACAGTGTTTGAACTTGGGCAGTATATATCAACAATCCTGATTCTCGTAACATAAAACCATCGCAATGAGCCAAGTCATTCACGCTCGTTGGTTTATATAAATATCGGAGAGTTCGGCATGAAAAAGTTAATCGTGATCACAGGTGCAAGTTCGGGCATTGGCGAAGCAACGGCACGTAAATTATCCGCTGACGGTCACCCGTTGTTATTGTTGGCGCGTCGTGTTGAACGTCTTGAAGCTCTACAGCTACCAAATACCCTATGTCGTCAGGTTGATGTGACTGATGCCGAGGCGTTTGCGGCGGCGGTTCAAGAGGCCGAAGTCCAGTTTGGCCCGGTGGACTGCCTGATCAACAATGCCGGTGTCATGCTGCTGGGGCTGGCACATGAACAGGATCCGGCCGAGTGGAAAACGATGTTTGATGTTAACGTGATGGGGCTGCTTAACGGTATTCATGTGGTGCTTGCGGCGATGAAGGCTCGTCAGCATGGTACTGTCATTAATATTAGTTCGGTTGCCGGGCGTAAGACATTCCCGAATCATGCGGCTTATTGCGGAACAAAATTTGCCGTTCATGCGATCACCGAGAACATCCGTGAAGAAGTTGCCGATGATAATGTGCGCTTTATTACCATCGCGCCGGGTGCCGTTGAAACTGACCTGTTGAGCCATACTACCAGCGACGAGATCAAAGCGGGTTACCAGGACTGGAAAGAAGGTATGGGCGGGGTGATTGCGCCGGAAGATATTGCCAATGCGATTAGCTTTGCTTATCAGCAGCCACAAAACCTGTGTATTCGGGAGATTGTGCTAGCGGCGACACGTCAGCAGCCATAATGTCATTATTCTGTTAGTTATTGCCTAAAGCCAGAGTAAGTTCAGGTACTTACTCTGGCTGGCTGCTATATTAACTACAGGATTGATGTTTGGAATGTGGAGACTGACGGGTGAGGCAAAAGGTTGTCTTTTTTGATTTACTGCGCTGTGTTGCTGCCATTGCTGTGGTGGTGATCCATGTCCTCGGCCCCTACCGTGAGTTGCTCGGTGAGATCTCTGACAGTGCCTGGATAACGGCCACGACGTTTAATAGCTTCAGTCGTTGGGCGGTACCGGTCTTTATTATGATCACCGGCGCCCTGATGCTCAGTGATACCCGCGAGTTTGATGCCGGGTATTATGTCAGGCGGCGGCTCGGCAAGGTGTTGGTGCCTTTTCTGATGTGGTCGCTGTTTTATGCGGTGTTGTCAGGTTTGACAGCATCCGGCTATGATGCTGCCACCGCGCTTGAAACCCTCAAGACAATGCCTGAACATGAAACCTACTATCACCTTGGTTTCTTCTATTATTTTATCCCGCTATATTTCGTTGTGCCTTTCTTCCGCCACTATGTCCAGCATACCGATCGTACCGGAGCGATAGGGCTGACGTGTGTCTGGCTGATTCTGACCACCTTGTTTCTCTTTAAGGTGGATGGCTTCTGGACACATCAGCTGATTTTGTATAGTGGTTACTTACTTCTTGGCTACTGCTTGTTTCAATACCAGTGGCCGGCGCTAAAGTGGCTGGTGGTGCTAGGCAGTGCCGGTTTGTTCCTGACCGACTATATGGTGCTCAGTAATAGTTTTGCTGTTGGTGAATATACGGTTGGACGGTGGATGTCCTATAAAACACTCAATACTGTGTTTATTGCCGCGATGATCTTCTCCCTGTGCCGGTACTATAGCGAACGGTTCAGCCCGAAATGGCTGGAGCGGGCTGCATTCATGAGCCGCTATAGCCTGGGTATTTATCTTCTGCACCCGATTTTTTTATGGCCGGTCCGTGAATATGACCTGTATTTTGCTCATCCACTTATCATGATCCCGTTTTGGACGGTGATTGCTACCGGGTTGGCCCTCACGGCGAGTTGGATGCTGGCTAAGAGCCCAAAGACAGCGTGGCTGGTTCCTTAGTTCAGGGCCACCGCTGTCTGGGAGCGATTGATAAAAATTAGTCACGATGTAGGGCAAAATGAACGAAATTAAGGCCACTATACGTCAATAGGCCGCGATCGCCGGGGGTGAGTGCGTGGTAGTAATGAATGCCGACCATAAATTCGCGTTTGGGGCCGCCTTTGGTCGGCTGAACATAAATCCAATATTTCTCGTCATCTTCACCGGGTTTGGCGCCAATGACCGCGACACTTTGTTTGTCCAAGACTTCGACGTCAATTTTTTTCTCGGGGGCATTTTCACCCAGCATATGACGGCGGTAGAAACGAATGTAGTAAAGAATGGCAATAATAAGCAGAGCGACAAGCGTTAGCACAATCCCTATTGGCATGAATGAACTCCTTGATTAACCGGAAAACCCGGTGCGCATCATTATTATTGAGCTCTGCGTCTGACAGTACATTTGAAAGGGTAAATCGTGATCTCGGTGGGCTTTTACCTTGGGCCAAATAGGCAAATATACGGTGAGCCAATATTGTTGTTTAGAGGCCTGACCTGACATGGAGCAGCGTGTAAATCAGTGTCATCAGGCTTTGCATGACTATCAAGTCACGGTAAGGTAATACCAAGCTGAACAATTAGTTATGACAGAGAGCAGAAAGGAAGTCAGTTTATGGCCAATATAGAGTTAGTGGTGACTCGCTCAAGACGGATTGAGCACTTGCTACGCCAGCATTATCATGCCGAGGGAAAAGGGTTGCACCAGCTGATTACTAGCTGTGAAGAGCGCTTGCCTCACGAGATCATTCCCAAGCTACGCTTTATTGCATCGGTGCGAAATAAGACCGTTCATGAAGAGGGATATAAATTGGACGACAAAGCCGGCTTTCTTTCTGCCTGCCGCGCCTGCGAGGATGAACTGACACCCCGTAGTGGGCGTTTTGTGTGGACGGTAGCGGCAATGGTCGTGCTGGGGTTTACCGCTTTGGCTATCTGGTTTTATTCAGAACATTGGCACCATATAGATCTCACCCCCTAACTTTTTACGTATTGTCACAGGCGTCTTCATAACTGATTGTTTTTCAGTTTTCTAATTCTTCTGGCTAAGTCCGCTATCTGTCAAATATCACTCAAAACGAAAAAAGGTGCCTATAGGCACCTTTTTTTTGAATTTTTTATTTTGCTTAGTAGATAACAGGCAGCGTCATTAAACCGACAACCACTGCGATCATCATAAGCCCTTGTTTTTGAGATGAGGTAAACATAGTGAGGCTCCTTGTATTGCTGCTTGATTCGTCTTGTTATTTACAATAGCACTATTTTTGGCTTTTAGGCAAGTTCTGATGCTGTTTTTCTTCAATAAAAACATTTTTCATGAGTCTTATGGGGCTATAAAAGGTCTGAATGGTGTTACTTTTGGCTGGAGTGAAAAATATCCAGGTGGTGTTATATCTGTAACTTTTGGCTTAAGTTGTTGTTTTTGCTGGTGTAAATATGGTTAACAAGTAACCTTTATTGTCTTGATTAATTTTACGTTGTTTTTGTCGATCAATCTCTGCTGTAAGCTGTCTGGTGCTACTTTTTTGTAATTTACTCGATTTGGTGGTGACGAAGGTGTGATGAGGATCTGATTGCTATAGATAATTATGCTTAACGTTCAGAAAGATAGCGTTAAATAACTTCGCTTTTGATACCTGTTGGCTGTGTCTCTGCCATGCCGCGATTATATTGTGCTTTATCGTGTTTAATGTGTGTAAGTCATTGATAGTTAGTTAGTGGTCATAGGGTTTAATTTCATTACAACGGGCGTTGCAAACAGAAATCGTCCCCCTTATTGTGGCAACAACATGCTATTCATTCTAATCGCAACCAAGCAAACGTTTGCTTGGTTGTTTCTGTTATTTTGAACCTTATGCAATAGGGAGATGATAAGATTGGTGGGATATTTTTGTATTCATGATAGTTCACCGTTGTTTTTTCAGGGGCGTTATTGTGTTTTTATAAGCGGTGTCTAGTTCTCGCGGATCCCTGCTAGACAATCTTGACTGGCTTTCTAAACTGTCCCTGCTTATAACTATAACGGTGATGCTATGTGGATTTGGTTAGCCATCTCTTTATCTGCTTTATTACATATTACAGCCGCCTACCATGGACCCAAGTGGCAGTTTTATTTCTTCAAACCATTCACGATGGGGCTGTTGCTGTTATTAGCCTGGCAAACAGGTCTCGATAGTCTCTATCATCAGGCTATTTTTATCGGTTTGCTGCTATCGGTTGTGGGTGACATTTTTCTGATGCTCCCTAAGGACAGGTTTGTGCCTGGATTGGTGAGTTTTTTGCTGGCCCATGTGGCTTACTCACTGGCGTTCTGGAGCCAACTTGACGGCAGCATGGTGTGGTGGCTACCAGCGATGCTGTTTGGCGGTGGGATCATTGTTTTTCTTCTTCTATTACCTTCTTTGGGTCGCTTAATTGCTCCTGTTGCAGTGTATATTGCGATGATTGTCCAGATGACGTGGGCGGCGGGTGAATATTGGCTAACGGTTGGCTCAACCGCAGGGCTGCTGGCATTTGCCGGTTCGCTAGTGTTTATGCTGTCGGATTCGGTACTGGCCGTGGATCGTTTCCGGGGTCCATTCAAGCCATCGGTTGCGGTGATTATGTCGAGCTACTATCTGGCTCAATCACTGTTTGTTGCGACATTATTGGTTTAGACGGCAGGCCCTGAGTCGTTTCATAAAATATGACTGAAAGAAAAAAGTGGTCGCCAGGGTCTGTGTTAGTCGAGTTGGCGCTCAATAAGGAGATGAAGATGGCCGGAGCATGGATCAAAATCTATGACGCGAGTAATAACCTTGAGGCCCATAGTATTAAAGGCATGCTGGAGAATGCGTGCATAGAGGTACATCTTAGCGGTGAAAGTCTGGGAGCGGCGGCGGGTGAGTTGCCTGCAGATGTGCTTCAGGTCGGCGTATGGGTGCACGAAGAGCAGAAACAGGTGGCGCGAGAGTTACTCCAGGCCTATGAAAACAGAAACTGTCATGATTGGGTATGCCCACAGTGTACGGAGCGCAACGAAGGCCAGTTTGAGATTTGCTGGCAGTGTGGCCACGACAAGCCTTAAAACATATATTTTAAATACCCTTACTTGTTCTGAGTCAATCACCTCACTGAGTAGTATGGTTTAATAGTATTCTTCGTTTTAATGACTGCGAGTAATACCATGACCCAGATCCACGCTCACAATGTCCTGAATATACTGCTTGATGCCAAAACGCCTTATTCTGTTGAGTCGCTAAAACAAGCTGTTGTCGCCGAATATGGTGAAGACGTGCGTTTTCATACCTGTAGTCTGCAGGATTTAACCTTCGATGCGCTGTTAACTTTCTTGCTTGATCGCCGCAAGGTTATTCAGGATGGAGATACAATTACCGCCAATCGTGAACGCATGTGTAGCCATTAGGCCTTCCCCCCTAAATAGATTGCTCTGAAGGTGGTAAAATTATCGCCACCTTTTTGTTCGTTTGTTATACTTTCCCGCTTCTAGTCAGCTTTCTGGCTGACACTGTTATTTTTCTTAATCTTCTTACGATTAATCTCTGTCTGAGGTCTGCTTTGTGGAAATAATCTCTGCGGCGGTCATGTTATTTTTGATCATGGATCCGCTCGGTAACCTGCCGGTAATGTTATCGATCCTGCGGCATATTGAGCCGAAAAGGCGGCGAGTCATCATGGTTCGTGAGCTCCTGATCGCCTTGGTTATTCTGCTGGCCTTCCTATTTGGTGGCCAGAACCTGCTTAATTTCCTGCACGTATCGGCGGAAACGGTCAGTATTTCAGGCGGCATTATTCTGTTTTTGATCGCGATCCGGATGATTTTCCCTCAGCCGGGCGGGGTAACGGGTCTGGCTGCCGGCGAGGAGCCGTTTATTGTACCGATGGCGATCCCGATGATTGCCGGACCATCGGTGTTGGCCTCCTTGCTACTACTGTCAAACCAGGAGCCAGGGAGAACCTGGGACTGGGTACTGGCCGTGTTGCTGGCCTGGGGGGCATCGTTTGTTATTTTGATGTTTTATGAAGTATTTAACCGTCTGTTGGGCGAGAAGGGCCTAAAGGCTGTCGAGCGCCTGATGGGTTTGCTGTTGATTATGATGTCGACCCAGATGTTCCTGGATGGGGTACGCAATTTCTTCCAACTGGGCGGGTAGAACGATTTGGGAAAGAGTGGCCGATGGCCATCAGAACCCAGAATCAAAATAAAAAGCGAGAGCCAAAAGGCTCTCGCTTTTTTATCCATTGTCAGCATGCTTTATGCATTTACATCATATGCTTGCGTCGGATGTCGAGCAGGGCAAAGATACCGAAGATCAGAATCGACCACTTTTCCCATCGGCTCATTGTGATCTTGTCGCCGAATGCACCGATGAAGATCAGCATTTGCAGGCCGTGCATCATCAGCAGGAAGCCCGTCATGATATACAGTGCCATGGCGGCAACGCCCGGAAACGGATTAAAAATATTCACCAGCAGCACCAGCCAGACAAAACCGATGGCGGCTTTTGCCAATAAAATTAGCGCTTTCATGCATCCTCTCTCTCAAATAGTCGGTAACAAACTTGACCGGCTGTTTTTTCCTTGTGTAAATGCCAGTGGGCCGGTGTATCGGGATCCCCTAGCTCTTTTTCTGCCTCGATATAAATTATGGCATGGGGTGCCAGCCAGCCGTTGGTTTCCAGCAGGGTGATCACCTCTTGCAGCAAATTTTTTCGAAATGGCGGGTCGATAAAGACAATATCATGTGGTGTACCTGACTGGCTGAGGAAGGCCAGGCTGTCGGTTTGATGGATTTTGGCATTGTCGGCGCCGACGGTAAGGCGATTTTTTTCTAGTTGGTCGGCCGCTTTTTTGTCCAACTCCAGCATGGTGACACTGTGTGCCCCACGAGACAGTGCCTCGAAGCTCAAGCTACCGCTGCCAGTAAACAGATCCAGGCACTTTGCCTCATGAATATCTGGTGCTAACCAGTTGAAAACTGTCTCTTTTACACGGTCCGTCGTGGGTCTGAGGCCTTCAACATCATGAACCGGAAGTTTACGTCCGCGCCAGCGGCCACTGATGATTCTTACGAACCCTTCCCGGCGGGTAGTTGGCATATTTCGCCCGGATTGTTGTCTGCGTCTCGTCATAGATTTCTTCGACCGTTTAGAAAATGATAGTATACCCAAACTACCTCAAGATGCAGAGTTCAGTGAGAATTCAGTGGCTTTCAGGCTGGGTAGCCATATGAGCAAATAGTGGCTCTATGTGAAATATGGCATAGTTATACCGGTTTTTAGGCTGCAAATTGTACCAATCAAGCTCTAGGATTTGCCAATGGCAGAAAAAAAGAAACGCGGATTATTTTCGTGGCTGGGTTTTGGTTCTGAAGAACAAGCCGAGCAAACAGAACAAAGCAAGGACCCTCAACAGGTCGACGTAGAGGCGGAGGGCTCACAGACAGCCTCTGCTCAGGATGAAACGGCAGCGGCGAAAGCGGCAGAAGAAGCCGAAGCCTTGGCAGCGGCGAAAGCGGCAGAAGAGGCCGAAGCCAAGGCAGCGGCGAAAGCGGCAGAAGAGGCCGAAGCCTTGGCAGCGGCGAAAGCGGCAGAAGAGGCCGAAGCCTTGGCAGCGGCGAAAGCGGCAGAAGAGGCCGAAGCCTTGGCAGCGGCGAAAGCGGAAGAAGAGGCCGAAGCCTTGGCAGCGGCGAAAGCGGCAGAAGAAGCTGAAGCCTTGGCCGCGGCGAAAGCGACCGCAGACACGGAAGCTGTCGCTGATCCTGCTGTACACGAGCAGGAAAAGCCTAAGAGTGAAGGTTTCTTTGCCCGCCTGATGCGTGGCCTCAAGAAGACCAAAACCAACTTTGGCTCAGGCTTCTTTGGTCTGTTTAGCGGTAAAAAAATCGATGACGAGCTGTTTGAGGAACTGGAAGAGCAGTTGCTTATTGCTGATGTCGGTATGGATACTACGCTGAAAATTATCGAAAACCTGACCGAGAAGGCCAGCAGTAAAGATCTGAAGGATGGCGAAGCCCTCTACGGTCTGCTGAAAGACGAGCTGGGTGAAATGCTGGAGAAAGTTGAGCAGCCGCTAGTGGTTGATACCAGCAAGAAGCCGTATGTCATTTTGATGGTTGGGGTTAACGGTGTGGGTAAAACAACCACTATCGGCAAGCTGGCCAAGCAGTTCCAGAATGAAGGCAAGTCGGTGATGCTGGCTGCCGGTGATACCTTCCGTGCTGCTGCGGTTGAGCAGTTGCAGGTATGGGGTGAGCGTAACAATGTTCCTGTTGTTGCCCAGCATACCGGTGCTGACAGCGCTTCGGTTATTTTTGATGCGATTGAATCTGCCAAGGCACGTAATGTTGACGTAGTGATTGCCGATACGGCAGGCCGCCTGCAGAACAAGGGCAACCTGATGGAAGAGCTGCGCAAGATTGTGCGCGTTATGAAGAAGGTTGATCCACAGGCGCCGCACGAAATTATGCTGACTGTCGATGCCGGTACGGGTCAGAATGCGATTAGCCAGGCGAAACTGTTCAGTGAAGTCGCTCCGGTATCGGGGATCACGATCACCAAGCTGGACGGTACGGCGAAGGGCGGGGTGATTTTTGCCGTTGCCGATCAGTTCAATATCCCGATCCGTTATATCGGGATCGGTGAAGGCATTGATGACTTGCGTCCGTTTGCGGCGAGTGAATTTATTGAAGCTCTGTTTAGCGACGAGGAATAAATCGTGATTCGGTTTCAGCAGGTAAGTAAGGCTTACCGTGGTGGGCGCCAAGCCCTGCAAAAAGTAGACTTTCATCTGCAACAGGCAGACATGGCTTTTTTGACCGGCCATTCCGGTGCGGGTAAGAGTACCCTGCTGAAGCTGATCTGTGCGATTGAGCGGCCGAGTGATGGCCAGATTTTTTTCAATGGCCATGAAATTACCCGCATTGATAACAAGCAGATCCCCTTTCTGCGACGCAACATCGGGATTATTTTTCAGGATCACAAGCTGCTGATGGGGCGCACGGTATATGACAATGTCGCTATGCCGCTGCGGGTCGAGCAGGCAACGGAGAATGAAATTAAGCGACGGGTGTCTGCGGCATTGGATAAGGTTGGCTTGCTAGACAAGGCCCGTTGTCTGCCGGCTCAGCTGTCCGGTGGTGAGCAGCAACGCGTCGGGATTGCCCGTGCCGTGGTCAATAAGCCGAGGTTATTGCTGGCAGATGAGCCGACCGGTAACCTCGATGCTGAATTGTCTCAGCAGGTCATGCGGTTGTTTGAAGAGTTCAATCGGGTTGGCGTCAGTGTGCTGATGGCAACCCACGACACATCGCTGTTGACCACTCATAATTACCGGCGTTTCGATTTGCAGCAAGGACACCTAAGGGAGATGGCACGTGGCGCGTAAGCAAAATGGTTTCTTTGCTGTGCACAAGCAGCAATGTCAGGAAGCACTAACTGAGTTGATGCGACGTCCGCTGGGTAATTTCCTGACTCTGGCTGTGCTGGCCTTTGCCTTGACGTTGCCAGCCAGTTTCTATCTGCTGGCGAAGAATGTCACTTTGGTGGCTCAAGCCTGGCAGAATCCCACGCAACTGACCTTGTATCTGGAGCAAAATATTGCTGATCCAGTGGCCAGCCAGTTTAGTGATCAGCTGCAGTCCTGGCCGGAAGTCGAATCCGTCGACTATATTTCTCCTCGTCAGGGATTGCAGGACTTTCGCGAGCATGCGGGCTTTGATCAGGCGCTGAGCCTGCTGGACGAAAACCCGCTGCCGGCGGTCGTGGTGGTACGCCCGGTTGTTGCATGGCAGGGTAGCGACAAGGCGATCCAACTGGCAGCCAAGATCCGCACCGAACCAACAGTGAACGAAGTCCGGCTGGACAGTGACTGGCTGCAGCGACTGGCTGCAATTAAAGAGCTGGCGGTGACTCTGGCCCTGTTGATGTCCGGGCTGATGTTGTTTGCGGTTTTTCTGATTGTCGGCAATACGTTACGCCTGCAGGTCCAGAACCAGAAAGATGAAATTCAGGTCATGAAACTGGTCGGGGCGACCGACAGTTTTATTCTGCGTCCCTATCTCTATACCGGGGTCTGGTATGGCTTGATTGGCGGGATCGTGGCCTGGGTATTGACGGCTATCGTGACTATACTGCTTGATGGTGCGGTTGCAAAGTTGGCCTCGTTATATGACAGCAGTTTTCGCATGGTCGGGTTACGCTGGGATGAGACCTTGATTTTATTGATGACAGCATCGTTTCTTGGCCTGTTGGCAGCACGTCTTTCTGCCGGCCGCCATTTGAAAGAAATTGAACCTATCTGACGTTTTTAACTCTATAAATGGTGTAAATTACGCGACTCGCTTGCAAAGGTGCTCTGTTTCTGGGCATTATTACAGGTTCAAGCAATTTCCCATTGGTACAAAAAACACACGAGGTTTGTTGGATGGCACAAGAGATGACATCAATGGCTTTAGTTTCTGCAGACAGTCTGGATAGTTATATCCAGAGCGTTAACAGCTATCCAATGCTGTCGGCCGAGCAGGAACGCGAGTTAGCTGAGCGTCTGCATTATGATGGTGATATCGATTCGGCGAAAGGTCTGGTCATGTCTCACCTACGTTTTGTTGTGCATGTGGCACGTGGCTATTCTGGTTATGGCCTACCAATGGCTGATTTGGTTCAGGAAGGCAACATTGGCCTGATGAAAGCGGTAAAACGTTTCAACCCTGAAGTCGGAGTGCGTCTGGTTTCCTTTGCTGTGCACTGGATAAAGGCTGAAATTCACGAATATGTTCTGCGTAACTGGCGTATTGTGAAGGTTGCCACCACTAAGGCCCAGCGCAAGCTGTTCTTTAATCTCCGTAAGTCGAAAAAGCGTCTTGGCTGGTTTAATAATGCCGAAGTCGAGATGGTTGCTGAGCAACTGGGTGTTGAGGCCAGTGAGGTTCGCGAGATGGAATCACGTCTTGCAGCCCAGGATCCAACTTTCGAAATGCCCTCTGAAGATGATGATCGTGACGGCGGCTATACGGCACCGGTTTATTTTCTTGAAGACAAGTCGTCGGATGTGGCATTGAGCTTTGAAGAGAATAACTGGGAAGCCCATGCGAATAATCGCCTGTCGCAGGCTTTGGGTGGTCTTGATGAGCGTAGCCAGCATATTGTCCGCTCGCGTTGGTTAGACGAGCAAAAAGCGACGTTGCAGGAATTGGCAGATCACTATGGCGTGTCTGCTGAAAGGATCCGTCAGCTGGAGAAGAATGCGATGAAGAAACTCAAAGATGCCGTCGGAGACGCAATCTAAGGATCCTCGCAAACTATCCACAATTTAGAATTTTCGAAAACCGGCCTTGCGCCGGTTTTTTTATGCCTGATTTCTGAGAGATACCTCACGTTTGTGAGTATCATTGTGAATGATATCCAATGTTATCCACAGCTTTTGATCGGATCCGATCTACATATAGTGGATCCAATCTTGACGAAACACATTATCAACGCAATTCACAGTTTTTTCCACAGCTGGTGGTATTTTGAGCGCCATAAGGGAGGGGCTGAGCGAAGGGGGCGGGTGACGCCTTGCCGTACCTGAGTTTACGCTTAAAAAGACGTAGCCGGGATAGCCCTACTATCTGTGCGAGGTTGTGAGTAACTTTGTGGGGTACAATAGCCAGCAATAATATTTTGGCCTGCATTTTTGGCCGGGATCCCAAAACGGACGATCATCACGTTTTGAGCCGATGATCTGATCAAGCCGATATGGGGAGATTCAACAACATAACAGGCTATTCATAAAAATAGCGGATCTGATAGAGAACGAGGCAGTCATGGAACAGTTTGAGCATATTTCGGTTGAACAGGCATACGCACTATTGCAGCAGCCAGAGCTTGGAGGCGTGCTGGTTGATATTCGTGATCCGCAGTCTTTCGCGTTGTCTCACCCAGAGCCAGCCTTTCACCTGACTAATGATACAATGGTGGCGTTTATGGATCAGGTTGACTTCGAGCAGCCTGTCATTGTGATGTGCTATCACGGTGTAAGCAGCCAGGGCGCGGCACAATACCTGATTAATCAAGGCTATGAAACCGTGTATAGTCTTGATGGTGGTTTCGAGGCCTGGCGCCGCCAGGCATATCCTTGTATTCAACGGGCATAGGCCTGTTTGCGGAGTGACAGATGCATCGGTTAGCCGGATTAAACAATCCTCGCCAGGCACAGGCGTTTATCGACTATATGGCCTCACGGGGGATCGCCCTGTCTTTGGCCCCGGAGCCGGAGGGGATGTTTGCAATCTGGCTGGAGGACACCCAGCACCTTGTCGAAGTACAGGCTGAGTTGAACCAGTTTTTGAACAACCCGCACGATACCAAGTATCAGGCGGCTTCCTGGGACACGGCAGAAACCCGAACGGCAAAGTTCCATTATGGCAGTCCGGATCTGCTGGCAATCATTAAGTCCCAGGCGGGACCGTTCAGCCTGTCAGTGATGGTCGTCGCCATTGCGATCTATGGGCTCTGGCTGCTTGGTTTACAGCAGCCTGTGTTTAATGTGTTTCATTTTCCGCTGATGGAGGGTGATCAGTGGCAGCTATGGCGTTTCTTTACCCATGCCCTGATCCATTTTTCCACCCTGCATATTATCTTTAATTGCTTATGGTGGTGGATCCTCGGCGGGCAGCTGGAGCGTCACAGTGGCAGTGCCAAGCTGGTGCAGCTCTTTTTGATTTCGGCGCTGGTTTCAGGCTTTGCGCAATTTTGGCTGCATGGCCCGAATTTTGGTGGCCTTTCTGGTGTGGTGTACGCGCTATTGGGCTATATCTGGTGGATGGGGTGGCTGGCCCCGCAGCGTGGTTTATCGATCCCCAAACCCTATGTCGCCTTTATGCTGGCTTGGCTGGTATTGGGCTTTGCCCAGCCGTTTGGAATGTCGGTGGCCAACATGGCCCACTTGTTTGGTTTGATCAGCGGCTGTGGGCTGGCCTTGGTGGATGCCAAGCTTCGACGCTAGGACGTTTGTTGTCAATTTCAGCGGTGAACTTGGCCAAGTTTAAGTTCACCCCTGCTGTTGATTTGCCAATGTGACTCAGACATTCGTCAAAAAAATAGAGTAAAAGCACCATTACTGAAAATTAAATCTTCGTATTTGATTCTTTTCACATTTTCTTATCTTCATTCGAGCAATAATTTGCACACATTGAGTGATTTTGTTTATTTTCGCTCGCCCTACATTTGCGTTTACGCAAACCATCGCTAAAACAACAACAAGATTTTTAAGGAACATTTTATGTTTGGCATCTTTAAACCCGCTATGCATGCGGAGCGTCTGTCTGATGGACAGGTCGATCCCGTATATAAGCGCCTCCGTTGGCAACTCTTCGCCGGTATCTTCTTCGGTTATGCCGGTTACTACCTAGTACGTAAAAACTTCAGTCTGGCAATGCCTTTCCTGATTGAAGAATACGGTTATAGCCGCGGTGATCTGGGCGTGGCGTTGGCGGCCGTTTCTATTGCCTACGGCTTGTCCAAATTCCTGATGGGGAGCGTATCGGACCGTTCGAATCCTCGCTACTTCCTGGCGGCTGGTCTGACGATGTCAGCGTTGGTCATGTTGTGCTTCGGCTTCATGCCATGGGCAACGGGCAGTATTGCTGCGATGTTTATCTTGCTGTTCCTGAACGGCTGGTTCCAGGGGATGGGGTGGCCTGCCTGTGGCCGGACCATGGTGCACTGGTGGTCACGCAAAGAGCGTGGTGAAATTGTATCGGTATGGAACGTTGCCCATAACGTGGGTGGTGGCTTGATTGGCCCGATGTTCCTGCTTGGCCTGTGGGCATTCAATGACGACTGGCGCACAGCCTTCTATGTTCCGGCTTTCTTTGCCCTGTTGGTGGCCGCTTTCACTCTATTGGTGATGCGTGATACGCCTCAGTCTTGTGGCTTGCCGTCAATCGAAGAGCACAAGAACGATTACCCAGATAACTACGACGAGTCACACGAAAAAGAGATGACCGCGAAGGAAATCTTCTTTAAGTATGTGTTCAATAACAAGCTGCTATGGTTCATCGCTATTGCGAATGCTTTTGTCTACATGATCCGCTACGGGGTATTGGACTGGGCGCCGGTCTACCTGAGCGAAGCGAAGCACTTCACCGTCGACAAATCGTCTTGGGCTTACTTCCTGTATGAGTGGGCAGGTATCCCGGGTACGCTGCTATGTGGCTGGATGTCGGATAAATTCTTTAAGGGCCGTCGTGCACCGGCAGGTATCCTGTTCATGGCATTGGTTACCGTGGCAGTATTGGTCTACTGGTTCAACCCGGCCGGTAACCCGACTATCGATATGATTGCGCTGGTTGCTATCGGCTTCCTGATCTACGGCCCAGTTATGCTGATCGGTCTGTATGCCCTAGAGCTGGCTCCGAAGAAAGCGGCGGGTACTGCTGCCGGTCTGACGGGTCTGTTCGGTTACCTGGGTGGTGCGGTTGCAGCGAACGCAGTCCTTGGCTACACCGTTGACCACTTCGGTTGGGATGGCGGCTTCATGGTGTTAACTGCATCTTGTGGCATGTCTATTTTCTTCCTGACCCTGGCACTGATTGGTGAAAGCAAGCTTCACAAAGAAGTCGAGGGTAAACAAGTGGAACAAAGTGCGTGATTGAGAGCGCCATCATTGGCATCTTGATAGCGCTGTAGGTAATATGACAAGGCTTCGCATTCGCGGAGCCTTGTTGCAACTAGGAGCAGCGTTAGCAGTGAAGCAAAGCAAACGTCACCAGGAAATCATCGATCTCGTTAAAACCCAGGGCTACGTCAGCACTGACGATCTTGTTGAGCGTTTTAACGTGAGTCCTCAAACTATCCGCCGTGATCTTAACGAGCTGGCCGCAGATAATAAAATCCGCCGTCACCACGGTGGTGCCACGATCCCGTCCAGCTCCGTCAATACCTCTTACAGCACCCGTAAGGTGATGCAGTTGGCAGAAAAAGACTGTATTGCACAGGCGATGGTGCAGCATATCCCGGACGGTGCGACGCTGTTTATCGATATCGGGACGACGCCGGAGGCGGTTGCCCGCGCCTTGTTGGAGCATAACGATCTGCGCGTTGTCACGAATAACCTTAACGTCGCCAGTATCCTGACTGGCAAAGATGACTTTCGGGTCATCCTGGCAGGGGGCGAGGTTCGCAACCGTGATGGCGGTATTGTCGGCGAGGCAACCCTGGATTTCATCTCCCAGTTCCGGTTGGACTTCGGCATCATGGGGATCAGCGGGATTGATCTCGATGGTTCATTGCTGGATTTTGACTACCACGAGGTACGCGTCAAGCAGGCGATTATTGAGAATAGCCGCTGCGTAATGCTGGGTGTCGATCATACTAAGTTCGGTCGTAATGCGATGGTCAATCTTGGTGATATCAGCCAGATCGATATGCTATTTACCGATCAGGAACCACCTGCCGAGCTATCTAAGCGATTGGTCGAGCACGAGATCCATACGGAAATTATCAGTTAACGCTCCGGTTTGGCAGGCTTCACTCTGCCAATCAAGATATTGACGGGCTGCCAGAAATGGCAGCCCGTTTTTTTTCGTATTGCTAGCACGATCTACTTTATGCGTAAAAACGAACATATTAATGATGATCTTGATCAATACATTGTCTATGATGTTCGTTATCGAGCATGAGCGAGCGTTTTGGAACTTTTTGATTTCGGGTGAGGTAGAGTATGACGGTAGCAACAACTGAGGTTTTGGATTTAATTGTCGTTGGTGGTGGGATCAACGGGGCCGGTATTGCTGCTGACGCATCTGGTCGCGGCCTGAGTGTCGGCTTGTTTGAGGCCAGTGATTTTGCGTCCGCGACGTCATCGGCCAGCTCGAAACTGATCCATGGCGGGTTACGCTACCTTGAGCACTATGAATTCCGTTTGGTTGGTGAGGCATTGGCAGAGCGCGAAGTGCTGCTACGAAAAATTCCGCATATTGCCCGTCCAATGCGCTTTCGCCTGCCACACCGTCCGCACCTGCGCCCGGCCTGGATGATCCGTGCCGGCCTGTTCCTCTATGATCACTTGGGTAAGCGCACCACACTGCCAGCCAGCCAGGGGCTGAAGTTCGGCCAAGATTCCGTATTGATACCGGAAATCACCAAAGGGTTTGAGTATTCTGACTGTTGGGTCGACGATGCTCGTCTGGTCGTGCTTAATGCGATGGAAGTGGCTGCCCGTGGGGGCGAGGTGCGCAATCGCTGTAAAGTGGAAAAAGCGATACAGGAAGACGGGCTGTGGCGTGTGACCGTACGAGATACGCTGAGCGGTGAAACCTTTGAACGTAAGGCCCGTGCCTTGGTCAATGCTGCTGGCCCTTGGGTGAAGGCTTTCTACGACCAGAGCCTGGAAGCTAAGTCCCCACGTAATATTCGCTTAATCAAAGGCTCTCACATAGTGGTTCCGCGAGTCCACGACCAGCCACAGGCCTATATTCTGCAAAATGAAGATAACCGAATTGTGTTTGTGATCCCCTATCTTGACCGTTTCTCGATTATCGGTACAACGGATGTGGAATATCAGGGCGATCCGCGTGAGGTAGCGATAGATGACAAAGAAATCAGCTACTTGCTAGAGGTTTACAATAACCACTTCACCAAGAAGCTGGAGCGTCAGGATGTGGTCTGGACTTACAGTGGGGTAAGGCCGCTCTGTGATGACGAATCGGACTCACCGCAGGCGATCACCCGAGACTATACTCTGGAGTTGCAGCAACAAGGCACCGAAGCACCAATACTGTCGATTTTTGGTGGCAAGTTGACGACGTACCGTAAGTTGGCTGAGGCGGCCATGACCAAGCTGGCGCCATTCTTCCCGCATATGGGAGCGCCGTGGACCGCAGAGGCCTACCTGCCGGGCGGAGAGGCGGACTTCGATGGCACTAAGCTCGCGTCTCACCTGCAGCAACAGTGTCCGTGGCTGTCGCGCTTAACGGTTGAGAGGCTGGCTACTAACTATGGCAGCTATGCGCTTAAATTGCTTGATGGCATGAACACGGAGTCGGATATGGGGCAGCATTTCGGCGAAGGACTCTATGCCCTTGAGCTGGATTATTTGATTGAGCATGAATTTGTGCAGCTGGCCGAAGATGCCTTGTGGCGCCGGAGTAAGCTCGGCCTGTATTTGAGTGCGGAGCAGCAGAAAGCGGTGGCGGATTATATTGCGGTAAAGTCTCAGTCGCAGCCAGCGGCGGCTGCGTAAAAGCCACGCGTTGCTGAGTTAACGAAAAAGGCGCCCATCAGGCGCCTTTTTTGATCGCCAAGCGGTGATCACTGATAGAGGTATTTGGTAAATAACAGCTCGGTCAGGATTTTTTGGTTGGTTTCGGCAATCAGCAGCTCATTGACCTTATTAAGGCAGAGCTGGCGAACTTCTTCACGGCCTGCCAGGGATTTAATCCTGGCCTCTG
Organism: Photobacterium obscurum; assembly: GCF_026191635.1. Classification (GTDB taxonomy): domain Bacteria; phylum Pseudomonadota; class Gammaproteobacteria; order Enterobacterales; family Vibrionaceae; genus Photobacterium; species Photobacterium obscurum. The sequence continues at coordinate 71,738 of NZ_JAKRRW010000008.1, forward strand.
GCTGCTGGCCGATGATGTTGATGATAGCATCACGGATCAGTGGAGCATGATGCTCGACCTGCTGAATGAGGTCGGGATCGGCCACCATAAGGTCGACCTGCAGCCGCAGGTATCCAATCCTCTTACCCTGGGTGACATAGTTGGTCGTGATGTCGGGCTCGAGGGTGTAATAAGTGTATTGTGGTGTCGCCATGGCTGCATCTTCCGCTGCGGCATAATTGGGGGCCAGCAGGGCGGCAAAAAGCAGGGTAAAGCCAAAGATTGTCGGTTTCATTATTACACTCATGGATTTACAGCCTTTTCAGGCAATGAATTGCGTTCTTTCGATCGTAACGATATTCGTACCCGTTACAGCTTGCTACAATAGTGTTTCTTCATGGTAATAAATTAACCGTAATCTACCAAGCCTTAGATGGCTATTTGGTGGAAGTTTTATTGGAAAAATGTCGAAATTCAAGCAGTTGTATAAACCCTTGCTGGATCGTGCCCAGTGGCAGGCACCAGAAGAAACAGCCGTTGAAGGGACTGAGTTTGGGCATTGGTTGCTTGAACCGGATTCATTGTCGCGTCGTTTTCAGCGCCATTGTGACCACTTTACGGTGTCATTGATTGAGCAGTTAAAGATAGAAAAATCGCAGTTGCTGGACGATGAACGTGCCTTAATTGGTGATGTAGACTGCCTGCTGCGTAAGGTTGTTCTGATGGGAGACGGCACACCTTGGGTGTTTGCCCGTACTCTTATCCCATTGCCGACACTGACTGGGCAGGAGAGTGACTTGGAGCAGCTCGGTGAAATGCCGCTGGGTTTTCGGGTATTTACCGATCGCAGTGCTCGACGTGATGCATTGGTGGTGGCGAATGTGGGATCGGACGACAGGCCATTGTGGGCCCGCCGCTCCCGATTATGGATCAATGAAAAACCCCTGCTGGTGGCAGAGCTGTTTTTAGAGGATGCACCGGTGTATGCAAAGGAGAGTCAAAGTTGGAAATGACCAAAGCCAAAGCCTATTGGCAGTTAGCGCGATTTGATCGCCCGATCGGCAGTTTGTTGCTGCTTTGGCCAACGTTATGGGCATTATTTCTGGCTGCTGACGGTTTTCCTGATCCCCAGGTCTTGGTGGTGTTTGTACTTGGCGTGATCTTTATGCGGGCGGCCGGGTGCGTGATTAACGACTTTGCCGATCGTAACTTTGACGGCCATGTTAAGCGTACAGCCCAGCGTCCTATGCCGTCGGGCAGGATCTCTGAACGTGAAGCGCTTGGGCTGTTCGGCCTACTGGTGCTGGTTTCTTTTTTGCTGGTGCTGACCATGAATACCCTGACCATCATGCTATCGGTGGTCGGCTTGCTGCTGGCAGCGGCTTATCCGTTCATGAAACGCTATACCCACTTGCCTCAGTTGGTTTTGGGGATGGCATTTGGCTGGTCAATCCCGATGGCGTATGCGGCACAGGCCGGTGAGCTGCCCGTAACAGCCTGGTTGTTGTTTGTTGCCAATATTTTGTGGACGATTGCCTATGATACCCAGTATGCGATGGTCGACCGTGACGATGATGTGAAGGTCGGGATCAAGTCTACGGCGATCCTGTTCGGGCGTTTTGACAAAATTATTATCGGCTTACTACAGCTGGCGGCACTGGTTGTACTGATTTCGATTGGCGCGGTACTGGCATTGCCCCAGATTTACTTCTGGTTCCTGCTGGCAGCGGCGGCGTTGTTTGTCTACCAGCAGATGCTGATCCGCGGCCGCGAACGCGAGCCCTGCTTCAAGGCATTTCTCAATAACAACTATGTTGGGATGTTGGTCTGCCTCGGTATGGTCGCCAGTGTCTGCCTGAACTGATCACGGTTAATGAAGACGAGAAAAAGCGCCTGAGGGCGCTTTTTTTGCCTCTGTCGACTGGGTTGTTTGGTCGCTGGTAACTGATGAGGCTTTTGACCTCCTGTAAGCGAAAAGCTGTACAAGCTGTTTGATATGATGGCGCAGAACTTGACGCTTCCAAGTAATTGTCTTTTGTAACAGTGGTTTAGCTTATTTTTTATATGGTTGTACAGGTTTGCGAGCTATTGGTTACCTATAGTCCAAAAGCTGCACTGGCTGCCTAACAACGGTTTGCAGATATAAAAAAGCTGGCTCTTAACAGAGCCAGCTTTTAGCCTTTCTAGGTTCTAGGTTCTAGGTTCTAGGTTCTAGGTTCTAGGTTCTAGGTTCTAGGTTCTAGGTTCTAGGTTCTAGGCGCTAGGATTGATATCTTCGCTCTTGTCTTCTCGGTTCATCACGGCCTGGATAGTCAGTTTCACTTCCGGAGAAACCAATGCTGCCAGTAGTTCGGCCAGTGTTTCAACCGGGCGAGAAACGGCATGACATTCATCATTGAGGTAGCCTTCGCTGCGCAGGGTTTTGACCAAGGTAGCAAATACCCCTTTGTCGAAGAACTCAGGTGCGTTGATACCGTGCAGGCGACTCAGGCGCTGGGCCATCATCTGGCTCTGCTGTTCTAGATCGCTCTTCATCAGTTGCGGCTCGGAGCGTAGCAAGGTCAGAGCAATTGCGTAGCGCTGCAATGTCTCGGAGATGGTACGGGCCAGTAGCTGCAATGGGCCGATGCGGGCATTGTTCAATGCAATATATTCACCGTCATTCAGCAGAAGACGCTGACGGATCAGCTCGTCGATTTGGGCATCAATTGCCGCCTTCAGATCCTCTTTCTCGTAGCGCAGGAACAGCTCGGCTTTGAGGAACGGGTACAGCAACTCGACTTGTTCGTGGATAGCTGCCACGCTTAGACGCTGATGCTGAACCACGATATGGGCAATCAATGACGGCAACGCAAACAAATGAATAATATTGTTGCGATAGTAGGTCATCAGGATCGATTGCTGGCGGTTCAGCGAGATGATCTCGCCCAGGCTGTCACGCTCGACGACGAACTTGTCCATTTCTATTGCATGGCTGACCAGCGTCGCCGCATCTTCTTCCGGCATTGTGCATTGGTCTGAGTAAGGCACGTTGCGCAGCAACTGCAGGTAGCAGTCCATTTGCTGCTCAAGCTCTTCTCGGCTCAGGGCACGCTGGCGTGAGGATAGCAGTGCCAGGGCACATAGGGTCAGTGCATTGGTCGCCGCGGCATCGTTGATATGGGTCATCATCTTGTTAGCCAAGTCATTGACCACCGGGCTAAGCCATTGCGGGCGCTGCGGTTCAATTGGATCGATGTCTTTATGCCATTCAGGAGCATGGTCGTTGAGGTAGTGGTTCAGCGAAATAGGCTCACCGAAGTTCACATAACCCTGACCGAGGTTGCGCAGTTTGCGTAGGGTACGCAGCACCTGGCCGACGTTTTCCTTTTCCTTGCGCTTGCCGCGTAGCTCATTGGCATAGGTGGCCACTTCCATCACATGTTCGTAGCCGATATAGACAGGAACCAGAGTGACCGGACGGTTCAGGCCGCGCAGCATCGCCTGGATGGTCATGGACAGCATCCCGGTTTTCGCCGGCAGCAGGCGACCGGTACGGGAGCGCCCACCTTCACTGAAGTATTCTACCGAATAGCCTTTGGCAAACAGCTCGGACAGGTATTCACGGAACACCGTCGAGTACAGGCGGTTGCCCTTGAAGCTACGGCGGATGAAGAACGCGCCGCCACGACGGAAAATGGGTCCGGCCGGGAAGAAGTTCAGGTTGATACCGGCTGCAATATGCGGCGGTACCAGGCCTTCGCGGTACAAGACGTAGGACAGCAGCAAGTAGTCCATGTGGCTGCGGTGGCAGGGAACGTAGACAATTTCGTGGCCATCTTGCGCCAGTTTGCGTACCCGCTGGGCATTATGGATGTTCAGCCCCTGGTAGAGCTTGTTCCATAGCCAGCCGAGGAAACGCTCGCCGCGCTTGATCAGTGAATAGGAGAAGTCGGCTGCAATCTCTTCCATCATATCAATGGCTTCTTTGCGCACTTTCTCGATCGGTACGTCACGGCTTTGGGCTTCTTCCGCCACGACTTTTTCGATGGCTTTGGAGGCCAGCAGTCGCTTGAACAGGACTTGGCGATCCGGCAGTTTCGGACCGGAAGCCGCCAGTTGCTGACGCGAGAAGTGGATTTTGGCTACGCGAGCCAGTTTGTGGGCGATAGAGTCGTCGGTACCGTGGTGATCGGCCATATAGCGCAGCGACACGGTCGGGCTCAGGCGTACCATACAGTCCCGGCCATGCCCCAGAATGGTAAAGAACTTTTCTGGACCATTGAGCGGACGCAGGACTGGTTTGTGGTTCTCTTCCTTGCCGGGTTTTCTGCCCCAGAGGATGGAAGCCGGGACGACCTGGATATCGAGCTCGCAGTCTTGCTTGTGCTGCTCCAGCAGGGCAGTAAACAGCTCGATGGATTCTTGCGGAAGCTCGCCGTCGGAACCGAACACACTAGGGCCATCGGAAATATACACATAGCGAACATAGGATTTGCCGCCCACTTCCAATGGCGACAATGGATCAGGCAGCCCCAACTCTTGGGTACTGCTGCGCAATGTCATCAAATCGGTATTAGAGCGAAACGGCAGGATATAAATAATCGGTCGTTCTAAATCTAATTCCAGATCTGCCATGGGATCAGAGGGAATTGAATGGGTTTTAACCAGCAGAGAAAGCGGCAAATTCAATAATTTTTGATAGATTTTCTGCCAACTTGACATGTCTTTAACTAGCCTCGAATTCTTAATGCGTCGCAAGGATAGCAGAAAATGCGCGGCGTTTTGCAGCGAAATGCCACATACTTGCGGTTAAATATCATTTTGAATGATGTTTTCCACTAACTAATTGTTGTTGAGAGAAGCGTTATTTGATTATTTAGCTTGTTTGCAGATTTATGCCATTTGGTGGGAGACATGCGTAATAGGCTTGTGCCGGTAATTGAATCCAAGCTATGGGAAATTGCTCTTTTCGTAAACAATGCCTTTTCAAGCTGGTTAACACTGGATATACTCACAGTGAACTGTATAAAAAGACAGGGTGAGTCATGAAACCGTTAACGCCGCGCCAACAAGAAGTCTTTGATTTGATCAAAGCAAAAATTGAAGATTCTGGAATGCCGCCAACACGCGCAGAAATTGCCCGTGAACTCGGTTTCCGCTCTGCCAATGCTGCTGAAGAGCACCTGAAAGCATTAGCCCGTAAAGAAGTGATTGAGATAATTCCGGGGGCCTCGCGGGGAATTCGCCTGTTGCTCAATAATGATGAGCAGGAAGAGCAGGGGCTGCCGTTGATCGGCCAGGTTGCTGCCGGCGAGCCGATTCTGGCCCAGGAACATGTGGAAACCCACTATGAGGTGGATCCGACGCTGTTTAAACCGCGTGCTGATTTTCTGCTGCGGGTCAACGGCATGAGTATGAAAGACATCGGTATTATGGATGGCGACCTATTGGCCGTGCACAAAACGCAGGATGTCCATAATGGCCAGGTGGTGGTAGCCCGTGTTGAGGATGATGTCACCGTGAAGCGCCTGGAGAAAAAAGGCTCCCAGGTTCTGCTGCATGCCGAAAATGAAGAGTTTGAGCCGATTGTCGTTGATCTTAACCATCAGCATTTGTCCATTGAGGGGATTGCTGTCGGGGTGATCCGTAACGCTGACTGGATGTGATCTTGCTGACGTCGGTTATTTCTCCTGGTCGATAGTCTCATCCATTATTGCCGGCTACACCAAGTTGTCTTTTGGTGTGGAATTTTTTTGCAAAAGTTAATGATAGTCATTATCATCTATCCATCATCATATGGAGGTGATAATGACTAATTCTTCCCGCTACCATATCCCTTCTGCCTTGCTTCAGCCGTTATGGCTGCGCAGCCGCGAAAGCCTGGCGGATGACCGCCTGATTTATGATCCCGTTGCTGCCGCGGCCTGCGGCCAGTGTCATCTCAAGCCTGACTGCTTGTCGGGGAACGTAACGGAGCGCCAGTTGCTCCATGCCACCCTGACGCTGCAATGTGATCGCCAGGTACAGCACTTTTTACGCCGCCATCCCAACGGCTGGATCATTAATGTAGGAGCTGGCCTCGATACCCGCTTTTACCGTCTTGATAATGGCCGCTGCCGTTGGTTTGAACTCGATACCGATGAAAATTTGCTATGGCGTGAGCGCCTGTTTCACCGTAATGAACGCTATACCATGCGTCCGGGCGCGGTAACGGATCTGTCATGGTTAAAGTCCCTGCCGGTAATGCATAATGCGCCGGTGTTATTGTTGTGCGATCAGGCTCTGCTGCAGTGTGACAGCAGCGAGGTGGCCAATTTCATCCAACGTATTGGCTGTCATTTCACGAAGGTCGAAGTGTGCCTGGCGATTGCGGGTGATCGCTGCGGAACGGCCATGGCGAAAAGAATGGGGGCGGGTGAGTATCGTCACGGCTTTAAAGACCCGGTACGGCAGGTATTGAGCTTGCTGCCGTGGGCCGAGTTGATCAGCAGCCACAGCCCTTTGGATAATCATTGCCCTCGCTGGCGTCCCTGGCAGCGTTGGATTGCAAAAATACCCAGCTTGAAATATCGCCTAACTCCTATTTTGGTACATATACAGCTGTAGTTTTTCTAGCTTCCTTTTCTTGTCGCTACTTATAGCGGGCATATCGCAGCGAATGGTCTTTCCTGCGCTAGTTATTTTTCAAGGCAATTTATTGCTCATTCTTTCGATCCTGTCCTAAGTTAAATGTAAATAAAGTGTTAATCGCGTTTCACTTATTTGCCCATGCCTGACGCAAAAATAGTGGGAGATGGGGCTTTGAATTAACTCAGGAAGACGGAAAGGAGGGATCCGGGTGAAGATTCGCCAACTGATCTATGGGTTACTGATTGCTGCTGTGACGCTACCAGCGGCGGCTGAAACGGAAACGATGCGCCTGAATATGACAGAGGGAGTGACCGAAGTCAGTCAGCGTGTGTTTGATCTCCATATGACCATTCTCTATATCTGCGTTGCCATCGGTATTGCGGTATTTGGGGTTATGTTCTGGGCTATCATTCACCACCGCAAGTCCAAAGGTGCCGTGGCAGCCTCTTTCCATGAAAGTACCAGGGTCGAAATCCTCTGGACCATTATTCCTTTCATTATTCTTATCCTGATGGCGGTACCGGCCACCAACACCTTGCTGGCCATGGAAGATACCTCGAAATCCGACCTTACGATTCAGATCACCGGCTCTCAATGGAAGTGGCACTATAGCTATTTCAACGAAGATGTTGAATTTTACTCTCTTTTAGCGACCACTACAGCTCAGATTGCCAATGAGCGAGATAAGCGGGAGACCTACCTGCTGGAAGTTGACCGGCCTCTGGTGTTGCCTGTCGGCCAGAAGGTGCGTTTTCTGATCACTTCGCAGGATGTGATCCACTCGTGGTGGGTACCGGACTTTGCGGTAAAGAAAGATGCCAATCCCGGTTTTATCAACGAAGCCTGGACCCGGATCGACAAGCCGGGGATCTATCGTGGTCAGTGTGCCGAGCTGTGCGGCAAGGATCATGGGTTTATGCCGATAGTGGTGATTGCCAAGCCGCAGGCGGAATACGAGCAATGGCTGCAGGTTACCAAAATCGCTCAGCAGCAAGCCTATGAAGAAGAGCAGCGTTTGCTGGCCATGCAGATGTCGATGGATGAGTTGATGGCGCTGGGCGAAACGGTCTATAACACCCGGTGTGCGATGTGCCATCAGGTGAACGGCCAGGGTCTGCCCGGTGCGTTCCCGGGGCTGGCTGAACAGGGGGTCTCAATTGATCCGGCGAAGAAGCTGGAACATATCAGCGTTGTAGTACACGGCCGAAGCGGTACTGCTATGCAGGCGTTTGGTCCCCAGTTAAGTCTTAAGGAGCTGGCTGCCGTAGTGACCTATGAGCGAAATGCCTGGGGGAACAATACCGGCGATACGGTCCAGGCAGCAGAAATACAAGCTGTCCTCAACGGTGAAGAGTTTTAAGGGAGAGTGAGAGAATGACGGATATGCTGCGCGAACAGACTGAGGTCGAGGAAACTCATACCCAGCATGCACATCACCAAAAAGGACTGAAACGCTGGCTGTTTACCACCAATCACAAAGATATCGGCTCGCTATACCTGATGTTTAGCTTTGCCATGTTCTTGATTGGAGGGGCAATGGCGATGGTGATCCGAGCCGAGCTGTTCCAGCCCGGTTTGCAGTTGGTCGAGCCGAACTTTTTCAATCAGATGACAACCGTTCATGGTTTGATCATGGTATTTGGCGCTGTTATGCCGGCGTTTACCGGCCTGGCTAACTGGATGATCCCGATGATGATCGGCGCTCCGGATATGGCGCTGCCGAGAATGAATAACTGGAGTTTCTGGATCCTGCCTTTTGCTTTTACCATGTTGCTGGCATCGCTGTTCATGGAGGGGGGCGGGCCGAACTTCGGCTGGACATTCTATGCGCCACTATCGACGACGTTCAGTCCGCAAAGTACCGGTTTGTTTGTCTTTTCGGTGCATATCATGGGTATTAGCTCCATCATGGGGGCAATCAATGTGATTGTCACCATCATCAACCTGCGCGCGCCGGGGATGACATACATGAAGATGCCGCTGTTTGTCTGGACCTGGCTGATCACCGCGTTCCTGTTGATTGCAGTGATGCCGGTGCTGGCGGGGGCGGTAACCATGGTGCTGACTGACAAGTATTTTGGTACTAGCTTCTTTTCCGCCGCAGGCGGGGGGGATCCGGTGATGTTCCAGCATATCTTCTGGTTCTTCGGCCATCCTGAAGTCTACATCATGATTTTGCCGAGTTTCGGTATAATTTCGGCTATTATACCTGCGTTTTCTCGCAAGAAGCTGTTTGGCTACAGCTCTATGGTCTATGCCACTGCCTCGATTGCCGGTTTGAGCTTCCTGGTCTGGGCACACCATATGTTTACCACCGGGATGCCGGTGGCGGCCGAGCTATTCTTTATGTACTGCACCATGCTGATCTCGGTGCCCACTGGGGTCAAGGTCTTCAACTGGGTGGCGACCATGTGGCGCGGCTCGCTGACGTTTGAGATCCCGATGCTGTTCGCTATTGCCTTTATTGTGCTGTTCACCATCGGCGGTTTTTCCGGCTTGATGCTGGCGATCACCCCGGCCGATTTTCAGTACCATGATACCTACTTCGTGGTGGCACACTTTCATTATGTGCTGGTCTCGGGGGCTATATTCTCGATCATGGCGGCGGCCTATTACTGGCTGCCGAAATGGACCGGGCATATGTTCGACGAAAAGCTGGCGAAGTGGCATTTCTGGTGCTCGATTGTCTCGGTCAATATCCTATTCTTCCCTATGCATTTCCTTGGCCTGGCTGGCATGCCACGCCGGATCCCGGACTATGCCCTGCAGTTTGCCGACATCAATGCGGTGGTCAGTATCGGCGGGTTCCTGTTCGGTTTGTCTCAGTTGATCTTCCTGTGGGTGGTGATCAAGTGCGTCCGCGGTGGCGAGAAGGCTTCGGCCAAGCCTTGGGACGGGGCGGAAGGACTCGAATGGACGGTTGACTCCCCGGCACCGCACCATACCTTCTCGACGCCGCCGAAGATTGATTAGGAGACTTATGATGACTCAGCCCTCCGAATCATCGCCAGCGTCCCGCCGCCAGAAGCGCTCAATGTGGTCGTTGGTCGGCATGGCAGTGGCAATGTTTGGCTTTGCCTTTGCCCTCGTTCCCCTGTACGACGTGTTCTGCGATATTACTGGTATCAACGGCAAGACGGCAGATACCCCAACCTCCAGCAGCCAGCGGATTGATAGGGGGCGGGAAGTGACCGTGGAGTTCGTCGCCTATATCAATCCGGGGGTGGAATGGACGTTTACCCCGGCCGTGACTCGTATGGTGGTGCATCCTGGCGAGACCCAGACCATCCATTACTCGGCGCGGAACCTGGCCCAGAAAGCCACTGTCGGTCAGGCCGTCCCTTCGGTGACACCGGGCATGGGCGCCCGCTACTTTAACAAGATTGAGTGTTTTTGCTTTAACCGCCAGCCGCTGGCGGCAGGTGAAACCGCGCAATTGCCTTTGGTGTTCTATGTCGATCCCGAGCTGCCGGAAGATATCAATACCCTGACGTTGGCATACACCTTATATAACGCTCAGCCGACTGCCACGGCACAAACGCAATGAGGTTGAAAATGGCGAATCCATACACTGAACATGATCAATCGATGCAAAAGCCCCACGAGAATTACTATGTACCGGAAGCCAGTGCCTGGCCGATTGTCGGTGCGGTGGCCCTGTTTTTAATTGCCCTCGGTGCGGGGGCGGCGGTAGGCGACCTGCTGAATGGGCAGGGCCCCTGGATTTTACTCTCCGGCGTCGGGTTGCTGCTGCTGATGCTGATTGGCTGGTTCCGTGACGTGATTCAGGAATCGATGGCCGGCCTGTATAGCCGTCAGATGGATAGGTCGTTCAAGCAGGGGATGAGCTGGTTTATCTTTTCGGAAGTGATGTTTTTCGCTGCCTTCTTCGGGGCGTTGTTTTATGCCCGGATGATTGCAGTGCCCTGGCTCGGCGGGGCGGGGAACAATGAGATGACTCATGCATTGCTGTGGCCGGAGTTTGTTGCCCAGTGGCCGCTGGTAGTTACGCCGGGGGGAACGGAAACACAGGCCATGGGGGCGCTGGGTCTGCCACTCTACAACACCCTGATCTTGCTGATCTCGTCGGTGACGGTACATATCGCCCATACCGCGTTGGAGCAGGATAACCGGCCGAGACTGACGTTGTTCCTACTGCTGACGGTACTACTGGGTTCGCTGTTTGTGTACCTTCAGGGGGTTGAGTATATCCACGCCTATCAGGACATGGGGCTGACCCTCGACGCCGGTATCTATGGCAATACCTTCTTCTTGCTGACCGGTTTTCACGGTCTGCATGTGACATTGGGAACCCTGATTTTGTTTATTGTCTGGCTGCGGGTACTGCGGGGGCACTTCTCGCCTGAGAAGCATTTTGCTTTTCAGGCCGGCGCCTGGTACTGGCACTTTGTCGACGTGGTCTGGCTCGGGTTGTTCATCTTCGTCTATATCCTCTGAAAGGTGTTGGTTCTGATGATCAGTACGGTCTCGGGTTGGGGGTGATATAGCCGCTGGCAACAGCGAGCAATAGCAGGAGAAAGACAAGGACGGAAACCAGGATCCGGCGACCGAGAGGGCGGCTCATTGGCTGATCATTGTGGCCTTTGAGCATTGCTGGCAGGGCGCGAAATAGATTCAAAATCACAAAGACCAACAGGCAGACAATAATGGCTTTCAGCAGCATAGGCACTCCATTAGATCACAGGTGAACATGCGAAGGATTGGTTTCATACTATTTACTGTGGCGGTACTGGTGACGTTGGTCAAGCTTGGCCTGTGGCAAATGTCCCGTGCCCAGGAAAAAGAAACCCTCAGCTCGGCATTGAAGGTTCGCAGCGAACAGATGTATTACAGCCTGGCCAGTTTGCCCGCCGATCCCCGCTGGTACAGCCTGACCCTGCATGGCCAGTTCGATCATAGCAAGGCGGTGCTACTGGACAACCAGCTGTACCGTGGCCGTCCGGGCTATCACGTGCTGTATCCGTTTGCGGCTGAGCAAGGGTGGGTACTGGTCAATCTGGGTTGGGTTGCCGCGCCAGTCTACCGGGAGCAAATCCCTGTCTTACCCGAGCACCATGGTGAGCTGCGGATTTCCGGAGTGATTGCCCCGCCGTCACAACTGCTGGAGCTGAAGACTGAGTCGCTCGGGCCGGAGTGGCCGCTGCGGGTGCAGAACCTGCGAGTTGAACAACTCAAAGAGCTGATGGGGATCCCGCTCCAGCCCTGGATACTCCAGATTGATGCAGATGATCCTATCGCCCTGCAGCAAAGCTGGACACCGGTCGTCATGGGGCCGCAGAAACACTACGCCTATGCCGTGCAGTGGTTTCTGTTGGCTGCTGCAGTCTCAGGCATGGCTGCCTGGTGGTTAAAACGGAGTCAGGTATGAAGAAACACGGAACGTTATTGTTATTGCTCAGTGCCTTTTTGCTGCCGTTGGTACTGGCCAAGCTGGTGCTGGACCTGAACTGGTATCAGGGGGGCGTTACCAACCGCGGTGAGTTATTGTCCACTCCACTTGCCAATGAATGGCTTGGTCAAAGCGGTAAATGGCAACTGGTGTACCTGATGCCGGACGAGTGCGATGAACTGTGCGCAGGGGCATTGTTCAACCTGCGACAGATCCCGTTGGCTGTCGGTGCCGAGCAGGATCGGGTTAGCAGCGTACTACTGGTGACGGAGCCTGACTGGTCCCATTTCTCGCCCGAGGTACGTAAACAAGTGCAGGGCGTGGAGCAGACGCAAGTCCCCAATCATGTCGTCAGCCAGCTTAGGACTTTGGAGTACGGTGCAGAGGCTATCTATATCGCTGATCCGCTCGGCAACGTGATGATGGCCTATCCTTTAGTGAAAGGAAAAGCCGCGATTCTCGCTCAGGGCAAGGATGTATTGCGAGATCTCAAGCGGTTGCTGAAAGTGTCAAAGATCGGCTAAGGAGAGCCTATGCGGTTGTTCACTCTTAAGTATCTCGTCTATCTGACTTTCCTGTTATCTCTCGTTGTGATTGCGCTTGGTGCCTACACCCGGCTGACCGAAGCCGGATTGGGCTGCCCCGACTGGCCGGGATGCTATGGCTTTGCCACCGTGCCCCAAACCAGCGAACAGCACCAGGCCGCTGCCGCCGCATTTCCCGAGAGCCCGGTTGAGGTGGAAAAAGCGTGGAATGAAATGGTCCATCGCTATTTTGCTGGCACCCTGGGACTGCTTATTCTGATTATTAACCTCGCCGTCTGGCGACGCCGGCATACTCCAAAGCTGTTGCCGGCTCTATTGCTTGGCACGGTGATTTTCCAAGCGGTACTCGGTATGTGGACCGTAACCCTCGCCCTGATGCCAGTGGTGGTTATGGGGCATTTGCTGGGGGGCTTTACCACTGCCTCCCTGCTGCTGTTGCTTGCCCTGCGAATACGCCGTCGTGAGTCCTACTCAGTTAGCCAGGCTAGCCTGCCGCCATCTGCCCAACGATTAAAATGGCTGCCGCTATTGGCCGCGGCAGCCTTGGTGGTTACGGTTGGCCAAATTGCTCTTGGTGGCTGGACAGCAGCGAACTATGCGGCTGTTGTGTGCACCCAGCTGCCAATTTGCGAAGTGGACTGGTCGAAAAGCTACGATGTTTCGGCGTTTAACCCAATTCAGCCCGAGCATGAAAGCTATCAATACGGGGTGCTGAACTTTCAGCAACGGGTCTCAATTCATGTCACCCACCGCCTGGGAGCGGCCATCACAGCCTTGGTGCTCGCAGTACTTATTTGGCGGCTGTGGCTATCGGTGACGCTACGGCGTTTGGCCATTGTTGTGGGCGGGGTATTGGCGGTGCAGGTTGCACTGGGGATCACCAACATTGTTGCCAGTTTGCCGTTGTTGGTGGCCGTCGGCCATAATCTGGTTGGGGCGGTATTGCTACTGGCTCTGGTAGTGACCAATTACCACATTTACTGCTGCCGTCATGCGGCACGGGATCATTGGCATTTTGCACGGGAGGGCTGAAGTCATGGCTAAATTACAGGTTGCTGGCAATACCAGCGTTAAAGCGGTCGGCCATCGAAAGCGTGTCTGGCAGGACTATATGACGATGACCAAACCCAAGGTTGTCGCCATGCTGTTGCTGACTGCCTTGGTCGGAATGTGCCTGGCGGTTCCGGGTATTCCGCCGATGAAAGCCGTGATCTTTGGGCTGGCGGGTATTGGCCTGCAATCAGCTGCCGCGGCAGCCTTCAACCATGTGCTCGATCGTCGTTTTGATGCCCAGATGGCACGAACCTACCATCGCCCGTTGGCCAAGGGACGAATTGAAACCTACAAGGCGGTCATTTTTGCCTCTGTGTTGATGGTGGCCGGTTTCGCTTTGCTATGGCAGCTCAATGCGCTCACGGCGTGGCTGACGCTTGCCAGCTTGGTGGGCTATGCGCTGGTGTATACCGTGTGGCTCAAGCATGCCACGCCGCAGAATATCGTGATTGGCGGCCTGGCCGGTGCAGCTCCGCCGTTACTGGGCTGGACAGCCGTGACTGGGCAGCTAGACCCGCATGCCTTACTGTTGGTGATGTTGGTTTTTACCTGGACGCCGCCGCATTTCTGGGCCCTGGCTATCCACCGTAAAGATGACTATGCCAAAGCCGGGATCCCGATGTTGCCGGTGACCCATGGGATCGAGTTTACCAAAACCATGGTGTTGCTCTATACCGTTATGCTGGCACTGGTCGGCCTGCTGCCCTGGCTGACTGGAATGAGCGGCGGGTTATACCTGATCGGGAGCAGTATCCTGAATTTGGGGTTTATCGGTTATGCCGTCAAGCTGAAGTATGCGGACCAAGCCGGTCATGCCTGGGCGACCTTCAAGTATTCTATCTGGCATCTGCTCGCCTTGTTCGTGGTCCTGCTGGCAGATCACTGGTTGGTCAGTTGGGTATAATCCTTCCTGCTGGCTTTTGTCGCAGCCGGCAAGTCGCTACACTGTGAGCCTTTCTTGTTTGTTATGTCAGCCTCGGTACTTCCGGGGCTGATTTTGAACTGTTCGAGGTCTATCGTGCTCACAGCGTTAAGGGACGTTTCATTACATCGTCAGGTCTTTGCCCTGGCGCTTCCAATGGTGTTATCCAATATTACGGTACCTTTGCTGGGGTTGGTGGATGCGGCGGTCATCGGCCATCTGGAGTATGCCTGGTATCTGGGTGGGGTTGCCGTGGGCGGCACCATGATCAACGTGACCTTTTGGCTGCTCGGCTTCCTGCGCATGGCGACAACCGGATTGAGTGCCCAGGCCTATGGCGCCAGTGACAAAGATGCCCAGGCCGGGGTGTTTATCCAGGGCATTGCCCTTGCTTGGTTGCTGGCACTGCTACTGATTGTGTTTCACCAGCCGGTTTCCGCGATGATTTTTCATTTCAGCAGTGCCAGTGCCGAAGTGAAAATCTACGCTGAGCAGTATTTCTCTATTCGGATCTGGGGGGCCCCGGCAGCCCTGGCCAATTTTGTGATCATGGGGTGGCTGCTCGGTACCCAGAATGCCAGGCTGCCGATGTGGTTGCTGATCATTACCAATGTGGTCAACATCGGGCTGGACGTGCTGTTTGTACTTGGCTTTGGCTGGAAGGTACAAGGGGCCGCGGCTGCCTCGGTCATTGCTGATTACAGCGGCTTGTTCTTGGGTTTGTGGTTTGTCTCCCGTCAGTGGCTCGCCCACAGCCTGCCGGCTCTGAAGGACAAGATAGGATCGGTACGCCACGGTATGGGGCGGCTGCTGAAACTTAACCGTGATATTTTCCTGCGCAGCTTGTGCCTTCAGCTGGCATTTACCTTTATGACCTTTCAAGGGGCCACGTTGGGTGACAATGTTGTTGCGGCCAATGCCGTGCTGATGAGCTTTTTGATGCTGGTATCTTATGCGATGGATGGGTTTGCCTATGCCATGGAAGCGATGGTGGGCAAGGCGATTGGTGCCCGCAGTCGTGAGGAGCTGGGGCGAACGCTGGTCGGTACCACGTTTTGGAGTCTGGTGATTTCTCTGTTGATCACCTTGGCTTTTACCGTTTTCGGGGTCGATATCATCGGTTTGATCTCCAGTATTCCTGAAGTCCGGCAAGAGGCTGCGGTGTACCTGCCGTGGTTGGCAGCGGTGCCGCTGGTGTCGATGTGGTGCTTCCTGCTGGATGGCATTTTCATCGGTGCGACCCGCGGCAGGGAGATGCGTAACAGTATGTTTGTGGCTATTTGCAGTTTCTTTGCGATCTGGTGGTTGCTGAGTAGCTTCGGCAACCATGCCCTGTGGGGGGCGATGCTCGGGTTTATGGCAATGCGGGGAGCAGGGCTGGCGGTCATTTTTGCCTATCAGTGGCAAAAAAATATTTTTTTGGAACCTGCCAGTGCAAACAACTAGTTAGATTTTTTCAACTTTGTTTGGTTGTTTTTTCGACAAAAATTGCTACACATCATGCTGGCTATTTGTTTAAATTGCGCTCAATTAGTGAACAGGTAGTCTAAATGAAACAAGCGATAATTGGCTTTTTACTGGCCGTGACGATGCTGGGCTGGGGGACATCGGCTCTGGCAAGTAGTATGAAAGGTAAGTCGTTAAAAGTAACGGCAACGGCTTATAATTCTGTACGGGCACAGACCAATGCGAATCCGTCAATTGCCGCTTGGGGCGATCGCCTGAAGCCGGGTATGAAGGTTATTGCTGTTTCCCGCGATTTGCTGCGGATGGGGATCGGCCATGGTACCAAGGTGAAAATCTCTGGTTTGCCGGGTGAATACGTAGTGCTGGATAAGATGAACAAACGCTGGACCCGTAAGATCGATATCTATATGGGTAAAGATATTCAGGCGGCCAAAAACTGGGGCCGTCGCTCGGTTACCATCACGGTGATCGACTCGTAAGCTTGGCCTTATTTGTCATAAGAAAGCCAGCCTTAATGAGGCTGGCTTTTTTGTATTAGTCAGTTTTATTGTGATCCTAGAAAAAGCGAGAGCCTTTTGGCTCTCGCTTTTTATTTTTCCGGTTCTGGCTCTTCAGACTTAGTAGTAAGAGTGTTCACCACGGGCATGCTCGGTAATATCACGCACGCCTGTCAGTTCGCCGGCAAACTGTGCCAGTAGCTCTTTCTCGATCCCTTCTTTCAGGGTCACGTCAACCATTGAACAGCCGTTACAACCACCGCCGAACTGAAGAATTGCAATACCCTCTTCAGTGATTTCTGATAGCGAAACATGGCCGCCGTGGCCTGCTAGCTGTGGGTTAACCTGAGTTTGGATAACGTAGTCGACACGCTCCATCAGCGAGGCATCATCAGACACCTTGCGAACTTTGGCGTTCGGTGCTTTCAGAGTGAGCTGAGAGCCCATTTTGTCGGTAACAAAATCGATCTCGGCATCTTCAAGGAAAGGAAGGCTCAGCTCATCGATGAATGCAGAAAACAGATCGAGTTTAATTTCGGTATCGCTGGCTTCAACCGCTTCCGGCGGACAGTAGGACACGCCGCACTCTGCGCTTTGAGTACCAGGGTTAACCACGAATACTCGGATGTTGGTGCCTTCCGGCTGTTGAGCAAGAAGTTTGCCGAAATGCTGTTGAGCATTTTCAGAAATAGTAATCATAGACACGACGTAATACCTGACTTAATTAGTAAGATTAATTCTATTCTACTCTTAGTCGCACTTTGTATCACCCCTTAATCGTAGCAACAATGATTTCATCACAGTTCTGGGATAATGCTGGGCCATATTTCTGCCATCACTTTATCACCGGGGTATAGCAAATACAGTAGACATCGACTTGTTTTACGCCGGCTTGCAGGAGTAGGCGAGTCAGCTCCGCCACGGTGCTGCCCGTTGTTAGTACATCATCGACAATGGCCACATGCTCCGGCAGGGCCTTTGTCTTAAGTATAAATGCCTGATGGAGGTTTTTCTTGCGCTCGCTTTTACTTAGCTGGCGCTGTGCCTGGGTATTGCGGGTCCGATGTATCGCATTGGGCAGGCAAAGGCTGCCGGTCTCCCTGGCGATAGCCTGGGCCAGTAATGTACTTTGGTTAAAACTGCGATAGAGCCGACGGAGCGGATGCAGAGGAACCGGGATGATCACCGGTGCCGGATGAGAGATGTGCTGTGCCAGCAATTGGCCGAGAGGTTCGGCCAGCCAGAACTTACCGCCAAACTTGAGCTGGTGGATCAGCTGACGTAGCGGAAAGTCATACTCGCCGAGACGATAAAACTGCTGCCATGGCGGTGGTGCCGACAGGCAGCTGCCGCACTGGTCGGTTGACTTTAGGGTTGTCGTTCCGCATCGGGCACAGTAGGGTGGTTGGGGGAAGCGGGCCATGCAGTGTCGGCACCAGACAGTTTCGTTGTCGCCGAGCGGCAGCCGGCACAACTGGCACTGCTGGTTGGTCCATTGAAAGATTGATCTTAGCGATGAAGGGGATAACATCCTTGCCATCCTGTTAGGGCTGATGACAGCCTGGTTTTGTAGTGAATGAAGGAAGTGTAAATGACAGCCAAGCTACACTGGCAAACTGAAGGCCAAGGTTCGGATCTGGTTCTCATTCATGGCTGGGGAATGAATGGTGCAGTCTGGCAGCAGCTTTTGCCACTGCTGACACCGCATTACCGGGTTCATTGGGTCGATTTACCGGGGTATGGTCACAGTCGTGAACTTATTACCGATAGTGTTGATGAAATGGCACACGTGTTGCTTGAAAATTCACCAGAATCTGCAATCTGGTTGGGGTGGTCCCTGGGCGGATTGGTGGCGAAACAGGCCGCTATCCTTGCTCCCGAGCGGGTCAGCAAGCTGGTGACGGTAGCCAGCTCCCCCCGGTTTGCAGCAGAAAGCACATGGCGAGGTATTAAGCCTCAGGTTCTGGCAGACTTTCAGCGTCAGCTGAGTGACAATTTCCAGCTGACGGTTGAACGGTTCTTGGCGTTGCAGGCAATGGGAAGCCCGACGGCCCGGCAGGATATCAAGTTGCTGAAACAGGCGGTATTGTCCCGCCCCCAGCCTAATCCGGAGGCACTGGCGGCAGGACTGAGGTTGTTGGCCGAGGTGGATTTACGTGAGCAGCTGGCTCAGATCTCCCAGCCATGGCTCCGCTTATATGGACGCCTTGATGGCCTGGTTCCTGTAAAGATTGCTGCTGAACTTGATGAGCTGGCTCCGCAGTCGCAGCGGCAAGTGTTTGCCGCGGCATCTCATGCGCCGTTCATCTCGCATCCCGAAGAGTTTGTGGAGGCTCTGCAGTCTTTTATTCAGCAGCCTTAGGTTTTAAGCCTGTCATGTGTGGCGGTTCGGTAACATTTTTTTAAACTTTTAGAAAATAGTGCCGATATCATTAAAATGGAGTTGCTCTGTTAAAGAGAGAGGCCATAATGACAATAGGAAGTGTTGCGAATACAGCTACTTATTCGCCAGCGTCGCTGAAAGCGTCGGCTGCAGCTTCAGCCAGGGCTGATGAAGGGAATCAGACGGCTGATCAAACCCGTTCCGTGAAAACCGGCGAAACGACGGTATCGCTCTCTGAAGAGGCGAAACGTATGCAGGCGGCGGACGCGGGCAAACAGAATACTCATGCTGATGGTACAACGGAGACGGCGCAAAAGGCCGAATCGTTCGCTTATGGTGCGTTGGGGATGGACCACCCCGACGAAGTGAAGCAAAACACCGATGATTTCTACACCGCAGGGCAAGTATTGTCAGCCCTGGGTACGGTAGCGACGGTACTGCTCGCAATTGCCTGATTGACCCCATCAGCTGATGTCCGGAGAAGTGCATCAGCATGATAGTTTCCCCCGTACAGGCAGGAGCGCCGACCATAGCTCCTTCGGTAAACCCGCCAACCGAGCAGGCTGCGCGGGATAATCGTGTACGTGAAAAAATTCTCCCCCCTACTCAGGCGCCCGAATCTGCCCGGGAAAAACCACTCAGCAGCGAAGAAAAACAGCTCAAGAAACCCTCATGGGATCCCAGCGAACACCCGGACTATCATGAGTTGCCGGTCAGTGAGCAGCAGTATGGTTACCAGGAAGAGTTTGAGCAGCTGGTCAAGGCGCTGTCGGCAGATAGCTATATGGCTGATGTCAGCGAGCTGGGATACTCGATGCATATTCAGCTGCCGAGAGACTTGCTAGATGAGCTGGAGAAGATAAGCCAGACGGAGCGAACCAAAAGTGTTGTTGCCCACCGTTATGCGCAGGCAACGATCCCCAACCCACCGACCGAGTATTTGGTTGTTCTTTAAGTGGCGGGAGCCTAGAACTTCGTTCCTGGGTCTTTAGTGCGTTAAGACTTTACAATAAAAAGAGCCAGCATTTGCATGCTGGCTCTTTCTCTATATGGGTGTACGAAACGAGCCGTTATGACTATTTCTTCTTGGCGTTGGCAAATGCGGCGGCGAAGGCTCCGCCCATCGCCCCGTTATTGCCTTGGCTACGGTTGTCTCGGTTGCTATTGCCGCGTGGTTGGCGTTGCTCGCGAGGCTGCTGGCGTTGGCCTTGTGGCTTGCGGGCCGGTTTTTCCTGTCCCGGCTCGTCACTCAGGCGCATCGACATGCCGATCCGCTTGCGCTGCAGGTCGACTTCCATCACTTTCACCTTGACGATATCACCGGCTTTTACCACCTCGCGCGGATCTGAGACGAATTTATCAGACAGTGCCGAGATGTGGACCAGACCGTCCTGATGGACGCCGACATCGACGAAGGCACCAAAGTTGGTAACGTTGGTGATCACTCCCTCCAGCACCATACCCGGGATTAAATCCTTGACCTCGTTTACCCCTTCGGCAAAGGTGGCCGTCTTGAACTCAGGGCGAGGGTCGCGGCCGGGCTTATCCAGCTCGCTGATGATATCGGTGACTGTCGGCAGGCCGAACTTGTCATCGGTGTAGTCGGCGGCTTTCAGGCCTTTGAGGAACTCGCTGTTACCAATAATCGCATCGACCGGTTTGCTGTTGGTCGCGGCGATAGTTTTTACTACCGCATAGGATTCTGGATGGACCGCCGAGCTGTCGAGCGGGTTCTTGCCATCCATAATACGCAGGAAGCCGGCACACTGTTCGAACGCCTTTGGCCCCAGACGGGCGACTTTCTTCAGGGTAGTACGGGCATCGAAACGGCCATTTTCATCTCGGTAGTTGACGATGTTCTGGGCAATGGTGGTATTTAGGCCCGCCACGCGTGTCAGCAGTGCCGGCGAGGCGGTATTGACGTCGACACCGACGGCGTTTACACAGTCTTCCACTACCGCATCAAGGCGTTTGGCCAGCATGCTCTGGCTGACATCGTGCTGGTACTGGCCGACACCGATCGATTTCGGGTCGATTTTCACTAGCTCGGCGAGTGGATCCTGTAGGCGGCGGCCGATAGAAACGGCACCGCGCAGCGACACATCCAGGTTCGGGAATTCGTTGGCAGCCAGTTCCGAGGCGGAATAGACCGAAGCGCCAGCTTCGCTCACCATCACACTCTGGATCTTGAGGTTGTTATCTTGCAGCAGCGTGGCAACAAAGCTGTCTGTTTCACGTGAAGCAGTGCCGTTGCCAATCGCGATCAGGTTGACGTTGTGCTTGGTGATCAGGGCCAGTACGGAGGCTTCCGACTGGGCAACCTGGCGCTGAGGCTGGTGTGGGTAGATGGTGGCGGTGTCGAGCAGCTTGCCGGTCTGGTCAACGACCGCGACCTTACAGCCGGTACGCAGACCCGGATCCAGTGCCAGGGTGATCCGCGGGCCGGCCGGTGCCGCCATCAGCAAATCTTTCAGGTTATCGGCAAAGACCTGCATGGCACCATCTTCGGCTTTTTCGCGTAGCGCGCTCATCAGCTCGGTTTCCATGTGCATCAGGATTTTGATCCGCCACGCCCAGCTGATCACCTGTTTGCGCCAGCTATCGGCGGGCTGGCTGCCGAGGGTCACACCGTAGTGGTCGGCAATCATCACTTCGCAGTATGAGCCACGAACGCCCTCGTCCTGCTGGGGATCGGCATTCAACGATAATTGCAGGAAGCCTTCATTGCGGCCGCGGAATAGGGCCAGGGCACGGTGGGACGGAATATTTTTCAGCGGCTCGTTGTATTCAAAGTAGTCTTTGAACTTTGCGCCTTCCTGCTCTTTGCCATCGACTAAACGGGATGTTAGTTCGGCGTTGTTCTGCAGCTGGCGGCGAATTTTGTCCAGCAACGCGGCATCTTCGGCAAAACGCTCCATCAGAATGGCACGAGCACCGTCGAGGGCCGCTTTGGTATCAGCAACCCCCTTGTCGGCATTGATATAACCGGAAGCCGTTGCTTCAGGCTCATGGTTAGGCTGCTGCCACAGGGTCTCGGCCAATGGTGCCAAGCCGG
Organism: Photobacterium obscurum; assembly: GCF_026191635.1. Taxonomy (GTDB): domain Bacteria; phylum Pseudomonadota; class Gammaproteobacteria; order Enterobacterales; family Vibrionaceae; genus Photobacterium; species Photobacterium obscurum. The sequence goes on from NZ_JAKRRW010000008.1 coordinate 93,661, forward strand.
CTTCAATAGCAATCTGGCCTTTGGTCCGGCGTTTCGGCTTGTAGGGCAGGTATAGATCCTCAAGGCGGGTTTTGCTGTCCGCGCCCTGAATTTCAGCCTGTAGCTCAGGGGTCAGCTTGCCCTGCTCGGTGATCGATTTTAGGATGACCTTGCGGCGATCATCCAGTTCGCGTAGATAACCGAGGCGCGACTCTAGGTTACGTAGTTGGGTATCATCCAACCCTCCAGTGACTTCCTTACGGTAACGGGCAATAAATGGCACCGTGTTACCGTCATCTAACAGAGTGACTGCGGCTGTGATTTGCTCGTTGCGAACATTCAGTTCGCTGGCAATCATCTGGTTAATAGCGTTGCTCATCCGTTGGTATCTCTTGGTTGTCGTTAACCCGACCATTCTACGGAGGAATGGGGTAGTGGCAAGGTGCGATGTGTTAAGAGTGTGTCAGTGCCACCCGTTAATAGTAGGCACTGGCAAGGAAGAGGGTGGCGTGGCTGTCGATTTGATCGCTAGGTGGTTATAACGCCATTAGTTAGCAAGCTGACCTGTAGGGCCCGTTGCCGGGCTTGTCTGATCAGCTATAGCGGATACTGTTGACGAACCACTCTTTTTTGCCCGCAGGGGTATTGACCTCAAACTCGTCGTCGACTTCTTTTTTCAGCAGTGCCCGCGCCATCGGCGAGTCGATGGAGATGTAGTCATTACGGCCATAGATTTCGTCCGGTCCGACAATCCGAAAACATTTGGTTTCGCCGTCTTCGTTTTCAATCTCTACCCAGGCACCGAAGAACACTTTGCCATCCTGTTGCGGGGAATAGTCCACCACCTGGACGATTTCGAGGCGCTTGCGCAGGTAGCGTACTCGACGATCGATTTCCCGCAGGCGCTTCTTGTTGTACTGGTAGTCGGCATTTTCGCTACGATCGCCCAGACTGGCAGCCCAGGTGACTTTTTTGGTGACTTCAGGTCGTTCTTCTTTCCACAGGAAATCGAGCTCGTTTCGGAGCTTGTCGTATCCCTCGCGTGTGATTAAGTTGGTTTTCATTGTCTTGTCCAGAGCCCTAATACCCGTCAAATAGTCTTATGGTTTGTTAGTGGCGTCAATTAATCAGTCTCGGAGTCGGGAAGTCTATGAGCTGTTTTGGATAATTGACTGAATTTAGGTTAGTTTAGTTCTAAATGTGCTTGATGTTGATAGGCTTTTGTTGAAACTGCCGTACTATAATCAGGATGAGCCGAACATACCTGGACATAATCGGTAACAATTTTGGTGTTTTTTAGCGGCAGAATTCAGCTTCAGGCAGGGGGGAGTCGAGTAAAATACGCTCAGAGCTTGATAACACGATCGATGCAGGTAAGGTGAGATATGCAGGAAAATTATAAGATTCTGGTTGTTGATGATGACATGCGTCTACGTGCGCTGTTAGAGCGTTACTTGTCGGAACAGGGTTTCCAGGTGCGCAGCGTGGCGAACGGTGAGCAAATGGACCGCTTATTATCCCGTGAAACATTCCACTTGATGGTACTGGACTTGATGCTGCCGGGTGAAGATGGCCTTTCGATTTGCCGCCGGCTGCGTAATGCCAACAACATGCTGCCGATCCTGATGCTGACCGCCAAAGGTGATGAAGTCGATCGTATTGTCGGCCTCGAGGTGGGGGCTGATGATTATTTGCCGAAGCCGTTTAACCCACGTGAGTTGCTGGCCCGGATCCGTGCCGTGCTACGCCGTCAGACTATCGAAGCGCCTGGGGCGCCGAGTGTCGACAGCAAGATTATCGAATTTGGTGATTTCCGCCTGAATCTTGGTACCCGCGAAATGTTCCGTGGCGAGGAGTCGATGCCGCTGACATCGGGTGAGTTTGCGGTGCTAAAAGCCTTGGTGACCAACGCCCGTGAACCGATGTCCCGTGATAAGCTGATGAACATGGCCCGTGGTCGTGAGTATTCGGCGATGGAGCGTTCGATTGACGTGCAGATCTCTCGCTTGCGCCGGATGGTTGAGGAAGATCCGAGCCGTCCGCGTTATATCCAGACTGTATGGGGACTCGGCTACGTTTTCGTACCCGACGGTAGCGAGGCCTAAGTGAGGCAACGATGATGCGGATGTCACCGCGCAGTACATTTACCCGTACGCTTATTCTTCTGGCTGGCTTGTTGATCGCAAGCCAGATTTTTTCGTATCTGGCGGTACTCAATTATGCCCTGCTGCCCAGCTTGCAGCAGTTCAACCGTATTTTGGCTTATGAAGTGCGGCTAATGCTCAAAGAAGATGTCGAGTTGGCTGACGGTAAAATGTTCCATCTTGATCCTCCGGTGCGTCGCCAGCTTCTGGAACAGCTGGGGGTGACGCTGCATCTTGAAGACAGCCCGGAACTCAAGGAATACCAGCAAGCGACCCGAATTGAGTACCTTAGCGAGGAGATGAGCCGTGAGCTCGGTGCGCCTACCGAAGTGCGGCTGGTGCTGGGGGCTGACAGCTATGTCCTGTGGATGCAGTGTGATGCGATGCCGGGCTACTTTATGCGGATCCCGTTATCGGAATTGCAGGAAGACGATTTCTCTCCTCTGTTTCACTACAGTCTGATCATCGCCTTTATGGTGATTGGCGGAGGCTGGCTGTTTATCCGGATTCAGAACCGGCCGCTGGTGGCACTGGAACAGGCAGCCTTGCAGGTGGCTCGTGGCGAAACTCCGCCGCATCTGCCTGAAAAAGGCGCCTCGGAAATCCGTGCTGTTACCAAGTCGTTTAACCGGATGTCTGAGGGGATCAAGCAGCTGGAAGAGGACCGGGCCTTGCTACTGGCAGGTGTGAGTCATGATTTGCGTACCCCGCTGACTCGGATCCGCCTAGCGACGGAAATGATGTCGCCGGAAGATGGCTACCTGGCTGAGAGTATGATTAAGGACACCGAGGAGTGTAACGAGATCATCAGCCAGTTTATGGACTACCTAAAATCGACTAAGAAGCAGGAAGAAGAGGATCTTGACCTCAATGTCTTGTTGCAGGAAGTCGCCGAGGCCGAAGGTGGCTACGAACGTGAGATTGCGCTTGAACTGGGCGATATCCCGGGGGTCGTGCGTGCTAATGGTGTTGCAATCAAACGGTCGGTGGCTAACCTGGTGGTGAATGCAATCCGTTATGGTAACGGCTGGATAAAAATTTCCAGCGGTGCTACCGCTGATCGCAAAACGGCGTGGTTCTGTATTGAGGACGACGGCCCCGGGATTGAGCCGGATCAGGTTGCCAAGATGTTTCAGCCGCTGACCCGCGGTGATTCGGCCCGTGGTAGTGAAGCAGAAGGAACCGGCCTTGGCCTAGCGATTGTGAAGCGGATTATTGACCAGCATGAAGGCGGAATTATGGTGAGTAATCGCAGTGCTGGCGGCCTCAAGGTGCAAGTTAGCCTGCCACTGGTGAAGCTGTGACAGGCTTTGCCTGTGGAGGCGAGGTAGCGAGTTACGCTGCATTTCGGAAAGCGAGAGTGGTTAACTCTCGCTTTTTTCATTTCAGCATCTGCGATGGTTTTCGCTTTATTTCTTCTCTTCCGGCAACACTAAGTTCAGGATAATGGCGGTGATCCCGCCGGCAGCCATGCCAGATGAGAGGATGCTCTTAATCCACTCTGGCATGAACTGCAGGATTTCCGGTTTCTGGGCGATGCCGAGGCCCATGGAGAATGACAGCGCCATGATCAGGATCGCGCGGCGGTCGAGCTCGCAGCGGGAAATAATCCGCACTCCCGATGCGGCGATGGTACCGAACATCACGATGGTTGCCCCGCCCAGTACTGGTTCTGGGATCAGCTGGACAAGGTTGGCGACGCCGGGGAACAGGCCGAGCAAGACCAGCATACCTGCGACGAAATAACCGATATAGCGGCTGGCGACACCCGTCAGTTGGATGATGCCGTTGTTTTGGCTGAAGGTGGAGTTCGGGAAGCTGTTCAAGACCGAGGCCAGTGCCGAATTGATACCGTCTGCCAGTACGCCGCCTTTGATGCGTTTCATGTAAACCGGACCGGCGACTGGCTGTTCGGAGGTTTCCGAGGTAGCAGTAATGTCGCCGATGGCTTCCAGTGAGGTAATGGCAAATACAATCACCAATGGGATCAGCAGCGACCAGTCAAAGCCGAGGCCGTACTGCATCGGTAGCGGGATAGCAACCAGATCGGTATCGGCGGCGCGTGAGGTATCGAGCATGCCGGTCAGCCAGGCGAGAGCTGTACCGGCAGCCATGGCGATAACAATCGATGAAACGCGCAAATATGGATTCTTGACCCGGTTTAGCAACACGATAAGGCCAAGCACCGTACCGGCCAGCATCAGGTTATCCAGGCTACCGAAGCTACCGTTTTCAATTGCGGCATAGCCGCCGCCCATTGATGTCAGGCCGATCTGGATCAGGGTCAGGCCGATCAGCGTTACCACGATACCGGAGACCAGTGGGGTAATGATCCGCTGGGCATGCTGCAGTACGCGGGAGATAAAGACCTCGGTCAGCGAGGCAACCAGAATGGTTCCGAAAATGGCGGCCATCATGGCCGGGATATCGGCTCCGCCGGCTTTGAGTGCCAGACCGGCTCCGATGATTGGGCCGAGGAAGTTAAAACTGGTTCCCTGAATCGACAGCAGGCCAGAGCCCACCGGTCCAAAGGTACGGATTTGGATGAATGAGGCAATGCCCGAGGCAAACAGTGACATGCTGACAATGGTATTAGTATCACTGGCAGGCAAGCCCAGCGCCTGGCAGATGATCAGCGAGGGGGTGATCACCGCAACAAACATTGCCAGTAAATGCTGGGTGGCGGCAAATAGGGTTTGCGGCAGTGGTGGCCGGTCTTCCAAGCGGTAAATCAGATCCGAGTTTTGGGGTGTTTCGATGTCGCTATGCTGGCGAGTCATGGCCATGTTTATCCTAAGTTTACTTCTTGGTCCCTATCGGTTGCGCTGAATGGGCATCGACACGTGAAGGCTGGATATCTCTGTGATTGCTGTTAATCAGATCCAGACCACCACCAGGAGAAGTGAAGTGGGTGAAATTTGCGCACTATTTTAATTATCTTTTCATAAATAGCAAACGATTGCGTGGTTTGTTTTGATTTATTTTTATTTGAACGAAAAGTGAGTGCTGAGAGAGCAAAAAAGAAAGAAATGTGCCAGAAGCCATATTTCCCCTTGGCTGCCTAGATCACAGTAGGAAATTATCTGGGGAGTGACGTGCTCGCTGCCAGACAGAAACTGAGAGTTTTGTTCTGTCTGGCTCTAATTGTCGTCAAGAGTGTTTTATCGAGACAATAGTTGGTGGTGATCAGGCGTTGGAATAGTTTTCCCGCTGTCCCAGCCAGCGGTCGATGATGGCCTTGGCATTGTCCGGATAGCGGTCTTGAATGTAGCGAGCCAGCTTCTGTACCTGAGGGATCAGGTGCTGGTCGCGAACCAGGTCGGCGATTTTAAACTCGGCAATACCTGTCTGTTTGGTACCTAGCAGCTCGCCCGGCCCACGGATTTCCAAGTCACGCTGGGCAATGACAAAGCCATCGCTGCTTTCGCGCAATACCCCCAGACGTTTCTGGGCCGTTTTCGACAGCGGGGCATGGTAGAGCAGGACACAGTGGCTGGCGACACTGCCTCGGCCAACCCGTCCGCGCAACTGGTGCAGCTGCGCCAGGCCGAGACGCTCGGGGTTTTCAATGATCATCAGGCTGGCATTGGGAACATCTACTCCGACCTCGATCACGGTGGTGGCCACAAGCAGGTGCAGTTCGCCGTCCTTGAAACGTTTCATTACTTCTTGCTTTTCAGCTGGTTTCATCCGGCCATGCACCAGACCGATATTGAGCTCAGGTAGCTGGGCCGTCAGTTCATCGGCGGTATCCGAAGCGGCCTGTGCCTCCAGTATCTCGGACTCATCGATCAGGGTGCAGACCCAGTAGGCCTGCCGCCCCTCGTTGAGGCAGGCACTGCGGATCCGTTCGATAATTTCAGCGCGGCGGGAATCGGGCAGTGCCACGGTCTGGATCGGCGTGCGGCCCGGCGGCAATTCATCAATCACCGAGGTTTCGAGATCGGCATACGCTGTCATTGCCAGGGTACGAGGGATAGGGGTGGCAGTCATGATCAGCTGGTGCGGATAGCGCCCGTCATTGGCCCCTTTCTCGCGCAGTTCCAGACGCTGGTGGACACCAAACCGGTGTTGTTCGTCAATGATAACCAGCGCCAGGTTATTGAATACGACCTGTTCCTGGAACAGGGCATGGGTGCCGACTACCATTTTGGCCTCGCCACTTTCGATGCGTGCCAGTTCGGTATCCCGTGCTTTGCCCTTAAGCTTGCCGGCCAGCCAGCCGACCTGAATATCCATCGGGTTGAGCCAGCTGGCAAAGTTGATTGCGTGTTGCTCGGCGAGCAGTTCGGTCGGGGCCATCAGCGCAACCTGATAGCCATGCTCGATTGCCCGCAATGCAGCCAATGCCGCCACCAGGGTTTTGCCCGAGCCGACATCGCCCTGTACCAGTCGCATCATCGGGTGGGGCTGGGCCAGATCGGTTTCGATGTCGGCCACCACCCGTTGCTGGGCGCCTGTCGGGCTGAACGGCAGGCTGGCCAGTAGCTGTTGCTTGAGGGTGTTGCGAGCCGCTAGCGGCCAGGCATCGTGCTGCTGGCTTTTGTTGCGGACTGCCAGCATCGACAGGTTTTGCGCCAGCAACTCTTCGAGGATCAGCCGGTGCTGGGCCGGGTGTTTGCCTTCTTCCAGCTGGTCGAGCGAGACGTCGGGCGTCGGACGGTGCATCAGGTGCAGCGCCTCGGACAGGGTCATCTGCCGATCGTACAGGCCATCCGGTAGCAGCTCGCGGACCGCGGCTTTATCAAGCAGACGCAGGGCCTGGTCTGTCAGGTTGCGCAGCGTCAGTTGGCGCAGGCCGTCAGTGGTCGGATAGACCGGGGTCAGGGTTTCCTCGACGCTGAGTTCGGTAGGCTCGGAAAACACCTTGTAATCCGGGTGGATGATTTCCAGTCCGAACTTGCCGCGCTTGAGCTCGCCGTAGGCCTTGATCTGTTTGCCTTCAGCGAAGCTGTTTTTCATCGCGGCATTGAAGTTGAAAAAACGCAGGGTGGCCGAGCCGCTGTTATCACTGATTTTGACCGTCAGCATCCGGCGCTTGCCAAAGCTGATGTTGCTGCTCAGCACTTCCCCCTGGATGGTCAGGTGCTGGCCGGGCATCACATTGGCGATGGGCCAGATCCGGGTACGGTCTTCATAGCGGAGAGGAAGGTGAAAGAGCAGGTCCTGAACCGTATGCAGGCCAATTTTTTCCAGCTTTTCAGCCATTTTTGCCCCCACACCGGACAGCTCGGTAAGGGCTATGGTATCAAGTAGTTGTCCGCTCATCGCTCTTCCTGGTTCCGCTATTTATTTGGCTTTTTCTTGGGTTCGGTTGCCTGCATGGTACTCCACCACTGGTCGTCGGCGGCAATTTGCCCCTGTTCGTCCAATGGCGGGTAAGGCAGCCCTTTGCGACGGGCTACTTTCGCCAGTACCGGGTGGCCGCGTTCAAACAGGATACGGTGAACCACGTCATCTGGTAGCTGGGTTTTCTCCAGCTCGTACATACCGGCTAGCTGGCGCTGACGCTGGGCTTCATACAGGATCAGGGCACTGGCGACCGAGACATTCAGAGACTGTACCATACCTACCATCGGAATGATGATGTCCTGATCGGCCAGAGCCAGCGCTTCAGGGGTGATCCCATTTTTTTCGCCGCCGAGAATGATCGCTGTCGGTTTGGTGTAATCCACTTCACGAAAATCAATGGCGGTGTCCGACAGGTTGGTGGCAAGTACCTGCATGCCTTGGGCTTTGAGGGCGCCGACGGCATTGACCATTGAGTCATGGGTTTCCAGCTCGACCCAGTTGCGCGCCCCTGCCGAGGTATGGCTGAGGACCCGCATGCCGTCTTTTGGCCAGACGGCATGAACCTTATGGACGCCGACGGCATCTGCGGTACGGATAATGGCGGAGACGTTGTTTGGCTTATGCACTTCTTCCATGCATACCGTCAAATCTGGCTGTCGGGTTGCCAGTACAGACTGAATTCGTTGAAAGCGATCGGGAGTCATAATTGTTGTCGTTCTATCATAAAGAAAACGCCCGAAGACGGGCGTTTAGGTTCATTGCTGAGTCAGAGCGGTTTGTATCACCGGCTCTGGGTCTAGCCATTAGTTCTTCTGGCGCGAGACGCGCACGACATTCGGCATTACCCGGATACGGCGCATGATATTGGCCAGATGGATACGTCCCTTGGTTGTCAGGCGTACCGTGATGGTGTACAGGCGTCCGTCCTTCTCTTCGGTCGCCAGCCCCTGGATATTCGATCCGGTTGCGGCGATAGTATTGGTCAGATCGGCCAGTGCACCCTGGTGGTTCTGCATATCGACTTTCAGGTTGGTCACGAATTCTTGCTCGAAGTCCTCGCTCCACTCGACCGGCATGTATTTGTCCGGCTCCTTCTGATAGCCACGAATATTGGCACATTCCTCACGGTGGATCACCAGGCCTTTGCCCGGGCTGACATGAGCCATGATCGGATCGCCATGGATTGGGTGGCAGCAGTTGGCAAAGGTCAGCAAGATACCGTCCGCGCCCTGAATAGGCAGGCGATGGGTGGTTTCTTTTACTGTTAACTCATCCACATTGCCCAATAGGCGGCGAGCCATTACCACGCTCATCAGTTCACCGAGGCCAATCGCGGTCAGCAGATCATCAATGGTTTCCAGACGTAAATCGGTCAGCACCTGCTGCAGGTTATCCGGATCGATCTGGTCGATGCTGAGCTCACCCAGTGCATGGTTGAGCAGGCGGCGGCCAAGGGTGATCGACTCTTCCCGGCGCATGGTCTTCAGTACCTGACGGATTTTGGTCCGTGCGCGTGAGGTCACCACATAGTTGAGCCAGGCGGCATTTGGGCGTGCACCCGGTGCGCTGATGATATCAATGGTCTGGCCGTTTTTCAGCGGTTTGCTCAGCGGATAAGGCTGGCGCTCAACGCGTGCGCCGACACAGGCATTACCGACATCGGTATGGACGGCATAGGCAAAATCGACTGCTGTCGCGCCGACCGGCAGCTCGACAATCCGCCCTTTCGGGGTGAAGACATAGATCTCATCCGGGAACAGATCCGATTTCACATTTTCGATGAACTCGAACGAGCTCCCCGCACTTTGCTGTAGTTCCAGCAGGCTTTGCATCCAGCGCTGGGCTTTGACCTGGGCGGTGGTACCGCTGCTTTCGCCGTCTTTGTAGGTCCAGTGAGCCGCAACCCCTTTGTCCGCCATTTGATCCATATCTTCGGTACGGATCTGCACTTCGACTGGCACGCCGTGCGGGCCAACCAGCGAGGTGTGCAGGGACTGATAGCCGTTGGCTTTCGGGATCGCGATATAGTCTTTCATCCGGCTCGGACGGGGCTTGTACAGGTTGTGTACCTGTCCCAGCACGCGGTAACAGGTATCCAGATCCTTGACCAGTACGCGGAAGGCGTAGATGTCCATGATCGAATGGAAACGCTGCTCTTTGTTCTTCATCTTGTTATAGATGGAGTACAGGTTTTTTTCGCGGCCCAGTACCTTGCCTTCGATCCCCGCATCGTCGAGACGTCCCTCGATTTCGGCGTGGATCTTGTTAATCATTTCTTTGCGGTTGCCGCGGGCAGAGGCCACCACTTCCTTCAGTACCCGGTAGCGGTTTGGATAAAGCGCTTCAAAGCCCAGCTCTTCAAGCTCGGTTTTGATGTTGTGGATACCTAGACGGTGGGCTAGCGGAGAGAAAATCTCCAGTGTCTCGCGGGCAATGCGGCGGCGTTTGTCCGGACGCAGGGCACCTAAGGTGCGCATATTGTGCGTGCGGTCAGCCAGCTTGATCAGAATGACACGAATGTCATGGGCCATTGCCATGATCATTTTGCGGAAGTTCTCGGCTTGCGCTTCTTTGCGGTCGCGGAACTTCAGCTTATCCAGCTTCGATACCCCGTCGACCAGTTCGGCAACCGTCGAGCCAAAGCGGCTGGCGAGATCTTCTTTGGTGACCTCGGTATCTTCGATTACGTCGTGGAGGAGGGCTGCCATCAGCGTCTCGTAGTCGAGGCGCATTTCCGCAAGGATGCGGGCTACGGCAATCGGATGGATAATATATGGTTCGCCGCTAGAGCGGGTCTGCCCTTCGTGGGCATCTCGCGCAACGAGATAAGCCTGCCTGAGTGCCTCAATTTGAGACTCAGGCAGGTATTCGATTGCGACTTCTTTCAGGCTATCAAAAAGATACAATTCGCCCGGTTCCCTGAATTAACGGTGGTCGCCTGCAATAGCGCTAACAGCTGCTAGCTCTGCTGCTTCTTGCTCTTGAAGTTCCTGACGCTCGCGAGCATCCAGGATATCTTTAGTGATTAGGCCTTCTTCGATTTCACGAAGCGCGATCACTGTATACTTATCGTTTTCTTCCGGAACCAGTGGATCCTTACCGCCAGTTTGCATCTGACGAGCGCGGCGTGAAGCAATTTGGATCAGATCGAAACGGTTGCCAATTTTATCAACAGCGTCTTGAACGGTTACGCGTGCCATGGAGGACTCCAGTGGTTATATATAAAAGAAGGAAAATTGTACAAAAATACTTACTGTTCTGCCAGTAGGGCATTGAGCATGCTGTTATATTTAGCAGCTTGTTTGTCTTGCTTCAATCGTTCTGCACGGATAATGGCCTTAAAGTCCATTAGCGCAACGTCGAAATCATCATTGACGATCACGTAATCGTACTCGTCATAATGGGAAATTTCCGAGCGTGCTTCTTGCATACGACGGGCAATCACGGTTTCGCTGTCCTGGCCTCGGGCGTTCAGACGACGCTCCAGTTCCTCTTTTGACGGAGGCAGAATGAACAGGCTTTTGGCTTGTGGCATTTGCTTGCGGATTTGGCGCGCACCCTGCCAGTCGATATCCAGGAAGACATCGATGCCTTTGTTTAGCTGTTCTTCAATCCAAGGACGAGACGTACCGTAGTAGTTACCAAATACTTCGGCATGTTCAAGGAATGCACCTTGCTCAACCAGATCAGTAAACTCTTCGACACTAATGAAGTTGTAATGAACACCGTGCTCCTCACCCGGACGCATGCCGCGTGTGGTGTGGGATACGGATACTTTCATGTCATAGGTCGGATTGGTTTCAAGAAGGGCGTTAATCAAGCTTGATTTACCAGCGCCACTTGGTGCCGACACGATGTATAGAGTACCTTTGCTCATTGCCTATTTCACTCAGTGATAGAAGGGCGCGCAGATTATCATGATCTGCGCCCAATTGAAATCAGAAAGTCAAGGTTGGGCCTTGGCTTTTTTTATGAGCCAGCCATAAGCATGGCACAAAAAACAAGGGAGGGGACTTCAGGCTATCATTCTGTAATCTTATGATTTGTCGGTGCTAATCGCTGTTATTGATATACCTCATGTCATATCAATCTGGTTGAGTATTATACTGGTTGCGCAAAAGGTAATAACAATAATTCCCAATCATAGAGTAATAGAACCATGTTAATACGTCATAAGTTACTGGCAGGAGGGGCCTCCTTGCTGGCGGCCGCCTTGTTGGTTTTGTTTGTGGTGATCCAGTATTTTGCGACACCGATTATTCGCCAGCAGTCCATTGCAAACGCTGAGCATCAAGCCCAGATCACGGGCGAAACAATCGCCCGGGAGCTGGCTAAAACCGAAACCCTGACCAAAAACCTTGCGGCACTGGCCGAGATACTGCCGCTTGAACCTGCAGATTTTAGCTCCCAGATCGGGCAGTTAATCCGTAATGCCGATGGTATTGCCGGCGGCGGTATTTGGCCTGAACCTCACCAACTGATCCCCGGTCAGCAGCGGGCGTCTCTATTTTGGGCCAAAAACACCCAGGGCCAATTCTCGCAGCTTGATGATTACAATCAGCCAACTGGCAGTGGTTACCACCAGGAGAGCTGGTATCGGGCAGCTAAGACAACACCGCTAAACCAGTGCGCTTGGTCGGCGGTTTATGCCGATCCGGTGTCGAATATTCCAATGGTAACCTGTTCGGTGCCGATTCAGCGCCAGGGACAGTTCTGGGGGGTGGCGACTATCGATCTCGAACTGTCCGGCCTTGATGATTTGTTGCTGCAGGAAAACCGCGCCAGCCAGGCATTTAACTTTATCGTTGATCAGACCCAGCAAATGGTTTCGCTGCCTGCCCTTCGTCAGCAGAATTTATCCATGCAGACACTGCAAGTGATCGGCAGGCAGGACCGTACCCTAAAGCCGCTGACTGATGCGTTGCTGGGGCAGTCCAGCGTGCCGGTCGAATTGGAGCAGGGGGTATTGACTGATGACGAAGCGATTTTGATCACCTATACCCTGCCTGAACAGGGGTGGCGTACCGGGATCTTGTTGCCTTCTTCAGTAGCGCTCAAGGCGGTGTCGACGCTGACCTCGGCGTTGTATTTTTCACTTATCTCTCTGATTGTTTTGTTTGTCGGGGTGCTGCTGTTTTCTGGTCACCGTTTGTTGCATCAAATTCAGTCGACAACCCGACAGGTCCGTAATTTAAGTCAGGGTGATATTGCGACCAAGCTGGCCGTGACCGGAGATGACGAAATGGCGCAGCTTTGCGTGGCCGTCAATGACTATGGTGATCACCTGGTCGATATCTTGCTCCGGATCCAAAACGAAGCCGAGAAAGTGAAGAACAATGCTGAGTCTATCCATAAGCTCAGCCACGCAGCCACCGAGCGGGCGGGATTGCTGATGGACGAAAACCATACTCTGGCGACGGCGATCAACGAAATGGCGGCGACGGCTACCGATGTATCGCAGAATGTTACTTCGGTGGCGCACACGACCGAGCAGTCTGCCGAGTTGGTTGACGACGGCTTCCAGTTGATAGCCAGCAATGCCGACGCGATCAGCCAATTGGCGGAAGCTTTGAATAATGCCTCGGGTGTGATTGAACGGCTGTCGCAAGACTCGCAGCAGGTCGGTTCGGTGCTGGATGTGATAATGAATATCTCGGAGCAAACCAATTTGCTGGCGCTGAATGCAGCCATTGAGGCGGCTCGTGCCGGCGAGTCGGGGCGGGGATTTGCGGTGGTTGCAGATGAAGTGCGCACCCTGGCTAGCCGGACCCAGCAGTCAGCGACGGAGATCGAGGCGATGATCAGCCAGCTACAGGCCGCGGCTGGCCAGGGCGTGAATGTTATTGACGGTTGTCGTCAGCTCTCAGAGCAGGTGACCGAGCGCTCGGAAGTGACCCGGACACGGTTTGGCGATATTGTCACGGCCTTTAATGATATTCGCGATCGGGCGACAAGTATTGCGGCTGCGGCGGAAGAGCAGGCCAAGGTCACCGACAATATCGATGAGTTGGCGGAGCGGATCCGACATATTTCAGACCAAAATGCCGAGGATGCAGAGGCATTTAATACAGTAAGTGAGGAATCAACGGCTCAGGCACAGCGGTTGTATGCGATTAGCCAGCAGGGATAAGGAAATGAGTCGGTAGGCTTAAAAAAAAATGAAGCCTCGTAAGAGGCTTCATTTTTCGGATTCAATGCGGTTTATTCGATATTCTGGATCTGCTCGCGCATCTGCTCAATCAATACCTTCAGTTCTACCGCCGAGGCCGTGATATCGGTACTGATAGATTTTGAGGCCAGGGTGTTCGATTCGCGGTTGAACTCCTGCATCATGAAATCAAGGCGACGGCCGCAGGCGCCCCCCTTCTTCATAATTTTCTGGGTTTCCTTGACGTGGGAGTCTAGGCGGTCCAGCTCTTCTGCCACATCGCTCTTCTGTGCCATCAGGATCAATTCCTGCTCGATACGGTTGGCATCCAGCTCCACTTTTGCTTCTTCAAAGCGGGTTGTCAGGCGTTCGCGCTGCCAGTTGATGATTTCCGGCATTTGCTGGCGCACCTTGGCAGCTTCAACCGCAATGGCTTCCAGGCGCTGGTCAATCAGGGCCTTCATGTTCTCGCCTTCGCTTGCACGCGCAGCGATGAAGTCGTTGATCGCCTCGTCAAAACCGTCCAGCAGATCTTTGTTGATGGCATCCAGGTCTTGCTCGGGTGCTTCCATTACGCCAGGCCAGTTTAGTACCTGAAACGGACCGATGCTGCCTTCGCCAGAGGTCTCTTTTACCCACTTGGCTGCTTTGATAACTTGCTTGGCCAACTCTTCATTGATGGTCAGCTCATTGCTTGTGGCTGTGCTGGCCTCAAAGCGCAGGTTACATTCCACTTTGCCGCGTGCCAGACGTTTGCGGAAACGCTCGCGCAGTACCGGCTCCAGGCCGCGGAATTGTTCTGGCATACGCAGGTACGTTTCCAGATAACGCTGATTGACTGAACGGATTTCCCAAACGGCAGTGCCCCAGTCGCCTTTTACTTCACGACGGGCATAGGCGGTCATGCTATGGATCATTGGCTGATGGCCCTTTTTATATGATGGAATGTAACTACTTATTAGGCTTACGGGTATTACCGGAAGCGTAATAGAAAGAATAGGTGCGTAGTTACCAGAGAGTGCTGATTATACTCACCATTAATGACAAAAGAAACGAACGGCAGCACGGCGCCTTTTTCGTTATCGCGTCGGGGGGGAATGGGATTAACGTGCACTGTGTCAGATAACTGGCTATAATCGCCGGTTAATATAGCCCAGCCAAAGGTAAAGTCCCGATGCGCCCAAGCGGAAGAAGCACCAGTCAAGTACGTCCAATTACGATCACTCGTAATTTCACAGCACATGCTGAAGGTTCAGTATTAGTCGAGTTCGGCGATACCAAAGTCATTTGTACAGCAAGTGTGGAAGAGAATGTACCTCGCTGGCTAAAAGGCAAAGGGCAGGGTTGGGTAACAGCGGAATACGGGATGTTGCCGCGTGCAACGCATTCACGTAACCGTCGTGAAGCGGCGAGTGGTAAGCAAGGTGGCCGTACGATGGAAATCCAGCGCCTGATCGCACGTAGTCTTCGCGCTGCGGTTGACTTGGAAGCGTTGGGCGAGCAGATGATCACTGTTGACTGTGATGTTATCCAGGCTGATGGCGGTACTCGTACCGCTTCTATTACCGGTGCGATGGTCGCTTTGGTTGATGCCATCAATTATATGATTGAAAAAGGCCTGCTGAAGAAGAGCCCGCTGAAGGGGATGGTTGCTGCTGTCTCGGTGGGGATCTATAAAGGTGAAGCTATCTGCGATCTTGAGTATCTGGAAGATGCGGCTGCCGAAACCGATATGAACGTGGTGATGACCGAAGAAGGCAAGATGATCGAAATCCAGGGCACCGCCGAGGGCGAGGCCTTTAGCCACGAAGAATTACTGGCAATGCTGGCTCTGGCCAAGGGCGGCATTGATGACATTATCGGCGTTCAGAAGCGAGCGTTGGAAAGTTAATTATTGAGCGACTCTATTGAGTCGCTTTTTTTTGTCTAAATTTTGGTGAGGCAGTGAATCAGCATAATTTAGGACATGTGTAACAGCACTAATATCGATAAATAAAGGAGAAACCATGAAAGCATATCAGCGTCAGTTCATCGAATTCGCCCTGGAAAAAGGTGTTCTAAAGTTTGGTGAGTTTACTCTGAAATCTGGCCGTAAGAGCCCGTACTTTTTCAATGCGGGTTTGTTTAATACAGGTCGTGATTTAGCACGCCTTGGCCGTTTTTACGCTGAAGCTTTGGTGGATGCAGGCATCGAGTATGATGTGCTGTTTGGTCCGGCTTACAAGGGGATCCCGATTGCCACTACGACCGCAGTGGCATTGGCTGATCATCATGATGTTGATACTCCTTACTGTTTTAACCGCAAAGAAGCCAAAGCTCACGGTGAAGGCGGCAACCTGGTTGGTAGTGCACTGGAAGGGCGTATCATGCTGGTGGACGATGTGATCACTGCGGGCACAGCTATTCGTGAGTCAATGGAAATCATCAAGGCCAACGGTGCCGATCTGGCCGGGGTACTGGTTGCGATTGACCGCCAGGAAAAAGGCAAGGGCGAGCTGTCGGCGATCCAGGAAGTAGAACGTGACTTCGGTTGTGCGGTCATTTCTATTGTGTCGCTGGGAGATGTGGTGACTTATCTCTCTGAACAAGAAGGCATGGACACACACCTTGAAGCCGTTAAAGCCTACCGCGCGGAGTATGGGGTCTAGGAATATAAGGTACGAGAACCTGGATCCTAGCTCCTGGAAAGAGCAAGCGCGGTAGGACATTGAACCTTGCTGGTTCTATACAAAAAAGCGAGAGGTTTGTACCTCTCGCTTTTTTATTTCAAATCTCGCCCAGCTCTTAACCTAACTCCGCACTCAGCAGGCGCCAGTACTCATCGAAGCTCTCGGTCGGCTTGTATTTGAAATTTGAGCGCACGAAACGGTTGAGGCTGCCTTCCACCTGACCTAGCAATTGTGCGGCGAGGATAGTTTCATCGACCGGGAAGCCTTTGCCTTCACGCAGTTTGCGCTCGCGCAGGATTTGACGCAGCTGAGTCTCGATACGTTCAAACAGCTGGTTGATACGCGCCTGCAGGCGGTCTTGCTCAAACATCAGGGCATGGCCGGTCATGATGCGCGTTAGCCCCGGGTTGCGCTCGGCAAAGCCTAGGATAAGCTGCAGCACCATACGCAGGCGGTTAAGGGTATCTTTCTCGTCATCAAGGATACGGTTGATGCGAGTCGTGATTGAGTCTTCTATGAACTCAATCAAGCCTTCAAACATCCGCGCCTTGCTTGGAAAATGGCGGTACAAGGCGGCTTCAGAAACGCCAACCTGTGCTGCCAGCTTGGCGGTAGTGATACGTTGGCTGCCCTGGGCAGATTCCAGCATTTGAGCCAACGCTTGCAAAATCTCTTCGCGGCGATTGTTTTTTTTGTTGCCAGCCATGAATAACCGTTCCTTTTCGAAATGAGTCTGTTATCAGACAGATCGCAATCTGCCATCAAACCCGCATATCTTAGCGATGCCGACGCGTTGTGAAAAGCACTGGCAGCAGATACTGATCTCTTTATCGACAAAAAAAGCTCAACCTGAAGAGCTGAGCTTTATATTTGATCTTGTTCGACTATTTCGTCAGCAGAAAATGACGAAATAGTCGAACCCTAGTGCCAGCGCCTAGTTTCGGCCTGAGTGACCGAAGCCGCCTTCGCCGCGATCGCTGCTAGCGAAGTCCGACACGATATTGAAATCGGCCTGGACCACAGGAACAAACACCAGCTGGGCAATGCGGTCGCCCGGCTCGATGGTAAAGGTGCTGTGGCCACGGTTCCAGACCGAAACCATTAGCTGACCCTGATAGTCTGAGTCGATAAGGCCGACCAGGTTACCCAGTACGATACCGTGTTTATGGCCGAGGCCAGAGCGTGGCAGAATGGTTGCTGCCAGGCAGGGATCGGCAATGTGGATGGCAAGGCCGGTCGGCACCAGGTGGGTTTGTCCCGGCTCAACAAGTAGCGCGTTATCCAGGCAAGCCCGCAGATCCAGCCCCGCGGAACCTTCCGTTGCATAGGCCGGAAGCGGAAACTCGTTCCCGATGCGCGGGTCGAGAATTTTCAGGTCTATTTTTTTCATGCCTGCTTCTCTTTATCTAGTTTCTCTTTATACAGCGTAATGATTTCACCGATCAGCTGCTGCCCAAGCTCATGTTTTGAGGTCAGGGGCAGGGCCTTGTCACCGTTAGGCCAGTACAGGTGTAGGGCATTGCTGTCACTGTTAAAACCATGATTTTGTTGTGATACATCATTAGCGCAGATTAAATCCAGGTTCTTACGGCTGAGCTTACTGCGGGCGTACTGTTCGACATCTTGGGTCTCGGCGGCAAACCCGACAGTGAACGGACGCTGTTCGGTCATGCCGGCGACGCTGGCAACGATATCCGGGTTTTTGACCAGACGAAGTGTCATTTCCTCTTCGCCGGACTGTTTCTTCATTTTCTGCTCGGCAATCTCTGTCGGGCGGAAGTCGGCGACTGCAGCACAGGAGATAAAGATATTGTGGCTGATGGCATTGTCCATTGCAGCACGGTGCATCTGCTCAGCGCTGCTGACGTCAATGCGTTGGACTCCGTCTGGGGTTGCCAGATTGACCGGCCCGCTGATCAGGGTAACCTGGGCACCACGCTTGGCAGCCGCCTCGGCGATGGCATAGCCCATCTTACCGGAGCTGTGGTTGGTGAGGTAGCGAACCGGATCAATCGCTTCCCGGGTCGGTCCTGCGGTAATGGCAATCTTGACGTCGGCCAGATCCGCAGGCTGAAAGAACGCTTCGGCAAGGTGAACCAGTTGCATTGGTTCGAGCATACGCCCCGGGCCAACATCGCCACAGGCCTGCTCGCCGCTGCCCGGCCCCCAGATAGGGAAACCTCGGCGCTTCAGGGTCGCAAGGTTTTCTTGAGTTGCGACGTTGCTGTACATCTGCTGATTCATTGCTGGGGCGACAACGACAGGTGCATCGGTAGCAAGGCAAAGGGTCGATAGCAAATCATTGCCCATTCCGGCACTGATGCGAGCGATCAGATCGGCGGTGGCTGGTGCAAGCAATACCAGATCGGCCCATTTGGCCAACTCGATATGGCCCATGGAGGCCTCGGCGGCGGGATCGAAAAGACTGTCTGAGACCGGGTAACCCGAGACCGCCTGCATGGTCAGCGGAGTAATAAATTCCTGGGCGGCTTTGGTCATTACCACGCGAACTTCGGCACCACGCTCAATCAGGCGTCGGGTGAGCTCCGCGCACTTATAAGCTGCAATTCCGCCGCTGATACCCAGAAGTATTTTTTTTCCTGCCAGTGTTTGCATTCTATAGCCTGCTCATCAATGTCCAGTTAGTTAACTGGGTGACAAGATAGCATCAAATTTGGCCTGATTCATCGCCTGGGATCAAAGTGGCTGCTTGCGACTACTCGCTCTTTATTTGTGCGCTCGCTCGCTTGTGCCGCGTCTGGTTCTGTCGTGTAAGGTGCCCGGGGCTGAGTTCATCTCCAATATTCCGACCATCGATTTGAATTTTGAGCGGATTATCCGTTTGCTATCGGAGAGGGAGGATTAATGCACTATGTCATTAAAATTATTACCGGAAGAATCGAGGCCGCGTGAAAAGTTACTGTCCCGTGGGGCAAAGGCCCTGTCGGATGCCGAGCTGTTGGCTATTTTCTTAAGAACCGGCATATCGGGAATGAATGCTATCGAGCTGGCGACCTACTTACTAGAGGAGTTTGGTTCGTTGCGGGCGCTACTGGCAGCCGATCAAGCGGCTTTCTGTCTGCATAAGGGGCTGGGGCCGGCGAAGTTTGCGTTATTGCAGGCGGTATTGGAGATGAGCCTCCGCCATATGGAGGAAACCTTGAAAAAGGGCGATGCCCTGACGAGTCCGCAACATACCCGGCGTTACCTCAGTCAATTGCTGCGAGACAGGCAGCGGGAGGCGTTCTTTATTCTGTTTCTCGATAATCAGCACCGGGTGCTGACTGGCGAGGTACTTTTCGAGGGAACAATCGATTCCGCGAGCGTGTATCCACGAGAAGTTGTAAAAAGATCACTGGAACTTAATGCAGCCGCGCTCATTTTAGCGCATAATCACCCGTCAGGCGTAGCAGAGCCGAGTCAGGCAGACCGTCGAATTACACGAAGGATCAGCGATGCGCTGGCCTTGGTCGATATTCGTATCCTAGATCATTTTGTTGTTGGCGATGGGGAGATTGTTTCTTTCGCTGAGCGGAATTGGCTATAAAACAGCCAAAATTCGATCAAAAAGTTGAGAAAGGACTGCTCGGGACTTGAGCAACTGGTTTTGACTTAGTATAATGCGCGACCTTTGATAGCTGTGGTTAGATGTGAAAAGTTTTTTCGCATTGGATAAACCATGGTAGATATCGAGCTGAAACGATTTGGAGAAGACAGTAATGTCCCGAGTATGCCAAGTAACTGGTAAGCGTCCTGTAACGGGTAACAACCGTTCACACGCACGTAATGCCACCAAGCGTCGTTTTCTGCCGAACCTGCAAACTCATCGTTTCTGGGTAGAAAGCGAAAAACGCTTCGTTAAACTACGCCTTTCTGCGAAAGGTATGCGTATCATTGATAAGAAAGGCATCGATGCCGTTCTTGCAGATATGCGTACTCGCGGCGAGAACGTTTAAGAGGATTTGAACAATGGCAAAAGGCATTCGTGAGAAGATCCGTCTAGTATCATCTGCTGGTACAGGCCACTTCTACACTACCGACAAAAACAAGCGTAACATGCCAGGCAAATTCGAGATCAAAAAATTTGATCCTGTAGTTCGCAAGCACGTTATGTACAAAGAAGCTAAAATCAAGTAATTGATTTTTTCTATTCTTTGATAAAAACCCGGCATCTGCTGGGTTTTTTTATGCCTGTCGTTTACCAGCTTCTACTTCTCCCTATACCATGAAGTTTACGCTTTGATGTTATTATTCGTAGAGAAGCGGATATTGGGAATCAAGGGAGTATCATGGGAATCAAGTTGTCACGGCGTGGTTGGAACAACGTCATTATTATTGCTGTCGTTCTTTTTATTGCCATGATTCAGTTTCCAGACCTGATCAGAGAGCGATTTGGAACGGATGACAGATCCTCGTCACCGGTACTACAATCATTGCTGCCTGAGCAGGCTATCGTTTCACGGCTAGTACTACCGCAGCATGTGATTACTTCTCTGGATGGCCAATGGGTTGCTGAGCCTCGTATGGAAGAGGCTCCCCAGACAATTGTCGAGCACTGGCAATCGATTAGCGGTACGACTGTCGATGAAGACATGATGGCCCAATTAAAGCCGCAGCTGAGTACGCCGGTAACTGTTGAAGTCTGGTTGCAGGCAGCTGAAGAGCCGGTACGGGTAACAGTGTATCAACTGCCGCAGTTTTGGCTGCTGAGTAGTTGGCAGGGGGCTTGGTTGGCGATTACCGTCGAAGAGTCTTACCTGTTTCCTAACTGATTTGATTAATACTATCTATCCATATGCCTGAATTACCAGAAGTTGAAGTCAGCAGATTGGGGATCTCCCCCCATGTTGTTGGCCATCGCGTGGAAAAAATTATTGTCCGCAACCCTAAATTGCGCTGGCCGGTGCCGGAAGAAATTCGGCACATTGAGGGGCAGATGATCCGTAGGATCAGACGGCGAGCCAAATATCTGTTGCTGGAAACCGATATTGGTTATGCCATTGTTCATCTGGGCATGTCGGGAAGCCTGCGCGTATTGCCGGCCTCGGCCCCGCCGGAAAAGCATGACCATGTTGACTTGGTTCTCTCGAGTGGCGAGATGCTGCGCTATAACGACCCAAGGCGCTTTGGTGCTTGGTTGTGGCAGCCATTGGACGGTTTGCATGCGGTACTGAGTAAGTTGGGCCCCGAGCCGTTGAGTGAGGATTTCAATGCCGCGTACCTGTTAGACAAGGCAAAAGGAAAGCGGACGGCGATTAAGCAGTTTATTATGGATAATCACGTCGTCGTGGGAGTCGGGAATATCTATGCCAACGAGTCCCTGTTCAGTGCCGGTATTCACCCCAAAAGGGCTGCGGGAAAAATCTCTTCGCAGCGAATGAAGGAGCTGGTTTCGGAGATTAAGGCGGTCTTGGCCTTTGCCATCGAGCAGGGGGGGACAACCCTCAAAGATTTCAAAAATGCTGACGGAAAGCCCGGCTATTTTGCTCAGGAACTACAGGTCTATGGCAAGGGGGGAGAGCCGTGCCCGCGCTGTGATAAGGCACTCAGCGAAATGAAGATTGGCCAGCGGGCGACGGTCTATTGTAGTGAGTGTCAGAAATAACATTTAGGGAACTCTTCCTTTCAGACAAGATTTATCCGTCCTGACAGTATTCATACAGTTACCATATATTATCATAGTCTGTTGTTTGTTATGATCTTGTTGTGATTGACTAATTTTCCATATGCGAGAAAGTATGTTGGCTGGGGTAATAAAAGCTATATGAAATATCTTGTCACCGGTGCAGCCGGTTTTATTGGCAGTGCTGTAACAGAGCGCCTATGTGCCCAAGGCCATGATGTAGTCGGTATTGATAATCTTAATGACTATTACGATGTTGCCTTGAAGCAAGCGCGTTTAGAGCGGATTGCACACCCGGCCTTTACTTTTATTAAGCTAGATTTAGCTGATCGCGAGGAGATTGCGGCTTTATTTGCCGAGCAGCAGTTTGACCGGGTCATCCACCTCGCGGCCCAGGCCGGAGTGCGTTATTCTATTGATAACCCGCTGGCATATGCCGATAGTAACTTGGTCGGGCATCTGACCATTCTTGAAGGCTGCCGCCATCATAATATCCAGCACCTTGTCTATGCCTCATCAAGCTCGGTGTATGGCTTGAACCAAAAAATGCCGTTCGATACCGCAGACAGTGTCGATCATCCTGTTTCGTTGTATGCTGCCACGAAAAAGTCCAATGAATTGATGGCTCATACCTATTCTCACCTATATGGCGTGCCGACAACCGGCTTGCGATTCTTTACCGTGTACGGACCATGGGGACGACCGGATATGGCGCTGTTCAAGTTCACCAAAAAAATTGTTGATGGTGAACAAATCGATGTTTACAACAATGGTGATATGCGCCGTGACTTTACTTATATAGATGATATCGTTGAAGGTATTATCCGCATTCAGGATGTGATCCCGGAGAAGACCCCTGACTGGACGGTTGAGGCGGGCACGCCTGCAACCAGCTCGGCTCCTTACCGGGTTTATAACATCGGCCACGGTAGCCCGGTAAAGCTGATGGACTACATTGAGGCATTGGAAGAGGCGCTGGATATTGAGGCCAAGAAGAACTTTATGCCGATGCAGCCGGGCGATGTCTATGCGACCTATGCGGATACAGCAGACCTGTTTGCTGCAACAGGATACAAGCCGGAAGTTAAGGTCAAGCAAGGTGTACAAGCCTTTGTTGACTGGTATCGTGAGTTCTATCAGCGTTGATTCTTGATTACAGTGAATAAAAAAGGAGGCAAAAGCCTCCTTTTTTATATTGGGTAGATTTATTCGCCGTGGAGTTTTTTGAGCAAGGCGCTGGTGACATAAGGGTTGACAAACTGACTAACGTCACCATGATGCAGGGCGACCTCTTTGACAATCGTGGACGAGATAAATGAGTTCTCCTCCGCCGGGGTCAGAAAGACGGTTTCTAGCTCTGGCATCAGACGGCGGTTCATATTGGCGAGCTGAAATTCATATTCAAAGTCAGAAACAGCGCGTAATCCACGTACTAGAATATTAGCCTGATACTCTTTGGCGAAATCGACCAGCAACCCGGAGAAGCCCACAATTTCCACATTATCGAGATGCTGGGTAATGGTCTTGGCTAGCTCGACGCGCTCCTGAAGGTCAAACAGCGGTTTCTTGCTCGGGCTGAATGCAATACCCACGATAACATGGTCGAACATGGCTGCAGCACGCTCAATCAAATCAAGGTGGCCATTGGTGATTGGATCAAACGTTCCTGGATAGATTACGCGTGTTGTCATTTGGAGCCTATTGGTTATCGTTAAAGTTTAGCAGCTTAATATTAGGGCTATAGGTATTTAAAGCAACGGTTAACGCGTCGCTCAATTTGTTTTCGTGACAATCTTTGGGAAAACAAGGCGACGGGCAGAAAATTAGAAAAACCATAACCATCAATCAGTACCAGTCTAAATTCTGTCGGGGTGATAAACTGACAGGCAACATTTTGCTTGGTAACGTCGGTGACCGCGATATTATGATGTATGAGCTGCTCTCTTAATTGGACGAGCTTTTCAGCGGCTAAATCGCGGGTAATGAGATCGTTTTCTAGCATGTACTTTAAACTGCGGGAAATCTGCTGATCATAGTCGGTGATTAGCTCATAGATCAGCCCTTTGCCCCGGTTGGTTTCTACCCAGTTGAGGGGTTTGGCGATAGGAATATCCAACAGGCGGCTTTTGCAGAAATACTTGAAATAAAGATATTCCCTGACACTTTCATTCGCTTTGCGCTGTTTGTTCCAACGTATTTTGATGCATTGGTTTGTTGCTGTCGGGTGACGGTAGCACTCTCGCTCGGTGCCTTTGCCAATCAGTAAATCGTCGGTGAGTGCCAGCATGTATATTTCCGCATGTTTCGATAGCATTATCATTGAATCACACTATGATACTGAAATTTGTCATTGATTGTTACTGATTGGTTTACTGCTGGAGTGCTTGGGTGTTAGCTCGATAGGTAAAGACTGTCAGTACAAGGCTAATAATTAGAAGGCTGTTATTGTAATAGCATCCACTATGGGTTGTCGGCTCATTGGTGGCTCGGTAAGACGGAGATACATGGTGAGCGAAGGTATTGTTATTCACATCAATATGGCCTCGGGGTTTGGCGGGGGAGAAGTCCAGACTTTGAATCTGATCAAAGGGCTGGCTGGATACCAGCAATTTTTGATAGCCAAGCCGGATAAGCCTATGGCGCTACGGATCAAGGACTTGTCCGGTATTACGGTAGTTGGCTTTATGCAGGCATTGCGTTTGGGGCGGCAAGCTAAAAAGCTGGTCGTTCATGCCCATGATGGTCGAGGGGTACATATTGGAGCTTTGTTGGCAAAGCTTACTGGTGCCAAGTTTGTTATTACCCGCAGAGTCGATAAGCCTTTGAAGCGCGGCGTGCTATCACAGCTATCTTATCGTCGGGCTGATGCGCTAGTGGGGGTCAGTCAAAAGATAGCCGATAATATGGCGCCGCTGGGAAGTAATATCAGGGTGATTAATGACAGTTATTCGAACTTACCGGCCAATGCTAAGGTAGATAAGCAGCTTGAAGCGTTACCACAGGCATTCACTGTTTCCCATATTTGCAGCTTATTGCCCGGAAAAAATGTGGCTTTGACGATAGAGGCCGCGCGGCGTATACAGGATGAGTATCCTGATATTCATTTCTTGATTGTCGGCCAGGGGCCGGAGGAAGAACGGTTAAAGGCGCAGGCAAAAGGTTTGGATAATCTGACATTCTGGGGATTTACACCTTATGTTGGCAGTATTCTCAAGCATACCGATCTGCTGGTGCTACCGTCGTTCAACGAGGGGCTAGGCTCGGTGATCCTAGAAGGCTATCAACATTCTGTTCCTGTGGTGGCTGCCCGGGTTGGAGGAATTCCTGAGGTTGTTGATGAACTGAAAACCGGTATTCTGATCGACCCCGAGAGCGTTGAGCAATATTCTGATGCCGTTATTAAAATGTATTCCGATCACAACTTTTACCAGCAGCAAGTGCAGCATATAGAACAGCGAAAAGCTGACTACTCGCCGTTAGCAATGGTCCGGCAGTATCAAGAATTGTATTGTTTATAGCTGTGAGTGAAAAAGAAAGGGAGGCATTTGCCTCCCTTGCTTTGATGGAATCAAAGTGGTTACCAGACTTTATTGAAGTCTTCTTTTTCGACCACGCTTGGATCGCGTTGAAACTCCAGTAACTTGGCGTATTTGAGGTAGGCATAGACACCAGCGCTCAAGGAAACCGTTAACCCATCGACACCACCGAGAAAGCCTTTCTGTAGCAGGTACTTCTTGATAAACGCACTTAAGCCGTGCACTACCGGCGAGTAGGCGTGAGCCTTACGGCCTTTTTTATATAAAATCTTGGCGGCACGCCCCGTGAAGTCCCTGTCTGGCTTGGCAAACAACTGTCCGATATTCTCAAAAGAATAGTGAATGAAATCATGCTTGAGCTTGTGGAGGTTGCTTGCACTGACCGAGGCATGTTGCTTCACATCGGCAAAGCGGGTTTTCTTGGTGTTATATAAGCGGGTACAGTAGTCCGGATACCAGCCGCAGTGTTTGATCCATCGCTCGCCGATATAGTTGCGGCGCTTCATGGCAAATGCATCATGTGGTGTATTGGTTAAGTCCAGGCTTTTTATTTCCTGAATTACTTCCGGGGTCAGGCGTTCATCTGCATCAATGGTCAATACCCAGTCATTTTTAGCATGCTTCAACACGACATTCTTTTGAATACCGTCGCCGAGATAAGCTTGCTCAATAACAATTGCACCCATCTCTTTCGCCAGTTCGACGGTATTATCGCTGCTGAGGGAGTCGATAACGAATATTTCATCACAAACCTGTTGCAAGGACTTGATGCAGTCGACGATATTTTTCGACTCGTTTAAGGTGATAATATTGCCTGTTATCATATGGTTAGCCTGGTTTAATCAATGGGTGAGATGAGTGTATACACTCAAAGTAACAGAATCTTAGCAGTCATTATTTCGCTAGGGAATAATCTTCGACGATCTTATCAAACATCCCAATCACCCTATCAGGAAGGATCTTGGTCATTGCCGCTTCATCTTTGACCCGACTACGCCATGGCAGTTGTTCAACCGGCTTGCCGGTTTCTTCCTTAATACACTGTTCATAGACACTAACAACATAAGGCAGGCATAAGTAAGGGCCGGTACGTTGTGGATTATGGTGGGCATACAGACCAAGCACGGGTGTCCCGACGGCTATCGCCATATGCGCTGGGCCAGTATCGGGTGCACAGACAAGACTAGCCTGCTGTAGCAAGGCCAGCATCTGCTTTAGGCTGCTTTTACCGATCAGGTTGGTAACCGGGACCGAAAGTTTTTGCTCAATGGCGCTCCCGAGTTCAATTTCTATCGGAGCGGGACTACCGGCAAGAATCACCTGGAACCCCTGGTTAACAGCATGTGTTGCTAGTGCCGCATAGCCCTCGGCGGTCCAGTTTTTATAGGCTTTACTGGCTGCGGGCGTAATTACCAAGACTCGATCGGATGAAATATGCTGTTGCGCCCACTGGCTATCATTTTCACTAAATGGAATATCCCATTTGGGTTGGATGTCTTGAACACCTAGCAATGCGGCAAATTGCATAAAGCCGTCGAGGACATGAGGCCGCTCGGGGGAGGGAACTTTGGTATTGGTGAAAAGGGGCTGTAAGTCACTGGCCCTTTGCGCATCAAACCCCAGCTTGTACTTGGCTTTGATCCCTAAAGTCGCAACGCTGGCCCGAAGTGCTGTTTGCAGGTGCAATAACGCATCG
This sequence comes from Photobacterium obscurum, assembly GCF_026191635.1. Taxonomy (GTDB): domain Bacteria; phylum Pseudomonadota; class Gammaproteobacteria; order Enterobacterales; family Vibrionaceae; genus Photobacterium; species Photobacterium obscurum. Next base: position 120,748 of record NZ_JAKRRW010000008.1, read on the forward strand.
AAGGTTTCCCCCTGAAGTTGGCGCCATAGGCAGGTATAGCCTTTCAGGCCTTGCTTCTTGTCAAAAACAATAAATCTTACGCCGGGCAGACCTTCAATGAGTTGTGCCTCTATTTTACCTGTGATCCAGGTAATGTGGGTAGAAGGCCACTGGCGCTGAATGGCTTGAACCATGGCAACGGTATTGCTGACATCACCAATAGCCGAGAGGCGTAATACGCAGATTGATTGTGGGGCAGATGAGAATAAAACCATGATTCCAAATTATGAGCGGACCAGACTGAATTATGCATATGGCCGAGAGGATTGTAAAATATCTCTTCTTAACTTGATGTTGGAAAACTGGCGATGAAAGAACTGGAACAAAACGGGTGTCGAATCATCTATGACCCGGTGTTATTGGCTGAGCAACCGCAGCTGTGTTTTGACCCAGACTACTGGCATCAGCAGGGTGCCGTAATCGGTAGTGCCAGAGGGCGTGGGACGACTTGGTTCTTGCGGGGCAAACAGCTTGAGCTGGCATTGCGGCATTACTACCGCGGCGGGTTATTCGGCAAGCTGGTTCGCGATCATTACTGGTTTTTGGGCTGGGAGAAGACCAGGAGTATTGCGGAGTTTCGTTTGTTGCAGCACTTGTCTGAGGCGGGAGTCAGGGTACCTCGCCCGGTTGCGGCTAGGGTCGTGCGAAAACAATGTGTATACCAGGCAGATCTGCTAACCGAGAAAGTACCGGGTGCAACAGATTTGGTGGCGATTTTGCAAAAGACGAGTCTGAGCAAGGATGTCTGGCATCAGGTGGGCCAGATGATCCAGTTGATGCACCGCAGTGGTGTTTGTCATACCGACTTGAATGCACATAATATTTTGCTGGATGATAAAAACCAGGTGTGGCTGATTGACTTTGACAAGTGTCATTTTGATTCTGGGGATGGATGGCAGCAAAATAACCTGGATCGTTTGCACCGTTCGTTTGTCAAAGAGGTGGAGAAGGCTGGGATTCACTGGAATGAACAAGCCTGGCAGGATTTATTGCAGGGCTATCAGCAGGGGTAGATGGCAACTAGGCCGGCCTAACAGGCCTGACCTAGCGAGGTTTTAATCAAGTCTGCTGGCTATTCAGTGCGGTAATTGTCCGCCGAATTGCACCCTGGTTGCATTTCACGACAGAAAATGCGGCCAGGCCCATTGATTTGCGTTGCTCGGGATCGTTAAAGAGCGAACAGAGTTGCTGGGTAAGCTGTTGGCTATCATCAACAACGGCAGCTCCATTTGCCTCGAGTAGCTGACGGGTGATATCCATAAAGTTGAAAAAGCTTGGTCCGGTAAGCGTCGGCAAACTTAATGATGCTGGCTCGAGTAGGTTATGTCCGCCAACCTTATCGCCAATCAGGCTTCCACCGACAAAGGCAATATCGCTGCAGCCGAGCAGCAACATCATCTCTCCCATTGTGTCGGCAAGATAGACTTGGGTGTTATTTTGCACTGTGTCGTTGCTGGTCCGCCGGATTACGTTGAGTCCCTGTTGTTGGCAGAGGCTAAAAACGCTATTAAACCGTTCTGGGTGCCTTGGCACAAGGATGAGCAAGGCTGTCGGATGGCTTGCCAGCAATGCCGAGTGTGCCTGTAATACTTGCTCGTCTTCACCACTATGTGTGCTGGCAGCAATCCAGACTGGTCGGCTATTGCCCAGCTGCTGGCGTAATGCCGAAGCGGCGGCAGAGAGTCCGGTTGCAGGGGTAATATCGAACTTGATCGAGCCGGTCACCTGAATTTTGTCTTCTGCAATGCCCAAGCGCTCGAAGCGAGTAGCGTCGTCTTGGTGCTGGCATAAGATTGAGTCAATGTTCTTGGCCAAGAGATCAAAAATAGGCTGGAACTTGGCGTATCGCTGACAAGAGCGTTCAGATAACCGGGCATTGATAACCGTAGTCGATACACCTGACTGTTTGGCGATGGCAAGGGTGTTCGGCCAAAGCTCTGTTTCCATGATATACAGGGCTCGGGGACGAATAACCTTGATAAATCGGCGTACGGCCCAGGAAAAATCTAGTGGCATATAGCGATGCTCAACGAGATCTCCCAGCTTGGCGGCTTGCTCGGCCCCTGTTGGTGTTGTTGTCGTAACGAGAATCGGGGTATTAGGGTGAGCTGCTTTTAGTTGCTTGAGCAACGGCGTGACAGCAATGGTTTCACCTACAGAAACGGCATGAACCCAGATTGGGTGCTTCACTGATAATGGCGGAGTGAAACCAAAGTGCTCTGGCCAGCGTTTTCCCACTGAGGGCTTTCCCGGTTGAGGTTTATACAACCGAACAAGAAGCAGTGGGGCAAGAAGGTAAAGCAACAGGCTATAGACAATACGATAAATCATAAGGCTCTGTGATCAGTTGGCAGGAGCGGTAAAACCCCTACCGCATGTTTTAGATGGATTGTTGAGATAGCTCAAAATATTTCTTCAGTACCAGTAAGGCGATTAGATCTTCCCGTTCTTTATCTTGGAACTGAGCGACATACTTATGGGCGTTGTCGATAATTTTGAGTGCTTCGTCAGTGTGTTCCGCGTAGTACTGTAGTTTCTCTTCTAGATCTGAATAGTCATCGGCAAGCTCTACATAATGGACTCCCGCTTTTAGCGTTCCTTCCATAAACCAAGTCTCGAATTTTGGTTTATTCATCATACACAGGGAGTTAGATGACATGGCCCATTTCAAGTTGGTGGCAACATCGTTGCCTTCGACACACAGAATAAACTTGTGCTGAAGTTGTTCCTCAATGCCCATGTAGCCTTTTTGCCATGGCACATCCTCAACGGGCTTGTTGGTCTGGCCGACATCACACATTGGATGGTTGTAGAAAGCTTGGATAAAGTCCTTGCGGTGCTGACGATATACCCCGCCGCGCCATACTAGGATATCTTTTTTCTCGGTAAACGAGTAGGGATCCGTGATGAAATTGAAGTGCCTGCATTTATCAAGATTGATTAATACCGAGTTGGCATTCTCTCCGGCAATCGGTCTTGCTTTGACAATCGTCGGGTTGGCCTCGATATGGGTTTTGTCACCAAAGCGGTAAGCAAACTTGAGATGCTCAGGGAAGTAGTGGAGATATTCTCTGAGATCGAAATAATAGGCACTTTTATGTTTATAGCTGAGATCATTGGCTCTGACGGCCTTGCTGCCAACGTCAAAGACATTTTCGTGTTTCAGGTAGTAATTGACGCGCTGAGTAATATAGCTTGCATCGTAGTCATCGGCTTTCTGCAGTTTTTTAGCCAGTTGGTTACGGTAATAGGCGCCAGGAATACACTCTCTGAGTATGCCGTTGGCATAAAAGGTGAGCTTACTGTTGTTATATTTGTTCGACATTCTAGTTATGTAACCTCTTGAACGTTTGCAAAAGCTATATTGTGTAGGGGGAAGGTGGACGCTTTATTTTGCCAGTTGCTCTATTGCTTGAATGACTTTCTGCGGTGGCAACTCTTTCAGGCATTTTAGATGGCCTAAAGGACATTCGCGCTTAAAGCAGGGGCGGCACTCTATATCGGTATGGACAATGGCGACTTGATCTGACAGGGGCGGTGTATAGTCTGGGGATGTTGAACCATAAACGGCAACGACCTTGCAGCCGACGGCCGCGGAAACATGCATTAACCCGGAGTCATTGCTGACCACCGTATCGCAGGCAGCCAGCAAGTCAACAGCCTCGATTAGGTTTGTTTGTCCTGCAAGGTTAAAGCAAGATGCCTGTGCCTCTGTTGATAAACTTTCTCTGATAGCAGCCGTTACCGGCTGATCTTTGGCCGAGCCGAAAAGCCAGATCTGGTAGCCTTGCCCAATCATTTCTTCGGCAACCTGTGCATAATAGTGTTCTGGCCAGCGTTTGGCCGGGCCAAACTCTGCACCTGGGCATAAGCCGATCACGGGACGGTCGTTTTGTAGCTTTAACTTTGCCATGGCGCTCTGCTGGTTGACGGTATCAATAGATAGCGAAGGTTTTGGCAAAGGGGGGAGCGAGGAACTGTTTTTCATTTCTGGCTTCGGGTAGGCCAGTGCGCAATAACGCTCGATCATCAGGCCAAAATCTTTTTTGTTGGCGCGCAGATCATTGAGTAAGCCATATCGAGTTTCGCCTTTCCAACCGGTACGGACTGGAATTTTGGCAAACAGAGGGATCAGTGCTGATTTTGCTGAGTTGGGTAGAATATAGGCATGGGTGTAGGCATTTGCTTTTAGCTGTTTCCCTAGTTGGTATCGGCCTGCAAGGTTGAACTCGCCATGGCCGATTGGCATTTCAATCGCACGGTCGACTTCTGGCATTCTTTCGATGATAGGTTTACACCAGGCAGGAGCCAGTACATCTAAAGTTGCATCAGGGTGTTGTTGCTTTAAGGTCTTATAAAGACATTGCGACATCACCATATCGCCAACCCAGGAAGGGCCGATAACAAGAATATTCATCAGAGATTTAAGCCTATTGATTCTATTGCTCTTAATGATATCACAAGAAAAGAGACAAAAGAGAGGGCGCTGATTGCGCCCTCAAAGACTTATTCTGCGTTTAGGTCGATAAAGCTTGCGGCAATTTTTTCAGGCGCATGGCGTTGCAGAAGTTGTTCGATTTCTGTCTGCGGCCGCTCTTTTTGTAAGGTTGCGTGAATTACTTTAGCCAACCCTTCAGGGGACATGTCAGCTAATTGCTCCGTGAGGGCTGGTGATCCCATGACCGACTGGACGCCTCCCGGGCATCGAGTCGCGACAACATTGGTTCCGGCAGCAAAAGCTTCAATGATCACCATTCCCAACCCTTCAAACTTCGAACTTAATACAAACAAATCACTGTGATGCATCCAGATATAAGGGGTAAGAGTCGCGCCAGGCATAACGACGTGTTTGGTTAGCCCCAAACTCTCGACAAGTTGCTTGATAGTGTCGCTTTCTTTGCCGTCACCGACTAATACCAGCTGATGCTCAATACCATAGTCTTTTCTTAGAATATCGTAAGCCTTGACCAATAGAGGAAAATCTTTTTGAGGTACAAATCGACCGAGGCCAAGGATATAAGGTTGAGTAGGCAGGCTTTCGAGTGGCTGTAAGGCTTTGTCCCCGATCTGCTTGCTATCTAACGGATTGGTAATAGTGGCCAGCTTGTTGACCGTAAAGCCCGCAGCCGCTTGATACTGTTTAAAGTTTTCGAGAACAGGCTCCGAGACGCAGGCAATATTTTTGTTCTGGAACAGTAGCTTGGCATACCACGACTGCAAGGTATTTGGTGAGGTGGATGAAAAAATATTCTCGCATACCTGAATATAGCGAGGATCTTTATTTTGCCATAGCAACTCAAACGTTCCCTGACCTCGCATAATGATCATATCAAAAGGCTGGCCGTTTTTTTCTAACTGGCCTAGCTTGTATTTGAATATTTGTGACTGTATCAAGCCTTTCCAGACAAACAGGCTTTTAGGAAGTATCACATTCATTAACCGTGCAAAGACTTCCCACAGCAGGCCGATGCCGGTCATCATCATTAGCTTATCGAGATAAAACTGATGAATAGGAATGTTTTTGTTATCCGGGGTCAGTTCAACTTTGTTATTTTTTAGATAAATAAGATCGACATTATGTCCCTGGGCAGAAAAGGCATCGGCAAGGTTGACGGCTACTCTTTCCATTCCCCCGATTCTTAATGAGCGTACAACGATCGCTATTCGCATAGTTTACCTTCTTGTGTATAAATTTTTTCTTCTTTTGGTATCGTGCTATTTTTATTGAGTAAGATACTGATCATAAATAAAAATAGTGGGGCGGTAGAGCTTTGGCTTAATGGCACATCTGTAAGTGCGGCAATTGCGAAGAGAACAACCATACAAGTTATGATGAACTTTTCTTTTGAGTTAGATCTATAGCTGAACCACAGAGGGGAAAATAAAACAATCAGAAAGATAATTAAACCTAGAATGCCATTCTTAACCAATTTATCTATATATTGATTGTGATAATGACGAACCTTAAATGTAATTAGGCTCTTGTGAACAAGGTTTTTATTGTGCAATTCTTTAATGATTTCGCTATGCCTATCACCTACACCAAGAATTGGTGCAGATTTAGTTATAAGCACTCCAGCTCTCCACATTTGGAGGCGTAAACCAATGGAGGAATCCTTAACGCCTTTCTCCATCAGCTTAAACTCATGCATTGTGGCGTTATATCTATTATTTATAGGCTCATAAGAGAAAAATAAGCTACAGGTTGCGGCAAAAAAAATGAGAATTATTTTATTCCTTGTTAATTTCACACTGTTTTTGTCTTTGATGAATCGTATGACTGTAAGAATTGCTAATACGGCCATTGCTAACCATACACCTCGGCTTCCGGTATAAGTCATAGATATTAAGGCGATTAAGCTTGAACCAAATAATAATACTTTATGCTTTCTTTTTTCTGAATTAAGGGCTGTTTCAAAGGTGATTATCGCAAGAGCTGCACAGAAGGTTGCCAATGGAATTGCATTGATTACTAATTTTAGTCTAGAAAGTTGCAATACTTCAAGTTGCCATATAAGGCTTGCTAATGTGCCAATTGATGATAAAGGGAGTAAATATAAAAATAGCTTTTTGTTTAGAAGATGAGTAGGGAAAAAAATTGAAAAAAGTAAGGCGCTAATTAATGCTCTAAGTTCACTTTGGCCAAATCCATAGACTTCATATGCTATTACTGCATGAACTGAAGCAATAAACAAAATCATTGAGAATTTGTTTGACTTTATATTTATCTTGGCAATATCAAATTTATATTTAAACACTGAAGCGAGAATAGATACGACAACTAAGGCAACAAGGTTTTTGTCACCATTTTCGAGCCAAAACAAACCAGTAAATAGCCAGATAACTGGAAGTAGAATCAAAAAATTCGTGATTTTATCTCTATAGCTCATGCTGGTTTGTTTGCTCTTGTAAATCTTTAAGTTTTATAAGGGTTTATAGTGCTATCTGGCCGTGTTTTTAACAACTGCAAAACCCACATATATTGCTCTGGATAGGACTTTACCATCTCTTCTAGTGCCTGAGCCAGAAGATTTGCATCCTGTTGAGAATCACCACTAGGTAGCTTCTTGATTTCTGGTGAAATGTGAATTTCAATTTTACCAGTGCTGTCATTATAAACCGGCATCATCGGTACGATAGCTGCGCCTGTGAGCCGAGCAATTTTGCCCAAACCGGAGAAGGTGGCTTTTTTGGTGGCAAAGAAATCGGTAAACATGCTTTGCTCGAGGCCAAAGTCTTCATCTGGCAGGTAGTAGCCCATGTAGCCCTCTTTGATTGAGCGCAGGTAATGTTTGATACCGTCCTGACGAGCATGGCATCGTCCGCCATATTGCAGGCGCTGGCGGCTGATCAGCCAGTCATAAACCGGTTGCCGGTGCTGGGGTTTCATCATTGCCGCGACAGGTAGCCCCAATGATGCCCAGTAGATGGCCGGAAAATCGATGGCCCAACAATGGGGAACCAGCATGATCACACGGCGGTCAGCTGCCACAACCTCATCGAGATGCTCTTGACCAAAAACTTCGGTGCGCTGCTGCAGGTATTTTCGGCTACGAAGGCTAAGATCGCCCATTGCCATAATTACCTGGGCTGCGGATGTGTACATATTATCTATCATGACTTCACGTTGTTTGGCACTTTTCTCAGGAAAGCACAGCTCCAAGTTAACGCGTGCCCGGTGGCGGGCTTTTTTGATATGGCGGCCAATCTGTTTACCCAAAAATCCGGCAATGGGATCGCGGATACGCCATGGAAGTAGGGCAAGCAGCATAAGGAGTAGTAAGCTAAGCCAGGTTCCCCAGTGCTTTGGGTGTAAAAAAGACCATTGAAATTTAGGGTCGTATAGAGCACGATTTTTATGTTTCGGTGTATTCAACGAAAGGACCTTACTGCTTTACTGAATAAAAAAATGCTGCAAGCAGGTGCTTGCAGCATGATTGTATTTTAACTATTCAGCTAGCTGAAGTTGTTCGCAGCTCTTGATCAGCTGTTGTTCAGGATTGCCATATACTCGGCTACACCCTCGGCCACTGATTTGAATGACTCATTGTAACCGGCTGCACGTACCTTGGTTAGATCTGCTTGGGTAAATGCCTGGTAACGGCCTTTCAGGTGCTCAGGGAACGGGATCTCTTCTACTTCACCCTTGCCATGGTGTTTGATGACGGCCTTGGCGACTTCGCGGAACGATTCGGCATTGCCGGTACCACAGTTGAAAATTCCCGAGACACCGTTCTCCCAGAACCATAGGTTCATCTTGCACACATCACCGACATAGACGAAGTCTCGCTTGAAGGTGTCTGAGCCTTCGAACAATTTGGGGTTATCGCCATTTTTGATTTGAGTGTTGAGATGGAAAGCTACCGAGGCCATGCTGCCTTTGTGCTGCTCGCGTGGGCCGTAGACATTGAAGTAGCGGAAACCGGTGATCTGAGACAGGGTTTCGCCATGCTCTTCGGCATCTTGCCAGATGCGGCGAACATAGTTATCGAACTGCTGTTTGGAGTAGCCGTATACATTCAGCGCGCCTTCATAAGGCTTTTCTTCGATGAAGTCATGGTCGCGGCCGCCGTAGGTGGCAGCTGATGAAGCATATAGGAACGGGATCTGGCGTTCCAAACAGTAATGCAGCAACTCTTTCGAGTACTCGTAGTTGTTAAGCATCATGTACTTGCCGTCCCACTCGGTGGTGGCAGAACAAGCACCTTCATGGAAAACGGCATCGATAGGGCCAAATTCATCACCAGCCATGATTTGGGTGATGAAGTCTTCTTTGTCCATGTAATCAGCGATGTCCAGATCAACCAGATTGGCAAATTTGGTTCCGTCTTTTAGGTTATCAACCACCAAGATGTCGTTGCGACCTTGCTCATTGAGAGCCTTTACGATATTGCTGCCGATCATGCCGGCGCCACCAGTTACAATAATCATGGCTATTCCAGTCTTTAATACAATGGGACAACGGCCGCATAAGTGCCACCGTTATGAATATTCTTTGTGATAACATTACACTATTGCCATCGGGCGACGGAAGTGAGAAGCAAATGAAGACCCGCGACAGAATTATTCAGGCTGCACTGGAGCTTTTCAACGAAAGCGGCGAGCCAAACATAACCACGAACCATATTGCCGCTCATCTGGGGATCAGCCCCGGCAATCTGTATTATCATTTTCGCAATAAAGAAGAGATTATACACAGTATTTTTGATGAATACGCTCGGGATCTAAGTATTCGCTTTCAGCCTCAGGACGAATCGGATGTCACCGCCGACAACTTGCTCGGCTATCTCGATGCGGTATTTATGCTGATGTGGCGCTATCGATTTTTCTATGCCAACCTGCCTGACATCTTGCGCAGGGACCCCGAGCTCCAGCAGAAATACCTGGCGGCTCAGGAGGAGTTACATCTGAATATCATGGCCATGATGAACAGTTTTCGCGTTAGCGGGCTGCTTGAGCTGGATGATGATGAGTTGCTGAATCTGGCGAACACCCTGAAGCTGGTGGCCTCCAGCTGGATCTGTTACCAGACGACTCAGGCGGCTGGAGCCAAGATCACCAAGGCAGTGATTTATCAGGGTGTACTGCAGATGCTGAGCATTGTCCGTCCGCTGACGACGGAAAAAGGCAAAGGGCAGGTGATGCAGCTGGAGTCGCACTACTGTGAACAGGTAGCGCAAAACACGTAATGAGACCGCCTAGGGAGCCGGGTAAAGCGATGAAAGGCGAACTAGCCTAACGTTGTGCTTTTCGAGTTCAGGTAATTGTGCTTCAAGCGTTGCCAGTGTTACCGGGTAGGGGTGGCCAATGGCGATGGCATAGCCATTGCGCTGGGCGCGTTTTATCGCTAATTTAAATTGTTGCTGTACAAACTCTTGGGTTTGAAAATGATCAAGGAAGATGTGCCGGCGAAGCGCGGGTATCCCCAAGGCCCGTGCTTGCTTTAAGGCCACGGATTTTGCGGTTGTCCGGCTGTCGAGGAAATAGATCCCTTGTTCATCTAGTACTGCCATCACCCAGTCCATCGCCTGGATATTTTGGGTTAATGCGCTGCCCATATGATTATTCATGGCGACGGCGCCGGGAACGCGGCTCAGGGCATGGCGGAGCGTCTGTTGCAGTTCATCCTGTGTCATCTCGGCTGTGAGGGTCGTGAGCTCTAGGGGAGCCCGGTGTTGGGGCTGCATTGGCATATGGAGGAGCGTATCCCGCTGCTCCTGCCTAGCCTTTTGTGCGGTAGCAAGATCAAAGGGGGTATCGGGCAGGATTGATATACTGACTTCAGCTGGCAGGTCCGAAAGCGCAGCAGGCATTGCCCGATAGCCCAGGTCATCAATGACTATTGCCAACCGTGCAGCATGGAGATTGCCATGGGCGAGTAGGCCTAGAAGCAGAGAAAACCAGAGTGCAGTCCGTCGCATTTCAGGTGTCCTTATTAAAGCTGTCTACCTTGTAAGCCAGCCTTTGGGGTTGATGGGGCTGCCTTTGCGGCGTATTTCGAAATACAGCCCGGAACGTTCCTGGCCGCCACTGTCACCGACCAGGGCGATGGCATCCTTAGCCTGAACCGTATCGCCGACCTTCTTCAGTAGTGTCTGGTTGTAGCCATAGAAGCTCATGTCTCCCTTGCCATGGTCGATCACCAGCATCAGTCCGTAGCCGCGTAACCAGTCGGCAAAAACCACTTTGCCGGAGTAGACGGCTTTGACTTTGCTGCCTGCTGGTTTGCTGATCACCATCCCCTTCCAGCGTAGTTCACCTTGTTGTGGTGTACCATAGTTGTGGAGGATAGAGCCTGTTACCGGCCAGGGTAGTTTACCCTTATGCTTGGCCAGTCCATCCATCGGTGCCCGGCGTGCCGCTTCGGCTGCTGCCTTGGCCTTGGCGATTTCCTTGATCAGGCGTTGCTCGTTGGTTTTCAGCTCTGACAGGTACTGGCTGTCAGACTTGAGCTGGCCTTTGATCTGGCGAACCGTTTTTTTGCGCTGCTGCCGTTCTTTTTCCAGCTTGCTTTTTTCGGTTTTCAGCTGGGTCAGCAATGTTTGCTGTTGTTGGCGCTGCTGGGTGAGCTGGTGTTTTTTAAGCTGTATTTCTGTCGAGGTTGCGGCCAGTTGGTCGAGCGCATTGGCGCGTGCTTCGCTGAGGCGCTCGGCGTAGACTGACATACGGTCAAGCTCGGTACTGTCTTCGCCACTGAGCAGGGTCGCTAGCTGACTGTGCTGGCCTTGACGGTATTGGGTGTTGAGGAGTTCTTTTAGCATCTCCTGTTGACCAAACTGCAGCTGTTGAAGCTGCTGTTGCTCCTGTTGCAGCTCGGAGATGGAACGGTTGAGCTGGGTGAGCTGGGTATCAGCTTTGTGGATTTTTTTTGCTGCTGTGGCAATACTGAGTTCTTGTTGCTTGAGGGATTTCTGTAGCGTGTTAACTTTTTTCTGCTTGCTGCCCAGTTGCTCTTGCTGGCGAGAGATTTCCTGTTTTACACCGTCGAGCTGGTTCTGGTTTGCTGCGCTGAGCGGCAGGGAAAATGCTAGGTATAACAAAGCGCCAGTGCATAATGCACTGGCGCGGAGAGTTTGGTTGAGGTATTTGATCTTATCCCGCATGGGATTGATTATTTCAGATCAAACAGCACCTGACCAGTCATCTCTGAAGGGATTTCCATATCTGTTAGCGCCAGCATTGTTGGAGCCAAATCAGACAGTTTGCCGCCTTCTTTCAGCGTCAGTGACTTGTCACCGACATAAACTAGCGGTACCGGCAGGTTGGTGTGTGCCGTATGGATGCCGCCTGTTTCAGGGTTAACCATCATTTCTGCGTTACCGTGGTCGGCAGTGATCAGCAGCTGGCCGTCCACCTCTTTGATTGCTTCAACCACTTTACCGATGCAGCTGTCTAGAGCTTCACAGGCTTGAACTGCAGCATCGTAAACACCGGTATGGCCAACCATGTCGCCGTTCGGGTAGTTACAGATGATAGTGTCGAATTCGCCGCCCTTGATAGCTGCCACCAGTTTTTCGGTCAGCTCAGGTGCACTCATTTCTGGTTGCAGGTCGTAAGTCGCTACTTTTGGAGAAGCAACCAGTGAACGTGTTTCGCCATCAAATTCATTCTCAACACCACCGTTGAAGAAGAAAGTTACATGTGCGTATTTTTCTGTTTCAGAAATACGTAGCTGCTTCTTGCCTTTCTTCGATAGCCATTCGCCTAGTGTGTTTTCCAGGCTTGCTGGTGGGAAGGCAATAGATAGGTTAATGTCGGCAGCGTACTGGGTCAGCATCACAACGTCAGCCAGAGCTGGCGTTTGAGCGCGCTCGAAACCAGCGAATTCTGTTTCAAAGGTACGGGTGATCTGACGTGCGCGGTCGGCACGGTAGTTCATGAAGATAACCGCATCGCCATCTTCCATCGCAGCAACATCCTGGCCTTCAGCACGGATTTCGGTTGCTTTTACAAATTCATCATTCTCGTCACGAGCATACGCGGCTTCCAGACCTTCGACTGCCGAAGCGGCTGTGAATTCAGCTTTGGCTGCTGTCAGTAGGTCGTAGGCAACTTCAACGCGATCCCAGTTGTTGTCACGGTCCATTGCGTAGTAACGGCCAACCAGAGAAGCCGTGCGACCTTTGCCTAGCTTGGCAAACAGTGCATCGAAGCGTTCTAGTGAAGCCTGAGCGCTACGTGGCGGCGTATCACGGCCGTCAAGGAAGCAGTGCAGGTAGATCTTTTCAGCGCCGCGTTTTGCTGCCATTTCAACAGCCGCCGCAATGTGATCTTCGTGGCTGTGAACACCGCCCGGAGACATCAGACCCATGATGTGAACGGCTTTACCTGCATTGATCGCTTTGTCCATTGCCGATACCAGCGCTTCATTTTCGAAGAAGTCACCGTCTGCGATTGATTTGGTGATACGAGTCAGGTCCTGGTAGACCACGCGACCGGCACCGATATTGGTGTGACCAACTTCAGAGTTACCCATCTGACCGTCAGGTAGGCCCACATCCATGCCAGAGGCAGAAATTAGGGTATTGGCTTCATTTGCCATCAAGCCATCAATCACTGGCGTGTTTGCGTTAGCAATTGCGTTGTCGGAATTGTCTTCGCGGTAACCCCAGCCATCCAGGATAACTAAAGCCAGTGGCTTCTTAGCAGACATATGCTGTCCTCTCGTAAAGTTAGAAATCTGAGTTTAATTTAGACCAATTACATTAAACATCTGATGAAAGATGAAATATCTAAGGTGATAAGTCTGGTTTATGTGTAATTTTACTACAGTTTGTGCCAAAAACTGTAGGGCAAGATCAAACAATGCTGTAAATAGATTGTTATCTTCCTACGTGAAATATATTCATTTCTGACCTGGAGTGTAAGCCCCCCTGGATAGTTTTTTGCTATTTCATTGATAGCTGGGAGCTGAAATTGGTTGTTCAATGCTTATACTATTAACGCCGGAATCGAGTGAGCCATGGCGCGGAATTGTTGTCAGTTGCTGTACAACAAGGTCGGCGAGGGTATACTCAGGTTCCTTTTCATGTGGAGTTTAGCCCTGAATTCAGGTGTCTGGTACTAGGAAAATAGAGCGAAAGTCATGCAGCAATACATCGATTTTGTAACAAGTAATCCAATGCTATCTCTAGCGTGGGTGGGTTTGGCCGTGGCACTTATCGCCTCTTTGGTGAAGCAGAAGGCAGCGGGTTATAAGGTTGTCACCCCAAATGAAGCCACTGTTATGGTGAACCGTGAAGACGGCGTGTTTATCGATATCCGCAGCCGTGACGAATACCGTCAGGGCCACATTGCGGGCGCACTTCACATTTTGCCAAGCCAAATTAAAGATCAGAACATTACCGAGCTTGAAAAGCATAAAACAGCCCCAATCATTGTAGTATGCAAGACAGGTCAGACAGCACAAGAGAGTGCTAACCTGTTACATAAAGCTGGTTTCGAAAATGTAAATCTACTGAAGGATGGCTTGATTTCTTGGAATGAAGCTAATATGCCGCTGATCCGCAGCAAGTCGAATAAAGGTAAGAAGTAATCTTCTTGCTGTACTCGGTAAAGCATCAATAGAGCATTTTCCCAGCTAAGACCGAATTTATGCAGCGCGTGATGATCAATCGTGGTTGCGAATATTTATGATCTCATGTGATGAGATTGAGAGAGAAAAAGGACACTAAAATGGCTGAAGCAGCAAACAACGAAGCACAACAAAACTTCCAAATCCAGCGTATCTTCCTGAAAGATGTTTCTTTTGAAGCGCCAAATTCTCCAGACATGTTCCAGAAAGAATGGAACCCAGATGTAAAACTGGATCTTGATACGCAGAGCCGTGAACTGGGTGAAGGTGTTTTCGAAGTCGTTCTTCGTCTGACAGTGACTGTGAAGAATGCTGACGATACAGCATTCCTGTGTGAAGTTCAGCAGGGCGGTATCTTCTCTGTTGCTGGTATGGAAGCACCACAGCTTGCGCATTGCCTAGGTGCATTCTGCCCGAACATTCTGTTCCCGTATGCACGTGAAACAATCTCAAGCCTAGTGGTTAAGGGTACATTCCCGCAGCTTAACCTGGCTCCAGTTAACTTCGATGCTCTGTTCATGAACTACCTTCAGAACCAAGCGCAAGCTAACCCTGAAAGCACAGAAGCTTAATTAGCTGAATGACCGTTATGAATCAAAGCGACAATAAAGCGATCACGATGACAGTGCTGGGTGCCGGTTCCTACGGTACCTCGCTGGCTATTTCCTTAGCTCGAAACGGAGCCAATATCATCCTGTGGGGCCACGAGCCCGAGCATATGGCGCAGCTTGAAGTTGATCGGGCAAACGAAGCCTTTTTGCCCGGTGTCCCGTTTCCTGAATCACTGATTGTATCGGCTGATTTGGAAGCTGCCGTCAAGGCCAGCCAAGATTTGCTGGTTGTGGTACCAAGCCACGTATTTGGCGAAGTGCTGTCTAATGTGAAACCTTTCCTGCGTGATGATTCGCGTATCTGCTGGGCGACCAAGGGACTTGAGCCTGAAACCGGCCGCCTGCTGAAAGAGGTGGCTGTTGACGCCCTGGGCGAGGATATTCCGCTGGCGGTGCTGTCTGGACCGACGTTTGCCAAAGAGCTGGCTGCGGGGATGCCAACGGCAATCGCGGTTTCCTCTCCCGATGAGACCTTTGTCCGTGAGCTGCAGGAGAAAATTCACTGCAGTAAAACCTTCCGTGTCTACAGCAATACTGATTTTATCGGTATGCAGTTGGGCGGTGCGGTCAAGAACGTGATTGCGATTGGTGCCGGTATGTCTGACGGTATTGGTTTTGGTGCCAATGCCCGTACCGCGCTAATCACCCGAGGTTTGGCTGAAATGTGCCGTCTAGGTGCTGCGCTTGGTGCTCAGCCGGAAACCTTTATGGGGATGGCGGGCCTGGGTGACTTGGTGCTGACATGTACCGATAACCAGTCGCGAAACCGCCGTTTTGGTTTGGCTCTCGGCCAAGGCAATACAGTGGATAAAGCCCAGGAAGAAATTGGCCAGGTGGTTGAAGGTTACCGTAATACCAAAGAGGTCTGGGTACTTTCCCAGCGTTATGGTGTTGAAATGCCGATCACCGAGCAGATCTACCAGGTGCTTTATCAGGGTAAAGATGCCCGAGAAGCCGCCAAGGATCTGCTGGCTCGCGAGAAAAAAGATGAATAGCGGCTTTTAGGCACTGAATAAAAAAGATGGCAACGCGGGCTGATAGCTCGCGTTGTTTTTTTTTCTGAGCGCGTTAAAGTTAAACAGATAACGATTTGATAACAGAAAGACAGAGGGCGATGTGAGGGAATGTCAACAATATCAGGTCTGGCAGGCAATCAAGCGGGAAGCGCGAGAGCAGTCAGAGCAAGAACCGATGTTAGCCAGCTTTTATCATGCAACGATCATCAAGCACGATAACCTAGCCGCTGCGCTAAGTTATATTCTGGCCAACAAACTGGCGACGCCGTCAATGCCGGCCATGGCGGTGCGGGAAGTAGTTGAAGAGGCTTTTGCTGCCGATTGTATGATCACCGAGTCTGCCGCCTGCGATATTCGGGCAGTCGTTGAGCGTGACCCGGCGGTAGAGATGTACTCGATCCCTCTGTTATATCTGAAAGGTTATCATGCCCTGCAGGGCTATCGGGTTGCCAACTGGCTGTGGAAACAGAAACGGGTCGCGCTGGCAGTCTACTTGCAAAACCAAATATCGGTCGCTTGTCAGGTGGATGTTCATCCGGCGGCAACGATTGGTCAGGGGATCATGTTCGACCATGCTACGGGGATTGTCATCGGTGAGACGGCCGTGATCGAAAATGATGTTTCTATTTTGCAGGATGTGACCTTAGGCGGTACGGGTAAGGAAGGCGGTGACCGTCATCCGAAGATCCGCGAAGGGGTCATGATTGGTGCCGGTGCCAAGGTGCTGGGCAACATTGAAGTCGGGGAAGGTGCGAAGATCGGCTCCTGCTCGGTGGTGCTCAATCCGGTGCCGCCGCATACCACAGTGGCAGGCGTGCCGGCGAAAGTTGTTGGCCGACCGAGTAGTGAAAAGCCAGCGATGGATATGGATCAGCAGTTTAACGGTAACGGTCAGACCTTTACGGCGGGCGATGGGATCTGATTCAGGACCCGGACTCTAAAAGACAAAGCGAGGGCCAAGGCTCTCGCTTTTCTATCTCCATAGTCGCCTGGCTCTAGATTGCCCCTTTGAAGCCCAGTTGGCGCCAGGCCTCATAGCCGATGATGGCGGCGGCATTGGATAGGTTCAGACTACGGCTGTCCGGGTGCATCGGAATCCGCAGGCGCTGTTCCAGCGGCAGGCTTTCGATAAGCTCGGCAGGCAGGCCGCGGGTTTCCGGGCCGAACAGTAACACATCGCCTTCTTTGAACTCGGCATTGGTATGGAAGTTGGTGGTCTTGGTGGTGCAGGCAAAAATCCGGCGATCGCCAATCGCAGCCATAAAGGCATCAAAATTTTTGTGGCGGTGCACATGGGCCAAGTCATGGTAGTCCAGTCCGGCACGTCGTAGCTTTTTCTCTTCTAAATCAAAGCCAAGAGGCTCGATCAGGTGCAGGTTGGCGCCACAGTTAGCGCACAGGCGGATTATATTGCCGGTATTGGGTGCAATCTCAGGCTCGTACAGGGCGATATCAAACATGGTATATATTTCAGCTCGTTATTTTGGATATGTTGCTTGGTCATATTGTAGCGAAAAAGAAAGGGGAGCAGACAGCGTAATATCTCGCCTGCTCGCCTTTTTAATTGCTTAGTGGGAGGGTGATAGTCATCTGCAGCCCACCAAGGTGACTGCGACTCGCCCTGATGCTACCGCTGTGCTGGCGGATGGCGCTTTCGGTAATGGCCAACCCGAGGCCGGTACCGCCACTGCTGCGATCCCGCGCCGTTGAGACTCGGTAGAACGGACGGAATATATCCTCTAGCTCATCGTCCGGTACACCTTCACCGTTATCGTCAATGACGATATTGAGCGTGTTTCCTTTGACACTGAAACTCGCCTCAATCACATCGTTACCGTATTTAATGGCATTGCGGACCACATTTTCCAGCGCGCTGATCAACAGGTTGGGGTTACCGCTGATTGGCCACTCTTCCAGGGTATTGTAGCTGAATGTTTTATGGTTTTGTTCAGCTTCAAACCGGGCATCTTCCAGCATCTCATACCACAGCGTGCGGGTATCAGAGTGCTCCCGTTGTTCATGGCTGTTGACCTGCATCCGCGATAACTCCAGTAGTTCCCCTATCATTTTCTCCAGTCGCTCTGCCTCGGTGTCGATGCGGTTTAGTTCTTTGCTTTCCCCTTGCTTGCGCTGTGCCAGTGCCGTGGCCATCCGTAAGCGGGTGAGTGGGGATCGCAGTTCGTGGGAAATATCGGACAGCAATCGTTGCTGGCCACTGATCATCTGGTTGATCGCCTGCACCATCTGGTTAAAGCTGGCACCGGCCTGCTTGAATTCCTTTGGCCCCGATTCCAGTTGCGGATCCGCTTCGAACTGTCCGGTTGCTACCCGTTCGGCGGCCTGCTGGAGCCGGCGGGCAGGAATACTGATTGCCCATGCCAGCCAGAGCAGAAGCGGGGTGCTGATAAGCATCGTCACCAGCAGCAGCTGAAAAGGTTTGTCGAGGATCTGGATGAAAAACGGTGGCGGCTTGCGCCATATCCGCCCGACATACATCAAAATCTCTTGCTGCTGGTGGGTGACCGTGAATGGCCCGGCCATCATCCAGCGTCCGTAGAGCTTTTGCTTTGGCGCGCCAGGGCTGTCGGCCATGGTAATAAAGTTCCGCAGCGCTTTGTTGCGGCCACTG
The DNA here is from genome assembly GCF_026191635.1 of Photobacterium obscurum. GTDB lineage: Bacteria > Pseudomonadota > Gammaproteobacteria > Enterobacterales > Vibrionaceae > Photobacterium > Photobacterium obscurum. The sequence goes on from NZ_JAKRRW010000008.1 coordinate 139,117, forward strand.
GGAGAAATGATTTCACCGTCTGTGGTGGTGAAATAAAGCTGGAAGCCCTTGTGGCGGTTGTGGTCGGTAAACCGACGCAGTTTGTCCTTGAGCGTTTCGCCCTCATAGGCAATCTTTTCGGAGATGCTGTGAGCGGAAGCCTGAAAGCGCTTGAACTGTGGTTCCGGTATGGTGTGCTGGGCTCGCGGGTCAAATTTTGGCAGCAATACTATCGTTACGACGACAAGCAGTAGTGTTAGCCAGAAAACGGCAAAGATCCGACCATACAGGCTGGAAAAGCGTGGCAGTTTCATCACGAGGCTCCTTCTGGTGCGAGCATGTGTCTCTGCAGTACTATGGACGGCATTATATTTCTTCGACCAATAGGTAGCCCTTGCCGCGTAGGGTTTTTATGCGAGGCTTGCCATCGGATCGTTCCGGAAGTTTCTTACGTAAATTGGATACATGCATATCGATGGCCCGATCAAATTGCGCCAGTCGCTTGCCCAGTACTTCGAGGCTGAGCTCGTTTTTCGCAATGATCTTGCCGGGGTGCTGAATAAAATAGCTGAGCAACGCCAGTTCGGTGCCGGTCATCTCAATAGGCTGCCCTTTGCAGAACACTTCCTGCCGTCCCGGATAGATGTTGATATCTTGGTAAGTCAGGCACTCGGGGGTATTGCGGGATTCTGTCCCCGCGGTTTGGGTGCGGCGCAGGATGGCCCGCATCCGTGCCAGTAATTCCCTGTCGCTAAACGGTTTGGGCAGGTAATCATCGGCCCCCAGTTCCAGTCCTAGGACCCGGTCAATTTCCTCCCCTTTGGCCGTCAGCATCAGTACCGGGGTGGAATAACTCTCGCGTAGCTTTCGCAGCATCTCGGTTCCGTTCATTTTCGGCATCATGACATCCAGCAGGATCAAGTCGATGCTGTCATCGACTTTGCTGAGCCCCTGTTCGCCATTATTGGCCTCGATGATCTCGAACCCTTCCATTTCAAGAATATCAGTGAGCAGTGAAGTCAGCTCCGTGTCGTCATCGACCAGCAGAATTTTAGCCATGATAGTTACCTTATATTCCAGCCCCGCAAAACATCAGTGATTTTGCAACCAGGCAAATGAGATAGCACCAGTATCTCTAAACAGCCGCGTTGAGCCAAGTTTCTGTCAGCGGGCTTTACGCAGCTTTACGTTTTACAGACAGCAGTTTACCTAGCCGAGAGTATTCTAAACCTATACCCGCTGACCGACATTTGGAGAAGAACATCATGACAACATTCAAAAAAACACTGCTAATGGCAATTGCGCTTCCTCTGGCTTTGGGTTCTGCCTCTGCGCTGGCGTTTGGCGGCAACAACCATAACGGCGGCCACCATGGTGGAAAAGGCTATTGCGGTGGCGGCCACGAAGGCCGCAAGGTCTTCAAGGAGCTGGATCTGACCGATACGCAGAAACAGCAGATGAAAACCTTGCGTCAGGCAAACCGCGATACCATGAAAGCCAATTTTAGTGAAAAACGTGCGGCGATGCAGGCCAATCATCAGCAGATGCAGGCATTGATGCTGGCTGAAGATTTCGATGAAAATGCGGTACGTGATCTGGCCCAGAAAATGTCGGAGCAGCAGGTTGAGCACCGAGTTGCGATGATGGAGAAGCGTCACGAAATGCTTAATATCCTGACCCCGGAGCAAAAGGTCAAGTACCAGCAGTTGCAGGCTGAACGTGCCGAGAAGTGTGAAGCTCGCTGGGCTGAAAAAAATCAGTAATTACCATACTGCTAGAGAGCCGCGACCTAGGTTGCGGCTTTTTTCGTTTTGTTATCGCGATCTAATCTGGCATGAAATTTATGTTCAACGCTATTTTTGTTATTAATTTTCATCGTAAAAAAGCTATACTGCGGAACATTGCCCAGTGAGTGCTTATGAACAGGCGTGATTATCATGGATGAAAATACACAATTGCCCACGGTTATCACTCTCCCTCATACACAACTGGTGGCTCTGATGACAGGATATATACTTAATGCATGAACTAACTCTGCTGCTTGGAGTGGGGTTCTGCTAGGTCGTCAACCAGAATGCTAACAGTTTCGTTTCATATCCGTTGCCAAATCAGGCAAATATCACTCGGCTGGCTGAAGTCAGAGATGATCGTGATGTGAATCAACAAATTTTTTTATCAAAATTGTAATACTCTTACATTAGTAGGAAAGTTACAGTTTACACGAGCATAAGCTATACATATCGGCTTATGGCACCGAGAGGGGGAACCTCGGTAACTCGTGCCGGATTTGAATTTTCAATTCCCAAAGTCAGAGGGTAACCATGATTAAAAAGATTGGTGTATTGACCAGTGGTGGTGACGCACCTGGTATGAATGCGGCAGTTCGCGGTGTTGTTCGCGCTGCATTGTCAGAAGGCCTGGAAGTGTATGGTGTATATGACGGCTATCAGGGCCTGCACCAGAACCGTATTGAAAAGCTGAATCGCCAAAGCGTATCAGACGTGATCAATAAGGGCGGTACATTCTTGGGTTCAGCACGTTTTCCTGAATTCAAAGATGAGAAGGTACGTGCTCAGGCTATCGAGAACCTGAAAATCCACGGCATCGACGCATTGGTTGTTATCGGTGGTGATGGCTCATACATGGGTGCGAAGAAGCTGACTGAAATGGGCTACCCATGTATCGGTCTGCCTGGCACTATCGATAACGATGTTGCTGGTACTGACTACACAATCGGTTACCTGACGGCACTGAACACGGTTATCGATGCGATTGACCGTCTGCGTGATACGTCTTCTTCTCACCAGCGTATTTCTATTGTTGAAGTCATGGGCCGTCATTGTGGTGATCTTACCCTGATGTCTGCGATTGCCGGTGGTTGTGAGTACATCATCACACCGGAAACCGGTTTGAACAAAGAAGAGTTGCTGGCGAAGATCAAAGAAGGGATCTACAAAGGCAAGAAGCACGCCATCATCGCGCTTACCGAGCTGATGACTGATGCCAACGAACTGGCGAAGTACATCGAAGACGAGACTGGCCGCGAGACACGTGCAACTGTTCTTGGCCATATTCAGCGTGGCGGTCAGCCAACGGCATTTGACCGTATCCTTGCTTCACGTATGGGTGCGTACGCTGTTGAGCTGCTGATACAGGGCGAAGGTGGTCGTTGTGTGGGTATCCAGAATGAAAAAATGGTTCACCACGACATCATCGATGCGATCGAGAACATGAAGCGTCCGGTTCGCAAAGATCTGTACGAGTTAGCCGACAAACTGTTCTAAGACAGTTGTTGCTGATTGATAAAAAAGCCGGCTTTCGAGTCGGCTTTTTTGTCTCAGCTTTAGCCTGATATAAAAAAGGCCACCCGAAGGTGACCTCTATCATTATCATCAATCAGGGATGATTATTTTTTTGCTTCAGCGGCTGCTTTAGCGATAGCTGCGAAGCTTGCTGCGTCTAGCGCTGCACCGCCAACTAGCGCACCGTCGATGTCTGGCTGTGCGAAGTATGCTGCTGCGTTTTCAGGCTTAACAGAACCGCCGTACTGGATCACAACGTTCTTAGCTACTTCTTCACTTTGCTCTGCGATGTGAGCACGGATTTCAGCGTGGATGCGCTGTGCATCGTCAGCGGTTGCTGCTTTACCAGTACCGATTGCCCAGATTGGTTCGTATGCGATGATTGCGCCGTTTAGTGCTTCAACACCTTGAGTTTTGATCACTGCGTCGATTTGACGAGCACAAACTGCAACTGTTTCGCCAGCTTCGTTTTGTGCTTCAGATTCACCGATACAAAGAACAGGCGTTAGGCCGTGCTCTTTTAGGAATGCAAATTTCTTAGCAACAAACTCGTCTGATTCGTTGTGGTATTCACGACGCTCAGAGTGACCGATGATGATGTGGCTTGCACCGAAGTCTTTTAGCATTTCAGGAGAGATATCACCTGTGAACGCACCGCTTGCGTTTACGTCAACATTCTGTGCACCAAGAATGATTTTGCTCTCACCTTTGCCGATTAGCTGCTCAGCTAGGTCAAGGTACATTGCTGGTGGAGCTACTGCTACGTCAACACCGTCAACACCTTTCAGTTCAGCATCAAGGCCCTTAAGTAGGTTAGATACCATTTCCTTGCTACCGTTTAGCTTCCAGTTACCCATAACCACAGGATGGCGCATAGCTTTTCTCCAAATCAATTTGATGTAAAAAATAATACCAAAAAGCGTAATTCTCTGATCGGCTCAGACAACTATGCTGTTTGGTATCCAGCCATTTTGTAAAAATATAACAGCTTAGGTTGATACTTTTACTGTCCAAAATCATTTCTGTGCTTGGTTGTACCTTTTTCAACATCAAAAGTGAACTATTGAGCCGGAAATATTTTTAAATATTTCATATCGGCCGAAGAATAAGATGAAAAAAGACAGTGATCGCTGGTTGAAATATAGCCTATTTGTTTAGCCTGTCAGCAAAGAATCGGGTAAATTGACTTGGTGTCATACAGATATTCTTTATTTTTATTTGATTACAGTATGTTATGGCTATCATGGAGGACGTTGTGCCGAATCTCATTATGGAATTTGCCGATCCGGTTGCCGAGCGGGTAAATGTACCGGGTTTATTGGAAGACTTACATCAGACCTTACTATCATGCGGTTTATTCGAACCGGACTCGATAAAGTCTCGCAGTTATCCCTGCCATACCTGGCTGGTTGGCGCCGAGGGAGACTTGAATACCTTCATCCACATCGAGCTGAGCATGCTGTCTGGCCGTCGTCCGGAGCAAAAACGCGATTTGGCCAGAAGCCTGATAACGGTGCTGGAGCATCATGCCAGTACGATCAATAGCCTGACGGTCGATATTCGGGATATGGACCGGGACAGCTTTATCAAGGTCAGTTGCTAATCAGGTTTTAACTACCTTGGCGCAGCCTGCTATTGCTGTGTTTTTGGCTGGTGTTTGTCTGGCTGCGGCGGGCGGGAAAACGGCTTAATATCGGCCTGGTGCTGGGTTAGCGTTTCTGGGGCATTTAGGGCCTGGGCAAAGCGCTTGAGTTGTGACTGCAGCTCCGACATCAACAGGATATTGGTGTGGTTGGGGTTCTTCCCCTTGGCTATCACCTGGTTGATATGGCTCATCTGGGCTCGCAGCCGTGGTTGCATCGCCTGGCTGGCGTTACTGATGATCTCCTCGCTCATAGCCAGCCGTAATGCTTCCAGCTCATCCGGTGCATTCTCGGCCATTTTTTTTAGCTCATCAAACGATGGTAAGGTTTGCATAACGAATCCCCTGTACAGCTAATGCTATAGCTTTCGTCGCTATCCGGGCTGGATCCAGCGACGATATTGGTATGAGTTATGCTTTAAAGGTAGCCAGCCCGCTTGAGGCAGACTGACTCATTTTTGAGATACACGGTGAGACGGTTGTGAGACAAACAGATGTATTTGCTGTTTGCGGAGGCAATCGCTGGTTTACCAGTAGTGCTCCATCGTGATTTGCCCTGGCTTGCGGCGCAGGTTTTTGACAAAGCCCATCGACTCGAGCACAGCTTTGGTTTCTCTTACCATATCAGGGTTGCCACATAGCATGATCTGGCTTTGTTTTGGGCTGAGTTGCAGGCCGATATGGCGCTCTAGCATACCATCGGCAATGGCAAGCGGGATACGGCCGGCCATTGCAAGCGGAGCCGGTTCACGACTGACAAAGGGCTGAACAATGAGCTGGTCGGGATATTGGGCTTTGAGTTCGTTGATTTCGGCCTGGTAGCTGAGATCGGCGGCATAACGGACCGCATGGATCAGGACGACCTTACGGAACCGGCGCCAGACATCGGGTTCGCGCAGGATTGACAGGTAAGGACCGATCGCCGTGCCGGTTGCCAGCAGCCAGAGATGCTCGCTGTCGGGAACTTCATTGAGGGTAAAGTAGCCATTGGCTCGGGCCGATATGAAGACGGTATCGCCCTCTTTTAAGGCGTGCAGGCGGGGCGAGAGCAAGCCGTCGGCCACCCGGGTCGCGTAGATTTCGATGTCATCGCTGCTGGGGGGATTCACAAACGAGTACGCCCGCTGGATCATTTTGCCGTCAATTTCCAGCCCAAGCTTGGTAAATTGTCCGGCTTTGAAGGGTTCGATATTTGCGCGCAAGACGAGACTAAATAAGTCGCTATTCCAGTGGCGATTTTTAGTAACCTCTGCAGGGATCCAGTCAGCCATAATCTTCTCCTAATTATGATTTTTGTATTCGATAAGCGCAGCGCCTCTCTCCGGCAATAATGTGTTCGTTTCTTTCTATACGGAACTCGTTACCCAACAGGAGTTGGAAAATATTGAGTTCCGACTTACAAAGTGAAGGACAGCGTGCGGCCGCATGGCAAATCGGGCAGTGGTTTTCTACCAAAATGAAATCGTCACCTTCCTGGTGCAACTGGGCCATGTAGCCTTCCTGCTCCCTCAGTGTTGTCAGTCTTTCAAGTTTTTCTTTTACATCAGAGCAGTCTGCCAGCGCATTCTGATATTGTTCAAAGGTTTGACTCTCTCTGCGCTCAACCACCTGGTGCAGGCCGTTGGCGCCAAAAATGTCCTCGACAGAATCAAGCATTTGAATAATAAGCTCGCCATGACGATCAGCAAAACGGCGATGAGCCTTGCTGGTCAGGTTCCAGTGCCGCGTTGGCCGGCCGACTTTGGCTTTGATATCCTGGTAGTCCACCAGGCCATCTTCTTCCAGCCCCTGCAAATGCTGCCGCACGCCCATCGTGGTCAGGTTGAACTCCTCGGCCAGCACTTTTGCAGTGACAGGGCCTTCTCGCTTCATGCGATAGAGTATTTTGTCTATGGTCTTCATATCAGCTGTTTTTTCCTTCATTGTTATTATTATGTAGTCAGCTCAGTAAATAAAGCAACAACCTTACAAAGTAAAGTGTATCGTTTATGCGTCTGAAAGGAGAGGGCTGGGTAGGAAGCTTGCAGAGTAAATAGACAAAAGGGCGCACTTTTTCAAGCACGCCCTTGAGTTTGAAACAGGGGAGGAGCTACAGGATGTGGCCTTTGATGGCGTCGTCCTTGCGATCCAAATAGTGGGTCGACTTAATACGGCGGATTGTTCGGCATTTACCACGGATCAACAGGGTTTCAGTGGTGGCAATGTTACCCTGACGGCTAATACCGTCCAGCAGATCACCTTTGGTGATGCCGGTTCCGGCAAAGATCACGTTATCGCTCTGTGCCATATCTTCCATACGCAGTCGTTTGTTTGGCTCGATACCCATCTCGCGGCAGCGGTCGATTTCGATTTGGCCGAGCTGGCGGTTTTCCTCGTTGTCGCCTTTGACTTCGTGGCGAGGCAGCAACCGGCCATGCATGTCTCCACCCAAGGCGCGGATAGCCGCTGCTGAGACGACGCCTTCCGGCGCGCCACCGATGCAGTACATCACGTCGACTTCACTGTCTGGCATACAGGTCAGGATTGAGGCGGCAACATCGCCGTCAGGGACAGCAAAGACACGGACACCCATGGCCTGCATTTCTGCAATGACGCCATCGTGACGAGGCTTGGCCAGCGTGGTGACAACCAATGTATCGAGTGTCTTGTCCAGTGCCGCGGCAATTTTTTCCAGGTTGACTGCCAGCGGCTGATCCAGATCGATTGCCCCTTTGGCTGCCGGTCCGACAACCAGCTTTTCCATGTACATATCTGGCGCTTTCAGGAACGAACCTTTTTCACCGGCCGCCAATACAGCCAATGCATTATTCTGGCCCATCGCTGTCATGCGGGTACCTTCGATAGGATCGACCGCGATGTCGACTGCATCGCCACCGGTTCCAACTTTCTCGCCGATATACAGCATTGGCGCTTCATCAATTTCGCCTTCACCGATAACAATTTCACCTTCAATTTCGGTCTGATTCAGAAGGGTGCGCATTACCTCGACAGCTGCGCCATCGGCTGCGTTTTTATCGCCTCGGCCAAGCCATTTGTAGCCAGCCAGTGCTGCACCTTCAGTGACACGGGAAAATGCCATTGCTAAATCGCGTTTCATGGTTACTCCAGAAATAGAAATCAGTGGGCTAAAAAATCTGGCGCGATTCTATCACAGCTCGGAGTGAAACGTTTGCGTAAATTTGTTTTGCCCCAAGAGGCTGGATATCCGCGAAGATAAACACACTTTTACTATGACCAAATACAGCGGTATCAAGATAAAAAAAGGCCTGCATCTGCAGGCCTTCTGAGAATGATGGAACTGTGGGGGGGATTAGATATCTTCTTCGACCGCCCAGCCTTTCGCGCACTCAACGGCACGTTTCCAGCCCTTATAGCGACGCTCACGTTTCTGATCATCAGTACAAGGGATGAAACCACGATCCAGTACGGCTTTATCCTTCAGCTCATCAATGCTGCCCCAGAAGCCAACGGCAAGGCCGGCAAGATAGCCTGCACCCAATGCGGTCACTTCGGTCACCACAGGGCGGTGAACCTCAGTGGCCAGAATGTCTGACTGGAACTGCATCAGGAAGTTGTTGGCAACGGCACCGCCATCAACACGTAGCGAGGCCAGGTTGATACCGGAGTCAGCCTGCATGGCATCTAGTACATCGCGGGTCTGGTAAGCGACACTTTCAAGTGTGGCACGGATAATATGGTTGGAGTTGACCCCACGAGTAAGGCCTACGATGGCACCACGTGCATACGGGTCCCAATACGGCGCGCCGAGGCCAGTAAAGGCCGGTACTACATAGACACCATTTGCGCTGCCCACTTTCTCGGCAAAGTATTCTGAGTCCTTGGCATCATCAAGCAGTTTCACCTCGTCGCGTAACCACTGGATTGAAGCCCCCCCCATGAATACTGCACCTTCAAGGGCGTAAGCCACATCTCCTTGTGGGCCGCAGGCCAAAGTGGTTAGCAGGCCATTATGCGAGGTGACTTTTTCCTTGCCGGTGTTCATCAGTAGGAAGCAGCCGGTACCGTAAGTGTTCTTCGCCTGGCCGGGCTCGACACACATCTGGCCGAACAAGGCTGCCTGCTGGTCGCCTGCAATGCCGGCGATAGGAATACGGGTACCGCCCTTGCCCCCGATGTTGGTCTGGCCGTAAACTTCTGACGATGCCTTCACTTCCGGCATCATTGAGAGCGGAATATCCAGTGCCTTCAGCAGTTTCTCATCCCATTGCATGGTATTAATGTTAAATACCATGGTACGTGAAGCATTGGTGTAGTCGGTAACGTGTACGCGTCCCTGGGTCATTTTCCAGATCAACCAGGTATCGACGGTACCGAATAGCAGGTTACCGGCTTCGGCTTCTTCGCGTGCACCTTCGACGTTATCGAGGATCCATTTGATTTTGGTGCCCGAGAAATAAGGGTCAACGACCAGGCCAGTGTTGTCTCTGATGTATTCTTCTAGCCCCTGATCTTTCAATGTCTCACAGATATCGGCGGTACGGCGGCACTGCCAGACAATGGCATTGTAGACTGGCTTGCCAGTGTTTTTATCCCATACGATAGTTGTTTCACGCTGGTTGGTGATACCGATACCGGCAACCTGATCGGAGCGAATTCCGGCCTTAGCGAGGGCTTCGACCAGCGTTGAACTTTGTGTCGCATAGATTTCGAGAGGATCATGCTCAACCCATCCAGCTTTAGGATAGATTTGAGTAAATTCGCGTTGTGATGAGCACACAATATTGGCGTTGTGGTCCAGCACAACGGCGCGGGAGCTGGTAGTACCCTGATCAAGTGCAACAATGTACTTTTGCTCAGTTGTCATGATGGTTTCCTCTAATTTTAATTATATAAGGGTAGTAGAGAGATTTATGCTTTTGCTGCTTCTGCGTCGTCAGCCGTTTCGCTCTGGCTTGCCTCGGCGTTGCCTGGCAGATAAGCACCGATGACTTTCGGGTATAGCCAACCGCCAAAGGCGGCACCACAGATCGGCGCCAAAATCGGCACAATCATGTAGGGAATATCTTTACCACCAGTCAGAGCCATATCGCCCCAACCAGCAAGGAAGGCAAAGAACTTAGGGCCGAAGTCACGAGCCGGGTTCATGGCAAAACCAGTTAGTGGGCCGAGCGAGCCACCGATCACCGCGATCAGAATACCAATCATTAGCGGGGCCATCGCGCCACGAGGTGCTCCGTTTTTGTCATCTGTCAGTGCAAGAATGGCAAACATCAGCACTGCCGTGATTACAAATTCAACCGCAAAGGCACCACCGAAAGACAGGGCAGCATGTGGGTAGGTTGAGAAGATACCGGCGGTTGCAAGACTTGCCTCGCTGCCGCGTACAATCTGATTGGTCGCTTCAAACTCGACAAACAGGTTGCTGTACAGGCTGTAAATCAACGCGGCGGTACAGAATGCCCCCAGCATTTGAGCGGCGATATAAGGTGCAACCTTGCGTTTGTCAAAGCCGTGAAAAAGAGCGAGTGCAATGGTTACAGCTGGGTTGATATGGGCACCGGACACGCCTGCGGTGCAATAGATAGCGATCGCCACCCCTAGTCCCCACATAATACTAATTTCCCATTGGCCGAATTCAGCCCCGGTCAGTACCAGTGCCGCGACGCAGCCAACACCAAAGAAAATCAGTAGCCCTGTCCCTATAAACTCAGCGATACATTCGCCAAGCAGCGTATGTTGTTTTGGAGTTGTCATTTTTCAGTCCTTTTGTCGATGTCGTAGGGGTTTTTCTTTTATATTTTTTATTCGGATTTAATGTACGCGATTTATACATCTTTGAAACATCATTGGTTGAAAAATGTGCGTTCGAGCATAAAAGTAATTCGTATTTTGCGCGTTCGCGCAATCGGTTGCGATTTTTTGCTATGGTAACGAATTTTTAGGAATCGTATGCATCGTGGTGATTATTTGTGACGGGACTTTGTTGTTAACGTTATGAATTTAAAATAAAAAATCCGACCTTGAAAAGGTCGGATGTGCCAATAGGGCAAGATCTTGGATAATTCCAAGAGAGATACGATCACAATAAAAATTAGCATGGCAATCCTGCATTAAAATAGAGTTAGATCGCAATTTTAAGCATTCCGCCGTACCCAGCGCGCGCTTTTCAGCGCGAATGCTCAGTTCCTCTGCACCATGGTGAAAAATTACTGCTATTGAGGGACAGATCTTGCCGTTGACGGGCTGAGGAGAGCTGGCTTGTTGTTGGCGGTAAGCAAAATTATCATCAGAATTGTGCAAATTTCCCCCAGTTGTTGCAAAGTGGTGGATTTGTAGATGCTAGAAGGCGGCGGCCTCGCTAGAATAGGTGCAAAAGTAACGTAAACATGCCTGTGGGATATTGCCTTAACGGTTTAAGGTAAGAAGATAGGCTGAGATCAGGTGAACAATATGTCATTAGAAATGTTGGAAAAGCTGGAAGCCAAAGTGCAAATGGCTGTTGATGCAATTTCTCTGCTACAAATGGAAATTGAAGAACTAAAAGAACAAAACGAGAGCCTGTCGACTGAAGCTCAAGAGCTGCGTTCTGGCCGTGAAGCGCTAGAGCAAGACAATGCTAAACTGCGAGATGACCACCAGGCATGGCAGGATCGTGTTCGCACCTTGCTGGGCAAGATGGACCACGTAGAATAAAAAACAGAGCCGACAGGCTCTGTTTTTTTATCTGCTATCGATTCGAGCAGGTTCCGAAGTTAGTCGGTACTGACTGTAATAACCGGAGCCTGTTCTCGTTCTAGCATCTGTTTGTTATTACTCCGAACCGAGATCACTCGATATCGAGCGGTTCCGGTGACAGAATGACTCCGGTACTGTCGGCGTAAATATGGTCTTCCGGCAGGAAGGTTACCCCGCCAAAATTCACCGCGATATCGACTTCGCCAATCCCTTGCTGATCTGCTCCTACCGGGATGGAAGCCATCGCCTGGATGCCGACCTCCAGCTCGTCCAGATCATCGACATGGCGGACACAGCCGTAAACGATCAACCCTTCCCATTCATTGCTGGCGGCAAGCTGAGCCACCTCGGCATCAACCAAAGCGCGTCGCAATGAGCCGCCACCATCGATCAGTAACACGCGGCCGACACCGGACTGCTGCAGCACATCACGGATCAGACCATTATCTTCAAAACACTTGATGGTGGTTACCTGGCCGCCAAATGAACTGCGACCGCCATAAGAACTGAACATAGGCTCAACCACATCGACTTGGTCGAGGTAAATGTCGCATAGTTCGGACGTATTATATTCCATAAGTTCGCTTCTTCTTGTGGCAATAGAAAGAGGTGGTTTACCGCTGGCATAAGCGCACAGCTTACTGCTAGCTGATTGTATAACCTGCTGAAAGTATAACCAGCCGAGAAGGCATTGCAATAATGCCCCTCACAAAGCAGGGGCAAACTTGCGGGCGCTTCAGGAGGCCGCCAGCACGACGCCGGCTGCAAACAGCAGGTTAGTTAGCAAGGCGCACTTAACCATGGTCGCCATCATCGGGCGCAGTGCCGCACCGTCTGCCGACTGCAGTACCTGCTTGCCGTGCTTAAACAGTAAAGGGGCGCTCAAGACAAACAGCCAGCCGAAAGGCGAGTGCAGTTCCAGAGCGGCAAATAATGCCAGGCAGATCACGCTGCCTGCCAACAGGAACAGGTGATATTTACGGCCCCAGTCAGGTCCCATGCGCACAGCCAACGTCAGTTTGCCACAGGCACGATCATTATCGATATCACGCAGATTATTGATATTTAATACACCAACGGCCAGTAATCCACAGGCTGTGGCTGGTAGCATGATGATCGAGTCAATCTGTCCGGCCTGGAGGTAATAGGTACCGGCGACGCCTAGCCAGCCAAAAAACATCAGTACCGACAGGTCGCCCAGGCCACGGTAGCCATAGGGCTTGTTGCCAACGGTATAGGCAATCGAGGCAGCAATGGCCATCAGTCCTAGGAGCATAAAGCCGAACATGTCCTGCAAGTTATTACAGGCGATAAAAATCAGGCTCAGACCGCTGGCAATGGTCAGAACTATATTGAGGATCATTGCGTTGCGCATCGCCGACGGCGTCACCATGCCTGACTGTATGGCGCGTTGCGGGCCCAGGCGGTGTTCGTTATCGGTGCCTTTGACAGCATCGCCATAATCATTGGCCAGATTCGACAGGATCTGGAGTAAGAGCGCGGTCAGCAGAGCCAGGCCTGCGACTAAAGCAGAGAAACTTCCTTGCCATCCTGCTACTGCACTTCCGCATACAATGGATGCGATGGCCAATGGCAGGGTTTTTGGCCGTGCTGCATCAAGCCAGATTGCGAGTGAAGATGATTTCATAATGTGCTTATTTCGGAATCAGTCGAGACTGTATTATGGCGAAAATGCAGCGATCGGCAACTATATCGGCACAATGTTTGTTTAAGAACAAAAAAACGGTGCCGAATGGCACCGTTCCTATCACTTTTGTCAGTCTTGTTAATACAGAGTGACTTAAAGAATAAAGCGGCTTAAATCTTCGTCTTCGACCAGCTCGCCAAGTCGTTCGCTGACATAGGCCGCATCGATGATCAGTTTGTCACCGGCTTTTTCTGTAGCATCGAAAGATAACTCTTCCATCAGGCGTTCCATGACCGTGTGCAGGCGACGGGCACCGATGTTCTCGGTACGCTCGTTGACCTGCCAGGCGGCATCGGCCAGCTTGTTGATACCGTCTTCGGTGAACTCGATATCGACAGATTCCGTCGCCATCAGCGCCTTGTACTGTTCCGTCAGGGAGGCATTAGGCTCGGTCAGAATACGCTTGAAGTCGCTGCTGGTCAGGGCTTCTAGCTCGACGCGGATCGGCAGGCGGCCCTGCAGTTCAGGGATCAGATCTGAGGGTTTTGCCATCTGGAATGCACCGGAAGCAACAAACAGGATATGGTCGGTTTTGACCATGCCGTGCTTGGTCGATACCGTACTGCCTTCGACCAGCGGTAGTAGATCACGCTGAACGCCTTCACGGGAAACGTCAGGACCGGATGCTTCAGCACGTTTGCAGATTTTGTCGATTTCGTCGAGGAACACGATGCCGTTATTTTCAACCGAGAAGATGGCCTGTTCTTTCAGCTCTTCTTGGTTGACCAGCTTCGCGGCTTCCTCTTCGGTTGCTGCCTTCATAGCGTCTTTGATTTTCATCTTACGCTTTTTGGTGGTATTACCGGCCAGGTTTTGGAACATGCCCTGTAGCTGGTTGGTCATGTCTTCCATACCCGGAGGAGCCATGATCTCGACACCCATTTGCGGCGCTGCAACGTCGATTTCGATCTCTTTGTCGTCCAGCTTGCCTTCGCGCAGTTTCTTGCGGAAAGACTGGCGAGCGGCCGAACTGCTGTCGGCTTCTTCGTTCTGGCCCCAGGCATCACGTGCCGGCGGCAGCAGAATATCAAGAATACGCTCTTCGGCATGTTCCTCGGCGCGGAAGCGGACCTTGTCCATCGCCTGCTGGTGGGTCATTTTCACTGCCACATCCGTCAGATCACGGATGATGGTTTCAACTTCCTTGCCGACGTAGCCCACTTCGGTGAACTTGGTGGCTTCAACCTTGATGAATGGTGCATTGGCCAGCTTGGCCAGACGGCGGGCAATTTCGGTTTTACCGACACCGGTCGGGCCGATCATCAGAATGTTCTTCGGGGTTACTTCCACACGCAGCTCTTCAGGAAGCTGCATGCGGCGCCAGCGGTTACGCAGGGCAATGGCCACAGCGCGCTTGGCATTGTCTTGACCGATGATATGGCGATCAAGCTCATGGACGATTTCGCGTGGAGTCATCTCGGACATTACGGCTTCCTTACTTGGCATCAAGCTCTTCGATGGTGTGGTGGTGGTTGGTGAACACACAGATATCACCGGCAATATTCAGTGATTTTTCTGCAATTTCACGGGCACTCAGATCGGTGTTTTCCAGCAGGGCAGTCGCTGCGGCCTGCGCAAAGTTACCACCAGAGCCGATAGCGATAAGATCATGTTCTGGCTGAACCACGTCACCATTACCGGTGATGATCAGGGAGCCGGTTTCATCGGCAACAGCCAGCAGGGCCTCGAGCTTGCGAAGCATACGGTCGGTGCGCCAGTCTTTGGCCAGTTCCACCGCCGCCTTGAGAAGGTGGCCCTGGTGCATTTCCAGCTTGCGCTCAAAACGCTCGAATAGGGTGAAGGCATCAGCAGTGCCGCCGGCAAAGCCTGCAAGAACTTTGTTGTTATATAAACGGCGCACTTTGCGAGCGTTACCTTTCATAACGGTATTGCCCAGGGAAACCTGGCCATCACCAGCGATAACGACTTTACCGTTTCGACGTACAGATACGATAGTTGTCACGGTTTTACCTCTTTGAGTCTCTCCGGCCTATGCCGGTATTACTGTTTATCTGGGGATGGGGAGATATTTTTTCAAGGTATCAATGACGGAAAAAGAAAAGGATGCCTTCGCATCCTTTTCTTATATCAGTGTAGACAATCAGTGTCTTTAGCTCGGAGGGGGTTATTCCCAGAACCAGATCGCACAGGGTTCGATACCTGCCCGGCGCAGCATGTTGCGGTCACTTTCGGCTTTGCGTTTTTGCGGGTAGGGACCAAGGATCACTCGGTACCAGCTACCTTTCTCTCCCTGGCTGACTTTGATTTGGCTGGTCAGCCCCTGGAAGGCAATCATCGCCTTGCGCTGTTCGGCCTGATCTTTGCTGCGGTAGGCGCCACATTGCATCAGGTACGGGCGGGTTGGCTGTTGCTCTTTTTTAGTTTCAACCTGAACTTCTTTGTTTTCCAGCTCTTCAATATAGCGCCACTTCTCTTCCGGCTTCGGCGGCAAGACTTTTTCCTGTGGCTTTGCTTTAGGTTTGGTCTGTGGCTTGGGAACCGGTTTCGGCTTAACGGTCTCTGGCTGAGGTTGGGGAGCCGGTGACGTTGACAGGAAATACAGGCCATAACCCAGCGCACCGACCAGGCAGAGTGCAATGAGGGCCCATTTTATCGGGAAACCGCCGGATGCCGGAGCTTTGCGATTGTTGCGGGCTGGCTTTTTCGGCGAGCGTCCGCGCTTTACATAATCTTTGGTGGCCACAGTAATGATATACACAACGGGAATAACAATTCTCGCTATGTTACAAACTTGCGCCAAGGCTGACTAGTGCTGTGATCAGATCTGGGGGAAGTGCTTGCACCCCATAGCGTCAATTTTGTGAGCTTATGCCCAATTATAAGCTCACAATCATTGAACAATCGACAATTAGTGCGAAGGCGGCGCGGCACTTTCGCGGATCACCAGCTTGGCATCAAGCAGGCGGGAGCCCGATGAGATATCTTTGCCCTTCAGCACTTCCAGCAGCATCAGCATTGACTGACGGCCAATTTCATAGCGCGGCTGTGAGACAGTGGTGAGCGGAGGATCGCAGTACTCGGCAAACTGGATGTCATCGAAGCCGACTATCGACAAATCCTGCGGTACCCGGTAGCCCAGGCGTTTGGCCTGCTGCATGGCACCGATCGCCATAACGTCGCTGTGGCAGAGCAGGGCGGTCGGAGGCTCGGGCAGAGAAAGCAGAGCGGTGACAGCACGTGCCCCGGCGGCAAAGGTAAAGTCGCCCTTGACGGTATAAGCCGGGTTAAGGTCGACCCCGGCGCGGCGCAGTGCCTGCTGGTAGCCTTGCGAACGGAACTGGCACAGCGCGGCACTATCCGGGCCGGAAATCTGGGCAATGCGCTTGTGGCCCATTTGGGTCAGGTAGTTCACGGCCTCGAAGGCGGCAGTGAGGTTGTCGATATGCACGGTGGGTAGTTCTAACTCTGGGGCGAACTCGCAGGCCATGACCATCGGCGGCAGGTTTTTTTGCTCCGGTTTGCTGACATCAAACGGCAGGTCGGTGCCAAGCAGCAGCATGCCATCAGCTTGTTTGGTGAAGACAAGGTTTACAAATGAGTTCTCGCGAGTTTTTTGTTGGCCGCTGTCACCGAGTAGTACCAGGTAGCCATGTTCCATGGCTGCCTCTTCGATGCCGCGAATGATTTCTGTGAAGTATGGATCACAGATATCCGGCACGATAGTGACAATGGTTTTTGATTCGTTGCGACGAAGATTTCTAGCCAGTGAGTTGGGTGAATAGCCAGCATCCATGACGGCTTGCTCAACCTTTTTTCGGGTTGAAGCCGACACTTTTTCCGGATTCATCAGGGCACGGGAAACCGTGGCTGTCGAGACTCCGGCGAGCTGGGCAACATCCTTCATTGTCGCCATAATTGCAGTTCCTCTCTATTATATTTCTCTCTATATTTTGCCGGAGGATCGTAGCCAAACCGGGCAGATACCTATACCAGCGAGCCTGCTATTGTAGGCTCTCTGTAGAGGATTAAACATGCTCAAAATAGCATAAATTACATTCAAGGTGTGACTTGTATCGCATTGTTCATTTTAAGTTAAATCTTGCGGTTCGACATCAATCGACCACCTGACTTTCCGCGCCAGAGGCAGCAGTTGGATGGCCGGTTTGGCGATCATCAGCATTTTTTGTAGCGTTTTTCTGTCCGGTGCCTGAAACAGTAGCTGCCAGCGGTAGCGCCCTGCGCGGCGTGATAGCGGGGCAGGGTTAGGTCCCATCACCAGGGTATCCTGGTTATATAGCGGGCTAGATTCCAAAACTCCGCGAATTTGCTGTAAAAATTGCTCAACTTGTTCGCTACTGTTGGCTTCTGCCCGGAACAGGGTCAAATAAGTATAGGGTGGCAGCATCGCCTGTTTACGTTCATTGAGTGCGCTGACGGCAAACTGGTCATAACCCTTATGGAGCAGTGCCTGTAACAAGGCGTGCTCGGGGTGGTGAGTCTGCAGGACGACTTCGCCGGGTTTGCTGGCCCTGCCTGCCCGTCCGGCAACCTGGACAAACAGCTGGGCCAAACGTTCCGAGGCCCGGAAGTCGTTGCTGAACAGGGCGCTGTCGACGTCGATCAGGCTGACCAGGGTCACATCCGGGAAATGGTGGCCTTTGGCCAGCATCTGGGTACCGATCAGGATTTGGTACTCGTTGTTCTTGATGGCCTCGAGGTAGTTTTCCAGGCTGCCTTTGCGGCGGGTGCTGTCACGGTCGATCCGTACGGTTTTGTATTCGGGGAACAAGGTTGCCAGCTGTTGTTCCAGCTGCTCGGTACCGACCCCGACGGCATTGAGCTGGGTCGAACCGCAATTGCCGCATTGATGCATCACCGGGCGCTGGGTTGCGCAGTGGTGACAGCGCAGCTCCCCGGATTGCTGGTGGAACGTGTAATAGGCATCGCAGCGCTTGCATTCGGCCAGCCAGCCGCACTCGTGGCAGATGACTGCCGGGGAAAAGCCGCGGCGGTTAAGAAACAGCATGACCTGATTGCCTGCATCAAGGTGCTTGCGCATTCGGGCAATGAGCGGAGCTGACAGCCCGGCCTCTAGGTATAGGCCTTTTACGTCCAGCACGCCATGCCTTGCTTTCTGGGCGTTGCCCGCCCGACGGGTAAGCGTCAGGTGGTGGTACTTGCCGGTCCGGGCATTGTGCAGGCTTTCCAGTGCCGGTGTGGCCGAGCCGAGGATCACTGGGATATTCTCCCGGTTGGCGCGCATTACCGCCAGATCCCTGGCGTGATAGCGCAGGCTGTCCTGTTGTTTGTAAGATGAGTCATGCTCTTCGTCGACAATGATAATGCCGAGGTTGCTAAATGGCGTGAACAGTGCCGATCGGGTACCGATAATGATCCCGGCCTGGTTATCTCGCCCGGCCAGCCAGGATGACAGTCGTTCGGTGTCATTGAGGCCGGAGTGAACTGTTTCCAGCGGTACATTGAAACGGCGGCGGAAGCGGTTGATAGTCTGCGGGGTCAGGCCAATTTCCGGCACCAGGATCAGCGCCTGCTTGCCTGCTGCCAGTACGGGTTCGAGCAGATTGAGGTAGACCTCGGTCTTGCCCGAGCCAGTGACCCCCTCGAGTAAATAGCAGCCAAACTCCGGGTTGGCATTGACGGTTGCCACTGCCAGCGCCTGCTCGTCATTGAGCTTGGGCTTTTCCTCGGTAATGGCAAACTCGCGCTGCCAGTCAATTTTTCCGGGTTGCTCGGCAAGGGCTTCAATCCAGCCTTTGTCGTTCAGGGTCTTCAGGGTTGCCGAGCTGACCTCTTCGGCCAGCAGGCTCTCATGGCTGCTTTTACCATGGCGCAGGGTGTTAAGGACCTGAGCCTGGCGTGGCGCACGGCTAAGCGAGGCAAGCGGCTGGTCGCGACCGGCCTCGGTGATCTGCCACATCTTCAGGCTGGCCGGTGAGGCATCGCGGCCTTTGCGCAATAATGTCGGCATTGCATTGGCCAGGGTGTCACCGAGCGGATACTGGTAGTAGCTGCTGGCCCAGGTCAGCAGGCCGAACAGCGGTGGTTGCCACAGTGGTTCGTTGTCGAGAACCGTGTTAATCGATTTGAGCTGGTTGAGCGGAAAATCGGACTTGTCGGTGATCGCCATGACGATACCCACTAGCTGCTGACGGCCAAATGGCACGCGTACCCGGCCGCCGACTACCGGCTGGGTATCTGGCTTAATCAGATAATCGAAGTGTTTATCTAATGGAACAGGAAGGGCCACTCGGGCAATGTTGGGCGTCATAACAAACCGCATAATCCGCATATACTAAGATAAGGAAGTGTACATTGCTCGGCAACGGGCAGCAAAGCGGTGAAAAAAGGAGCGTATTGGTTGATCTGGGCGGCATCATTGATTACTATACGCCGCCTAATTTATCGTATTGGCATCAGCTTGCTGAGTGACATTACGTTATACTATTTATTAACGCGTGTGGTGCCCGGCTTTGGATCGGGAGAGCGACACGGCCTTACTTTTTGAGGTTATCCCATGAAACAAGGTATTCACCCAGAATACACAGCAGTAAACGCACGTTGTTCTTGTGGCAACACTTTCGTATTTAACTCTACTATGGGTAAAGACATCAACCTTGATGTATGCGACAAGTGCCACCCTTTCTACACAGGTAAGCAGCGTCAGGTTAACACTGGCGGTCGTATCGACAAGTTCAACAAACGTTTCGGTGCGCTTTCTAGCAAGTAATTGCCAGATGAATTCCGAAAAAAGGGATGCGCAAGCATCCCTTTTTTTTTGCCGGTCTGTATTGCCTTTCCTCTCTGCCTGTCGACAGTGACCGTTTTTATTATTACTTCCTATTAGTCTTTTCTCTCTTTTACTCCTGCTAACCTGAACGCTTTGCATACCAAGTAGCACGTTTCCTACCCATTTTTATGCTGTTTGATCATAAATACGCTATACCTGACTATTCCGGTGGGGATTTATTGGCTCGACCAGCGTTGCTGCGCTAGGATTTTGTATCGCTATAGAATATGATCACTCTCACAATACCGAACTGAACATCATTTTCATTCAGGATCAAGACCACTATGTCTGAAGATTTTCGCCAACAAGCACTGCATTACCACGCTTACCCTGTACCTGGTAAGACTGAGATTTCATTAACAAAACCGGCTGACACGGTGGAAGATCTTGCCTTGGCCTATAGCCCAGGTGTAGCAGAGCCTGTTCGAGAGATCGCACAAAGCGCCGAGAACGTTTATAAGTACACCGGTAAAGGCAACATGGTTGCCGTGATCACCAACGGTACGGCAATCCTGGGTTTAGGTAACCTTGGTCCTCTGGCTTCTAAGCCGGTTATGGAAGGTAAGTCATTACTGTTCAAACGTTTTGCTGGCCTAGATTCAATTGATATCGAAGTGAAGCACCGTACGATTGATGAGTTTGTCGATACTGTTGCCAACATAGCCGATACGTTTGGCGGTATTAACCTGGAAGATATCAAGGCGCCTGATTGCTTTGAAATCGAAAAGCGCCTGATTGAGCGTTGTGCAATCCCGGTATTCCACGATGATCAGCACGGTACTGCTATCGTGACGGCTGCAGGTATGCTGAACGCACTTGAGATCCAGGGCAAGGAAATCAGCGAGTCGGTGATTGTCTGTCTGGGTGCCGGTGCTGCCGCGGTCGCATGTATGGAACTGCTGATCAAATGCGGAGCCCAGCGCGAGAAGATCTATATGCTGGACCGCAAGGGCGTGATCCATACTCGCCGCGATGATATCAATGAGTACAAGCAGCTGTTTGCGAATAACACCGACAAGCGCACCCTGGAAGATGTGATTGAAGGTGCAGACATCTTCGTTGGTGTTTCAGGACCTGATTTGCTGGCTCCGGAATCGCTAAAACTGATGGCAGACAAGCCGGTGGTATTTGCGTGTTCGAACCCGGATCCGGAAATCAAGCCAGAGCTGGCCCATGCGGTACGCGACGATTTAATTATGGGAACGGGGCGCTCAGATTACCCGAACCAGGTTAACAACGTGATTTGTTTTCCGTTCATTTTCCGTGGTGCGCTGGATGTCCGTGCGAGCCAGATCAATGATGAAATGAAACTGGCTGCGGTTCATGCTATCCGTGAACTGGCGAAAGAGCCGGTACCGGCAGAGGTGGTTGCAGCGGCAGGTGCCGACAAGCTGGAATTCGGTGCTGACTACATTATTCCTAAGCCGATGGATCCACGTTTGCTGCCACGCGTTGCCAAGGCCGTTGCACAGGCGGCGATTGATTCCGGTGTTGCGCAGATTGATATGCCTGTTGATTACATGGCAGATAAATAAGCGAACGGTTAGAGAGAAAACAAAAACCAGCCTATAAGGCTGGTTTTTTTATGTCTGACGCTGGCTGGGGAGGAAGACCGGATTATTCGTTGATGTCTTCGTACTTGATCCCCATCTCTTCCATCAGCTCTTTGGCTTCTGCTGGCAGATCATCCGGACGATCTTTACGGATGTCATCATCCGTCGGAAGTGGCTGGCCGGTATAGGCATGCAGGAACGCTTCGCACAGTAGTTCACTGTTGGTTGCATGACGCAGGTTGTTGACCTGACGGCGGGTACGCTCATCTGTCAGGATTTTTAGTACCTTTAATGGAATCGAAACGGTAATTTTTTTGACTTGCTCGTTTTTCTTACCGTGTTCGGCGTATGGGCTAATGTATTCGCCATTCCACTCTGCCATTTTCTACCTTCTCAGCGCTGTTGGATTCAAGAAATATAATATGGGTGAATTTTAGCGGGATTTACTGCCATAAGCAAAGACATATAGACGTCTAGAAGTGTTGACGTCTTTATTGATTGTGGTTAATGTTGTTGCTTAAAAGTTATTCGAAAGCAGGGCTTGCCCCAGACAAGGAAAGTAATTATGAGTGACAAGAAGCTTGCCACCATCGCCGTTCGTACCGGAATTGAATCTGACACCCAGCATAATGCTGTTGTTCCGCCCATTTATCTGACTTCGACCTATAGCTTCCCACAACTGGGGGATGTGCCTCAATATGATTATTCCCGTTCTGGTAACCCGAGCCGAAATATGCTGGCCGATGCCCTGTCTGAGCTTGAGGGGGGCGCGGGCGGCGTAGTGACCAGTTGTGGCACGGCGGCGATTAACTTGTTGGCGTCAGCCCTGCTAGGCCCGGAGGATCTGGTGGTTGCCCCCCATGATTGCTATGGCGGCACCTATCGGCTATTTAATACCCGGGCCGGTAAAGGTGACTTCAAGGTGGAATTTATCGATCAGGCTGATCCGGCAGCCTTGGCTGCGGCTCTGGCGAAAAAGCCCAAGCTGGTATGGGTCGAAACTCCCTCCAACCCCTTGCTTCGGGTGATTGATATTGCTGAGCTTTGCGAGCAGGCGCACCTGGTCGAAGCACTGGTGGCCGTCGATAATACTTTCCTTTCTCCGATCCTGCAGCAGCCGATTGCGCTGGGGGCCGATTTTGTCGTTCACTCGACAACCAAATACATTAATGGCCACTCGGATGTGGTCGGTGGCGTCCTGATTTCCCAAGATGCCGAACATGCAGAGAACATCGCCTGGTGGGCGAACTGTATTGGCGCGACCGGTGCGCCGTTTGATGCCTACCTGACTTTGCGAGGACTCCGGACGCTGGCCCCGCGAATGAAAATGCATGAAGCAAACAGTGCCGAGGTTTTGGCTTACCTTCAGACTCAGAAGCTGGTTGGTAAAATTTATCATCCGAGCCAGCCCGAGCACCCGGGTCACGATATTGCGCTAAAGCAGCAGAAGGGCTTTGGCTCGATGCTCAGTTTTGAAATGGCGGGGAGTTACCGTCAGCTGGAGGTTTTTGTTGCCCAGCTGCAATGTTTCTCGTTGGCAGAATCTTTGGGAGGCACCGAAAGCCTGATTGCCCATCCTGCGAGTATGACCCACCGTGCAATGTCAGACGAGGCGCAGGCAGAAGCGGGGATCAAGCCATCATTATTACGCCTTTCGGTTGGACTAGAAGACCCGAGTGATCTGATTGCCGATCTGGAGCAGGCCTTCAATAAAGCTGCGGAGGTGACAGAATGACGCAACCTGTTCAGCGACAGTTACATAAATTTGGTGGCAGCAGTCTGGCCGATCCCGATTGTTATCGTCGGGTTGCGGCAATCTTGCAGGAGCACTCTGGCAGTGAAGATCTGATTGTGGTATCGGCCGCGGGTAAAACCACTAACCATTTGATTGCATGGGTTGAGCTGCTGAGCAAGGATGGCCGTCAGGCTCATGAGGCCCTGCAGGAGCTGCGCAGTTTTCAGCAGGGATTGATTGAGGCATTGCTTTCGGGGCCGCAGGTCGATGCGCTGCTGACCCAGTTGCATCTCGAGCTGAGTGAACTGGCCACCTTGAGTGAGCAGGATCTTAGTGAAGCGGTGATCGCTAACATACTTGGCCACGGTGAAGTATGGTCGGCGCGTCTGCTAGCCGCCCTGCTGGCCGCAAACGCGATGCCGGCGACGGACTTGGATTCCCGACACTTTCTCCGTGCCGAGCGGGCTGCTCAGCCGGAGGTCGACCGGGCTCAGTCTTGGCCCTTACTCAAGGAGCAGCTGGCGCAGCACAGCCAGCACCGTATCGTGATCACCGGCTTTATGGCCCGTAATCAGAGCGGCGAGACGGTACTGCTGGGACGCAACGGTTCTGATTACTCGGCCACGGTAATTGGTGCCCTGGCGGAAGTCTCTCGGGTAACGATCTGGAGTGATGTGGCCGGGGTTTACAGTGCCGATCCGCGTACAGTCGGAGACGCGTGCCTGTTGCCTCTGTTGCGATTGGACGAAGCCAGCGAGCTGGCCAGGTTGGCGGCACCGGTGCTTCATAGCCGGACATTGCAGCCGGTGGCTCAGAGTGCGATTGACCTGACCCTGCGCTGCAGCCATCAGCCGGAGTCCGGTTCGACCCGGGTCGAGCGGGTATTGGCATCTGGTCGCGGGGCCAAGATCATTACCTCACTCGATGATGTCTGCCTGATTGAGCTGGCTATCGCTCGTTTCCATGATTTTGAGCCGATCCAGGCCGAGCTTGAGCGGATCTTGCAGCGGGCCCAGCTGCACCCGTTGGCCCAGGCTGTCGAAGTCGATCAGGGACGAATTCAGCTCGCCTATACCAGCGAGGTGGTTAACGGGGTATTGGCGTTACTGCAAGACTGCGGTATTACCGCCGAATTGCGCCTGCGTGATGGGTTTGCCATTGTCGCGGCCGTTGGGGCAGGGGTCGTGAACAATCCGGTTCATTGCTATGGATTTTATCATCAGCTAAAAGATCAGCCCGTCGAGTTTACCACCGAGCTAGAGTCTGGGCTGAGCCTGGTCGCGGTGTTACGTAAAGTCAAAACCGATCGTCTGGTCGAACAGATCCACCAGGTCCTGTTCCAGGCTCAGAAGCGGGTTGGTTTGGTGCTATGCGGCAAGGGAAATATTGGCAGCCGCTGGCTGGAGTTGTTCGACAGCGAGAAAGAACAACTGGAAAAGCGCCACGGCATGAGCTTTACCTTGGTAGGGGTGGCTGACAGTCAACGCCATTGGATTGATTTCCAGGGACTCGAACCTACTCGGGCGCTGACGGCCTTTGATGATGAAGCGATCGAGTATGCCGAAGGCGAGTTGCTGAATGTGCTGGCTGCCCACCCTTATGATGATGTGGTAGTCATGGATGTCACTGCCAGTGCCGAGCTGGCGGCCAAGTATCCGCAGATCGCGGAAAGCGGCTTGCACCTGATTTCAGCCAACAAAGTAGCGGGATCGGCGCCGGCACAGGACTACCACGCCGTACAGGATGCTTTTGCCAAAAGCAGTCGCCACTGGTTGTATAACGCGACGGTAGGTGCCGGGCTGCCGGTCAACCACACTGTACGGGATCTGCGCGAAAGTGGTGATGAGATCATCGCGCTGTCAGGAATTTTCTCTGGTACTTTATCATGGTTGTTCCAGCAGTTTGATGGCTCATTGCCGTTTTCCCAGCTGATCGAGCAGGCTTGGCAGCAGGGGCTGACAGAGCCCGATCCGCGTCATGACCTCGATGGCAGTGATGTGATGCGCAAGCTGGTGATCCTGGCGCGTGAGTCAGGGCTTGACCTAGAGCCAGAACAAGTCAGGGTTGAGTCTCTGGTGCCGGGAGAGCTTGCTCCGCTGACACTGGACGGCTTTTTCGAGCAGGCGGCTATCCTTGATGAGTTATTGGGTGAGCGCTTGGCCAAGGCCCAGCGAGAAGGCAAGGTGCTGCGTTATGTTGCCCGGCTGGACAAAAACGGTAAGGCAGCCGTCGGTGTCGAGGCACTGCTGCCGGAGCATGCACTGGCGAACTTGCTGCCGTGCGACAATATTTTTGCCATTGAAAGTCGCTGGTACCGTGATAATCCGTTGGTGATCCGTGGACCTGGTGCTGGGCGGGATGTCACAGCTGGCGCGTTGTTGTCTGATATCAACCGGTTGGCTGCTATGCTTTAGTGATGGGTAGCAGGTGAAGATAATCCCTATAGCGAGATAGTGTGGTGCAAGTTATGGCTTGAGGGGATATTTTCAAAATTAAACGCTAGTTAGTCGATAAAAACCCGCATTTTGCGGGTTTTTGCTTATTTTTCCGAGATTGGCTATGTTGAAGATTATGCAATTTGAACTTGAGAAATATTCATGATCATCATGTTGACATTAAATTGGTTACAAGACATTCTGTAGACATATAGACGTCTAAACGGTCATTTCAGACGTCACCATTTAGGGAGCAGGCCAGCGGCCGAAATAGGAAGGGATAGACTATGGGGTATTCTCACGCAAGTCACTTAGATGCGCTTAACCAGAACATCGCCGATATTAATGGTGACATTAACGTATCGTTTGAATTTTTTCCGCCAAGCAGCGAGAAAATGGAAGAAACCCTGTGGAACTCGATTCATCGCCTAAAAGCCCTGCAGCCTAAATTTGTCTCGGTGACATACGGGGCCAACTCCGGAGAGCGGGACCGTACTCACTCGATTATTAAAGATATTAAGGATCAAACCGGCTTGGTGGCGGCTCCGCACCTGACCTGTATTGATGCGACCCGTGATGAGCTTCGTACTATTGCCCGGGATTACTGGAATAATGGGATCCGCGATATTGTTGCTCTGCGTGGGGATCTACCCGAGCAAGGCGTGAAGCCAGATATGTACGCCGCCGATTTGGTTGAGCTGCTACGCAAAGAAGCGGATTTTGATATCTCGGTGGCGGCGTACCCTGAGGTGCATCCGGAAGCGAAAAGTGCCCAGGCTGATCTAATAAACCTGAAACGCAAAGTCGATGCCGGCGCCAGCCGTGCCATTACCCAATTCTTTTTTGATGTAGAAAGCTACCTGCGATTCCGTGACCGCTGCGTTGCTGCTGGGATTGATGTGGAAATTGTACCCGGGATTTTGCCAGTTTCTAATATGACCCAGGCCAAACGTTTCGCGCTGGCGAATAATGTGAAGATCCCTCATTGGTTAGAGAAGCAATACCAAGGGCTTGATGATGATTTGCTCAGTCGCCAGATGCTCGGTGCGAGTAACGCGATTGATATGGTGCGTGTGCTGAGCAGAGAAGGGGTGAAGGACTTCCACTTCTATACCTTGAACCGTGCGGAACTGACCTACGCGATCTGCCATACCTTGGGCGTGCGAGCCAAGGCCGAGGCATAGAGACGGGCTCAGGGAAAAATAAAGAAAATAAAAAAGCCGCTGGAAAGCGGCTTTTTGTATTTGCTAGCAGTAACCGTTGTTAGTTGCTTAGTGCAACGGCACTGTCTGCGCTGTCCATGTCTTTCAGCTCGGCAAGCACTTCTTCTGCCCAGTCAATCCAAGCCTGACGATTATGGATACCGCGGCGAAGAGTTAGACGATCAAGACGGGCTTGGCGATCCATGTTTTTATAGTCTGCAAAGTGAACCTTTTCCAGCTCGTGGTAATGGTTCATCAAAGTATGAGACTCTTCTATCAGGCCTTCAAGCTGCTGCTGCATCGGTACTGAGTTGTGTACGCCGCAAACCAACAGTTTGGCAGAGAACTCATCACGGATGGTTGGGTTGCGTGCCGGCTCTTGGAACCACTCAAATAGCGCTTGACGGCCAAGATCGGTAATTGAATATACTTTACGATCCGGCTTGCCTTCCTGCGGCTCCAGTTTGCAGGTTACCTGATCATGGGTGGCCATTTTGTTTAGCTCTCGGTAAACCTGCTGGTGGCTTGCCTTCCAGAAGTAGCCGATGCTGTGTGAAAATTCTTTAGTTATATCGTAACCGGTTGCGTCGCGGCTGCTCAGCACGGTCAAAATGACGTGTGGTAGTGACATCTCTTCTATCCATTAAAATACTACAAATAAAAAACAATCAGGCCGACGTTACCCTGCGCTCTTTGGCGTTTGTTATAATCGTCTTGTTGCAGTGCCTGATCGAGATCACGTAGCATACACATCAATGTGATCTTTATCGACACCAGACCGTGAGAATAACCACTTTGGGCAACGACCAATTGTTCATCTTGTGATGTTTGTCTATATCTTAAGGTGGTTGCTGCACTGCAATATATTGAGCTTCATCTGTTTTCACAGTACATGTAAACAATGTAGTCTATGCGACTAGTTACAGTTCGTCTCGTTATTGAGTCACTTTGCAAATAATAGTGGGATAGGAAGCTGGTGGCTTAGCTGTCATGGGCTACGGGGAGCGAGGATGTTATAGCAAAAAGGCCACGAGTGTGGCCTTTTGGATAATGTGCGCGTCAGCCAATTAGCCGGTGTTACGCATACCGGTCGCAATGCCGGCAATGGTCACCATCAACGCCTCTTCAAGCATCGGAGATGGCTCTTCTTGCTGGCGAGTACGGTACAGAAGCTCTGCCTGTAGCATGTTTAGCGGTTCTACGTAGATGTTACGTAAGCGGATCGCTTCGGCGCCCCATGGGTTTTGCTCCATTAGGTGGGCACTGTTTTCAACATTCAGTACCGCCTTGATATCTTGCTGCAGTTGATCGCGTAGCTGCTGGCCCAGCGGCCATAGTGATTTGTCGGTCAGACGCTGATCATAGTACTCGGCAATGCCAACATTGGTCTTGGTGTACACCATTTCCAACATCCCCAGGCGAGTCGAGAAGAACGGCCATTCACGACACATATCTTCCAGCTGCTGGGCGTGGCCTTTATCGATCGAGTATTGGATAGCTTCCCCCGCACCTAGCCATGCCGGCAGTAGGAGGCGGTTCTGGCTCCAGGCGAAAATCCACGGGATTGCTCGTAGGCTTTCCACCCCACCTTGCGGGTTACGTTTTGCCGGGCGTGAGCCAAGCGGCAGCTTACCCAGCTCCAGCTCAGGCGTTGCCGCGCGGAAATAAGGCACAAACTCCTCGCTGCCACGGACGACATTACGGTAGGCCTCGCAGGAGACTTCAGACAAGACGTCCATCAGCTCGCGCCAGTCTTGTTTTGGTGCTGGTGGTGGCAGCAGGTTGGCTTCCAGGATGGCACTGGCGTACAGGCTCAAACTGTTTACAGCTACTTCTGGCAAGCCAAGCTTGAAGCGGATCATCTCGCCCTGCTCAGTGACTCGCAGGCCGCCTTTCAGGCTGCGTGGAGGCTGAGACAATAAGGCCGCATGTGCCGGTGCACCGCCTCGGCCAATCGAGCCGCCACGACCGTGGAACAGTGTCAGTTCGACCCCAGCCTCTTCACAGACGGTAACCAATGATTCCATTGCACGATACTGGGCCCAGCCAGCGGCCATCACGCCGGCATCTTTGGCCGAGTCAGAGTAACCGATCATGACCATTTGATAGTTCTGGATAAAGCCGCGGTACCAGTCGATGTTCATCAGCTGCTTGATAACGGATTCAGAATTATTGAGGTCTTCCAGGGTTTCAAACAGCGGGCAGACGTCCATGCGGAACGGGCAGCCGGCTTCTTTCAGCAGCAGATGAACGGCCAGGACATCCGAGGCCGTGCGAGCCATGGAAATCACATAGGCACCAAGCGCCTCACGAGGCTGCTCGGCAATGGCTCTACAAGTCTCAATGACTTCCTGCACATCAGCCGATGGCTGCCAGTCGCGTGGGAGCAGCGGGCGCTTTGACGCCAGCTCGCGGACCAGGAAGGCAACTTTGTCTTGCTCGCTCCACTGATCATAGTCGCCAATACCTAGGTAGCGGGTAAGCTCGGAGATCACATCAGAGTGGCGGGTGCTTTCCTGGCGAATATCCAGGCGGACCAGGTGAACCCCGAAACACTTGATCCGGCGTAGTACGTCCAGCAGCAGGCCGTCGGCAATGATGCCCATACCGCACTCATGGAGTGACTGGTAGCAGGCATAGAGCGGGTTCCACAACTGGTCAACATGATCGATGATGCCGAAGTTTGGTACATCCAGCCCTTTGATCTTGGCATCCAACACATCACGGGTGTTGATTAGCTTGGCGCGCAGATCCTTGAGGATAGCGCGGTAGGCTTCGTGCTCGTCACCGGCCAGCTCGCGAACCTGAGCGTTGCATTTGACCATCGACAGCTCGCTGACCAGCTCTTGAATATCGTTCAGGTATAAATCGGCCGCTTTCCAGCGCGACAGTAGCAAGACTTCGCGGGTGACATTCGAGGTCACAAACGGGTTACCGTCACGGTCACCCCCCATCCAGGAAGAGAACTTAACCGGTGAGGCATCAATCGGCAGACCTTCACCAAGGTGGGTGGTCAGTTTTTCGTCAAATTGGCGCAGGAAGTCTGGCACTGCTTGCCATAGCGAGTTTTCGACCACGGCAAAGCCCCATTTGGCTTCGTCTAGCGGCGTTGGACGCTGCTTGCGGATCACGTCGGAGTGCCAGGCCTGGGCAATAAGCTGCTCAAGGCGCTGCTCGACACGTAGGCGCTCGCTGCGCGACAGTTCACTCAGTTCCAGCTTTGATAGACATTTATTGATTTGAACCAGCTTGTGGATCATGGTGCGACGGGCAATTTCCGTCGGGTGTGCGGTGAGAACCAGCTCGATATTCAGGTCGCGTACGGCCTGAATGGAATCAAACTGACTGATATCACTGCTGTTGAGTTTACCAAACAGGGAGTCGATAGAGTCAGGGCTACAGATATGCTCCTCACAGTTGCGGGAGACCGTATGATACTGCTCGGCAATATTGGTAAGGTTCAGGAACTGGCTAAAGGCACGAGCAACTGGCAGCAGCTGATCATCCGGCAGATTTTGTAGCTCGTCGATCAGCTTTTCGCGATCATCCTGATTTCCCGCGCGGGCAGATTTAGATAACTTACGTATGGTCTCCACTTTATCTAGCAGAGGCTCGCCATGCGCATCTTTGATGGTATTACCCAGCAGGTGGCCGAGCATACTTACGTTACTTCTTAACGCGCTGTACTTTTCGTTCATATCGCATCCATCTCGTAATTTTGTTACATCCAATTCACTATCGTGTTACTGACAATCTATCCGCGATCCCACTTTGAGGTCAACTTTGATTACATTTACCGTCAAAAAAAAGAAGGTACATTGATTTTTGTCATGATATGAAACTCGATATGTAACAAATTTTCGTAAAAACGTGTCAAAAGGGCACGAAACCCGTGTGCTTTACATTCGAACTGATTCAATACTGAGCTAAAAAGTGCCGCTAAACAAGACCGCAGTCTATCAAAGGCCATTTAGGTCAGTGCGCTTCGTTTGATTGCTATATATAGGGGGCTTGATAGAAAGATGCAGCCAAATCGTTATTTTTTTTATTTTCGTGGTTGACAGGCCAAGGATTAATCGGTAAACATATTAATGCAAGCAAGGTGAATAAAAATTTAAATTTGGATTCACCTTAAAACCGAAGTAAAACGTCATCCCAAAGTATAGGCAAAGACGTTAAATGT
Organism: Photobacterium obscurum; assembly: GCF_026191635.1. Lineage (GTDB taxonomy): Bacteria > Pseudomonadota > Gammaproteobacteria > Enterobacterales > Vibrionaceae > Photobacterium > Photobacterium obscurum. Next base: position 170,321 of record NZ_JAKRRW010000008.1, read on the forward strand.
AGGAAGTTATTAACATGAACCAGGCGACTATTCACAATCTGAATTCCCTCCGACGACGCTAAGTCTCATCCGCCTGGTGCGCTCGTGCACCCCATCATTCGCTGTGTCTGCAGCATCGTTTCAAACACTAAGTATTAACTACTTAAAGCATTAAACGGAATTACATATGTTGAACACCCTAATTATCGGTGCCAGCGGCTATACCGGCGCAGAGCTGGCGAAAATGGTGCACGTTCATCCATACCTCCAGTTATCTGGTCTTTTTGTCTCGGCCAATAGCCTCGATGCTAACAAGCCGATCAGTGACTTACATGGCCAGCTGAAAGGTATTGTCGATTTCCCCCTTCAGCCTCTGGTTGATCCGGTAAAAGTGGCCCAGCAGGCAGACATCGTGTTGTTGGCCACTGCCCATGAGGTTAGCCATAGCTTGGCTTCGACTTTTCTCGATGCTGGTTGTCAGGTATTTGATTTATCAGGCGCGTTTCGGGTTGAGGATGATGACTTCTATACTCAGTACTATGGCTTCACCCACCAATATCCACACTGGCTTGAGCAGGCCGTATATGGCCTGGCGGAATGGAATAGCGAAGCTATCAAGCAGGCCCAGCTGGTCGCGGTACCGGGGTGCTACCCGACCGCGTCTCAGCTGGCGCTTAAGCCACTGCTAGAAGCTAATCTTATTGATAAAAAACAGTGGCCTGTGATCAATGCGGTGAGCGGTGTATCTGGAGCTGGCCGTAAAGCATCGATGATCAATAGCTTTTGTGAAGTGAGCCTGCAGGCCTACGGCGTCTTTGCCCACCGGCACCAGCCCGAAATTGCTACTCACCTTGATTGTGATGTGATTTTCACTCCGCACCTTGGCAACTTCAAGCGCGGCATTCTGGCGACGATCACCGCCAAGCTGGCTGACGGTGTCAATGCCGGACAGGTTGCCGAGGCTATGCAGCAAGCCTATGAAAGTCAAGCTTCCCAGCACGCAGTCAGGTTGCTGGGCGAACAGACGGCGAGTATCCAGAATGTTGTTAATACCTGCTTTTGCGATATTGGCTGGAAGGTACAAGGTCAACACGTTATTTTAACATCTGCAATTGACAACTTATTGAAAGGTGCATCGGCTCAGGCGATGCAATGCATAAATATTCGGAATAATTTTCCGCAGTTAACCGCGTTGGTTTAGGAGATATCGCCATGAGTCAGAGTCCTTTAGTCATCAAATTAGGCGGTGCTGTGCTGTCATGCACTGACACGCTGGAAAAATTGTTCAATGCCATTAATCAGTACCAAGCTAAAGCCCAGCGCTCATTGCTGCTGGTGCACGGTGGCGGCTACCTGGTAGATGAGCTGATGGAAAAACTGCAGCACGAAACCGTAAAAAAAGAAGGCCTGCGGGTAACACCGAAAGAGCATATTCCGTTTATTGCGGGTGCCTTGGCAGGAACGGCAAACAAAGTCCTGCAGGGGCACGCAATAAAGTCAGGGGTGGCAGCTGTTGGCTTGAGCCTGGCGGATGGCGGTTTGTGTCAGGTTACTGAGCTGGACCCGGCGCTGGGGGCGGTCGGCAAGGCATCGCCGGGCAATAGCGCACTGGTCAATCAGATTATGGCATCGGGCTACCTGCCGATTGTCAGCTCTATCGGATTAGATGCCGAGGGTGAGCTGATGAATGTTAATGCCGATCAGGCGGCGGTGGCCGTCGCTGCGGCACTGGATGCCGAACTGGTCTTGCTATCGGATGTCAGTGGTGTCCTGGATGGCAAGGGGCGGTTGATTGCCAGCCTGACGGAAGCTGAAGCCGAGGCTCTGATCACGCAGGCCGTGATCACCGATGGCATGGTGGTCAAGGTGCGTGCGGCGTTGGAAGCTGCAAAGACCTTGGGAAGACCCGTTGAAGTCGCGACCTGGCGTTACCCAGAAAAGCTGGAGGCATTATTTGAAGGCCAGAATATCGGCACTAAGTTTTCGGCATAAACAGAATTCTATTTTTAAGCACAACCCATTTTTAAAATAAGCCTGAGCGGTATGACCGTCGACCAGGCAATCAGGAGAGCATTATGAGTAAGGTAACTAAAGTCGTATTGGCCTATTCCGGCGGTCTGGATACATCGGCGATTATTCCATGGCTGAAAGATAACTATGACTGTGAAGTGGTCGCATTCGTGGCCGATGTCGGTCAGGGTGAAGCCGAACTTGAAGGTATTGAAGAGAAGGCATTGGCATCAGGTGCTTCGGCTTGCTATATCGCCGATCTGAAAGATGAAATGGTTGCAGACTATATTTATCCAAGTCTGAAGACCGGGGCGATCTACGAAGGAAAGTACCTGCTGGGTACCTCAATGGCACGTCCGATTATTGCCAAGGCACAGGTTGAGTGCGCACTGGAAGTCGGCGCCGATGCCGTCTGCCACGGTTGCACCGGTAAAGGGAATGACCAGGTGCGTTTTGAAAGTGCCTACGCAGCACTAGCGCCCCAGCTTAAGGTGATTGCACCATGGCGTGAGTGGGATCTGCGTAGCCGTGAAGCCCTGCTGGATTATCTGGCTGAGCGTGATATTCCATGTACGGCATCACTGGAAAAAATCTACTCGCGTGATGCCAATGCATGGCACATTTCGACCGAGGGCGGTGTGTTGGAAGATACCTGGAATCAGCCGAACGAGCTGTGCTGGGTATGGACCAAGGATCCGGAAGATGCGCCTGAAAAGCCTGAAAACGTATCTATCCTGATTGATAAAGGTGAAATTGTGGCGGTTGATGGTGAGGCGATGTCGCCGCTCAATGTGCTGACTTACCTGAATGAAAAAGGTGCCGAGCATGGTGTCGGTCGTATCGATATCGTTGAAAACCGTCTTGTTGGTATGAAGTCGCGTGGCTGTTACGAAACTCCGGGCGGTACCATCATGAACGAGGCGCTACGTGCGGTAGAGCAATTGGTGCTGGACAAAGAGTCGTTCGAGTTTCGTGAGACGATTGGCCTGAAAGCCTCGCACCTTATCTATGACGGACGTTGGTTTACTCCGCTGTGTAAGTCACTGCTAGCTGCTGCCGATGAGCTTGCCCAAGATGTGAGCGGTGAAGTTGTTGTGAAGCTCTATAAAGGTCAAGCTACAGTGGTTCAGAAACGCTCGCTCAACAGCTTGTATTCCGAAGAGTTTGCAACCTTCGGGGAAGATGAGGTGTATGACCACAGTCATGCTGAAGGCTTTATCCGTCTGTACTCGCTGGCTAGCCGTATTCGTGCGTTAAACGAGCAGAAGAAAAATAAATAACCCAAAGCAATGAGCAAGTCGAGTAGCGAAGCAGAGGAGAAGTACCATGGCACTATGGGGCGGACGTTTTAGTCAGGCAGCTGACACACGGTTTAAGCAGTTCAACGATTCACTACGTTTTGATTACCGTTTGGCGGAGCAAGACATCGTTGGTTCTATTGCATGGTCGAAGGCATTGCGTCAGGTTGACGTCTTAACGGATGAAGAGCAGCAGAAGCTTGAGTTGGCTCTGAACGAACTGAAACTGGCCGTGATGGAAGATCCGGAGCAGATCTTGCGCTCTGATGCCGAAGATATTCACAGCTGGGTCGAGCAGCAGCTGATCAGCAAAGTCGGCGATTTGGGCAAGAAGCTGCATACCGGTCGTTCGCGGAACGATCAGGTGGCGACGGATCTCAAGCTGTGGTGCCGCCAGCAAGGCCAGCAGCTGCTCTTGATGCTCGACAAGCTGCAGAACCAGCTGGTTTCGGTCGCCCGCGACCATCAGACAACAGTGCTACCGGGTTATACCCACCTGCAGCGTGCCCAGCCGGTGACTTTTGCCCATTGGTGTCTGGCCTATGTCGAAATGTTTGAGCGTGACTATTCGCGTCTGCATGACGCGCTTGATCGGCTTGATACTTGTCCGCTGGGCTCTGGCGCCTTGGCTGGCACGGCGTATCCGATTGATCGTGAAGTGTTGGCTCATAGCCTGGGTTTCCATAGGGCAACCCGCAATAGTCTTGATTCGGTATCGGATCGGGATCATGTGATGGAACTGCTGTCGACGGCCTCTATTTCGATGCTGCACTTATCCCGGATGGCGGAAGATTTGATCTTCTACAACTCCGGCGAGTCGAACTTTATCGAGTTGGCTGATACTGTGACCTCGGGTTCGTCGTTGATGCCGCAGAAAAAGAATCCGGATGCGCTGGAGTTGATCCGGGGCAAATGCGGCCGGGTGTACGGGGCCATGACCGGCATGATGATGACGGTGAAGGCGTTGCCGCTGGCTTATAACAAAGACATGCAGGAAGACAAGGAAGGGCTGTTTGATGCCCTGGATAGCTGGAATGACTGTATGGAAATGGCCGCGTTGTGTTTTGACGGTATCAAGGTCAACAAAGATCGGACGCTAGAGGCTGCCATGCAGGGCTACTCGAATGCCACCGAGCTGGCTGATTATCTGGTTGCGAAAGGGATCCCGTTCCGTGAAGCTCACCACATTGTCGGTGTCGCGGTCGTAGCTGCTATTGCCAAGGGCTGTGCGCTGGAAGAGCTGTCGCTGGCGGAGATGAAAGAGTTTTCTGAGGTTATCGACGAAGATGTCTACCCAATCCTGACTATTGAATCATGCCTTGAGAAGCGTTGCGCGCTAGGTGGCGTCGCGCCGAACCAGGTCGATTATGCAATTGGCCAGGCCGAGAAGCGGTTAGAGAAGCGCTACTCGCCGGGTGTGAAAGTGCGGGGGGCTCGTCTGACGGATCTTGATGCGATCGAAGGGATGGTGGCCTACTGGGCTGGGCTGGGTGAAAATCTGCCACGGCTGCGCAATGAGCTGGTACGCGATATCGGATCGTTTGCGGTGGCTGAGCATCACGGTACGGTAACAGGGTGCGCCTCGCTGTATGTCTACGATTCCGGTCTCGCAGAGATCCGCTCGCTGGGGGTAGAAGCCGGCTGGCAGCATCAGGGGCAGGGACAGGCCATTGTCGAGCATCTGATTGAGAAAGCCGATCAGATGGCAATCAAGAAAGTCTTCGTGCTGACCCGTGTACCTGAATTCTTTATGAAACAGGGCTTTATCCCGACCTCGAAGTCATTGCTGCCTGAGAAGGTGATGAAAGACTGCGATCGCTGCCCGCGTCAGCATGCCTGTGATGAAGTTGCTCTGGAAGTTCGTTTGGATAAAGAGCAGGCGATCCCGACGGTAAACGTCGCTTAACATTTAGCACCCTTCTTACAATTATAAAAATCCGCTCCTAGGTTTAGTTACTAGTGAGCGGATTTTTTATGGCATTTGCCGGGGCTTGCGCTCACGCTTGAGCCTGTTTTTCAAGGTAGATCTAACTTTCAAGGAATTACTCAAGGCGACAATCAAGTGCGCGGCCAGCAGCAGACTGAATGTCGCTGCGGCAAAAAGTAGGGTAATAGAGCCCACGACCTTCGGGGTAGGTAAGTAGAAGTAGAACCAGGCTCCCCAGCTGATTATGCTCAGCAAGGTTAGCTGGAGCATACATTGGCGGCATCGGCCGAGCTTCTGTTTAATTAGACTTGTTTTTTTGCAGCTGCGGCAGCCCATAGTGTCTTTCGTATAATCGGTTCGGGTGGGGGTGATTGTACATAAAAAAGCCCTCCGGATGGAGGGCGTATTAGGGTCTGTTTTTCTATCAACATTGCACCTGTAAAGACTATAAAAGTCTTCAGACAAGGCACGAAGAGAGAGGTTTAGTGTTCTAAATAAGCTCTGAGTAACGCCGTATGAAGCTTTTTGAGCCTTTACCCGAAGGGCTGGGGCTATTTTTCCACCTTACAGCGTTGTCAGATATTTAAGTAGGGCAACTACATGGCATATCTTCCGCCTTGTAAGCTGAAAAAATAGCCTCCAGCAGGAATTATGTTGATAGATAAACAGGCCCTATTAGGAGAGTTGTAGTGCGTTCTTGCTTGTCCGGACTTAGCAGCCAGGGCCACAGTCCAGACAGTGTTTGATCATTTCCGGACCAAGGTGAAGCTTGGCGTTCAGATCCCTAAGGGCAGTACGGACACCTTCTTCAATGACTGGGTGATAGAAAGGCATATCCAGCATTTCTGCAACAGTCATCTTGTTCTGATGCGCCCACGCCAGTAGGTGCGCCAAGTGCTCGGCATTCGGGCCAATCATCTCGGCACCCAGGAAGCGGCCGGTGCCGTGCTCGCCATAGACATGCAGCACCCCTTTGTTACGCAACATGACACGTGAGCGGCCTTGGTTTTCAAATGACACCTCACCGGTCTCGAAACAACCGCAGTTGCCTAAGCGGGTAGTGATGTCTTTGTATGTTTCGCCAACCATTGCAATTTGCGGATCGGAGAAAACTGCCGAGATTTTCGAGCGGCGCAGTCCGGCACGGATATCCGGGAAACGGCCTGCATTGTCACCTGCAATTCGCGCCTGGTCGGCAGCCTCGTGCAACAGCGGTAGCTGGTTGCTGGCATCGCCGGCAATGAAAATGCTGTCGACAGATGTTTGCAGCGTGAAGTGATCGGCAACCGGAACGCCACGCTCATCCAATTCGATTGCGGTATTTTCTATCGCCAGCTTGTCGACGTTCGGGCGGCGTCCTGTCGCGGCCAGCACGTAATCAACGGTGATTTCTTTTAGCTCGCCATCTTTGCCAAGGTATTTGATTTCAACTGCATCACCTTGACGCTTCATGCTCTCGAGTCTGACATCGGCATCAAGGTAAAACTCTTCATTAAAAGTGTTGTCGGCATAGGCCATTACAGCTGGGTCGGTCAGTGGGCCAACCTGGCCGCCAAGGCCAAACATGGCCACTTCAACCCCCAGTCGCTTTAGTGCCTGGCCTAGCTCAAGGCCAATTACGCCAGGGCCAAATATTGCCACTGCGCGAGGGAGATCATCCCAGTTGAATACGTCGTCATTGATGATCAGGCGATCGCCCAGCTCATTCCAAACGGTTGGGTAGGCAGGACGAGAGCCTGTTGCGATAACAATACGTTTGGCCGATATTTGGGTATGCTCATCGACGATCAGAGTATTGTCGTCGATAAACTTGGCATAACCCGCAATTTTGTCCTCCGCCGGGATTTCCTCAACCCCTTCCAGAACAAAGCCGACAAAGCGGTCACGTTCACGTTTTACCCGGTCCATGACTTCACGGCCGTTAATCATGATTTCGCCTTGTGGGTGAACACCAAAGCCCGGTGCTTTTTCGATCTGGTGAACGCTTTCTGCCGCAGCGATCAGTAGCTTAGATGGCATGCAACCGACTCGCGCACAGGTCGTACCGTAAGGGCCGCCTTCAATCATCACTACGCTATCAGTATGGGCTTTGGCTGCACGGTATGCGCCTAAACCTGCAGTACCACCACCAATGACTGCAACATCAACATTCAGGGTTTTCATTTCGCTTCTCTCCAATCAAATCTTTTTTATTCGGCCTGTATATCCGTTACGGTGGGGTACGTTCACCCCACCTTATAATTGCTTTGGCCGGATTAGCCTAGGTATGCTTCTAGTTCTTCGCTACCACCGATGTGTTTGCCGCCGATGAACACCTGAGGAACTGTGCTTTGGCCAGACACGGCGCGCAGGCTCACTGTTGTTGCATCTTTGCCCAAGATAACTTCTTCATACTGAAGACCTTTATCGATTAGGTTCTGCTTCGCTTTGGCACAGAACGGACAGCCAGGTTTAGTGAATACCGTGATTGATTCTTGTAGCTTGTGCTCTGGCGCAACGTACTGAAGCATGGTGTCGGCATCAGAAACTTTGAACGGGTCGCCTGGTTCTTCGTTTTCGATAAACATCTTGGTGACAACACCGTTCTTAACCAGCATGCTGTAGCGCCATGAGCGAGGACCAAAGCCTAGTTCTTCTTTGTCTACCAGCATGCCCATGCCTTTTGAAAACTCACCGTTGCCATCAGGGATGAAAGTAATGTTTTCTGCTTCCTGGTCGGCTTTCCAAGCATTCATGACGAATGTATCGTTCACCGATACACATAGGATGTCGTCAACGCCATGCTCTGCGAAAACTGACGCTAGTTCGTTGTAGCGAGGCAGGTGGCTTGAAGAGCATGTTGGGGTGAATGCACCCGGCAGGCTGAATACGACAACTGTTTTGTTTGCAAATAGTTCATCCGTTGTTACATCTACCCACTGGTCGCCCTGGCGAGTGTGGAAAGTAACCTGTGGAATTGCCTGACCTTCTTTAGATGTGAACATAATCTTTTCCTTCAATACTTTAATTTATGTTTAAGTGGTTATTTGTGTTTCAACCGGAGCTTACTCTTCGCTGCTCCGTTTTGATGTGATGATTATGTGATTTTACGCTTGATAGGTCTAATCGTTTGCTGCTATGGTTTTAATAGTTAAAAGCTATTACTAAGTTGTAGAGCCATGAATATCAGAGATCTCGAGTACCTGGTGGCCTTGTCTGAGCACAAGCATTTCAGAAAAGCTGCCGAAGCCTGTTTTGTCAGTCAGCCCACCCTGAGCGGGCAAATTCGCAAGCTGGAGGATGAGCTCGGCGTGTCACTGCTGGAGCGAACCAGCCGTCGGGTGCTGTTTACCGATGCGGGTTTGAATCTGGTCGCCCAGGCACAGAAAGTCTTGCTGGAAGTTAAGGTCCTGACCGAGTTGGCGAGCCAGCAGGGGGAGAGTATGGCCGGGCCGTTACATATCGGGTTTATTCCGACGGTGGGACCTTACCTGCTGCCGCACATCATTCCGCAGATCAAGGCATCTTTTCCTGAGCTAGAGCTATTTCTTCATGAGGCGCAAACCCACCAGTTGGTTCAGCAACTGGAAGAAGGCAAGCTGGACTGCATTATTCTGGCCGCCGTCAAAGAGACCGAGTATTTTATCGAGCTGCCGCTTTATAATGAACCAATGGTATTGGCCGTGCCGGATGAGCACCCGTGGGCCAAGCTGAAAGAGCTTGAGATGGCTAAGCTGCATGGTGAGACTTTGCTGATGCTGGGTGACGGGCACTGCCTGCGGGATCAGGCGATGGGCTTTTGTTTTGCGGCTGGTGCCCATGAAGATGGCAGTTTCAAAGCCACCAGTCTCGAAACCCTGCGCAATATGGTCGCAGCGGGAAGCGGGATCACGCTGTTGCCCCAGCTTGCTACGCCCAAGGAGCAGAACCGTGACGGAGTGAGTTATATCAAAGCTTGCGATCCGATCCCGACGCGCTTGATCACCCTTGCCTATCGCCCGGGCTCTCCGCTGCGGGCGCGCTATGAAAAAATAGCCGAGCTGATCAGCCAGCACATCGTCGCTCGCTTTAGTACGGAGTAGGGCCTTGAGAAGAACCCGCTTTGGTATGTGATGGAGATACAAAAAGAGCGCCACAGGGGCGCTCTTTGATTTTGTGTACTGGGGATATTAGAACAGCTCGTCGGAGCTATCCGATTCGAAAATCCCTTCAGAAGCGCCTTCGCCAACCTGCTCTGTTGGTTCGGTACCTTTTTCAAAATACTCAAACATCGAGGTGTAATCGTTACGGTTGCTCAGCTTGCCGGTATCGCGGTCAATACGGACTTTGACGATATCAGACGGAAGCTGCTTGCGCTGTACCGGCACATCTTCCAGGGCTTTGCCCATAAACGAAACCCAGGCTGGCTGCGCGGTTTTTGCCCCAGCTTCACCGCCAGAAATTTGGTTCTTGTCCAGATTATTGTTCCAGGACGCTTTGCCCAGCTCACGGCTATGATCATCGAAACCGACCCAGGAGGTTGCCACAATATTCGGGCCAAATCCTGAGTACCACGCATCTTTCGAGCCATTGGTGGTACCCGTTTTACCGCCGACATCACGGCGTTTCAGCACCTGACCACGCCAGCCGGTTCCGTTCCAGCCGCTGCCATGGCGCCAGTCACCACCACCCCAGATGTTGCTTTCTAGCATTTCGCGGACTAGGAAGGCATTTTGTTCTGAAATAACCTGAGGCGCATAGCGGACCTGCTGTTGATCACTGCTCTCCGAACTGCCTGCATCTCCCAGCTCCTGCTCGCTGATAGCGATGTCGTTGAGGACTGCGCGGCTAGCCACAACGGCATTCCCCGCTTGCTGTTGGTCGCGCTGACATTCCGTGTTGCAGACAATGTTCGGGTTAGCCTGGTAGACCAGGTTGCCGTAAGGGTCTTCAACACGCTCAATGAAGTAGGGCTCGACATAGTAGCCACCATTGGCAAAGACAGAGAAGCCCTGTGCCATTTCCAGTGGTGTCAGGCTACCAGCCCCAAGGGCAATCGCTTCGGCGCGTGGCAGATCTTTCTTTTTGAAGCCAAAGCGGGTTAGGTAATTGATGGATTCATCCAGACCGACACTTTGCAGGACTCGTACTGCCATAACGTTTTTTGATTGTGCCAACCCCAGGCGCAAACGGGTTGGGCCGTTATAGGTCGGTGGCGAGTTCTTAGGACGCCATGCTGTCCCCATGCTTTTGTCCCAGCGGTTGATCGGTGCATCATTGATCAGGGTCGCCAGGGTCATGCCGGTATCTAGCGCCGCCGAATAGATAAATGGCTTGATGCTAGAGCCTACCTGACGGACAGACTGGGTGGCACGGTTAAACTTGCTATGGACAAAGTTGAACCCCCCCACCATGGCTTTGACTGCACCATTTTGTGGTGATACTGCCACAAAGGCCGTGTTGGCATCAGGCACCTGGCTAAGTACCCACTGTTGGTCTTTTTGCTGTACCCAGATTTGCTGGCCGGCAGCTAAAATATCGGTTGCTGCTTTAGGTGCCGGGCCCTGACGGGTATCGGTCACGAACTTGCGCGCCCACTTCATCCCAGCCCATTCGATGGTGTGCTGTTCGCCGGTTTGGGTCATCACCTGCGCGGTTTTACCGTTGACCCCAGTGACCACGGCGGCACGTAACTCACCATAGCTTGGCTGTGTTTTCAGGTGCTCGACAATTTTTTGGTTGTCCCATGCTGCTTGCCCAGATTTCCATAGTGTTGTAACCGCGCCTCGGAAACCGTGGCGCTGATCGTAGCGAAGCAGGTTATTGATGGCGGCCTGTTGCGCAGCCTGCTGCAATTTCGGATCGACCGTTGTGTAAATGCGCATTCCCGAGGTATAGGCATCTTCACCATAGCGTTCGACCATCCAGGCACGTGCGCGTTCAGCAAAGTACGGCGCATTGAGCTCAATTTCAGCACCGTGGTAGCGGGCGACAATTGGCTCCGAACGGGCCTGATCCAACTCAGTCTGGGTAATATAGCCTTCGGCAAACAGACGACTTAGTACCACATTGCGGCGTGTGGTTGCACGGTCCAATGAATAAAGCGGGTTCATGGTCGAAGGTGCTTTCGGCAAACCGGCGATGACCGCAATTTCACTTAATGTCAGTTGGCTGACCTCTTTGCCGAAATAGACTTGGGCGGCCGCACCGACACCGTATGAACGGTAGCCGAGGTAAATTTTATTCAGGTAAAGCTCAAGAATATCTTCTTTGCTCAGCAGTTGCTCGATATGGATAGCAATAAAAATCTCTTTGATTTTACGCATTATTTTCTTCTCGTTGGAGAGGAAGAAATTTCGTGCAAGCTGCTGGGTAATGGTACTGGCCCCTTGTTTGGCAGAGCCGGATGTCGCCACGACAAAAGCGGCGCGGGCAATACCGATTGGGTCAATACCTGGGTGGTCGTAGTAACGGCTATCTTCGGTCGCAATGACGGCATTGATCATTTGCGGTGGGATATCGTCGAGTGCCAGCGGGATACGACGTTTTTCACCGAACTGTGAAATCAGCTGGCCGTCGGCGCTGAAAACCTGCATAGGTGTCTGTAATTCGACATTTTTTAGTGTTGCAACATCTGGGAGTTCTGGCTTTACGTAGAGGTAAAAACCAAAGATTGTACTGACTCCAAGAATCATGCAAATCATTGCAAGGATAAGTAATCGCTTTATGAACTTCACTTGAGAATTCCCGTTACACCATCAATCGGCCGTTCAATATATTTCAACCAATAGTATAAAGATAACTTAAATAAAATTAACGCCATAGGCTGGTGTTTGTTTTAAAAATATTTTGCTTTTCCGTTACGAGGGAGCATAGCACGGTATGTTTCGGAACCCACGAATAATTGGGATAGATATTGGTCATCATAGCGTTAAAGCGGTCGTGCTGAGTCAAAATAAAGAACAATTAGAACTGACTGCATTTGCTGAAATTGTATTGCCTTCATCGGTGATCAATGAACAGCATAGCGTGAATACATCTGCCTTGTTGTCAGCAATACGTAAATTAAAAAAGAGTTTGCCGTTTAACGCCAAAACAGTGGCACTAGCCTTACCTGACAGTGCTGTTATCAGCAAAGTCATTCAGCTTGATACCAATTTGAGTGATGAAGAAGCCGAGTTTGCGGTTGCTCAGGCGCTAAGTGCATCGTCGCCATTTCCGGTTGAAGAGCTAAGGCTGGATTTCTTCCCGCTGTCGTCCGACTCCTTCACGGAGCCGACGATGACTGCCCCGTATCAGATTTTTGCAACTCGAAAAGACACCATTGATAGCCGGATTGAGGCGGTAAAAAAGGCCGGCTTGACACCGAAGGTCATGGAACTGCAGACCCATGCTCTGTTGTGGCTGGCCGAGCATGCCGCCGAACAAAGTGCTATGCAGGACCAATGGGGGCTGGTCGACATTGGCAAGCGGCATACCGAGTTTAGTGTCAAACCGTCGGGCGCGGCGGCTTACCACCGTGAGATAGCATTTGGTACCCGGCAACTTCGTGCTAATAGCTTTGATGATAGCGAAAGCATGCAGGTGTTTTCGCCGACCCCCGATCAGGCTGAAGCATTCACCAAGCAATTGGCCGATCAGCTAAAGCGTCAGTTCCAGCTGTATAACTCGACCCACCCGCGTTCTGTCTTGAAAGGCATTTGGCTGTGCGGCGGCAGCCAGCATGTTGTGCTGGATGACCTGCTTACCCGGCTGCTCAGTATTGAAGTGCAGTGGATGAATCCGTTCAGCTACTTTCCGTGTAGTAAAAAGTTGGACGAGATAGCCAGCAATAGCTTTTACAGCCAGTATGCGGTCGCGACCGGGCTTGCAATTCGAGGAGCGGCAGAATGATTGAAAAATTAAATCTGCTGCCCTGGCGAGAGGAAAGACGTAAGCAACATAAGCAACGTTTCATTGTCATGCTGGGGGCCGCGGTGATTGTCGTTGCTGCGGTGCAATGGCTGGCGGCAAGCTATATCGAGCAGCAAAAATATATTCAGCAGACCCGAAACCAGCAACTACGGCAAGAAATCTCGGCACTGGAGCGTCAGTTGGCTTTATTGCCTGAGCTTGATCGGCAGCGCGATGCTTTGAACAGGCGGCTTGGGGTCATTGCGGATATTCAGAAGGAGCGAAACCGGGTTACTCATTTGCTGAGCATGCTGCCGGGGATCGTGCCTCAAGGGGTCTACCTCGACAATATCTCGATGAAGTCTGCCCGGATATCGGTCAATGGTACCGGAGACTCGAATGGCCGACTGGCGACCTTACTATCGAATGCTGAAATGTCTGCCTGGCTGAAAGATGTTGCCATGCACTCTATCGTCGCAACAAAAGGTGATAAAAAGCAGGATCAGACCCAGTTTAAAGCCTCATTCACCATGAAGCATCCCGAAGAACCGGCACAAGATGTTGCCGTAAAGAACAAGGAGAGCAGCCGTGAGTGACTGGCAGGATTTGGAACTAGATGAAATCACGGAATGGCCCGTTGTTCCCCAGAGTGTTGTGGTCATACTGCTGGCGTTGATTTTGGGGGCGGCAGGTTGTTGGTACTGGCTGATCCCGTTGCAGGATGAGCTTGCGGACCTCAAGCAAACGGAATCAGAGCTACGCACCCAGGTTATACGACGAGCCAGCCAAGTGGCTGCCTTGCCGACGGTCAGGTTGCAGGTTGAAGAACTTAAAGATCGCTATCAACACGTTATTGAGCAACTGCCTGAGGAAAAAGAGCTGGCCAGTCTGCTTTCTGGGGTCAATGACATTGGGATCCGTAATGGTTTGGAATTTCAGCGTATTGAGTGGGCGCCGCGAGTTGAGCAGCCGCTGTACTATGAACTGCCCATTAATATCGCCCTCACTGGTCGCTATGAGGATATCGGCAAGTTTGCGGCGGCGGTCGCGAAGTTGTCGCGGATTGTGACCCTCAATGATTTCGATTTGAAGTTGTTGGAGCAGAGCCAGCCGCAGGAGACCCTGTCGCTGAAAGTTTCGGCCAGTACCTATCGATTTAAGGCGCCAAAGTCGCAAATAAAGGGGGAATAGCATGAAAATGGTTTGGCTTATTGCCCCCGTCTGTATGTTGATGCTTGGCTGCCGGGCAAATGAAGATTCCATCCAAGGCTTTATCGGCCAGGCTCATGACGAAGCCCTGGCAGAGGTTGCTCCGTTGCAGGAGCAGTATAAGTTTGTTGCTGATGAGTTTGTCATGACCAGCCCCCGGGTACCTTTTATCCGTCCCCGCCCGGAGCTGGCTGAAAGTGAGCCGGAGACGGCAAAAGCATGCTGGCAGCCGGATGTTCGTCAGGTAAGAGGTCCTCTGGAAAGTTATCCACTCGTCCAGCTGAGTATGAAAGGTGTGCTGGGAGATGGGAACCAGTTATGGGCGCTCATCTATACCCCCGAAGGTAAGTTAGTGAAGATCCGAGAGGGCTATTATCTCGGGCTTAATCACGGCAGAGTCCTGCAGGTGAGTCCGAAAAGTATCGAGATAGAAGAAATTTTGCCTGATGGTGTCGGTTGCTGGTTGAAAAGACCGATTAAATTGACGTTAGTCACCACAGACTCAGCAGTATAAGAAGGAAGAGACAAAAAGATGAAAAGGAACTTTCCGGCGCTAAACACAGTGCAGTCTGTGTGCTTACTTGTTCTCTGTTTGCTTATGAGCTCGATGGCCTTTTCGGTCGCGGCATCCGCTGTGGTGGATAATCAGGTTACCAAGATTGACTTTAAACGTAATCAAAAAGGGCAGGGGGTACTTAGCGTTGACTTGGCCAGGGCGCAGTCTTTGGTTGATATGCGTAAGTCGGGCAAGCAGCTGTATATCGATATTATTGATACCGCAATTAGTGATGAGATGTTGTATGTCTTGGATGTGGTTGATTTTGGCACCAATGTTAACTCGGTCGAAACGTTCAGCATGGAAAAAGGCGCCCGGCTTATCCTTAATATGGCTGAGCCGTTTACCTACGGCTATACCCTTAAAGGGACGCGCTTCAATGTGATGGTGAACGGGTCTAGCGCGAGCATCGAAGCTGGCCAGAGTGAACAAGTGACCTACAAAGGCAAGCCCATTTCGATTAACTTCCAGGATGTTCCGGTTCGGAACGTATTACAGCTGATCGCAGAATATAATGATTTTAATCTCGTGGTTTCCGATACCGTGCAGGGCAATGTGACACTTCGCTTGGATGATGTTCCGTGGCCCCAGGTGCTCGACATTATAATGCAGGCAAAAGGGTTGGATAAGCGAGTCCAGGGTACCGTGGTCCTGATCGCCCCGAAGCAAGAACTGGCCCAGAGCGAGCAAAAGGCGCTCGAGGCAAAACGTAAAGAAGAGGAGTTAGCCTCGTTGCGTTCAGAAATCCTCCAGGTAAATTACGCAAAAGCGACGGATCTGGCGGATCTGCTTCAGGGGGCCACTGACGGTATCAGTATGCTTTCTGAACGCGGTTCACTACACGTCGATGCCAGAACTAATTCGCTGATTGTCAACGATCTTCCTGAGAGTATTGCGAATGTCAGAGATATCGTTTCGGCGTTGGATATTCCTGTGAAGCAAGTGCATATTGAAGCGCGAATTGTCACGGTGAACGAAGGCGATATAGACGAGCTCGGGGTTCGCTGGGGGATCCTCAGCAGCAGCGGGAATAACACGGTCGGGGGCTCAATCGAGAGTAACTTAAATTCCGTGGGTATGCTGGAAGATGATGCGACAGTGGATGACTTTCTTAATGTGAATCTGGCGGCAACCCAGGCAGGTGCATCTAGCATCGCCTTTCAGGTGGCCAAGCTGGGCGACATTTTACTGGATCTTGAATTGTCAGCCCTGCAGGCCGAGCAGAAGGCGGAAATCATATCGAGCCCCCGTTTGGTAACCACCAATAAACAAACGGCTTATATCGAGCAGGGAACAGAGATCCCCTATCTGGAAGCGGCTTCTAGTGGGGCGGTTTCGGTTGGTTTCAAGAAGGCGGTACTGAGCTTGATGGTGACGCCGCAAATTACGCCGGACGATAAGTTAGTGCTCGATCTGGTGGTGACGCAGGATAAACCCGGACAGGTTGTCAATACCGGAACCGGCGAGGCCGTTGCCATTGATACCCAGCGGATCGGTACTCAGGTACTGGTCGAGAATGGGGAAACGGTGGTGCTGGGCGGGATTTACCAGCATCAGGTCGATAACTCTGTGGAGAAAGTGCCGTTACTGGGCGATCTGCCGGTATTGGGGGCATTGTTTCGTCATAAGCTAGAAAAACTGGCCAAGCGTGAGTTGCTGATTTTCGTGACGCCGAAGATAGTATTGCAGTAATTGCGCATCTTTTGTCATTGCTGGCGTATCAGTTAACACCACCTGCCAAGTTATCGCGATTTCTGTGTTGGTGGTGTTAAGTTGTTGTGTTTGTTGCAAACTTTTCCGGTTGGCGATAGCGTGAGGAGGCATTGTTTGATGCTTGGTCTCGTCTCAACGGTAATTAAATTGGCAATGAATCACTCTAGCTATTGCCAAACGATATCGAGTCCTGAGATAATTTTCGGTCTTATCACGAATTAAATGTGAGGAAGTTGGCGCCTCGGGCTTATTTATAGATAGCCTGCGGGCGGTGTCGTTTTATTAACCGCGCGTAAAATTGCTAAAAATGGCTGAAAAACGAAATATTTTCCTAGTCGGCCCAATGGGTGCCGGCAAAAGCACTATTGGTAGACACCTTGCTCAGCAGCTACATATGGAATTCTTTGACTCTGATTCTGTCATTGAAGAACGTACTGGAGCCGATATCAGCTGGGTATTTGATGTTGAAGGTGAAGACGGGTTCCGTGTTCGCGAAGAGAACGTGATCGATGATCTGACCCAGGAACAAGGTATTGTTCTTGCGACAGGTGGTGGTTCTGTTAAAAGTAAAGATAACCGCAACCGCCTTTCTGCTCGCGGTATCGTGGTGTACCTTGAAACTACCATTGAAAAACAATTAGCCCGTACTCAGCGTGACAAAAAGCGTCCTCTGCTACAAACAGATACGCCACGTGAAGTACTTGAAGCGCTTGCCGAAGAGCGAAACCCTTTGTATGAAGAGGTTGCAGACTACGTAGTACGCACTGATGATCAGAGCGCTAAGGTAGTGGCAAACCAAATCATCAAGATGCTTGAAGAGCGTTAATAACCAAGAGAAGCTGACCATGGAACGGATCAACGTCAAGTTAGGTGACAGAAGCTACCCAATCTCAATCGGCGCCGAGTTGTTTAATGACCCGGCGTTGTTTTCATCTGCTATCAGTGCGGGTCGACGTGTTGTCGTGGTCAGTAATGAAACGGTGGCGCCGTTGTATGCCGATAAGGTAATGGCGACCATCCGCTCACTGCAATGTGATGTTGCATTGTTATCATTGCCTGACGGCGAGCAATACAAAACCCTTGAGACCTTTAATCAGATCATGACGTTTTTACTCGATGGTAATTACGGTCGTGACGTGGTGATCGTCGCACTTGGTGGTGGGGTGATTGGTGATGTCGTCGGTTTTGCTGCCGCGAGTTACCAGCGTGGCGTCGATTTTATCCAGGTACCAACCACCTTGTTGTCTCAGGTGGATTCTTCTGTTGGTGGTAAAACGGCAGTGAACCACCCGCTGGGTAAAAATATGGTGGGTGCTTTCTACCAGCCAAAGGCGGTTGTGATCGACAACCATTGCTTGAAAACCCTGCCTGAACGCGAGTTTGCAGCCGGTATGGCTGAGGTGATCAAGTACGGTATTATTGCGGACTATGACTTTTTTGTCTGGTTAGAGCAGAATATTGAAAAAATGCAGGCGTTGGATAATGATGCCCTGTGTTATGCCATCGGACGTTGCTGTCAGATCAAAGCGGATGTCGTAGCCGCTGATGAGAAAGAATCCGGTGTGCGAGCCTTGCTGAATTTAGGTCATACCTTCGGACATGCGATCGAAGCCGAGATGGGCTATGGTAATTGGCTACATGGCGAAGCTGTATCTGCGGGCACGGTGCAGGCGGCACAAACCGCATGCCTCCAGGGCCTGTTGTCATCAGATGATGTCCGGCGAATTACTCACTTGCTTGAGCGAGCAAACTTGCCTGTTAAAGCTCCGGCTTCTATGGACTTCGATAGTTATATGAAGCACATGATGCGAGATAAAAAAGTTTTGTCAGGTCAGCTGAGGCTGGTGCTACCGACTTCGATCGGCAGTGCCGAGGTCGTGGCTGATGTACCACACGATATTCTTCGTCGTGTGATTAGTGCTTGAAGTTGTAAGTTAACATGACCCGTGGCACCCAAGTCGCTATGTTGGATCTGGACAGTCAGATCCAGCTTCTTTCCCGAATTCAATTCTTAACCCGCTTTAGTTCCAATCTTATTCAGATCACCGGTAGTGAAGGTGCAGGTAAAACCTGGTTGGCACAACGGTATCTGGAGCTGTGGGCAGATAATAGTAATCAGGCATTACTACTGTGTCATCCTGCCCAGAACGACAGCCAGCACCGGTCAATTCTTCTGAAGCAGCTTGTTGCCCAACCATTATTTAATGATCAAGACCCGTTGCAGCAAAGCGTTGAGCGCATGCTTGAGGGCAGCCCTGTCAACCTGTTGCTGGTGATCGATGATGCCCATTTGCTGAGTCCAGCGTTAATCGCGGAGCTATGGGCGCTGGTACAAAAGGCGCAGAGCGAACCAGGTTGGCAAATCAATGTATTGCTATTTAGCCAAAGAGAGCGGCTTAATAAATATCTTAGCCAGGTTTCTCATGGTCAGGGTACGACCCCCCTTGAACTAGAAATTACGGACTTTACTGAACAAGAAGTACAAACTTTTGTCGAAGTAATGTTCACCAGTGATCAACTGGATGCAAACGGAAGGCGGGCGCTCAAAGAGAAGGCAAGTATCAGCTCGCCGACTCCGGGAGCACTGATGCAATTAGACCAAACGGAGCAGTCAAACATGGCAGGTTCATCCTCACGTAGAATTTCACCGGTGGCATTACTTGTGATCTTACTGGCCGTGGCTGTTGCTGGCGTCGTGTTCTGGCTTTTCCCGGCCACTGAACAGGATACAGCGGAAGAGCAAAGCGAGCATCCGCAAGCATTTGTTGAAGAAGTGCAGGAGCCTGTGCTTTCAAGTGGACGTTTTGACGAACCGGAACCGGTAGGCGACTTGCTCAAGAGTGAGGAGCCCGACAATACCGTGGAGAGTGATGATTCCCACAGTTTGCCGCCGGAAGTCTCGCTGGAAGGGTTGACTGTTGGGCGTAGCGAGGAAAACCAGCGTGTCGTGGTGCCGTCGGATGTGGTGGATGCGATGATTAGCGAGCAGGCATTGGGCGGTAGTGGTGAGCAGGCTGTTGCCGAAAGCGCGATGGAAGCGATTTCGCCAGAAACGGCGAGTGAGCCGCCATTACCTGAACCTGAGCAGCCAGTCCCGGCTAGCAATACATCGAGCACTGAGCCTGTCATTGAGACAACAAATGTTAAATCCGATGTGGTAGGAACTGAGCTTAAAACGATCGACCAGCGTCACTACGCCTTGCAACTGGCAGCCCTGAAATCCATGACCGCGGCCAATAATTTTATTGCTGATTATGGAATAGCTCAGATTGCGACGATTTATGAAACTCGCCGTAACGGAGAGCCGTGGTTTATTATCATCACAGGGGATTACCCCGATATGCTGTCAGCGCGCAGAGCCGAAACGCGGTTGCCGGAAAGACTCCAGGCGGTTCAGCCATGGGTGAAATCTTATGCACAAATTCACCGTGAAATTGAACGAGTAAAATAATCACGGTAGTTAGCAGATATTTACGTGAATTGGTATCAGACTCGGTGTGAAATGAGGTACAATCCGCCACCTTTCGTAGCAATATCGGTATTGGTGGTGGTTAGCTGAATGAAAAAGCATCGTGCATTCCTGAAGTGGGCTGGAGGTAAATATTCTCTGGTCGAGGAAATCGAGCGCCATCTTCCACCTGCGCGTAAATTGGTCGAGCCTTTTGTCGGGGCCGGCTCTGTTTTCCTGAACACCGATTTTGAGCAATACCTGCTGGCAGATATCAACCCGGATTTGATTAACCTCTATAACATCCTGAAAGAGAAGCCTGAGCAGTACATCAAAGATGTGAAAGCGTTATTCACGCCAGAGTACAACCAGAAAGGGACTTACCTGGAAATCCGTGAGGCTTTCAACAACACCGATGATCCTTATATCCGCTCGCTGTACTTCTTGTATATGAACCGCCACGGTTTCAATGGCTTGTGCCGTTACAACAAGAAAGGCGGCTTCAACGTCCCGTTTGGCTCCTATAAGAAGCCCTACTTTCCGGAAGAGGAGATGTTCTTCTTTGCGGAAAAAGCAAAACGTGCCACTTTTGTCTGTGAAGGTTACCACCAGACCTTTTCGCGGGCTCGCAAGGGCTGCGTGATTTATTGCGATCCGCCGTATGCGCCATTGTCGACGACGGCAAACTTTACCTCCTATGCCGGCAATGGCTTTAGCCTTGACGATCAGGCTGCACTTGCGGATGTTGCGGAAAAAGCAGCGACAGAGCGAGATATTCCGGTACTGATCTCGAACCATGATACGACACTGACCCGTCGCCTTTACCATGGTGCCGACCTGTCGGTGGTGAAAGTGAAACGGACGA
This sequence comes from Photobacterium obscurum, assembly GCF_026191635.1. Classification (GTDB taxonomy): domain Bacteria; phylum Pseudomonadota; class Gammaproteobacteria; order Enterobacterales; family Vibrionaceae; genus Photobacterium; species Photobacterium obscurum. The sequence continues at coordinate 191,177 of NZ_JAKRRW010000008.1, forward strand.
TTAGCCGCAACGGCAGTGGTCGCAACAAGGTCGACGAGCTATTGGCATTGTTTACACCTGCAAAGACACAACCTGAAAGCTAGGCCGAAAAGCTAAGGTGCCGCGGTAACCGAGAAGGTGATCGCCAGCAATACGGCGACAAAAAGTACAATGGCGACTATCCCGCCAATAATGAACGGCCAGGGGCTTCGTTGAGCAAAGTCTGCCTGGCGGTTGCTGTCAGACTGTACCCCGAACAGCGCAGCGGCAACGCTAAGGGCAATATTACTTTTTGCCGTGCGCTCGGTGGCGGGCTTGTTTCCTTCCGATTTCATTTGTTATTCATCCCTGTTTTGCCATCACCCATCTTTGTCTTTCAAGCATAGTCACAAAACCAAACGAGATCCGTTAAGACATCGTTAACCGGATCGGGTAGAATTGCGCCGATTTTACCGACCGTATCGTTTGTATCGTATAGAGGCTGAACATGAAGGACTTTTTGATCGCTCCATCTATCCTATCTGCAGATTTCGCACGTCTTGGTGAAGACGTCGAGAAAGTATTGGCTGCAGGTGCAGATGTGGTTCACTTTGATGTGATGGACAATCACTATGTGCCAAACCTGACTTTTGGCGCACCAATATGTAAGGCATTGCGTGACTACGGCATTGCTGCGCCGATTGATGTTCACCTTATGGTTAAGCCGGTTGATCGCATTATCCCGGATTTTGCCAAGGCTGGGGCGACGATGATCACCTTCCACGCCGAGGCCACTGAGCATCTGGATCGTACCTTGCAGTTGATTAAAGAGCACGGTTGTCAGGCGGGTGTGGTATTGAACCCGGCCACTCCGCTTCATCACCTAGACTACGTGATGGATAAAATTGACATGATCCTGCTGATGTCTGTCAACCCAGGTTTTGGTGGCCAGGCATTTATTCCAAATACACTGAATAAACTGCGTGAATTGCGTAAGCGTATTGATGCGTCTGGCCGTGATATTCGCCTGGAAATTGATGGCGGTGTGAAGGTTGATAACATTCGTGAAATCGCCGAAGCGGGTGCAGACATGTTTGTTGCCGGCTCTGCAATCTTTAACCAGCCTGATTACAAAGCTGTGATTGATGAAATGCGAGCAGAACTGGCCAAGGTCGAGCGTTAATGGATTATTTCAAAGGCATTCGGTTTATTGCTTTTGACCTAGATGGAACGCTGCTCGACAGCGTTCCTGATCTGGCTGAAGCGGCAGACCAGGCCATGCGTGCCCTAGGTCGCCCGGGCGTGACAGTCGAGCAGGTGACAACCTGGATTGGCAACGGCGCCGATGTGCTGATTGGCCGTGCCCTGAGTCGCAGCCTTGAGGTCGACCCGCAGTTAGACCCAAAATTACATAAAGAAGCTCGCCAACTGTTTGATCGTTTCTACGATGCGGGTGGCCACAAACAGAGCGCACTGTATACCGGGGTGAAAGAGACTCTAGCCTCTTTTCATCAGGCCGGCATTCCGATGGCGATTGTGACCAATAAGCCAGCTCAGTTTGTGCCGCATTTACTGGAACAGCATGACATCAGCGACTACTTTGTCGATGTGATTGGCGGCGATACCTTTCCGCTCAAAAAGCCCGATCCGTTTGCCTTGCATTGGCTGATGGAAAAGCATCAGCTGGCGGCAACAGAGATGCTGATGGTCGGAGACTCCCGTAACGATATCTTGGCGGCAAAAGCAGCAACATGTTATGTTGTCGGACTGACCTACGGTTACAATTATGGTCAGCCGATCAGTGACAGTGAACCCGATATTGTGCTGGATCACTTTAGTCAGTTGGCGGAAGTGGTTAAACTAGACAGCTAGTACGGTCAGGTCTGCGTTTATCTGACAACAGGTTTTGAATATTAGCCAGCGGCACTCGTGCCGCTGCTTATCTTTAGTGACATAGGAAAATCCCATCATGAGTAAACCCATTGTATTGAGTGGCGTCCAGCCTTCTGGCGAATTGAGTATTGGTAACTATTTGGGTGCGCTGCGTCAGTGGGAACAGATGCAGGATGATTATGATTGCCAGTACTGTGTTGTAGACCTTCACGCAATCACCGTCCGCCAGGATCCAAAGGCGTTGCATGAAGCAACGCTAGATGCGTTGGCGATTTGTCTTGCCGTTGGTGTGGATCCAAAGAAGAGCACGCTGTTTGTTCAGTCACATGTGCCTGAGCATGCCCAACTTGGCTGGCTGCTGAACTGTTACACTCAGATGGGTGAACTGAGCCGTATGACCCAGTTCAAGGATAAATCACAGCGCCATGCGAATGACGTCAATGTTGGCCTGTTTGGTTATCCGGTACTGATGGCGGCAGATATTCTGCTTTACGGCGCGCACCAGGTACCAGTTGGTAGTGATCAGAAGCAGCACCTTGAGCTTGCCCGTGACATCGCAACCCGTTTTAACAATATCTACGGTAATGATGAAGCTATCTTCCAGGTGCCAGAGCCTTACATCCCGACCATTGGCGCGCGTGTAATGAGCCTGCAGGATGCCACCAAGAAGATGTCCAAGTCAGACGATAACCGCAAGAACGTGATCACGTTGTTGGAAGAGCCAAAATCGATCATCAAGAAGATCAACAAGGCACAAACCGATACCGAAACGCCACCGCGTATCGCCCACGGTGTCGACAAAGCAGGTATCACCAACCTGATGGGTCTGTACTCGGCGGCGACAGGCAAGTCGTTTGAAGAGATCGAAGCACAATACCAGGGTGTTGAGATGTACGGCCCGTTCAAGAAAGACGTTGGCGAGGCGATTGTGGCGATGCTTGAGCCGGTTCAGGCTGAATACAAGCGTATTCGTGCAGACCGCGCCTACATGGATTCCGTAATGAAAGCGGGCGCAGAGAAAGCCTCTGAACGCGCTGCAGTAACGCTGAAGAAGGCTTACGAAGCGGTAGGTTTTGTCACTCGTCCTTAGTAATTACTGTTCTATGTATTCTAAAAAGCCGGCATATTGTCGGCTTTTTTGTTTTTGTGCTTCAAATCTTTGACGCCTTTCTTTAGTACTTTACCCATCCTGTTGAAAAAAGCCCAAAAAATGAGCGAGCAATCGTTTTCTAGAGCATTAACTCGAACCATTGTCACATTTAAGCATTAAGCGACTAGATGCTTTGTCATATCTGTCCAGAATGTCCTGCATATCAAAAAAAAATGTATAGCAGTGAAGCTGAGAGGTTTGAAAATGAGACATTTATCGCGTACCGCCGTAGCGTTGGCAGTCGGTTCAGCCATTTCTATGAGTGCCCAGGCCGATGTTCTTATGACGGAGTGGGTAGAGAATGGCAACGATAAGGCTATTGAAATATACAATAGCGGTGAGCAGGCCGCTGATTTAAGCCAATATACGCTAGTACAGCATAATAATCAGAATTCTGGTTCAGAGCCAAAATCCCTAAAGTTGACTGGCGAGTTAGGGGCCGGACAGATTTTGGTTATCGCTCATTCTCAGCTTGCAGCAAAGCTCGATAGCAGTATCAATGTTCAGGAGTATGGTCTTTCATTCAATGGTGAGAAAGGGGATGCCGTTGCACTTGAGCTTGATGGTACAACCATCGATATCATTGGCTATATGGGGACAGACCAGAAGAATTTTGGTGATAATGCCTCTCTACAGCGCAACCTCGACAGCCTAACGCCAAGCGCTACTTTTGAGCTATCCAACTGGACCGATGCCGGTAAAGGTAATTATGACGGCTTAGGCTCGGTAGAAGCCATTGAGCCACCACCGGCTTTTGTGTGCGAGACGGAAGATGGCAGTGAGCCTACCTTTACCTCCATCAATGCGATTCAGGGGGACGGAGGTAAGTCACCGCTGATTGAGGATGGCTTCATTACTGAAGATGAATACTTTGTCCGTGGTGTCGTTACAGCCCGTGGTGAAAGCCTGTTCAAGGGCTTCTTCTTGCATGCACTTGATGCTGACGGTAATGACAGTACCTCTGATGGCCTGTTTATCTATACGGGTGCCGCACCGAGCGACGACATTCAGCCGGGTGTTGAAGTCTGTGTTAAAGGTAAGGTACAAGAGTTCTATAACCAGACTCAACTAGCGTCCAGCAATAATAGCTACGCAGTTACTGAGCCAAACGGTACTGCCCCTGAGCCTCGACTACTGGTCATTAATGAGGGAGAAACGCTTCGTGATGCGCTAGAACGTTACGAAGGTATGCTGGTTGAGCTAGATACTGATACGGATTTACGTGTTACCCGTAACTTCAGTTATGACTACGCCGGTAAACGTAACAACATGGTGCTGTCTCATAAGACACCGAATATCAAGCCAACCCAGCTGTTTGCGGCAGAGTCAGACCTAGCTAATGCCGAGAGTGATAAGAACAGTGCGAACCGGATTTTCATTGAGTCTGATTATAAAGCCCAAAGTGGTGAGCTGCCTTATTTCGCTGATTTCAACCCTGAGGATGGCTACATCCGAATTGGAGATCGCGTAGAGAACCTTGCGGGTGTTATTGGTTATAGCTATGGCGAGTATCGTCTGGTTGCTGCCAATCAGTTAACAAAAGCAGATTTTGTTCGTGATGACGAGGTTGCCCATGAGCGAACTGATGCACCAGCCTTGGTTGAGCAGGCGGGGATCAAGGTTGCCAGCTTCAATGTATTGAACTTCTTTACTAGCTACAGTGAGATCGGTGGTCCACTTAATGCCAGCTGTGCGGATCAGGCTGATGCCGATAAGTCTAGAGGCTGTAACCGTGGCGCCAAAGATGTGACTGAGTTCCAGCTTCAGCGCACTAAGATTGTTAATGCAATGAAAGCAATGGATGCCGATATTATCGGGATCATGGAGATGGAAAATAATGGCTTTGGTGATGGTAGTGCCATTAAAGACTTGCTTGATACGCTAAATTCAGAATTTAGTGATCCTTCAGATTATTATGCATATGTAGAGATTTCTGCTGAAGATGCCGAGAAGTACGCGAAAGAAGGTGCTGACTTTGAAGGGCAGAAATACTTTGGTACCGATGCGATTATGGTTGCCATGTTCTACCGCCCGGCAACGGTATCGTTAGCTGGGGATGCTCAGGTTATCGTTACCCCTGAACAGCATGGCGAAGCCTCAGATGGCAGCAACTTCGATAAATACCAGCGTCATAGCCTGCTCCAGGGCTTCAATGTCCCAGGCCAGGATGAGCCGTTGCATATCGTAGTCAACCACTTTAAATCAAAAGGCTCAGGCTGTATTGAGGATGTTGGCGCGGAAGATGACCTACAGGGTAACTGTACTGAGTTCAGGGTTTCGGCTGCAGAAGTGGTTGGCGAGGCTGTCAGTCAGTTAAAAGGTGATGTACTGGTTATCGGTGACTTGAACTCCTACGGTATGGAAGATCCGGTTCTTGCGTTGACTACAATTCCTGAAGAGCGTGAAGGTAAAGTCAAAACAGCCGCTTCAACAACCTTGGATGGCGAGGAATATGATGCTTCTGGTCGTGTGCTAGCTGAAGGTGCTGGCCTGATTAACCTCAGCGAGCCTACTGCTTTCTCATATACCTATGAAGGTGAGTTGGGCAGCTTGGACCATGTGTTGGGCAATACATCAGTAGCCGGTAAGGTTATTGATATCACTGATTGGCACATTAACTCTTTAGAAAGCAATATGTTCGAGTATGGCAGTGCGTATACTGGCGACCTTGTGAAGTCTGAAAATGCATTCTCTGCCTCTGACCATGATCCTGTGATTGTTATTCTTGGTAATAACAAAGGTATTGCTGACGGAGTGAAAGTGAAGCCGGCTAGTGAAGGTGAGTCTGCAATTTTGCCTGTTGCGGTTGCTAAAAATGATGCTGGTAAATATATTGCTGTGACTTTGAATATGACCTCTGCGTCTGCTGGATTTAAAGCTGCTGGTGACGTAAATACGGTGATTCACCAGGTGACAGAAGCTGAAGCCGAGAGTGGTAGTGCGAATGTTGCCCTACCTGCCGACTTAGAAGCAGGTAACTACCAAATCAAACTAGAGCTGTACAAGGAAGATCCGAGTACCGTTTCTGGACAGGTGCCGGCTGATTTAGGTTCAGCTGAAATCAGTGTTGAAAAAGCAGATACATCTAAAACAGGTCCAACACCTGGAGAAGATAACTCTTCAGATGACTCATCTGGCGGTTCCTTTGGTTTCGGTGCGCTACTGGCTCTGGCTGGCCTAGGCTGGACACGCCGTCGTCGCCGTGCATAATCAATCCGATTAACGGAATCAACTAAACATCAAGGCCAGCTTCTGCTGGCCTTTTTTAGCACTGTTGGCAGGCAACGAGCAACACAATCGATGTTTCCGCTTGCCTTTCTCATTCCCTATAGCAAAATAGACCGCCAACTTACCTGGGAAACTGATGGTTCAATGCTGCTGATTATCGACAACTACGATTCTTTTACCTACAACCTGTACCAGTACTTCTGCGAGTTAGGTGCCGAGGTGAAAGTGGTGCGTAATAACGAGATTGATCTTGCGGGTATTGAAGCGCTGAACCCTTCCCATCTGGTGATCTCCCCCGGCCCCTGCACGCCGAATGAAGCTGGGATTTCCCTGCAGGCCATTGAGCACTTTGCCGGTAAGCTACCCATTCTCGGGGTATGCCTCGGCCATCAGTCAATTGCCCAGGTCTTCGGTGCTGAAGTAGTACGTGCTCGCCAGGTCATGCATGGTAAAACTTCGCCGATAATCCATACCGATAGCAGTGTGTTTTCCGGGCTGAATAATCCGCTTACGGTAACTCGCTATCATTCTCTGGTGGTGAAGGCTAGCACGGTGCCGGATTGTTTCGAGATCACGGCCTGGACCGAGCTTGACGGCGAATTCGATGAAATAATGGGGATTGCCCATAAAACGCTGCCGATTGAAGGGGTACAATTCCATCCGGAAAGTATTCTGACCGAGCAGGGACATCAGCTACTGGCCAACTTTCTTCGTCGCTAACCCTCACTCTATCGATGGCGGTAGCATTTTATGCTGCCATTGCTCGTGGGAGAGTGATTAATGTACATTGTATCTGGCATATTTTTACCTCATTAGGCTGAGTTCTGCGGCTTTAGTCGGGCTTAGTATCGCGATCCTTATCACCTTTCTTAACATTCTCTTATCTTTTTGCGGTTTTTTCGTCTAGCAATCTTATGCACCTCACCTGATTGGTTCTGGCACTATTTCCTATATGGAAAAACACTTTCATTCGAATGGTGGTTAATAACTTTTCCTGAAACCCGCATAAATATGTATTAATTAGAGAATTAACCAATCGACATAAAGCATAAAAAAAATATTCTGCTATTGGAATTGGTTAATAAAATGTAAATACTATGCTTAAGGCGCAATACACAGAAGGAAAGGATGATGGCAATGGAGCACAAAGTAGAACGTCAGTTGTTTGATGAGGTAATGGTACCTTGTTATTCCCCAATGCAGATCATACCGGTGAAAGGCCAGGGTGCACGCGTATGGGATCAAGATGATCGGGAGTACATTGATTTTGCCGGCGGTATCGCAGTGAGTTGCCTGGGGCATTGTCATCCTGTGATGGTTGATGCGCTAAAAATACAGGCTGACAAGCTTTGGCATCTAAGTAATGTCATGACCAATGAGCCGGCACTGCGTCTGGCGAAGAAGCTGACTGAGCACAGCTTTGCTGAAAAGGTGTTCTTTGCAAATTCCGGTGCCGAAGCCAACGAGGCGGCGCTGAAACTTGCCCGTCGTTATGCGGCCGATAAATTTGGCCCGGAAAAATCTGAGATCATTTCGTTCCAGCAGGGCTTCCATGGCCGGACATTCTTTACCGTCACCGTGGGTGGCCAGGCTGCTTATTCTGATGGGTTCGGTCCGAAGCCAGGTGATGTAACGCACCTGGCCTACAACGATTTATCGACGCTGGCCGAACATATGTCGGAGCGTACCTGTGCCGTGATGATGGAGCCATTGCAGGGTGAGGGCGGGATTGTTTCACCGACCCAGGAGTTTATCCAAGGGGTTCGTGAACTGTGTGATAAGCACAACGCATTGCTGATTTTTGATGAAGTCCAGACTGGCAATGGTCGTACAGGTGACTTTTATGCCTATCAGGGGCTGGGTGTAACCCCGGATATCCTCAGCACCGCCAAATCACTGGGTGGCGGCTTCCCGATTGGAGCCATGCTGACGACCTCTGCGTTGGCAACGCACCTGAAAGTCGGCACTCACGGTTCGACCTACGGCGGTAACCCACTGGCCTGTGCCGTGGCAGAAGCCGTTGTGGATGAAGTAACCAAGCCGGAAGTACTGGCGGGGGTGAAAAAGCGTGAGCAGTGGTTCCGCGAAGCCCTTGACCGTATCAATGCCAAGTACCCAATCTTTGATGAGGTTCGCGGCAAAGGTTTGTTATTAGGTGCCGCCCTTAATGATGAATGGCAGGGCCGAGCCCGCGATATTCTGCTTGCCGCTGGCGAGGAGGGACTGATGGTGCTGGTGGCGGGAGCCAATGTGGTGCGCTTTACGCCATCTCTTGTGATTGAAAAGGCTGATATTGACGAGGGTATGGCGCGTCTTGAGCGTGCTATTGCCAAGCTTTATCAATAGCAGGTTCCATCAATTATTAAGCTGCACCCGTAACACATTGATAGATCTACATATCGCAGCGGCTGGCAGGAGCCGGGTCGCTGCACTTGCCTGCATGTTGAATGAGCGGGCAATTAACACACCAAATTACAATGATTAGTTAGCGGTGAATACCGCTACCTGCATCAGGAGGGAGTTCGATGCTGGTTATACGTCCTATTACTGAAGCCGATTTGCCGGCGCTTATGCAGTGCGCTGAAGAATCCGGTCATGGTTTTACTTCACTGCCAGTGAATGAGGAGATCCTTAGCAACAGGATAGCCCATTCGGTGGAAAGCTTTGCCAAAGCGGTTACCAAGCCGGGATCGGAAGGCTATCTGATGGTGGCAGAAGATACCGAGACCGGTGAAATAGCGGGTACCACAGCAATAGAAGCGGCCATCGGACTGGATAATCCTTTTTATACCTACCACCTGAGTACTGTTGTTCACTCTTCCCGTCGCCTCAATGTCCACAATGTGGTGAAGGTACTGACATTTGGTAATGACTATACCGGTGTGAGTGAGCTCTGCACTCTGTTCCTGCGTCCTGAATGGCGTGAAGGCCTCAATGGTCGTCTCTTGTCGAAATGTCGCTTCATGATGCTGGCGGAGCACCCTGAGCGCTTTGATGACACTGTGATTGCCGAAATGCGCGGTGTTTCCGATGAGGAAGGCCACTCACCGTTTTGGGAATGGCTGAAGGATCACTTCTTCTCGATTGATTTCACCCTGGCGGATTACCTGACCGGGATTGGCAAGAAAGGCTTTATTGCCGATTTGATGCCTAAGCTACCTATTTACGTTAACTTGCTGAGCCCTGAAGCGCAGGCTGTGATTGGTGAGGTACACGAGAAAACCCGCCCGGCACTGCGTCTGCTGGAACAAGAAGGTTTCAGCTGTCGCGGTTACGTTGATATTTTCGATGCTGGCCCGACGGTCGAGTGTGATGTGCGCAATATCGAATCGGTCCGCCATTCGCAGCGCTGTACGGTTGTGATTGGCGAGCCGGGCAATGGCAGAGACTGCATCATCAGCAATACCTCGTTTGAGAACTTCCGTGCCGTTGTCGGCAAGGTGGGGCTTGATAGCGATAAAGAGGAAGCATTGATGAGCGCAGAAATGGCGGAAGCATTGCAGGTGCAAAACGGGGATCAGGTTCGCCTGATCGCGCAATAACAGGACGGGAGAACATCATGACACAATGGATTGCAGGAACCTGGCAGGCAGGTAATGGCGAAGAGATGCAGTCACTGAACCCATTTTCTGGTGAGGTGATTTGGCAGGGACAGGGCGCTACGCCAGAACAGGTAGAGCAAGCCGTCGTGAGTGCGCGTCAGGCACTGGCGAGCTGGCGCAAAACGGCATTCAGCGAGCGTCAGGCCATCGTCGAGCGTTTTGCCGGCCTAGTTAAAGACAACAGTGAACATATTGCGCGTACTATTGCCGAAGAGACCGGCAAGCCGTTGTGGGAAACCCGGACCGAAGCTGGGGCGATGGTGGGAAAAATTGCTATTTCGTTGCGCGCTTATGAAGAGCGTACCGGCTATAAGCAGAAAGACGTTGCCGGAAGCCAGGCAGTGTTGCGTCATCGCCCGTTGGGGGTGATGGCGGTATTTGGCCCCTATAACTTCCCGGGTCACTTGCCCAATGGCCATATCGTACCTGCATTGCTGGCAGGCAACACCGTGGTATTCAAACCGTCTGAGCTGACGCCGAAAATTGCCGAGGAAACTATGAAGCTGTGGCAACAGGCAGGTTTGCCTGATGGCGTGATTAACCTGGTACAGGGCGCGAGGACGACTGGCGAGGCACTGGCTGGCTCGGCGGGTATCGATGGCCTGCTGTTTACCGGTAGTGCTAATACCGGGCATATTCTCCATCGCCAGTTTGCCGGCCAGCCGGGCAAGATGCTGGCGCTCGAGATGGGTGGCAATAACCCGATGGTGATCTCAAAAGACTATGGCGAGCTGGAAGCGACTGTCTACACTATTATTCAGTCAGCCTTTATCAGTGCTGGTCAACGTTGCACATGTGCCCGCCGTCTTTATCTGCCGGAAGGGGCGGAAGGCGATGCGTTGCTGGAACGGCTAGTCGAAGCGACGACACAGCTTAACATTGATGGACCGTTTGCCGAGCCCCAGCCGTTTATGGGGCCGCAGATCTCCGATGCGGCAGCCGATAACATCATTCGGGCCCAGACCAATCTGGTGAGTTTGGGCGGTGAATTGCTACTGGAAGCGAAGCGTGGCCAGGGGGCGATTGTGACGCCGGCGATTATCGAGGTCAGCAAGGTGGCAGAGCTGCCGGATGAAGAGTATTTCGGTCCGTTGCTACAGGTGGTTCGCTATCAGGAGCTGGAGCAGGCGGTTACCTTGGCTAACAATACCCGTTATGGCTTGTCGGCAGGTCTGGTGTCTACTGATGATGAGGAGTGGCAGTATTTTATTGATCATATTCGTGCCGGTATTGTAAACCGCAACCGTCAGCTGACCGGTGCCAGCGGTGATGCCCCGTTCGGAGGCCCTGGCGCTTCCGGTAACCTACGTCCAAGCGCGTATTATGCGGCAGATTATTGCGCCTATCCTATGGCGTCAATGGAAGGCGAGCAAACCGAGCTGCCGGCCCAGTTATCGCCAGGGATTAAACTGTAACAAGTGACAGTAATACCTATCAATCAGTAAGGGGACAGGATCATCATGGAAAGGGTCGAACAACTGTTTAACGCGCTGTGGCAGGACTATATCCAGCGCTTGTGCCCGTCAGCAGCTCAAGTTCATGATCTGCTGGAGGAAGGCGAGCCCCTGCTCAATGATCATATTGCATTGCGAACTTTCAATTTGCCGCAGGTCGGTCTTGATCGCCTTGCCGCTCCGTTTATCGCTATAGGTTATAAACCGTGCGGTAGGTACCATTTCGAGCAGAAGAAGCTATATGCCGAGCATTTTGAACACCCAAACCCGCTAGCACCAAAGGTGTTCATCAGTGAGTTGATGGTCGGGCAATTTTCGTCATTGCTACAGGAGACGGTTCGTGATTTGGTGAACCAGGTTCCCGAGGCTGCGATGCACGATCCGGCATTTCTATCTGGCGGGCGGTTATGGAACTTGGATTTTGCAACCTATGAATTGCTTTCCGCGGAAAGCGAGTATGCAGGATGGCTGGCAGCCCATGGTTTTGGTGCCAATCACTTCACGGTCAGCATCAATCAGCTCGAGCAATTTACCGAGATTAGCGAAGTGAACCATTTGCTGCGCCATAACGGCTTTTCGATTAATGAGTCGGGTGGTGAAGTGAAAGGGAGTCCTGAGGTGATGCTGGAGCAGTCTTCTACGATGGCTGACCGGGTTCCGGTCAACTTTAGCGATGGTGAGAGAGTTATCCCCGGCGGGTTCTATGAGTTTGCCAAACGCTACCCGATGGCGGACGGCGAGCTTTATCAGGGCTTCGTTGAGGCCTCGGCCGATAAGATCTTCGAGAGTACTGACCAATAGACTTGCTACGGTGATCAGAGATCACCGTGCAAGCTTGCTTCTGGTATCAGTGCTGGCTATCCAGCGGTGATACCCAAGGTTCATCATTGGTGTGATGTCTGCGGCCTGAATGGCCAAATAAGGCTTGTTGTTCCAGGTAATGGCGGCGGTCGCTGAATCCGGTCAGCTCGACGGTGGCAGGCAGGGTTTTGATTACAGCTGGGATCACCGTCCCGGCATTGGCAGCAAAGCGCTCGATATCCATATCAGTACATTCCATGTTATCCCGTTCGTATCTGATCTCTTTCCTCAGTGCAGGTTCAGACCACGTGGTATATATGACTCATATGCACAATGTAGCATTAATTGGGGGGAGTGCAAGGGGCTGGATAGTGAGCCGGACGACAATTATGTTTGTAAGGTATGACTGCAGAAACAAAAAAAGCCGCATTATGCGGCTTTTTATCATTTCGGAGCAGGAGGCTTAGCGCGTACCGTAAACAACAATCGTTTTACCGTGCGCTGAAATTAGGTTCTGCTCTTCAAGCATCTTCAGGATACGACCCACGGTTTCACGGGAACAACCCACGATCTGACCGATTTCCTGACGAGTGATTTTAATCTGCATACCGTCTGGGTGAGTCATCGCGTCAGGCTGCTTCGCTAGGTTCAGCAGGGTCTGTGCGATACGGCCTGTAACATCCAAGAATGCAAGGTCACCTACCTTCTGGCTAGTCACTTGCAGGCGGCTTGCCATCTGAGCTGAAAGGCGCATCAAGATGTCAGGGTTAACCTGAATAAGCTGGCGGAACTTCTTGAATGAAATTTCAGCCACTTCACAAGGTGTTTTCGCACGAACCCAAGCTGTACGCTCCTGGCCTTCTTCAAATAGGCCGAGTTCACCAATGAAGTCACCTTGGTTTAGGTAAGACAGGATCATTTCCTTGCCTTCTTCATCCTTGATCAATACGGCAACAGAACCTTTGACAATGTAGTAGAGAGTTTCTGCTTTTTCACCCGCATGAATCAAAGTACTTTTTGAAGGGTATTTATGAATGTGGCAATGGGAAAGAAACCACTCTAGAGTTGGATCTGTTTGAGGTTTACCTGGAACCATATTACTAACTTCCTCTGCGTTTGTTGCCCAACAACGACATCCCTATAATTTGAGGCTGGGCCTAACAATAGAATCGTTTGCCGTCTAAGATATTCAGCCAGCCGCTGGGCTGCAAGCTCACGTGAATAATTAATTCAGAGTTTATCTTTTTTCGGCGCGTATTTCTTGATATTGATCTATCTGAAATGGCCATTTTGTAGTCATAAGTGTGCACATGATCACACAGTTGTCAGTTAGTGCCAAATCCCCCTGTTTGAAGTAAGGAGAAAGCAATGCAATCACGAGTGAAATGGGTCGAAGAAATGACCTTTCTTGGGCAGTCAAATTCTGGTCACAGTGTCGTTATGGATGGCAATGGGGGCGAAAAAGCACCGAGCCCGATGGAGATGGTACTGATGGCGGCGGGAGGGTGCAGCTCCGTCGATGTTGTCGATGGGCTAAAGTCTGCCGGACAGAAAATCACCGCCTGTGAAGCGCAGATTTCTTCCGTACGTCGCGAGCAGGCTCCTCGAATTTTCACCTCTGCCAACCTGCACTTTGTGGTTACCGGTCACGATCTGGATGATGCGCTGGTCGCCAAGATCGTTGCTGACTCGCTGCAGAAGTATTGTTCGGTATGCCTGATGCTGGGTGAGGGAGTGGAAATGACCCACTCTTATGAAGTGCTCAAGGCGTAAGAGACGGCTTTCTCTACGTATAAGCCTATCTGTGCATAGGTTTAATAGGAGCTTGTGGGCATATCGTCTGTACAGCATAGAGTAACGAGAAGCCAGTTTCTCGTTACTCTATAGGCACACTTCTGCTTTAACCTATCTTCCCTGTTTCAATTAACTGCTGGATCAGCGGCCGCATGATCAGCTCCATCGCAAAACTCATTTTACCGCCGGGTACCACCAGGGTGTTGTGGCGTGACATAAAGGATCCCTGGATCATCGACAGCAGGTAGGGGAAGTCGACATTCTTGATCCCGCGGAAACGGATCACCACAAAGCTTTCGTCCAGACTGGGAATCGCCTTGGCGCTAAGCGGGTTCGAGGTATCGACGGTCGGTACGCGCTGGAAGTTGATGTGGGTACGTGAGAATTGCGGGGTGATATAGTTGAGGTAGTCGTCCATCGAGCGGACAATTGACTCCATGACCGCCTCCCGGGAATGACCGCGATCTCGGGTGTCTCTGACGATCTTCTGGATCCACTCAAGGTTGACGATTGGTACCATGCCAATCAGCAGGTCGACATGCTGGGCAACGTTCGTTTCACCATCTACCACGCCACCGTGCAATCCCTCGTAAAATAACACATCGGTATTCTCCGGCAGCTCTTGCCAAGGGGTAAAGGTGCCTGGCATTTGGTTATAGGGAACAGCCTCGTCGAAGGTATGCAGGTAACGGCGGAACTTGCCACTGCCGTCGTCACCATACTGGCGGAAAAATGCCTCTAGCAGTGGGAAATCATTGGCCTGAGGGCCAAAGTAGCTGATGTGCCGTCCCTGTTCCTTGGCTTTGCGAATCTCGACATCCATTTCCGGGCGGGTAAAGCGGTGAAAGCTATCCCCCTCCAGCCAGGCGGCATTAATGCCCATCATATTGAACATTTTTCGGAAAGCTTCAGAGGTAGTGGAGGTTCCGGCGCCTGAAGACCCTGTTACTGCAATGATTGGATTTTTTGCAGACATGACAAACCCTGTCGTTAACATTAACGGAAAGAGTTATTAACAGGCTGTTGAAGAAAGGTCAAGCATAACCCGGGTTCGATGACAAAAAATGATACCGTTGCCATGTACTATATCCGGGCTAGGAATGACGCATTGGGCGATTCTAGAGTCTTAAGCGCCCAGTTCTCGGCGTAGCTTGATATCGACAGATTCATGTAGTTCGGAGAACACAATGACTGCCTCGCCGCCAGCCAGCTGCTGGCGAACATGCTGCACCTTTTGTGCCATCGTCAGCTCGCTTTCGCCGTAGTCGGTGCCTTCGCGCAGAACAAAATGTTCAATTAGGTTGGTGAGGGTATCGGGATCGATGTCTTGCCACGGGATTATCATTGAGGGAGATCTACGGTTACTGATGATAGGTTGATTATATTGTCAATTGGCCGAAATGTCAGAGAGAGTTCCTAGAACCTGGGAAAAGCGAGTCCTAGGCAAACCAGGCTCTAGGGAGAGAAAGAGCTTGCTAGAGCCGTGTGGTTGTTGAAACCTGCCTTGCAGGACCCTGGCCTCTTAGTTTCCCGTCACTTCCCTAAACCAGGCCGGTACCGTTTCTTCCAGCCAAAAACGCGGATTGCGCCATGAACCGGAAACAAAACCGACATGACCGCCGTATGGGGTGAGGTGGTAGTCGATATTATCAGGCAGTGGTTGGGGCGGGATCACCGCGGAGGTCATAAACGGATCGTCGGCGGCATGGATGATCCGCAGTCGGGTTTTAACATGCTGTAGCTTGCCAATACCGCTGCAGCGCTGGTAATAGTCGGAGGCATCCTTGAATCCATGTAGGGGAGCAGTTACCTGTTCGTCAAATTGCCACAGCGAGCGGATTTGTTGAACCTGCTGTGCCGCCAGCGGCATTTCTTCCGGCAGAGCAGCAATCTTGAGGCTAAGATTTTTTTTCATTGAGCCTAACAGGTACTGCTGGTAGATCCGGGAAAAGCCTTGTTGAATTCGATCGGAGCAGGAGGCCAGGTTCAATGGTGGGGAAATTACCTGCGCTGCTTCAAGCTCTGATTGCTCAGAATTTTCCGCCAGGTAGTTAACCAGCATATTGCCGCCCAGCGAGACGCCGACTGCCCAGAGCGGGTTGTTGGGAAACTGTTGCCGTAACCTGCGAATAAAAAACGTCGCATCGGTGGTTTCACCGGAGTGGTAGCCACGAGCCCTGCGGTTGATCTCGCCACTACAGCCGCGAAAGTGCATCATCACCCCGAGCCAGCTTTGCTGTTTGGCGGCATGTAGCAGCCCGTTGGCATAAGGGCTGCGGAAGCTGCCTTCCAAGCCATGGAACAGGATCATGATTGGCTGGTCGGATGGATAATCCTTGGCGGGGGCTGTCCACGCTAAGTCCAGGAAATCGCCATCCGGTGTTTCAATCCGCTGTTCTATTGGGGCAAACAGGGGCTTGCGGCGAATGAAGCGCGGCAGCAGGGTCTGCAGGTGGGCGTTGCGCAGTCCGCTTGCGGGTTCAAAAGGTTTCATGGGCAGACATTCCTTCGGCTACAGGGGGAAATCGTTCATCGGATCTTTTTCTAGCAGCTCAGCCAATATTAGCAAGCCCTGCTCCAGTTTGTGATGGCTGAAAGGGGCGCTGATGGCTAAGCGGACGGCTGGCGGGATCGTAGCGCCAGGCGGGGAAAACATCTCGGCTGATTTGATGATCACGCCTTGTTGCTCCGCAGCCGAGACGAAATCGCTGAGTCGCCAGTATTCCGGTAGCGTCAGCCAGACATGAAAACTGTCTGGGGTATGCTGAATGGCGAATTTTCCGAGGTGCTGGGTAACCAGCTGTTGACGCGCATTGATATCGCGGTGGATTTGCTGAAGTACCCGATCAGCATCGCCATTGCGGAGCATTTCGCAGGCCAGGCCAGTCAGCAGCGGACTGATCATCAGGCTGTGGTTGTGCAGTGCGGTATTGAGTCGCTGCTGAAGCTTTTGGGGGACCTGAATGTAGCCAAGCCGCAGGCCCGGAGCCAGGCACTTCGACAGCCCGCCAATATGGATCACCTGCTCAGGGGCGAGGTTGAGCATAGGAGTCGGCCGCTGTTCGGGCAGCAGGCCGTTCACATCATCTTCAATTAACAAGACCTGATGCTGACGGCATACCTCGATGACTTCACGGCGGCGCTGCTCTCCCATGGTTGCCGTGGTTGGGTTCTGCAGGGTCGGGGTGCAATAAAGCATACGCGGCTGGAACTGGCGACAGGCTGCATCGAGACTTGCTGGAATGATCCCCTCGTGGTCAACCTCCACCGGCTTCACATTGATCTGCTGCTGCCTGGCCAGGCTGAGGAAGCCCGGATAGGTGACTTGCTCAACGAGCAGCGTGTCGCCTTGGCGGCAAAATGCAGACAACAGGAGGTGGGCGGCATGCTGGCCGCCAGAGGTGAAGTGCATGCGCTGCGGATCAATCTCAAGGCCTTTTTTCTGTAGCCAGCTAGCAACGATTTGGCGGTGCTCCTCCAACCCCTGCGGATCGTGGTACAGCATCATCTGGTTTAGCTGATCAGGTTGGTGGGAGAGGTTGCCCATTGCCTGTTTTAGCATAGCTGAGCGGTCAAGGTGGGGCGGGATATTGTGACCGAGGTTGCAGGCTTCTTCCTCCTGGGGCGAATAATTGTACACCCAGCTTGGTGCATTTTGCTGGCAGACAAAAGTCCCGGCACCGACCCGGGCCTCAACGAGTTCTCGCTGTTCTACTTCGGCATAGGCTCTGGTGATGGTGCCGACAGTGACCTTGAGCTGATCGGCGAGAGCACGGTGGGTTGGTAACTTCTGCCCGGCGGACAGTGTTCCCGATGCGATATGCTGCTCAATGGCGTCGGCGATCTGGCGGTACAAGGGGGCACTTTTGTGCTCTCCGCTTGGGGTGTCGAGTACAATATTTATGATTGTCATGGTGACAATAAACCTTTTGATCTCAATAAATCCTGCTGTTAGGGTTCATTTTGTACGGTTTAGCAATGTAGAGCAATCTTAATTGCTGATTGTATCGATACAATTCTGCAGGGAGGTATTTGAGAACAATGTGGGAATGGCAATTTATTATGTCGCTGGCAGCTTTTGCAGCCACGATGACCGGGACACCGGGGCCGAATAACATTATGGTAACGGCATCGGGGGCCAACTTTGGCTACTGGCGGACAATGCCCCATATGATGGGTATCGGTTTTGGCCTGGTGTCGATGATTGTACTGGTTGCCGCGGGACTGGGAGTGATATTCAGCCAGCTTCCTTTCCTGCATGATCTGCTGCGCTGGGCCGGGAGTGCTTACCTGCTTTATCTGGCCTGGAAGATCGCCTCGGCAAGATCTGCGATCCGGGCTGCTCAGCAAGACAGTCAGCCGATGACGTTTTGGGCGGCGGCAATGTTTCAGTATGTCAATCCGAAAGCGTGGATGATGTCCGTGACGGCTATTAGTACTTTTACGGTCGCGGGTGAGCTTTATTGGCAGTCGGCGATGCTAGTGGCTGGGATCTTTTTCCTGATTTGCTTCCCGAGTGTCTCGATCTGGGCAAGCTTTGGCACCTTGATTGGCCGTTGGCTCCACAGTACCAAAGCGCGCAGGGTATTTAACACTGTAATGGGAGCGCTGACTGCAGGTTGTGTGGTGATGATTTGGTAAAGGCAGTGTCTAAACAGGGCAATAGAAAGTAGTAAGCAAAGATGAAGGATTAAGGTCGAGCCTGTAACTGATGCAGTAGCACGGATGCCTTGAGTTGCTTGCAGTAGCTGGCAAGGTTGTCGGATCTCGCAGCGTGCTTGGGGGTGAGGTCTTCAAACTGATTGCACTGGGCGACGAGATTGTGCTGTTGGTCTTGTTCCAATGTGAGCTCGAATGCCAGAAGTTGCTGGTAGCCCGTTTGATCCAACTGCGTTTTTAGCTGTTTTCGCATCGTTCTAAATTGCTGCAATCGGACATCGCTGGCGTAGAGCCCGGCAATGAGTGTATCGAGCTCAGGGAGCGTCAATGCGATATGCTGCGTATCAAGCCAATGTAGCAGTAGGGCAAGGTTAACATTGCCCTGGTAGGTATTCTGTAGGGTCATGCAAGCAGGTTGGACGCCAGCCTGGGCATAATGCGCCAGGCTGAACTGCCAAAAGTCTTGTGGGTTCAGACTCACCGAACTACCTGAAGGTTTAGATGTTGGCACTGAACTGGGCTTCCATCGCTTCAAGCTCTTCCTGCAATTCCATCCATTCCATTTCTACCTCTTCCAGCGATGATTTTGCATCTCCCTGGCGTTTAAGTTGCTCGTTGAGGCGGACTTTGTTGTCGGCGTCATAGATCGTCGGATCTGAGAGCTGCTGCTCGGCATCTGCTACCTCTGCACTCAGCTTTTCCATTTGCTTATCAAGCTGGGTGATCTTCTTGCGCAGCGGTGCGGTTTGCTTGCGGAACTCGGCTTCCAGGCGTTTTTGTTCTTTGCGTGATGCCGCACTGTTGTCTTTGGTTGTTTCAGGTTTGGCTGCCTGCTGTTCACGGCGCTCATTACGCTGCTGCTCGGTGAGCCACTTGTGGTAGTCATTCAAATCACCATCAAACGGCATTACCTGGCGGTTATGAACCAGGTACAGGTCATCGGTGGTCGCACGAAGCAGGTAGCGGTCGTGACTGACGATAACCATAGCCCCTTCGTAGGACTGCAGTGCCAGAGTCAGTGCCTGGCGCATATCCAAGTCCAGGTGGTTGGTTGGTTCATCGAGTAGCAATAGGTTCGGGCGCTGCCATACAATTAGCGCCAGTACCAAGCGGGCTTTTTCACCGCCCGAGAACGGACCGACCTTATCCAGCGCCTTGTCGCCGACAAAGCCAAAGCTGCCGAGGTAATCTCGCAGCTGCTGCTCGGTTGCCTGCGGAGCAATGCGGGCCAGGTGCTGAACCGGGGTATCATCAAGACGCAGGGTCTCTAATTGGTGCTGGGCAAAGTAGCCAATTTTGACGCCTTGCGAATAGGTCAGATCACCCGCCTGTGCCGGTAGTTCGCCAGACAAAAGTTTGATTAGGGTCGACTTACCCGCGCCATTACGCCCAAGCAGGCCGATACGGCTGCCCGGTACCAGGTTGAGACGGATTTTCTCCAGGATCAGGTTGTCACCGTAACCGGCTGCCACTTCATCCATCATCATGATCGGGTTAGGCAGGGCTGACGGTTCACGGAACTCGAAGCTGAACGGGTTATCGAACTGGGCTGGCAGCACTTTTTCCATCCGCTCCAGGGCCTTGATACGGCTTTGTGCCTGACGGGCTTTGCTGGCTTTGTAGCGGAAGCGGTCGATATACGACTGCATGTGCGACATTTGCTTTTGCTGCTTCTGGTACATGGCCTGCTGCAGGACCAGCTTTTCCGCGCGTTGGTTTTCAAACGATGAATAGTTGCCGGTGTAGCTGTTCAGAGTCTGGTTTTCGATATGGATAATGCGGCCGACAACCGGATCAAGGAAGTCACGGTCATGGGAGATCAGTACCAGGGTGCCGCGATAGCTCTGCAGCCACTTTTCCAGCCACATGACTGCATCGAGATCCAGGTGGTTGGTCGGTTCATCGAGCAGTAACAGATCGGAACGGCACAGCAGAGCCTGGGCAAGGTTCAAACGCATCCGCCAGCCCCCTGAGAACTGGGTCAGGTTCCATTGCATCTGCTCCTGGGAAAAGCCAAGGCCGTCAAGCAGTTCGGCGGCACGGGCATTGATGCTATAGCCTCCGATGGTATCTAGTTTGCCGTGGAGTTCAGCAACCTTGGTACCGTTGTTGGCTTCTTCGGCTGCGGTAAGCTCATGCTCTAACTGGCGATATTCGCGATCACCGTCAATGACATACTCAATGGCACTGCGCTCCAGGGCCGGTGTCTCCTGGGCAACCCAGGCCAGTTCCCAGTTGGCGGGGAACTGACAGTTTCCTGCATCTACGCTTAATTCACCTTTTAGTAAAGCAAATAGAGTAGATTTACCACAGCCGTTCTTGCCGACAAGGCCGACCTTGTCGCCGGGATGGATAGTGGCCGTGGCGTTTTCGAGAAGGGCTTTACCGCCACGTAATAATTGAATGTCCGAAAAGGTGATCATCGACAGTGTCGGGGTAGCCCCGCTCCGAAAATAAAAGTGCACGAAATGAGCGGCAGTCTATACCAAACAGCCATTGACTGCTAACCCAGAAGGTGGTGATGCCGTGAGAATCAGCAAGATGTGATTATGAATTTGGATTCAGGCGATCCGCTTTAGTAACAATTATGTATGATGTGTATAGGTGTAAAAGTAATTGTTGCTCCTGAGGGATGGCCTGAGGAAGTAGTAAAGGGAAGATATGACGACACAAGGACAGCCAAGAATATTGGTGATTTATGCCCACCCAGATCCGCAGGAGTCCGTGGCCAACCGCGAGATGCTCGAGGGGATAAATGATCTCGAGCATGTCACGGTGCATGACCTCTATGCCGCTTATCCCGATTTTTTTATCGATATCAACCAAGAACGTAACCTGATCCGGCAGCATGACATCATTGTCTTCCAGCATCCGCTTTATATGTATTCCTGCCCCGCTTTGCTGAAAGAATGGATTGATGTTGTTCTCAGCAAGGGATTCGCCCATGGTGATGGGCTTGAGACCAAAGGGAAGTACTGGCGTTCGGTGATCACCACTGGCGGAGCGGCAGAGGCCTATACCCCGGACGGCTATAACCGCTGTAGTATCGCGGACATTCTGAAGCCCTTCGAACTGTCGGCGGACCTATGCCAGATGGAGTGGATGGAACCGCTGGTCTTGCACTGGGCAAGGCGGATTCCGCAACCGGAGCTTGAGCAGCATGTTCAGCATTATCGGCAGTGGCTTTTAACCCCGTTCCCAGACGGCAAGGAGGCGGCATATGGCCAGTGATGTACTATCAGTCAGTGTGGTCTTTCTTGCGGCCGCGGTTGTCGCAGTGCCGATTGCCCAGCGTTTGGGGCTTGGCTCTGTGCTGGGGTATCTTTTGGCCGGGATCGCGATTGGCCCGTGGGGGCTGCGGCTGATCTCCGATGTCGATGCTATTTTGCATTTTTCCGAGTTTGGTGTCGTGCTGCTGCTGTTTTTGATCGGCCTTGAGCTGAACCCAAAGAAACTGTGGCAGATGCGCAGGCCGATACTTGGGCTGGGGGGCAGCCAGGTCGTCCTGACCAGCGCTGTTATTACTGCGCTCATGATGGCTGCCGGCCGAGTGTTCTTGCCCGATCTTAGCTGGCGTGATGCGGTAGTGGTCGGGATGGGGCTGGCGTTGTCTTCTACGGCTATCGCGCTGCGGGTGATTGAAGAGCAGAGCCTAGATGGCAGTGAAACCGGGCAGTCGGGTTTCGCGGTATTGCTGTTTCAGGATATCGCGGTGATCCCGATGCTGGCAGTATTGCCTGTTCTGGCTGGCGGAGGCGGAGGAAGTTGGCTCGATTTTGCCTGGATGATTGGGGGAATCGTTGCGCTACTGGTTGGCGGGCATTTCCTGTTGCGGCCATTGTTTCGCTGGGTGGTATTGAGCGGTGTCCGGGAGCTGTTTAATGTTGCTGCCTTGCTGCTGGTGATAGGTATTGCCCTTGGCATGCAGTCACTGGGACTGTCGATGGCGCTGGGCACTTTCTTGGCCGGGGTGCTGCTGGCCGAAAGTGAGTATCGCCATGAGCTGGAAATTGCCATCGAGCCGTTTAAGGGGTTGTTGCTCGGGTTGTTTTTTATCTCGGTCGGGATGGCTGTCAACCTTGGGCTGTTACTGGAATACCCGTTGCAAATTTTGTTGGCGGTTATCGTTCTGATCTGCGTTAAAGGACTGCTGTTGTACGGCTTGGCAAGAATGTTTGGTATCCGGGCCAAGTCCCGTAGCCAGATGGCGGCGATCCTCAGTCAGGGCGGGGAATTCGCCTTTGTGCTGTTTACCGCTGCGTTGGGGGAGGGGCTGTTGGGGGCTCAGTTGTCAGCGTTTTTGCTGGTAGTAGTCAGTTTGTCGATGATGACCACGCCGTTGATTTTGCTGCTGCAGGATAAATGGTTTGTCCGTACCTTCAAGGCCGAGGAAGAAGAGCTCGAGAGCGATGTAGTGGATCGTGAGCCCCGAGTGATTATTACCGGCTTTGGCCGATTTGGTCAGGTTGTCGGTCGACTGTTGTTTGCCAATAAGATACGGGTAACTGTGCTGGAGCGTGATCCGAGCCAGATCCAGTTTCTGCGTAAGTTTGGCTACAAGGTGTATTACGGCGATGCCACGCAACTTGATTTGCTGCGGGCCGCGGGAGCCGACAAAGCCGAAGCCATTATTATCTGTACCGATGAGCCCGATGAGGTGATGGAAGTGGTCGCCCTGTGCCAGCAGTACTTTCCCAACCTCAAGGTTCTGGCGCGTGCAAGAAGCCGGGTTGAGGCCCATCAATTACTTAGCCATGGAGTTGAACACTTCTCGCGGGAAACTTTTGCCAGCGCCCTTGATTTAGGCCGTCAGGCCCTCATATCTTTGGGTATGCATCCGTACAAAGCCAAGCGGGCTGAAGCTCATTTTCGGAAACTGGATACCACGGCATTGCAGGATTTGCTGCCGCAGCATTCGGAGGATGTTCATTTGGCTTCACGCTCTAAGGAAGCCCGTAAAGAGCTGGAAGAAATTTTTGACCGTGAAATGCGCGGTGAGCGTGAACGGCATAATGGTTGGGATTAATCCTTGTTTGTAGTGAGCTCGCCTCACTATAAAGCAGTCGTAAGGGACTGGGTTGTATGGTTAAAAAAAGATTTATTGCCGGTGCCGTGTGCCCTGAGTGTAAAAAACAGGATACGTTGCGCTGGTGGCAGGAAAATGAGGTTGAACGGGTTGAGTGTGTGGCATGCCATCATACCGATCGCCGTGTACCGCAATCTGTAGAGAAAAGTGAACAGCTATCTCAGCAAACCAAGCAGCAAGTGATTGGGGTCTTTAAACCCGAATAATGAGCAGATATTGGCATCCAGGTGCCTTTATCCGTTATGATGCAGTGTAGATTTATATCGAGTACCGTTTCACTGTGGTTTTGGGTACCCCTAAAGTCATAGTGAAACGGTACTATCTAAATATCGGAGTAAACATGAAAGTCGCTAAAGACATCGTAGTAAGCCTAGCTTATCAAGTGAAAACTGAAGACGGCGTAGTTGTTGATCAGTCAACGGCTGAAGCACCACTGGATTACCTTCACGGTCACAACAACCTAATTGTAGGCCTGGAAAAAGCGCTAGATGGTCGTGAAGCTGGCGAGAAATTTGAAGTGACTGTTGCTCCTGAAGAAGCATACGGCGAGCACATGGCAGAAATGGTTCAGCGTGTTCCGGCTGACGTTTTCCAGGGTGTTGATGAAATTACTGTGGGTATGCGTTTCCTAGCGGACACTGACCAGGGCCCAATCCCTGTAGAAGTGACTGAAGTTGACGGCGACCACGTTGTTGTTGATGGCAACCACATGCTGGCTGGCCAGACGCTAACATTTACCGCTGAAGTTGTTGCTGTACGTGCGGCAACTGAAGAAGAAGTGGCTCACGGCCATATCCACCAGGGCGGCGGCTGCTGTGGCGGCGGTAGCTGTGGTGATGACCACGGTCACGATCACGCTGAAGAAGGTGGTTGCTGCGGTGGCGAAGAGAAAGGCGGCTGCGGCTGTTCTCACTAAGAAGCACTCTTCTTAAGAACAAATACAAACGGGAAGCCTAGGCTTCCCGTTTTTTTATTGAACCATCAATAATCAATAATGCGGTGGCGGTGTTTCTTCCGACTCGTCGGCTAAATTCGATGTCTGCATTCCCTTGACCTTGCCGACCATAAACTTCAGCTGTACCTGCATTTTCTCGATCAAAAACTGCTGGGCAGTCAGTGCCTGGTTCAAATCATCGATGGTCTGCTCCTGGAAAGCCTGCTTCATCTCAAGCTCGTCAATCTGAGCCTGTAATTTTTCAATTTCAGTCATGGGCAAATTTGTCCGGTTTTAATCAGTGGTCCAAGCCTGGGCAATGCCGGCGGATGTACCGGATACGACCTGCCCGTCAGGAGTTATGGCGACATCATACACCACTGCCGCCGGTGGTCGAGTATCTTGTTTCGGGGCGGCTTCCCAACGACCAAGGTTGCTACCGGTTGCGGTATCCCATAATTCGACTCGCCGAGACGGCGTGCCGGTCGCTAGCTGCTGCCCGTTGTCTGAAAAGCGGGCGCTGGACAGGTTCTGCTGGCGCAGTCGAACAGCCAGCTCGGCCTGTTTCTCGCCGCTGCTGAGATCCCAGATATAGGCGTCATTTCCGCCATCGGCAGTTAGGGCCAGTTTGCCGTCACGTTGCAGGGCCACCCTGCTGATCCGAGAGGTATGCTCAAATTGATAGATGATTTGTCCGCTGCGGGTATCCCAAAAGTAGGCCGAGTAGTCGTTGCCACCGGACAGAGCAAAGTTGCCGTTGGCCGATAGGGCGACGGAATTAACTTTTTCTTGATGGGCAAGGAACTCTAGTCGCCGTCCGGTGCCCAAGTCGATGTACAGAGCCTTGCCGTTAGATAATCCGAGTAAGACTTTCTGGCCGTTATTGGCAATATCGACATCACGGATAATGCCGTCAGAAATGGACCACAGCCCGTCGGACTGGCCCCATGCGAGATCCCAGATCGCAAAATTTTGCGCAGTCGCAGTGATGGCGTAACGGTTGTTGTCTGAAATTTTACTGGTCAGGACGGTATTGTGATGTGGATCTTGAGAACCAAAATCAGCTAACTTTTTGTTTTGCCGTAAATCCCATAGCACGATACCTTGTTGGGCTGAGTGGTATATGGCAAAACGACCGTCTCGGCTGAGGCTAAAACTGGTCGTCCCTTCGGGAGCGACATTCCAGCGATTTGCCTCTGAACCAGAAAAAAAGCAGCCAGTTAGAGTAATCAGTGCCAAAATAATGCTAAACAACTGTATTTTTTTGTGCATTAAGCTTCGGTTCCGGTTTGTTTTGCTAAGAGATAAAGTGTAAATAATCGTATTAAGTAACTGAATAAAGAGTATTGTTAGGCTGTTACTTAATCCGATTGGTATTAGTATATTGATATAGCGAGCTTTTCAAAGTGGTACCGAAAAGCCGAATATAAAAATGAGGCATTCCCTCAGCGATTGATGGAGAAATACATGAAACCTGTTCTAAAGATGTCAGTTTTGGCTGCAACAATCCTACTGGCTGTAGGCTGCCAAGATGAAAAAGCGGCTGAAACAAAACCTGTAGAACCTGCAAAAGTAGAGCAGGTGGCATCTGATGCAGCAGCCCCTGCAGCATTTGCGTCTGAAGATGAAAAAGCCGCTTACGCGATTGGTGCATCATTGGCGCAATACCTGTCGGCTAACCTAGATCAGCAAAAAGAGCTGGGGCTAAACCTGGACCGCGAGCAAGTGCTTGCCGGTGTCAGCGATGTGTTTGCCGACAAGAGTCGTCTAACTCCAGAAGAAACTCAGCAGGCGCTTCAGGATTTGGACAAGCGCGTATCTGAGATCGTAGCGGAAAAAGCGAAAGCCGAAGCTGAGAAAAACATCAAAGCCGGCGAAGATTTCCGTGCTGAGTTTGCGAAGCAAGATGGCGTAGTAAAGACGGATTCCGGCCTGCTTTACCAGGTAGAAACTCAGGGCGAGGGTGACAAGCCAGCAGCCACTGATACGGTTAAAGTGCATTACAAAGGTATGCTGACTGACGGGACTGAGTTCGACAGCTCTTACAAGCGTAACCAGCCAGCCACCTTCCCGCTAAACCAGGTTATTCCTGGCTGGACTGAAGGTGTTCAGCTAATGCCTGTGGGCTCGAAGTTCAAGTTCGTTATTCCGCCTGAGCTGGCATACGGTTCTCAGGCAAACCCAAGCATTCCGGCTAACTCAACACTGGTATTTGAAGTTGAGTTGCTTGATATCGTGAAAGCAGAACAACCTGTTGAAGAAGCCACGCAGTAAGCCGTTGGCTGTAAAGACTTCTGAACTCAGAAGTGACTGTTGTGTAGATAAAACCCGGCAATTGCCGGGTTTTTTAATTTATATTGCTAGTTGAGAAATCAGATAAAAGTTCAGGCAACTGTCAATATTCTGATAAACTTGCAAGCAAGATTTGAATTTTTATCCGTTCTATTTATTTTCACGATCTTGGCTGACGGTGAAACTAAATGAAATGGTTTGAGCAAGGAAGATATGACAGTGGTATCTACAGATAACTTTGGTTCAGAAGTCATGGTAGAAAGTGACTTAATCGAGCCGCGTGCATTCAGTGAGCATGACTACATCATCTTACGTTCCTATGAGGCGGTAGTTGATGGGCTGGCAGCGTTGATTGGTCCTTTTTGTGAGATCGTACTGCACTCGCTGGCTGATCTGAATACGTCAGCAATCAAAATTGCCAATGGGGAAAATACCGGCCGTAAGGTGGGATCGCCAATTACCGATCTGGCACTGCGTATGCTGCGTGATATTGAAGGCTCGGAACGCAACTTTTCCCGTGCTTACTTTACCCGCGCCAAGGGTGGTGATTTGATGAAGTCGATCACCATCGCGATTCGCAACGGAGAAGACCGCATTATTGGCCTGCTGTGTATCAATATTAACCTCGATGCGCCGTTCTCGCAGATCCTGCAGTCTTTCATGCCGACGGATGAGGCCAAGCAGGCTGCATCGAGCGTGAACTTTGCCAGTGATGTCGATGAGCTGGTGGATCAAACCGTTGAGCGTACGATTGAAGAAATCAATGCCGATAAGAACGTGTCGAATAATGCCAAGAACCGTCAGATCGTGATGGAGCTGTACGACAAAGGTATTTTCGATATCAAAGATGCGATCAACCGGGTGGCAGAACGTCTGAATATCTCCAAGCACACGGTGTACCTCTACATTCGCCAACGCAAAACAGAGGATGGCGAAAAATGATCCTGAATTATGTGCTGGTCGTTGACGGGCCAGCATATGGCACTCAGGCTGCCCGCTCGGCATTTCAGTTTGCCCAGGCGCTGATTGAAGAAGGCCATCGACTGTCGCGGGTTTTCTTTTATCAGGACGGTGTCCATAACGGATCTGCGTTAACCGCTCCGGCCTCGGACGAATTCGACCTCGTGGCAGCCTGGCAAGAGTTGGCCCAAACACATCAGGTGGAATTGCAGACCTGCGTGGCGGCAGCATTACGCCGAGGCGTGGTTAGCGAGCAAGAAGCCCAGCAAAATCAACTGCCAGGTAATAACTTAGCGGCATGTTTTGAGCAAGCAGGGCTCGGTGGCCTTGCCGAGGCGATGCTAACTGCCGATCGCGTTATTCAGTTTTAGGCCCCTAGATTCAAGAGAACATAATGAAATCGCTAGGTTTTGTATTTCATAGTGCACCGCATGGCACCAGTAGTGGTCGGGAAGGGCTGGATGCCGTTCTGGCTACCTCGGCTTACAGTGAAGATCTCAATGTCTTTTTTGTGGGTGACGGTGTTTTTCAGTTGCTGAAAGACCAACAGCCGGATCAGGTCTTATGTCGTGATTATATCGCCACCTTCAAAATGCTTGAGCTCTACGATATTGAAAATATCTATGTTTGCCAGCAGTCATTATTTGAGCGCGGTATTGATAGTAATGAGTTAGTGATTGATAGCGAAGTTCTCAGCCCGAGTGATATCAGCGCTAAACTTGACTTGTGCCAGCGAATCCTAAGTTTTTGAGGCCGTGATGCTCCATACTATCTCCACATCCCCTTTCCAAACCCAAGCCCTGCAGCGTTGTCTACGCTATATAGGCCATAATGACGAGATTCTGTTGATCCAGGATGCTGTTTCTGCCGGTATCGAAAAAAATATCTGGTCTGAGGCAATAAAAACATCGGGTGTAAAAATTTATTTACTTGAAGCCGATCTAGCAGCGAGAGGGCTGCTGGATAAGGTTGGTAAATTTGCAGAAGTCATTGATTATAAAGGCTTTGTGTCACTTACGGTGAAGCATGAAACTCACATGAAATGGGCATAAAAATCACGTCGAAGTTGAGTGGTAGTCAGGAAATTTGCACTGTTTAAGAAATGATCATCTGATTGAACGCTGTATAGATCTTGACACCTAAATGTGCGACGCCTAAAATTTCGCGTCCTCCTGTTGTTGGGAGGCGGATTTTTCACATTTACGAAAGTAATATTTCAGGAGCTATTTAATGGCAACTATTAACCAGCTGGTACGCAAGCCACGTGCAAAGCAAGTTGTTAAAAGCAACGTGCCTGCGCTAGAAGCGTGTCCACAAAAACGTGGTGTATGTACTCGTGTATACACTACTACTCCTAAGAAACCAAACTCAGCACTACGTAAAGTGTGCCGTGTTCGTCTAACTAACGGTTTCGAAGTAACTTCATACATCGGCGGTGAAGGTCACAACCTTCAGGAGCACTCAGTTGTTCTTATCCGCGGTGGTCGTGTTAAAGACCTTCCGGGTGTTCGTTACCACACTGTTCGTGGTGCACTTGACTGTGCAGGCGTTAATGACCGTAAGAAAGGTCGTTCTAAGTACGGTGTGAAGCGTCCTAAGTCTTAATGGATTCCGTTAAGTAAGGCCAAACACTAAAATTATTTAATTTTGAAGAAACTGAAAAGTTTTGGATAACCTGAAGAAGACAACGGAGAATATCCATGCCACGTCGTCGCGTAATCGGTCAGCGTAAGATCCTTCCAGATCCAAAGTTCAAATCTGAACTGCTGGCAAAATTCGTTAACATCCTAATGGTTGACGGTAAAAAATCTACTGCTGAGAAAATTGTTTACACTGCACTTGATGCAATGGCTGAGAAGTCAGGTGAAGAACACCTAGCAGTATTCGAAAAAGCTCTTGAAAATGTTCGCCCAGCGGTAGAAGTTAAATCTCGCCGTGTAGGTGGTTCAACTTACCAGGTGCCTGTAGAAGTACGTCCAGTACGTCGTAATGCACTAGCTATGCGTTGGTTGGTTGAAGCTGCGCGTAAGCGTGGTGAAAAATCTATGGCTCAGCGTCTTGCTGCAGAAATGCTAGACGCGGCTGACAACAAAGGTTCTGCTGTTAAGAAACGTGAAGACGTTCACCGTATGGCAGACGCGAACAAAGCGTTCGCACATTACCGCTGGTAATACCGACTGGGCGCAGCAAGCTAGGCTTGCTGCGCCTAAACCATACTCTAAGGTTAACCTTAGTAAGAGGATACAGCCGTGGCTCGTAAAACGCCTATCGAGCGCTACCGTAATATCGGTATTTGTGCTCACGTTGACGCCGGTAAAACAACAACTACCGAGCGTATTCTGTTTTATACAGGCCTGTCTCACAAGATCGGTGAGGTTCACGACGGCGCTGCTACCATGGACTGGATGGAGCAGGAGCAGGAGCGTGGTATCACTATCACTTCTGCTGCTACTACTACGTTCTGGCGTGGTATGGAAGCTCAGTTTCCTGAGCACCGCGTTAACATCATTGACACCCCGGGACACGTTGACTTCACCATCGAAGTAGAACGTTCTCTGCGTGTACTTGATGGTGCAGTTGTAGTTTTCTGTGGTTCTTCGGGTGTTGAGCCTCAGTCTGAGACCGTTTGGCGTCAGGCTGACAAATACGAAGTACCGCGTATGGTTTTCGTTAACAAGATGGACCGAGCTGGTGCAGACTTCCTTCGTGTTGTCGACCAGATCAAAAACCGTCTTGGTGCGAATCCAGTGCCAATCCAGCTTAATATTGGTGCTGAAGAAGAATTTAAAGGTGTAGTTGACCTGATCAAGATGAAGACCATTAACTGGTCGGAAGCAGATCAAGGTACAACCTTCACCTATGAAGACATTCCAGCAGAGATGCAAGACCTTGCTGATGAATGGCGCATGAACTTAGTTGAATCAGCTGCCGAGGCATCTGAAGAACTAATGGACAAATACCTTGAAGAAGGTGAACTGTCTGAAGAAGAAATCAAGGCAGGTCTCCGTCAGCGTACACTAAACAACGAAATCGTTCTTGCGACTTGTGGTTCTGCATTCAAGAACAAAGGCGTTCAGGCAGTACTAGATGCAGTTATCGAGTTCCTACCATCTCCAACGGAAGTAAAAGCTATCCGTGGTGAAGATGAGCAAGGTAACGAGATTGAGCGTCACTCAAGCGATGATGAACCTTTCTCAGCGCTTGCGTTTAAGATCGCAACTGACCCGTTCGTTGGTAACCTGACTTTCATGCGCGTTTACTCGGGTGTTGTTAACTCTGGTGATTCGGTCTACAACTCTGTTAAAGAGAAGCGTGAACGTTTCGGTCGTATCGTACAGATGCACGCGAACAAACGTGAAGAGATCAAGGAAATCCGCGCCGGTGATATCGCCGCGGCAATTGGTCTTAAAAACGTAACTACTGGTGACACACTATGCGATCAGGACAACAAAGTTATCCTTGAACGCATGGAATTCCCGGAACCAGTAATTCAGATCGCTGTAGAGCCACGCTCTCAAGCTGACCAGGAAAAAATGGGTATCGCACTAGGTAAACTAGCTGCAGAGGATCCGTCTTTCCGCGTAGAAACCGACGATGAGTCTGGCCAGACACTAATCTCTGGTATGGGTGAACTTCACCTAGACATTATCGTTGACCGTATGAAACGTGAATTCAGCGTTGAATGTAACGTGGGTAAACCTCAGGTTGCATACCGTGAAACCATTCGTGGTACGACGGAAGTTGAAGGCAAGTTCGTACGTCAGTCTGGTGGCCGTGGTCAGTTTGGTCATGTATGGCTTAAGATCGAGCCGTCGGAGCCTGGTGAAGGCTTCGTGTTCGTGGACGAAATTGTGGGTGGTGTTGTACCAAAAGAATACATTGGTGCGGTATCTAAGGGTGTTGAAGAACAGATGAACAATGGTGTGCTTGCTGGTTACCCAGTATTGGACGTCAAGGCGACTCTGTATGATGGCTCTTACCACGATGTTGACTCCAACGAAATGGCGTTTAAGATCGCAGGTTCAATGGCATTCAGGAAAGGTGCGCTAGAAGCAAACCCAGTAATTCTTGAGCCAATGATGAAAGTTGAAGTAACCACTCCGGAAGATTGGATGGGTGATGTTGTTGGTGACCTTAACCGTCGCCGCGGCATGATCGAAGGCATGGACGAGGGCCCAGCGGGTCTGAAGATCGTTCGTGCTCAAGTACCGCTTTCAGAGATGTTCGGTTACGCAACGGATCTTCGTTCTGCTACTCAAGGTCGAGCTTCTTATTCTATGGAATTCAGTGACTACGCTGAAGTGCCAAAGAATGTTGCTGACCGAATTATTGCAGAACGCTCTTAATTTGATTATTGCGTCAGCCGTCGTTGACGCATAAAATACAAACTTCGGACGCGTCCCCTAACCTAGTAGGGGGCGTATCTTAACTAGGAAGGAACACGATTGTGTCTAAAGAAAAATTTGAACGCGTAAAACCGCACGTTAACGTTGGTACTATCGGCCACGTTGACCACGGTAAAACAACTCTAACTGCTGCTATCTGTACTACTCTT
>NZ_JAKRRW010000080.1 GCF_026191635.1 Photobacterium obscurum
CCTTGCGGCGCCAGAACCTAAATCTGGTGCGTCTACCAATTCCGCCACTTCCGCATATTGTCATCAAAGAGCGAGCTCTTCAAGACGGTATCTCTAAACAAATTGTACAAACCAGATGATTGGTGAACCTGATCTGCTGCGTCATGTATTCATGACAAACAGTAAATGGTGCGGAAGGAGAGACTTGAACTCTCACACCTTGCGGCGCCAGAACCTAAATCTGGTGCGTCTACCAATTCCGCCACTTCCGCAT
>NZ_JAKRRW010000081.1 GCF_026191635.1 Photobacterium obscurum
TTCATTGATAAATCTTTTGACTAATCATTTCACGAGTGCCCACACAGATTGCATGGTCAAATTGTTAAAGAACGTTGACTTTCAATGCCTTGGCGTTAACCGCTTCAGCAAGTCAGGACGCGTATAATACGCTTCTCTATTTTTAAGTCAAGATAAAATTTTCATCTTTTTAATCATTCGATTAAAGGGCAAAAACCTTATATTGACTCCGCTCACACCGGATTCGGTCAGAGCGAAATAAAAGC
>NZ_JAKRRW010000082.1 GCF_026191635.1 Photobacterium obscurum
TAATTCAACCTAATGGTTGAATTTACTAGTCAGCTTTCCAGATTGTTAAAGAGCAATGTGTTTATCTTTCGATATCCACTTTCTAAAGACTTTCAGACGGGCCGCGCAGGCGACACGAAATCGACCCAATAGCATACTTGCTATTGAATCTGCGTATCCGTGCAGAAAATTCTTAGAGAGTGGTGGGCGATACCGGGCTCGAACCAGTGACCCCCTCCTTGTAAGGGAGGTGCTCTCCC
>NZ_JAKRRW010000083.1 GCF_026191635.1 Photobacterium obscurum
GACGGCGAGTGGACCTACACCCTGGACCAGTCCAAGGTGCAGCAGCTGGACGAGGGCGACAAGGTCAGCGACACCATCACCTTCACCGCGACCGACGGCACCAAGCAGCAGGTGACGGTGGAGATCACCGGCACGGAAGATGCGTCGCAGGTCAGCGGCACGTTCACCGGGGCGGTCACCGAGGGCAATATCGGCGATGCGCCGGAGACGGCGACCGGCACGATTGCGATCAGCGACG
>NZ_JAKRRW010000084.1 GCF_026191635.1 Photobacterium obscurum
GGTAGAGCGCAACCTTGCCAAGGTTGAGGTCACGAGTTCGAACCTCGTGTGTCGCTCCAATTTAAAAGTTCTCACGGTACTTTAAACGGTGAAACAATACGGACGCGGGGTGGAGCAGCTTGGTAGCTCGTCGGGCTCATAACCCGAAGGTCGTCGGTTCAAATCCGGCCCCCGCAACCAATTCTCTTACGAGAATATGCGACACTAGCTCAGCT
>NZ_JAKRRW010000085.1 GCF_026191635.1 Photobacterium obscurum
TAATTCAACCTAATGGTTGAATTTACTAGTCAGCTTTCCAGATTGTTAAAGAGCATGTGTTTCCCGAAGGACCCACTTTTTAAAAGCACTATTGTCTCTTTATTTCAAGAGAAGTGCGCTTAAAGAGTGGTGGAGCTAAGCAGGATCGAACTGCTGACCTCCTGCGTGCAAGGCAGGCGCTCTCCCAGCTGAGCTATAGCCCCA
>NZ_JAKRRW010000009.1 GCF_026191635.1 Photobacterium obscurum
TGATAGCAAGCGTATGCAAAGCATTTGAGCGTCACGAGGCAGATTGTGGAAGGTATTTATCCAGCTTAATTCTTCGGCACTAAGTAGATCTTGGTAGCGCTGTTCGATATTGTTGAGCAAGACTATAAAGTTTTGGAGGTAGTAATCTGGCTTTAGTTCAATGGGTTTCATAGTGATTACTTTATCGCATTTGATTTGATTCTCAATGGTTTAGGCACAAGCTAACTGTTAACATGCATGCCTGAACTCTACCTGATGAGGTCAATTGTGATTGCTCAGCTAAATATCTTTCTTCGTCTATGTATCTTACATTTTATTGTCGGCCTTTTCTCTCCGGTTTTTGCAGGCAATGCAACTGTTGATGGAGCTACTGATCTACCGGATGGTATTATCGGTGCTGTCTGCATTATTCGCCATGAAAACAAAATGATCATGATGTCAGAAGTTATTACGAAGAAAATTTCGTTACCTGGCGGTTATATTGATCAGGGAGATACTCCGCAGCAGGCTGCCGCACGGGAGGCATTAGAAGAAACGGGTATTGTGGTGACAGTGGGGGATTTGCTGCAATATCGAGGACGCGCAGCCATTTATCGCTGTGTGGCGGAGTCTCCAATTCTTGTGTCTTCTTTCAAAGATCATACTGGCCATCAAATTGTTGCATCATGGTTTTCACAACATTTTGCGACTGAAATACAGCGTGTCTACTTAATTGATCCCAGCGAGGTTGATCCTAAAGACTATCGTTATCCAGATGATGCTCCTCTGCTTGGTGATTGGCTTGAAAGAACTCCGTCGAGTGAGCTAGAAATTTATTCGGATCTCAGTGAGCAGGTAAACACTTTGCACCGCCTGGAGCTGACGTTGATTAGGCAGTTTCAGCAGTCGATAAAAGCGATGCCGGAAATATATCAGACAGTTTTTGAACGCGTAATGTACCTTGCCAACCTGCCTGGCGAATCCTTATTTATTGGCTTGTTAGTTGTGGTTGTCGCAGGGTTATACGGCCCTCTGGCACTGCTGCAGTTGGTTGTACTGTTGTTGTTGGCGATCTTTACCGCTTCATTGTTTAAGCTTGGTATAGCCTCACCTCGTCCGTCTTATATTATTCCTGAGTTACAGCAGATCAACGCCTATGGTTTTGGCTTTCCAAGTACCCATACACTGATGGCAACCATACTGTGGGGAATGTGCTGGTACATGCTAAGCCTGCGGGTTAGCCGTACTGTTAAATGGCTATCTTTGCCATTGTTCTTTTTGCTAGTTATTGGCCAGGCGGTTGCCCGAGTGTGGTTTGGGGTTCACTTCATCAGCGACACGATTGTTAGTATTCTGCTTGGCTTGGCAATGGTTTCTGCACTTATTGTGTGGCGAACTGCGGCACGTTCTTCGTTACAAGCCTGTATTGCCAGCAAATGGTTTTGGCTCTCGGTGGCTATTGCGATCGGGGTTACGGCAAGTCTTACCCTGGCTCCTGTCCATGTGTATATATTTGCAATCGTGCTGGGAATACTTTTTGCTGTAGAAGCGTTACCGATAAAGCCTGTAAAGGTTCCAGCTGTAGGCCGGTTAGTGCTGATGGTCATATTGGTGGTTGGTTTGGCCGCCATTGGCTATGGGGTTGAAGCCCTGGCAAATCAATCAACAGTGAGCCTAATTGTTTTGGCTATTCGGGTAGTCGGTTGGATACTGGCCGCTTTTTGGCTGGTAGCGGGCACCTCGTTGTTATCCCGTAAGTTGGCATCCTAGATTTAAGCAGTTGCACTCTGTCACACTTTGTTTCATACCCGTAGTGAGGTAAAGTGAATGCAATCGATTATAAAGAGAGGCCAGTAGTCGTAGGATACGACAGTTATGCTGGACAAGGAGAGCAATGTTACCCGCACTGACGCACCAGCACAGTATCGACGATGTTGTGCTGTCATACCTGAACGAGTTGGACACAGCCGGTTTTTCCGGCGATATCGAGCAAGCCTATGCCAGTAGATTAGCAGTTGCCACAGACAACAGTGTCTATCAGCTGTTACCGCAGGCAGTCGTATTTCCCCGCTCTGTGGATGATCTCATTCTGATTGGTCGAATTGGCCAACACTCTGATTATAAGCAAGTTACGTTCTCCGCCCGTGGCGGCGGCACCGGTACCAATGGTCAGTCGCTGACGCCTGGTATTGTTGTGGACTTGTCACGCCATATGAACCAGATCCTTGAAGTTAACCCTGAAGAGGGGTGGGTGAAAGTACAAACGGGTGTGATAAAGGATCAGCTTAATGATGCCCTACGTCCTTACGGCTATTTCTTCTCACCGGATCTTTCAACCAGCAACCGGGCAACGATTGGCGGGATGATTAATACCGATGCGTCGGGGCAGGGATCACTGAAGTACGGAAAAACATCAGATCATGTTTTGTCGCTTACTGCGGTGTTGGTTGACGGTTCGGTACTCAACACCGAGCCGCTAAGCGAGGATGCACTACTTGCCTTACCGCAGGTGGATGATCTGGCATCGGTTGCACTTCATACCTCATCACAGGTTTGTCGCGACAAACGCCAACAAATTATTGAAAAGTTTCCGCAATTAAACCGCTTTCTAACCGGTTATGATTTAAAAAATGTGTTCGATGACACGGTGACGTCGTTTGATATTGCCCGTCTGTTGTGTGGTGCCGAAGGGTCGCTGGCCTTTATCGCGGAAGCCAAGCTTAATATTACACCGATCCCGAAATCTCGCGCTCTAGTTAATATTAAATACGATAGTTTTGACTCGGCATTGCGTAATGCGCCAATGATGGTTGAAGCGCAGGCGCTATCGGTTGAGACCGTTGATTCCCGTGTGTTGAACCTGGCCAAGCAAGATATTGTCTGGCATACCGTCAGTGATCTTCTGACTGATGTGCCTGGCAAAGAGCTGCTGGGTATCAACATGGTTGAATTTGCCAGCAATCATCCGGAGGAAAACCAGCGTCAGGTTGAGGCTTTGTGTGCGCAGCTTGATGAGTTAATCGCGAAAAAGAGAAGCGGGGTGATTGGCTACCAGGTTTGTAATGATCTGGCCGGGATCCAAAAAATCTATGGGATGCGGAAAAAAGCCGTCGGTCTGTTAGGGGCGGCGAAAGGCAGTAAAAAGCCTGTCGCATTCGCTGAAGATACTTGTGTACCTCCGGAAAACCTTGCGGACTTTATCGTTGAATTTCGTCAGTTGCTTGATGAAAAACAGCTTGATTACGGTATGTTCGGCCATGTTGACGCCGGGGTACTTCATGTTCGCCCTGCGCTGGATATGTGCGATCCGAAGCAAGAACGCCTGATGAAGGAAATCTCTGATCAGGTTGTCGCTCTGGTTGCCAAATACGGCGGTTTGATGTGGGGCGAGCACGGCAAAGGCTTCCGCTCCGAATACGGTCCGGAATTTTTCGGTGACGAACTGTTTACTGAACTACGGCGGATCAAGGCTGCGTTTGATCCGGATAACCGGATGAATCCCGGCAAGATCTGTACGCCACTTCATAGCGACGCAGATCTAGTTAAAGTGGATGGGGTGAAACGTGGATTTTACGACCGTCAGATCCCGGTGAAAGTGCGGGACAGCTTCAAGCAGGCGATGGAGTGCAATGGTAATGGCTTGTGCTTTAACTACGATACCAGTTCGCCAATGTGCCCATCGATGAAGATCACCGCCGATCGTCGCCACTCACCGAAAGGCCGAGCAGGTTTGGTCCGTGAATGGCTAAGGCAGCTGTCTGAGCTGGGGATCGATCCGATCAAGCTAGAGACGGAACTGATGAGCCAGTCTCCTTCGGTGAAGCAGATCATCGACCGTTTCAGAAATAGCTTTGGCCGTCGCAAGGCTGACTACGATTTTTCCCATGAAGTTATGGAAGCTATGAACGGCTGCCTGGCCTGTAAGGCCTGTGCGAGCCAATGCCCGATTAAAGTGGATGTACCGAGCTTCCGTTCACGTTTTATGAACCTATACTACAGCCGTTATCAGCGTCCGGCGAAAGATTATCTGGTCGCTTATGTAGAGAGCTACCTACCATTAATGGCAAAAGCCCCCGCCACCTTTAACGCCTTTATGCGCCCTTCTTGGTCACAGAAACTAACCGAGAAAACGATAGGCTATGTTGATATGCCAAGCTTATCGGTACCGACGTTAATGGAGGGGCTAGATGGCCACCATGCCACGCGTTTCGACCTGAAATGGTTACAGGCTTTATCAGAACGTGAGCGTCAGGACTATGTGTTGATCGTTCAGGATCCATTCACCAGTTTTTACGATGCAGAGGTAGTAAGAGATTTTGTCTACCTGATTGAGAAGCTGGGCAAGAAACCAATGCTACTGCCGTTTAAGCCGAACGGTAAGGCCCAGCACGTGAAGGGTTTTTTGCGTCAGTTTGCCAAGACGGCTCGTAATACTGCCGACTTCTTAAACCAGCTTGCGGAATTGAATATTCCACTCGTAGGCGTCGATCCTGCCTTGGTTCTTTGTTACCGGGATGAGTATGCGGAAATGCTTGCTGACAAGCGTGGTGATTTCCATGTGCTAACGGCGCATGAATGGCTGATGCCTTTATTACAGGAGATGCCATCCTATCCGTTGCGACAAGATGATATTTGGTACTTGTTTGCTCATTGTACCGAGAAAACCAAGATGCCAAATGCTGAGAAGGAGTGGGCGGCTATCTTTGGTCAGTTCGGTGCCAATTTGATGCCTGTTTCTGTCGGGTGCTGCGGGATGGCCGGAACTTTTGGTCATGAGAAAGACAAGATGGCAATGTCGAAAGATATTTACAACTTGAGTTGGCAGCCAAACCTCGAACAGCTTGATACAGACCGCTGTATGGCAACAGGCTACTCATGCCGTAGTCAGGTGAAACGTATTGAGCACATTAAAATGAAACATCCGGTACAGGTGCTGCTGCGGGTAGTGAATAATCTGCCTTGAGGCTAACCCATAGGGCGAGAGCAGAAAAATATCAAGCGAGAGTCTGTTGGCTCTCGCTTTTTCGTAATTTTATACAGCTGTTAATCGTTTGGGCTCAGCCAGCGATAAACAAATCCGGCGGCAATAGCCCCCAGAATTGGCGCAACCCAGAATAGCCACAGTTGAGCCATGGCCCAGTCGCCTACCATAATGGCAGGGCCGGTGCTCCTAGCCGGGTTAACAGATGTATTCGTCACCGGGATACTGATCAAGTGGATGAGTACCAGGGCC
The DNA here is from genome assembly GCF_026191635.1 of Photobacterium obscurum. GTDB lineage: Bacteria > Pseudomonadota > Gammaproteobacteria > Enterobacterales > Vibrionaceae > Photobacterium > Photobacterium obscurum. The sequence continues at coordinate 5,213 of NZ_JAKRRW010000009.1, forward strand.
AAACCGATTGCCAAACCAGCCATCGATGGTGTGGCGAGCTTATGGGTAGCACCGAGGATCACGATGAGGAACATGAATGTCATAACGACTTCGGTGATGAACCCCGATAGCATGGTATAGCCTCCGGGGGAGTGGTCGCCGTAGCCGTTAGAAGCTAGGCCGCCCGCAAGGTCAAATCCGGCTTGCCCACTGGCAATGATATATAGAACAAAGGCACCCAATATACCGCCCAATACTTGAAATACGATGTATTGGGCGACCTCATTGGCGGGAAAGCGCCCTCCAGCCCAAAGTCCAACGGTAACCGCCGGATTGAGGTGACAGCCGGAAATATGCCCGATGGCATAGGCCATAGTCACAACGGTTAAACCAAAAGCAAATGATACGCCAAGCAGACCGATGCCGACGTCGGGAAAGGCTGCTGCAAGTACTGCACTGCTACAACCTCCTAGGACTAACCAGAAGGTTCCGATAAACTCAGCCACTAGCTTCTTAATCATTATTGTTATCCTCAATGACAGGGGAACACCAGATCAGAGTATAGGAAGAGAATTTTCGAACTCCGTGCTCAAAATAGAAAAGTTAGCCTGTAGCTGATGTTGTTTGATAATACCAATCTGGATAAGTATGACACTTAGCTAGTGGTTAGCATCCAATAAGAAGTTTTCAAGTCGATCTGACAGCCATTCGATAACAACTCCCCGCCTGGTTTCATTTTCAATTATTTCGCCGTATGGCTGCCAGCTCGTTGCCTTATTGTGCTTGAGTACCTTGATGTCGCCATCGCGCAGGTGATCGTTTATCAGCAGGGCGGGTACATAAGACCAGCCCGTACCATCGAGTACTGCATCTCTGAGGTGTTCATAGAAGGGCAGGGCAATGAAATTGCTTGAGCGTGGCGTAACAGCTCGTAGACTCTCGTTTTCGATATAAGCAAGAGCGATTTCGGTATAGCGTTCTAAGTCGGTACTGATCACTTTCCTTAATTGGCTTAAGGGGTGGTCTTTGTGGGCTACCGACATCATACGAATCTGCCCAAGCTCCCGATGATAGACTGTCGGAATTTGATGGTCGCCAGGTAGCAGGCCGTAAGCAACGTCAATAACATTCTGTTTTACCATCTGTTCTAGTTCTGGCGGTGGTGCAACATATACAGAAATGCTGGTATCAGGAAAGCGTTCACTCATCTGTTGTACCAAACTGCGCCATAGCGATTCGGGCAAGGTATCATCGCGTGCAATTCGTATCGCAGACTCTACCCCATTAAGATGTTGGGAACATTTATTATGAATGTCATTCGCTATCATCAGCAAGCGCTCGCAGTCATTGGCAATTGCTTCGCCAATATCGGTTAATTGAACCTTGTTGCCGGTACGGTGTAATAGCTGAACACCAAGATCGTCCTCAAAAGCACTTAATGCTGCGCTTACGGTAGTGCGGCTTTTATTTAATTTGCGTGCCGCTTCCGTAATTGAACCGCTCTGGAGAGTGTGAATGAACATTTCTATTTGGTTAATTTTCACTGTATACACCCTAGATGAATGATTAATTGCATTTCATTGGTTAGTGTTATGGTTGTGGCGCTTGAGCGACGAAAAGATTGACACTGAGTGATTATAGCAACAAAAAATAATGAGTTAATATAGGGATATAAATTAGTCAATGAAGAATGCCCGACGAAAAGTACGTCGGCTGGTAGAGGTTAATATGTCTTGTAATGTGCAGCTAGAGCGTAGGCTGCTTCAGTTTTCAACCTTATCATCATTTCTGTTTGCCATGATGGGGATCGGCCTTGGGCTATGGATGGGATCTTTGGTTATCGTTTTCGACGGGGCCTATTCGTTTGTGAGCCTGGCGCTGACATTAGTGTCGTTAGGTGCTGCCGTTTATATTCGCAAGCCTGCTGTAAAAATGAAGCCGCAGAATGTAGCCAAGATTGAACCGGCGGTGATTGCGTTTAAAGGCATCGTAATTGCGGTAATGTGTTGCATTTCATTTAGTTCGGCTGTTATCGCTATTATGGATGGAGGACGTGAAGTTGATGCGGGATTGGCGTTATTATTTGGGGTCATTAATATTGTCGGCTGCTTGTTGACCATTTTGGTTATGGTCAAGAAAGGCAAGCAAGCCAACTCGGCACTGGTGGAAGCTGAAACCAAGCAATGGGTAATGGATACGGTGATTAGCGGAGCGGTAATGTGCGGGTTTATCATTGCCACTATTATGAAATACACTCAGCTCTCGGATTATTCTGTATATGCCGACCCGGTAATGGTGGTGATTGCTTCGATTTATTTCGTCATTGTCCCGATAAAAATGGTATTAGGTGCGGTTAACGAGCTTAAAACACTTTCAACAATTCAAGTTAGTGATACTGTTGCAAATGATGTTTAGGGAGGGGAAAGCGGGTTGGCGCTTTCCCTTACCGCTTATTGTTTTTGACCTAAAAGCAGAGTGCCTTCAATTTCACGGAAGTACTTGGCGGTATTGATGAGCGAGCTAGCAGTTAACGCTGGAACCCCATAAACCTCGACACTCACGTTGAACTTGGACTGCACTTTATCAACCAGAAGGTCGAAATCGCCATCGCCTGAAAGCAGAATAATATGGTCAACGTCAGGGGCATGTTCAATCACATCCAGTGTAATACCGACATCCCAGTCACCTTTCGCAGAACCATCACTGCGTTGGATAAATGGCTTTAATTTCACATCAAACCCAATCCCTCTTAGGATGTTCTGGAATTGGCGCTGTTTTTCATCACCCCGGTGGATAGCATAGGCATAGGCCGCGACAACCTCGCGGCCCTGAGTGGCTTCAGCCCAGAATGCATTGTAATCAAAATTACACCCGTAAGTATCTTTTACCGTGTAGTAAATGTTTTGTACATCGACGAAAATAGCGACTTTTTCCACAATAACTCAGACCAGATGAATGAAGTACACAGATTGCCTATTAACAGCTAAAAAAACAAGTTGATAATATAAATCCGGACAATTACTTGAGTATTGTATGGGTCTTATATCGGCGTATTCTTAGCAGATCAGGGGATTTGCGGCACTTGTAGATCGGGTTGAAAAATGTGACAGTTAACCCAGAGAAAGATTCAAATTTGAGAAGACAGTAATGATGAAAAAATTTGTGATGGCTAGCCTTTTTGTTTGCTCAACAGGAGTCTATGCGCAGAGTTGCCCGGTTAATGTACAGAACGAAATTCATATTGCCGGGGAGCAAGTATCTGTCTATCAAGAAGGCCAACCCAAAATGCTGATTGATGAAAATAATCAGGTTTACATCAATGGAAAGCAGTTAACACTGGACTCGATGCAACAGAAAGCCGTTGATACCTACAGCCAAGGCGTTAAAGAGTACCTGCCTAAGATGGCTGATATAGCTGATGATGGTGTGAGTATGGCCTCCGACATTTTGAAGGAAGTTTCAGAGGACTTTGATTCTAAGGAATCATTTACCAAGGTTGAGGCACTGATCGACGAATACGGGCAAAAAGCACAGCAAAAATTCTATCAAGATGGTGAGTTCGTGATGCCGACGAACTTGTTTGAAAGTGTTGACTCAGATTGGAAACAGGAATTTGAGCAAGCGATGAAACATGTCAGTGTTGAATCGATGTCAGGTTTATTTGCCGCATTGTCACAGGAAATGAAAAATGGAGAGATCAATTTCACTGAACTTCAACAGAAATTTTCTGAACTCAAAGTTCGTATAGAAGAGAAAATTCGCTCTCGTTCGGGCGAAATATCAATAAAAGCAAATGATCTTTGTGAGTCAATAACAGGCCTTGCAGAAGAAGAGCAAGAATTGCATAAGGCTATACCTGAATTGAAAGATTACCAGATGTTTGAAATATAATTTAAAGTATAGATTTGTAATAGTTTGTAATCTGCTTTGCAGCCATAAAATAAAAATGCCACTCAGTATACGAGTGGCATTTTTATATTGACCGGAAGGGGTATCTCGTTTTGGCACACGAAGTGTGAGCTGAGGTTGTATTTAGGTATCAGTAACAATAATGTCAATACGTGCTAACAAGTATAAGTGGCACATTTATTTCCCTTTGTGATTGTATCAATTAAAGCTCTTGCTAAAATAATAATTTGCAACGTTGCAGTAATGATCTGATTGTTGAACAGCATTAAGGCATAAATATATGGATATTAAACCGCTACATACAGCGTCATGTCACTGTGGAAGCGTGAAGTTTGAGCTGACATTACCTCGTGGGCTTGAGCACCTTCGTCGATGTGATTGCTCCATGTGTCGGCGCAAAGGGGCGATTGTAGCCTCGGTGTCTCTAGATGGTATTAAAATCACTGAAGGTGAGTCGTATCTTAGTCTGTATCAGTTTAATACCTATACAGCAAAGCATTATTTCTGCTCACGTTGTGGTATTTATACGCACCACCTGCGGAGGTCAAACCCTAATGAATATGGATTTAATGTTGGTTGCCTGGAAGGAGTGAATCCTTATGAACTTGAAAACGTGCCGGTTCACGATGGTATAAATCATCCATCAGATCACAACTGAAGCAAATGTCGGTGATAGGTATATACCCAAGTTACTTCAAGGTGTTGAAACAAACATTTTGCGGTTACTTGAGTATATATCTTCACCCTATAGAGTTAGGAGGTTTGAATTTCAGGTGTGTGAAGAAGAGAAATATAGTGCCATCATGTTGATTATGAGTTTTCTGAACAACATAGGTCTCTCGATAGAATATACATTGTTAGATGAGAAAACATTTTGTTCTGGAATTAGCCTTAAAGAAGGAAGGCTATATATTGATAGAGGAAAGTTATTCTCACCCGGAGAGCTGTTGTATCAAGCTGGAAAAATTGCTGTATCCCCATCTGTGGATAGAGCGAAGCTAAACGGTCATATTTTACATGAGCCATGTGACGATATGATGGTAATCGCCTGGTGTTGGGCTGCACTGAAGCATTTGAATTTAACCTCGGATGTCATTTTTGCTACAAGCCGTTATGGTGACAGCTCTTGTGAAATTATTGAGAAATTTAGTACGGGGCGCTCTATCGGTGTACCGCTATTACAGTGGGCAGGAATGACTAATGAGCCAACCCGGAATTTAAATGACAATATGGTTGTGTTTCCGGCAATGATCAAATGGCTTCGGGACTAACAATAAATTTAACCATGATCAAAAATAGGTAAAGGTATTGATTTCACAAGCTTAACCTATAACAAAAGTGTGCTAGGGTGAGTAATGTCGTCAGTTTGGTGTCTAGGGTGAACATATGTTAAAAATCGCCGTTATCATTGTCCTGTTACTCTTGGCTTTTTTGGCGACCAATTATTTGGATGAAAGCGCCCAGAAGAAAGTGCTTATCGGATTAGGTATTGTGATAGGCAGTGCTGTAGTGTTCTTGATGGCCACTGAGTTACTACGTTAGTTATCGTGATATTGCATCAGTAGAGATAAACAGGCCCAAGTTAAAGACAGATATAATAAAGCCCGCTTGATAGCGGGCTTTTATGTTTATCGCTTGCTTATTAGCGAGCTTTTGTGCGGTTTCGGTTTGGCTTGCCACCCTGACGCTGGCCACCCGCAGCGGGTTTACCGTTACCACCATTACGGTTCGGCCGGTTAGAGCCTGTGCTATTTCGGTTCCCCGACGGCTGCCCTGCCGGCTTATTGCCATTTCTGGTCTTTCCGCCTTGCTGGCTACCTTTGTTGTTACCGTTAGAGCGGTTGCCCGATTGGCGCTTACCGTCTTTACGGATATCCGGCTGATTCGGGTGTTTGGTAGCAAACCGTTTGGCACCATGGCGGCCTGAGCCTCGGCGTTGCGCCGGGGTCATCTCTGCTTCGCTGCCTTCTTCAGGTACGAGGCAGTTTGGTCGATCACCGATCAGATATTTTTTCCCCATTGATACCAGGGCTTCGCGGATCAGCGGCCAGTTCAGCGGATCGTGGTAGCGCAATAGTGCTTTATGCAGGCGGCGTTGACGCTCACCCTTGGCAACAAACAGGTCTTCACGCTTTTTGTACTTTACTCGTTTGAGTGGGTTCGTTTCCGAGTGATACATCGCGGTCGCGTTACACATCGGCGACGGGTAGAAGTTCTGTACCTGATCACACTGGAAGTCATTTTTCTTGAGCCAAAGCGCAAGGTTCAGCATGTCTTCATCAGTAGAACCTGGGTGTGCCGAAATGAAATACGGGATCAGATACTGCTTTTTACCGGCATCTTTGCTGTATTTCTCAAACATTTCCTTGAAGCGGTCATAGGTGCCCATGCCCGGCTTCATCATCAGATCCAGCGTACCTTTTTCGGTATGCTCAGGCGCAATCTTCAGGTAACCACCGACATGGTGGGTAACTAGCTCGCGGACATATTCTGGAGACTCAACCGCCAGATCGTAGCGTACACCGGAAGCGATCATGATCTTTTTGATACCATCAACATTACGTGCCTTACGGTAAAGGTCGATGGTATGTTTATGGTCTGTATTTAGCTTCTTACAGATTTCGGGGAAGATACATGACGGACGACGGCAGTTAGCCTCTGCACGCACATCAGAACAACCCAGACGATACATATTTGCTGTCGGGCCACCCAAATCTGAAATGGTGCCGGTAAAGCCCGGTACTTTGTCGCGAATATCTTCGAGTTCGCTCAAAATCGACTCCTGAGAGCGATTTTGAATGATACGCCCCTCGTGCTCGGTAATAGAGCAGAAAGAACAGCCACCAAAGCAACCACGCATGATATTCACACTGGTTTTGATCATATCGTAGGCCGGAATTTTCGCCTTGCCGTATGAAGGGTGCGGAACACGAGCGAAAGGCAGGCCAAACACAAAGTCCATTTCTTCAGTCGTCAGCGGAATTGGCGGTTTATTGATCCAAAGCTCACGATCGGCATGTTTCTGGATCAGGGCTCGTGACGAATATGGGTTGGTTTCCAAGTGCATCACGCGGCTTGCGTGCGCATACAGAATACGGTCGTTACGTAGCTTTTCAAACGACGGCAGGCGAATGACCGTTGTGTTTGAATCGTGGCGAGACGGTTGGACCTGCACTGGTTTGGCTTCGATCTCCGCTTTTTTCTCGGCTTTATTGCTTTCGCAGTTTTCTTCCGTCGCATAAGGGTTTGGCATGGCCATTGCCTTGCCCGGTTTTTCTATGCGGCTCGAATCGATTTCGCGGTAACCTTCCGGCAGCTCTTTCATGATCACTGCGGTACCGGCGATATTGGTCAGGGTTGCAATGTCTTCGCCATTGGATAGACGGTGAGCGACCTCAACCAGTGCACGCTCGGCATTACCGAACAGCAGAATGTCGCCTTTGGCATCAAACAACACAGAGCGACGAACTTTATCAGACCAGTAGTCGTAGTGTGACAGTCGGCGTAGGCTGGCTTCGATACCACCCAAGACGATTGGGGTTTCTTTATAGGCTTCACGGCAACGCTGGGAATAAACAAGAACCGCACGGTCTGGGCGCTTGCCACCTTCGTTGTTTGGGGTATACGCATCATCATGGCGTAGTTTACGGTCAGCCGTATAGCGGTTGATCATGGAATCCATGTTACCAGCGGTGATACCAAAGAATAGATTTGGCTTGCCCAGTGACATGAAAGCGTCTTTGTTATTCCATTCCGGCTGCGCGATGATCCCGACACGGAACCCCTGGGATTCGAGCAAACGGCCAATAACGGCCATCCCAAAGCTCGGATGGTCAACATAAGCATCACCGGTAACGATAATAATGTCGCAGCTATCCCAGCCCAGTGCATCCATTTCCGCCCGTGTCGTCGGCAGGAACGGCGCGGTGCCGTAGCATTCAGCCCAGTATTTTGGATAGCTATTTATTGGTGTTACTTCAGTGTGCATACATTGGCCTCAATCTTAGAAGGCGGGAATTATAGCCGCTTGGTAAATAACTGGCTAGCCCCGATATTCCCTGGGATTGGCGAGTACAGAAGGCATGATAATTCTGTTGATTAATCTTAGTGCGAATTTATGTAAAAAAGGCAGCATGGCTGCCTTAATCATTCGCTTTACTCTAGGGTGTGTCCCTCAATTATGTTGCGTCCATCGCTGCTGCTATTTTCAAGCAGAGCAACTTGAAAATTACGTGATTTGGTGGGCCAAATGAGTGATTTTTAAGGCAGTTATGCACAGAAAATAGCACAGCCCGAAGGGTTATGGCCAAAATCCACGCTAGCTGCCCCAAATAGCTTGAAGATAGAACCACTATGTTCATCACCATTTGGATTGCCATCACGAATTTTGGACCAATAACGATGGTGCAAATAATTAAGGGACACACCCTAGTCTAGTCATTTGTCCATGGTTGTAGTGAGTTAAAAATTACCACATTTCCCATAGTTGAGACTCAATTTCGTCTTCAATACTCTCTGGTAGAGTGCTAAAGAAATCGAGTTGTGTAACTTGTTCAACTTCATCAACAGTTGTAATGAAAGAAGGTAATTCAGATGAAGATACTTTTCGGTGCGGGAGAATAAATGCGATCGCATCATTGTAATTTGGATCGAGAATTACTTTATAGAAACGATTAGGAATGTAGACACCGTTACCAATATACGTTTCATTACCATCCCAAATCGGACCAGAAACAACATAAAGCTCGTCGTAAGTATTGGCCCATTCACGTACTTTTTCTTCAAGGGCTTTCCAGCCACCACGATTAAAACCTGGCAGTTGTGGTGCCATATTCGACATTAAGAAACTTTGCTGCATCGACTCCTGGGAGAAGTCCATGGTACCTGATGGTGCTAAGTGTCCTCGGTCATAGCCTGATTTTGTATAGTCACTGCTTGTTGCGCGGAAAACGGCAGGTAGCTCTTTATCAGTACGAAAGCTGTTAGAACGCTCATAAAAAGCATTCACACTCTCTTTAGTTATGTGGTACGCAACCCAGTTAGATACTTTATTCTGGTAATTATATCCTGCAGCATAACCGTCTCTGCATAAAATTTGATCGCTGCTGTTTGGTGTACCTTTTTCAAGGTGTTGGTGGCAGATTGCAGCGGAAGCGGATGCTGATAGGGCAATACCTAATATTGCAAATAAGAGGTGTTTCATGTTTCGTCCATATTAAGTGTGTATAGGACGGTCAATAATATTAATCATATCAATATGTCGGTATTGATATGCCTGTAGATTGTGATAGATATTTTTTATGAATTACAAGAGTGGGATTTTACGCACTTTATCAACAATATTAGTAGCATAGATATGATTGCGTGTCTTGAGGTCAGCGCTTGAGAATACTTGTTATCTTTTATAAAAAAGCCCACAAGGCTGTGGGCTTTTAGACTTCTAGAATTAGAGAGCTGGTAACTTTATGCTGCCGGTACCATGATTTGGGTAGAAATGATCACGATAATGATGCCAACAAAAACAGGAACCGAAGTACGTTTCACGACTTCAAATGGCGATAGTTTTGCCATTCCGGAACAGGCAACCACTACACCAGATACCGGAGAGATAGTACGGCCAAGGTTCGACGCCTGAAGCATAGGGATTACCAGGTAAGCAGGGTTGATGCCCATTTTGGCTGCAAGGCTTGGGATTAGTTCTACAAATGCGTAGAAAGGAGCATTACCAGAACCTGTTGTTACCGCGGCAATTGCCGTGATACCAACCAGTAGAACCATTAGGAAGATGCCGCCGGCACCTGCTACTTCTGCAAGGTGTAGTAGGTTGTCGATAAAGCCCACTGATTTCAGACCTTGAGCAAATACGCCGGCAGCAATTAACAGCATCACTACTCCGGAGAACGCATCCGCCATGCCTTTATAGGCCGCATCTAAACCTTCAAATACTGCGGTTGAATTACGGTGGCGAGCAAGCTCGATAAGTGCAGACAGGAACATACAGATAACCAAGATGGTTACGATGTGCAGTTCAGGCAGCAATTTACCACTAAATAGAAGAACACCGATAATAGGCGTGAAAGGAAGAATGCAGAAGAATTTCGGTGCATTAACTTCTAGCTCGCTGACATCCAGTTTTTCATGAACGACACCTTCTTTATCATCAAGGTAGCGCTGCCAGAAAAAGTGCGCCACAGCCATGCCGATAATCGCGACGATTGAAATCGGTAATGTCGTCTTGAAGGCAAAGTCGATCAGCTCCATACCTGCTGATTCAGCAGCGACTACAACATCACCTGAAGTAGGAGAAAGAATGATTGCTGCAGGTGATGCACAGATAGCGGCTGCCGCACCACGGCTGATACCCATGTTAACCATTAACGGGAACAGCGTAGCCATTAGCAAAACACCAAGGCCAGTTGCAGACGATACTGCTAATGACATCAGGCAGGCAACAAAATAAGTTGCCACCATAAGTACATACGGTGACTTGATGAACTGAAGTGGTTTAGAGGCCATTTTAACCACCATGTCGTTAGCACCGATCTTAGTCATGTAGGCTGCGAAACCACACAACATCATGATCATCATGCCAAGTCCGCCGGCACGATACATCAGTAGGTATTTGATGTACTCGAATACGTCTGTTAACGGGTTGCCTGTCGATGTCACGCCAGTAGGCAGTACGTTTTTACCTAACGCCGCAGTGATGGCCAGTAGAATAATACCGCCAGTTAAAAGCACTCCAGTTGCTGTGTATCCCTTGAAGATGTAACGACCTACACCCACTGCAACCAGAAGACCAATTAATAGTTCCAACATGGAAATGTCCTCTTAAACCACAAATAAAACAAAAAAAGCGAAAATGTGTATTTTCTAAAATACTTTCTTACACAATATTTATGATTAATTTACCTAAAAGTTAGGAAATCAACGACATAAAATCAGCCCATTCATGATCTAAAGCAGTATTTTTAGTGGGGTATTATCATTGTGCTACTGTGATGATAATTTTTATAAAAGCCACTGTGAATGCAAGGTTAACTACGGTTTTTGGTCTATATATTGAGCAGTTTGCCGCTAGGGCCGCTAATACGGACTATCACGGCAGCAAAATATTAGGAGAAGAAATTTTAAATGTAACAAAGCTGGTTTATTGGCAATGTTTTTTAACAAACTCCATAAATGCCCGATCAGCGACGGATAAGTACCCATTTTTGCGCCAGGCAATAGCAATATCGAGAAATACAGCTTGCTCAAACGGGATTGGGACTAACCCTTTTTCATGCTCTGTGACCATCTCAAGCAATGCGGTGATGGCAAAGTCATTACGTACAATCTTCAAAATCATCGGCAGAAGATTCGTCTCAAAGGCAATGTTGGGCTGAAACCGGTATTGATGGCAGATCTCGTCAATGAATTCACGGTGAAAATAGCCCGGTTTGAACATGACTAATTCTTGTTCGAAGAAATTGCGAAAACTGACAGTTTGTTGGCGGGAGAGGGGATGCTCTTCACTGGCGACGGCGACCATTTGCGAGGTGAGTAAATGTTCGGTCTGCAAGCTGTCTGGTACTTCTGCGTTGTGAATAATACCAAGATCTAGCTCGCCACTGAGTAGCATTTTCCGGATTGACTGGGTACCAGCTTCCACAATGGTCAGTTTCAAATTGGGGTACTGGCTCTTAAACGCCATGAGGATCTCAGGAAAGAAATAGGATCCCAGCATACTCGGTAACCCTAGACGTACTTCGCCTTTCTCTAATCCTTTTAGTTCGGCCATTGCGATATTGGCATCTTTCATTTGTTGCAGGATCAGCCTCGCGTGTTCAAGCAAGATATTACCTTCATGTGTGAGTACGACCTTGCGATCATTTCGGTGAAACAGAGGTAACTCTAACTGATTTTCCAGCTTTTTTATCGCAATGCTCAGTGCCGGCTGGGCAATATGGAGCTGTTCGGCAGCACGGGTGAAGTTGCCGGTTTCAGCAAGTGTGACGAAGTAAGTGAGTTGGCGTATATCCATGGCTATAAACAACATTTATCATCTTTATAGTTTTAATATATTTTCATTATTGTAAGTAAATTGCTACCGTTTTATGAGTTCTCTATCTTTCTCTCAATTAATACGGTATGGCAGTCACGACAATGATCGACATTAAAACCCCCGCTTATAGACGGGCAAGTTTAGCGCTGGCATTGGGTTCATTTCTGGTGTTTTGTAACCTCTACCTTTTTCAGCCAATGCTGCCGTTGATGGCTAATGAATTTTCAGCCAGTGCGACCCAGGCTAACTGGCTGCTGGCAGCAGGAACATTGGCACTGGCTATCATGCTTGTGCCGTGGGCGGTTGGTTCGGAAATTATTGGGCGTCGTAAGGTGATGCTCATGAGCCTGTTCTTGCTGCCTGTTGTCGGGTTGCTGATGCTATTTGCCGACAACCTGCTGATGCTGAGCCTTGCCAGGGCTGGGATGGGCGCGGCCTTGGCCGGTTTTGCAGCGGTTGCCGTCGCTTATATGGCCGAGGAGTTTACCCCCCGGGCCTTGATGGTTGCTGTTGGTAGTTATATCAGTGCGAATTCATTAGGTGGGATTGTCGGGCGTTTGGCGGGTGGTTTTATTGCAGATACCTGGGGGTGGAAAGTCGCGGTGATTGCCATGGCGGTATTCAGTCTTGTCGTTGCACTGATTGTTTTGAGGCTGCTTCCGCCTCAACAGCATTTTGTTGCTCAAAAGAGCCAGCTCCGAGGGCACATGCGGAGTGTTATCCAGCATCTAAGGCAGCCGGTACTCTGGTATGCGATGTTGATTGGTGGGGTGAATTTTGCTCTGTTTGTGAACCTATACAGCGTGATGGGCTTTCGCTTGGTAGCTGAGCCCTACTCAGTGCCTGTTAGCTGGGCATCGATGATATTCCTCTGTTACCTCAGTGGTACATTGACCGCAAAATTCAGTGGAAAATGGAGTCAGACGCATAGCCCGGTTACTGGAATGTTTATCGGGACCACGGTAAGCGTCGTAGGGATGTGGGTTGCGGCTGCCGATAATATTCCGGCGATGATGGCCGGTTTGATGTTGATCAGCTCCGGTGCATTCTTTACCCACTCATTGGCCTATGGCTGGGTAAGTCAGAAAGCTACGACGGCCAAAGCGACGGCGACGGCACTTTATCTGGTGCATTACTATGCCGGGGGAAGCTTGGGAGGATTTTACCTGATAGCTTGTTGGCAATACGGGGCATGGCCTGCCGTGCTTGCTGGGGGCTGCGTATTGTACGGTCTTATTTATTGCCTGTGTTTTCGTTTGATAAAAGAAAAAGCCGCAGTAGAAGGTGTTCAGCCTGCGGCTTAAGGGACAAACTCTATATCGGCATCAGTATTTAAACTGACCGACGACATTATCCAGTTGTTGCGCCATTGCCGAAACCCCACGGCTGGCTGTCGAAGATTGATTCACCGCGGTTGCCGTGCTGATGGCCAGTTCCGAGATACGGGTGATATTTTGATCGATTTCGGCTGAAACCATAGCCTGTTGCTCCGAGGCCGAGGCTATCTGCAGGTTCTTGTCCGAGATTTCCGTAATGGCAGCCACGATACGGTTGACCGCTTCAGTTGCCTGATTGGTCTGGCTGACGGTAACCTCTGTTTGGGCCTGGCTCTTCTGCATAATCGTTACGCTCTGCTCGACACCGTCGTGCAGTTTTTCGATGGTCTGTTCAATTTCTTGGGTTGAACTGTGAGTGCGTTGAGCCAGCAGACGAACTTCATCAGCAACAACAGCAAAGCCACGCCCATGTTCACCGGCCCGTGCAGCCTCGATAGCCGCATTGAGTGCCAGCAGGTTGGTTTGCTCGGTAATATCGCGGATAACCGCAATCACTTTGTTAATGCTGGTACTATCGTCTTCAAGGCGCTCGATTAGAGTCTGAGCCTCGGCGATATCGGAAGCTAGGGCCTGTATGCAGTCGCCGGCCAGCTGGCTGGTTTGCAAACTGCTTTGAGCCTCGGTTTTAACCCGCTCTGCAGAGTCTGCTGCATCATTAATATTGCTGGCAATTTCATTGCTGGTTGCCAGCAACTGGTTAATTGCTGCCGCAACATTGGCAGACTCTGCCTGTTGCTGTTCGGCGTTAGTTAAACTGTTGTCAGAGGCCGTGGTTGACTCATTCGCTGCTGTAGAAAGCTGTTGCGAAATACCGGCTGTGCTAGAGATGATCGACTGTAGCTTCGAGGTGAATTTATCAAAGGAGTTGCTGAGCTGAGCCAGCTCGTCTTTGCCGTTATCGTTCATTCGTACTGTTAGATCACCGTTGCCTTCGGCAATATCTTTCATCATATGGTTAACGCTGCTTAGGCGTTTGGTGATTTGACGGCTGAACATCAGCAGCACCGCCAGCATCATCAGAGTCAGGCCGATTCCGCTTGCCGCCAGCGTAACTTTTTCTTGCTTCTGAAGGCGATGGATCTCACTGAGGATTTCCTGTTCAAGCTGCTTTATTTGCTCTTCAACCACATGGACTGTTTTTCTTAATTTGCCATAGAGCCCCTCGGTGTGGCTTAAACCGATAGTGGTGTAACCTTCAACCAGCTCTTCGAACATCATCTGGTACATGATCAGGCTGCGCTTTAGCGCCTTTAGCTCAGAGCGGCTGTAAGATTTGTCCTGAATTGTACTTTGCAGGGTGTCTAGGTTGTTGTTGAAATAGGTGAGGTGATCAGGATTTTTGGTGATAATGAAGTCTTTCTCGTTGCGTCTTAGTGTAAGCAGCATGCGATAAAGCTGCTCATCACCGGTTGCGAGGATTTTTTCCTCGGCATCATTAGCGGCATTGCCGATGTTGCCCCGTAACCCTTCGTTCATGCTGAGCCCAATAAGGAGGCTCTGGTCGGCAATAAGGCTGAATTGGTTTGAGTACTGCTCGAGTAAAGCCAATAGCTGTTCAAATTGGTTGTTATGCTGTTCACTGTATTGCTCAAGGATGGATTTTATTCCATCAATCCGCTGGCTTAGTGCAATCTGATCCTGGTTGAATTTCTCGATATATTGCGGATCTAGCCGAGAGAGGAAATCCTTTTCATGCCGGCGTAATTTTAGTAAATCCGTATTGCTATGTGCCGTTTCTTGCGCGGCAAACTGCAGCTTTTCTATTTTGTTGAAAGAGCTGGCCTCGAATAGACCGAAGGCAATCATCGAAATGGCAAGAATAAAGCTGAACAGGTAGAGTTTGGCCTTAATTGTGTGAACAGAAAGTAGATGCATTAACGACTCCCATAGTGGTTATCAACACCGTTACTGAACGGTGATATCCATGGGGCTGGTACCTGTTGCCGGCAGCGCTCAAGCGCAACTGGTAACAATGATAGCTACTGCATACTTCAGCTATAGGATGGTCATCCTGACGCTCCCCCCGAATTTAGCCTCTCTATCATCATTGAACGAGAGGTCGTTACCAGAAAAATAATCTGAGCCTAGATTTAACTACGCTGGTGACTATTTTTCTAGCACACAAATAACTATAGGATCTATATCAGGAAATTGGTAAAAAAATGGAAAGAGGGTCAAACGACCCTCTGGGTATTACTCGATAGCCATGGCCAGTAGCGAGACTGGGTGAATAGTCTCAAGGTCGGTATTTTCTTCGATTTGCCATTTGCATGTTTCACAGTCAGTGATGGCAAAGTCTGCGTTTTCATGGCGAATTTGTTTAAACAGCTTACTGCCAATGGCCATCGAGGTGTCGTAGTTTTCTGTTTTGAAACCGTAGGTACCTGCAAGCCCACAACATTGGCTATCCAGCACAACGACTTCTAGCCCCGGGATCATTTTCAGCAGTTCAATGGTGTAAAGGCTACCGCCAGTACGCTCAAGGTGACATGGAGTGTGATAAACCACTTTTTTGTTGATTGGTTTCATTTTTGGCGTTTTGCCATTCATGAAGCTTTTTAACAAAAAGCGTGTGACGTATTCAATCTTGTCTGCCACCTGCTGGTTATCGACTTTTAGTACGCTTGGGTACTCTTCACGTAGGGTGAAAGAGCAGGTAGATGATGTTGAAATGATCGGCGCATCATACTTTTCAATCGCTTCGGAAAAATTCTTCACATTAAGGCGAGCATTTTTCTTGGCTTTGTCAAAGAAGCCATTGGCGATTAACGGTACGCCACAACACTTTTCTTTGTCCAGCAACTGAACGCCGATACTCATTGCGTTCATCACTTTGACGAAATCTTTACCCAGCTGGGGGTGGTTGTAGTTTACATAGCAACCGTGGAAGTAATGCACCTGTTGTGGATACAGTGCCTGGCTGGTGCAGTTTTGCTTGTACCAGCGGCGGAACGTGCCGTGGGAATACTTAGGCAGGCTTTTATGATCATGCACGCCAATGGTTTTGTGCATGATTTTCTTCACCGGCTTCAAACCGGTGACCGCGTTGATAACAGGGGCAAACGGTGTTGCCGCAGAGCCCATGAGATCAGTATGGCTGAGCACGAAATCTCGAATTGTCTTGATGTTCATTGGCATTTTGGCGTGCTCATCACGCGCCACTGCAATCATATCGCCAATTTTAACCCCGGAAGGACAAGCTGTTTCGCAGCGCTTGCAGTTTGTACATAGCTTCAGGGTTTCGTCATAGAATTCAGGACTTTTAATTCGTAGACGCTCGCCATCGGGACCACACTGTTTTGGCCCCGGGTACTCAGGGTTAGCCTTGGCAACAGGACAGTAAACGGTGCAGACTGTGCACTTAATGCATTGATCAAAGCTAGTGTCTTTTTTTAGAAGGCTCATGCGATAGTCCTTTCTTGTTGCTTTTCTTCTGTTGTTTGGTTCGAGTTCTGTGCCGCAATCATCTGTTCAGCTACATAGTAGCCAGTGCTGATTGCCACACCGCTGCCGCAGCCTTCAAAAACCGGGTCATAATGGGCGAGTAGGGCGCCCGCGCAATAGAGGTTGCTGATTCTCTGGTTATTGATAGACGGTTGTAATTGTGCGTTGCAAGTCACGCCCATTTTTAGAAACGGATGACTTTGCTTGGCAAAGAACTGAGATTGGTACCAATGGTCCCGGTGCGGCAGATCTGTCATATCCAGGCCGAATACCGGCTCTTCGACTTTGTGGCGCTGGGCACTCATACCGCGGCTGAAGAAACTGCCGCTCGCAATGAGGTAGTGATTGGCCGTTAGCGGCATATCGTGATGATTTTTAGTGTAGATTCGTTTAAGCACTCCGTTTTCGAAATCGCCTTTGCGCACCTCATCGCCAGAAAGGATCAATCCCCCAAGAGCCTTGAAGTGCGATTTCATCGCTTCTTCAATACGGATCCCTAGCAGGGACGGTGGCATGGTCGGGATTTCACAGATCTTGTAACCGGTTAAGCCTTCCAGCAGCTTGATGGTAGCCGCGCCGTCACCATTGCCGAACATGGCTGGCAATATGACGAGATCGGCCTGGCCGACTTGATGGATCATCGATTTGGCAAAAGCATGAAGCTTGGATTCGTCACGTAGAACGCGAGAGACATCGATCGAGCGAAACTCGCACGGATTACGCTGCATGTTATCAAAGTCAGGCAGTTCAACCGCTGCTGTTTTGATCGCGACATCTTTGAATTGTGGCAGCTTTGCAAGGTTATCGGCAGCAAGCTGAGGCTGAAAGTCACGGAAGCCGTCGATAGTAACCAAGGCGATTTTGTTCAGGCCTGCAGCTACATCAGTAAGGGAAAATTGATGAACCGTCTGCTGAGATAACCACGTCGAACGGAATGTCCCCATTGGGGTGACGCGAAAGTGGTTTGAGTCGTCATCTTGAGCCGTTAGGTATACGCCGCGTTTTTCCATTGTAGCTTGGTACCAAGCCAGTGCTTCACGGGTCGTTTCGCTTCCCAGTTTGCTATAAGGGTGTTCGGGGCTCTGTGCCTTCAGGGCATCAAATGCTCTAAATGGGTTGGCAACCGGTTGGCCGTCTGGCAGGTGGCTCAGTACATCGATAGAACCTGATGAAAAGTGCAGGGCACTTTGGCCGGCAGCAATAACGGCAGTTTTCAATCCGGCTTCGGCACAGCGGATCGCACAACTCAGGCCGGCCACACCACCGCCAATAATTAAGCTATCAAATTTCATTGCGCGACCTCATCTGATGTTTCGCTGGTAGTGTTTGTTTGTGTAGGCGTTTGGGCCATTGGAGAAAGGGCTTGTTGTTCCGGTAGATCACTGACACCGAACAGGCCTTCGTAAATCCAGTAAGTGAATTCACCTTCACGCAGTGCATCGCCCCAGAATACCGGTTTGATCCCTTTCCAGCGTTCTTCAAGGAATTCGCTTAGTAAGTGGCTGGCTTCGGTACCGGATGTTTTGCCGTACTCGGAGAACAGGCCAGCAGCGCGGTAAGAACAGAGTTCACCTTGGCACGGCCCCATTCCAACACGAGTACGACGACGTAAATCTACCAAGTTATGAACATCTAGTTCTTTTATGGCATATTCCACTTCACCGCAGGTTACCATCTCGCATTCGCAGATCACGGCCTGGCTTTTCTTGTCGCCCTTGAGAAATTTCTCTGCGCGCTCGCCATGGCGATAATAGGCTGACTGATAAACAGGTTTTGCCAGGCTGGCCGTTTTCTTTGTTTTCTCGGTAGCTTGTTCTGATCCCGGCAGCGGCTTCTCGTGGGTGATACAGCGTTGGTTGTTGCCAAGCTTCTTAGCAACAAGATCTGTTGTCCATTCTGCCATCATACGGTAGGTCATCAGCTTGCCGCCGGTGATGGTGATGAAACCGTCCATCCCGTCGCGATCGGCATGATCGAGCAGTACAATACCGCGACTGATATTGCGCCCGCTGGTATCGCCATCGACAGCTACCAGTGGACGAACACCGGCATAGGCACGGAGTACGCGAGTATTGGCCATGATCGGTGCCAGTTTGGTCCCTTCTTCAAGCAGAATATCGATTTCCTTGCTGGTTACGTGCAAATCGTCGATCTTGTCGTAGTCGATACGTTCAGACGTTGTACCGATCAGGGAAATCGTATCGCCAGGCACTAGGATATCTGCATCAGATGGTTTACGGCAGCGGTTGATCACCAGGTTGTTGATACGGTAGTCGAGGATCAGCAGCGATCCTTTCGCCGGGAACATCTTGATCGCCAGATCGCCATATTCACAGATCTGCTGACCCCAGATCCCGGCTGCATTTACAACCTGTTTGGCGCGTATCTCAAAATGTTCACCCGTTTTTAAATTTAGACAATTCACACCACGAACAGTATGGCCATCGCGAATAAGGCCGGTGACCATTGTATGGTTGAAAAGTCGTGCTCCGTGCTCAACGGCATCAAGCACATTAGAAGCCGCAAGGCGGAATGGATCCAGTGTGCCGTCAGGCACTTTCACTGCCCCAATCAGGTTGGGATTACAGTTTGGCTCTAGTTGTAATGCTTCCTGCGGCGTGAGCTGCTCAACATCAATATCGGCAGTCAGGCAAGCGGACAGAAAGTGTTTTTGAAAATCGAGGTCGTCATCAGGCAGCGAGATGAAAAGCCCCTGTGTATCTTCAACACAATGGCGAGCTATATTCTTTAGAATTCGATTTTCCTGAATACATTCTTTGGCCGATTCCTGATCGGTTACGGCGTATCGGGCTCCGGAGTGGAGTAGGCCATGGTTGCGGCCAGTCGTACCCGATGCAAGATCATCCCTTTCAACCAAGATGCAATCCATACCGCGTAACGCGCAATCGCGCATAATGCCTGTACCGGTTGCGCCTCCACCGATGATAACAACGTCTGTTTCAAACCAACTAGTCATGTTCGTTTTCGCTTATTGTTTTTGGTCAGTTACACAGGAACTGTTTGATTCCCTTTCTTATAGGCATAAATATGCCATTTTTATTAAGGGTATTATTTGATCTATTACACATAAATGAGCGTTCGCGCATTCGTTCGCGCTTAATGATGTGTGTTTGGGCGAAAACTAAACAAAAAAAGAACCCGAAGGTTCTTTATTAATGGAAGTGAGAATTGTTTATGTAGTTAGGCTAACGCCTTGCGACGCTCATTGCCCTGATATTGATAGCCTACGGGGTGGAAGCGGGAGCAATCTCGGCCTGAGTCTTTACACTCATATAAGGCACGGTCTGCCCGCTCGATCATTGAGGATAGCGTATCCCCTTGTAAGAAAGAGGCTATACCTATGCAAGTTGTTATTTTTAATCTAGTTTCGTTGAATCCAATTGGAAGCTCTAGTCGCCGGATATGGTTTAGCATCCGATCGGCAATAGTTTCAGCCATGTCTGCATTGCAGCGGGGAAGAAAGAGGATGAACTCTTCGCCTCCGTAGCGACCGAATAAATCGGTTTTACGAATCTGGCTTTGCATAAAGTCGGTAAAACCACGCAAGACTTTATCACCTGCGCCGTGCCCCCATGTATCATTTATGCGCTTAAATTTGTCGATATCGAAAAGCAGAACTGAAAATGGTGCGCCTTTGATATCACAGCTGATTAGAGATTTTTGTGCTAGTTGCAATAGCATACGCCGGTTATAAATACCCGTTAGCGGATCCAGGGTGGCCTGGCGGTATAGCCGCATCAGCATAGAAAGCTTGGATAATTGTGACCAGATGACCATGACAGCCAGCACATTTTGTAGCCAGTAATCGGCCAGATTTTCCGGGGTGAATAACCGCTGCGCTTGAAAATCGACAAACAACTGTGTGCCTGCGGTAATCGCCAGTAGTCCAAGACTTTCCTTCAGGGTAACAGGGAGGATGGTCAAAATGGCGACATGGAGAATAGGTAGAAGAGTATATCCGTATTCGAATCCACTGTAGACGATGGGATAATCGAGTTGATGCATTGAATAGAGATAAAACAGGTTAAGCCCGATCACCATCAAGCTCATACACCATTGAGCATGTCTTAGGGAGGTTTGTTGGTTGTTAATTCTCGCGATAAAAAAGAGTGCGGCACCAAGGAGAACTCTAGCAATTACGATACTGGAGTCTTGATGCGCGGGCAGATAATACAGATCAAAAGGAACCCATAAGATAATCAAGATGCCCCAGACAATGGAAAGCATTGAAATACGGTTACGCAAATAACCACTGCGGGTATTCTGAAAACTGGCTGTATGCGCTTTGGCACTCCATAAATCAGGAATATACAGTTTGAGTGTTTTCAACAGGTGCTCTTGATTGTCTTGCATTCCCTTAGCCAGCTTAGTCATTTGGCTCCTGTGATTAAGTCTTTGACAGCCTGATTTAGATGAATATTCTGTGTATAGCGGGCTGGACAAAGTCAACACAAATTGTCCGTGAACTAAGGGATAATTATTCTACATATTGAATAAACAAACAGTGATACTGATCCAGTAAATTGATTGATATTTCTAATGGTATTGACCGAATTTATTGTATGCGAACTCGGAATTTGATGCTTGAAACGAGCCGCGATATACGCTGTCGAGGACTTGATTGTGCAATCGAGCAATGAACTTGCTATTATTCCCCTCCTCATTTTGAACAACACAAGTTAAATCATGTTTACAGGTTATCTGACGTTTCTTATTCCTGCTTTGTTAGGCGCCCAATTGATTCTGACCCTGGTACTGACCAAAGGTGAAATTTGCCCAGGCCAACGTGGCAGGGTACATAAAACGTTACCTGTAATTCTTGTTGGCTGGGTGTTGGCGATTAGTAGCCACCCTGTCTCATTACTGCCATTGCTGACACTGGGATATTTCACTTTCAAAGTGAAAACAGGAAAGACCCGCGATGCGGGGCCGCTTCCGGTGCTTTATGCTGCCAATTTGTTTGCCGCTTTGAGCTGGCTGATGCTGCTGCCGACAATGAGCTACCCGCAAATGGGACTGAGCCTGATGGCGGTTGCCTTGTTTGGTGCATCATTGGCACACCTATTGTTGACCCAGGCACGCACTCGTCTGCAGGCGTTCCACCGACTGCTGCCTTTCACTGGATTTGCCAGTGCGATCATCAGCGTGCTGTTAATGCTGTGGTTGCTGACTGGTATGGAGGAATCGACTGTACAGGCAATGACCACAGATGTTGTCGGTGCGCTGGTGTTACTGGTGATGTCATTACTGGTCTGGGCAGGACATATCTTGCTGACCAAAAAGGTTAACCGCTGGCAGCTTCTTGCAGCATCACTGTTACTGGTCGCTTCGGGCGGGATGCAGTTGGCATTATTCTGATCATCGTGAATTGAAACAAGCCCTTCTTATTAGAAGGGCTTCTTTTTAGTTAGATAATGACTATGCTTATCTTTAGGTACAGCTCAGTAGTGCGCAAGATCTAAGGGGATTAGCATGGAAATTAGTAATCTACTAAATATGGATGGCAATATTGTGCTTGGTATTGTCAATGAAAGGCTTCGCCTGGAGTGCTCGACCATTGAGGAGTTAGTCAGTCGGTACGAGCTAGATTTTGATGAACTGAACAATAAGATGGAAGCGATGGGGTATCACTACGATCCCATCAGTAATCAGTTTAAATAACGGTTGTTCTGCCATTAGTAGGCACTTAAGTGGCTTTGATTCCCTCTAGGTGGGTTTGGCATTGTTGTTTGGCGGTTGCAAAAAACGCCTGTAAATAATGCCTTTCCCGTTCAGAGGCGCGAATGGCGGCAAACAGACGCCGCCATAACCCTTCTCCCAGTGGTTTACTGACCACCAACCCCTGACGAGCAAAATCATAGATTGCCCAGTTGGGCAGTGCCGCCACCCCTAATCCTGCAGATACCATCTGTACGAGCATTAGCGTATTGTCAGCTTGCTTCCAGTTCATAGGTTCGATTTCAGCGGGTTGTAAGAAATGCTTAACAACATCGAGTCGGCCTTTTTGAACCGGATAGCTAAGCATTGTCTGGTCAGCGAGATCTTCCGGAGTGATGTACTCCTTGCTGACCAATGGTGATTGTGGAGAAACCACCAGGCGCATTTCAAAATCAAACAGCGGCTCGAAATGTACCTCGCTCCGGGCTTGAATATCTGAGGTGATCACTAAATCGAGCTCGCCGGCACTAAGCGCGGGCAGTGGTTCGAAACCGAAGCCGGACGAGAAATCCAGTGTCACGCTAGGCCAATGGATCTGGTATTCCTTCAATGCGGGCATCAGCCATTGAAAGCATGAGTGACACTCGATGGCCATATGTAACCGGCCATTGGCGTCTTCCTTCAAGCTGGCCAGCTCGTGCTCGGCCTTTGCTATTCGCGGGATCAGTTCATCAGCCAGTCTTAAGAGGATTTCACCTTCAGCCGTAAATTTCACCGGACGAGTTTTCCTCAAAAAGAGTTGTCCGCCCAGCCGTTGCTCCAAATCTTTTAGTTGATGAGAGAGGGCTGATTGGGTCAGGCATAGGGTGTTGGCTGTGGCTGTCAGCGAACCTGTGTCTCGGAGTACCGATAATGTCCTAAGGTGCTTAATTTCAATCATGACGTTTCTACTATCCCTGTCACTAATAACTTATACCCAAGCAATCTGGGTATATTTCCCTTTTAGTTGTTGAAAGTGAAGCCTTTCTCAACGTCATGAGGGATGATCCTTTGAATTTAATGTACCTGCAAATCAGAGCGGTGTAAACATCTAGACGTCTATATGGGGGTGGGTTGAATGAAGTCGTGATTATTAAATTCTTTCATGATCATAGTGAATGATAAGAAATTGTTCATGTAATTAAGTTAAGTCATTGTTTAGCCAACCACGACGACTAAGCACGAGAGACATAACAATGACAACGAATTTAGATAAAACGGCAGCCTCGAATGAAACAACCACCTCAGCGAAAACAATCACCCATGTTCTTGGTTATCCGCGAATTGGTAGCCAGCGTGAATTAAAGTTTGCCCAGGAGAAATACTGGCGAGGTGAGATAGAACAAAGCGAACTCAAACAACTGGGCAGTCTGCTACGCCATCGCCACTGGGGGGACCAGGCTGGTGCCGGTTTAGATTATGTCTCGGTCGGTGACTTTGCCTGGTATGATCATGTTCTTGGCACCAGTATGCTGCTTGGCCACATCCCTCAGCGTCACAACAATGGCTTTCCTGACTTGGATACCCTGTTTCGGGTTGCTCGCGGCAAGGCTCCGACAGGATGCGCCTGTGCGGCTTCAGATATGACGAAATGGTTTAACACCAATTACCATTACATTGTCCCGGAGTTCACCAAAGACGATCAGTTCAATGTCAGTTGGCAGCAACTATTTGAAGAAGTGGCCGAAGCGAAGAAAGCCGGATATGACGTAAAGCCAGTTCTGTTAGGGCCGCTGTCTTATTTATGGCTTGGCAAAGAGAAAGAGCCGGATTTTGACCGTCTGTCGCTGTTGCCTCGCTTACTGACGGCATATCAGCAGATTCTGAACAAATTGGCAGGGCTTGGTGTGGAGTGGGTGCAGATTGATGAGCCAGTACTGGCGCTTGAACTGCCAAAAGCCTGGTCGGACTCATTCAAACTGGCCTATCAGGTATTGAGTGGCAGTACAAAGTTACTGCTGACGACGTATTTCGATCATATTACTCACTATCTGGATAAGATTGTGGAACTTAAAGTAGATGGTTTGCATATCGATTTGTCTGCATCACCACAACAGTTAGGCGAAGTCATCGTGGCATTGCCGGAACACTGGGTGCTCTCCGCCGGAGTCATTAACGGCCGTAATGTATGGCGTGCCGATCTTGCTCAATTGCTCGAAACTTTACGGCCGATTAAAGAACAGCTTGGTGAACGTCTCTGGTTGGCGAGTTCATGCTCCCTGCTGCACAGCCCGATTGACCTAGACTTGGAAACCGAGCTTAAGCCCGAAGTGCGTCAGTGGCTGTCGTTTGCCAAGCAGAAATGTCGGGAAGTAACGTTGCTGGCTCACGCCCTTGATGGTAGTGATTTGGCGATACAGGAATGCCAGCACTACAGTGCTCCGATTAAAGTCCGGGCGACTAGCGATCTGGTAAACGATGCCGATGTTCGTCAGCGTTCTCTGGCGATCACACCGAGCTTGGGTGATCGTAAGGCACCGTATGCCGAGCGTGCCCGCCAACAGCGTGCAGCATTGAACTTGCCCTTGTTGCCAACGACAACGATTGGCTCCTTCCCCCAGACTGATGAGATACGCCTCCAACGGAGGGATTTTAAAGCAGGGCGACTGACTGAGGCTGGCTACAATACCGCATTAAAGAGGCATATAGCCAATGCGATTGAACGTCAGCAGGCTTTGGATCTTGATGTGTTGGTGCACGGTGAGGCCGAGCGTAATGATATGGTTGAATATTTTGCCGAGCTGCTGGAAGGTTTCGCGGTGACGCGATTTGGCTGGGTACAAAGTTATGGTTCGCGTTGCGTTAAACCTGCCGTCATTGTATCGGATATCTACCGCGCCAAGCCAATGACAGTTGAGTGGACAACCTATGCCCAGTCTTTAACCTCTAAACTGGTGAAAGGAATGCTAACTGGGCCGGTAACGATTCTTGGCTGGACGTTCCCGCGTGAAGATTTAACCCGAGAAGAGATAGCCAATCAAATTGCGCTGGCGCTGCGTGATGAGGTTGCAGATTTGCAATCGGCAGGCATTAAAGTGATCCAAATAGATGAACCGGCTATTCGTGAAGGGTTACCGTTGAAAGCATCCGAGTGGCAGGGATACCTTGATTGGGCGGTCAATGCATTCAAGATTTCCGCGGCCAGTGCCGAGCCGTGTACGCAGATCCATACCCATATGTGTTATAGCGAATTTAACGATATTATCGAGTCAGTTGCGGCGCTGGATGCTGACGTTATTACGATCGAAACATCGCGATCAGATATGGAACTGCTAAAAGCTTTTGAAGAGTTTGATTACCCCAATGAAATTGGGCCGGGTGTTTACGATATTCACACTCCTAATATTCCTGCGGTAGAAGAAATAACTCAGCTGGTAGAAAAAGCAGAGGCCCTAGTACCAGCAGAGCGGTTATGGATTAACCCTGATTGTGGTTTAAAAACCCGAAACTGGGAAGAGACCGAAGCGGCATTGGGTAATATGGTCAAAGCAGCAAAATTACTCAGAAAACAATGGCAAGCGAAAGCCGTTTAGCAGAGCTGTTTAGTCGATATACCCAAGTAACCTCAAGATGCTCGTTTCAGCGAGAATTTCCAGGCGCTAAGGTCAGGCGCTGATTTGCAGATATAGCGTTCTACATCAAAAATCAGCAACGCAACATTAGTGCCTGGAAAACTCGCCCTTCGGGAGTGATCCAGCCCGCCCACTTCTGTGTTAAATGCATTCGAAAAGACCAGTCATTCCCTCGCACATTTTCCTTGAATTGAACTGGCTGGCATCAATCTGAATCCTGCATCTTGAGGTAACTTGGGCATAGATAAGTGACATAAAAAAGGAAAAGAGCGCGATTGCGCTCTTTTTGAATTAGGAGCTGATAAATACTGGAAAAATTATAAAAGTTGTCTTAAATGAATAAGATGCGCTAATTATTTTCGAATGGATCTTATGGAACGACGACTGTATTACATTACGTTATTCTCTGTTATGACGGGCATAGTACTGTCGTGCCTTCTCTTTGGCTTGTTCTATCAAGTTGAAACGAAAAATATCCAGCAACAATTTCAGGCAGAAGTAGACAAGAAAGCCGATGCCATTACCCAGGCAATGGAGTTGCACTTTGAAGCACTGTATAGCCTGAGATTGGCTTATGATAATTATGGTCTGTTGGGCCATGATGAGTTTCTGTCACTAGCTGAGACGATTATATCCCGCCACCCTTCAATTCAAGCCTTGGAGTGGATCCCCAGGGTGCCAGACAGTGAAAGGGCAAACATAGAAGCACAATTATCCGAAGGAAATCCAAATCTTTTTTTTACCGAACGCGTAGCCTCCGGTGAAATGGTCCGAGCATCTGATCGGTCTGTCTATTATCCTGTGCATTTTATCGAGCCGATGGCGGGTAATGAGGCAGCCTTAGGCTATGATCTAGGATCGAATGCTCTTCGACTTGATGTGATACACCGTGCACGAGACACCGGTACACTGCAATTATCTGAAGGACTGAAATTGGTTCAGGCCAATGATGAACATAGTGGGTTGCTGAGCTTCATTCCTGTATATCAAATGGTATCTCCCCAGTCGGTGCAACATCGAAGGGATACGCTGGTAGGCTTCGTACTTGGGGTCTTTAAGTTGGGAGAAATACTCTCTGAGACTTACATCCGTGGTGAAGAAGATATCATGGAATTTAAGCTGATCGACATAGGGGCCTCGACGGATAATAAGGTGTTATTCAAGCAACCGAATATTGATGCTCCGGAACAGTTATTAGAGCTGGACTTTCGCTACACCCATTCAGTGCTTGATCTCGGTGGGCGCCGTTGGGTTATTGAAGCCACGCCGACCCAAACGTATTTTGCCCAGAAAAGAACTCAAACACCGTGGGCTGTGTTTGCGGTTGGAATATTCTTTTTTGGCCTTTCCTCTTGGTTTGGCTTAGTGACGATGAGGCAAAACAAGCTTTTCCTCGAAGAAATTGATATTAAAAATCAGGCATTGAATCAGGCGAATGCAAAGCTTGAACGACTGACCAAAACAGATGGTTTAACGGGTATTGCCAATCGACGATTCTTTGATGAATATTTTGAGCAAGAGTTCCGGCGGGCTCAGCGCGAAGATAAGCCGATAGCCTTGCTCGTTATCGATATTGACTATTTTAAAGAGTTCAATGATGCCTACGGACATCAGGCAGGAGACCGCTGCCTGAGATTGGTAGCCAGTGAACTTGAGCGTGTACTCAAGCGCCCGGCTGATATGATTGCACGGATTGGCGGCGAAGAATTCGGAGTACTGCTGCCAAATACCACTAACGGTGAAGTGGTTGCGAAACAATGCCGTACAATAGTAGAACGATTAAGTATTGAGCATTGTGGGGCGGGGGAGCTGGCGTTTGTTACCGTATCGATTGGGGCTGTATCGGCAGAAAGTGCCAGAGGACAGACAGCAGATACTTTCTTCAATACTGCAGATTCGGCACTTTACCAGGCCAAGAAGGCGGGGAGAAATCGAGTGAGGGCGATTAAAGTTCGGCGTGAACTAACCGCGGATCTGGCATCGTTATGCTAGGGTGTGTCCTTTAATTATTTGCAACATAATTGAGGGACTCCCCCAAGTAAACAGGACGAGTTTTATCTCGTCCTGTTTGCTATAAATTATTTCACGTCTGAACGTTTGAATGTCAGTGTGTGATTGGTATTGGTCAACGTTAGCTCGTTGCCTAGAACCGTTGCGTCACTCCATTCCATTAGGGTACCGCTCATGACTCTTTCCATCTCCATTGCAGGCTCTGGACAGGCCATCATAGTCATCCCCATTTTTTCGATACGCAGCTTGCCATCTTTTAATTCAGCCTGCCCGAAATAACGGTTACAACCCGAGTGGCCATTAGCTGCCATATCTTGGTTTAATTCAAGGGTTGGCGCTTTAAACGGTTCCGGTAGTTCTATCGCTTTATTATCAACTTTGGTTAGTATCCAGTTATGAGTAACAATATCTGACTTGGCGACCACAGAGGTATCTTCATTGCTGGCTGCACAGGCAGCAAGGATAATAGGAAGGGCTAAAGCGGCTAGAAAACGTTTTTTCATAATGTATGATTCCCGGAGTAGGTTGTTATGTAGCGTATTCGAGCATAGGTTTCCTGAATATTCAGTTAACGACTTACACTAATAATTGTACGCTGTTTCTTATTTAATTGACCTTAATATAGAGTAAGAGTTCATATTAGTGAACAATTACAGATTAGAAAAGGTCACTGATTATGTAAATTGTTGTTATATAGTGGCTCACAGTATGAGTTACTAGGGTATAACCAGTTTGCCCGAATGCCTAAAGGTTTGTGTTAGAAGGCTGTCATATTATCCGATTTAAATTATGGGCTATCAGACTTGGCGTAGAAAGATAAGTATCACTATTTGCTGGCGTGATTCTCTGGGATGATCTTATGGCTTTAATGTATGAATGATGCTCGCTTACTCAGTTTTAATTGAATCTACATTTTCTTATCGACGGTATGTAGGTGTACGTCTTGTTGTGGAAACGGAATAGATAATCCTTCTTTGTCGAAGCGCATTTTGACCTCACGGGTTATATCCCAATAAACATCCCAATAGTCATCCGTTTTTACCCAAGGACGAACAATAAAGTCGACAGAAGAGGTATTAAGCACATGCAGCTTGATGGTTTTTTCTGGGGAACGTAATACGGCAGGATGAGAATCTACGATGTCATTGAGCACACGTTCCGCATGCTCGACATCGTCGTTATAACTAATACCAAATATCATATCGACCCGCCGCACTCGCTCATGGGTCACGTTCTTAATGGTATCTCCCCAAATCTTACTGTTCGGGATGATGAGGATCTGGTTATCGAAGGTTTTGATCGTAGTGCTTACCAGGCTCATGTGGCTTACCTTGCCAGAGGCGCCACCGGCTTCGACAAAATCACCCACATCGAATGGGCGGTAAATGAGTAGCATCATGCCGGATGCAAAGTTAGACAGGGTATCTTGTAGTGCAAAGCCGATAATGACACCTGCGACACCGAAACCAGTTAAGATCGGGGTCATGTCGAGCCCGATTTGAGAAAGGGCGAACAGTAATCCGATAATAAAAACGCCTTTACCCGACATTGAGATAAAGAACTCTTGCATCAGCTGTGACATGCGTAGATTGGGAGATGATACTGCACGAGTCACAATTTTGCGGGTCAGGTTTTTGAGGAGCCTGAAAATGAAGATCACCAGGCTGAAAATAAAAATCTTAAATAGAACCTGAGGGGTATTTTCAATCAACCACTGCCCAAGGTCATATAGCCAACCTGATAGTATTGACAATATAACCTTAGGGTCGAGAATTTCGTTGGTTAAATTACCTGTTACCTCAAAAAGCTGCTTGGTATAAGTTGTCGTATCGAATTGTATTTTGTTTGCCAGCTCCACGAGAAATTGCAAATTATCGATATCGCTGGCGACTTTACGCTGGGCAAGAGTATGTAATAACTGGATGGCGGCTTTTTCACCTTCTGCGGCAGACTTAAGCTGCTTTGCCAATAAGGTTTCTTGTTGGCGGTCGAAGGTTAAAGAAGCTGACATAAAGTCCAGCAGGTGCTCTAGATCATTGATAAGAGATTGATTTTTTTGGGGCTGAGGTTCTCCAAGCAGTTCAAGCCACTGGTAGTTAATCCACTGTTCGCCAAGCATTCGAGTATAGAAACGGCGTGATTCATCCAAGGCCTTCTGGACGATAAGCTTTTCTTCTTGAATTGCGGTGTCGAGTTGCTTTTCCTCTGTGGCGATTTTTTCGGCTAGGAAGGTCGAGGCTTTTGCGATGAAGCCGACTTGTTGCTTTACGTATTGCTTCAGTACGGGTTCTGTCTCATCAGTACGGTTGTTGATCAAGTCTTTGATTATCTTGCGAAGTTCGTCATTCTTGTTGAGCAACTGCATTTCAATGACACTTCTGGCCGAACCTGTTTTGGCTTGTGACTCCTGATAAAGCGTAGTGATCTCGCTGTCCAATCTTTTTAGCTGTTCAGTGGCATCGTTAGCTTGTTCTGCAGCCAGCAACGATGACACAAATAATAAAGTAATCACCAGTATACGCATATTGCAACTAACTCCAGCGAGCAGAGGACTGGCAATGCACCGGGCCTGCTCCACCTGCTGTAACTAGAGAAGCATGATGTTTGTTAGTCCAGATCCTGCTGACATAAAAAACGATGTCGGGGAAGTTGCCAGCACCAATCGGGTGTCCAGCATTCCTGATTAAGGATAATCGTCATTGGTTTATGTTGAAGGCTTAAAATGTAGATTAGCAGGTCATAATGCTGACGGTCGCTGATTAGAGTATCGCAACCTGAGGCAGCAATGGTTTCTGCCATGAGCTGCTGTTCCAAAGTTGTTGTTGTACAAAATGACATTAAATCATGATGTTGGCAGCAGGCGGAAAACTGGCGGGCGAGGGACCCGGACGATTGCAAAATACCGATTAGCCGTGGATGTCGCTCCATTTGGGTTAGAAGGTCAACCCAAGTTGCTGCTTGCGTAATTTCTTTACATGTTTGCATAACAACACCCTCGATATAAGCAATAAAATGCTTTTAAGTATATAAAAGAACAAACAAAAATGTTTTTGAAAAACAGTGTTTTTATACTAAGTGGCGATAGGAGTGTTGTGTCAGGCGAATGTAAAAATTCACGTAAGGATAAAAACGTGAGCAACTTTATAAAGCTCGCTTGGGTATAACGACAATAACAGAAAAAAGCCCATACCTCTTTTGAGTAATACAAAGAGGTATGGGCAAATAGCGAGTTATTATAAGGTGTTAATAAAACACAAAGTTGTTGATTCTTTGGGCTTTCCTTATGCCAGTGCAGTATTTCCTTGAGTGCTTGCTACAGGAGTAGGTTTATTGGGAATACGAAATATCAGCGCATAGCTTACCGGTAAAACGATTAAGGTAAGTAATGTTGCAAAGCCCAGGCCGAAGATGATTGTTACGGCCATTGCCATAAAGAAGGGGTCAAACAGTAACGGGATCATACCGAGCATGGTGGTGATCGCAGCCATCCCTACAGGGCGTACACGGCTAACTGACGAGTCGAATATGGCGTCATAGGCTGATTTTCCTGATTCAATCTCAGCGCGGATCTGATCAACCAGAACAATCCCGTTTTTGATGATCATCCCACTCAAACTGAGCATACCGAGAATAGCCATAAAGCTCAGTGGTGCGTCCAGTAGCAACAGGCCTGATGCAATACCAATCATTGCAAGCGGGACATTGAACCAGATAACCAGAGGTTGCCTGACTGAGTTGAAGAGAACTACAGTGATCAGGAACATCGCCAGATAGCCTAAAGGCAGTGAAGAGAAGATACTTGCCTGCGCATCTCGTGACGTTTCGTATTCTCCACCCCATTCAAGGGAGTAGCCGTTAGGCAGTTCGATAGCCTCAACTTTTTCGCGTAGTTTGCGGTGTACCGAGTCGGCAGTTTCACCACTACCAAGTACCGGATCGGCAAGCACAGTTAGCACTCGCTTACGGTCACGGCGCATGATGATAGGGTTCTCCCATTCGGTATCGAATGAGGAAACCACCTGAGTAACGGGTACGAAGGTGTTATTTTCCGCACTCCATACCTGCAGTTTCAGCAAACTATTAGCATCAAGTCGTTCCTGCTCGGGAGCTCGAGCGATGATTGGCATCAGGTGCGACTGTTCGCGGTAGGTGCCGACAGTTTTACCGCTGAAGTTGGTCAGCATTGCCGTATCAAGATCCAGCTTGCTGATACCGACTTCACGAGACTGGGCATAGTTGATTTGCGGTCTGACAACTGTAACCTGGTTACGCCAGTTGTGACGGACATTCTCGGCGCTAGGTTCGTCGCGGATGATTTGCTCGGCCTGATGAGCTAGCTGGCGTAAAACCTGTGGGTCTTCACCATAAAAGCGCGCTTCGATCTTGGCGGCCGGTGATGGGCCGTTTTCCAGGAGTTTCACTCGAAACTCGGCTTCAGGATAGTTATCGCGCAGATAGGCGGTTAGTTGAGGCATATTAGCGCTCTGCACTTCCAGGCTATCCATTTCGATGATTAGCTGGGCATAGGCATCGTAGCCTTTTTCTGGCACGTAAGGCAGTACAAAACGCTGTGCTCCTTGGCCGATAACAGAGGTCAGGTTTTTCAGGCCGACATTGTTTTCGGCTTCGTAGTTGAGGATTTCGCTCTCAATTTTATTGACGAATGCTTCGGTGCCACGAATATCGGTCCCTTCCGGCATCCAGATATCAACAAAAAAGATAGGAGTGCTCGATGGTGGGAAGAATACATTCTTCACCTGACCCATGCCGAAAATAGCGGCGACCAGCATAGCTACAACCAAGCCGAG
The DNA here is from genome assembly GCF_026191635.1 of Photobacterium obscurum. Lineage (GTDB taxonomy): Bacteria > Pseudomonadota > Gammaproteobacteria > Enterobacterales > Vibrionaceae > Photobacterium > Photobacterium obscurum. The sequence continues at coordinate 38,034 of NZ_JAKRRW010000009.1, forward strand.
ACTAACGATACGGAATCGCATCGCTGCTGTAAGTAAACTGCGGTAGAGGTTAAAGAACCAGCCTTGGTAGAGTTCCTGCGGCTCGTCACTGATCTCTCCGTCCTTGAATAACAAGTGGCAGAAGAATGGGGTGATCGTGATTGCGGTGATCCAGCTGATGAATAAGGAAATCAGCAGTACCTGGAACAGAGAAGCACAAAACTCACCGGTTGAGTCCTGAGACAAACCAATAGGGGCAAACGCAATGATTGCAATGATGGTTGCGCCCAGTAACGGCCATTGAGTCTGCTTGACAACCTGGCCCGCGGCTTCAAAGCGGGTTTGGCCGCGCTGGATGCCAATGAGTATGCCTTCGGTTACCACGATGGCATTATCGACCAGCATGCCTAGTGCAATAATCAATGCTCCCAGTGAGATAATTTGGAGTTGGATTTCCAGCACATTCATGACGATGAACGTACCAAAAATGGTAAGTAGCAGTACCACCCCCATCAACAAGCCGGAGCGAAGCCCCATGAATACCAGTAGGACAACAATAACAATAGCGACAGACTCTGCCAGGTTGATTAGAAAACCTGTAACGGAAACGTCGACTACGGCACCTTGATCGTACACGGTATTGAGCGCCATCCCGACTGGCAGGTGAGACTCCAGTTCGCTGATCTTGGCGGAAATGGCCTTGGAAACATCGACAACGTTGACACCGGTACTGAATGAGATACCCATGGATAGCGCGTTGTTGCCCATGTTGTGATATAGCAGTGTTGGTGTTTCTGTCACCGTTTTGTAGACGGTTGCAATATCGCCCAGATAAACCAGATCAGCGCTGCCAGGAGGGCTAACCAACAGACGGTTCATTTCGGAAACATCAGCAAACTCACCGGTCGGGTGAATTCGGATCCGTCCGTCACCTACCCGGATCTTACCGGCATTGGATACCACATTCTGGTTTTCAATCTGGCCATAGATGTAATTCTGATCCAAACCTAGTGCTGCCAGCTTTTGCTGGCTGATCTCTACAACAACCTGTTCTTGAGGAGCACCCACCACCGATACCTTCTTGACCCCGTCAATCAGAACCAGTTCGCGGCGTAAATAGTTGGCGTAGTTTTCCAGTTCGCGATAGCTATAGCCTTCACCCTGAATATTCATCAAGATGCCAAAAACGTCGGAGAAATCGTCAATGACCTGAGACGGTGCGACTCCCGGCGGCAAGTCGGCCATTGTATCATTGACCTTACGACGCAGTTCATCCCAGATCTGGGGAAGCACATTGGCATCGTACTCGTCTTTCATCTCGATTTCGATTTGCGACAAGCCTGCGCTATTGATCGAGGTAATATGCTTGACCTGCTGCATTTGTTGGATGGCATTTTCCAACGGCAGGGTGACTTCTTCTTCCACTTGTTCTGGTGAGGCGCCTGGATAAGGTGTAATGACCAGCGCATTCTTAAGGGTGAACTCTGGGAATTCCAACTGGCCGAGACCAGTGAAAGAAATACCGCCGCCGATAAGCATCAGCAGAACGAACATCCAACTAATAACTTTGTTATTGATACTGTAGTGTGCGATGTTCATCGGTTAAACGCCTCGTTCCCAGCGAAGAGGTTTAACTTCCATATTTTCTTTTATTGCATTGGCTCCGACTGCAACGATTTGATCGCCTTTTTCAAGGCCAGAGATAACTTCTATCCCATTAGTGCGTACTTGACCTAACTGCACTTTTACCGGCTCAAGACTGCTACTCTCTGGATGGTAGCGCCATACTTGAGTGGTATTGCTGTCGTCACTACGAACAATGGCTGAAACAGGTAAGACAGTGATGGCTTGCTGGGTTGCTCCCAGTGCCGACATATCCAGCAGCAGCTCGGCACTCATGCCCGGCAGTACGTTCAGGGTTTCCGGTGGAGTCAGGCTAAATACCACTTCATAGGTTTGGCTGCCAGGGCTGACTTTACCTGCGTGCTCTTTATATTGCACTGGGTATGTATCTGGCAGTGGCGTGGTGGTCAAAGCCGGTGTAAAGCCATTTTCCAACGATAGCGTCTTCGGGGCATGGAAGCGAACCAGAGGCTTTAAAGCCTCATCAAACGGAACGTTTTTTAGTGACAACAACAGAGATTCTGGAACCTGAATCTGAACATCGATTTGTTGATTGCCTTGCAGCGATAACACAACCTGTGTCGCCTGAATCATCTGGTGGTTATCAAGATTTACTTTGGCAACTGTGCCGGCAAAAGGCGCGACTAAACGTGTGTATGCGAGCTGATCACGTGCGGTAAAAAGTGCCGCCTGAGCAGATTTCAGGGTGGCTTTTGCCGTATCAAACTCTGCCTTGGAAATTAGCTTGCGCTTATACAGTTCTTGCTTACGCTGAAAGTCAACATCTGCCAGTTCATGGTTTGCTTCAGCGTTTAGTAGGGCATTTTTTGCATCTCGATCATCGAGCATGGCCAATAGCTGACCTTTTTCTACTCGTTGGCCCTCCGAAAGAGCCAGCGTTACCAGTTCGCCATTAATACGAAAGGCCAAATCAGCCTGCTGGCTGGCAGCAATTTTAGCGGGGAAAACACGCAGTTGTTGAGTTGCATTGTCGTCGATGGTCATTAGTTTTACTGGGCGGACGGTGGCAGATTGCGAGATAGCGCTTTCTGCCTCACCGCATCCGGTAAGGGTGGCTGAGAGCATGACTGCAAGCAGGCTGAGTGTTGCCGATTTCATCGTGATATTTCCTGTTGTTATATTTCGTGTAAAACTATAACCTGCATTAAAGTTGCTAAAAACCAAACTATTTGGAAACATGCGTTCTATATTTTAGAACCAATAATGGCAATATTTAGCTTTACAATAATGGTGATTTTTGAACACTCGGGTGAAAGATGAAAACGGAAGACATTAAACTATTCCATCAAATCGTTGATGCCGGCAGCCTGGTCCGTGCTTCGGAAATTTTCGACTTACCGAAGTCGAACCTTAGCCGTCGCATTAAAGGTTTGGAAGAAGAGCTGAATATCCAGCTTTTTCATCGCCATAATCGCTCGATGCAACTCACGGATGCGGGCGGTAAGTTCTATGAAAAGACCAAAAGTATCTTGAGTGACTTGGAAACGAGTATTCAGGAGATCACCGCCCCAACTTACGAACTGTCAGGCCATATAAGGGTTCAGTTATTACCGCTACCAAATATTGTCGACATGGGCAGGTTGATTTTTAAGTTTATGGACTTGTACCCCAAGGTGACTGTTGAGGTGATCAGCTGTTCCGAAGAATCTAATCTGGTCGAGAATCATATTGATGTTGCACTGCGGGTAGGGGAAAAGCTGGAAGATTCCAGCTTGATTGCCCGTCCGCTTAATTCGGCTTCGTTTGGTTATTATGCTACCCCCGAGTATATCGCCAAGCATGGGATGCCTAACTCGCCGGAAGAAATACAGAAATTTAACTTTATCCGCTATCGTTTTCCCAGCGGTCAGATACTGAATGAGATCCCTTTGGGTAACAATGAGTCGATTGCGGTATCTGGTAACCTGGTGATGAATAGTGTTCCGCTGATCATGGAAGCCTGTTTGCAAAACCGTGGTGTGGTGTTTATTCCTGAGTTTCTGGCTGAGTTTTACATCAAAAAAGGAATGCTGGTGAGGCTGCTTTCCGATTTTGAACCGACAATGAAATACGGCTGGTTGGTATACCCGTCGCGTAAACATTTGTCTTTGACGGTGAGAACGTTTATCGACTTCATGTTGACTGAGTTTGAAAATATGCCGATGTGTTCAGAGGTGGAGGCTGATGTGCGTGGGATGGCAGTGTGATTTGTCGTGTATATTCAGTGAAATTTGGTCGGTTTGAGCGATGAATATTGCGCAAGTTTAAACCGTTTAAACCTTGGAACAGTGCTGAAAACCCATGGTGTGAGCTATACCTCGGAAGTATAGGTTGCAGTTAAATAATAATCACGGCTAATAACGCATGTCGACTACTTAGGATGATTATGGCTAATAAAAAATTTGTGAAGATTTGCCTGCTTGAGGGGATTGATGACAGCTTCAGGGAAGCTGAAAATGGTTTATTTTACAGTACACAGGGTGAAGCCTTTATTAATAAGAGCCATATTTCTACCTTCTTTATTGATGATGAAGAGTCAACGATTTCAATTTCGTTGGGGCTAATACGTGCTTATTTAAGATATCCAAACAAAGGCGATGAGTTTCAACGGGTGAAAAGTGAACTGAATACACTAGTAGAGTAGTTTTCCTGCTCTAGACACCGGGATCCCATAACAGCCATGCTGTGAGTTAGCCTGACTTTATGGGGTTTAGCCATACTATGAACACATTGTTTCCTTACATAGACATTTCTAATGAGATTCTGCCTTACTGATCGTATATATTTTAGCAACCGCTGAAATGGTAATAATGAGGATAGGAATGAAGTTAGATGCGATCCTTTGGGATTACGATGGAACTATTGTTAATTCGGTTCCTAAGAATATTGAGATTACCAAGAGCATTTTATCGATCGTTGCTCCTCACCTGACAGGGAACAACCTGCCGCACTACCTCCAAAGTGAACACGCTTATCACGAAGCAAATCATGCCGCGAAAAACTGGCAGGAGCTGTATACCGACTATTATGGTATGTCAGAGTCTGAAATGTTGGATGCCGGTGCGTTATGGGCTGAACATCAATTGAGTAATACCACTCCTGTTAAACTGTTTGCCGGCATTGATTATACGGTTCAGGGGTTATCTTCCATCCCTCATGGTATTTGCTCTCAAAACGCTTCACAGAATATTGTTAATGTTTTATCTGAGGCCAAGGTCGACTCCTATTTTAAAGCTGTCATTGGTTATGATGATGTGACGCGTGATTGCCAGAAACCTTCACCTGAAGGCGGCTTGGCTTGCTTGGATAGGTTGTTCGATACTCCAGAAAATAAGACGATCATGTATGTTGGCGATCATGAAGCTGACGTACAATTTGCTCGTAATATACAGGGCGCGCTTGGCAATCAATCTAGTGTCATTGCCGTTGCTGCCGCTTACAGTGGTGCAACTCCGGAAAATTGGATTACCAAGCCAGATCATGTCATCCGTTCTCCAAGCGAGCTTCTGACCATCTGCGAGAAGTATTTGTAACTTATAGCTGGAAGTTTTATACCCAAGTGACTTGGGTATAGGGCTTAATGTTTGCCGTGAAGCTCAACTAGTAGATCAATCACTTCAGAGTGCCGACAGTTATCAGCTTTATCTCTGAGCCAAACACTCCCCCCCTATATTGTTGAAGGCCTCTATAATAAAACTGTCGCTATGGACAGATTGCGACGAGGAAGCTTAATCGAACGCCTTTTACTTTGTGCGCCGAGAATTGCCGAGAGGCGCTCGACAAGTACTCATCATCCAGACGAGAGGAGGTGACAACTGTGCCGAAGTTTATAGATACCCATCCTATGCAGCCATTCACGGCGGACGCCCTGAGAGAGTTGCAGAATGCGCCACCGGATGAGTTCGGTGTTACGCATCACGACATCCTGTTCAGCGAGAAGGACAATAAGATCTATTGTGTGCTGGACGCTCCGAACCTCGAAGCGATCGAAAAGCATCATGCGAAGGCCGGCATTGCGTGCGAGTTCATTCACGAAGTGAAGTCGACTCGCGGGTGAGGAAAAGCCTTTGGCCGGCGTTAGTATAGATAGCGTTGGGAGTCGAGGTAGAAAAACAAAAAAAGCCCCCTTCAAGAAGGGGGCAAGAGTACCATCGCTTTTATTATTCGCTTAGATAGCCTGCGAGCTGAGGAAGTATTTAGTATTGCTCGCTTAGCCGAAGTCACCGTTAACATAACCACGGGTACGGTCGTCGCGTGGGTTGTTAAACAGTGCGTGTGTATCATCGTGCTCGACCAGTTCGCCCATCAGGAAGAAGGCGGTTCGGTCTGAGATACGTCTAGCCTGCTGCATCGAGTGAGTTACGATAACGATCGTGAAGTCTTTCTTTAGTGACTCCATCAAATCTTCAATTTTCTTGGTAGCAATTGGGTCAAGCGCGGAGGTCGGTTCATCCATCAGGATCACTTCCGGCTCCATGGCAATCGTACGGGCGATACACAGACGCTGCTGCTGGCCACCAGACAGGCCGAAAGCGTGTGACTTCAGGCGGTCTTTTACTTCGTCCCACAATGCTGCGCCACGCAGTGACTTTTCGACCACCGCATCAAGGCGTTTTTTGTCCGTGATGCCCTGGGCACGTAGGCCATACGCGACGTTCTCGTAAATGCTCATCGGGAATGGGTTTGGCTTCTGGAATACCATCCCGACTTTGATACGAAGCTGTGCAACGTCGATGTTGCCGTACACATTTTCGTTATCCATGGTTAGCTGGCCGTCAATTTTCACCCCCTCGATCAGGTCGTTCATGCGGTTCAGGCAGCGGAGCAGGGTAGACTTGCCGCAGCCGGACGGGCCAATCAGTGCCGTTACCTGACGGTTAGGAATGGGTAGGCAGATCTTTTTCAGTGCCTGGTTTTCGCCGTAGTAAAGGTCAAGGTTTTCAATGTTGAATTTATTCATGGTTTTCTTCCTCAAAAATTAGTAAGTCGCAGTGTTGAATCGGCTAGCAATCAATTTAGTAAGCATGTTAATAACAAGAACAATCACAATCAGAACGGTGGCGGTTGCATACGCCTGATTCCATTCATGGATGGTGTATAGCTCCTGCGTTAACTTATACAGGTGAACGGTTAGCGTACGGCCAGAGTCAAGCATGCTCTCTGGAATACGGGCAACCATACCTGCTGTCATGAATACCGGTGCCGATTCACCGATTACACGACCTACGCTGAGGATGATGGAGGTTACGATACCAGGCATCGCGCTTGGTAGAATAAGTCTCCAGATGGTGTAAATTTTAGAGGCCCCCAAACCATATGAACCTTCACGGTAAGTTTGCGGTACAGCCATTAATGCTTCTTCCGTGGTACGGATAATTACCGGAAGAATTAAAATACTAAGAGTTAGTGCACCTGACAGAATCGAGTAACCAAAGCCAAGTACCACCACAAAGAAGGTCATACCGAACAGGCCGTAGATAATCGACGGAATACCTGCCAGCGATTCGGTACAGAAGCGGATCACCTTAACCAGTTTGCTGCCGACTTTGGCATATTCAGTCAGGTAAATAGCTGTCATGATACCCAGTGGTGCGGCAACAGCGATAGAAGCAGCAACCATGTATAGGGTCGACACAATCATTGGCCAGATCCCAGACTCTTGACCAATCGTGGTGTAATTGCTGGTAATGAAAGACCAGTCAACATGTGACAGACCGTTACTTAGAATGTACCAGACGACCCACAGTAGAAAGCCAACTGTGATACCGGCAGACAGCCAGATAACACTCAGTGAAATTTTATCTTTTAATTGCTGCTTTGCAGCATTGGTAGATTTTAAAGACATAGTGATTACCTCGCGCGCTCACGGTTCAGATAAAGGAGAGCGGCATTTAGCATCATAATAAAGACGAGCAAGACAATACCGGTTGCGTATAGTGCACTTGCGTGAACACCGGTTGCATAAGACATCTCAATGGCGATGTTTGCTGTCAGTGTACGCGCCGAGTCTAGAAGGCCTTCTGGCATGGCTGGTGAGTTACCCATTACCATGATGATGGCCATGGTTTCACCAAGTGCGCGAGCAACACCGAGAATGACTCCGGTCATGATGCCTGAGCGAGCTGCAGGCACGAGCAATTTGAAAATAGTAAACATATGAGATGCACCCAGCGCCAAAGAACCTTCTTTGTAGCTACGAGGTACAGCTCGAATTGAGGTTTCAGAAACCGTAATTACCGTTGGTAAAATCATGATTGCCAAAACAATGATTCCCGCCAGAACCGTGTTACCGGCAGGCACAGTAAAGATGTCCTGAATCAATGGCACAATGATAACCAAACCGAAGAAACCGTAAACCACAGACGGGATACCGGCCAGTAGCTCGATCATCGGGCGAATAATATTCGCAAGACGTGCCGGAGCGACTTCGGCAATGAAAATAGCCGTTAGTACACCGATTGGCACACCGATAACAACCGCACCGGCAGTTGATACGACGGAGGCCACAATCATTGGTGCGATACCATAAAGTGCTGGTGGCAGCCAGTCAGTACCTAAAACGATACCTGAAATACCAGAGTGCTCAATGGCAGCATAGCCTTCCCGGAAGATGAAATAACCAATTGTGATTAACGATAAAATTCCCAATGCTGCACTGGCAAGGAATAGGTATTTAAAGAATACTTCGCGCCAGTCGATTTTATCTTTGGCTTTTAGCGAAGACCTTTTAGTCGTGGTTTCTATATTATTTGCGATGGTCATAAGTACTACTCCAGATACTGATCAAGCAAAGGGCTTATTCAAATACCGAGGAATCAAGAAAGACCGGTCACCGCCATCAAGACGCCGACCGGACAAAGTTTTAAGCATTATTAGTTAATAGAGATGAAGCCTTTGCCTGCAACGATTTCCTGAGCTTCTGAGCTATTCACCCACTTTAAGAACTCAAGTGCTGCTTTTGATGGGCGGCCTTCTTTGTATACAACCAGGAATGGACGCTGAACACCGTACTCACCTGATTTTATCGCTTCAACAGAAGGCTGATGGTTGTCGATTGCCAGAGGCTTAACAGAGCCGTCTACCGAGCCCAGAGATATGTAGCCAATAGCAAACGGGTTGTTCGCTACAATGGTTTTCAGTTGGCCGTTGCCGCTGGCAACCTGCGCACGCTGAGAGATAGCAGATACTTTAATACCGTTGATTTTCTTCTTCAGTGACATAATGTCTTCGAATGCACCACGTGTACCAGATGCTGTATCACGTGTTGCAACTACGATTGGCTTGTTTTCGCCACCAACCTGATTCCAGTTAGTGATTTCGCCTTTGTAGATTTTAGAAACTTCTTCTTTTGTTAGGTCGGTAACTGGGTTGTTGTTATGAACGACAACGGCAATGCCATCGCGAGCAATAACCACTTCTTTAATATTGTCGGCTTTTTCCGAAGATTTAAGATTACGTGAACTCATACCAAGGTCAGATGAACCATCATGTGCTGCACGAACGCCGGCAGAAGAGCCCGGACCTTGAACCTCGACAGTTACATTATTAGATTTTGCATAGGTTTCACCAAGTACTTCCATGATTGGCGATACGGAGCTTGAGCCTACAACAGAGATAGTCTCGTTTGCTGCTGCAGTGTTGAATACCATTGAACCTGCTAGGGCTAGCGCACCAATAACCTTTGTTTTCATTTTCCTAATCCTTAAAAAAGCTGGCCTTATTGCCAATAGGTTTGAATGAACGAAGCCAAGATTAGGAGAGTTTCATGACAATCATGTTTCAGAAGTTTGAACACTCTATGACGGTCGTCATGGATGGATAATAAGTGCTTGGTTGATTTTGGGGGGGGAAATTCACTTATTGATAGCGCGTGGTGATGATGGCGTCTGGTTGTATTTGTTTGCTTAATTATTATTTGGGCCAATTTCAAGCTTTACTGGCAAATAATAGCTTTTTCCATGTTTTTAATGGACAAATATGTGAGCTGGATCTATATTTCTGCCCTTTGCTAAGTTAATTTTTAATATTTTTTATTCGCTTGTACGGATACTCGAACAATCTTTACTGGGGCTGTAATGCAATTTTCATTGAAAAATTTATCAATTCGATATCAGGTGTTACTGCCTGTTATGCTGATGGTTGTCGTTTTGCTGGTATCTTTGCTAACAACAAAAACAAAGTTAGAAAATGAACAACATATCATTTCGACCAATACTGAGAACCTTGTTGATTATAAAGATACGCTTGCCGGTATTGATGATCGTATTTATCCGTTACGTATAAGCGCGGTATATGCGATTTATGATGCCAAACGCCGTAGTTCGTTTCTTAATGAGTTAAAAATGACGGCTCGAGATGTTACTGCAGAGCTGCACCTGCTTGAAAAGGTACCTGATTTTAAAGCTGACTCTGAGAAAGTTCGTAGTACTATTAATGACTATATTAATTATTCGACGAGAGCTGTTGATGTACTTACCCGTCATGATAACGGTGAAGTGAGTGATGCTGAGCTTGATAGTTTTATCGCACAATATCGCCAGATTGGTAATGCAATGGTTGGTTCTATTAACCAGCTATCACAGCGTGTGAATACTTATTCGAAGCAGAGCATGACAGAAAGTGCAGAAAACAATAAAGCACTGATGTCTACTGCATCAATGGCAATTTTCTTGATTTTCGTGGCTGTACTGGCAATTGCTTGGTGGCTATCAGGCCAGATCGTTAATCCAATTGTAAAGCTGCAGGCTGTGATGCGTGAAGTGGCGTCAGGAAGCTTGCGTGTTCGTGCCGAGCAAGATGGCACCAACGAAATTGCCCAGCTGAGTGGCGATGTGAATTCGACGGTTGAGCAGCTTCGAAATACTGTTGATGCGTTAGTCCGTATCAGTGAAGATGTTGCTTCGGCGTCAACTGAGCTTGCGGCAGTAATGACTCAGTCTGAAGCTAATGCCCAGTCAGAACTCAATGAAATTGATCAGGTTGCTTCGGCGGTCAATGAGCTATCGAGCACCGCGGATAATGTGAGTGATAATGCAACCGCGGCGGATTCTACAGCTAAGCAAACCGATGAACTGGCAAGAGAAGGTTTGGATATTTTCGAGAAGAGCAATGCGGCTAGTCTTCAAATGACCCAGACATTGTCTGATGCGGCGGGTGTTGTGACTCGTCTGAAAGAGCAATCTGAACAAATTAGCAAGGTCATTGAAGTTATTCGAGGCATCTCGGAGCAAACAAACCTGCTGGCGCTGAATGCTGCGATCGAAGCGGCACGTGCCGGTGAGTCGGGCCGTGGTTTTGCTGTCGTTGCGGATGAAGTTCGTATGCTTGCGGCGCGCACTCAGGATTCGACTCAAGAGATCCAGGCGATTATCGAAGAGCTGCAATCACAGTCAAATAATGCCAATGACAGTATGCAGCTTAGTCTTGAGATGCTTGAACGTAACCAAGAGCTGGCAACCCGAGCAAATGAGGCGCTGGTTGGGATCACTGAATCTGTGGTTCAAATTAGTGATATGAACACTCAGGTAGCGACGGCTGCTGAGCAGCAATCGCAGGTGACACAGGACATCAACCGTAACGTCACTAATATGTCTGAAATTGTTAATCAAAATGTCGCTGGTATTAGTCAGAGTGCCTCTGCAAGTAATGAACTATCCCAGCTAGCAGAAAAACAGAAGCAACAACTGTCTTTCTTTAAACTTTAACCTCGCATACAATTTGATTAAGGCCTGTGTTAAACAAGCCGTATAAAGCCCGTTTTATACGGGCTTTTTTGTTTTTATGTCATATACAGTTTCTAGAATTAGGTTCTAGGATTTAGTCAAAGGTACTCATGCTCAAAAAAGCTCAGCAAATGGTGGTGTTTAACGCACTGACCAAGCAGCAAAGTTTTACCCGTGCGGCACAGCTATTAGATATTTCCAGGACTCAAGTTAGCAAACAGGTGCAGCAATTGGAGCAACGGCTTGGCGTTCAGCTCGTTCAGCGCACGACCCGATCTTTTGCGCTGACAGAGGCGGGGCGCCAGTTTGCCGTTCACTGCGCCAGTATTGTTGATGAAATAAATGAGGCCGAGAGTGAATTGCTGCTTGATTCAGATACGCTTCAGGGCGCTTTACGGGTTGGGATTGCCCAGTCATTTGCACTGAACCATATTGGCCCTTATATTTCTGAGTTTCATGAACAGTATCCGCAATTGGATCTCGAAATGAGCCTGTTTGACCATCGTGTCGATCTGATATCGGAACAGCTGGATTTGTGGATTGGTATTATGGATTCGCCGCCGGAAGGTTTTGTCGCCAGGCACTTGACTGACTGTCAGTTTGTGCTTGCTGCTAGCCCCGAATACCTGGCAAAACACGGAGTTCCATATCATCCTGAAGACCTGAAGCAGCATAACTGTATTACCTACTATAGCCGTGAGCGAAAAGACACGACGTGGAGTTTTTGTCGCGAGCAACAAGATCTGCAGATTAAGGTAAAAGGCAATTACCGGGTTGACTCCGCAGACGCTATCAGGGATGCAACCCTGGCCGGAAATGGTATTGGTTACTTGGCCACTTACTTGCTGAAAAATGAACTCAGGGAGGGGAGGCTAATCCGTTTGATGCCAGATTGGCAACTGAACCAGCATATGCCGTTGTATGCCATCTATCCTCGACATAAATTCTTGCCAGCAAAAGTGAAGGTCTTTATCGACTTTGTGCGTAATCATATTGGCGAACCCGCATACTGGGATCGTAATTTATTCTGATCCCAGTATGCATATATCCTCTGATGAGTCTGGGGTGCAACGCCTTGGCAGGATGGGATTATGCTCTAGTGGTACATTATGTATTTCGTTTGGCTATAAGGTTCTAATTCATATTTAGATTCCAGGAAGGTGATGAGATTGACTAGATCGGTCACTGTTAATACATCGTTGAAGACTGGCATAACCGATTCACCTTCAACCTGAATCTTCGTTGTATCATATCCCTTGGCTAAGCGATGTGACGGGTTGATGACTGAAGTGACAAGTTCTGGATAGGTTTTTAGGCTCTGGACCTTCCCGCCAAGGCTGACCGACAGCGTGTCTTCAGTACCTTCTGGTCGTTCATACCCTTCCACTTCATGGCAGCTTAAGCATTGCATGCTTAAGAATACCTGCTCTCCTTTGGCTACATCTCCGGCTGGCAGACTGAAGCCTGTTGCACTTTGTTCACACCCGCTAAGCCCTATCATAATTAGCAGTATGGTTAGTATTTTTAGCTTGTTCATGACATATCACTCCGTGTAAGCGCAGTACCAACATGCAGTTGGCGATTCGAGAATGAGTATAGTAATGACAAGTGTAGAGTAAGATTTGGCGATTTTGGGATAAATAGTTACAAAAAACACATGGTTAATTTGTCTGAAAACGGATGATGATTTGACCGAGCAGACCTGAGCAAACGGTGCCGGTCAGCTTCTGCATGCCGCATAAAGACGCTTATCGAGCACACAGAGCTATGGCATAAAATGCTCTGATTGTCAGCTGTGGTAACAACAGTATTCGCCTGAGGAACCAATTGGCCGATTTCGTTTGCTTTGATGATAATTTCTACAGAATCTCTGCTAAGTGTATCGAAACTGTAAATAGGCGTAACAATTTGAACCTTGTCACAGTTTTTTAAATCCATACAATGCCGCCGCAATCGTTTACTAAAAGACTACATTGGAGAATGGCCATGGGCTATTTGGTCAGCATCTTAGGCATTATTACGCTATTTGCGGTTGCTATTTTATTTTCAGAAAATCGTCGTGCTATCAGCTGGCGTGCTGTTGGTGGGGCGTTTGCAATTCAAATTGTGTTTGCAGGCTTTATCTTATACGTGCCGGTGGGACGTGAAGTACTGAATACTGTGTCTAATGCCGTCTCTGGTGTTATCGACTATGGCCGTATTGGCTCAGAGTTTTTATTTGGTGACTTGGCAAAATTCAAAATCGGCTTTATTTTTGCCGTTAATGTTTTGCCTACAATCGTATTCTTCTCAGCATTGATCTCTGTTCTTTATTACCTCGGTATCATGGGGTGGGTGATCCGTGTTCTCGGTGGTGGGCTGCAACGCCTGTTAGGTACGAGCCGTACAGAGTCGATGTCGGCAACGGCAAACATCTTTGTTGGTTCTGTTGAAGCACCTTTAGTTGTTCGTCCTTACCTGGCCAAAATGAGCCGTTCTGAACTGTTTGCTGTAATGGTCGGTGGCCTTGCATCGGTTGCTGGTGGTACTTTGGTGGGTTACGCCGGTCTGGGTGTTGAAATCAGCTACCTGATTGCAGCCAGTTTTATGTCTGCGCCTGCTGGCCTGATGATGGCAAAAATCCTGGTTCCGCAGACTGAAGAGTTGAGCGAAGAGCCTCAAGTGGAAGATGAAGACGAAGGCGCACCGGTAAATATCATTGATGCCGCTTCTCAAGGTGCGCTGAGCGGCCTGCAGATTGCAATGGCTGTTGGTGCAAGCTTACTGGCAATTATTAGTTTGATTGCATTGCTGAATGGCGGTCTTGGTCATATTGGTAACTGGATTGGCATTGAGGATCTTAGCCTGGAACTGCTATTCGGTTATCTATTTGCACCTGTTGCATGGCTGATCGGTGTTCCTTGGTCAGAAGCTACTGTTGCTGCGAGCCTAATTGGTAAGAAGATTGCGGTTAATGAGTTTGTGGCATTTGCCGATCTAATCGCGGTTAAAGATCAGCTAAGTGAACACTCACAGGCTATCGTTACTTTTGCACTGTGTGGTTTTGCCAACTTAACTTCTATCGCTATGATGATGGGTGGTCTTGGCGGTGTGGTACCAAGCCGCCGACCTGATATCGCACGACTAGGCATGAAGGCTATTTTTGCGGCAACACTCTCTAACTTGATGAGTGCAACGCTTGCAGGAATCTTCCTATCGTTCTAATGTTATTGCTTCAATAGCATGATAAACAAGATAAAAAAAGCAGAGAGCCACTTGGCTCTCTGCTTTTTTATAACTTATATGTAGGTAAAAGAAAGCCCACGCGAAGTGGGCATTCTTTTCGATTGCATCTAAGACCTAAGGACAAAATTAATTCTAGTGTGGCAGCGCATTGGTTTATGTCTCAAAAGTGATACGAAATACGAATTAGTTTTGTTCCCCTCATCATCCTCGTCTTAAGACGTTACTCTATGTCTCATGTCGCTTTTAGGTGACATCCCATTAAAGCTTCCAGTGGCGTTCCCTTTGGGCGCGTTTAAAATCCCTTTATACTACGTTAATAAATTTCAATTTAGACACTAGATTTTCAATTTATCGCCTTGTCTAAAAGGATTTTAACTCTCGCTGAATTGATCAGATAATTAGTGGATTTGGTATTAGCATTCCAACAAAAGAAATGTCGAGAAAAAGTATGAAGTCACCTGTCGATAGCCTACTGAATAATCATGAAAAGCTCATTCATTCGGAAGGGGTTAAAGTCACCTCGCATACCCAGCGTGATGATGGGGATTGGGTATTGCATACACTGATGATTGAGGCCTGTGATGTACCGTTTAAATTTAAACGCAAGAAAAGGTACAAAAGCCTGAAAGGAGCGAAGGTTAATATGACCTACTACCCTGGTATAGAAACTGTCGCAGGCTTTGAGATTGAGGTTATGAAGGTGGTTAGGATTAAGCTGTATTAGTATTAGCTATTTCACAATGTTGATTTTCTTTGGTTGGCGGGTTACTTAAACTGTCAGAAATTGGTGTTTGATGATGGCAATAGGCGCATGTCTGAATATTAAGCTCTAGAACGTGGATTAAAGTTGCGTTGTTACAATGACGGCAGGAGCCTAAAAAAATAAGCGAGTGGTTCTTTTCTTTGGGCAGTTCAGCAGACATCTCAGATTCCTTTCCGTTTGTCTTTCAGTGTACTTAAAATGTAGGCTTTATTAACTAAAAGGGTAGACCAAATATGTTGGTATGCAACCTGGTTTAGTGCGCTTGCTTATACCATACCTATAGCTTGTAAGTCATAGAGTTATTTTATGTAACTCACCTCTTAGTTTTTCGCAATTACTATTTTCTTTATTGATGCTGTCTTAGCATTTTGTCGCTGTTATGCCGTTGGCGATTCAAGCTTTGCATAAACTGATTGAACACGACAATTTTATGAGCGAGTTCAAATTTATCAGTAATTTATGCATAGCGAGTCAGACGAAATCTATAGTAAAAGTTGAACTAACAAAATAGTTACAACTTGGATTGTAACAATGTGCAAGGAGAGCAAGATGGTTTTCAAGGATGTCATCAAGAAACTAGCAGTATCTGTAACGGTTGCCGGTGTGCTGCTGACCCCACTTTTTGCTAATGCAGCCAAGGTTGAATATAAGTGGAAAATGGTCACGACTTGGCCGAAGAATTTTCCAGGCCTTGGAACTGGCGCCAATGATCTCGCCAAACTGATTGGAGAAATGAGTAATGGCCGTATTCAGGTAAAAGTTTACGGAGCGAAGGAGCTTGTTGGTGCATTGGAAGTGTTCGATGCGGTATCACGCGGTACTGCCGAGATGGGGCACGGCGCGGGGTATTACTGGAAAGGAAAAGTACCCGCAGGTCAATTTTTTGCCGCTGTTCCTTTTGGGCTGACGGCGCAGGAAATGAATAGCTGGATCTACAGTGGTGGAGGCTTGGCGCTCTGGCAAGAAGCATATGCTCCTTTTGGCATTATCCCGATGCCAGCAGGCAATACCGGTGTTCAGATGGGGGGGTGGTTTAACAAGGAAATTAATTCACTCAATGATCTGAAAGGATTAAAGATGCGTATTCCAGGCCTTGGCGGTGAAGTACTCAAGCGCGCGGGGGGGACTCCGGTTTTATTGCCCGGTGGGGAAATATTTCCGGCACTGCAGTCAGGTGCTATAGATGCGACAGAGTGGGTCGGCCCTTATAACGATATGGCTTTTGGGCTTCATAAGGCGGCGAAATTTTACTACTACTCTGGTTGGCATGAGCCAGGTACTACGCTTGAGGCGCTGGTCAACAAGAAGGCTTTCGAAAAACTTCCCAAAGATTTACAGGCAATCGTCTTGAATGCCACTCGGGTTGCAAATGCCAATATGCTGGCGGAATACACGGCACGAAACAATGCGGCTTTGGGACGCCTGGTTAAGGAGCATAAGGTCGATTTGCGTCCGTATCCGGCCGAGGTACTTGAGCAGCTAAAGGCATTGTCTGAGCAGGTGGTTGAGGAAGAAGCTCAAAAAGATGCGATGAGCAAGAAAGTCTATGCGTCGTATAAAGCATTTCGCGATCAGGCTGTTGACTGGCATGAACTTTCCGAACAGTCATACCTCAATGCAAGGAATCCGCAATAAGTGATACGTGTCGGCTTGAAATTCCAATATCGTAAATAACGGGATGAATGTTGTATGGATACACCTTCTCCTTTGTTGCTTCGCCTGATTCGAACTATAAATCGATTTAGCGATTTTACCGGTCGGATTGTGTCATGGTTTGTGCTGGCTATTGTTCTCATCACCTTTCTCGTGGTTGTGATGCGCTATATTTTCAATATCGGTTCGGTATTTCTCCAGGAATCAATTACGTACTTTCACAATTATGTAATTATGCTTGGGGCGGCTTATGCCCTCCTGAAAGGAGCCCATGTCAGGGTCGATATTTTCTACCGTCCTATGCCGTTGCGAAAAAAAGCTTGGGTTGACCTCATTGGCTTTTTCCTATTACTGCTTCCCACTTGTGGCTTTGTATTTTATATCTCCTGGGAGTATGTTGCCTTCTCTTGGCAGATGCTGGAGGGCTCGCAAGAGGCGGGAGGGATTAATGCCCGTTATTTGTTCAAAACCTCAATTTTGCTGATGCCAGCACTGATGATCCTGCAGGGGATTGCTGAATGTCTAAAATGCATCCTGATATTGAGCGGCTATGAATCAGCTGTTGAGGCACTGAATGAACACGTCGAGGAGCATGGGTTATGATTGAAATGCTGCCACTGCTGCTGTTCGGCTTTGTGTTTATTGTCTTGCTGGCTGGCTATCCAGTTGCGTTTTCCTTGGCCGGTTCTGCATTATTATTTGCCCTCATAGGTACGTTTACTGAGACTTTTGACCCGGTATTTCTAGAAGCCATTCCGAATCGCCTTCAAGGCATACTGTCCAATGAGCTCTTAATCGCTATTCCGCTATTTGTGTTTATGGGCGTCATGCTCGAGAAGTCGAAAATAGCCGAAGAGTTGCTCGATACAATGGGGCTGGTGTTTGGTGGTTTGGCAGGCGGATTAGGACTATCTGTTACTTTGGTTGGTATGCTGCTGGCTGCCAGTACCGGGATTGTTGGTGCGACGGTCGTGACGATGGGGCTACTTTCTTTGCCGACAATGGTGCGACGCGGCTATTCGGCAGAAGTGGCGACAGGTACTATCTGCGCGTCAGGCACCTTAGGTCAAATTATTCCTCCTTCCATCGTTCTTGTTTTACTGGGTGATGTGATTTCTTCTTCGTACCAGCAGGCGCAACTCGATCAGGGGATCTTTGCACCAGAAAGTATTACCGTCGGCGATCTGTTTCTTGGGGCTTTGATCCCGGGGTTTATTTTGGTTGGGCTTTATTGTATTTACCTGATCATCATTGCTGCAGTGGCTCCGGAAAAGGTTCCACCGATCCCTAAGGAAGAGCGTAAGGTCAGCAAAGAGTTGTGGATGCAGGTACTAACGGTTCTTTTCCCGCCTATTCTACTAATAGTGTTGGTGCTGGGCTCAATTCTGGGAGGGATCGCAACACCGACAGAGGCCGCATCAGTTGGCTCTGTCGGGGCAATGCTTCTTGCCAAGGTAAAGAAGAGCTTTACTGTTGGTATATTACGGGAAGTAATGCGAAGCACGACCGAAGTGACGGCCATGGTATTTATGATCCTGATCGGTGCTTCAGTGTTCTCGCTGGTATTCCGTGGATTTGGCGGTGATGATCTGGTTCGCGAGTTTCTCACTAATCTGCCCGGAGGTGTGTTTGGTGCAGTATTACTCGTTATGTTAGTCATGTTCCTGCTGGGTTTTTTCCTCGACTTCATCGAAATCACCTTTGTGGTCATTCCGATTGTCGCCCCGATCTTGCTGAGTATGGATCTTGACCCGGTTTGGCTGGGCATAATGATTGCGTTAAATCTTCAGACCTCTTTTCTGACGCCACCATTTGGCTTCTCACTCTTCTATTTGCGTGGGGTTGCTCCAGATGCCATTTCAACCCAGCAGATATACCGTGGGGTAATCCCCTTCATTGCTATTCAGTTGTTGGTGATCGGGATGTTGGCGTACTGGCCGTCCTTGGCAACCTGGTTGCCTGACATTGTTTATGGCTAGTTTATCCGCAAGTCATTTGGATTAGCCTTGTTAGAAATAGCACGTCGATATAATGGTGACGTGCTCGTTTTTATTTGTCCTCAATCAGAACCACGACTAATTCACGAGGACCATGGGCACCATAGGCAAGTGTTTGTTGAATATCCGCTGTTTTTGATGGCCCTGATATCAATACTGAGTTGGTTGGCATACCTGTGTGCCAGGCTTGTTCATGCATGAGTTCGGTAAAATTATTCGCCAGTGTGGACCGCTTGATGATTGCAATATGGGTGGGGGGAACCAGAGAGAGGGTACGAGGCTCTTGGCTGTCGGGCCACAGAACCAGCGTCCCGGTATCGGCAATTCCTGCCAGGCAATGGGTGATACCGGCATCGACCTGCTCGAACAATTTAGTTTTCAACCTCTTAATGTCACGTTCAAAGACTACCGGTTGAGCCTGTTGGGTGGCCTGTTCAATGGCGGGCAGAAACTCTCCTCCAGTTCCTATCGCGATGTGACTCAGCTGTTTATCTGCGAGGAGCTGACTTAATACGCTCTCCAGTTGTTCGGCAGTGGTGCTGAAAACTTCAGCATGGCTTGCCGTTAGGCCGTCAACAAATCGTTGTTGGAGCTCTGTTTCAGAAGTCGCCGTCCAGGGTTGATAGGCTGAGGTGTCTGAATGCCTTAGGGGGGCATCGACTTCACGGAGGCGAGACAAAATCGTTTGACGTGCTTTGCTCATTGTTCTCTCCTTATTTTTTCCGTGATTTCAGCAGTTGGTGCAGGGTTTTATCTGCAGGTTTTGGCGCGGTTCGGCACTGGGTCCATGGTTCAAGACGGCGGGGGATCAGGGCTTTCAGTTTGGTCGCTGCCAGTGTACCGGTGTGGTACAGCGTTGGATGCGTGGCCGCAAAAGCGAAGCTTTTCATCGCCAGTTTCTCTGCAGTATTGGCCGCTGCTTGCTGGCCATCAATGGCTTCCGTACCCAGAGCGGGCGGGTTTTTGGATTCATGGCGCAGGCGTTGTAGTAGTTCAGGGATCGGAATGCGTACCGGGCAGACTTCACCACAGGCGCCACATAAACTGGATGCCGTGACTAAATCTTTGGTCTTTTCCAGCCCCATCAGGTGCGGAGAAATGATTTTACCAATCGGGCCCGGGTAAACCGTACCGTAGGCATGGCCACCGATACGGGTATAGACCGGACAGTGGTTCATACAGGCACCACAGCGAATACATTGCAGGGTTTTACGCATTTCTTCATCGCGATAAGCCTGCGAGCGGCCATTGTCGAGCAAAACAAGATGAACTTCTTCCGGTCCATCCAGTTCGCCTTCCCGACGTGGTGAGCTGATCATATTGAAATAGGTGGTGATGGCCTGGCCTGTTGCCGAACGGGTAAGGGCACTTAAGAGCGGGGGAACATCAGTCAGAAATTCTACCACCTTTTCGATACCGGTGATGGCGATATGTACATTGGGTACTGTAGTACACATCCGGCCGTTACCTTCATTTTCGACCAGGCATAGCGTTCCGGTTTCAGCGACGGCAAAATTGACCCCGGACAGGCCGACATGGGCATCATGAAACTTCTGGCGCAGTCGACTTCGACCAGTTTGGATCAGCGCATCGACATCCAGCGTCGGGGTAAAGTCGTCAAGGTTGTGCTCGAAGGTATCACTGACCTCCTGCTTGTTCTTGTGAATGGCCGGCATAATGATATGAGACGGCTTGTCACCGTCCAACTGAACAATGTATTCCCCCATATCACTTTCTAAACATTCGATGCCCAGCTCAGCCATTTCATGATTGAGTTCAATTTCTTCACTCACCATGGACTTGCCTTTGATAATCATCTTGGCGTGGTGCTTCTGAGCAATCTTGGCAATGATGATGTTGGCTTCCTCGGCATCTTGCGCCCAATGCACTTGCATGCCATTTTGGATACAGTTGGCCTCAAGCTGTTCGAGTAAGTCGGGTAGCTTGCTCAGGCAGCGTTGGCGAATGGCTTCAGAGAGATCACGAATGCGTTTCTCTTCAGCCAGATCGGAAAAGGCGGTTTTGCGTTTGTCTCGCAAGTAATCCATAGCACCGCGAAAGTTTTGGCGAAGCTGTTTATCGGCTAGTGCGTCTTTGGCCTGAGAGTGGAACAACTGCGGAGACGGTTCTGATTTATGTTCTGCCATGTTATTTTCCCCCAGTCCGTTCCAGTAAGAAGCTGGCAAGGTGACGGCCGCGCATTGGCTTACCTTGATATTCCAATGCGCCATTAATGTTCAGCAGGCAGCCCCAGTCTGCGCTGACGAGTTCTTCGGCCTGGGTCTCAGACAAGTGACGAGTTTTGTCTTCAACCATAGCCTGGCTGATATTTGGGTGGCGAACGGCAAAGGTACCGCCAAATCCACAGCATTCACTCTCGTAGGCTTGCTCTCGCAACTCAACGTTGTCGAGTTGTTTGAGTAGCTGGGCCGCTGTAACGTGGACATTCATTTCCCGCCTGGCGGCGCAGGATGTGTGCATGACGACTGAGGTTGCTTCGCCTTGATCGGTAAGTTTCACGCGGCATACGTTTACCAGAAACTCTGTGAACTCAAAGACACGATCACAAAAGGCATTCACTTCAGTGTGGTTATCGTCAGCTTTGAACAGGCGGCGATAGTGGTGATGCATTGTACCGCCGCAGGAGCCGGACAATACAATGACTGGCCAGTCTTCTTCAAAGAGTGCCATCTGGCTGAGGGCGACTTGTTTGGCTTCCTGATCATAACCCGAGCTGTAGGCGGGTTGCCCGCAACAGGTTTGTTTCTCGATAAAAATGACTTCAATGCCCTGCTGTTCCAGCAACGTAATGGCATCGAGTCCGGCTTCCGGGTCGAACATATCAACCAGACAAGTCGCGTAGAAGTACACCTTATCCGGTTTGGCAGGGTAAATACGCATCTGAATACTCCTGTTATCTATGTTAACCGTTGCTATTTTGATTGATCGTAGTTGTTTGATAGCGATTAGCTGTTAATGAAAAGAGAAAGTGCTAATTTATATGAATAAACGCTGCACTTTCTCTATGGGTTGGCGATATTGCTGTAAGTTGTACAGTTACATGCTGAATAACGGCTTATCGGTATTTACTGAGACAGCGTTAATGCATCTGAGATGTTGAAGCTGTATATAATGGTTAGACCAATTATCCCAGTCATGACAAGGTAGTAGAACGTTGGGATTACGGTTTTACGCAATGTAGCCCCTTCACGTCCAAGCAACCCGACAGTCGCAGATGCGGCAACGACGTTATGAATTGCGATCATGTTACCGGCAGCTGCCCCCACCGCTTGTAGTGCGACAACTGCGGCACTAGATATGCTCAGAGTCTGTGCCACTTCAAACTGGAACTGACTGAACATCATGTTTGAAACGGTGTTGGAACCTGCGATAAATGCACCGAGAGCACCAATTGTGGCACTGAGAGCCGGGAAGAAGTCGCCGACTAGCCCGGAAGCGAAGTTGGCTGTCGTCACCGGCATACTGGCCAAATCGGCCGCATTGACGCCTGAGTTGATGAAGATACGTACCATAGGAATGGTGAATACCAGTACGAAGCCTGCACCAACCAGTGTTTTGCTCGATTCACCCAGTGATTTAACTAAAGGCGCAGCTTTACGAGATTGCAGAATAACCGCCATCAGGGCGACGAACACCAGGATACCGCCAGGCAGATACAGAGGCTGAATCGCAGCGCTGATACCTGTTTCGCCAAGAATATTGCTGAATGAAAGGCTGATCCCGGTTAGGAAGCTTTTAAAGTCTGTACTGACGCGGCTGGCAACCAGTACGACAGCGAGTAGTACATAGGGAGCCCAGGCAAGTGCCATATTCATTGGCTTTTTCTCGCTCTCGGTCAGATCCATTTTCAAAGAACCTAACCACTCTTCAGGCCACTTGTCCTCGCTTTCGAAATCCCAGTGGTTTTTAGGAACCAGAAACTCTTTCTTGGCTGCGGTTACCACAATAGCCAGGCCGACAAGACCACCGATCAGAGAAGGGAATTCAGGTCCAAGAAAGACGCCGGTTAACGCATAAGGAATGGTGAATGCAAGGCCGGCAAAAATGGCAAAAGGTAGGATTTCCAGCCCTTCTCTCCAGCATTTTTTCTTACCAAAAAAGCGAGTCAGCATCATTGTCATTAATACTGGCATCAATGTTCCGACCGCTGCGTGGATCAGGGCTACATTGCTAGTGATTTGCTGCAGATAAATATCCCAGGTAGAGCCATTGGCAATCAGTGCTTCTGTAATGTTATGAGTATCTAGGCCTTTGTTTACACCTACAATGATCGGAGTTCCAACAGCACCGAATGATACGGGGGTAGATTGAATCATCATACCCATCACAACTGCAGCCAAAGCCGGGAAACCGATAGCAACCAAAAGGGGAGCGGCAATGGCGGCAGGGGTACCGAAGCCCGAAGCACCTTCAATAAATGAACCAAAACACCAGGCAATAATTATTGCTTGTACACGGCGGTCGGTTGAAATATCGGTAAAGCCACTTCGGATTGTTGCAATCGCCCCGGTGTGCTTCAGCGTATTCAGCAAGAATATGGCTCCGAAGACGATCCACAATACGGCGACTGTAATTAGCAGCCCCTGGATCGATGAAGCAATGACGCGAGTTGCAGACATATCCCAGATAAACAGGGCTATACCCACGGTTAATATGAAAGCCACAGGCATGGCACGTTTCGCTGGCCAGTTTAATCCCACCAAAAGTACGGCGGCGACCACTATGGGTGAAAATGCAATTATTGCAAGTAGTGTTTCGTTCATGACATTACTTCCTTTGTACTGCTGTTTTGTATCAAACGTTGTCAGGCGTTGTTATGGAGTGTAGGGGTTTTGTTAATTTGGTGTGACATTACCGCTTTATTTTTTCTTGATATAGGGAAATAATGAAAAAGATTAATTCCAAAAGTTGATAAATCATGGCGAAAACAGACGATCTGATCCTCTTTGCCCAGGTGGTGGAATGTGGCTCATTCAGCAAAGTGGCCGAGCAGAATTCTCTTACAAACTCTGTGGTTAGCAAGCGAATTGCGAGGCTGGAAGAAGACTTGGGGGTGCAGCTTTTGTACCGTACCACTCGAAAGTTAACCGTAAGTGAAGCCGGCAAAGTCCTTTATCAAGGTGCGAAAAATGTGAAGCAGGCAGCAATCGAAGCGGTTGATGCGGTAAGTGGCTATGGGGAAAAAGTCAGCGGTCATGTCAAAATGTCAGTGCCGACTATTTCTGGTGACCTGTTGCTTGCAGATGCTGTGGCTGAGTTTTGTATGCTTCACCCGGGAATGACAGTTGATATGTCACTGGATAATCGTTTTGTGGATCTGGTGGAAGACGGCTATGACTTGGTGATCCGTACGGGTTACTTAGAAGACTCAAGTTTAATTGCAAGGCACATTCTGGATTCACAGTGGGTAATTTGTGCGGCTCCGTCATATATCAGTCGGGTTGGCAGGCCGATGGAGCCGGAAGATTTGGTGAACCATAATTGTCTGAAGTATGCCTATCAGACAACAGGGGCGGCAGAGTGGCAATTTGTTGGTGAGCAGGGAAACTATATTCTGCATGTTAGCGGAAACTTCTCGACCGATAATGCGACAGCGTTGAGAAAGGCGGCATTAGGGGGATATGGCATCGCCTATGTACCTCGTTGTCTTGTATATCATGATTTTATTGATGGTAAGCTGGTCGATTTATTTCCTGATAAAGTTGGAAAAAAGCTCGGGATCTATGCTGTTTATCCTTATACACGCCAGCCGTCCCAGAAAATACGTTTGCTCATTGAACACATTCGAGAACGTTATTTGTCAATGCATTACTATTTTTGACGGTATGTAATTGAACGGAAATTGTGTTTATTTAAACAATTTTCGAGAGTAACAATTTTTCTAGCAGATATACTTTGGGTAGGTAAAAATATAAAGATAAAGGAAAATCAATGAACTGGTATATTCACGTACTAAAAAACTATGCCGTATTTAAGGGCCGGGCACGGCGGCAGGAGTACTGGTATTTCTTCTTGTTTAACGTGATTATCAGTATTGCGTTGGCATTTATAGATAGTGCCATGGGTAATCCTGGGGCGGGAGAAGGCGCTGGTATTCTTGGTACGATATATTCGTTGGCAATTCTTATTCCGAGTATTGCTGTTGGGGTTCGTCGGTTGCATGATACCGATCGCAGCGGCTGGTGGATGCTACTCGGTATTATCCCGCTGATCGGTGCATTGGTTTTGATTTATTTCTTTGTTCTGGATAGTGCTCCAGGCAGTAATGAATATGGCCCGAATCCGAAAGAGGGTGGTCCAGATTCGTTAGGCCAGTTTAAAGTCTAAGAGCTCCAATAAGATCGATTTTCAACTCAATATACAATAAGCCCAAATCTAATTCTTGCTTATTGCCATTAAATTCAATGCTTTATTTTGTTTGTTCTCAGTTGTGAGAACTGAGAACAGATAGTTAGCAATTCAAATCGTATTGAAATTAAGAAAACTAAATCTATTCAGTGATTTAATTTAAAAATGCTTCTTATTCGCACTTTTTATAAACTAGTTTAAAGCATCTACAATTAACAAAGTTAAGCCATTACCTCCTATCAATTTATATAGGAGGTAATAATTTATTGTCTAAAAATGAAGTGTCTGTAGGTGGTGGTTTAACAATGTTTTTTGTTGGCTAATAAAATATCAAGTGATGCCACATGATGTTTGTGGAGAGTCGTGATGAAGAGAATGAACAAGGTAGCATTGTCAGTTTTGGCGGTATGTATCGGTTTTTCCGGTTTCACCATAGCGTCTAGCGACAAGAGTAACAAGAAAGATTCATATGAAAACTCGTCCTATAAAAGTGATGAAAAATCAAAAGGAAAGCATAAAGGTAATAAACATAAGTATAAAGATTACTATGACTATTACGGCTATAAAAGCTATAAGCCATACCATGAGGATACAAAGCAAAGACTGGCTTTGAACTTGGTGGGTAAAAACTACATGTACGAAAAGTATGTGCCTGATATCGATGGAGATGGTTATCCAGATCTTGCTTCTTGTTTTGATGTCGAGCTTAAAAATATAGCTGATGGCGAACTTGTTGGTACGGCAACTGACTGTCTTTCTGACATAACTCCAGCTGGCAATGGCGATGGGGTGAAATTAATTGGTACCACATTCTTCAATTTACCCGGCGGTCAAATTGTTACCCGAGGTCTTACTACGGTTCAGCCTGTTTTACAGCCTACGGTAACGCCTGATGGTGAGTATATAACCCACATTACCGGTGCTTCCAGTGATAAAAATAGTGTTCTGAAAGCAACAGGCGACTATGAATGGCTTCGTGGCACTGTGCGGCTGTCAGGGATGGTGAATCTAGAAAAATTCTCCAATACTGTTGGTGACCCGATCTTCTTTGATTGTTTGTTCATTATTGATTTGAAGAAAGTGAATCGCGATCACCCCTATTGGAATAAGTGGTATAAACATTACTTCTATCAAGATTACTATGCAGCCCATTATGGCGATGATACTGATGACTCAGGCGATGATTCGTACGAAGACCCATATGATGATTCGGGCGATGATTCATACAAAGATCCATATGATGACTCGGATGATGACTCATACGAAGACCCATATGATGATTCGAAAGATACCTATAGCTCTTCAGGTTATTAAATCTTCATGTAGAAATTACGCTTTTGGTTAACGTTTAAAAAGCCTAAAGCAAACGCTTTAGGCTTTTTAGTCTGTTGTGTAATTATTGTTTCGCAGCTATCCAGGTACGATAACCCCCAATAAGGTTCTTTGCCTTGTAACCATTGTTGACTAGTTGGCGGTAGGCAACATTGCCACGGAGTCCGACTTGGCACAAGATCACAATTTCTTTATCCTTCGGTAGCTCATGGAGCCGTTGGCGTAAACTATCAACTGGAATGTTGATTGCACCGGGAATTGTCCCAAGTTTGTCCAGCTCAGCCGGATTACGAACATCTAGTAATAGCTGATCATTTCGTAGATTATCGACTTGATCAAAATGGATTGGTGTCAAATCACCTTTGATGATGTTGTTAGCCACAAACGCGGCCTGGTTGATCACATCCTTTGCCGAGCCATAAGGTGGCGCGTAGGTCAGTTCAAGGTGCTGGAGTTGTTCAACCGTCATACCGGCACGTTGGGCAACGGCCATGATATCGATACGTTTGTCGACGCCGTCTTTGCCCACAGCCTGTGCACCCAAGATCTTGCCAGTTTCCGGAGCAAACAGCATCTTGAAAGATACGATTTCTGCACCGGGATAGTAGCTGGCATGGCTTGCGGTATGGACATAGACCTTCTCAAAGCAGACGCCTTCACGTTTGAGTGTTTTTTCGTTTTTACCTGTCGAGGCAACGGCCAGGTCGAACACCTTACAAATCGCTGTCCCTTGTGTGCCTTGGTAGGTCTCTCTACGGCCAAACATGTTGTCGGCAGCCATACGTCCCTGACGGTTAGCTGGGCCTGCAAGCGGAACAAGTGTCGGATTACCTGTTACAAAATCGGTTTCTTCAACCGCATCGCCAACTGCATATATAGCAGGATCACTGGTTTGCATTGAATCGTTGGTATAGATCCCGCCAAGCTCGCCAATCTTTAAACCCGCTTCAGAGGCTAACTTGGTTTCCGGACGCACCCCGATAGCCATGATTAAGATGTCGGTGTTGAATGTATCGCCGTTATTCAGGCTAAGCGTAAGCTCACCGCATAGGTGTTGATGCTCAGGGCTTTCGCCTGCATCTTCGTTGGCGACAGAGTCACTTGGCTGGTAGTTAACAGACTCGAGAGCGACTCCCAGGCGGAGGTCGATGCCTTTACTGCGAATTTCTTGATGGACAAAGCCTGCCATCTCTTTGTCGACAGGTGTCATTACCTGGTCCGCCATCTCAATCAATGTGGTCTTGATACCGAGTTGGTGGAAGGCTTCCATCATTTCAAGGCCAATAAACCCACCGCCTACAACCGTTGCATGTTCAGGCTTGTTCATCTCGATAGTTTTGATGATCTTGTCCATGTCCGGAATGTTACGCAGAGAGTGGGTCAGTGGGTTATCAATCCCAGGGATAGGCGGAACAACAGGTGCTGCGCCGGGGCTTAACAGCAGAAAGTCGTAGCTTTCAATATATTCACTGTTATCGAGGGTGTTGCGGACGGTAACTGTTTTGTCTGAGCGATTGATGCTTACCACTTCGTTCATCACCCGAACATCCACATTGAAACGGGCGAGAAAGCTTTCTGGTGTCTGAAGCAGCAGTTTACTGCGATCCTGGATATCCCCGCCAATATGGTAAGGCAAACCACAGTTGGCAAATGATACGAACTCGCCACGCTCAAACATAATGATTTCAGCATTTTCGCTGAGACGACGAGCGCGTGCCGCTGCAGATGCGCCGCCAGCCACGCCACCGATGATGAGGATTTTGGTCATTACACTCTCCTGTAAGAATTGGCAATGCTGGAAAAGTTACGGCTTCGCCTTGTGTTATAGCAATGGTTATCACTATAAAACCATTAATTAGCAAAGTCTAATTTAATTTTATCTAATTTATCCTTGACTGAAATATGAATTTTAGTAATCTCTAATTTAAAGAAGGGTTTTAATTATGCAAAGTGAGAGAGTAGGAGAGTGTGATGGAGTTTGAAATTCCGTGGGATGCCTTGTTCGGAGGCGTGCTGTTAGGACTGTCTGCAAGTGTACTGCTGTTGATCAACGGAAGAGTTGCCGGGATCAGCGGCATTGTTTCAGGCTTGCTGAAGCCGGTAAGCGGTGAGGTTTTATGGCGGGTGCTTTTTATCATAGGGATGATTTCCAGCGGGCTTTTGGCGCCCAAACTGGGTTTTGAATTACCGCAGTCATTGCCAGTTAGTTCGTTCTTTTGGGTGGGAGTTGCAGGATTACTGGTCGGGATAGGGACGAAAATCGGTAATGGGTGTACCAGCGGCCACGGTATTTGCGGGATGGGGCGTTTGTCAGGGCGCTCAATTGTCGCCACAGGCGTGTTTATGGCTGTGGCTGTTGCCACCGTGTTTGTCCGTTTGCATTTGTTCTAATTCACCTTTACTCGGAGATTGATAATGAAAATGTCGTTACAGGCGGTCGCCTCACAGTTAATCGCGGCTTTATCCGGAGCCTTGTTTGGCTTGGGAATGATGATTTCAGGTATGGTCGACCCGCAGCGGGTTATTGGCTTTTTAGATATTACCGGCGAATGGGATCCAAGTTTGATGTTTGTGATGGGGGGAGCATTGGCGGTATTTATGCCCATCTACCTTTTGGTGATAAAAAAACGCACCGCCCCCGTATGTAGCCCGCGGTTCAGGCTGTCCAATAATCGTATGATTGATAAGAAGCTTGTGGGCGGCGCTGCATTGTTTGGGCTAGGCTGGGGGATTGCGGGTATTTGTCCAGGACCTGCAGTGACGTCCATTTCAGGCCTGAATCCTTCAATGCTGATATTTATTGCAGCAATGCTGTTTGGCATGCTTGCTGCTGGTTTTGTCGTGAATAAGCAGGAAAAGAGCGAGATTATTACCCATAGCTGATAAGAAGGGCGCGATTAAGTGCCCTTTGATACACTACTTTTAGCGATTAAACCACTGTAACGATTCGCTTAACGTTGTCACACTGCCGATAACGATCAAAGCCGGGCTTTGGGCATGTTGTGCAAGCTCTGCCAAGTTAGCTAAGTTACCTGTGAGTACACGCTGCTCTTCGCGTGTACCATTTTCGATAATGGCACACGGAGTGTCTGCGGCCAGACCATGCGTGATCAGCTTGTCGCTAATGTGGCCACTCTGCTTTAGTCCCATATAGAACACCAGCGTATTGTTCGACTGTGCCAGTGATGCCCACTCAATTTCTCGACCGTCTTTTTGGATGTGGCCTGTAATAAACTGAACGCTTTGCGCGTGGTCTCGATGCGTTAATGGTATTCCCGCATAAGCTGTCGCGCCGGCTGCTGCAGTAATGCCCGGAACAACCTCATACCTGATCCCGTGTTTAGCCAATTCTTCCAGCTCTTCACCACCTCGCCCGAAGATAAAAGAGTCGCCGCCTTTTAGGCGAACAACACGTTTCCCTTCTTTGGCTTTGTCGACTAAGATCTGATTAATCTGATCTTGCGGCACACAGTGAAAATCCAGTTTTTTACCGACATAAATCATTTCGGCATCTGAGCTTGCCAATGCCAGAATTTCCTTTGATACCAGACGATCATAGACCACCACTTCTGCTTGTTGGATCACGCGGTGTCCCTTTACGGTGAGCAAGTCCGGATCACCCGGCCCTGCACCAACAAGAGAAACAAAACCGCTGTTTAACGATGTGTGATTGGTGGTCATAGCAATGCCTATCAATTCAATGGATGGTGAAGGGTAAGAGCTGGCCCCGTATAATCCGCGCAGGGCCAGATAGGGTGATTAATTAGTGCTTAACACTGGCTCTGCGTGAATCTCTGCATCATTTTCTACGTCAATTGCTGGTGCTGTTTTTGCGTGAGTGAGGTATAGAGGCACACACGTAAATAGAAGACCACCCACTAGGTTGCCTAGCACTGTTGGGATAAGGTTCCAGTTCAACCAAGTCGCGATACCGAAATCAGCGCCTAGCATCATACCTAGTGGGAATAGGAACATGTTGACTACCGCGTGTTCAAATACGAGTGCGAAGAAGATAAAGATTGGTAGCCACATTGCTGCAATTTTGCCTGCTACAGAACGGGCTGTCATGTTACCAATAACACCTAAACAAACCATTAAGTTACAAAGAATGCCTTTAACGAACACAGTGATCCAACCATTCATACCATGTTCGGCGTAACCCACAGTACGTGCTGTCGCAGCGGCAATGAATTTTTCACCGACAGCACCCGCTTCGACGCTGAAGTTCATCGTGAATGTTAGTGCAACAAGGAAAGCAACAAGCAGTGAACCGATAAGGTTACCTAGACCAACATAGCCCCAACAGCGCAGGATGCGGCTCCAGGTGATGCCTTTGCGGTTTTCAAACTTAGCCAGTGGTGCAAGACCAAAAACACCCGTCAGCAGGTCGTAACCCATCAGGCTTAGAATACAAAAACCTACTGGGAAGACTAAAGCGCCAACAATGCCGACACCGGTTTGTACGATAGTTGTAATGGCTACAACAACGGCCAGAGAAAGAATAATGCCTGCCATCGTGCCGCGTAAGATCAGGTCACGAGTCGATGTGCGCACTTTCGCTTCGCCAGTGTCGATCATCGTCTGAACGAATTCAGCAGGTTTGTTATAAGACATAATAATCCTTATTATCAGAAGTTTAAAAATTAAAAGTTAAGATTGAATAGACAAAGGCTCCCTGTTCCTCTCCGTAAAATCCAGCTCGGAGCAAGAAGCCTTTTCGCTATTAAATCTCGGCGAATGTCACCTTAGGGGCGTCCTTCACACCCTAGGCAGCAATTTCTACCTTGCTGTCTGTAACACGAGCTTCGAACGCTTTGATATTGAAACGCTCATCTTCCATGCATATGCCGGAGCTCAAGTTGAAGCGCTGCTTTTTAAGCGGGCTGGCTACCCAAAGCTCACCCTGGTGCTCACAAATCAGACCGCGTGACAATACGTTTGAACGGGCAAATGGGTCCATGTTGCTGATAGCAAAAACCTGCTCTTCTTCGCTTGGACGGAAAACCGCCACTTGCTGACCGCCGATCAGTGCGCAAACGCCAGTTCCTGGGGTGATGTCGGTGATATCGCAAACTTGTTCAAAAGCCATGATTAGTTCTCCAGTTCCACGTGTAGGATGTCGCCTTTAGCTTCAGGGTGTTTTTCGGTGAACGTTGCCGGACGGTGCTGGTCACGCTCTGGAACAAACACGACGTTGTCGTCACGCATATCTGAGTTGATGAAGTGGGCAAAGCGGGTCAGTTGGGATTCGTCTTCAATCGTGTCTTTCCACTCACAACGGAATTCATCAACCAGACGGGCAACATCGGCTTCCAGCTGAGCGTTAATGCCAAGTTTGTCCTCGATGATAACTTCACGCAGGTAGTCCACACCGCCTTCCATGTTATCCATCCATACTGATGTGCGCTGTAGTGGTGCTGCAGTGCGGATGTAGAACATCATGAAGCGGTCGATGTACTTAATTAGCGTTTGCTGATCCAAATCGGTGGCCAGAAGATCGGCGTGGCGAGGTTTCATACCTCCGTTACCACACACATACATGTTCCAGCCTGCGTCAGTAGCGATGATGCCAAGATCTTTGCCCTGTGCTTCGGCACACTCACGGGTACAGCCTGATACACCGAACTTCATCTTGTGTGGGGTACGGATGCCTTTGTAGCGGTTTTCGATGAATGAACCCAGACCTACCGAATCTTGTACACCGTAACGACACCAGGTAGAGCCAACACACGTTTTCGCCATACGTAGTGCTTTAGCGTAGGCCTGACCTGTTTCGAAACCTGCGTCAATCAGCTTGCGCCAGATTTCAGGCAAGTCATCTTTCTGAGCGCCGAACAAGCCGATACGCTGAGCACCTGTTACCTTGGTGTACAGGTTATATTCCGCCGCCACGTTAGCCAGTTCTGCGAGTGCTTGTGGTGTGACTTCACCACCCGCCATACGCGGAATGACAGAGTAAGAGCCGTCTTTCTGGATGTTGCCAAGGAAGTTGTCATTAGTATCGTGCAGCTTTACCAATTGTGGCTTGAGGATGTGATCACCCCAGCAAGACGCCAGAATCGAACCAATTGCAGGCTTACAGACTTCACAACCGTAACCTTTGCCGTATTTTTCAAGCAGATCGTCGAACGTCTTGATTTCTTCGATGCGGATCAGGTGGAACAGCTCCTGGCGAGAGTAAGCAAAGTGCTCACAGATATCGTTTTTCACTTCGATACCTGTTTTCGCCAGCTCAGCGTTCAATACAGACGTGACCAGAGGGATACATCCACCACAACCAGTACCTGCGCCGGTGATGGCTTTGATGTCAGCCAGTGTATGGTGACCTTCTGCGACAGCTTGTGCGATCTTGCCTTTAGTCACGTCGAAGCATGAACAAATCACAGCACTTTCAGGCAGCGCGTCTGGGCCGAGAGACGGCTTTTCCGCGCCTGCATGTGCCGGAAGGATCAGTGTGTCAGGATGTTTGGGTAGGTCGATGTCGTTCAGCATCAGCTGGAGCAGATCGCCGTAGTCTGACGTATCACCAACCAGCACCGCACCAAGCAGTTTCTTTCCGTCTTCAGAAACGATGATGCGCTTATACACTTCTTCGTTTTCATCGAGGTAGACATAGCTCTTGCAGTTTGGAGTACGGCCATTGGCATCACCGATACTACCGACCTTTACACCCAGCAGTTTCAGCTTGGCACTCATGTCGGCACCTTCAAAGGCATTGTCGTCCCCGAGCAGGTGGCTGACAGCTACCTGCGCCATCTTGTAGCCAGGTGCCACCAGACCGTAGAACATTTCGTTCCAGGACGCACACTCACCAATTGCGTAAACATCTTCATCCGAGGTGAGACAGTTATCGTTGATGGCAATACCGCCACGACGGCCAGTGGCCAAGCCACACTGCATCGCAAGCTTGTCCTGCGGGCGGATACCGGTCGAGAATACGATGAAGTCGACTTCAAGTGACGTACCGTCGGCAAAGTGCATGGTGTTACGTGCATTCTCGCCTTCAGCAACGATCTCTTTGGTATTTTTTCCGGTGTGGACATTCACGCCGAGTTTTTCAATTTTCTTGCGTAGCTGTTCACCGCCTTGAGGATCGAGCTGCTCTGCCATTAAGACGGGGGCAAACTCGACAACATGGGTTTCGACGCCAAGTGCTTTCAGTGCGCCAGCGGCCTCGAGACCAAGCAAGCCACCACCTACAACGACACCGCTTTTACTGCGTTTGGCGGTTGCTTCAATGGTTTTTAAATCTTCAATGGTGCGGTAAACGAAACAGTCTTTACCTTCATTACCTTTAATCGGTGGAACCCAAGGGTAGGAACCCGTTGCCATGATCAGTTTGTCGTACTGAATTTCACGACCGGTATTCGAGTGGATGATTTTTTGAGCGCGGTTGATGGTGATAGCACGTTCACCAATCAGAACGTTGATGCCGTGTTTTTCGTAGAAGCCTTCTTTGACCAGGGAAAGCTCTTCGGCTGTATGGTGGGAGAAATAAGAAGACAGGTGAACCCTGTCATATGCGATGCGTGGTTCTTCACAGAAAACAGTCACTTCGTAGTTTTCCATGTCTGCTCTATCGACTAATTCTTCGATATAGCGATGGCCGACCATACCGTTACCGATAATCGCCAATCTGACTTTGCTCATAAGATCCTCTTAACAAAGGCGTTAAATCTGAGGCAATAGTAATAAGACGGGTTATGAAGGAATATGACGTAAATCAACTACAAACCTAAACACCCCTAAAGTGGTAGATTCATACAAATCAATGACTTATCGATTGGGTTTGTTAATGATTTAACTACTCTATGAAGGTATATTACGAAAGTAATGGTGAAATATGATGATAAAATATTGTTATAGATGATTGTTGACAGGGAAAAGGGGTGCTTAAAGATTGCACAGTTGAAATAGAGGAGGGTTGTAACACTGTCAATTTTTGGTAAAAGAAGAGCATGTTCCAAGGCGTGCAGGAGGCAGGGATGACTGTCGCTATTAAA
Organism: Photobacterium obscurum; assembly: GCF_026191635.1. GTDB lineage: Bacteria > Pseudomonadota > Gammaproteobacteria > Enterobacterales > Vibrionaceae > Photobacterium > Photobacterium obscurum. The sequence goes on from NZ_JAKRRW010000009.1 coordinate 72,700, forward strand.
ACCGTTGCTGAAAAATTGCTAAGCCCCGACATCTTGCTTCAGGCAAAAAAACATGGGGCGTTGAATGCATTGGAGGCTGTGTATACCAAAGCACGCTATGCCAGATTTACCCGGGTAAAATGGGGAGCCGATTTCTATGATGGGATCCAGTTCGATGACGGAAGCTATATTAGCGTACGCCCCGGTCCATTTAACCGCTTGATGCTGGTTGTGAGTGATTCTGGCACTCAATTTGGTAAATAAGAAGATGAGTATTTATCCCCTTGGTTAAGTGACATCCAAGGGGATTTTTCTTGGAATAGACTTTAGAATTTATCACGATCATATTTGGTATCAAAGATTCCAATAATGGTTGTTGTGATTTATCGGCCAGAACCTTAAGTTGCTAATTGACCAAACGAAAACAGAACAATCAACGGATGAATGTTCTTATAAGCAGGGATATATCGTTTTTTGGAGTACGATAAATGAAACTTAATTCAGCAAGGCTGCCAGATTCAGCCGTAAGCTGCTTATCGCATGCGACTAGCATTGCGACACCATCACATCGACATTCTGCCAGCTCTCCTGCCTTTACTTCCCAGTATTACGGCTTTTTTGCCTTTTCTCGATTTAGCTCTTTTAGCTATTAATCTTTCGTCTTGCCAGTTGGCTCGATCTCCGTTTGTTATCTGTTGAATACCATTTTTGCTGCTGACCACAGTTGATATCGAATACGATCGAACGCCAAAAGACAAAATTTTCACATCTGCTTAAGAACTAGATGACCATAGAGTCTTGGAGCAGAAACCGATCCAATTTTTTCAGAGATAATTGTTGTGAATTTAAAGTTATTAGGAAGCTCGCTGATCATTGCAGGGACAGCGTTAGGTGCCGGAATGTTGGCTATCCCAATGGTATTGTCACAGTTTGGCCTGGTATGGGGCACACTGCTGATGCTGGTGATTTGGTTAGGCACAACTTATGCGGCTTTATTACTGTTAGAAGCCAGTATTAAGTCTGGCGGCGGGCTGGGAATGAATAGTATTGCCCGTAAAACATTGGGCAAAGGCGGGCAGTTAGTCACGAATGGACTGCTGTATGCACTGCTGGTGTGTCTGCTGATGGCTTATATTATCGGGGCTGGCGATTTAGTGAAAAAGCTGGTTGCTGGAATGGGACTGGAACTGACCATGATGCAGTGCCAGATAGCCTTTACCCTTATCGCTGGTGTGATTGTTGCAGCCGGTACGTCGGTGATCGACAAGCTTAATCGTGCCTTGTTTACCATTATGGTCGTGATGCTTGCTCTGACATTGATGTCACTGGTTCCAACCATCTCGATAGAGAACCTGATGGAAGCAACGAGCACTAGCAAAATTGAACTGATTAAAACCAGCTCAGTACTATTCACTAGCTTTGGCTTTATGGTCGTGATCCCATCTCTGGTTTCTTATAACCAGGAAGCGACGCATAAGCAACTACGTAATATGGTTATTATCGGCTCACTGATCCCATTGTTCAGTTACCTGCTTTGGCTGTATGCGGCGATGGGTAACTTGTCTTCTGAGCAGATGGTGAGCTTTGCTAATGTCTCGGAATTGATTGCAGCGCTGGGTGCTGAGCATCGAATGATTAACTTGGTTCTTTCTATCTTCACTGGATTGGCACTGCTGACTTCTTTTTTGGGAGTGGCCATGGCGCTGTTTGACCAAAATGCCGATACGTTCAAGCAGAATCGCGCCGTAACCTATGTTTTGACATTTATTTTTCCTCTGATGGGAGCGCTATGGGCTGCTGATCAGTTCCTGTCTGTGCTCGGCTATGCGGGAATTATCCTAGTCTTCCTAGCGATTTTTGTTCCTATGGCTATGACTATGAAGGTTCGTAAGGTACAGAAGAATCAAGAGGCTGTAGCAGAGACCTATCAGGCAGGTGGTGGCCAGATTGCGATGGCAATGAGCTTTCTGTTTGGCTGTTTCTTGTTAACTGCTGAATTGATTTAAGGTTTTATTCATTGCGATAAACTACAGTGTTTCGCTAACGACAAACTGTACAATCTAATAGACACAACAAAAGGGCGTTTACCGAGGGGTAAACGCCTTTTTTATTTTCAGAGATAGTTGTTGAAATCGAAAAAGGCATCATGGTTTGACCGAACAACAATGCCCTGGTTAGAGAACCCCTAAGTGACCAAACGAAGGTTTCTACAGCTTTCCCTTGGAGTAACACAGGGAATAGGATGGAAAGCTGCTATCTCATTCAACGCGTTGATCATACGTATTTTATCTATCTTCGGCTAGAGAGTGGCCTGTATCTCTCGCAACATGATAGCCATTGATGTGTAAACTATATAATACACTTGATCAAATTATCGCCTGTTGGCTATGGTGTCTGTAGTTGTTAAGTGTTATTGATGAATCTTAAAGGGAACTAAAAAAAGGAGAGGGTATGTTTTGGGAGGAGGCTGAACGCGTGAGCCGACAAGCATTGGCGAGTGGTAAGCTGATGCCTATTACAACCGCAGCGGAGGTACTCCTTGAAGGCGGGGTTAACTTTCTTGGCCATGTTGTTACCCATAATGCGAGCAAAAAGCTGGTCACTATCAGTAGCCCACAAAATCCATTTCTTCCTTATGATCCGTCTTTGTATGTTGGTGAGGCAGGTACTAGCCATGTTTGCCTGCTCAACAAGTTCCCGGTGCTATCGCCTCATTTATTGATTTGCTCAAAAGACTTTGTTCTCCAATCATCACCATTATCGCTGGGTGATTTCCATGCCTGGTTGCTTGGCTTTACGGGCAGTGATGTACTGGGCTTTTACAATAGCGGGCCAATCGCTGGTGCAAGCCAAACCCATCGACATATGCAGGTGGTTAAAACGGATATACCGCTTGAAGAGGCAATCATTAAACGCCAGCTGCCATTTAAACACTTTCTATATACTTTCACAGAGCTTGATGCTGGTTACTTGTATCAATGTTATATACAGGCCTTGAAGTCATTATTAGAGCTTGGGGAGGGGGAGATGCCTTATAACATCCTTCTTACTGAACGCTGGATGCTGGTTGTGCCACGCTCAACCAATAATATTAATCAGGTGTTTGCCAATGGCCTTAACTATAGTGGACGTTTCCTGGTTAAACAACCTGCGCAGCTCGACTGGCTACAGCAGTATGGCATTATGCGATATTTGACTGAATGTGGTATGGGTTAGTAACGAGCAGTGCGGCTTCCCAATTTCTTGGAAGCGGGTAAGGGGGGCGATGAATATTTATGGTAAAAAATAACCCCGATGGTTTGCACCATCGGGGTTAGTATCAGCTAAAGCTTAAAGGAAGAATTACTTCTTCGCGTTAGCTTCTTTAGCTGCTGCAATTACTGCTTCTGCAACGTTTGCAGGACAAGCTGAGTAGTGTGAGAACTCCATAGAGAACTGACCACGACCAGAAGTCATTGTACGTAGGTGACCGATGTAACCAAACATTTCTGATAGAGGAACGTCTGCTTTAATACGAACACCAGTAGTACCAGCCATCTGATCTTTGATCATGCCACGACGACGGTTAAGGTCACCGATAACATCACCAACGTGATCTTCTGGAGTGAACACGTCTACGTGCATGATTGGCTCTAGAAGCTGAGCACCTGCTTTAGGCATAGACTGACGGAATGCACCTTTCGCTGCGATTTCGAATGCTACTGCAGATGAATCGACTGCGTGGAAGCCACCGTCGAATAGTTCAACTTCAACGTCAAGAACAGGGAAACCAGCAAGAACACCAGTGTCCATCATGCCAGCAAAACCTTTCTCGATTGCAGGCCAGAATTCTTTAGGTACGTTACCACCAACAACAGTTGAAGAGAACGTGAAGCCAGAGTTAGGCTCACCTGGTTTGATACGGTAGTCGATCTTACCGAACTGACCAGAACCACCAGACTGTTTCTTGTGCGTGTAGCTATCTTCAACAGGCTGAGTGATAGTTTCACGGTAAGCAACCTGAGGCTGACCAACAACTAGGTCTACGCCGTAAGTACGCTTAAGGATATCAACCTTGATGTCTAGGTGAAGTTCACCCATACCTTTAAGGATGGTTTCGCCAGTTTCTTCGTCAGTTTCAACCTGGAAAGATGGATCTTCTGCAACCATTTTACCGATCGCGATACCCATTTTCTCAGAACCGCCTTTATCTTTAGGCGTAACAGCAATAGAGATTACTGGTTCTGGGAAGATCATTGGCTCAAGAGTACACTCGTGCTTAACATCACATAGAGTGTGACCAGTCTGAACGTTCTTCATACCTACAACAGCGATGATGTCACCAGCTTGTGCAGATGTTAGTTCGTTACGCTCATCAGCTTGCATCTCAACCATACGGCCGATACGCTCAGTTTTACCTGTTGCGCTGTTAAGGATTGTGTCACCTTTCTTCATCACACCAGAGTAGATGCGGATGAAAGTAAGAGCACCGAAACGGTCATCCATGATTTTGAATGCTAGCGCTTTTAGTGGCTCATCAGCAGATACAGTTGCAACGTCGCCAGTTGGCTCACCAGTTTCTGGATCTGTTAGCGGCTGTGGGTCAACTTCAGTTGGAGACGGTAGGTAGTCAACAACTGCGTCTAGTACAAGCTGCATACCTTTGTTTTTGAATGCAGAACCACAGAACGTTGGGAAGAACGCTAGGTCACGTGTACCCTTACGGATACAACGCTTGATGTCTTCGATAGAAGGCTCTTCACCTTCCATGTAAGCTTCCATTAGATCATCGTCTTGCTCAACAGCAGATTCGATCATCTCTTCGCGGTAAGCTTCTACGTCATCAACCATATCCGCTGGGATTTCTTTGATTTCGTAGTTTTCAGGAAGACCTGTGTCATCCCAAACGTAAGCTTGACGGTTTAGTACGTCTACAACACCAACGAAGTCATCTTCACGACCGATTGGTAGAGTCATAACTAGTGGGTTAGCACCTAGAACGTTCTTAACCTGGTCAACAACGTTAAAGAAGTCTGCACCCATACGGTCTAGTTTGTTAACGAAGATCAGACGAGCAACTTCTGATTCGTTCGCGTAACGCCAGTTAGTTTCTGACTGAGGCTCAACACCACCAGAACCACAGAATACACCGATACCGCCATCAAGAACTTTAAGAGAACGGTAAACTTCTACTGTGAAGTCAACGTGTCCTGGAGTATCGATAACGTTTAGACGGTGATCATTCCAGAAACAGCTTACTGCTGCTGACTGGATAGTAATACCACGCTCAGCTTCCTGTTCCATGAAGTCAGTTGTTGATTCACCATCGTGAACCTCACCAGTTTTATGGATTTTACCAGTAAGCTTAAGGATACGCTCAGTAGTAGTGGTTTTACCCGCATCAACGTGCGCGAAAATACCAATGTTTCTGTATTTAGATAAATCTGTCATTGTTTTTCTCTATAAACAATTACGGTCACATGTCAGGGTGGGGAGTATATCACTGATTCAAACAAAGATTACAGAGCTCATGCACGATAAAATGAACATTTGCTTGTTTTTGCTTCGCCTTTTCCGCATTTCCAGACCAAATGCTCAATAAAACCACAGGTCTAACAAGTTGATAAGATAATCTGCTAGGAAATTGGCCTAACACAAGATGCTTATCTCACCTATAAGGTCATATTCTAACATACGGTTTGAGGCTTCCCTCTGCGTTGTTTGGTTCTGGACATGCTCTCTATGACTTAAATCGGATTAAGTCTAGTCTGATTACGCCTCTCTCTCCAGTTGCCTTGAGCTTTTTCCTGCGGTCATCTTCAGTAATATTGCGTATTACTGTTGCGTGCTATGGGGTGGGCTTGGGACATCAAATGGCGGCATTGCACCACATTGATAAGCAGCTTGGTGCGCATGTTTGTTCTTGTAACAAGTGATGCAATCAGTTGTCCATCCTGGTATAGAAAGCGGCGATATCAGCTAAGTCCTGTTCTTTCATCATTGATAACTGTTTCTTCATCATTTCGGCATAAATGCCTGAGCGCTTATTATCTTGGTAGGCTTTCATTGCGTTAAATAGGTAAAGTTCATTCTGACCGTTTAAATGTGGATAGTTAGGCTGGCTTGCAACCCCATTAGCCCCATGGCAAAACTGGCAGGAAAACGCTTTTATTTTACCGGCCTCGGCGTCTCCGTTGAGTGGGTTAGCGATTGCTGGTGTAGAGCCGAGAATGATGAAGGAAATTAACAGAGATACCTTTTTAAACATTATGTACTAAACCTTTCAATGTGTTAATGCCAGTTATATAGCAATCAATTATTGAGCGTAACGATTATTTTGTAACAAAGATTAATGCATTAAGCCTATTACTATAGCGACAAAGTCCCTGCAGTTGGCACAATGATTAGGAAATTTGAGATATACGATTAGTGCTAAACTTTCTTCTGTATAAATCGGAGACGTAAAATGACCAACTTGCTCACTGAGTATGTACGAGGAGAGATATGGATTACGGACTATCCGGTACATTATGCAGGTTTAGATTTTTTTTCACGAATGACTGTTGTTCGTTTGATTGATAACAAGCTGCTGCTTCATTCCCCTTGCCAAATTGATCAGGCGATGAAAGCCGAGTTGGCCCAGTTGGGAGAAGTGGCCTATATCGTGGCGCCGGGCTCGTACCATCACTTACATATAATCTCGGCACAAGATGTCTATCCGTTGGCGAAAACCATGATATGCCCAGGGGTAGAGCAGAAAGTGCCTGATATTCAGTTCGACGAGTTTCTATGTGACAAAGTACCGGACTGCTGGGTTGATGATTTTGATCAGGTGTTAGTGCGAGGTACTAAATATATGTGGGAGGTTGCTTTTTGTCATAAGCCCAGTCGTACACTCATTTTGGTCGATTTAATAGAAAATATTGGTGACAAAACCCAAGGGATCGGCTGGGGACTGAAAATTTGGTGGAAACTGGTTTTTAGAATGTGGAATAAACCAAAGCCTGCGCCTGAATATCAATTAGGATGGAAAGATAAAGTTGCCGCCAGACAGTCGCTTTTACATATTTTGGGTTGGGATTTTGAACGAGTCATTATTTCCAATGGTGATTTAATTGAAAATAATGCCAAAGAGGTTGTGCGCTTGGCTTGGAGCGTACCACTTGAATCTTGAGGTAAATAGTAAACGGAATAACCTATCGCAATCTATTATTCCGTTTGTTCTGCAATAAAACCCTAAAATTATAATTTCATTATCGTTTATTTGTGGTTAGAAAAGTTCTCACCTTTAGCCAAGCGATCATAAAGAATCACGTTTACCGCAGCTGCCAGGTTCATACATCCTGTGGTCGGAACATAAATCGTTTCGCGGCAAAAATCGGTGATTTCTTTTTTCAGCGTATTGTCTTCCGGACCAAAGATATAAAAGGCGCGTCTTGGGTGTTTATAGTCCGGCAAGGGTTTGGCACCTTCAATGAGATCCACTGCAACAGGGACACAATCGTGAGGAATAATATCTTTCAGATCCTGTACGCCGATGAGTGGGATATCATGATAGGCTTTTTTTGTATCAGTACAGAATTTCTTAGCAAGATCATATCGTGTACCTGTGTAAAAAACCGAATTTACGCCATAGCAGCCTGCTGCGCGCATGACCGAACCAACATTTTCAGGAGTCTTGGGATTGAACAGCCCCACACAGGAATAACCTTTGCTCATATCGTGTACATCTTCAAAATTAAAATTGAGGCGGGATTATACGGATTTTTGTGGGTAATTGCAGGGGGATTATGAAAAGCGGAGCAAAAAGAACAAAAGCCCTTTCTTTATAGGAAGGGCCTGCACCATAGCCGTTTGTTTAGCCACAGCATTTCTTGTATTTTTTACCGCTACCACATGAGCATGGATCGTTGCGGCTAGGTGTTTTTTCAAACACGGTCGTTGCCGGTTTGTTCAGGATCGTGTCCAGCTCAACTAGATCTTCTTTTGCCTCTACATTGACTGTGATATTTGCAAACAGGTTGTTTTGCGCCACGATAGCTTCAACTTCTGCCTTTCGCTCATCACTCGTTACCGTTAGGGGCAATGGGTTAGCTTCAGTACCTAACTTAGCCGCTCGTTTGGTGTTATAGCCGAAGCTTTCATGCTTAGGCTTTTTTTCGATGCGCCCTTTGTAGAAAAATTTAGACATAGTGTAATCCTGTGTACCGTTTATTTTGCAAATTCAGAACTGAAGCTGGCTCTGAATCATGTAGTCCGCATCTGCGGAATGGGTTGCGATGGTAACGGTTAACATCGCAGCCTGCAAGTAATAGACCATTTCAGCAAGTCGGCTTTTTTAAACCTGCAAGATTCGATTTATGCGCCGAAGATATTGTGTTCTAACCGGGATACCGACATTGTCGAAATGTGATTCCTGTCCTATCGTAGAATAATGATAACTTGAACATTTTTTCTTTATGTAGGGGAGCCGAGGCTGGCAGGGAGAGGCTAATGCTTGGAAAAATACCATTTGGCATAGCGATGTTGCTTGCAGCTACTGCAATTAATGCCGCTGAAATAATAGAATCAACACACCTGGTGGGGTTCGGTACCGCCAAGTATTCCAGTGATTTCTCTCACTTTGATTATGTAAACCCTGATGCGCCCAAAGGTGGTCAGGTAATTTATGCGCAGGTCGGTACCTATGATAGCTTTAACCGGTATGCGACGCGTGGTGTCTCTGTTGCCGGTGCAGATACAATATACGATACCCTATTTGTTGCCTCTAATGATGAGATAGACAGTCATTATCCGCTGATTGCTGCAAAAGTACGATATGCCGATGACTTCTCTTGGATGGAAGTGGACATCAACCCTAAGGCACGCTTTCATGACGGCCATCCAATAACTGCTGACGATGTCGCCTTTACCTTCGATAAGTTTATGAAAGAAGGCGTGCCGCAGTACAAAGTTTATTTTAAGGACGTCAAATCAGTCACCGCGAAGTCTGAGTTAACGGCCCGTATTGAGATGAACAAGCCTAACCGGGAGATTTTGTTTGCAGTGGTTCAGGGGATGAATGTGTTGCCTGAGCATTTTTGGAAAGACAAGAACCTTAGCGAGCCGTTGAATGAGCCGCCGCTCGGTAGCAGTGCTTACAAGATCACCCGTTATAAGTCTGGCCAGAGTGTAACCTATTCGTTGGTTGAGGATTATTGGGCGAAAGACTTGCCGGTGAATATTGGGCGCAATAACTTTGATAAAATCAAATATGATTACTACCGTGACGAAACGGTGACACTCGAAGCTTTCAAGGCGGGTGAGTATGATATTCGCGAAGAAAACGTTGCTAAGTTCTGGGCAACCTTGTATCAAGGCACGAACTTCGATAAGGGCTACATTTTAAAAGAAGAAATTCCCCACCGGATCCCGCAGGCTATGCAGGCCTTTGTGTTTAATATTGAAAGTCCATATTTCAAGGATCCCAAAGTTCGTGAGGCTCTGACGTATACCATGGATTTTGAATGGATGAACAAGAGTTTGTTCTATAACCAGTACAAGCGAACACGAAGTTACTTTCAGAACACAGAATATGAAGCAAACGGCTTGCCGTCGAGCGAAGAATTGAAGGTACTGGAACCCGTAAAAGACAAAGTCCCGCCGCGCGTATTTACCGAAATATATCAGCCTCCTGTTACTGATGGTTCCGGACGCATTCGTGCTCAAGTGCGTAAAGCTCTGGGCCTAATGAAACAGGCGGGTTGGGAGTTGAAAAACAAGGTCATGACCAACAATAAAACGGGCGAACCGTTTGTGTTTGAGCTGTTGATCTACAGCCCTTCGACAGAGCGTTTGGCTATCCCGTTGCAAAAGAACCTTAAGTTGATGGGGATCGACATGAAGATCCGTACGGTTGATACGACTCAATATATCAAACGACTGCGTGATCGTGATTTTGACATGGTTTCGGCTGGGTACAGTGCCAATCCGTACCCAAGTCCGAACCTGCTGATTGCCTGGAACAGCAACTTTATCGACAGTACCTACAATACTGCGGGGGTAAAGGATCCGGCCATTGATTATCTGACCGAGAAGATAGTAGAAAATCAGCAAGACCCTGATGCACTCCTAAGTTACGGTCGCGCGCTAGACAGGGTACTGCAGTGGAATTTCTATGTGATACCGCAGTGGCATATCAGCCAGTTCCGGGTTGCCAGCTGGGATAAATTCTCTCGTCCGGCGGTGAGACCAAAGTATGCGCTGGGCAAAGACACCTGGTGGGTAGATCCGCATAAAGCCGAAAGGCTACCTGAGAAACGGCGTTAGTTTCACCCGATAGCACTAACCACTCAGCGTGTATCAGCGCTACATGCCGAGTGAATGATTAAAAGGGCACAGGGAAAGATGTCAGCATATATTATTCGTCGCTTGCTACTGGTCATTCCGACCTTATGGGCCATCATCACTATCAACTTCTTTGTGATACAGATAGCGCCCGGAGGGCCGGTGGAGCAGGCTGTTGCCCAACTGGAAGGTCACTCATCAGGGATCATGGAGCGATTCACCGGCGGCGGCCAGGAAGTTAAGGCGATTGAGCCGGGAGAGAACGGCAGCAGCTACCGCGGCTCTCGCGGGCTTGACCCCGAAGTGGTCGAAGCCATTAAAAAACAGTTTGGCTTTGATAAGCCGTTGCTTGAACGCTATGCCGATATGCTGAAAAACTACGCCACGTTTAATTTTGGTGAGAGCCTGTTCAAAGGTGGCAATGTGATTGATTTGATCATCGACCGCTTGCCAGTCTCCGTTTCTTTAGGGTTATGGAGTACCCTAATTATCTATTTCGTCTCTATACCGCTCGGGATCGCCAAAGCCATTAAACACGGCTCTCGCTTTGATGTCTGGAGCAGTGCCATCATTATTATTGGCTATGCTATTCCAGGATTCCTATTTGCTATTTTGTTGATCATCTTCTTTGCCAGCGGCAATTATTTTAGTTGGTTTCCGTTACGGGGACTGGTTTCGTCTGATTTTGACCAACTCACTTGGTACCAGCAAATTCTGGATTACTTCTGGCATCTAACCTTGCCTATCCTGGCGATGGTGATCGGTGGTTTTGCTACCTTGAGTATGCTGACGAAAAATTCTTTTCTTGATGAGATTAATAAGCAATATGTCGTGACGGCTCGAGCCAAAGGGTTGGACGAACGCAGTATTCTTTACCGCCACGTGTTCCGAAATGCCATGCTGATCATTATTGCTGGCTTTCCGGCGGCCTTTATCAGTATTTTTTTTACCGGCGCGATGCTGATTGAGGTGATGTTCTCGCTGGAGGGGATCGGGCTGCTGGGATTTGAATCCACTATCCAGCGTGATTACCCCGTGGTGTTCAGTTCGCTGTATATCATGACGTTACTCGGTTTATTGCTAAATATTATTTCGGATTTGACCTATACCTTTGTTGATCCACGCATTGATTTTGAGGCGCGCTAGATGAACCCGCTTACGAAGGAGAGATGGGCTAGATTCCGCGCACACAAGCGCGGTTACTGGTCGATGTGGATTTTTACCTTGTTATTTTTCGTTAGCCTGTTTGCGGAAATTATTGCCAATGACAAGCCATTGCTGATCAATTTTGATTCAAACTATTATTTTCCGATTGTTGAACAATACACCGAAACCGAGTTTGGCGGTGAATTTGAATCAGAAGCGGACTATACCGATCCTTACGTGGCTGACTTGATCAATGCCGATGGCTATATGATCTGGCCGATTATTCGTTTTAGTTACGACACCATCAATTACGATCTGGCCGGTCCTGCACCGTCGCCGCCAGATGGTGTGAACTGGTTGGGAACGGACGATAAGGGGCGGGATGTGATGGCCCGGATCATCTACGGTTTTCGGGTTTCTGTCTTGTTTGGTTTTGCCCTGACCATAATATCAACCATTATTGGTGTGATTGTTGGGGCGTGCCAGGGCTATTACGGTGGTTGGGTTGATCTGTTTGGTCAGCGCTTTATCGAGGTGTGGTCTGGGATGCCAACCCTGTTTCTGTTGATTATTCTGTCGAGCTTTGTCGAGCCGAACTTTTGGTGGCTACTGGGGATCATGGTGCTGTTCAGCTGGATGGGGTTGGTCGGGGTCGTGCGCGCAGAGTTTCTGCGTTGCCGTAACTTTGACTATGTCCGCGCCGCTCAGGCGCTGGGTGTCAGTGATGGTCGGATCATGCTGCGGCATATGCTGCCCAATGCTATGGTTGCCTCGCTGACCATGATGCCTTTTATTCTGAGCGGTTCGGTAACAACCCTGACTTCGCTTGATTTTCTTGGCTTTGGTTTGCCGGCTGGTTCACCGTCGCTGGGTGAATTGCTCGCTCAGGGCAAGACCAACCTGCAGGCACCGTGGCTTGGCCTGTCGGCCTTTGTCGTATTGTCTATCATGCTAAGCCTGCTGGTGTTTGTCGGTGAAGCAGTCCGGGATGCTTTCGATCCCCATCATCAGAGATAAGCTATGGCGACGACTCCAATACTAACAATTGAAAACTTGTCGGTGGGCTTTCAAAGCGGCACTGAAATAGAGCAGGTGACCTATGGTGTGAGCCTGGATATACGTCGTGGTGAAACGCTGGCGCTGGTGGGGGAAAGTGGCTCGGGTAAGTCCGTTACCGCCAATGCGATCTTACGTCTGTTGCCAAAGTCATCGGCCCGGTACCTTGCGGGTCATGTTCGCTATGACGGTACGGATATGATGACATGCAGCGAACGTGAAATGCGTCGGATGCGGGGGGATAGGATTGGAATGATATTTCAAGAGCCGATGATGTCACTCAATCCACTGCATAAGATAGGTCGCCAGCTTTGCGAAACGCTGGCTATTCACCGTGGGACGAGACCGAAAGAGGCTGAGAACAGGGCGCTAAGCTGGCTCAAGAAAGTCGGCATTCGTAATCCTGAGAAACGACTGACAGCCTATCCGCATGAGCTCTCGGGCGGAGAGCGGCAACGGGTAATGATCGCGATGGCTTTGATTAATGAACCGGAACTGCTGATTGCCGATGAGCCGACGACAGCACTGGATGTATCGGTTCAGGCTCAGATACTGGATCTACTCAAAGATCTCCAGCAGGAGCTGGGGATGGCGATGCTGTTTATTACCCATGACTTGAGTATTGTCCGTCGTATCGCTGATCGCGTGGCTGTCATGAAACTTGGCCAACTAGTTGAAACGGATACCAGAGAGGTGATTTTCAACAGCCCCTCTGATCCTTACACCATTCAGCTGATCAACTCCGATCCCAGTGGTAGTCCCGTTCCGGTAGATGTTAATGCCCAGCCGTTATTTGATATTAATGATTTAAGGGTCTGGTTTCCGATCACTGGCGGTATTCTCAAGCGGGTTAAGGATCATATTAAAGCTGTAACCGATGTCAGTTTTATCCTTCGTCAGGGGCACAGCGTCGGCTTGGTTGGCGAAAGTGGTTCGGGAAAGTCCACAACCGGAATGGCGATACTTAAACTGCTAAATAGTGAAGGTAGCATTCATTTTGATGGCGTTGATATCTCGGGATTGAACCGTAAGCAAATGCTTCCTTACCGGAGCAAGTTACAGGTTGTGTTTCAGGACCCGTTTGCGGCACTGAATCCGCGAATGTCGGTGGCACAAATTATTGGTGAGGGGTTAAAAATCCATAAGTCATTGACTCCGGACGAAGAGGATAAGGTAATTTGTGATGCGATGCGGGAAGTGGAGCTGGATCCAGAAACTCGCCATCGCTACCCTAATGAATTTTCCGGCGGGCAGCGGCAGCGAATTGCGATTGCCCGTGCATTGGTGCTCAAGCCTGAATTTATATTGCTGGATGAGCCGACATCGTCATTAGACAGAACCGTACAATTTCAGGTACTGACTTTACTGAAGTCACTGCAGCAGAAACATGGCTTAAGCTACCTGTTTATCAGCCATGATTTAAACGTCGTGAAGTCGTTATGCCACTATACGTTAGTGTTAAAGGAGGGCAAAGTGGTCGAGCAGGGGAGTACTGAGCAGATCTTTAATGAGCCTCAACAAGACTATACCCGACAGCTGGTAAATCTATCGGCAGTGTAATATTAGATAGTGTTGTTGACCGGAGTTTCTGCTACTGCTGGTGTTATTGTTCAAAAAGCATTCTTTTTAAGGTTTTAACTATCACTGTTATAGGCAAAACCGAATATCCCTTCTAGCTGCGAGTGCTAACATCTTGAGCATCTGATAATTTACAGGTCATGTTGATCTGAATGGGAATGCTCAATGGTTAAGCCTGAAAATAATTGTATTGTCATTTTTGGCGCGTCAGGCGATCTGACCCACCGAAAACTGATACCAGCCTTCTATCATCTTTTTGCCAACGGACTGTTGCCTGAAGAATTTGCTATTTTGGGTGTCAGTCGTACTGCTTACTCGGATCAAGCATTCAGAGATAAACTCAAACAGGCATTAACGGCTACAGAGAAAGTGGATGAACAAACACTTGAAGCTTTTTGCCAACATCTACATTATCAAGCGCTTAATACTGCGGCGGTTGAAGACTATGTCCATTTAAAGACTCGCCTTGATGATCTTGGTGAGCGTTGTAATACCGGTGGCAATACCACGTTTTATTTAGCCACTCCGCCTACCCTGTACAGTGTTATTCCAGAGTGCCTTGCCGCATATGGATTGAACGATGAGTCAAACGGCTGGAAACGCCTGATTGTCGAGAAGCCATTTGGCTACGATCTGGAATCGGCTCAGGTATTGGATAAGCAGCTACATTGTCACTTCCAAGAGCACCAGATTTATCGTATCGATCACTATTTAGGTAAGGAAACCGTACAGAACCTTCTGGTTTTCCGTTTTGCCAATGGCATGTTTGAGCCTTTATGGAACCGAAACTTTATTGATTATGTTGAAATTACGGCTGCTGAATTCTTAGGGGTTGAAGAGCGCGGCGGTTACTACGACGGAGCGGGTGCGGTTCGCGATATGTTCCAGAACCATCTGCTTCAGGTATTGGCGATGGTCGGTATGGAGCCGCCGGCTGCTATCAATGCCGATTCTATGCGTGATGAGGTGGTTAAGGTGATGCACAGCCTACAGCCACTCTCTGATGAAGATCTGAAAAATAACTTGGTGCTGGGCCAGTACACTGAGTCAGATGTTCGAGGTGAGCATCTGCCCGGTTATCGGGATGAACCTGGGGTCACCGCCGATTCCCGTACCGAGACTTATGTCGGGCTCAAGATGTTTATTGATAACTGGCGCTGGAATGGTGTGCCTTTCTATGTTCGGACTGGTAAACGACTACCGACACGGGTGACTGAGGTCGTGATTCATTTCAAGAAAACGCCGCATCCCGTGTTTAGTGCCAATGCGCCTAAGAACAAGCTGATCATTCGTATTCAGCCGGATGAAGGGATTTTAATGAGCTTTGGTCTGAAAAAGCCTGGTGCAGGCTTTGAAGCTAAAGATGTATCGATGGATTTCCATTACGAGAGCCTTGAAGAAACCAATATGCTGACCGCTTATGAGCGCTTGCTGCTTGATTCAATGAAAGGAGATGCGACGCTTTTTGCCCGTACTGATGCGGTGAAAGCGTGTTGGAAGTTTGTCCAGCCGATCCTTGAGTACAAAGAAAACTCAGAGCACCTGTACGGCTATGCTGCCGGTACATGGGGGCCGAAAGAGGCGGATGCTTTACTGGCGGGAGACAAGCGTGAATGGCGCTTTCCTTGTAAGAACCTGACTAATACGGACTATTGCGAGTTATGAGTGAGATGAACTACCACGTGTTTGAAAGCTCGGCACAGGTTGTTGAGTCGTTGGCAAAAAGCCTGCTGGAATATAGTCAGCTAGGACGTCCGGTGCATATATCTTTGTCTGGTGGCAGTACGCCATCACAGCTGTTTTCTTATCTTGCCAACTCGGAGTATGCCTACACGATAGCCTGGCACAACCTGCATTTCTGGTGGGGAGACGAGCGCTGTGTAGCCCCGGATAATGAACAAAGCAATTATGGCCAGGCAAAGGCACAGTTATTTGATCATATCTCCATTCCAGCTGCAAATATTCACCGCATCCGTGGTGAAGACTTTGCGGCATTAGAGGCGGTGCGTTTTGCTGAAGAAATGCGGACGGCGATCCCGATGCAAGATGATACCCCTGTATTCGATTGGATTTTGCTTGGCATGGGAACCGATGGGCATACCGCTTCGTTGTTCCCTGGGCAGACCGATTACGAGACAACAGAAATTGCCACGATTGCAGCGCACCCTGAGACTCGCCAAATCAGGGTGTCAAAGACGGCTCACTTGCTAGCGAGTGCCAAGCGCCTTACTTATTTGGTCCTGGGTGAAAGTAAGGCTCCCGTGTTGAAACAAATTGCTGATCATGCCGCTGAAGCTGCAATGTATCCGGCAGCGAAGGTGAAGAGCAAATTAGGCATTACCGAGTGGTATTTAGATTCAGAAGCAGCCAAAGAGCTGGCGTAAGGAGAAATGAATGAAAGGTGATATTGGTGTAATCGGCCTGGCAGTTATGGGCCAGAACCTGATTCTGAATATGAATGATCATGGTTTCAAAGTCGTGGCGTATAACCGTACAGTCTCAAAAGTAGAAGAGTTTCTATCTAGCGCGGCCAAGGGAACAAATATTATTGGCGCTAGCTCGCTGCAAGATTTGGTCGATAAACTGGAAAAACCGCGCAAAGTTATGTTGATGGTTCGTGCTGGTGACGTGGTTGATCAGTTTATCAACAACCTAGTGCCTTTACTGGACGAAGGCGACATCATTATTGATGGTGGTAATACCAACTATCCTGATACCAATCGCCGTGTAGCGGCATTGCGTGACAAAGGGATCCGCTATGTTGGCGCCGGTGTCTCTGGTGGTGAAGAAGGGGCACGTTTTGGACCTTCAATTATGCCTGGTGGTGATCCTGAAGCGTGGCCGCACGTTAAACCCATTTTTCAGGCAATTGCTGCCAAGACCGACGAAGGTGAAGCATGCTGTGATTGGGTCGGCAAACAAGGAGCAGGGCATTTTGTCAAAATGGTTCATAACGGTATCGAATATGGAGATATGCAGCTAATCAGTGAAGCCTACCACTTTATGAAAGAAGGCCTTGGACTGTCTCATGATGAGATGCAGTCAATCTTCACAGAATGGAATAAAACCGAACTAGACAGTTACTTAATCGAGATCACCGCGGATATTTTGGGTTATCGCGATGAAAATGGTGAGCCGCTGGTGGAAAAAATTCTGGATACAGCAGGCCAGAAAGGAACCGGCAAGTGGACAGGCATTAACGCTCTTGATCATGGTATACCGCTGACCCTGATCACCGATTCTGTATTTGCACGTTGCCTATCTTCTTTGAAAGATCAGCGTGTTGAAGCTGAAAAGTTATTCAACAACCCGATCACTCAGGTTGAAGGTGATAAGTCTGAATGGGTAGATGCGCTAAGACAGGCGCTGCTGGCGTCAAAAATTATCTCTTATGCGCAGGGCTTTATGTTGATCCGTCAGGCCTCGGAAGATAATGACTGGTCGTTGAACTACGGTAATGTTGCCTTGATGTGGCGTGGTGGCTGTATTATCCGAAGTGCATTCCTTGGCAATATTCGTGATGCTTACGAAGCGAATTCACAGCTGGCTTTCCTTGGTTCTGATCCTTACTTTAAAGAAATCTTGGAGAGCTGCCTACCAGCATGGCGCAAAGTTGTTGCTAAGTCATTTGAGTTGGGTATGCCAATGCCATGTATGTCATCGGCGCTGACCTTCCTGAATGGTTACACAACAGCCCGTTTGCCTGCGAATTTGCTACAGGCACAGCGTGACTATTTTGGTGCGCATACTTACGAGCGTACGGATAAGCCGCGTGGTGAGTTTTTCCATACTAATTGGACTGGTAAAGGTGGAGATATCTCTTCGACCACCTACGATGCATAAGAGCTAGGTGTTTAGGCAGAAGTGTCATAAATACACTGACAAATGCTTGCAAGAGGCGCAGTGGCAACACTGCGCCTTTTTGCTATTTGCACCCTTAGCGGGTCAAGCTTACACATCAACAATGGTTAACGATTTGTTAACCGTATGCTGGTGATGGGGATAAAAGAATACTTAGAATGATGTATTGAGACAGCTTGAACATTGCAGATATTTGTCAATATGAAATAGAAGGAAGATGAAGAGTAATATAGCTGGTCAATTAATGAACACATTTAGATGGTGCGTAGTGAATATTTCAGACGCATCATCTTGATAAATCTGTGATCGCGAACATAAATATACGTTTAGTTGCTTGTTTTTCGAACAATACGGATGATTGCAAAATACTTCTTTAGAGAATGAACATCGGTGTGATCTTCATCAGTCAGGGGAATAGACTGGATGTTAAATCATTGTTGATGATCTGTGCTGTACTTCACGCTCATTTGAGTGACAAAATAAAAATCTTAACATTTAGCTTACAATCTGCTTATTATACTGTCCGAGCATTAACCATAATCTATAAGACAGGGAGATTTTAATGCAGTCGTTAGTAGATTTTTTAAACGGAATAATATGGAGCCCGGTACTGATTTACTTGTGCCTTGGTGCTGGTTTGTTTTATTCCATCACAACTCGCTTTGTTCAAATTCGCCACTTTAGAGAGATGTGGCGTCTGCTGTTATCAGGTAAAAGTTCAGATAAAGGTATTTCCTCTTTTCAAGCACTCGCCGTTTCTTTATCAGGACGTGTAGGTACCGGTAACATTGCAGGTGTCGCTGCAGCAATCGGTTTTGGTGGTCCAGGTGCGGTATTCTGGATGTGGGTTGTAGCCTTCTTAGGTGCAGCGACAGCATACAGCGAATCAGCACTGGCACAAATTTATAAAGAAGAAGATGAAGACGGCCAGTTCCGTGGTGGCCCTGCCTATTACATTGAAAAAGCCATGGGGCAAAAATGGTATGCGTGGATTTTTGCCATTGCAACAATCTTTGCCTGTGGTGTGCTTCTTCCGGGTGTTCAGTCAAATAGTATCGGTAATGCGGTTGAAGCTGCATTTGGTACCGGTGGCATGATTGAAACAACGATTGGTACTATCAGTCTGGCCAAGATTTTAACCGGTACTGTCGTTTCGATTATTCTGGCATTCATCATTTTCGGTGGTGTAAAACGTATCGCGAGCTTCACCCAGATTGTCGTGCCATTTATGGCGCTGGCCTACATCATTATTGCTTTCATCATCATCCTGCTAAACATTAACCTGGTACCAACGGTATTCGGCATGATTATCGGTGATGCATTTACACCAATGGCTGGTGTTGGTGCAGCAATTGGTTGGGGTGTTAAGCGTGGTGTCTACTCCAATGAAGCAGGTCAGGGTACGGGGCCTCATGCAGCGGCAGCGGCAGATGTTGATCACCCTGCACAGCAAGGTTTGGTTCAGTCGTTCTCTATTTACATCGATACACTGTTAGTATGTTCTGCGACAGCGTTCATGATTATCATCACGGGTGCTTACAATGTACATGGTGGTGCCGAAGGTACATTCCTGGTACAGAATCTGGCTGCCGATATCGGTGCTAACGGCCCTGTATTTACCCAGATGGCCATCGAGAGTGCAATGCCAGGTATCGGCAAGCCGTTTATTGCCTTTGCACTGTTCTTCTTCGCCTTTACGACTATCCTTGCGTACTACTACATTGCTGAAACGAACATTGCATATATCCGCCGCTCGCTAAAACTACCAGGCATGATGTTCGTACTGAAGATTGTTCTGACTGTTGCTGTATTCTACGGCACAGTAAAAGCTGCGAACCTAGCTTGGGCAATGGGTGATGTGGGTGTTGGTCTGATGGCATGGCTGAACATTGTCGGTATTCTGATCATCTTCTTCCTATCTAAGCCAGCTTTAAAAGCACTTAAAGATTACGAAGAACAGCAGAAAGCTGGCGTAAAAGAATTTACGTTCGACCCAGTAAAATTAGGTATCAAGAATGCTGATTACTGGGAGAAGCGTCTGAAGTCTTCTGGTAAACCAGCAGCGCAGCCTGAAGATGTAGAAGGTGAGCCTGTTAAGACAACGATTTAGTAGAGAGATTTATCTCAAATATCAAAAGGGTTAGCGAGAGCTAACCCTTTTTGCTTTCAGGGGAATAGTATTTAGGCCTATTTAGTTTGCGTTGGAACCATGCACTTCCCATACGCTTAAAGTGCCTTTGCCAAGCGTTGCGTTCGCATCCCATGACCCCGATCCTGATTCAGGATCTTCAACCACAACTTCGCCACCATAGCTTAAGCGAGCGAATGCTTCGATAGTGTGTGAGCCGGAGCCAATATCATAGGCAAGAAAGTTAAAGGTATGTGCGGCTGTTGTATCTAGAATCAGTCCAATCTCTTCTTCTGTCAGATCACATTCATCAAAAGAGATAATCCCATCGTCATTTGTATCTTCACAATTAAGTGAGCCACCAAGTTTTGCCCAAAGTGTTTGTGTACGTTTGTCAAAAATAACATTCCCAGGCTGTGCTAAGACACCATCGACATATACTTTCATCTCGATCTTGGCATCTGCAGTAGAGCTACTCTTGGTACCGCCTTTACTCTTAACAACGGTTTCTGTAAATAGGCTGGTCTCGAAAGATAGTCCGATAACAAGATCTTTAGGGGCTCCTGAATTGCTAAGCTCAGTACTCAAAACTCTGGTATAACCTTCATCATCAGCAAGCATCGCTCTGCTAGCAAGAGCGCCAATCACTGCTGTCCCATTTCCTGTATACGCTGAAGCCGTATTATCTGCATAGCTAGTTGAGGTGATGAGTAAGCCGGCGATTGCCAAGGCAATCGAACTGGTTTTTAAACTATTCATTTCTAATCCTTATTTAATATAGATAGCTTCCCAATTATCTTTGGGGGTAGTGTAAAGCCAGAGTTCACCAAGCAAGAATGCGCTTAAGCCCTGATGTTTATATATGCAAACACTTAAAGACTAGTGCACAACATTCTATACCTTCGGGTATAGAGACTAGGAAAGGTATTAAAAATGCGTTAGGATTTTTTTGTCTTTTTTTGGTGATATTTTGCGGTAATTAAAATAATCAGTTTAAATAGCTTTTTAAATAAACAGGTTAGATAAAAAATAAACAATAAAAAAATTTAACTTCGTCATTATTTTGATTGTAAAAAGTTGATGCCAGATGGAATATTTATGTCAATAATTTAATAGTCGCTGTTTTATAAAGTTTGAGTGGGGCGGAACTGTAGAAGCTGTTATATTCAGCTGATTTCATAATTTATTGGATATAACAGAAATGCCACTCTTAAAAAGAGTGGCATTATATTGTATAAGCAATCTGTTTAGTAATTGGTTATCTCTAAATAACTCCAAGTTTTCCGTTTAGATATCGCATTGCACTAATATCTAAACAATAAATTTGTTCATCACACTGTCTTGCTCGCGAACCTTATTGATTTGCACCTCCATTGCTTCATTTGCTCCGTTGGCGGCATCTGCCACCTGTACCGATAGCTCTTTGATGTTGAGGGTATTGGTATTGATTTCTTCTGCCACTAAGCTTTGTTCTTCAGCGGCAGAGGCTATTTGCAGGTTCATATCGTTAATTTGCTGAATGGCTGCGCTGATACGCGCTAGAGCTTCATCGGCTTCTTGCGCTTTAATCACGGTGTTAGCCGCAGTCTCTTTACTTAACCCCATCACATTGGCCGCGGAACTGGCTCCAGACTGCAGTTGCTCAATCATTTGACGAATTTCAGTCGTTGATTCTTGAGTGCGCTGGGCAAGGGTCCGTACTTCGTCAGCCACGACAGCAAAGCCACGCCCGGAATCGCCGGCGCGAGCAGCCTCGATTGCAGCATTTAGGGCAAGTAGATTGGTTTGATCTGCGATTTCATTGATAACCTTGAGGATAGATTCAATGTTGCCGGTCGCTGTCTCTAGACGTTTAACTACCTCGACGGCTTCATCAATTTGTTCCGAAAGATCGGTGATTGCTGTTGCGGTATGAGAGACGACATCACTCCCTTCTGTTACCGCGGTATCAGCTGCTTGAGCGGCGGAGGCGGCTCCCTGTGCATTACCAGCAACATCGGAAGAGGTTGTGGCCATTTCATGCATGGCGGTGGCCAGCTGATCCAGCTCTTGCAACTGTGAGGACATGGCGCTGGCCGATTGTTTCGCTCCATCTGCGGTCAGTTCCGTTCCACGCATAATATCGTGGCTTAGCGATTTAGACTGAATAATGAGGCTCTGTAATTTCTCGGTAAAGGCGTTGAACCCCTTGGCCAGCTCGGCGAATTCAGTATCGGTATTGGTATCTAAGCGACGGGTAAGGTCACCTTGCCCGGAAGCAACATCTTGAATTGCCACGTTTAGATCCTGCAATGGACGCATCAAGATTTTGATAAGCAGAAGCAGGGCAATAATACCAGCGATCAGCGCGATAACCGAGTATAAGACCGAATCGGTTTTGAGTTTGTCGACAGCGGCAAAGGCAAGGCTTTCATCAAGAACCGCACCGATGTACCAGTTCTGTCCTTCAATTTGGGTAAACGATAGCTTTACTGTCTTGCCATTGAGTTCAGTCGTAGCAACCTGAGTCGAAAGAGACTGATTTCCAAGGAAGTCAGACATAGGCTTACCGTTATATTGTTCCTCGGGGTGGGCGATAACCGTACCGTCGTCGGCAACAATAAACAGGTAGCCGGCGTTAAACAACGATACCTGATTTACCAACTTGGCAAGACCGCCAAGGCTCATGTCAAAGAAGATCGCGCCTTTAAACTCTGTGTTTTTAAACAGAGGTGTGGCAATTGAAACCAAAATTTCATTGGTTACCGCGTCGGCATACGGTGCTGTGATGATTAACTTGCGAGCTTGCTTGGTGTCTTTATACCAAGGGCGGGCACGAGGCTCCCAGCTTGGACCCGGATCCCAGTTTGGATCATTGCTGGTGTAGCTACCATCAGCTTCAAACCCTAGCCCAGTAAGTAGGAAAGCATCTTTGATAATCGGCTGGCTGATAACGGTTTGGATATTGTTTAGTGACAGATCGTTTTCGACTAAGCTGGTTGCGTAACTCGCAAGTGCTGTACGGCTGCTGATCTCGGCATTAACGGTATTACTCATGCCTGATACGATTTCATCGATACTATGCATGACCAAAGATTCGATTTGAGATTTGGTATTGAAATATTGATTGGCAGAAAGCAGCGATAAAGCGGCGAGCAATATGGCTGATGATGTGGCAACGACTTTATGGCTGAACTTCATTTGATGAGACCTCAACGAGCACAAGTTTATTTATAGGTTTGATAACCATTGTGTCGGCTGGGTTGCGCTATTGTTAATGGTGATTGTGGAAATATGTGATCAAGGAATGTATTTTTTTGCGTTATTTCAATTAAGCATTGATCGCCATGTAAAGAAACAGCAACTTAGACAAAGTTAATATATGAATCATGATGCCCAAAGAGTTCAGCTAAAATATTTATCATTTAATCTGGAAATAAAAAAGGCAGCTTAGTTGCTGCCTTAATATATATTAAAGAAACTGGCCATATAAGCAAGATGTTGCTTATTTAATTAGATCATATTTATTACGCAGAATATTGATGATCTCATCTTTGGGATTTTTACTAAGAACAATTTGCTTGCCAGTAATTTTTTCGGCGATACCTGTGTAGACTTTCGAAACCTGCATCAGTACATCTTCAGGAAGCTCATTGTCACGGGCGAGGGCAAAGCGTTCTTCCATACGATCCTTATTTAGAAGAATGTCCGGATCAGGGAAGTGGTTCAGCAGAACCTGGCGGAAGTCTTCTTTTGAGTTTTCGATGATTTTACCATTACGGTAAGCGGCTCCATCCCAGATACGGGATGAGTCCGGGGTGCCCACTTCATCCATATAGATTAGTTTTTCCTGACCGCTTGCATCGGTAACATAGCCGAATTCAAATTTGGTATCGACAAAAATTTGGTCCAGTTTTTCAAGCTCAGCACTGATCACACTGAAGCCTTCCTTAAGCAGTCTTTCGTAGTGGTCAATGTCGTTTGCGCTGCGGAAGTTGAATTTGTCGTAGTTATTTTCTAAATCTGTACGGGTCACGTTAACGTCATCGACTTCCGGTACACCTGGAATACCTTTTAGGATACCTTTGGTCGAGGGTGTCATGAGCAAATTTGGCAGCTTTTGATCTTTTTCCAACCCTTCTGGTAGTTCGATACCGCAGAAGTCACGCTCTCCTTTGCTGTAGGCACGCCACATCGAACCGGTGATGTACTGGCGGCAAATTGCCTCGACCATTACCGGTTTGGCTTTCTGGACAATCCAGACAAAGGGGTGGGGAATATCTAAGATGTGGCTGTCTGCCAGACCGTTGTCACGGAATAGCTTGAACCAGTGGTTCGAGATGGCATTTAGTGCCGCCCCTTTCCCCGGTACGCCCTTGAGACCGCCTTCACCATGCCAAATGCAGTCGAAGGCTGAGATACGGTCGCTGATCACCATAATAGCCAGCGGTGCATCAGGTTGAACATTATAGCCTTTTTCTTCGATCAAACGGCGGCTGTCGGCTTCGGTTAACCAGTAGACAGAACGTACTTTACCACTGTGTACGGGTTTGTCGGTACGGATCGGAAGGTCGTCATTTACAGCGAGAACTTGATCAGCAAGGCTCATGGTGAATTCCTATTTCAATAGTCGAGACGAAGATATACCGAAGTGATCTCAAAGTGCAGGATTCAGAGTGAGCTCACTTGAGTATAAAACCATGCAAGCTAAGCCGTTTTACGGTGTAGGTAAAGTGGCTTAGCCTGTAACTGGGGCAGATAATAGCAGAACTGATTATGCCTTTCAGCAACTAAAGCAAACGTTTGCGTAAATTTAGTTTTTGGAATTGCCTAACCACTAATCATTCCTGGTGACTAAGCGGTAATTAACGGAGCCAAGGCTGGGGAATTATGGCAAAATCACCAACCTTATGGTTTACCAGGTTCAACTTTCACTATGACGCGCTATACACCCGAACAGACAGCATTTATCAACCATCAAACAGGTAATGCACTCTGTATCGCCGGCGCAGGGACGGGGAAGACCACGACCTTAGTGGGATTGATTGAAAATAAACTGGCGCAGATCCCTGCCGCTGAAATGCTGGTGCTGATGTTCAACCGTGATATTCGCAGTGATTTTCAGCAAAAGCTGCAGGCTAAAGGTATTTCGCAAAATGTACCGGTTCATACCTTTCATAGTTTTTGCCTGAAGCTACTAAACCAGACGGGCTTTCTTCGTGAAACGGGTTATCGCATCGATTACCAGAGCGGAGAAAGTGATAAGTCGCTGGTCAAGATGGTATTGCGAGAGGTTGCTGGCAGAGAAAAAGGCTACCAGCGCCAGCAGATGATTAAAGACCCAAAAACAATTGAGCTATTGCTGAGTTTTGTCGGTTTGGTGAAGGCGTATATGCTGCCGCCGAGAGAGGTCTTTCAAATGTCGGAAATAAGCCGTGATTACCTGTTTATTATTGATGCCTATGAACAGTTTGAAACCTTGCGTAAGCAGCACAAGGTACTGTTCTTTGACGACTGGCTAGTCGAATCGGTAAAGATGCTGGAAAACTCGCAGGCTATCAGACAGCACTATCACCAGAACTGTAAGCTGGTGGTGGTTGATGAATTCCAAGATATCAATACGGCGCAATATCGCCTGCTGAAGCAGCTACTTGGCCACGAGGCACAGCTTCTTGCCGTGGGGGATGTTGATCAGTGTATCTATAAATGGCGCGGTAGTGCACCGCAGTTTATGCTCAACTTCGATAATGATTTTGCTCCGGCTACGACCTATACCTTATCTCGTACATTCCGGTTCGGGCATAGCCTTGCACTTTCGGCAAGCCACCTGATTGCCAACAATAAGCAGCGCTTTGATGACTTTTTGACTATCTCGGATGAAGGCGTGAGTGACACCGGTATAGAGTTGTCGGGCTCTCCTCGCCAGGTTGGGGAGATCGCCCAATCGGTACAAAAATATATCAGTGATGGAGGGGAGCCTTCAGAGATAGCTATCCTGGTGCGACGCTGGTCGCAAACCTTGTTGTTTGAACTGGCCTTCCTGAGTAAACAAATACCTTATCAAATGCCGGTACCATCGGTACTGGCTAACAGTCGCGAAGTGAAATTGCTGATTGAGCTGATGTCGCTGGCGACAGGCCGATACGAACAGATGGCGGCTCAGCAGAAAATGCTATTGCTGTTCAATCTGCTCAGCTTTCCCCATTGCTATGTTCCCAATAAGTCGCTTCGTCCACTATGTGATCAACTCGCGGGGATGGAACCCTCTAACTGGGGCGTATTTATCGCCCGTTATGACAAGGCCAACAGCAGTCTGAAGCTGGATAACCTGATTGAGCGGTTAGAGCTGCTGGTGCGCATCCAGCGCAAGGGAAGCTTCAAGGCTCTGGATGTCTATAACCAGTACCGTAACGAAAGCGGTTTGGATAACTGGATATGGAAGACAGAAGCAACGGCAACAGAAATTGAAGAGGCTATCGAGAGGCTGGATAGTGTGGCAACTGTGCTTGAGTCGATGGATCAAAACTGTGCCAAGGCGTTGCAGTATTTTGAGTACTATACCCAACAATCGGCACAGCACTCGGCGCAACAATCCGGTCAGGCTAATCAGGCGGACACAGAGTCTGCCGGGGTACAGTTAACAACCATCTTCCGGGCGAAAGGCTGTGAATATAATCACGTTCACCTGCCGTTCTGGGATAAAGACGCCTTTCCGTATATGAACAAGTCGGCCGGAAGTATTGCTGCCGATGTTGAAGAAGAGCGCCGGTTGGCCTATGTCGGGCTAACACGAGCCAAACAGCAGGCGATGGTCTACTACACTGAACCCGAGCAAAAGACAGCGAAAGCCACCAATGCCAGTACATTTGTTTTAGAAGCAAAGGTTGAACTGGCTAAAGAACTAGGGCCAAAACTCTATCAGCAGGGTCAATTGCCACATCATAAATCACCTGTTGTTGAGGAGTACTACAAGCATCTTGGACGAGAAGGTGATGTACAAGCGCCTGTTGTGGAGAAGGCACGGAATGTAGTGACTTTACAGAATAGTGTTTCGGAGAGCTGCATTTTGGAGAAAGATGCGGACTATAGCTATCACTGGGCACTGCGACAGCCGTTACCGACGAATGCTGAGAAGGTAATTAATGCAATGATCCGTACCAAAACGGCTAAATATCTGGATTCAGAAATCAACCGTGTTATTCGCGAACTGAGTACGGCATCAGATACCAAGCAAAAAGTACTGATTAACAGGCTGATCGTGGCTGCCAATGCCAGAAGCCGGGTCAGGCGATGAGGGACACACCCTAGATAATAGCTTCGAGTGATATCGAGTTTTTTGCCGACTGTCATTTTCAAGATTAAAAATAATGTGGCTACTCTCTAGGGGCTGAAACCGAGATAGCTAAACATAATGCAACATTGATTGGTTGTACAAATAACAACCAACGTTTCTCTTGGTTGAACCAGAGAAGAGCAAAAGCCACTACTTTGGTGGCTTTTTGTTTGCTTCGCTTTTTTCGTCACCAAGATCAACTAGGCTCTATAGCATGCGAAGCAGGTAGGAGCATGATCATGATTACGGCAATATTAGGTGAAGTGCAGCGCGGTAAGCTGCAGCGACTGGCTTTTTTGGGTTATATCGTGTTGCTGACTGTACTGTTGGTTGTGTTTGGCTTGGTGATGGCGTTATTTATTGGTGCTGGCGAGCACTTGCTTGGTGGTGATCTGCAACAAGCTCAGGAAACGATGCATCAGAAGGGGACAACTCCTGTTACGCTGGTATTTTCCGTTGTCTTGGCACTGTTTATCTATGCCAAGTTGAATATAACAGCTAAACGGATTCGAGATATGGGGCTACCGGGTTGGAGAATGGTGCTGGCTATTTTTATCGTTGATATATTGCTAGGGATAATTGTATCTCGGGAAGCAGTAAGTTCATTCATGTTGGTTATATTTCTCTTGCTACTGTTTATACCGACAGCAATGATGGCAAAGAAAAAAGGTGTAGGTTTGTGAGTATCGTGTTGGTTCTGTGAACGTGTTGTTGTGAGGTGAAATGCTGATAGCATTTCGTTAAACTACAACAAACTAATACTAATAATAAAATGCTATGAATACAGAAAAACAACTGACTCGACGGACCGGCCTTCATTATATTTTAGCTGCAGGGATTTTCAGTTTATACGGTGGGCGAGTATGTCCATTTCTCGATACCCTCTCAGGCTGGCAAGCCAGTTTGTACGCCTCTTTGACTTTTTTTCTAATGTTTGCCCTCCGTACGGCATGGGGAAAAAATGGTGAAGATGGCCATTTCACGCTTAAAAATCTGGTGGTATTTGTATTAGGTGCCATCGGGTTATCTGCTTGGTACAGTTACTATCACCACTTTCCGGCAGAAAGCCTGCTAAAAGTGCTGCTGGGCATTGGCAGTCTTGGTGTGCTGATCAGTCTTGATCTCTCGTTGTTCAGGCAGATCTTGCATTATCCGACTCAGATCAAAATGACAAACCTGACGGTGTTGCAACGTTATCGTCATTCTATTGCGTTTCAAATGGCTGCAATGGTGCTATTTGTTGTGGCGTTACTGACAACAATCCTAGGGATGATCGTGTTGAAAGATGTTCGTTGGATGGCTGAAAATATTACGGTATATGGCTCCGAAGCCGCGATTGTCAGTATTGTGAAAGAGTTTGTTTTTGTGGCCGTTGTGCTTGTCGGTTATACCGTCTCGATCATGTACCAATGGTTGAAACTCATGCGTATGTTGCTGGCAAGTCAGCAACAGGTACTGGAGAAAGCGGCTAGCGGGAATCTATCGGTACGGGTACCTGTTGTACAGCATGGCGAAATGGGGGTTATTGCTCATTACACCAATGAAATGTTGGGACGATTGGAAAAAAGTTATGAAGAAGTTAACCTTACACGTGATGTAGCTATTGTCGGTTTATCAGCTCTGGCTGAATCTCGTGATAATGAAACCGGGGCACATATACTTCGAACTCAAGAGTATGTACGAGCACTGGCCAACAAGCTTAAGCAGCAAGCGGAATATCGTGGCTACTTAACAGAGGAAAGGGTTGAGTTGTTGTATAAGTCAGCGCCGCTGCATGATATTGGTAAGGTTGGTATCCCTGATGCGATTTTACTTAAGCCGGGGAAGTTGACTGATGAAGAGTTTGAAACCATGAAGAACCATACTGTGATTGGTGCTCAATCGATAGCGACGGCCGAAAATCAGATGGGGAGTTGCAGCTTTTTGTCACTGGCGCGTGAAATTGCGCTCACCCATCATGAGAAGTGGGATGGCAGTGGGTATCCGCGAGGTTTAGCGGGTGAACAAATTCCGTTATCAGGGCGCTTGATGGCGTTGGCTGATGTTTACGATGCACTGATTTCGAAACGTGTATATAAGCCAGCATTTAGCCATGAAAAAGCCAAATCGATTATTTTCGAGGGCAATGGTACTCACTTTGATCCGCTGGTGGTTAAGGCATTTTTAGCCTGTGAGAGCGAATTTGTTCAAATCGCCAGTACTTATCAAGATGAAGAAGCTTTGGTTGCTTAAAGTATTATTTATTGATTACAAGGTACTTTAAGCAACAACCTATCTTGCTGTTATCTTTGTTTCATATTTTTTAGAGTAATAACTCAGCCTTGGTCATTTTATTGGCGAATGGCGTTGGGAATGAATGATGTGTCCGGCATTTATTAAAATTACTGACAGAATCTGACGGATAGTGTTTGTATTTGTAATACAATGTCTGGTACTAATAGCCACGATGGAATGTCGTTCAGGGAATAACTTCGATTATTAATCTGTAAAGAGTTTTATGCCGACACCTTCTAAGCTGATAGCACACTTTTCGAGACTACTATTGCTCGTTGCTGTACTTATTCCTCACGTATCTTATGCTGCTCATGAGAGTAACAACCTGCCTTGTATCCAATTTTTGAAAACAATGGCTACCGGCAAAGATCAGCCATACCTCGATTTGTATGCACAATCGATTATTACCCCTAAAAAAGCTGAGTTGCGCCTACGAAAACTGGTAAATAAATTAGATCCCAAAAGCTCTCCAGTACGACAAGCTATATACTTGTTAATTCAATACAATATCGAGCAGGCCGAAGGTGACGATGAGACTAAGGCGATGGGATATATCGCCGAACTAAGAGATCTTGGAGAGCAGACGAATAGCCAGTGGATGATTGCAGAAGCGCTGTTATATGAAGCGGCAGATCTGGTAGATAAGCGCGATTATGACTTAGCTGTATCCATGCTTTCAGAGGTTGTTAATTCGGCTCAAGCGCTTGAATACCATTCTTTGTTAGCTCGTGCTCTAAAATGGCAGGGAAATGTCTATGTTGACCGTTCTGAATACAAGCGAGCGTTACAACATTATCAAGATGCATATGATATTTTTTCAGACTGCGGGGATAAGCTGCAACTGGCTAGGGTTTTATCAAACATATCATCGGTTTATATTCGGATGGAAGAGTGGCCGAAGGCAGACCGTTATATTAACAAAGCTCTAGCATTATACCGTAAAGAAGGCTTTTCTAATCCATTCGCGGAAGCGATTCTCCATATCAATGCCAGTGTTATTGATAAATACCTCGAAAGACCGGAGAAACGTGTTTTTCATATTCAACAAGCGATGAAACTGGCGGCAAAAACGAGTTCGTATCGAGTAAAATTAACGGCTCTCATGAATTTGTCAGCAGTACAGTTCGACCATAACGAGCCGGAGCAGGCTATTGAAAGTGCAAAGGCCTGTTTAAAATTAGCTGAATCCTACAATGAGCCAAGGGGACTCGCTAACTGTAATGAAAGTTTGGCAGAGTCTTACTTATTGATTGGGGAGATAGATAAGGCACTCTCTCATGCTTTCTATGCACTGAACATGTATGAGCAGCGCGGTGACCGCAAAGGGTACATTTATGTGAGTAACATTATCGCTGACATCTATGAATCCGCCGGAGACTATAAACAGGCACTGAAGTATTACAAGCAATATGCCGTAGATGGTAAAGAGTACTTGTTTGATGTGCGAAGAAAGGAGTTGTTTGACTTGCAAGAGCGCTTTGAGGCAAGGGTCAAAGAGCAGGAAATCGTATTGTTGAAAACCGAAAACTCTTTAAAAACAGCACGTTTAGCCGAGCAAGAAGCAAGTGAAAATATGCTTCGAATTGGTAGTGGTTTTATCTTGCTCGTTTTGTATTTGCTTTTCCGTCGTTATAGCAATATCAGCCGAAGCAATGTTGCGTTGGAGCAGACTAATGCTGAATTAGCCACCCAGTCAATGCAAGATCCATTGACTGGGCTTTATAACCGTCGCTATTTGGAGTCTTGGTTAGACTCAGCAGCATCAGGAGCTTTTGAATCTGGAGCTTTGATTGTAGTGCTCGATATTGATCATTTTAAAATGATCAATGACAGGCTAGGGCACGACAGTGGGGACCAGGTCCTGACTTTACTTGCTAAACGGTTAAAAGGGGCCACTCGGACAGATGATCTTATCATTCGTTGGGGGGGAGAGGAGTTTGTTCTGGTTGTAAAAGCGAATGAACATGAAGCGAATACAGTATTAGAGCGTTTGCGACGCGTGATTGCTGATGAAACCTTCTTAACGAGCTCTGGAGATATAGCTGTGACAGCGTCACTCGGTGCGGTATTTGCCCCCACACTAGATTCTTTGCAGAAGGGATGGAAGCCTATGCTGGTTGATGCCGATAAAGCGTTATATAACGTTAAATCGTCAGGCCGCAATGGTTATCAGTTAGCAACAGGATCAAATTGATTACCATGGTCATGGCTCTAGTTTATGTGCCCCATCTTAATCCCCCCAGTTATTGTCGCTGAAATGAATATTTTGGCTAGGAGTAATAGCAATCGGGATGAGTAAGTGTTCAGATAATTGCGCAAGAATGCTCCCATACCGATGCTGATTGGTATAAGTCCTTCACTGGTCTGTTGAGTCACTATCTTTGACAACAACCAGCATTAATCACAATTCGATGCTGCTATAATTGCTAAATTGTTATTCCTCATAAGCATTAAAAAGTAAGTACTAATTGGTAATGAGAATAAAGAATTTTGCACCTGTCAAACTGAGTACGAGAACAGCACTGTTGTTTGGTGTCGGTCTGTTTGCCATTGCAGCCCTTTGTTTATTCAGTGCTCGCTATTTCTTTTTGTTGAATCTCAATGAGATAGAGCGGCAGCATATTCTCCAGTACAGTACCCAAGCTAAATCCGTCATCGATATAGTGGTTCGGAACCAGGGAGAGCGGGCCCATGATTGGGCAAACTGGGATGAAAGCTACTACCTTGTTACTCAAGGTGACGATGCCTATCAGGAGCGTAACTTATATTATGACGGCCTTAAGAATTTAGACCTCGATTTGATGTTGTTTCTGAATCGAGAAGGGAAGGTTGTCGAGAGCACGATGGTAACCGATCAGTCGCTATCTACCGACATCCCTTCTGGGATCATTCACCAATTATTGTCGTCTCAGGGGCTGGGCCGCATTTTGAAATCAATACGGGCTGGTCAGTCTTCTGTTGAGCAAGAGTTAGCTGGTCTAATGGCTATTGATGACAAGGTACTGATTGTTAGTATTACCCCAATTCGAAATAGCCTGGCTAACAGCCCTGTTGGCGGTTGGCTAATATGGGGACGTTACTTATCTACTATTTTCCCGAGTCGGTACAGTGCCATTCTTTCGGCGGAAAATACCCTGGAGCTGGTTACAGCAAAAGACAATATTGCAGGTAAAATTTTTCCATCCATTCAAGTAGAGAATGAAGGTAAAAGCTTAGTGGCGTGTGTTGTCCTTAAGGATATAAATGGTAAGCCATTGGCAATATTGAAAAGCAGTCAACCACGCTCTATTGTTCAAGGCGGTAACCAACTTATTAGCTCGCTGGCAATTGCGATGTTTGCCGCGGCCGTTGTTATTGGAATCCTGACGTTGCTTGCCTTTCGGCGTAAGGTAGGTAGTCGCTTTTTGGCTTTGGAAAAGGGACTTGAAGCCTTGGTCAAGGATCAATACAGCACTCGAATGCCTGTGGAAGGCAATGACGAATTTTCGATGGTTGGCGAGGTTATTAACCAAATTCTCACTAAATCATCCTATACCCATTCTGCGCTAAGTGATGTGGCCGAGAAATTTGAAGCCTTATATCGCAACAGTAACCTTGGCTTGTTGATGGTGCTTGATGGGAAAATAGTGGATGCAAACGACACGATTGCCACCATATTGCATTACCCCTCAGGAAAAGTACTTATTGGACAACCGCTATTGAATCTCTGCTCGGAGTCGAGTCGGGAATATTGCCAGGTTGAACCTCTGTGTCAGGCCGTTGCGGAGGGGACTAGACACTTCGATACCGATATGCTGTCTGCTGAGGGCACCCTTGTTGCGTGTAAATTAGAGATAACGCCAATTAAGCAACAAAATGGCGAAGCTCTGATGCTTTCTATTAAAGATGTAAGCCAGCAGAAAGTGCAGGAAGGGCTAATTAAGCAGTTGGAAAAGTACGATGCAGTAACAGGATTGGTTAACCGTCAAACGCTGTTCGAGGTACTCAAGAAGAAATTATATGAGAGGCATCGAAGGCCTAGCTCCGACTATTTATCGTTGCTCTATATAAGGATAGAGCGTTTTAATATCGTGGCTGGCGCATTTGGCCATCAAATGGCTGATGAGATATTGGTTGCACTGACAAGGGAGTTAAAGCACAGAGTTGATTGCAGGATCTTGGGGCGTGTAGCCGAAAGTGAATTTGTGTTTGTTTTAAATACAGACAGTCGTTTTGCCCCATATCGTTACGCCAAGAAAGTTATCGCAGCACTAGAGCAGCCATTAATCGTTGAAGGCGTTGAGGTGCGACTGTCGGTGTCGGTAGGTTTAGTGCTTGCAACCCCCATGATTGCATCTGCAGAAGAGATGATGAATGCCGCAGAATATGCGACGTATCGTGCTGGAAGTCAGAAGACACGTATTCAGCTATTGAATCGAGGTACCTTCGAGCAACTCAAAAGCCATAGTGTGATCCAACGTGATATGGTCAAGGCGATTCGCGATGGAGACATTTATCCTAAGTTTCAGCCTATTATTTGTGCTGCAACTGAGGAAATATGTGGCTTTGAAGCATTGGCGCGATGGCAGCACCCTGAGCTGGGTGAGGTATCACCTGCGCGATTTATTCCTATGGCTGAGTCCCGTGAACTGATTATTGCATTGGGTAGCCGGATTTTAGAGAAGTCTTGTGAATTTTTGGCGAAGGTGAACGACCTGCGCCACAATCATGGACTGAGTCCGCTATCGGTACATGTAAACTTGTCGAGCCCACACTTTTCTCACTCTGAACTGATACCCTTGATTAAATCTGTCCTTAAGAAGTATCAAATTAAACCCGAGAACCTAACGATCGAAATAACAGAAAGTATGCTGATTGGATCGGCCAAGAAGGTGATTCACCGAATGCAGCTGATTAAGAAGATTGGGGTTAAGTTGGCTTTGGATGATTTTGGCACCGGGTATTCAGCACTGAATTCATTGTGCGAGTTTCCGTTGGATGTGGTGAAGCTAGATCAGAGTTTTGTGAGGCGGATTGGTGTTGATTATCAGGGCGAAATCTTGGTGAGTAACATTGTCAGTATGTCTAATGCCTTGGGGTTAAAGATGGTTGCTGAAGGAGTAGAGACCGAGAACCAGAAGTTGGCCCTACAGGCTCTCAATGTAGATGAACTCCAGGGATACTACTTCTATAAGCCAATGTCGGCTGAAGACGGCTTGCGCTTTGCTCTTGCCGGGCCGATAAAATCTGAACACGTTTTGTGAGTACAAAAGCCTAAACAGCAACTAGCATCTCTTTAAGTTGAGATGATGTGTTACCGCAGGCCAATGTATAGAGGCAATGCTCGGTTCGAGTGATGAAATCGTCTGGGCTTCTGGAGTCTGTGTGGTAAAGCGATTGGTGAAACTCATTGCCAGGAGCAAGAAGGTTGTATTGCTCGTGTCCAGAACTAACAGTGACTGTCTGATATAGACCAACTTGCATTAGTATCTGATCATTCTCCCTTGTCTTAGGTGATTTTTCTGGCGATTCTCTGAACATTTACTTCTCCCGGTTAATATGACTCCATCTCGGGTTTGATGGTGAGGATAACCATTGTGTCGAGAGTTATCTATTGGTGGTCACATTTGGAGATTAGGGGTTATAGGTAGGGTTTTGAATGATTTATTAGGTGAGGGATGAAAACAGGGCAAATGTTGCCCTGTTTTATATTGGCAGCTATGGCGCAATTCTTATTGGCGTACCGTCGGCGACATACATTGCAATCTCTCTGATCTGAGGATTATTAACGGCAATGCATCCCCGCGTCCAATCGACACCTTGGTACAGTAGCGGTTTATTCTTACCATTGGGTAACCCATGGATGAAGATGTCGCCTCCAGGATTGACACCAAGTCGTTTGGCATTTCTCACATCTTGCTCGTTAGGGTAATTAATGTGCAAGCTTAAGTGAAAGCGACTTTTTCGATTACGAAAATCAATGGTATATAGACCTTCTGGTGTTCGATAGTCACCGCGCTGTTGTTTGTGACCAACAGGTTGCTTTCCGAGGCTAATTGGATATTCTCTAAAAATCTGATTGTTTCTGATCAAAAACATTTTTCGTTCAGATTTTTTTACTAACACGAGATCAGCGGTAGGTCGATCACTATATGCCAGTACAGATTGAGATAAGACCAGTAATATAAATACAATTATAGTTTTCATTAACTTCTTAATTATTATAAGTTTGTTTTAAGTGTTTAAATAGAAAAATAAAAGTAGGGAGGCGAAGTGATATTTCATAAGCATCCATGCTTTATTTTCTAGTCGTTATAATTTGTAACTTAGCGCAAGGTATTTCGTGTTCTTGACATTGCTCTGATATAACGAACTTTAATAAATGATAGATTAGTAATCAACTCTACTTGTGAATATTTTGAGGTCTGCCTGCTCGTTTTTTGAGCGCTGATTCATCAATGCATTGAAATGAAAATAATAAAAAAATTGCTCAGATTGTAAGTTTTTTTTCGTCAATTATTTGTCGTCAATTAATTGTCGCGGGTCTTGGCTTGAGCGATAGAATAATGACGTTTATCTGCACCGAATAAATCATGTGTCACAACTTGCAATGTTTTTCCATTCTAATTGAAACTAATTTGATAGTATTTGAGCGGCTTTGAAGTGGTTGTTTGCTGCTTTAGTATTGACAGGTTTCGTTTCATGCAAAAAAATCGTTATCAAATTTATCTTCAAGAAGACTTTTCCTTTAACTTGCGTCACTCTTGTCGTTATTGGCAAGAAGCCGTGTTGCAGGCATCTTCATGGTCGAACGATGATAAGCAGAAAGTCTATATATTTGATACCCTGGCAACTAGTAATGATGAAGATGTCTATTGGGTCGATACCTCAGGCCAGCCTATGGCGACAGGCCACCGTTCTCATCCAGGCTATGAAGACATCAGATTAACGCCAATAGCAACCCTTTCAATGCTGCAGTTAACGGAAACACTGAATGTCGGCAATACGGTGACTTTGCTTCGGCCTCTTGATGATGTTAACGACGAGCTATGCCATCTGAGTGAGGCTTCCGAGCAGTTCGATATGTTGAGTGGAGCTTATATGATGGATTCACCGCTAAGCCGGCAACATCATCCTGAAAACGATGTTGCACTGATGGTGTATCAACAAGACTCGCTTATCGCCACGGCTATGTTTAGTCGTTATATTGAAGATCATCGTTTTCCATCCCACCTGTCCGAGTTGTGTTATGAACTCTCTCTCCATACGGTATATGTTGAACCGGAATTTCGTGGCATGGGCATTGCGGCGAGCTTAGCTAATACCATTGTTAATATTGCCCGAAGTGATATGGCGTCTCTACACCGCACATTATTAACAATGAATATTCGCCTCAAGCCTTGGTTTTCCGCGCTAGCTTTAACCGCTGGTGGTGAGGCCATTTGTGATATTCTCAGCGAAGCTTTTGTTGAAATGAATGATGATGTCATTGAAGAACTGATGGATGACGGTTTCACTATCAGCTACCAAGATCCCATTATTTCCGTAGAAAGCTTAGCCGTGTGAGTGATAATGTAGACAAGCAAGGCTGATAAATTGGGCTTATATATATGGCGATTAGTTTGATTATATAAAGTGAATATACAAGGCTGACTTAACTTCTTATATTTCAGTAAATAAAACTAATTGTACATCAACGCCGTGCTTGTTTGATTTGGGTGTAACTTAGCGTCTAGAAGAAACCAATCCAATATAAAAATAAAACGAGAGTTAATAATCGAAAGGGCTAAACAGTCGAGTTAACAATGTTGACAAATTATTGTTAAATGATGAGCTTATAGCTCTTGTCATTATTAACTTTTGTTGCGGGGAATATCATATCGTTATTTTGGTGTTCATCCAGTTAAGATTTAGTTGTATTTTTATTTGTAAATATCGCTGAGAATGCCCAGTTGAACCATAATTTATCTTTAACCGTATAAGGTAACTACATAGATGGCCTGGTGTGCCTATACATGAAAAGTAGTTGCCTAAACTGCACAGCAAAAACTATCAGTTAAGGTTAAGGAGCAATGATGGACGAACTCGCTGTTGACTTGGCAAGATTTCAATTTGCTTTTACAGTGTCTTTTCACATTATATTTCCGGCATTTACTATTGGTCTAGCAAGCTATCTTGCGGTTCTTGAAGGTTTGTTTCTTAAAACCGGCCAGCATAAATACATCGAACTCTATCAATACTGGATAAAGATTTTTGCGATTAGCTTCGGAATGGGCGTGGTCAGCGGTATTGTTATGAGCTATCAGTTTGGGACAAATTGGAGTGTTTTCTCTGATAAAACCGGGCCTGTGCTCGGTCCGTTGATGGGGTACGAAGTCTTTACAGCATTTTTTCTTGAAGCGGGCTTTCTTGGGGTGATGCTGTTTGGTATGAACCGAGTTGGGAAAAAACTCCACTTTCTGGCAACAGCAATTGTTGCGTTCGGTACCTTGTTTTCAGCATTCTGGATCCTGTCGGTTAACAGCTGGATGCAGACGCCTGCGGGTTATGCTGTCAATGAACTGGGCCAATTTGTTCCAGAAGATTGGTGGGAAGTTGTCTTTAACCCCTCATTTCCCTATCGCTTGGTCCATATGGTGTTGGCGGCATACCTGACGACGGCTTTTGTCGTCGGCGGGGTCGGGGCGTACCATCTGCTTCGTTCTCAGAATAACCATTTAGCCAGGACGATGTTTTCGATGGCGATGTGGATGGCGGCGATTGTCACGCCTATTCAGGTGGTTGTCGGCGACCTACATGGTTTGAACACCTTAGAACACCAACCC
The DNA here is from genome assembly GCF_026191635.1 of Photobacterium obscurum. Taxonomy (GTDB): domain Bacteria; phylum Pseudomonadota; class Gammaproteobacteria; order Enterobacterales; family Vibrionaceae; genus Photobacterium; species Photobacterium obscurum. The sequence goes on from NZ_JAKRRW010000009.1 coordinate 111,143, forward strand.
GCTAAAATCGCGGCGATGGAGGGGCATTATGAAACGCAACAAGGCGCCCCTCTCATATTGTTCGGTCTTCCTAATGAAGAAAACAAGACAATAGACTATAAAATCGCAATCCCCCACCTGGGAAGTGTAATCCTCAAGCATGAGTGGAACGGTGAAGTAACTGGCTTGGATGCGTTTCCTGACGATGAGCATCCACCAGTGAGTATTGTCTTTTGGAGCTTTCGCCTGATGGTCGTGATTGGCTTCCTGATGCTGGCGGTTGGGTTAACAAGTCTATGGCTACGAAGGAAAAAGGAGCTTTATTATCAGTCATGGTTCCACCGATGTTGCGTGGCCATGGCACCTGCCGGTTTTATTGCGATTATCAGCGGGTGGGTTACCACAGAAGTTGGCCGCCAGCCATTTACAGTTTATGGCCTGCTGCGCACTGCCGACTCCATTTCTCCTGTCGATGCCGCTGCTGTCAGTGTATCGCTGGCTGCCTTTGTTATTGTTTATTTTACTGTCTTTGGCGCCGGTTTTTTTTATTTGCTCAGGCTAATGCGAAAGTCACCAACCAAATATGAGAAGGAGCTGAAAGGTGGTAGTTCGACGATTACGACAACAACTCATTTAAACCCTTAGGAGGCCATATGGATTATGCATTGATATGGTATGTTCTGATCGCTGTTGCTGTATTGGCTTACGTTGCCCTCGATGGGTTCGACCTGGGTATTGGTATTTTGTTTGTGGCCGGGGATTCAGTCAAAGAACGAGATCTGATGATGAATAGCGTTGCACCGGTCTGGGATGGCAACGAAACCTGGTTGGTACTCGGTGGTGGTGGGTTATTTGCGGTATTCCCTTTGGCATATTCCGTCGTGATGCCTGCTTTGTACGCACCGTTAACGATGATGCTGCTTGGGCTAATTTTTCGAGGTGTTGCCTTCGAGTATCGCTTCAGAACTCGGCGGGGGCAGTTCTTATGGGATAGTTCGTTCTTTATAGGATCGCTAGTCGCGACCTTCACTCAGGGCATGATGCTGGGAGTACTGTTACAGGGAATAGAGGTTGTCGACCGTCAATATAGCGGTGGCTGGTTTGATTGGTTTACTCCGTTTAGCGTATTTTGCGGTTTCGTGACCATCGCAGCATATACCCTGCTTGGTGCTTGCTGGCTGTTGATCAAGTTGCCAGAACCTTACCAGCAGCGGTATTACGCAACAGCGAAACGGTGTGCACTCGTCTTGGTGGTGATGGTGGGGATTCTCAGTATCTGGTTGCCTTTGGGGAATAGTGAAATTGCGGCTCGTTGGTTTTCTTTTCCACAAGCCTTACTGTTTTTGCTGATCCCTGCGGGATCGGGGTATCTGGTCTATTTGTTGTTTAAGGATTTGATTGAGCATAAACCCCTAAAGGCCTACTTGGCCTGTTTAGGCTTATTTCTGCTTGCTTCAATCGGCTTTGGTGTTAGTACCTATCCCTATATAGTCCCTCACAGTCTGACTTACGTCGAAGCGGCCGCACCAGATACTAGCCTGAAGTTTCTACTCAGTGGGGCGGTGATCTTATTGCCGCTAATCATTGCCTATACCGCCTATTCGTATTGGGTCTTCCGTGGAAAACTGAGTGAAGACGAGGGGTATCATTAATGATCTCTCCCTGTATGAAACGATGGCTGTGGTTTACGGCATTGTGGCTAGGTGGTGTGCTGAGCCTTGCGTTTGTTGCCGCAATTATTCGTTGGGCCATCATCTAAATGAATTAATCCAGCAGACATCCTGCAGCGTTAGTCGTTGCAGGATATCTGCAGGGGCATGGCCAGAAATTAGCAAGCTTCCTCTATTTTCATCGACACCTCTTGGCGTGCTTGCTCTTTTTGCTGCAAGAGAGGCGGTGGTTGAGACTGGGCTTTCTGAGATTTATCTCGACTCAGCATTAGCATGCAGGGTGTCAGGATCAACGTTAGCAGGGTAGCAAAAGTCAGTCCGCCAGCAATAGCAGTGGCCAGTTGGGACCACCATTGGGTACTGGGAGCACCAAATTCCACTTTCCTGTTGAGCAGGTCGATGTTCATCTCTAGAACCATCGGCATCAGACCCAATATCGTGGTAATGGTCGTTAACAATACCGGGCGTAATCGCTGGGCCCCGGTATGCATAATCGCGAGGGTTTTATCGTAGCCTTTTCGGCGCAGCTGGTTATAGGTATCAATTAGCACAATATTGTTATTTACGACAATGCCGGCTAGTGCAATGACACCAATACCTGACATGATGATACCGAATGGCCGCTGGAATATCAGCAGCCCCAGGAAAACGCCAACAGTTGAAAATAACACGGCACTTAGAATCAGAAATGCCTGGTAGAAGCTGTTGAACTGGGTGATAAGGATCAGCCCCATAACCGCTAAGGCAACGATGAATGCAGACTGCAGGAAGCTTGAGGAGTTTGCCTGCTCTTCATTCTGCCCGCGTAGTTGTACAGTAATACCATCACCGAGCGCCATTTGGTCAATAGCGGCTTGTACTTTGGGGAGTTCAAGGCTGAGGTTGTAGCCTGGAGCAATATCAGCCATCACTTCAAGTATTCGTTTTCCGTCCATACGACTAATTTCATTTTGTTTTGGGGACGGAGAGACAGTCGAGAAGTTGGTAATGGGCACTAACCCATAAGCGGTCTTCACTCTTAGCTCATCAAAGCGACCAATATCCCGCTTGGTATCCGGGTAGCGAACAAGGATATCGACCTCCTCGTCGGTATCGTCTGGCAGGTATTCACCAATTTTAAGGCCGTTAGTTACAAACTGTACGGTATTGCCAACGAGCGTTGCATCGCCACCGAACCGAGCAGCATCATCTCGGTTTATATCTATTTCCCAATCAATACCGGGTTTAGTGCCGGTATCAGAGATATTGGTAAATTCAGGCTGGGATTCCAACCACTGACGAATTTTAACGACTTCCGCTGGTATCGCGGTGTTATCGCGACCGGAAACTTCGATCACTAGATCGTGCTCACTTGGCGGACCGGCTTCCGGAAATTTAAACTCAAGCTCGATGCCGGCCAAGTCAGCTGTTTTCTGGCGCAGCTCTGCAATAATGTCTTTGACGGGGGCTCTAAATTGCCAATCTAGCGGGTTAATCTGTATTTGGCCGATCTCATCGTTTCCGCCTGTGCGGGTATAGACACTGCTAATTCCTTCCGTACCGAGCACTTTTGCTTCCACTTCACGCATGAGGGCATCTTTTTCATAGATAGATAAATCTCCGTGGGAGCGGGCCTTGATAGAGAAGTGGGGTGGATCAACCTCGGGGAAAAAGACGACGCCCAATCCTGCTTGAGCGTAGCTCAGGCCGACTAGTACAGCCATTAAAAGTGCACTGATTAGAATTTTAAACGGGTGCTGAATGGCCACGGCTAAACTGCGAAGATAAAGGCGGGTTAGCCCTTGGGCTTGATCGAAGCGTCCTTCTTCAACGGCTATCATATGTTGTCGTTCGGCATGGCTGATATAACGGGGCTTTCCGATGACACTGCCGAGAACAGGAACAAAAAACATCGCCATGACCAATGATGCACTTAGGGTTGCTATCAGAGTCAGGGGCAAGAAACGCATAAACTCGCCCGTTGTATCTGGCCAGAAGAGCATGGGGGCAAAAGCGGCGAGCGTTGTTGCCGTTGAGGCAGTAATAGGCCATGCCATTCGTTTAGCTGCTTCACGATAGGCTTCCTTGCGAGGAACATTTTCTTGCATGCGACGATCGGCATATTCGGTAACAACAATGGCACCGTCGACGAGCATTCCGACGGCCATGATCAAAGAGAACAGAACAATAATATTTACGGTTAGGCCGCTCATTGCCAGCACAAGCAGACCGGTGAGGAAAGAACCAGGAATAGAAATACCGACCAAAACAGCGGTTCGTGCTCCGAGTACCGCCAAAATGACGACAACGACCAATATGATGGCGGACAAGATATTGTTTTGTAGGTCGCTCAGCATCATTTTTACATCTTTTGACTGATCTAGCGTGTACTCTACCAGCAGGTTATCTGGCCATGCTTCTTGTTGTTGCGCTGCTTTCACAACCGCTTTGATTATTTCTACTGTCTCGATGATATTTTCACCGGAGCGTTTTTTTACATCTAGGACGATGGCTGGCTGCCCATTAAGGCGGGCGAAGCTTTCTGGATCCCTGAATGCACGTCTTACGGCAGCAATATCGCCGAAGGTAACGACTTTATTGCCGTCAACCTTGATGGGGAGCTCCAGTATATCTTTTAGTGAGTCAAATACTGAGGGGACTTTAACCGAGAAACGACCATAGCCACTGTCAATAAATCCTGCTGCGACTACTCGGTTGTTGCGTGATACCAAGTTGAATACATCGTTCTGATCGAGGCCGTAACTCTCCATCAGTAATGGTTCGACGAGTACTTCGACGACATCTTCTCTGTCGCCGGCGATATCGACTTCGAGGATCTGGCGGTAGCTCTCAAGCTTATCTTGTAGCTCCCTCGCAATTTGGATGGTTGTACGTTCCGGTACCGTACCATACAGCACCATAGACAGGACGGGGTCGACATTGGCCAATGTAATTTCATTCACTGTGGGCTCATCGCTGTCAGCCGGAAGTTTTACTTTTGCGATATCAACCGCTTCCCGAACATCAGTTAACGCCTCGTTGAGATCTATCCCAATATTGAATTCAAGCACAACCGATGCGTGGCCTTCAGAAGCCGTCGCACTCATTTCTTTAATCCCCTCGATAGAGCGGAGCTCCTTCTCTAGCGGGCGGACCAGCAATCTCTCTGAGTCTTCAGGGCTTATGCCTTGGTGAGCAACAGAAACGTAGATAATCGGTATTGTGATATCCGGGTTGGATTCTTTGGGGATGATGCGATACATCACCATGCCCGCAATAAGTACAAGTACGAGTAGGGTGATTACGGTGCGGGTGCGGCTTAGTGCTGCATTAATTATTGTAAACATTATTCATTCCCTGCGCGGCGAACAGGAACAACATTATCACCATCGCGAACAAACCCCTGGCCAACAGTGATAACATCGACGGTCTCTTCTACACCACCTAGCCAAACGCCGTCTGGCTCAACTTTTACGATAGAGATGGGAACAAAACTCACGCGATTTTCATTGACCAGTGTTTTGATCCCTAAATTTCCGGCCTCATCAAGCGCAAGCATTGACGGCGTTATTTTGATTGCAGGCTGGGTATCCAGCTCCAACTCAACTTCGGCACTGATCCCTGCTGAGAGCGTCATTTCGCGGTTGGGTATTTCTAGCTCTATGGCAAAGGTATTGGTTTGCGGTGAGGCGATAGTGGCCTGATATCTTAGCGTGCCAACTGTGCTGAAGCCGGTTACCAGCGATATGTTGGCTTTCTGGCCACTATAAATTTGTTGTATATGCTTTTCGCTGACATCGGCATTAATGACAAGAGGATCGAGATCGACAATGGAAGCAATGGGGTCACCAATACCAAGATAGTCTCCTTGTTCAATATGAAGTGTTTCGACAATGCCATCGAAAGGAGCACTAATTAGGGTATTTTCTAGTGCTAGCTCTAGGTTTTTGACTGACGATTTTGCTTCGATATGAGCGGCCTCCGCCTTGCTTAATGCAACTTCGCCTTGTAATCCTCTTTCCCGTAATGATTTTGCCGCTTTAAGCTCTTTGTTTTTTACCCGCAGTTGTGCCTGTGCTCGCTGCAATTGAATAACCCGATCCGCTTTATCCAGTCTCACCAGGGCCTGTCCTGCTTGAACTCGTTGCCCTTTGCGAACTAAGAGTTTCTCGACGGTCCCTGCAACTTCTGCTCCCAGTGTAGCTTGTCGGTCAGGAGCTGTTCGACCATAGAGTGATATAGAGCGGGTGATTGGACTGCTGGTAAAGGACGTTACAACGACTTTAGCGAGAGGTGCTGTTTTTTGGGGGGACGATTCTGATGTTGAGGGTTCTGTGGTTTCACTTTGATCTGACGTGCCACTTAACAACCACAGTCCAATGGCGAGCAGAATGATTGCTGAAATAATCCAGGGTTTTCTTGCAAGGTGTATGTTTAATGGTTTCATCTGCCACTGTCCTTGTCAGCAAAATGTAGGCGTTGTTACGTTATGGGTTAATGATAGTTTATAGTCTCAATCGTATGATTAGTAAGCTGAATGTACTAGCAATAAACAGCTTTGCTGTGGGTTTTACGTGTGATGTCTCAATAATATAAACATCTATCTTAAGCGAGCCCGGTAAATGGTCGCATTGAGACTAGGAAACTTGCTAAGAAATGCAATGTCATGAAGGAACGTATAACAATTTCAGTATCCTCGGTTAACGGATCGAGGCAGTTTCATCTTGGAAGAAAGTCACAGAAGCGTCTGCGCTTGGCTGGCTATTTTGTCTTAGTTGCTTCCCTGGTGACAGTGGGCGCGATGTTATACCTGGTCAATGAGGTCGACTTTGCCAAGGTAAAACAAGAAGAGCTGGAAAAACAGTCTTATTCAATGAGTGAAGAGCTTGATGTACTCAACCAGCTTAAATCAGATCTGGAAAGTGATTTAGATGAGCGAGAAACACGATTGAGTACCGTTTCAGATCGTTTGGGTGAGCTGGAAAATTTACTTGGTGTCAGTACCGATAACGATGCTCGCTTGGAGACTCGTCTCGATGTGGCAGCGATCAACTCGGCAGTAAGAATAGCTGTTTTAGATGGCTTACCCAATGGTTCTCCTGTCAAGAATGCGAGGCGCTCTTCTCAGTTTGGAGTGCGCAAGCATCCGGTATCCGGGAAGAAGCGTATGCATCGAGGCTTGGATTTTGCGGTCAACATCGGCACGCCGATTTACGCCCCTGCCGACGGGGTCGTAGAGACCGTGCGACCTAGTAATAAGGGCTCGGGGAACTTTTTGAGGCTGCAGCATTCTTTCGGTTTTACGTCGTCATATTCCCACCTAAAAAAATTCGCTGTTCGTAGCGGTGACTTTGTAAATAAAGGGGACTTGATTGGCTATTCCGGGAACTCAGGTTTGTCCTCAGGACCACATTTACATTATGAAATCCGTTTCGTTGGGCGGGCTCTGGATCCGAGCTCTTTTGTTGACTGGGGAATGGATAACTTTGAACTTATTTTCGAAAAAGAGAGAAAAATCAAATGGGCATCTTTAATAAACAAAGTGGAACAGCGAGTCAGCATGCAACTACAACTGTCATCGCAAAGGGATGCAATATTACTGGAGAGCTCCAGTTAACTTGTGATATTCAGGTTGATGGTGTGATTGAAGGTAAACTTCGTATTGAGAAGAACTTGGTCGTGAGTAATACAGGGCATTTGAAAGGCGAAGTCTATGCAGACAAGATCGTTGTTAATGGCCTGATTGAAGGGACCTGCTGTGCCAATACGATTGAAATCCTCAAAAAGGGTGTCGTGTCCGGCACTATTTACAGTGACAATTTGAGTATAGAGCGCGGTGGAAAATTCTTTGGCAGCACCCATCCGGCTGAGCAGAAGCAAGTCGTTGAGTTAACACCGAAAGATAAAGCGAGTTCAAAACCGGCGAATAAGAAGCACCAATCGCGAGCGGTAAACGAGTAAAGTTGCAATAAGTGGTGTTCGGAAGCGATCTTTGAGAAGGGGCGGAATTAGTGGTTTACTGATTGGTTAACGGTCTAATAGCCAGAAAAATAGTTTTCTATCCTGTCAAAGGCGAGGTTGATTGTGTCTTCATCAACACAGTAGGCCATACGGACATGGTGTTCGCCAGAGGGGCCAAATGCGCTGCCCGGTGTAACTGTCACCTTAGCCTTGTACAGCAGATCAATGGCAAACGATTTTGAATCAGAATGTTCCACCAGAATTTTGGGGAACATATAGTAGGCACCTTCTGGTTTTTGCCAGGAAAAAACAGAAGGTACATTGGACAGCCTCTCGACCATTAAATGACGGCGTTTATTCAGAACCGTGGCAAATTCTTGCTTGTGGTTTGAAGGCAGAGAAAGGGCGGTGATACCCGCTAACTGGGAAATACGCGGGGCGCAGATCATGGTTGCATCGTGTACCTTCATCGCCTCCCGTTTTAGCTCCTCAGGCAGGATCATATAACCCAAACGCCAACCGCTCATGGCATAGGCTTTGGAGAATGAATGTAGGTAAACAATATGCTCTCGGTATTGCTCGATACAGGCAAGGTTGAAGTACTTTCCCTCACTTTCGTAGGTAAAAGCACTGTAGGGGTCATCAATGATCACCAGAATACCGTGTTGCTTGGCGATTTCTCCCACTAGTCGTAATTCATGTTCGGTAAAGATTTTTCCTGTGGGATTCGAGGGTGAAACCAGCACAATTGCCTGAGTTTTTTCAGTAATTAAATTGGGTAACAGGTTGAGGTCTAAGCACCAGTTGTTATCTTCAATCAAAGGCCAGTAAACCGGCTTGCCGTTGAACATAATGATTTGCTGGATATGGGAGGCAAAGCAGGGATCTGTCAGAATGATTTCGTCACCGGGATCGAGCATGGTGTGGAACATTGTATTTAACCCCTGCATATTACCGGCAGTGATCATCACGTTGTCATCAGCAGAGACTTGGATTCCCGTTTCTGTCAGATGTTTCTTAACCACTAATTCGCGAAACTCCGCGAGCCCGTCCGGTAAGGTATATTTTCCTGCATCAGGGTCTTGTATCAGTCGTTTGATAACCGCTTGACGGATGTAGTCTGGAGTTTTGAAGGAAGGCAATCCCCAGGCGAGAGATACAGCGTCATTGACCTTGGCACTCAGCATGGCCATGTGTTTAATTTCAGATACACAGGCTTCATGGACGTAGTTGGAAACAATGTCGGAGATAAAAGTCATTAGGTAATGATAGGCCAGTAATACCAAACCGAATCATTTTTATAATGCCCTGACACAAAAAAGCCTGTTCTTTCGAACAGGCTTTCTGCTTCTCTATGAGAATTTGGTACGACTAAGTGGACTCGAACCACCGACCCCCACCATGTCAAGGTGGTGCTCTAACCAGCTGAGCTATAGTCGTATTGTCTTTTGTGTGATAACAACTGGTTGATTGCTATCAATGCCTTACAGCATGTTTGGTACGACCGAGTGGACTCGAACCACCGACCCCCACCATGTCAAGGTGGTGCTCTAACCAGCTGAGCTACGGTCGTATTATCTTTTAGTTGTAAACCGCATTTACTCAAGGAGTGGGGCAGTTTACTAAAATCTGGTGCGTCTGAGTGGACTCGAACCACCGACTTCCACCATGTCAAGGTGACACTCTAACCAGACTGAGTTACAGACGCAAATTTTAACTTTCGATAAGGTTAGCTTATACGAAAATTGGTACGACCGAGTGGACTCGAACCACCGACCCCCACCATGTCAAGGTGGTGCTCTAACCAGCTGAGCTACGGTCGTACTGTTTGTTGTTCGCTGAGAACAAGGTGGATATTAAACACTTCATCGCAGTGGTTCAAGACCAAGTATCGATAAAATCAGAAAAAAATGTTTGTTTGCTTACAGTTTGTGCAAAATGAAAAGCTCTTAATCAACTATTGGTTTAATCGCGCTAACTGTTTGTTCATTAACGCGATTACAATTTATTGTTATTGCTCGATTTCTGTCACAGCTTCTTTTTCCAGCGTTGCATACAGTTCTTCAAAACGTTTGGTGAGCTTATGGCTTGGGTATATATGAAGAAGTGGTTTTTGGTGGTAGTGAGACTCTTTCATTTTTATAGACTGCGGTAAATAGGGTTGCAGGATTGGTAGGCCGAGTTCACTTAAGTCAGCAATGATCTGTGATGGGAAGTTCGCCTGTGCGTTGAACATATTTACGATAACTCCCTCAACATTAAGGTTGGGGTTATGGTCTTCCCGTAGCTCTGCCACATTGTTTAGCAATGTGAGTAGAGCTTGTTGCGAAAAGCTATCACAATCAAATGGAATTAACAGGCTATGGGCTGCGATTAATGCGGCTTTACTAAAGAAGTTCAGGTTAGGCGGTGTATCGATATAGATCCGATCATAGATCTTCTCTAGTTCATCAAGAGCATCGCGAAGCTTGTAGATTTTATAGCGACGCTCAAGCTCAGATTCAATTTTTTCGAGCTTAGGACTAGAAGGAATAATGTCCAAGTTTGAAAATGATGTCGGTTGAGGAAATTCTTTCACTGGTGTCGATACTGAAAACCAGCCAACGGTTTGGTTAAGTAAATCCGCTACTGTTCTTTTATTTTCGACGTTAATATCGCAGCCGAGATAATGGCTACTGTTACCTTGTACATCTAGGTCAATCAACAGCGTTTTATAACCCTTGGCTGCACTTAGTGCGGCTAAATTAGCGGCAATACTCGACTTTCCGACGCCACCTTTCTGATTGAATATAACACGACGCATTGTTCCTACCTTGGACGCTATCTGATTGAAAATAAGTTTAATTGATTAAAATATCGGGGGGTTATTGTAGTAACTCGTGATCTGGCGGCAGTAGCCTTGAAATCCATAACACCAGCTTGTGTTTCATGTTGGGGCCATCTTCCTGATCGATGGCAAGTGGCGTGATTTGTTTCGCCTCAACGAGAAGGCGGTAGATGCACTCAACCTTATCTTTTGGCGAGACTGTTTTATCCAAGTCACCATATCCTTGCTTTTTAGCAAACGCCATTCCTAGCTCTAAGGCTTTCTTTAGGAGTTTGGCTTCATTCTTATGTTTCTTCATTGTTTGCTCCTTGCAATACGGATTTGCTTATCTTCTTCATTAAGGAGGAGATGAGCAAATACCTATCAACTGTGTTTTATATTAGAGTGAAACGGGATCAATCTAAACAACAAACTCACGGTTATTTGATCATTGTATACCTAGTTTAATTCCACACCGCTCAAAAGTACGTTGCCAGAATTCCACATGAGCCAGTGTTGCCTGTCTGAAGCTGTCGAAAAGCTCCCCGGCCACATAGTTTTGATAATACACTGAAAATTCGTCAGAAATTACTGATGGTGGCTGAAGGACTTCTTGAAGTGGTTTCTGGATTTGTCGGTATTGAGAGTCTAGGTCTGCGAGGTAGGGCTGAATATCGGTGACAAAAAAGCGGAAAAAGACATTGCTGAGAAACTCGGCCTTTTGCTGATTGCGGTTTGGGCCGCAATGAATATTATGCTCATTGGCTTCCAGTAGTTTAATTGTGGCTTCTAGCCAGTCTCTGGTGCGTGCCATTGAATAGACCAGCTGGCCGAAATAGCGATAGGGATGAATTTGTTGTTGATGAAACAGTAGCCTTTCAGCCTGTTTGGGAGGCACAGTCTCTTGCGCTTGGATCATGTGATGAATTGTTTGCAGGTAATGGATAGCTTCTTGGTTCTCAATGAGTCCAGGGAAATTGTTGAGCGAGAAAGTCCGGTAGTAAATGGCCAATTGTTTGCGCCACTCTTCACCCGCGGTGAGCATATTCCAGAAATAGACGGACAATTGCTGACGTTTAAGCTGGTGGAACTGCTTGAGGTCGGGCAGTAGCCCTGAGTCTATGGGAAGGGTATCGATGCAGTGCTCTAACCCATCCATAAAGAGTAATTCATAGTGAAATTGGCGGGTTCTGTCTCTGACTTTCCCAAGGATTGAATTGCGTTCGGCGATCAGCTGAAATAGGCCACATTTTCTGAGTTCGTAAGCATCCAGCAAGCCGATGCGAATATCACTTATGGGCAGTATCAGGTCGCGGGGGGCAGCGAATACGGGGATGTCGGTATCGGGTTTTGGCGAAGGAGAAACGTCCAATACCTTGGCGAGCCGTTTATTATAGTTTTGGAGACTGGCTTCTGCAGAGTTTCGGTCACAGCCCTGAACTAAAAGAAAAAGCAGTAACAGAGTTAGAAAATGGAATAGGTCGCTTTTAGCCATCGCATGTTCTTTGCTTGGTCTTGGGGGGACTTCTTTTATTATGGTAAAACAACAAGAAAAGGCGACCTATGGTCGCCTTTTCATCTTAATTAAAGTCTGTGGAATGTAATTGAGGGGCACACCCTAGCGCAAAGACATTGCTATCTGATGGTCATCGTCCTGCTTATGCACCCAATGCATTCGGGTTGCCAGCATGATGGCCGCTGAACTCAGGCCGATAATATTGCCGATCCAGAAGCCATGCGGGCCCATCGGTTCTACAACCCAGTTCGTCAACCCGAGGGTATAGCCAATCGGTAGGCCGAGAATCCAGTAGGCGATAAAGGTACGAATAAAGATAGCACGCATGTCTTTATACCCTCGGAGTGCCCCTGCTGCGACAACTTGTACGGCATCGGTACACTGGTAGATTGCCGCCAAGAACAAGAGTTGCCCCGCGATAAGGATAACTTCAGGGTTATCGGTATACATCTGTGCAATTTGTTCACGAAACATGACGGTTAAGAGCGCGGTCAGCATGGCAATAACAAGCCCGACAAGCAAACCACAGCGAGAAGCAATCTTGGCTTCTTCTAGATCTTTTTGCCCGAGCAGGTGACCGACACGGATGCTCAATGCCGCCCCCAGGCTCATTGGGATCATAAATATTAATGAAGAAAAGTTACTCGCTACCTGATGGGCCGCTACGGTAATTGAACCAAGAGGCGAAATTAGCAATGCGATGGCAGCAAAGAGTGAGACTTCAAAGAAGATAGAAGCGGCAATGGGTAAACCTAGTTTAAACAGGCGTGAAATAGCCGAGAGCTGAGGTGTATGCCAGTGGCTAAATAGTCCGATCGAATTTAACCGTTTGTTAAGCCTAATGTAGACTAACATCGAAAAAAACATGAGCCAATACACGATAGCGGTCGCGACGCCACAACCAACCCCGCCCAGCGCTGGAGCACCGAACTTGCCGTATACAAAGATCCAGTTGAGTGGAATATTAGCGGCAAGACCTATAAAGCCAATAACCATGGCTGGTACGGTAAGAGACAAGCCTTCAGAAAAGCTTTTAAGGGTCTGAAAAAAGAGGAAGGCAGGAACCGCGAATAACACTGCGTGTAGATAGCCGATAGTTTTATTTGCAAGTTCTTGTTCTACATCCATCATGTCTATCAGAGCGCCAGCATTGTATAGCACTAAAATAATGGGTAATGAGACGATGGCTGCCAGCATGAAACCATGTTGTACCTCAAATGGAATCTTCTGTTTTTTTCCTGAGCCATTAAGTGTCGCAACAACAGGAACTAACGCGATCAGCAAGCCCACACCGAACAGGATAGAGGGTAGCCAAATACTCGCTGCAACAGAGACGGCAGCCATGTCAGTCGCACTAACGCCACCAGCCATGACGGTGTCAACAAAACCCATTGACGTTTGAGCAACAGAGGCAATGAGTACTGGGATGGCGAGCTTTAGTAAATGACGCGTTTCGCGCCTGTAATTATGCACAGAAGGCTCCTGAAGCAGAGAAAAGTAATACAAATAGTTCGTGCGGTGGATTATAACCTCTACTGTCGTTGATACAATTGTTTATCGAAGAGCGTTCTGAAGACCCCATCAATATGTTGGTAATATTGTAACCGCTATATCGAAAACGGCTTTATTTGATTCACTATATCTTATTGAACATATGAATCAGCAGCAATTCCCTTAAAGGATCTTCGGTTCACCATCCCACTCAAATGACTTTATTTAGATGGCTGTATAAGTTTTTGATAGTTTGAAGAAGTAGCCACTTAGAGCTGTGATACCATTGCTATTCGAGATAAATGGCGGTTAGTTGAACGAACAAAGTCAAGCGGAACTGAAAACAACCTCCAGTTTTGTAGACAAATTGCTGAATCATTAACGAAAACCAAACTGAAGAAGGTTTGCAGGAGAGAGTATGTTTACCGGTATTGTTCAGGGAACGGCGAAGGTAGTGAGCCTTATTAAGAAAGACCAATTTCAGACCCACGTGATTCAAATGTCTGAAGAACTACGAACAGGTCTTGAAATAGGTGCATCAGTTGCACATAACGGTTGTTGCCTAACGGTGACCGAGATACATGACGATCGGGTTTCGTTTGATTTGATGCAAGAAACGCTGAAAGTGACCAATCTAGGTTTGTTGAAGGTGGGCGATGAGGTCAACATTGAACGGGCTGCAAAGTTTGGTGACGAAATTGGTGGTCATTCGATGTCAGGACATATAAACGTGTCGACAGAGATTTGTGAGGTAATAACCACTCCAAATAACTGCACTATCTGGTTTCACTTACCTCAAGCCTATCAAAAGTATGTTCTGCGGAAAGGTTACATCGGTATTGATGGTTGTTCATTGACTATCGGTGATGTGAAAGAGGATCGTTTCTGCGTTCACTTGATACCTGAGACCCTGAATCGAACGTTGTTCGGTCAACGCCAGAGTGGCAATGTGGTTAACATTGAAATCGACCCCCAGACCCAGGCGATTGTTGATACGGTAGAAAGAGTATTAGCAGCTAAATCAATTTAAGTTATTTGCCTGGTGAATATATAAATATCCCTGCATCTTTTGTACAGGGATATTTATATTTAGCTGGCTTATAGAATATATTCCAATTGTTATTGATTAAAATATTTGTTCGTCATCAGCATCAACAAAAAGATTAATCGTTTTGTGTTGATCATCGACTTCCATCGTCAAATGTATGGCATGGCAACAGGCAGGACAATCATCGTAAAACTCCTGACTACCGTTACTGGTATCTAGAGTAATTCTAATGTGATGACCGCAGTGAGGGCAGGTTACCCCTTGCTCTGTAAAATTCTTCATATTGTACTCCTTAAATAGTGCTGAGCACATATAGCCAGCTTCCTTACTACTTGTTGGACAATTAACCCATAACTAAACTTTAGCGTTTGAAAATCGTTTTTGCCGAGAATTAACTGCAAAGTTTGATAGCTTCGGTAATTTTGAACAAATACTGACAGAATAATCGAATATTATTCAGTTACGCTGGACGTTTATGATTTTGTAAGTTCTTAATTATTTTATAAGAAGTCAATTTAGGAACATTTGGAACTTGGCGAGGGTACTAAATTTGATGTAAAGGCAAGCCTGGTTACCTTTACATCATTTCAGTATTTTTTTGTTTACTGGATGCCAGCAATCAATTGCTTGTTTACTTCGTGAAGCGAGGAAAGTTTATGATCAGCAATGGCCCAACGGGCATCGTTGGCATAGGCTTTTTCTGGTACCGCGATTCCTATCATTTGGGCGGCTTTGGCTGCCAGTAAACCATTAACGGAGTCTTCAAAAGCAACGCAGGCTTGTGGAGGTACGCCAAGCTCGTCGGCTGCATTGATATAGACTTCTGGGTGAGGCTTCCCGTAGCGGAGGTGCTCGGCAGATAATACTGCTGAAAATTTCTCTTCTAGTGACAGTGCTTCGAGGGTCGCTTTTATTAAACGCATTGGCGATGAAGAGGCAAGGGCAATTTTCAAGCCAAGCTGTTCGCAGGCATCAATGGCTTCCATTACGCCTGGCAGCATAGGTTTGTATTCTTTAACCAGTTCTTCAACTCGAACTACAATCATTTCGGTGACGGCGGCGCAGTCGGGGCCTTGCCAAGGTTGTTTGCCAAACCAAAATTCAACGACTTGATCAATGCGCAATCCCATGGTTTGCAAGGTATCTTTCTGTTCAATCTGTACGCCAAGCGAAGAGAAAACTTCAACTTGAGCACGTTGCCAAAACGGTTCTGAATCGACCAACAGGCCATCCATATCAAAAACAGCAGCTTGTAACATCTATCAATCTCAATATAAAAGTACTAAAAACAAGTTGAGCATTTATACCCAATCACCTTGCTTGAGGTAGCTTAGGTATAAATGCTCAACTCGTAATATTTCACTGAAGATAACATATACCTCAG
The DNA here is from genome assembly GCF_026191635.1 of Photobacterium obscurum. GTDB lineage: Bacteria > Pseudomonadota > Gammaproteobacteria > Enterobacterales > Vibrionaceae > Photobacterium > Photobacterium obscurum. Next base: position 126,977 of record NZ_JAKRRW010000009.1, read on the forward strand.
AATAATTCTGATGGATGTTAGCTAGAAAAACTGAGGAGCTACTTTAGTAGGCCGAGTTTTTCTATTGAATGCTCGGCTTGAGCGATATAGCTTCCACCAAACAAGTTACAGTGATTTAAGACATGGTATAGATTATATAGCTCTTTGCGTTCTTGATACCCATCATCCAAAGGCCAAACTGATTGGTAACCATCGTAGAAACTGTGAGGGAAACCACCAAATAGTTCGGTCATCGCAATATCGCACTCTCGATCGCCCCAGTAGCTGGCGGGATCAAAAATAATCGGTCCGGTAACAGTAACAGCGGTATTGCCATGCCAAAGATCGCCATGGAGTAAAGACGGTTTCGGTTGGTGGTGCATGAGTAGATCGATCACTCTACTGGTGATCGTATCGATATTCCCAAAATCAATTCCTTTCTCTTTGCAAAGCTGTAGCTGCCACGCAATGCGCTGCTCTGCAAAGAACCGACACCAGCGACGGCGCCATTTGTTTGGCTGAGGAGTGAGCCCGATGTAGTTATCTAAGTCAAATCCATACTCTGCCTGCTCCCCCCAAGAGTGTAGACGAGCTAGTTCTTGGCCAAGGGTATAAGCCGCTTCATTGTCGAGCACTTTAGTTGGTAAGTAGTTTAAAACTAAAAAGGATTTATCACGGCTGGTACCGAGATGTAGAAACTGGGGGACCTGAATACAATCAGCTTCATTGAGGATACGTAAACTTTCAGCTTCGGTTTCGAATATTACGAGCAGGTCACGATCATTGAGTTTCAGAAAAAAACGATCGTTACCGTCACCAATACAGTAGCAGTCATTAATATCACCACCTTCAAGAGTTTCCCTTTCAGTGATTTTGAATGGTTTTCCTAACACGTCTGAAAGCTGGTGAGAAATCGCTTGCCACATAGCATCCTCCACGGTAGATCAAGATTATAACGAGATTTTTCAGTCTCACTTCAACATCTTAGTCTATTTATTGAACAAAGAACTGTGCGCTTATCAAGGTTTTAGCTTGTCTTTGTCTGTCGTATCGCTGAAATGATAGCTAAATCAACATCAAGAAGATGAATCAAAAGCATGACAAAATAATGAAAAAAGCCGGAAAAATGCTTTCCGGCTTTCTGCTTAAGGGGGGATTACAGGCTTGGTAGTAACTGAGCCGGCATTAGCGGGTTATAAGCGGCTTCTTTAAGAAGTTGGTTGGCTTTTTCGATATCTGGCGCGAAGTACCTGTCCTTGTCATAGAAAGTTACACGTTCACGCAGTTGCGCCTTGGCTTGCTCAATACGCTCCGAGCTTCTGTTCGGCTTTCTGAAATCCAGCCCTTGCGAAGCAGCCAACAGCTCGACGGCCAGAATACCTCGGGTGTTTTCCGCCATATCGGTCAGGCGTCGACCGGCAAATGTTGCCATCGAGACATGATCTTCCTGGTTGGCTGATGTTGGCAAGCTATCTACCGAAGCCGGGTGAGCCAGCGTTTTGTTTTCGCTAGCCAGGGCTGCGGAAGTCACCTGGGCAATCATGAAGCCGGAGTTCACGCCTCCGTTATCTACCAAGAACGGGGGTAGCTTACTTAGCGCGCTGTCGATCAATAGTGCCATTCGGCGCTCTGATAAACTGCCAATTTCGGCAATGGCAAGGGCTAGATTATCAGCCGCCATTGCAACAGGTTCTGCGTGGAAGTTACCACCCGAAATGATGTCGCCATCGTCAGCGAACACTAGCGGGTTATCAGAAACAGCATTGGCTTCAACTTCAAGAATATCGGCCGCGTGGCGTATTTGCTGTAGGCAGGCACCCATTACCTGAGGTTGGCAACGTAATGAGTAAGGGTCCTGTACTTTCTCGCATTGTTGGTGTGATAGGCCGATTTCACTGTCTTTATCCAACATGTGGCGGTAAGCCATGGCTGCGTCGATCTGGCTACGATGACCACGGACGCGATGGATGCGAGGATCAAATGGGCGGCGGCTACCTAGTGCCGCGTCGACGGACATTGCGCCACAAACGATGCCAGAAGCATACAGGTCTTCTGCCGCAAACAGCCCTTCAAGGGCAAAAGCCGTTGATGCCTGTGTGCCGTTGAGTAGGGCAAGTCCTTCTTTTGGAGCCAGCGTAATTGGCTCAAGGCCTGCAATCTTAAGTGCCTGCGCACCAGAAATGACTTCATCTTGATACCGAGCCTGACCTTCGCCCAGCAGTACGGTACTCATGTGGGCAAGGGGGGCTAGGTCGCCTGATGCACCCACCGAGCCTTTTTTAGGGATACAAGGATAGACTTCTGCGTTGATCAGCTGAATAAGCGCATTTACAACCAGCGGGCGAATACCAGAGTAGCCCCGTGCCAAGCTGTTGATCTTCAATGTCATCATAAGGCGTACGGTGGCATCGTCCATGAACTCGCCGATACCTGCTGCATGAGAAAGCACAATACTACGCTGGAGTGTTTCCAGATCTTCTACGGCAATACGGGTATTGGCTAACAGGCCGAAGCCGGTATTGATACCATAAACGACTCGGTCTTCGGCAATGATTTGTTCGACTGCACGGGTACTTTCCAGCATTCCTTCGATTGCCGACTCGTTGAGTGAGAGCGATGTAGGTTGGCGGCTGATTTCACGGAGCTGCTTAAGAGATAGCTTTCCCGGATTAATTTCTAATTGGTACATACAACGTCCTTTTGGCTATCTATCGTTATTGAGTTTCTGACTGGCTGTCGATCATCGGCAGATCAAGGCCTTGTTCTTTGGCACAGTTGACGGCGATGTCATAACCGGCATCGGCATGGCGCATCACACCGGTTGCCGGGTCATTACGCAGAACGCGACCGACACGTTCTGCCGCATCATCACTACCGTCACAGACAATAACCATTCCTGAATGCTGTGAGAAGCCCATGCCAACACCACCCCCGTGGTGTAGTGATACCCAAGTTGCACCGGATGCGGTATTGAGCATGGCGTTAAGTAGCGGCCAGTCAGAGACAGCATCGGACCCGTCCATCATCCCTTCGGTTTCACGGTTCGGGCTGGCAACAGAGCCTGAATCTAGATGATCGCGGCCAATAACAATCGGTGCTTTCAGCTCACCGTTCTTGACCATTTCGTTGAATGCCTTTCCTAGGCGGGCACGGTCTTTTAGGCCCACCCAGCAGATACGAGCTGGTAATCCCTGAAACTGAATACGCTCGCGAGCCATATCCAGCCAGTTATGCAGGTGAGGGTTGTCAGGGATCAGTTCCTTCACCTTCTGGTCGGTCTTATAGATATCTTCAGGATCGCCGGAGAGTGCTGCCCAGCGGAATGGACCAACCCCCTCACAGAATAAAGGGCGTATATATGCCGGTACAAAGCCGGGGAAATCAAAGGCGTTCTCGACACCCTCCTCAAACGCCATCTGACGGATGTTATTGCCGTAGTCGACGGTTGCCGATCCGGCTTTTTGTAGAGCCAGCATCGCCTGTACCTGAATGGCCATAGACTGTTTCGCGGCCTTCACGACTGCGGCTTCGTCTTTGGTACGCATTTCGGCCGTATATTCCATGCTCCAGCCTTTAGGCAGGTAGCCGTTAAGTGGGTCATGGGCAGAGGTTTGGTCGGTAGTCGCATCCGGTGTGATGCCGCGCGCTACCAGTTCCGGATATACATCTGCAGCGTTGCCTAATAACCCGACAGAGACAGGCTTGCCGGTTTGTTTTGACTCTTCAATAATAGCCAGAGCTTCATCTAGGCTGGTTGTCTTGCAATCAACATAGCCTGTGCGAAGGCGGTAGTCGATTCGTGATTCATCACATTCGACGGCAATCATCGAGAAACCAGCCATCGTTGCAGCAAGTGGCTGAGCACCCCCCATTCCGCCAAGGCCACCGGTAAGGATCCAGCGTCCTTTGGCTTGGCCATCAAAGTGTTGGCGAGCCATAGCGACAAATGTTTCGTAAGTACCCTGAACGATGCCTTGTGAGCCGATGTAGATCCAGCTACCAGCGGTCATTTGACCGTACATCATCAGGCCTTCTTTATCGAGCTGGTTAAAGTGCTCCCAGTTGGCCCAGTGAGGTACCAGGTTCGAGTTGGCTATTAGGACTCGCGGCGCATTACTATGGGTTTTGAATACCCCAACAGGTTTACCGGATTGAACCAGTAATGTTTCATCGTCTTCCAGGCGTTTCAATACTTCAACAATCTTGTCATAACACTCCCAGTTACGGGCTGCGCGACCAATACCACCATACACCACCAGTGAGTGAGGGTGTTCGGCAACATCCGGGTGTAGGTTATTCATCAGCATCCTTAGCGGTGCTTCAGTTAGCCATGACTTGGCGTTTAGCTGTGTCCCGGTAGGGGCAATAATTGTTCTTGTTTCATCTAAACGTGGGTTTTTATGTTGAGACGTTGATTGCGTCATTTGGCTCTCCTTGCTGTGCCTATTTGGATTAACGAATGGAACGGGCGATTGTCCAGGCTAACCTTGCGGCTAACCGTGCAGTTTGGTTATCGATATCAAAGCGTGGGTTATACTCCGCCATATCGGCGACCAAGATTTTTGATTCACCTTCTTGGTTTTTGGCTGCCAAAATAGGTTGGAGTAGGTGCTCGACAATATCGTAAGGGACGCCACGTGCAGCTGGTGCACTGACACCGGGTGCGATGGCGGCGGGAAAGACATCAAGATCAATGGTGAGATAGAGATGATCACATTGATCGATAAAGGCCTGTAGCTCAGCGGTCACTTGTTCCATATTCTGATGCGTGAGCTCAGTGTCATCCTTGTAATACACTCCGAGACGATCGGCTTTCGCGTACAGTGCTTGGGTATTGCTGGTACGGCTCAAGCCAAGACAGGCATATTTGAATGGCCAGTTCTGTAACTCGCAAAAACGTGCGGTCTGGTGAAAGGGCGTGCCTGAACTGCCTTTTTCCGATTGCTGGCCGGCTGGTGGATTGCGCAGGTCAAAATGGGCATCGAAGTTAATGATCCCAATCTTAGGTGCAGGTTGGTCCGCTTGTTCAGTCACAGATTCATCATCAGGATTAGCGACATGCTGCTTCTGTACCAGATAGCTTCCGATACCTTGGAAGGTTCCCCACGCAACCTCGTGACCACCGCCAAAAACAATGAGTTTGTGGCGCTGGCGCAACGCCCGGCTGACATCTTCACCTAAACGATGCTGCGCAAGCTCAAGGTTTCCGTCATTGCAACTGATATCCCCACCATCATAAACCGGCTCTGTATGGTGCCAGGCCAAATTGGCCAGCGCCTTACGAATAGCAACAGGTGCTGCATAGGCGCCTGTGCGGCCTTTGTTGCGGGCCACCCCTTCGTCACAGGCAAAACCCAGTAGCATAATACCGCCTTCATTGGCTTGATCGGCTGGCTTCACTTGCTGATGCCAGCGAAGGCCTAGCTCACCGTCTTCAGGATCGGTTCGTCCTTGCCACGGACTCATATCAATAGGCATTGGCTGTCTCCTGGTGTGCAGGGAATAGGTGACCATCGACAACCCGTGCGACAAGGTCAGGTACACCGAGGCAATATGACAGTTCAGCGGGGTTCTCGATGTTCCAAATAGCAAGATCGGCATCCATCCCGATTTGAATTTGGCCTCGGGTTTCTTGCAATCCCAGTGCCTGAGCTGCATGGGTAGTGACACCACGCAAGCATTCCTCAGGTGTTAGCCTGAAAAGCGTGCAGCCCATGTTCATCATGGTTCGAAGTGATGCAATTGGTGAGGTACCCGGGTTGAAATCGGTGGCGATTGCGATCGGAACATCCAGTTGCCGTAGCTGATCGATAGGGGGCTGCTGAGATTCACGCAGGAAGTAGAAAGCCCCGGGCAGCAGTGTCGCGACTGTGTTACATGCAGCCAATGCCGCAACACCTTCGTTGTCGAGGTATTCTATATGGTCGACGGAAGTTGCACCCATCCGTGCTGCCAGAGCACTGCCACCAAGATTAGAAAGCTGTTCAGTGTGTCCTTTGATTGTCAGGCCGTGTTGTTTGGCTGCTGTGAACACGCGCTGGCATTGTTCTGGGCTAAAACCAATTCCTTCACAGAAAACATCAACGGCATCTGCGAGTTTTTCGTCGGCTGCTGCAGGAATGATTTGCTCACAAACCAAGTCAATGTATTCATCACCTCTGCCTGCGAACTCTGGTGGCAGGGCATGGGCTGCCAGGAGGGTGGTAGTTATCTTGATATCATTTAACTCGCCAAGTCGCCGGGCGACTCGAAGCATCTTTAGTTCATCAGACAGAGTCAAGCCATACCCGGATTTGATTTCGACAGTGGTGACACCATCCTGCTTAAGTCCTAGTAGGCGTTGCTGAGCCAGTTCATACAGTTCATGTTCCGAAGCTTCACGAGTAGCACGTACTGTTGCAAGAATGCCGCCTCCGGCTTTGGCTATCTCTTCGTATGGTACGCCATTAAGGCGCTGTTCGAATTCTTTGGCGCGGTTGCCTGCGAATATGAGGTGGGTATGGCAATCAATTAAACCAGGGGTGACTAATGCTCCATGGCAGTCGACGACGTCCGGATGACCATGAAGGTCTTCATGACTAGCGTTGCCGGCAAATATGATCTTACCGCCCTCAATGCCAATCATCCCGTCCTCAATGACCTGATAACCAGCCTCAGGCTGCATGGTAACCATTTTCAGATTCGTCAGTACTCGATCCATGGAAGTCCTTCTCTGAATGTTGATTATGTATATACAAATAAATAGACAATTATCAGGCGAAACTCAAGGTGGTATGTAAAGAAAATGTGATCGGAATTGTAATTATTAACTGGCGGAGGTTAAAAACTTGGTGCTTGATCGGGGAGCGGAGGGGATTGGAATCTAGATCCTAGTTCTTAGAGGAAAAGCGGTCCTTGGAAGAACCGATTTTAGAGAAGAGCAAGAGCGTGACATTTCTCATAGGCTTTTGAAATTTCTTTGCAGGGCCTAGGTTATCGCTCCTAAACCCGACTTCTCGAACTCAACTTATATTTATCACCCGGATGATAGAGCAGGGCTGAACTGACAAGGTTTTTCTCGCTCCAGGTACGGCGGTTAAGCAGCAGACACGGGGAGCCAGTTCTCATTTTTAACAGGTCGGAGATACGCTTTGCCGGCAGGATCGCTTCTACCGTGTGCTCGATATCACTGAGTGGGCAGGTCTGTACCAAATATTCGTTTGGTGTTTGCTGGGTGAAGTCCTGTTCGATGTAATCGGGGGCAAAATCAGGATTTACCCACCGCTCTTCAAGCTGAATAGGCGTATCGTTCTCGTAATGCACTATTTGGGTGAAGTAGACATTGGTGCCATGGCGCACGCCAAGCTGCAGAGCGATATCGTCATTCGCTTTAACTGTACTCTGGCTAATTACCTGTGTGGCGTAGGCATGTCCGCGGTTTTTAACTTCTGCGGCAATATTACGGATCTCCATCAGCGGAGACTCCGCTTTTTTCTGACACACAAATGTTCCAAGGCGAGGAGTGCGCTCAAGGAGCCCATCTTTGACAAGGTCGCGGATGGCTTTATTCGCTGTCATGCGGCTAACGGAAAACTGTTCAGAGAGTTCAATTTCGGTCGGGATCCTAAAGCCGGGCGGCCAGGTACGAGATTGAATTTTATCGTTTAGGTATTGCTTAATCTGAAGGTAGCGCGGTGACTGAGCCATTGACGTCATTCCATAATTGCCTATACAAATGAAAGCAACTTTTGGGCTCGATTTCAAGTTATTGAATCTTTAAAGTCGATATGACTACGCCATGGCGGCAATATCAATAAGATGACTGTTGCTATATAGTCTCTTTATTTATCAAAGTTGAGTGAAATGATGGTTAATAAACCTGTTCCTACCGAGATGAGTTTCTTTGAGCGTTTCGAGCATGACATTGTTACTGGTATGAAAACGATCACGATTCGTGACGAGGCCGAAAGTCACTATGTTCCTGGCAGTCGTGTTAATGTCGTAACCTTCGAGGAGGGGCGTCAATTCTGTAAGCTTGATATCAAGAGTGTCGAGCCTATTTTGCTTAATGAACTTAGTGAGTTTCACGCCGAGCAGGAAAATATGACGTTGCCTCAGCTGAGAGAGGTGATTGAAGAAATTTATCCCGGCCTGCAGCAGCTGTTTGTCGTGAGCTTTACGCTGGTAAAAAATTAATTTGTCAGCGCCTTTGCATTCAGTGAGGGGCGTTTGCTATATTTGCACATCGTTTTTGTATTGGTATGCCGCTCAGTATTGCGGTAGCGATATAATAACTGCATTTTTTCATAAAAGTTTCTCTAAGCTTTTTTAATTCAACATGTGCTACTTGGTATGTGGCACCACTGTGAAAGGACATATTCATGCCTGTAATTACTCTTCCTGACGGCAGTCAGCGTCAATTCGACGAAGCTGTATCAACTATGGATGTTGCACTATCAATTGGTCCGGGTCTTGCGAAAGCATGTATCGCTGGTCGTGTTGACGGTGAGCGTGTTGATGCTTGTGATTTGATTGAAAATGACGCTAGCCTAGAAATCATCACAGCAAAAGACGAAGACGGTCTGGAAATCATCCGTCACTCTTGTGCCCACCTTCTAGGTCATGCCATCAAGCAGCTATACCCTGATGTTAAAATGGCAATCGGTCCAACGATTGACAACGGTTTCTACTACGACATCGATCTTGAGCAATCACTAACCCAAGAAGATTTGGAAGTGATTGAAAAGCGCATGGTTCAACTGGCTAAGACCAAGTACCAGGTTATCAAGAAGAAAGTTAGCTGGCAGGAAGCACGTGATGCGTTTGAATCACGTGGCGAAACCTACAAAATGGAGATCCTTGACGAGAATGTTTCTCGCGATGATCGTCCGGGTCTGTACCACCACGAAGAATACATCGACATGTGTCGTGGTCCACACGTTCCGAACATGAGCTTCTGTCAGCACTTTAAACTGCTGAACGTTGCGGGTGCGTACTGGCGTGGTAACAGCGACAACAAGATGCTTCAGCGTATCTACGGTACTGCTTTTACAGATAAGAAAGCGCTTAAAGCACACCTAACGCGTCTTGAAGAAGCGGCGAAGCGTGACCACCGTAAACTTGGCAAGCAACTTGATCTGTACCACATGCAGCAAGAAGCACCAGGTATGGTGTTCTGGCACCATAATGGCTGGACTATTTTCCGTGAGCTAGAAGTGTTCGTTCGCGACAAGCTAAACGAATACGGCTACCAGGAAGTAAAAGGCCCGCTAATGATGGACCGCGTTCTTTGGGAACGCTCTGGTCACTGGGATAAATATGCTGAGAACATGTTCACGACTTCTTCAGAGAACCGTGAGTATGCTGTTAAGCCGATGAACTGTCCTGGTCACGTTCAGATCTTCAACCAAGGCTTGAAGTCTTACCGTGATCTACCACTGCGTATGGCGGAGTTTGGTTGTTGTCACCGTAATGAACCATCAGGTGCACTGCATGGCCTAATGCGTGTACGTGGCTTTACTCAGGATGATGCCCATATCTTCTGTACAGAAGGCCAGGTGCAAGAAGAGGTTACATCTTGCATTAAAATGGTTTATGATACTTATCAGACATTTGGCTTCAACGAGATTGTCGTTAAGCTATCTACTCGCCCAGAAAAACGTGTGGGTTCTGATGAAATGTGGGATAAGGCAGAATCTGACCTTAAGCTTGCACTAGAGTCAATGAGCATTCCATACGAGATTCAAGAGGGTGAGGGCGCATTCTACGGTCCTAAGATCGAGTTTACGCTACATGACTGCCTAGATCGTGCTTGGCAGTGTGGTACTGTTCAGCTAGACTTTGCTCTACCTGAGCGTTTGGGTGCAACATACGTAGGTGAAGACAACGAACGTCATACACCGGTTATGATTCACCGTGCTATTCTTGGTTCACTAGAGCGATTTATCGGTATTCTTATTGAAGAATACGCAGGCTTCTTCCCAACATGGTTGGCGCCTCAGCAAGCTGTAGTGATGAATATTACTGACAGTCAGTCAGAATATGTACAAGAAGTAGTAGAAAAACTGCAAAAAAGTGGATTTAGAGTCAATGCGGACTTGAGAAATGAGAAGATTGGCTTTAAAATCCGCGAACATACTTTGAAGCGAGTGCCTTACATGCTTGTCTGCGGCGACAAAGAAGTTGAAGCAGGTGAGATTGCAGTTCGTACTCGCAAGGGTAAAGATTTGGGTAAATTTAAGATTGACGAACTTGTTGCTTATTTGCAGCAGGAAGTTAGCAGTCGCAAGCTCAATGTTGTGGAGGAATAAGGTATTAAAGGCGGAAGAAGAACTCAAGCACCAGTTAAACAAAATGCGCATCGTCTAAACGGCGAAATCCGCGGTGTTAACGAAGTGCGTTTAACGGGGATTGATGGCGAATCAATCGGTGTTGTTTCTATCGAAGAAGCAATGCGTGCTGCTAATGAAGCTGGCGTGGATTTAGTTGAAATCAGCCCGAATGCCGAGCCACCAGTTTGTCGTGTGATGGACTATGGCAAGTACCTGTTCGAAAAGAGCAAGGCTGCTAAAGAGCAAAAGAAAAAGCAGAAACAAATCCAGATCAAGGAAGTTAAATTCCGACCTGGTACAGACGAAGGCGATTATCAGGTAAAACTGCGCAACCTGACTCGCTTTTTAGAAGAGGGCAACAAGGGTAAAGTCACACTACGTTTCCGTGGTCGTGAAATGGCCCATCAGAATCTTGGTATTGAACTTCTAAATCGTATTAAGAAAGAGCTTGAAGACCTAGCGGTCTGCGAGAGCTTCCCGAACCGAGTTGAAGGTCGCCAAATGACGATGATGCTTGCTCCAAAGAAGAAGTAATTACGGCATTCAAGTAGCTAAAAGCGCTGCTTAGGCAGCGCTTTTTGTTCGCCTGATTACTATGTTTATTAACTATCAACAATGCGGAGTCTCATCATGCCAAAGATGAAATCCAACAAAGGTGCTGCTAAGCGTTTCAAGAAAACTGCTGGTGGCTTTAAGTTTAAGCACGCGACTAAGCGTCACATCCTTACTAAACGTACTACTAAGAACAAGCGTCAGCTTCGTCCAAATGCGATTCTTCCAGCATGTGAAGTAGCAGCAGTTGCACGTATGCTTCCGTTCGCTTAATAGTTTTTAGTTTTATATTTTAATTTAGTTAGGAGTCTCCTATGCCTCGCGTAAAACGTGGTGTACAAGCACGTGCACGTCACAAGAAAGTTCTTAAACAAGCTAAAGGTTACTACGGTGCACGTTCACGTGTTTACCGCGTAGCTTTCCAAGCAGTTACCAAAGCTGGTCAATACGCTTACCGTGACCGTCGCAACAAGAAACGTACTTTCCGTCAACTTTGGATTGCACGTATCAATGCTGCAGCACGCCAGAATGGCATGTCTTACAGCCGTCTAATCAACGGTCTTAAGAAAGCATCTATCGAAATCGATCGTAAGATCCTTGCTGATATCGCAGTATTCGACAAAGCTACTTTCACAGTACTAGTTGAAAAAGCGAAAGCTGCACTGTAATTTCAGTCCAGTTTGATGGAAAAGGAGAGCTTCGGCTCTCCTTTTTTTTATTGTGGTTTGCAAGGGACACCCTAGAGCCTATTATATTGCTTGAGCAATAACTGATTCCTCAATACTGAGAGCTCAAGAGTTACTTGAAGTGAGCTGCTGAAGGCTCCAGTCCCCCTCTTCTTTGCCAGACTGGCTAATAACGCCTGTGCCTTATCAATCGCCTCTCTAATACGTTTATCTTGCCGGTGCACACGAGAGATTCTTGCGTCAAGCTGAGTCTGCGCCAGTTTTACCTTCCAGTTATGTTTTATGAGGTTGATAAACTCGCCGCTTTCATTTTCCGTCTGCTGGGTACCATGAGCTGATATTGCTGCATTGCTATGCTGCGTAACCGGCAGTTTGTTTATCATCGTATTAATATTCTGTTCGATACTGTCATGTAAGGAGCAGAGTGCCTGTTGTTTATGGGCGAACGCCACTTTTTGGCCTTCTAGGATCGCCTGGGTCGCTTGCAACAGCTTGAGCTGTTTTGCCAGAAGTAGAAGGGTTTGATGAGCAAAACCTGCGTTATTCACGTTACTGATCTTCAAGTTCAGTTAATAACTGAGCAGTCTTTGCTTCTTCTAGCTTTTGCAAAAGCTTTTTGGACTCGGCTTCATCACGAACGGCCTTGCTTAGTGTGATTGTTGCACTGACCAAGAATAAGCTGCAGATACTGTAGTAGCCTTTAACGAGGAGATCTCCGGGCAGCATGACGATGCTGATGATCATTGCTGCGATGGCAATAACGAAAGTGAATTTGGCGTAATTGAGCCAGTATTTATCTTGCGAACCCATAGAGACCTCTCTGTCAGAATAATCAATCGAACGTTGTTTTATTAATTTAGAGTACAACTCTATATTCTGCAATGTAAAAGGACAAAATAGCTGAAGTGATGTCAGAGTTGCGGTGGGGGAGGCTTTAGCTGCGTGTGAGAGACATGTCAATTGCAGAGAAAAAAGATGCTAACTGATCGGTTATCGTGAACAAGGCCTCGTGTTAATCAGAGGGCGCAACGGAAGCGCCCCGATAAAAGTGCTTAATGACTAGCGGCAGTGATGGGGGGGAGTTTGGCTTGATACACTCGGCTTTGCAGGGCAAGGGTAAGTCCGATCGTTATAAGGTATAGCAGGCTATAGAGCAGTAATGGTGATTTTAACAGGCTTTCGATAACCGGAAGTTCCGGGTTGTAAGCGTGATATAGGCTGGTTAGTGCTCCTGTATATGCCATCATAATCCAGAATACCGAAGTACTCATTACGACTATCAGGTGTTGTTTGAGTATGTCTATGATGCCAGTTTTTATTTGCTTGAGAATATGCAATACCAAGACATAACTTGTGATTGCACAGACAATGGCTACCATAATAGCCATAGGCGATTCCACATCAAACAGTGTGGTTTGCTCAGAGGACTGCATGGTGAAAAATAACAGCCAGAAGGCATTTAATATCATTGCTGACTCTCGATATGTACTGATGATATTGCTAGCGATAAAGGTGCGGTAGACTTTTCGTACTGTGAGATATAAACCAATATTTAGTAAAAACATACAAGGTACGAGTAGGCTTTGAAGCCAGAGATTGCTGGCTTGCTGTGACATCATCTCCGGAACCCGATAATAACCTATCATCCAAAAAATGGTTCCCTGCATCATTTGAACCACACCGTGGTTAAGATAGAGTTCCCCGCTATGAATGCCGAGTCGGCTAAATACACTTGGTCTGTCGGTATTTGGCCAGCGGATTGCCAGGCAGATCAGTGACAAAGTAAGTGGGATAGTAGTGATGTAATAATCCGCAATTTTTGACCCGTGCGACTGGATCAACGTTATTCCTTCCCATGCTGATAAAGCCATAAAGATCAGGCAGGCGATAAGCAGAGGTTGCCATTTCAACTTTGTAATTAACTCAAGCCATTTGGGTTGGGCTAGCTGGTAACCAAGCGAAACATAGAATAGAGCAAAAAAGAGAGGATCTCGTGATTGGTTGAAGAACTCGTTAGCGCTGTCGAATAAACCGAGCGGAATGAGTGTTTGGTAGCCTTGCCCCGTCAAGCCCACGAGGTGAAGTATGCAAGCTAATACAAAAAGCGCTTTAGTCTGATTAGTACGAAAAGCGAGATACTGCGTTCCGATAGCTATAGCCAAGGCGACCAAGAACCAAAGGATTTCTACACCCCAAGTACCAAAATATAACAGGTTTAACAGGTCGAAAGGGCGCCAAGAATTACGACCAACACCGAAGGCTACTAAGTAGATCATTGTCCAAGTGACATACATAAGCACAAGTTGTCCGAGATACTTTTTTGTATACGGCCAACCGCCCTGTTGGACTTTGTGATAGTAAAGAAAACCGGCTATAACAAAAAATACCGGCACAGCGAAACGTGCCACGATGTTAAAGCTGAGATAGTACGAGTTATGTTCTATACCACCGAAATAATAGAAAATACCGTAGTGAATAACGAATACGGCAAAAATTGACAGAAGTTTTAGGCTGTCAAAGGTGTAAATCCTTTTCATGCTTTCTCCTTATATACATCCCGAAACAAGGGAAAATTGGTTTTAGTAAAGTTAAATAGTTCGCTTTAATTAAGCTTGGATAAAACGGACATATTGATGAAGTTTCTGGGTGTTACGCCCGTGAATTTTTTAAACTGTCGAATAAGGTGAGATTCATCGCAGTAATCATGTGATTGATAAAGGGCATTTAGGCCTTGATGATCAATGAGTTGAATGCAGGATTGGAGCCGCACCACATCAGAGTATTGCTTCGGGGTCATCCCCAGGTTGTGAAGGAATAGTCGACGTAAATGGCGACTGCTAACACCCTGTTCTGCTGCCCATTTCTCGCTTAGAGAAAGCTGACCGTGGGACTGATGAATCGATTGGATTGCGCAATGAAGTGGGGCCTGGCCTTGCGAGTAATCGATAATTTGTTGTTCTAGCTGCTTAAGCAGCCATAGCTCGACAAGCTGTATTTTGGAATGGAAATCCGGCTCATTGCGGAGTGTTATTTCCAGTTGGGTTAAGGACGGTATTGATAAATCGGCCCAAGAGAGAATTTGTTCCGTATGTTCAACTTGGACAGGAATAAAGACTTGGCGCATCGCGGGCCTAAAACTAATCCCGAAGAGTCGTGCTGGCCCAAAGAGTTGCCGCTTAAGTGGGAATAGCGATGGCAGGCAAAGTTGGCCCAAAGAGTAGTTTGGCGCACTTAAACTTATCAGGTGTTGGCAGGTGTCGGGGAGGGCTACATAGTTAAATTGTCCTTCAGGAATAATAACTTCCCAGTAGTAAGTTATATAACTATTTAGCGCAGGAGCTGGCTGAGCGCGTCGGTGGATCCCTTCGCCGCAATGTAACGGTTGGTAAAACGGAGATTTTCTTCCGGTAGGATGGTTCATATCGCCTATAGTTATGAATGATTTTCTCATAAGCATTTAAGCGCGTATAAATTGATTCGTCTTTAGTAAAAAGTCAGTTTCAATCGGTTTCATTCGATATTTCGTTTTGACTCGAGAAATGGATGCTTTGACATGCTAAGTGCGATTGGCCTGATTGCTGCCCAGGCTCAGGTGCCAATCTGTCGAGTTCTCTCAGAATACGCAGATACTTACGCTATTTTTTCTAACTCCAGTTAAAGACGGTTTTTTTTCGTTCAATTCCCCTTTTTTAGTGCGATTCGATTTGGATTTACACGTATGTTTCTTTAGTATGTATCGTTACGCGAATTTATATCTCCCTTATGGACGCCACCTGTGGGTGGATGAGGAAATGATGCAACATCTAGACGAGATTATTGCCAACGCAACGGCAGCTATTGAGCAGGCTGATTCATTAGTCGCTCTGGACGAAGTCCGAGTTCAGTACCTAGGTAAAAAGGGCCACTTAACCCTTCAACTACAGCAACTAGGTAAATTACCACCAGAAGAGCGTCGCACTGCGGGTCAAGAGATCAACAAAGCGAAGCAAGCTGTACAAGCGCTATTAGTAGAGCGTAAAGACGCTCTACAACGTGCAGAGCTGGAAGCTAAGCTAGCAGCTGAAACGATTGATGTTTCTCTTCCTGGTCGCCGTATCGAGAACGGTGGTTTACACCCTGTTACTCGTACGATCGAACGTATTGAAAGTTTCTTTGGTGAGCTTGGTTTTACAACCGAAGCTGGCCCAGAAATCGAAGATGCTTTCCACAACTTCGATGCATTGAATATTGCTGAAGATCACCCAGCACGTACGGATCACGATACTTTCTTCTTTAACCCGGATTTGATGCTGCGTACGCACACATCTGGTGTTCAGATCCGCACAATGGAAGAGAGTCAGCCACCGCTGCGCTTTATCGCACCTGGCCGTGTTTACCGTAACGATTACGACCAAACACACACGCCAATGTTCCACCAAGTGGAAGGTATGCTAGTTGACGAGAATGTTAACTTTGCACAGCTAAAAGGCATTCTTCACGACTTCCTGTGTAATTTCTTTGAAGAAGAAGTGGAAGTGCGTTTCCGTCCATCTTACTTCCCATTCACTGAACCGTCTGCAGAAGTAGATGTTAAAGGCAAGAATGGTAAATGGTTGGAAGTACTAGGTTGCGGTATGGTTCACCCGAACGTACTACGCAGCGTAGGTATTGATCCTGAGAAATACTCTGGTTTTGCATTTGGTATGGGCGTCGAGCGTCTGACTATGCTTCGTTATGGCGTAAACGACCTACGTGCGTTCTTCGAGAACGATCTTCGTTTCCTAAACCAGTTCAAGTAATCCAGAGGATTAATCACAATGAAATTCAGCGAATCATGGCTTCGTGAGTGGGTTAACCCTGCGGTTACTACTGACGAACTAACTCATCAAATTACAATGGCTGGCCTAGAGGTAGATGATGTACTGCCTGTGGCGGGTTCATTTACTGGCGTTAAAGTCGGTCAAGTTGTTGAATGTGGTCAGCACCCAGATGCAGACAAACTACGCGTAACCAAAGTGGATGTTGGTGAAGAAGAACTTCTAGACATCGTTTGCGGTGCGCCAAACTGCCGTCAAGGTCTGAAGGTTGCAGTCGCGACTGTCGGTGCAGTGCTACCAGGCGATTTCAAAATCAAGAAAGCTAAACTACGTGGTCAGCCATCTCACGGCATGCTGTGTTCTTTCACAGAGCTAGGTATTGACGTTGAGTCAGACGGCATCATGGAACTAGCTGAAGACGCTGTACTTGGTACTGATTTCCGCGAATTCCTAGGTCTTGACGACGTAACAGTAGACGTAGATCTAACAGCGAACCGTGCTGACTGTTTCAGCATTCGTGGTCTTGCTCGTGAAGTTGGTGTCCTAAACCGTGCTGACGTTACCGAGCCAACCGTTGAGGCGGTTGCGGCTTCAATTGAAGATACTGTATCTATCGAAGTTAAAGCGTCAGAAGCTTGTCCTCGTTACCTTGGTCGTGTTGTTCGCAATGTAAACGTTAAGGCTGAAACTCCACTATGGATGCAAGAGAAGCTGCGTCGTTGTGGTATCCGCTCTATCGATCCTGTTGTAGACATCACTAACTACGTTCTACTTGAGCAAGGCCAGCCAATGCACGCATTCGATCTTTCTAAGATCGGCGGCGGTATCGTTGTTCGTATGGCGGAGCAGGGCGAGAAGCTTACTCTTCTGGACGGTACGGAAGTTGAACTAAACGCAGATACGCTAGTTGTTGCTGACCACAATAAACCGCTGGCGATCGCTGGTATCTTCGGTGGCGAGCTGTCTGGTGTTATGGCTGGTACAACAGATATCATGCTGGAATGTGCTTTTTTTGCACCTGACCATATTCGTGGACGTGCGCGTAGCTATGGCTTGCACACAGATTCTTCAATGCGTTTCGAGCGTGGCGTGGACTATGCGCTGCAGGCAAGTGCAATGGAGCGTGCAACTCAGCTGATCGTTGAAATTTGTGGTGGTGAAGTTGCGCCGGTTGTGACTGTAGAGTCAGAAGCGGATCTGCCTAAGCCGAACAACGTTGAACTGCGTCGTACTAAATTAGACAACCTGCTTGGTCACCATATCGCAGATGCAGATGTTGTTGAAATTCTTGAGCGTCTAGGCCTGACTGTTGAAAAAACAGCAGAGGGTTGGACTGCAGCTGCGCCAACATGGCGCTTTGATATTGCAATCGAGCAAGACCTGATTGAAGAAGTTGGCCGTATCTACGGTTATAACAACATTCCAAACCAGTCGCCTGCTGCTGCACTGAAGATGAACGATCATAAAGAAGCGAACCTGCCGCTTAAGCGCGTACGTGATCTTCTGGTTGACCGTGGTTACCACGAAGCAATTACTTACAGCTTCGTAGAGCCAGAGCAGCAAAAACTGATCGTTCCAGGTGTTGAGCCGTTAATTCTGCCGTTCCCAATTTCTGCAGATATGTCAGCAATGCGTCTTGGCCTAATCCAAGGTCTATTGAATACGGTTGTTCACAACCAGAAACGTCAGCAACCACGCGTTCGTCTGTTCGAATACGGTCTACGCTTCATTCCTTGCGAAACTGCAGAAAACGGTATGCGCCAAGAGCCAATGCTTGCAGGTGTTATCGCGGGCGCGCGCAGCGAAGAACATTGGGATATCGACACCAACACGGTTGATTTCTTTGACCTGAAGGGTGACCTAGAAGCGGTACTAGAACTGACTGCAAACGAAGTTGCATTTGGTTTCAAACCAGCGAAGCACCCGGCACTTCACCCTGGTCAGACAGCAGCGATTGTTGTTGATGGCAAAGAAGTTGGCTTTATTGGTACCGTTCACCCTGAGCTAGAGCGTAAGTTCGGTCTAAATGGTCGTACTATCGTATTCGAAATCGAGTGGGATGCGATTAATACTCGCGTATTGCCAGAAGCTGCAGCGGTTTCTAAGTTCCCTGCTAACCGTCGTGATATCGCGGTTGTGGTAAATGATGATGTTGCCGCTGGTGATGTTGTGGAAGTCTGCCGTGAAAATGGTGGCGAGCTACTAACTGGTGTTAACCTATTCGACGTTTACCGCGGTAAAGGTATCGAAGATGGCCAGAAGAGTCTAGCGATTGCTCTGACTCTTCAATCAGCGGAGCGTACTCTTGAAGACGCAGATATCTCTGGTGCAGTAGAGAGTATCATTGCTGTTCTTACAGAGCGCTTCGGTGCAACTCTGCGTGACTAATAGATTCACTGCAGGACTCGAATAGGCAATTTTTTGCTATTTAAGTCATTGTTTTATGAAAGCAGCCAGTAATGGCTGCTTTTTTTTGATCTATATCTAAAATTATCTAACATTCTGATAGCTAGCGATATTTACTGCTTCTTTGTATCAACGTAGAGGCTTATTCTGTATATCCATGATTTGTCAGGGTTTATTATTGTGTTTTTAGTCAATCAAGCACAACAAGATGCATTTAAAAAGTCGTTGCCAGCGACTATAAATCAATAATTTGTCGATAAGTTCACTTAAAAAAGTTGGCGGAAATCAGCAAGTTGGCTTAAACTTGTCTCTAGTTGAGGTTGGGCTGTTGTCATGCTACCTAGAATGCATATTGATGCGATTGCATGTTGCTCACATCTGACACGAATTTTTTAGCAGTGGATATATCTTGCTTATGTATCCACTATCCATTCAACATAGTCTTGAGGGAGTTATCTATGGCGCTCACAAAAGCCGATTTGGCTGAGAACCTGTTTGAGAATGTTGGATTAAGCAAACGGGACGCCAAGGATACGGTGGAAGTCTTCTTTGAAGAAATTAGAAAGGCGCTTGAAAGTGGCGAGCAGGTGAAGCTATCAGGTTTTGGTAACTTTGATCTGCGCGACAAAAATGAGCGACCAGGAAGAAACCCTAAAACAGGTGAAGATATTCCAATTTCTGCCCGCCGTGTTGTTACTTTCCGTCCAGGTCAAAAACTTAAAGCTCGCGTAGAAAGTATCGAAATCGAAAAGTAACAGTTTTAAGTCTGAAAAAAGAACCCAAGTGAGATGTGTAGACTCACTTGGGTTTTGTTTTTTTACAAGCAGGTAAAAGGTTCTAGGATGATTAGAACCCAGAACTTGACCTTTCCGCTGTAATAAATAATTCCTCGCACCTCGCACCTCGCACCTCGCACCTCGCACCTCGCACCTCGCACCTCGCACCTTATGTCTTTGTTGTTTTTTGCGATCTTCTTCTGAAACAATATGGTTACAAATATGTAGCTAGCTTGTATATTGGTTTGTGGTGGGTTCCACGCATTGAATTTGATTCCTAATGATTAAATAGCTATGTGCCGTGCTTAATTCACCCGTTTAATCGCAATGACACGGAGGTTATAAATGGCGTTACTGCAACAGGTGAAAGATGGGGAGTTTCTTAAAGCGACTTGTGATTTGTCTTCACCGTGTGAATTAGGTGAGTGGAAGGTATCTACCGGAGTGCATTGTCAGCTCATAATGCGTGGTGTGCTTCAGATAACACCGGCAGAGCTGGGCGGTAATGAAAAAGATATAATTCTTTCATCAGGGGTACATGGTGATGAAACCAGCCCGATCGAACTGATACAAAACTTGGCTCAAAAGATTTTGAAAGGTGAGTTGGTTCCGGTACATCGCCTATTGCTAATTATTGCCCATCCTGAAGCGATCAATGCCCATACCCGGTTTATTGACGAGAACATGAATCGGCTGTTTAACGGGCACAATGAAGAACGCAATGTGGATTGTATTGTCGCAAACCAACTGCAAGCTGCGGTAAATAGCTTCTATGCGGGCTCTACGGCGATTAATAAAGATCGTTGGCATCTTGACCTTCATTGTGCCATTCGTGGCTCAGCGCATTATACCTTTGCAGTTAGCCCATTTAGTGAGAAGCCAACCCGTAGTAATCGACTATTTGCCTTCCTGCAACGTGCAGAAATTGAAGCTGTTCTATTATCACGTACGGCTTCGCCGACTTTCAGTTGGTATAGTGCCGAGAACTTTGGTGCGCAAGCCCTGACGATGGAACTCGGGAAAGTTGCCCCATTTGGTAAGAATGATTTGTCTTTGCTGGAATCATTTAATACTGCCATGTTGGCATTAGTTATTGAGCCGGAACTGGCTCTGGAATGGCATGGTGATAAATTGAACGTCTATAAAGTGACGAGAACCTTAACCAAGCAGACTGAGGCGTTTCAGTTTACGTTTCCGGATAACCAGGCCAACTTTACTTTTTTTGAGCAGGGTAAACTGTTAGGCAGTGATGAAGGCGTCGAGTATTTTTCTTTGGAAGGCGGTGAAGCCGTTGTTTTCCCGAATCCTAATGTTGCTATTGGGCAGCGGGCTTGCCTGTTGGTGAGAAAAACAGCGGTTAATTTTGCCGAACAGGTAACGGTAAAACCCTAATTGGGTTTGAATTGTCGAAAAGAGAGCGATTTGCTAATTGGCTATCGTATTCTTTGTCGTGCCTCCTTTTCATTCATTGAATGAGAAGGTATTGTAAACGCTCTCTTTTTACCGTATTCGACCCATGCATTTAAACGATCTTATTTTACGCCAGCAGGCAAGGTGGAAGTTTAGTTTTATCCTGATTTCTGGTGCCGTGTTGGTATCTTGTTTCTTCTCTCTCGCGGTGGGCGAACTCTTTATCTGGCCATGGGCGCCCGATAGTGCGTTGGAGCAACAGTTGCTGTTGCAATTGCGTATGCCCCGTTTACTGGCAGCTCTTGCGATAGGTGCTTCACTGGCAACTTCCGGTGCTGTTCTACAGGTACTGCTTGGTAATCCACTTGCCGAACCCGGCGTATTGGGGATATCTGGCGGGGCAAGTCTCGCTTTAGTTATACTCTTATTTGTTTTGCCTTTTGTCCCTAGTCCGATGATAACCATGCTTGCAGCGATGTTCGGTGCCTTGGCATTTACTTTGATCCTCGTTGGCCTATCTCGACGGCGCAAAGTCTCAACAGCACGCTTACTATTGATAGGCGTCGCACTGGGCATTTTGTCCGGTGCTGTTGTTACCTGGGCATTTTATTTTAGTGATGATCTGAATTTGCGCCAATTGATGTATTGGCTGATGGGCAGTGTAGGCGGCGTGAGTTGGAGTCAGTTGTCCCTTTTGCTAGTCGTGATGCCGGTACTGGCATGGTTGTGTACCCAAGGTAAGAAACTGGATTTACTGATGTTGGGCGAGGGGCAGGCCAAACAGCTGGGGCTTGATGTTGCAGCTTTTCGTTGGCGTTTGATTCTGATTGTTTCCCTGTTGGTTGGAGCTTCGGTGGCGCTCGGTGGCGTTATTGGCTTTATTGGCTTGGTGATCCCTCACTTATTGCG
This sequence comes from Photobacterium obscurum, assembly GCF_026191635.1. GTDB lineage: Bacteria > Pseudomonadota > Gammaproteobacteria > Enterobacterales > Vibrionaceae > Photobacterium > Photobacterium obscurum. The sequence goes on from NZ_JAKRRW010000009.1 coordinate 148,801, forward strand.
CCTGGCGCTTGGCACGGAGAATCGGTTTTTGCTCCCGTTGTCGGCAATGTGTGGCGCACTGCTGCTTGCCATTGCAGATACCCTGTCTAGGGTTATCTTACCTTCGGCAGAGCTGCCGGTTGGGGTGGTGATCACCAGTATTGGTGCCCCTATCTTTATCTGGATGCTATTGCGTTCACAAATAGACTAAACGGTAGTGAAATAGACTAGCAATGAACCATGTAATTAAAGAAAGCACCATGATATTCGATGTTAAGAACCTAGCGATGTCTCCCCGTTTATTGCCTGTTTCTTTTACTGTGGAAGCAGGCGAGATCGTGCATCTTATCGGCCCAAACGGCAGCGGTAAAAGTACGGCAATATCGATGTTATCAGGATTGTTTGCCGGCGATGGGGATGTGCAGTTTCTCGGCAAATCGATAGACGATTATGATCTCCACTTCTTAGCAAGATTACGTTGCTATTTGGCTCAGCAGGATCGTCCGGCGTTTGCTGTTGGGGTTTATCATTACCTGTCTTTGGCACTATCGGCTCTTGGAGAGCTGGATGCAGATAGGGTGCAAGCAGCGTTAGATGAAGTTTGTCAGGCATTGAATATTGCCGATAAGCTAACAAGAAGTATCCAGCAGCTTTCAGGCGGGGAGTGGCAACGCGTTCGTCTTGCGGCAGCCTGCTTGCAGGTATGGCCATCATTGAACCCTGATGCAAAACTTCTTTTGCTTGATGAGCCGGCGGCAGCACTGGATATTGGCCAAGAGGCGGCGATGTATAAGCTGATCCGAATGATGGCGGAGAAGGGGATTAGTGTTGTGATGGCAAACCACGATTTAAACCGTAGCCTCAGAGAGGCGGATAAAGTCCTGCTGCTAAATAACGGCTCTTGCGTGGCAAAAGGAAAGCCCGAAGAAGTAATGACAGTTGAGCGACTAGAGCAGATATTTGTCACCCGAGTACAACGTATCGAGCATGGTGGAAAATCCTGCTTACTATTTACTGATTAAGCTCTTTGATTGAAGCGTAAATAGCCTTTTAGGCCTGTTCAGAAGGACGGCAAGTTACGGCCGTCTCGACTTTAACGACGGGTGTTACCAATATTGCAGATTCTCACGACATTACTTGAGCGGGCATCGGACCACGCTAACAGGCGCTGGTAGTATTTTTTTTGCAAAAATAAATACAGGCTAAAGCAGATAAACGCCAAGGCAACGAGGCTGCCGCTTTCTTTCACATTAGACGGTGTAAAGCTGAGCAGAAGGCCAATTCCGGTACCCAAACCACACAATAGTTGCAGCATCGGGTAGGTGAGGAAGAAAAAAGACTTAAGGTTGAAGAGCAAAGAATACAATCCGTGTTTGAGTATTCTTAGGGCATGGTCCAGAGCCATGACTATAAATCGCATATTCTTTACCAAGACTAATGAACATATTAACTAAGGTATTAAAGCTTAAAACAACTTTAATCCTTATTTTTGCTTATTGTGTACTGCATGCAATAGACCAGATCTCTGGCCTATTGCATATTACAGATCCAGTTTAGCCTAACAGTGCAGGGATACCCGGTAATTGACCTACAAGGGCCAGTGCTCCGACACAAACAACTACTGCTGTCGCTGGAATAATCAGCTTATCTGTTCTTGACAGAGATTCAGCTCGCTCCTTATTTCCGATTAAACCAAGGTTGTCTAACAACATAGTGAGTGCCCAACCAAATACAGGATTGACTAAGGCGCAGGCAAACATACAGATACCAGCGCTTTGCGAATTACGTGAACATTTCACCATCTGCATACCGGCTTCTAGTAGAGGCAGGAATACACCAACAAGCAGGGCAACGCGCAGAACAGGTTCCCACATAGCTAGATCCATCGGGAAGCCAAGAACAGCTGCCAAAACACATAGCAGGCCTGTTAGTAGTGCACCACCTGGAATTGGACGTTTGGCAATCGCAGCCGGGATCATGTAAGTACCCCAAGACGATGCCAGGTTACCACCACCCAGGCCAGCACCGATCATCTGACGAATAGAACATACTGCCATTGTATCGTCGACGTTCATTAGCGCGCCTTTGGCACTTTTCGGGTAATTTAATTCCTGGAATACGCGGTGGCCAAGAAAATCTGGCGACCACATTGCAACAGCTAGAATAGCAAAAGGAATAACTGCAACATAATGTTCTAGTTGAGGCCAACCAAGTTGCCAACCGGTATTTTCTCCCCACCAGAAGAATGGGCTCATATTTGGTAAGCCAGGCTCAGTGACAAACTCAAAAGGTACACCCATTATATATGCAACTACACCTGCAATTAATGAGCAAAGTGGAATGGCGAGCCAACGTTTTTCTACTTTTGCAAGGTAGGCATAAATAACAATTGTCGTCAGAATAACAATAAATGAAACGGCATCCAGGCCAGAACTTACTGACCAGGATTCGAATTTATTTAATTGTCCGATAAGTCCAACGGCACCAAGATATATTAAGAGTCCGCCACGAACACCTTCGCCAGTTAAATTAACCAGTCGCGAACCACCTTTGGTTGCACTTAATATTAAGCCAAATACACCCACCATAATACCTAATGCGAGAGGGTGTCCCCCGGCTGCTGCTATTAACGGAATTAGCGGGATCATTGGCCCATGCGTACCCGCTAAATTGGATAATGGGTTTAAAATGGCAGAAAAGAAAACAACAAAAATAAGTCCTGCAATTAGCAGTTCAAAACGTACGTTTTCAGCCACAAATTCTTGTGACAGGCCAAATTGTGCTGCAAATGCGGCGACCATGGCGGTAACCATTACAACTTTACCTATGGTTGCAGCAATTGCCGGTACCCAGTCTTCAATCTCGATACCAAAGTCGCGGAAGGGCAAATGCACCCGCCAGCGCTTAAGATCCATAATAGAGAGCTCATGCTCTAAATAAGCGGCCCTTGATTCAAACTCACTGGCTTTTTTACGGCGCTGTTTGTAGGTCCCTTGATCTACACTCATGTCAACTCCAAGAATTAATAATTCATATGCACTGCGGTGCTAATAATAGATATATTACTAAAGAGGTATTTCATAAGTCTGAAATATTTACACATACATTGAAATATATTTGGGGGTGTAATTTGATCTATATCTCATTATTCATGCAAACATATAAACAAGATGCACATAAAGATATTTTATATTACAGCCTGATTATTTTGTAATTTGTTAAGTTTTTAATTTGTATTATATTTTATCTAGTTATTTGTTTTATATATTCAAACTTTTATTGGCAACCAAATAGTAATTGATTGACAACTTATTATTAACATTAAGGGTGGTGTGGCTGTTATTTTTACGTATTTAGGGGGTTGTATTGACGTTTAATCTCATTGTAGTTGATTGTTTGGCTTATTTTGGGGGTGGCAGGGAGATGTATCACTTAAAAAGTTAAAATCTTTGTACTTAATTCATATTCTTCAAAAGTGTTTAACATTTATAGTGATTGTTATAAATATTATTAGGTTCTAATATACTCATATTCAATTAAGTATTATTCCTTTTGTTGAATATATTAGTTGCGCTATTAATTAGCCAATATTAACCCTGCCTTAATGCCTTCATATCATTGCTTTCTTCACTATTTAGAAAACACTTCCTGAATACTGTAGTTTGATAGTAAGCATAATTATAAGCTACTCTAATCTAATGATTTAATTCACATTGTCGATGAGCTGAAAAGACTTGTCGGCAGTTGAGGAGCTATTGATGACTGCACCAAGCTGGGATCTTTCCATCGCTTACAAGGATCTTTCTGATCCGAAGATTAATCAGGACTTTAAGGAAGCAGAAGAAAAAATTGCGGACTTTACATCATTGGATCCAGGTTGCCTTAATGATCTGATGAAGGCGATTGTGCTTAAAGATCAGCTCTCTATCATAGTGAGAACCTTATCAAGTTATGCTAACTGCCTTTCTTCGGTAGATGCATCGGACGACGGAGCTAAAAAGCTCGCGGGTAAAGTTGAAAAGCTGTTTTCGGAGTTTGAGCAATCGGTTAATCCTTTTCTTCAGGTTTTGGTGAACTTAAATGATGATGAATTTGATACGGTACTGGCAGGTAATGAAGTACTAGGTGTTCTCGAAGCACACCGTTTTAAACTTGAGCGAGAAAGGCTTAAACGAAACCGCCTGCTTTCTGTTGGTGAAGAACAGCTTCTATCTGCGATGAACGTTGACGGCAGAAATGCCTGGGGTCGTCTGTATGACAACCTGACAGGTAGCCTTTCAGTGACGTTGAAATTGGATGATGGCACTGAGGAGACCGTTGGATTGTCACAAGCTGCCAGTATTCTCTATGGAGCAGACAGCGAACGTCGTGAACCGGCATGGAAAGCGATTTCAGAGGTGATGAAAGTTCATGAGCAAAGCTTCGCCGCTATTCTAAATGGTTTGGCTGGTGGTCGACTGACTGAGTATGAAAAACGTAGCCATACGGAGTCGGTTCATTTTCTTGATTCGCCATTGCATAGTAGTCGGATCGAAAAAGAGACTTTAGATGCGATGCTGCAAGTCGCCCGAGATAACCGTTCTGTTGGGCGTAAAGCCGGATTGTTGATGGCCAGACTATTTGGTACAGATAAGCTCAAACCATGGGATGAGCTTGCTTCAATGCCGGCATTGAAAGCTGGAAAAAATGAAACTTACAGCTTTGAGCAGGGGATTGAAATTATTCGCGATGCTTTTTCCAGTGTTGACCCCGACATGGGCGAGTTTGTTGGCATGATGGTCGAAAGGCAGCTTATTGATGCTGCGCCGCAGCCAACTAAACGGCTTGGCGCATATTGTACCAAGTTTGCAAATACCCGAACCCCGTTGGTGTTCATGACATGGGGGGGCAGCATGTCGGATGTATTGACGCTTGCCCATGAGCTTGGTCATGCGTTCCACAACTGGGTGATGCGTGATATGCCGCTGGTACTAAGCGAATACCCGATGACCTTGGCAGAAACCGCGTCGATCTTTGCTGAAAATATTGTCCGCGATGCTTTGCTTGATAAAGCTAACAGCGAACAAGACAAACTCGCCATGCTATGGGAAGAGGCACAATCAGCACTGGCATTGATGATTAACATTCCTGTTCGCTATGAGTTCGAGAAGTCCTTTTACGAGCAAAGGCAGCAGGGGGAATTCACCCCCGATCAGCTCAGGGAGTTAATGGCTGAAAAATGGCGTGATTGGTATGGTGATGCCATGGAAGAAAGCAATGATATGTTCTGGGCAAGCAAATTACATTTCAGTATTCCTGAAATCAGTTTTTACAACTACCCGTACCTGTTTGGTTACCTGTTCAGTAAAGGTGTTTATGCCCAGCGAGCAGTGAAAGGCAAACAATTCTATGCTGACTATAAGGCGTTGTTGCGTGATACAGGTTCGATGACCGCAGAAGAGGTGGTTGAGAAACACCTTGGGATGGATATTCGTCAGCCAGAGTTTTGGCAGCAGAGTGTTGATATGGTTGCCTTGCAGGTTGAGCAGTTCGAAAAGCTGTTGGCTAAGGAAAAACCATAGCCTCCCGGGGTAACGCCAAACCAAATGAAACAGCGGCCTGACAGTATGATGCCAGGCCGCTGTGATTTTGAATTCAATCGTTTTAGCGATTAGAAGCTGTAGCGGGCACCGATTTGGTAGCTCATTTCTTTTAAGTTATCAATTGCACGGTGCTGAAGGTTAGCCTCGACGCTTACGTGCTCAGATACTTTGAAGTTGTTGCCAAGGCGTAGCTCGTACATTGTCTCGTCATAACCGGCTAGACGTACTGCTGGCTCCACTGTCCACTGTTCCATAACCTGGTAGCGAGCACCAATTTCACCTGTTAGCGCAGTATCATCAGCACTTACCGACGTATTGATGTCTGAACCGAAGTTGTTGATATCCCATTTCATTTCAATAGTCGAGAAGCCAGCCAGGCCGTATACAGTGAAATTATCATTGATTGGCTGATAGTAACCCAGACCAAGAAGGCTATGAGAAACAGTTAGGTCATCTTTTACCGTAGCGTCACCACGAGTCTCTACAAAGAAGTTGTCTTTGAAGTTCCAGCTACCACGAAGGTACATACCCACAGTGCTATCTGTTGTGCTGTTCCAAGAGCTAGGTAGGTCATGGTTGTAAGTAGAAACCTGAAGGCCACCCGCAACGTAAGTAAAGTTTTGCGTTAGATTCTGGTTTTCTGTTTCAGTTGTTTCCGCTTGAGCAGCAAAAGTTGTCGCTAAAAGAGCAGCAAGTGGAAGCAGTGCAATTTTTTTCATTTTTTCTACCTAATTGTATTTCTTAAAACAACAGAGCAGCCATTTCTGCTGTTGTTTTCAAACTTGGTGCGAATAGTACACATATTAAAAACAGCGTGCAATATAATTTTGTACGGTGTTTTTAATTTTTGGGTTGTTCGGCTGCTTTTTGAGCTTTTTGGTTGGTTTTTCGTAGATGAATATCGTTTATGTCTGTTTTTTTGGGGGGGATAGGCGCTAGGCTGGAGATTTTTCAGGTTGCTTAAATCTAATAGAGGTCGCAGTTAATTACCGAGATCACATTTATCCTCAATACTAATAGGGTTGCTATTCAATCAGCTGCTATTACTCTCTATGATAGTTTTGTGTACTCATTGAATAGGACAAGGAATGCCATGAAAAACTCTTTTGATCTCTCTTTACCCAATGCACAGGGATTTTTCGGCGAATACGGGGGGAGTTTTATTCCTGAAGAACTACAAAAAGTGATGGACCAAATTACGGCAGCCTATGATGAGTGTCGACAGGACCCAGCCTTTCAGGATGAGCTAGCACGTTTGTATAAGCATTTTGTGGGACGTCCTAGCCCGATTTTTCATGCTGAAAACCTATCACAAAAGTACGGAGCTCCGATCTATCTGAAGCGTGAAGATCTAAACCATACCGGAGCCCATAAGATTAATCACTGCCTTGGTGAAGCGTTAGTAGCCAAGAAGATGGGGAAGAAAAAGCTGATAGCCGAAACAGGGGCCGGTCAGCATGGTGTTGCCCTTGCCACCGCTGCAGCCTTGGTTGGCCTGGAATGTGATATATACATGGGCGAGGTAGATATCGCCAAAGAACATCCTAATGTCGTTCGTATGCGTATCTTGGGTGCCAATGTTATTCCAGCAACACACGGCAGAAAAACATTAAAAGAGGCCGTGGATGCCGCGTTTGAAGCCTATCTTGCCGATCCTATTAATCAGCTGTATGCGATTGGCTCTGTGGTTGGCCCTCATCCATTCCCGATGATGGTACGTGATTTTCAGTCAATAATTGGCAACGAAGCGCGTGTGCAGTTTAAGGAAATGACCGGGGAGTTGCCAGAAAACCTGGTTGCCTGCGTCGGTGGCGGATCGAATGCTATGGGGTTATTCACTGCTTTCTTGGACGATCAGGGGGTCGCCATTCACGGTGTTGAACCAGCCGGCCGTTCAATGACCGAAGTTGGTGAGCACGCCGCGACGTTATCGTTGGGCGAACCGGGTGTGATGCACGGCTTCAAGTCTTATATGCTCAAAGACGAGCAAGGTGAGCCACAGGAAGTGTATTCGGTTGCCAGTGGCTTGGATTATCCTTCGGTCGGTCCGCAGCATAGTTACCTTAAAGATATCGGGCGTGTTAACTATGGGACAGCCAATGATCAGGAAGCCATTGATGCTTTCTTCGAGCTATCGCGCTGCGAGGGTATTATTCCGGCGATTGAATCAGCCCATGCATTGGCTTACGCACTGAAATTAGCAAAAGAAGGTGAGACAGGCTCAATATTGATTAATCTGTCTGGACGCGGTGATAAAGATATTGATTTTGTTGTCGAGAATTATGGTAAGGATTATGGCATTGAGTCTTTACTAAAAACGACTAAATAGCTATACGTAAAAAATTCGTTGTATAAAAGCCAATGAAAACTTCATTGGCTTTTTTATTGTCGCGCATGAAAAAATCGAATAGTGAATATCAACACGTTGAATTTTAATGAAAACCTGCCAGGAAAAATTGAAGGAATATCAAATTTAATAAACATTCCGCATCATAAAAAATAGTTAACTATTATGTTCTTTGTTTGGTAAAAACAGATTTTGTTATGTTTATTCCACAATCTAGTCATTATTTTTGCGTATTCATTCCCATTAAACATTATTAAATAGGTTTAGCTTTCATGCTGTCTTTAGTTCTTCTACTAATTGATGGGGGGCCAATGACAGCACTCGGTTAATAAGAGCATAAAAAGAGAATGAGGACGTCATGGCTATGAATATGGATGATCCGGTACAGGCTGCCCAGTTCCTGTATCGAGCAACATTTGGCCCCAAGAGTGGTGATATTGCGGCTTTGAGGAGTATGGGAGTTGATGCTTGGCTTGATGAGCAGTTTCAGCATGAACATCAGCTGCATCGCCCGCTTGCAGCTAGCTTTGCCACCGCCAGCGGTGATTCGCTAAATGAAAATGCACGGTTGAGCGCCTGGTGGGATAGCAGTATCAATGCCGGCGATCAGCTACGCCAACGCGTTGTCTTCGCTCTAAGCCAGATATTTGTAGTCTCGAGGTTTGGGGGCCCAGCTTCAGAGGCATTGGCGGAATATTATGATGTGCTGATTAAGCATGCCTTCGGAAATTTTCGCGATATGCTTGAGGCCGTCACATTGAGTCCGGCTATGGGCAAATACCTGACGCTGGAAGGCAGCCGCAAAGCCGACCCGGTAAAAAATACCTTTCCTGACGAAAACTATGCGCGTGAGGTAATGCAGTTATTCAGCCTGGGGTTGTGGAAGCTCAAATCAAACGGAATGCCGAAAAAAGATGCGCTCGATAACAACATTCCGACCTATACCCAGAATGATGTCGAAGAGCTTGCGCGGGTACTAACCGGTTGGCGCATAGATACTTACCTCAAGCCAATGTATGCCGATGACAGATATCATGATGTCGGTGAAAAACGAGTGCTGGGGCAAGTATTCCCGGCCGGTCAAAGTGCTGAGCAGGACTTAAAACAGGCCATCGAAGTGTTGTTCAACCACCGGAATACACCCGTGTATATTTCGACTTTGCTGATAAAGCGCTTAACTATCAGTAATCCCCGGCGCAGCTATATCAAGCGAGTGGCTCAGGTGTTTAAGGATAATGGCAAGGGTGAACGTGGTGACATGAAGGCTGTGGTCAGGTCTATTTTGCTCGATCCGGATCTGTTAGCTGGTAAAGCAATGGCCGATTATCAGAATACGGGATCGAATAAGCGAAACTTTGGCAAGGTTAAAGAGCCAGTTATTGCAATGGCAAATTTGTGTCGGGCATTCAATGTCCAAAGTAATGACCCCGACCGCTGGTGGGATTTTGCATCAACGCAAAATAACTATGGCCAGGGGCCATTGCGCGCACCAAGCGTATTTAATTTTTATGAGTCGGATTATGCCCCAAAAGGTGAGATCAATGAAAAGTCACTAACCGCTCCTGAGTTCAATATATTGTCGATGGATGTTATGCGAAGAATTTCCAATCGAATGTGGACATGTATTTTGTCCCACGATTCGACAAGCCAGAAAAAATGGTCGTGGGACCGAAGTGATTTTGAGCGAACGGTTAGCCAGCCGGAAGAGTATGTCGCTCTCATCAATGAAAGGCTGTTCGGGGGGCTGATGTCTGTTTCGTTATCTCAGTTCTTAGCCACGATGTTATCGGATATGACGCTGGATAAGAGATCTGATGACAGAAAAATCAATGACACCTTGTTTGCCGTTCAATGTTCCCCTGAATTCCGTTGCCAGGAGTAAGCTATGAAAATCTCAAGACGCAATTTTCTAAAAAGCAGCGCAGCACTAAGTGCGACGACGCTTGCTCCAGCTGTGACAGGTCTTAATAAGGCATATGCGCAGGAGGGGGATTTCAAGGCGCTGGTATGCATTTTTCTCTTCGGCGGTAATGATGCCTACAACATGGTCATTCCGAATAATGACAAGGAATACCAGGATTATTTTAATGCCCGGCCGGGATTGGCGGTTGCACGGGATGAACTGGTCAATCTGGAAATATCGACGGATAACGGGGTAGCTCTCGGCCTTCATCCGGCTATGCATAGTTTGTATGATGTCTATGCCATTGAGAAGAAAGCTACGGTTATTGTAAATTCAGGTCAGTTGGTTGAACCTATTATTGGCAGTACTGCAAGTAATCCGCGATTACCGGAATTTTTGATGGCGCATAACCTGCAACAGACAATGTGGCAGTCTGGTGCCGAGAATATGGGAGACAGGCTGGGCTGGGCCGGACGGATGGTTAAAGAGATGTACCTTCCGGGTTCGCTGTCGCCTCTTATGTCTCTGAACGGTGAGAAAAAGTGGTTACGGAGCGATAACCATGAACAACTCGTCATGACCAGTGGCGGTATCGGTGATTATAGTGGTCTCAATACGGCCGAGCGCTATGATGCGATGCTTCGGCACTTCAATGAAAAGTACAGCAACCTGTTTGCCGATAATTATTCGGATATGATGGCCAACCGATATTACGAAAGCGATAAACTCAAAGCGGTATTGGAGGGAATTGGTGATCTGCCAGGATACCCTGATACGTCGTTGGGTAAATCGCTGCAAACGACGGCGAAGATGATCCGGGCCAGATCTGAACTGGGGCACCAGCGCCAAATCTACTTTGTTGGCCTGGGCGGATTTGATACCCATAAAAACCAACTCAATACCCATCCGGCTATACTGAAGCAACTCGCTGATGCAATGGCTGCATTTTACGGGGATATAAAAAATGCCCAAATGTCAGATAAGGTAACGACGTTTACTATGTCGGATTTTGGCCGCCGAGTGATGGCTAATGAATCAGGAACTGATCATGGCTGGGCAGGGCATCAGCTAATCATGGGTGGGGCCGTCAACGGTGAAAAAGCGTATGGTAAGTGGCCGGATCTGACACCGGGCAGCCAATACGACTATAACAACGGTCGCCTGATCCCTGAGATCGCCGCCGATCAGGTTAATGCGTCATTGGCACAGTGGTTCGGTTATCAGGGGGCGTTAACGGATTTGTTCCCGTCGCTTGGAGCCTTTGACCAGCATACGCTGGATATTTTTCATTCCACTGCCGTTACCTCTTAGCTTGGCATAGGTTCTGATAGAAAAAGCCAGACGCCAGTACGAATACTGTGTCTGGCTTTTATGATAGATATTGAGAGAGACTGGCTCACTAGCAATATCGTTGTGGAGTCTTGTTAGCTGAAGGCCACCCCAAGGCTGAGTAATATCATTACCATTGCTGTCAGGAAGCCAAGTAGTGGGCCTATAAATTTAAGCCAAGAGGAGTAGGAGACTCGTCCAATTGCCAGACCACCCATCACGACGCCTGATGTTGGGGTAACCAAGTTAGGCAGGCCTGATGCTGATTGGAAAGCAGTAACCACCAACTCACGGCCGACACCGGCAAAATCTGCAAGCGGTGCAAGTACCGGCATAGACAGGACAGCCAGGCCAGATGATGACGGCACAACCAGACACAGTACGGCTTCAACCCAGTAGATAGCGTTAATAAATGCTATTTCATGAAGTCCGCCTAATAGGCCTTCAGCATAGTTAAGAATAGTATGGGTGATGTTGCCATTGTCCATTACTACGACCAGGCCGCGTGCGATAGCGATAATCAAGGCGACACCAAGCAGATCGCGGGCACCGTTGACAAAACTGTCTGTAATTTCCACTTCAGACAGGCGCCCGACAAAGCCGACGACAATACTGGAGCCGATAAACAGTGCAGATAGCTCGGCCATCCACCAACCCGCAAGGGATACCCCCCACATCATTACAGCAAAGGTTAGACCGAAAATAGCCAGCACTGCCTTGCGTTTGCCTGTTAGCTCCGGAGCTTGCTGCTCTTTGCTATGCAGAAAGTGTTTGAGGTTCTCGTCTTTCTGGTGGGCGACAATCGATAGCATCGGATCGCGTTTTACCTTTTCGGCATAGCGCATGACATAAATTACGCAGGCCAGCCAGCCCAGTACCAGAATTATGGCGCGAAGCGCAAAGCCTTCCATGAAGTTGATTTCGGCAGCGTTGGAGGCAATGACCGTCGCAAATGGGTTGATGGTTGAGCCAAGACAGCCGATACCGGCACCGACCATAATGATGGCCACACCGACAATACTGTCATAACCGGCTGCGATCATGACTGGGATCAACAGGGCGTAGAAAGGAATTGTCTCTTCTGCCATTCCATAAACCGTTCCGCCAAGGGCGAACAGACCCATTAGGATTGGGATCATCCACTTTTCGCGCCCGGCAAGACGCTTCATGGTGCCAGCAATACCGGCATCAATTGCACCGGTCTCGGTAACCACCGCTAAAAAACCGCCGATCACTAATACAAATAGCGCGACATCAACGGCACGCGCAGCATAGCTAGCGGGATCGTAGAAGCCCTGAATCGGTGCCATCAGTACATCGATGATCCCCTGCGGGTTGGCATCGACAGTCTGGTAGGAGCCGACGAGAGGCACCATCCGGCCCAGTACTTCATTGTTTTCCATTTGATATTGGCCTGCTGGAATAACCCAGGTCAGCACGGCCATCAGAACAGTCAGCAACATCAAAATGGTGTAGGCAGAGGGAAACTTTATTTTTGTCATAAGGATGTCCTTTTCGAATGGGGCAAACGCCCCATTAACGGGTGGTAACCACCTTCTAATTTATTCAGTAAACTCGATGTCCAAGTCCAGGGCATAAGTCATGCGACAAAAGCCATGATTTCTTGCGCTGACAAGTTGGCTAATCCCATCTTTTTCAGGGTTCGGCCAGTCGAGAAATAGTTAGTATCGTTGTATGCATTGTCGATGTGCAGGCAAGAGGTGATAAGCGGCGTTTCGATACCAGCCAACTGGCCTAACTCATAGCACGGTACCAGCAAATAGGCTGCATCCTCAGTGATATAGCGGTTACTGGCAGAATTAGGAGCGCTGTTGAGCTTGCCGTGTGTTTCGGAAGTGCGGTTTACCTCGTAGACACTCTCGCAATCCATCGCGTAGAGTGCATTCATCGCGTCAAGTTCAGACTGAAGCTCAAGTCCTAGCGCCTGGCCGATAGCCTGACGTTCGCCTTCCATGACAGCTGCGGCTTTAGCCGTCGATACCGAGCAGCAGTCTTTGTAATAGTTAAATTGGCCGTCAAAGTTTTCCAGTAGTCCCATATTGAGTGTCGTTAGCAATGGATGGCCACCGAAGTTGATATTCTCCAACCCGGCTTCAATAACATTGCCCAGTGCTGTCAATGGCAACGGCATAACAGGTTGTAGCGCTTTGATTGCGGCTTGAGTTTGGCTGGCAGGAAAAGCAGAGACTGGCAGGAACTCTTTCATTCCAAGAATCGCCAGTTCCGCAGGGCCGACAATACGGGTTGCCCAAGGAATAGAAATTGCGTCGACAAAGGTAATGTTCAGATCACCATAGCCCTGTTCCTGTTTGATGCGGTTCAGTACCAGCGAGCCATAGTTGCCCGGCATTAGCATGATGATCTGACCGTCACGTAAATGCGGTAGCATACTGATAAACAAAGGTTCCTGAGCAAACGAAGGAACCGGTAAAACCAGTAAGTCCGAATACGTGATGGTTTCTTCAAGATCTCGGCTGATTTTGTCGATTGCCTGAAAACCGGCGTAAGCCAACGGGACATCGTTGAAGCTGGCTAGTGCTTCGATACCGCCACGTTTCTCAATATCTTCCAAGGGTTGATCAAATCCCGTGGCGCCATACAGGCAGACATCAGCCCCCTGAAGTGTGAAATGGTAAGCCGCTGTAAGGCCGGCATTGCCAGAGCCAATAACAGATACACGAGGTGACATAGTTCTTCCTTTTTCTAACGTGTTTTTCGTGTCATCAGATTAAGGAAGAAGGTGTTTTTGCCGCCAATGTCAAAGGTGCAAACTACCATGCATAAAAGTTATACTTAATGTCTGTTTGAGTTTTATCTTACTGAGTTTAAAGGACTAATCAAGATGGCCGTAGAAGCTCTCACTTTCATGGTAACTGTGAGCTTACTCGTCTAGGCATTCACCGAAATCTCGCATAGGGCCGATTTTTAGATATATATTCATCTCATCGGCGAGCAAAATAAATTGCTCGATGAACTGTTCTGCATGACGGTGAACAGGCTTGAGTGCCGGATAGAGGATATCGAACTCAAAGGGAAGGCTGAATACCAAGGGGCGCATAACGACCTGAGGATGTTCATTTTCCATGTGGGCCGTAAAGGGATCGGTAATGGCTATGCCGACACCTTCCCGAACCAGAGCTCCGGCGGTACTTGCCAGTGACACCTCAATCTGTTCGACTGCCGATAAATTATATCGTCGTAATAGGGCATCGATGCGCCTTTGGTTGGCATCTTTCTCATGGCGGATCAGCATCTGATCGGCAATATCGTAAATATCGATCACTTTGCGCTTGGCAAGTGGGTTATCGGCTGGGATCAGGCACACACATTCGCATTCGATACGTTGCGCTGTAACTCCTGCCAGCGGTTCATCAACAAAGGCAAATCCGATATCAGTTGTCTGGCTCTGGATCCGCCGGATCACTTCTTCAGAGCGGTAGGTCTTGAAGCTAACTTTCATGCGCGGTGCATTTTTAAGAAACGTGGCCAGAATACGGGGGAGATAGGCATTGGAAAGTAATGGCATCGCTGCAATATTCAAGCTGCCAAAGTGGCTTGAACGTATTGATTCTGCAGCATGGTCGAGCCCTGTCACGGCATCAAACACTTTGGCGACTTCGAGGTAGAATGCCTGGCCTTCATCACTCAGGGCAAGTCGGTTTCCCTTGCGGATGAAAAGATGAAATCCAAGTCGCTGCTCCAGTCCTGATAATAAGCGACTCACAGCCGGCTGGCTTAGGTTCAGGCGCTCAGCTGCCGCAGTGACCGTCTGGCACTCGACAATAGCTTTGAATGCATTGAGTTGGGACAGTTTCATAAAATTCTATTTCTTATAATTGTGAGCTTTCGGGGGCAATAGCTTCGGTATGCTAGGGAAATTAATGCGGTAGGCTAACAAATACGGCTTACGAATACTTTGAACTGCGAGTTATAAGTAAGAATTCAACCGGTTAAATTGATTAAAAGATTAATAATGGGCGAGGCGGTTGGGGGGATGGAGTGGGCTGGTATCACAGTGTTGGTATGAGGTTTCACCAAGTGTTTAACCAGCCCGTTCGGTGCGGCAACACCTATCCAATTCTATGTGAGGGGGCTAGCTGGATTAACTAAGGTTAGTAATTGCAACAGCAATTTCCGGAGCATGGTTCATCAAAGCCGATACAACAACAGCGGCAAGTAATATTTTAAGTCCTAGCACCACACACTGAAGTTTGGTCTTTAAAAGGTGGAGTTTGGCTATTTTTGCCTCGGACTCAGCGACTTTTTTTCCGCAGTTATCACATTCAGTCATTACGGGTCTCCACAAGATTTAGTCACGCTGATGTATCAACTTGAGTACTTTCCTAAACTTCCAGAAGGTTAAGCACAGGTTTATAGTTGTTAGCGCAGTAAATAATTATTTTGATGAATGTAAGTTTTCTTATCTATAAGTCGTTAAAAGCGCTCTTTCTTGGGAGGCGAAGTATAGGGATAAATCCAATGGTAGCAAGCCTTTTTTTGTCCTGATTTTGCAATTGATTTGAATTTGTAATCAAAATCAGTAGGTTGGTTTTTTGGTAAATGATATCAAGATGTCATTGCTTTACTTAGCGTCAGAAAAATAGCTTCCCCCTGCCTGTTATGGGCTGGGGGAAGTGGTTATGGTGTTAAGCAACAAGTGCATTTTTCAGGCGTTGACAAGCCTCAACCAGAGTTGCCTTCGGGCAACCAAGATTAAGGCGGATGTAGCCGCTTCCAGCCTCGCCAAAAGCGATCCCCAAGCTTGGCATAATCCCGGCTGTCACCAGTTTTTGCTCTAGCTCCTTATCTGTTATAGCCAGTTGGCGGCAATCAACCCAGGCCAGATACCCAGCTTCGGGGGCATGGAAAGCGAGTGTTGGCAGCTCGGTGGCAATGAAATCAGCAAGGTAATTGATGTTATCGTGAAGGTAACCCTTTAACTCCAAAAGCCAGCCAGCTGAGGTCTGGTAGGCTGCCGTTGCTGCACAAATCGCGAGGCTGTTATAAACATCCATGCCATGGGCGTCTAAACGGCGAACAAATTGCTCTCGCAGTTCGGCATTAGGGATCATAAAGTTGGAAATACGCACCGATGACAAACCAAAGGTTTTGCTTGGCGCGGTGGCAACGACGAGCTGCTTATGCAGCTCTTCCGGCAAAGAGAGGACAGAGCAATACATATGCCCCGGCATTGCCAAATCCCCCCAGATCTCATCGCTCAGCAGCCAGACGCCATATTGACCGCAGAGGGCTGCGACGTCCTTGATCTCATCTTTAGACCATGCACGACCAACAGGGTTGTGTGGGTTACAGAAAATCATGGCCTTGGCACCGGACTGAAAACAGCGTTCAAGATGGGCCAAGTCCATGCTGTAGTGCCCATCGGACTCGAGCAACGGGTTTTCAATAATAGTTCGCTCATTGAACTCGCTGATTTTGCGAAAAGAGCCATAGCCCGGTGTTTGCATAACGATGCCGTCACCGGCTTCTGTAAGCATCTGGATCAGCATTGATAAGCCGGGGAGTACACCGTGTACCGTGGTGATCCACTCTCGGCGCAGACTGATGCTGTGCTGGTTATGATACCAGTCAGTAATTGCCTGATAGTAATCGTCATTTCTTTCGGCATAGCCAAAGATACCATGCATAACACGTTTGTTAAGGGCTTCCAGTACTGCAGGAGGAGCCTGAAAATCATAGTCTGATACCCACATCGGCAATAGATCGTTGGCCTTCAGGCCGAGCTTTTGCTCCATGAAATCCCATTTCAATGAACCACTCTGACGGCGATCGTAAACATGGTCAAAAGATGTAGTCATTGTTTTACCTTACTTCGCTGCAGCGAGAGATGTCTCTGCTGTATTTTCTTGATTCGATGCTTTGGCGATACCGAAACCGGTGAACCCGTAGATAATGGCGAAAATAACACCTGTGTAGCACTGGATGGCCCACGGCAGGTAGTCGAGGGTCGAAACGCCGAGTGTTCCGGCCATGTAAACACCTGCGGCAGTCCAAGGAACCAGAGGTTCGATAATGGTGCCGGCATCCTCGATGGTCCGAGAGAGGTTCTTGGTATCGAGTCCCATCTTGCGGTAAGCGTTCTGGAACAGCTCACCCGGGATAAGTAGGGCAAGTTTGCCGTCAGAGGTCGTGAATACTACCGTAATTGTTGCGACAACTGTCGAGAAGATAAGTTGGCCAGTGTTGCGGATAAGGTGCAGGAAGTGGCCAAGAACCACATTCAGTGCACCTGTCAGGCTAAGAATACCGGCAAAGGCGAAGGCGCAGAATACCAGTAGGATGGTGCTCATCATCGAGAACAGGCCGCCGCGATTTAGAAGCTTGGCGATATCTGGAACCAGTCCGTCAACAGCATGGCCGTTATCACTGAACATGCTGATATTGAAGCCGTCCACATAGGCCTGGAATCCCTGTTGCAGGTTAAATCCTTGGAATACCATTCCCAGCCCTAGTGCGATTGCAGAAGCAGTCAGCATTAGAGGGATCACTGGTTTCTTGGTTACTGCTCCCCACAGGATGATTGCCGGAGGCAATGCCAGCAGAATATTCAGGTTATACAGACTTTCAAGGCCGGCCAAAATGTCGATGACCTTTTGCGGCTCAGCAACTCCGGCAATATCACCATGTTGGCCAGCGAAGTAGAATACGATGGACGCGATCACAAAACCTGGCAGTGTGGTATAGAGCATGTGCTGAATATGCTCATAAAGCGTTGTTCCGGCAACAACCGGTGCAAAGTTTGTTGAATCAGAAAGGGGAGAGATCTTGTCACCGAAGTAAGCACCTGATACCACGGCTCCGGCCGCAGCGGCAAGCGAGACATCCAGACCTGCAGCGACGCCCATTAGAGCGACCCCGACCGTACCGGCTGAGCCCCAAGACGTACCGGTACAGACTGACACCACGCTGGTGACAAAGAAGGTTGCGATAAGAATGTATTCAGGGCTAATGACTTTCAACCCCCAGTACACCATAAAAGGAATGGTACCGCTGATCATCCAGCTGGCAATCAGGCCACCTACCGAGACCAGAATCAAAATAACCGGCATGGCCTTGGCCAGTTTATCGACGATCGCCGCCATAATATCATCCCAGCTATAGCCCATCCTCATGGCGATAAAACCGGTAAAGGCTGCCGAAACTAATAATAGGGGTTCGATCCGCAGGCCCATCATGCCATATCCGATCACTAGCAGGCCAAACATGACCGCGATAGGGGCAATCGCCAATGTCAGGGATGGCAGAGGCTTTGTATTTGTCATCTTGTTGTCCTCTTAAAAAGTCGTATAGGGTTGTTTCAACGTCGCCATAGTAAGAGGTAGCCAAAGTTAAAAATGAGACCTCGGATACTGTTTCATGTAAGCGGTTACATGGAGTATTTACATTTGATCAGGTTCACGTTTATTTTCATTTTTTCGTAAGTTAGGGCTTGAAACCGTCTGCCGACAGACCAGCATGGCATCAAACTTGTGCTGAGCTGGAGGTGCTATTTTCCCCTCGCGGAGTTGGAGTGCGAGTTTGGCTGCATGGACGGACATCTGGTCGATAGGGTTATGCATAGTAGAAAGGCGCGGGTAGAGATAACGTGCCAGTAATACGTCATCAAAACCAATAACCGAGTAATCACCAGGCACTTTCAGGCCTTGTTCGTACAGGCTGGCCATCAAACCAGCAGCCATAACATCGTTGAATGTGACCACGGCGGTGACTTCCGGACATTGTTGGGTGAGGAGCTGGCCTGCAACTTCACCGCCTTCTTCGACAAAGGGTTGGTTGATAATCCAGTTTGGTTCAATAGGAAGGTTGGCACTGGCCATTGCTTCGCGATACCCAGTCAGTCGATCAGCCCTGTCTTCGATAGGCAGATCACTGGTGATACAGGCAATCTTCCGGTGCCCCTGGGCTATTAGGTATTGTACTGACGTTGCGGCACCTGATTGGTTGTCGACCCATACCGAGCGGTTGGCAATTTGCGGGATGGTTCTGTTGATCAGAACCATTGCAGGCAGCTGCGCGCTGTAGCGGAGAAGGGTTGCATCATCGAGCATTTTGGAGTGCACCACCATTGCTTCACAACCCTGGCTAATGAGAAAGTCGAGCCCTTCTTTCTCCCGTTGGGCATTGTGGCCGCCACTGACGACCACCAACTGGCAACCATGCTGTCTTGCAACTTCTTCAACATGCTTGGCGATAAGTGCAAAGAATGGATCCGCCAGGTTACCGGTAAGAAGCCCCAGAGTGTTGTTGGAGCGACTTGCCAGCGCTGCTGCCCGGGCATCTCGCTTATAATTTAGCGCTTTCATTGCCTTTTGAACCCGCTCCTGGGTGACGGGTTCAACATAGGTTGTCTGGTTAATGACTCGGGAAACGGTCGCGGTAGAAACGCCCGCCAGCTTGGCGACATCTTTAATCGTTGCCATGTTCGAAAATCACTGTGGTTGCTGGGAAGTGGGGCGAGTCTAGCGGTTTGTGCGGGTCAATAATGTTAGCTGGTTCAAACTCATGCTCGCGAATAGCAGTTGAAGGTAATTTGCAAGAGGGTTGTTTCATTGCTTAGCTAATGATGATGGTGGTACTTATTCAGCACTCCGATGAGCTGATTGTTATTCTGCTGGTTGTGTATTTGTATGGCTGTGTTATTGGCCACAGAGAAGAGAGATCTCTGCGGCCAATAAAAGCTTACTAACGGCAGGTTACCGTGATAGAGCTAACCCGCACCTTATTGCAATTTAAACTTACTGACTAGAGCGTTTAGTTGTGCATTAGCGGCGGCTAGGCTTTGGGTACTGTCCACTGTTGCCTGGCCGTTCTGGGTCAGCTCATGAACCATCTCGCGGATATTGTTCATATTACGGCTGACTTCCTCGGTGACCGAGCTCTGCTCCTCAGAAGCTGTTGCGATTTGGGTACTCAGATCATTGATATCGACAATGGAGTCTGTCATTGAATCCAGGCTGTTTGATACCCTACCTGCGTTTGCAGCTGTACGTTCACAGCTTGCCTTGGTCATCGTCATCGCATCAACGGCACTGGCAGCATCTTGACGTAGAGTGGTCAGAATTTCATTAATTTCAGCCGTGCTGCTCTGGGTTCGAGCGGCAAGCGAACGAACTTCATCAGCAACGACCGCAAATCCACGTCCTTGTTCACCGGCACGTGCCGCTTCGATTGCAGCATTAAGCGCCAGCAGGTTCGTCTGATCCGCGATTTCACCAATAACGCCTAATACTGTCACGATCTGATGGGTATTCTCGTTCATGGTGTTAATGCTTGATGATGCAGCTTCAACTTCATCGACCAACGATGTCATACTGTTAGATGCCTCAAGTACATCGTCTTTAGCCAGCATCGCTTCGTCATTGGCTTTTTGGGTGCTAGAAGCTGTTTCAGTGGCATTTTGTGCAACTGTCTCTGCGGTTGAGCTCATCTCGGTAATAGCGGTAACAACCTGATCGGTTTCAGAGGCGTGGGTGATTAGCGCTTGGTTATTTAGCTCTGATTGCGTATTGAGCTGTTTGATTCCATCCGTGATATGCGCCGAGGCCTGCGAAATGTCCAGGATCATCGACTGTAGGTAGATAATGAAACTGTTTACTGAGTTGCCAATATCTCCCAATTCATCACGAGATGTAATTTCGATTCGTGAGGTTAAGTCGGCTTCACCAGTTGATAAAGTATCAATGCGCTCTTTAAGAAGCACTAAGCCTTTGACAATCTTGCTGATTGAAAGTGCGGCTACCAGCAGCGCAATAATGAGTAGTGCAATGGCAATCGCAATGCTCATGTAAACTTTGTCGGTAAATATTTCTTCAGTTGCGCTGGTCAGACCGTCCTGAATATTGGTAAGGTCGCTATCATAGGTACCAGTACCGATGGTCCAGCCCCATTCAGGAAAGATATTACGAGCATAGACAAACTTTGTTTCTTGCTGGTTGGTGGTGGGATTGGTGTGAACGGTTTTGGTAAAAACTTCTGGTTTACCTTGAATACTTTCCGCGATTTTTTTTGTGGTTGACGGAATCACCGTGCCAATAATCGACGAATCAGGGTGCGCTAGAATTTTTCCGTTTTTGTCCTGTACCCAGAAGTAGCCATTTTGACCATATTTTGACGAGCTAATGGTATCTAGGGCCGATTGATAGCTCTCTTTCTTGAGAGTACTGACATATTCGCCTGTTGCAATAACAAGGTTTAATGGTTCAAAGTATACCGATGCTGATAACTTTTCTTCGTTTTTTTTGGTTCTTGGATTCAAGAATTGATAGCGGGTAAAGCCAATATTATTATCTTTTGCGGCACTGACAATATTCCGCGCATAGTAGTTGCCATTGTTGTCTTTTTTATCATAGGAGCTGGTGCCTATAATACTGGCATTGGCGCCATTTGCCTCGTTAACCACCGATGTTGCGTCGTACGCAAAGATATACCGTCCGTTGTCCCATCGATATTGGTTGATAAAGGCATGAATGACGGTTTCCGCCTCGGCAGAAGATGCGCTGTCGCGGTAGAGCCTTTCGATTGTATCTTTGAATGTGGTTATTTCTGAGGCTAATTGTGTCTCGATATTTTTTTGTTTCGTGTTTTCATAATAGTAAGACAGCGAGCGGGTAACAGTATCAACTTGGTTTTTTAAATTGTCATTTAATAGTTTAGTGACCTTTTCATTGACGTTTTTACTTTCTGTTTCAAGAACAGTTTGTTCGGTATTAATTAGGCTGGTAATAAAGAAAACACTCATTATGAGTAGCGGTATACACAGCAGTGCTGCTAGCTTGTTTTTTATCGTTAAATTCATTAGGCGAAACCTTCGATTGTATTCTTGTCATTTGATTATTATTCGATGTGCTTATTATTTTTGTTTTACGCAAATCAGTTGCGCTTACTTCTTGTGATTATTTATATTTGTGAAATCATGAAAAATAGAAATGAGCGATTTCACATAAATTCAATCAGAATATTTGTTCAGTCGCTCAAATCTTAATTTCTTTTAGAGACTAAGACAGGCTTCAGGTACGCTGCTTACCTTCGGGGTATCGATCTCTTTTAGTTCCGTAAGAACTTCTTCAGCCCAGCTGACCCAAGCTTGACGGTTGTGGATATTTCTTCTTAGTGTCAGGCGGTTGAGGCGAGACTGGCGATCCAGATTTTGAGGATTCGCAAAGTATATTTTTTCCAGCTCGTCATAGTTGTTTAGTAACGTATGAGATTCCTGAATAAGAGCTTCAAGTTGCTTTTGCATTGGCTCGGAGTAATGAACACTACAAACAAGCAGCTTGGCTGATAACTCATCGCGAGCGGCTGGATTTCGGGCAGGGGCTTGGAACCATTCGAACAGTGTCTGGCGTCCCAGATCGGTAATTGTGTAGACTTTACGATCTGGCTTGCCAGTCTGAGTTTCAACGCGGAAGGTAACCAGGTCGCTGTTGGTCATTCGATTTAGCTCACGGTACACCTGCTGGTGGCTGGCTTTCCAGAAAAAACCGATGCTTTGTGAGAATTCCTTGGTGATATCGTAACCAGATGCGTCACGACTGCTAAGTACCGTTAAGATTACGTGTGGTAGTGACATTTTTTATCCCTTCTAAAAATACAACATAAAGACTGGGTGTTTGTTGTTCGGCAGCGGCTTTTGGCTCTGCAACACCTCTCATGCAATCAATTGCTATGTCAATAATGCATTTTTATTAGGAATAAGTATTAAAGAAATGCGTAAAAATATGAACAGATTTTCCTGTGGCTCAATGTTCTGACTTTAGTTGTTAAATCTAAGTATGGGGAAGGGGAGCAGCGAATTAAAACAGAGAGAAGAATAAAGGATGTTTAGTATCTTATTGTAGAAGTTACTAAACATCCCGTTTTGTTTTCGCCTAAAACTCTTCTTTGAGTTTTTCTATCGATGTGGGGTAGAGCTCCAGCAAGACGGCCGACAATGTCTCGAGTTCCTGTTCATCTGCCTCTTGCTTACAAGCGATTTCCAGCTCTTCGCAGGCTTTGCTGAGGGCGATTAGCCCTATGGCTCCGGCAGAGCTTTTAAGGCTATGGGCCGCGTCCCCAAGTTGTTGTGCCGAACGTTGGGGTTCAATTTCTTGGATTAGGGTGGCAGAACGCTGGTAAAATATGTTGACCATCTCGTGTACAAGCTCGTCACCAATTATCTGCCGGTCTTCCTCTAGTACTGATGGATCAAAAAGCGTTATATCCGGCTTGTCATAAGTGCAGCCGCTTGGGTCGCACTTGCTGGAATAGCCGTTATAGACATTAGCGATGATTGTTTTCAATTGATCAAATTGTACCGGTTTGCCTAGAAAGCCATCGAGACCCGCTTCCAGATAAGATTCAATCTCTTGACGGAATACATGTGCAGAGAAGGCAATAGTGGGGATCCGGCGGTTCGCTTGCTCCCTTAATTGATGAGTCAGCGTAACGCCATCGGTATCCGGTAGATTAATATCCATCAAGATAATGTCGACATCATTATCCTTTATCGCGTGCTGCGCCATCTCTCCTGACATGGCAACGACAACTTTATGGCCAAGCTTATTCAGGAACCCTCGGGCAACCAAGACATTGGTTTCATTATCTTCTACCAGCAAGATATTCAATGCAGGAACCGATAGGGGAGTTGCTTCATCCGTTCCAATAAACTCACCTTGTTTAGCTGTATTTAACGGAAGAGTGAGAATAAACTGGCTACCGATATCCTGCTCACTTTGTAGTGATAACTCTCCGCCAAGCATTTCGGCGAATCTTTTGCTTATGGGTAAACCTAACCCGGTACCGCGTTCAGAACGAGCAGCTTGTTCAAAAGGTTCAAAGATAACGGCCTGCTTATCTTTGGGAATTCCTTTACCTGTATCCAAAACTTCGAATTGAAGTAAAAAGCGATCTTTTGCCAGTTGCTCTTTCAGTTGCACTTTAACCGCGATATTTCCATTGTGGGTAAACTTTATCGCGTTACCTACTAAATTTATGAGTATTTGGATAATTTTATTGAAGTCGCCATACCAATAGTTTGGGACGTTACCAGCAATTGAAAAGCTCAGCTCAATATTCTTTTCCTTGGCTCTGGCCTTAAGCATATTGATCACATTAGCCACCAGAGAGCTAATGTGGAAATTGGTTTCATGAATATCGTAATGGCCGGCTTCGATTTTTGAATAATCCAGAACATTATTGAGTACGCCCATCAGAATTTCTCCGGACGAAATGATGGTCTTCGAATAATGCTTTTGCAGGCTGTTTAATGGGGTATTGTCAAGGAGCTGGAGTGTTCCCATGATCCCATTCATCGGAGTGCGGATCTCGTGGCTCATATGGGCAAGGAACGTAGATTTAGCTTTGCTGGCCTGCTCAGCTTGCTCTCGTGCATTGGCATGTTTGATAACTTCACTGTTAAGTGCTTCATTGGCCTCTGTAAGCTGCGCAGTACGATCATCTACCAGTTTTTGGAGTTCATTCTTATGTTCTTGTAGGGCTAATGCATTTTTCTTGAATACCGAGATAGCATCAGCAAGATGGCCGACCTCTTCGTTTTCACCTCGCGGAATATCAACAGAGAGGTCTCCGGCGGCCAGTTTTCGGATTGCTGCCGTCATACTGCCAGAAGCTTCCAGTACATCATCTTTTTCCAATAATAATGGGTCACTGGCTGTTGGATTATTTATTGTTGTCTGGGAAGCTTTTTGAGCAACGGCACCGTGAGTTGAGATCATTTCATTTGTGGTGATAACATCCGGATTTTTATTGGAATGATGTTTGATATCGTCCGTGATGTCGGCCGAGGCCTGAGATATTTCCAATGTCATTGATTGCAGGTAAATAATGAAGTTATTTACTGATTTGCCAATATCTCCCAACTCATCATGTGAGGTGATGTCAATTCTCGAGTTTAAGTCGGCTTCACCTGTCGATAATGTATCAATACGCTCTTTGAGGATCACGAGACCTTTAACAATTTTATTTATCGACAAGGTTGCTAATAATAGGGCGAATATTACTAATGTCGCAGAGGTAGCAATGCTCATGTACACTTTGTCGTTAAATATCTCCTCAGTTGCGTTGGTCAGCCCATCCTGAATACTGGTGAGATCGCTATCATATGTACCCGTTGCAATTGTCCAGCCCCATTCCGGAAAAATATTTCTGGCGTAGACAAACTTGTTTTCAGCTTTCTGGGTAGTTGGATTTTTGTGAATCGTTTTTACAAAAGCCTCGGGATGTCCTTTAATTCGTGCCGCAATCTTCTGGGTTGTTGACGGGATAATTGTGCCGACGATTGATGAATCAGGATGCGCCAGAATTCGACCATCTTTGTCCTGTACCCAGAAATAACCATTTTGACCGTATTTCGACGAACTGATGGTTTTAAGCGCGGCTTCTAGTTCATCATGGCGAAGGGTACTGACGTATTCACCGGTTGCAATCACCAGATTTAATGGCTCGAAGTAGAAAGATGCCGTCAGTTTTTCTTCGATTTTATTGGTTACTGGATTCAAATAATGGTAACTGGTAAATCCAATAGAATCAGCTTTGGCCGAATTGACAATATTTTGCGCGTAATAGTTACCATTGCTGTCTTTTTTGTTATAGGCATTGGTTCCAATAATACTGGATTTGATCCCGTTTGCTTTGTTAACGATAGAGGTGGCGTCATACGCAAAAATATATCGGCCATTGCCCCAACGATATTGGTTGATAAAAGCATGAATAGAGGTTTGGGCTTCAGCGACAGAATCACTGTTGTCGTAAATACTATTAATCGTGTCTCTGAATGCCGTGATATCCGTGGCTAGCTCTGCTTTGATGCTCTCTAGGTTCGAATTTTCATAGTAATAGGACAGAGAGCGGGTAACAGTATCTACCTGGCCTTTTAAGTTATCATTTAATAACTTTGCGACCTTTTCACTCACATTGTTTTGCTCTGCCTCAAGAACAGACTTTTCCGTATTGATCAGGCTAGTAATAAAAAAGCCACTCACGGTGAGCAATGATACACACATGATGAGTGAAAGCTTGGCCCGAATTGTGAGGTTCATGGGTTTAAATAACTTCGGGTGCAAAAAGGTAGCCCTCACCGTGAACGGTAATAAAGATCTTGGGGTTTTTGATACTCTCTTCCATTTTGTTTCT
This sequence comes from Photobacterium obscurum, assembly GCF_026191635.1. Taxonomy (GTDB): domain Bacteria; phylum Pseudomonadota; class Gammaproteobacteria; order Enterobacterales; family Vibrionaceae; genus Photobacterium; species Photobacterium obscurum. Next base: position 175,112 of record NZ_JAKRRW010000009.1, read on the forward strand.
AAGCCGGCGGATCAACACATCGATAGTGCGATCACTGGGCGTGTCTACTCGGTGAGAGATCAGGTTTAGAAGCCTGTCTCGGCCTAGCACACGGTTGGGGTGGGTGATGAAAGCCACCAGCAATTCATATTCAGCTTTGGTGAGCTTGACCATTTCACTGCCTTTTAACAACTGGCGCTGGGCAACATCAAATTCAAAGTCCAAGAAGCAGAAACGACTGTCATCTTTTTCTAACTGTGACCAAGCCGCTTCAGCCTGATCCAAAGCATCTCGGGTAAGCTGGATACGCCATAATAAGTTTTTTGCACGAACGAGCAGTTCTCGTGGCTCAACAGGTTTAGTTACATAGTCATCGGCGCCCATTTCGAGCCCTAAAATTCGGTCAATGGGATCAGTGCGTCCGGTAACCATGATAATTGCAATGTCTGATGTGTTTCTTACCTCGCGGGTCAGTTGTATTCCGTCTTCGCCGGGCAAATTGATATCCAGCAGGATCAAATCAATTTTTTCTTTGCTTAGGATCTCTTTCATCACCGTTCCGTTATCAGCCTCGAAAACGGTGTGGCCAGCTTGGGCGAAGTGGCCCTTAATTTTGATCCGAACAATTGGGTCGTCTTCTACAATCAAGATCTTATAAGTCATATTTTCTCTGTATACAGCCATGTTTTACAGCAAGGGATAGCCCCAAAGATATTGCTTTCGTGCGCCGTACGTAGTGGTTCATTGTTATTCGTGATAGGAATAATAACACATATTAAATATGTCTATTGTTATCAAACACAAATGCACGGCATAAAGGTGGAATATTTCGTTACTTACGAATAGTAAAACTTATAGATCAGATAGTTGCGATGCTCGTTTATTGCGCAATTTAACTAATGGCGTTCAAATAGCACTCAAGTAAGGGGGGGGTAAGACCGGTGACAATATACGGATACCCAGAAGGTGGTATATTTAGTGAAGTTAACAAAAAAGCGGCTACCTTGAAGTAAGGTAGCCGCTATTGCCGTGTGTGTTGAGTAGGGGGGAGGGAATTAGCTCGTTTTGAACTGGCCGACGAGTTGCTTCAGCTCGGTGCCTGCATGATTTAGCTCGCTGACAACCTGCTCGGAGCTACTGCTAGAGTGGATCAAGTCCGTTACGATGTCTTGAATGGCAACCATGTTACGGTTGATCTCATCGGTGACAGAACTCTGCTCGGTAGCCGCAGTGGCAATTTGGCTGGTCATGTCATTGATGGCTTCGACTGCGCCAGTCACTGAAGATAGGCTGTCAGTGATTGAGTTGGCTGCACCCACTGCTTCGTGACAGGTTGACTGGCTATGAGTCATCGATGAGACGGCTTGAGCAACTAAGGTATGAAGTTCGTCTAGCATCTCTTTGATCTCTTGAGTACTAGACTGAGTACGACTAGCCAGCCCGCGGACCTCGTCGGCAACCACAGCAAAGCCTCGGCCCTGTTCGCCGGCACGTGCTGCTTCGATAGCGGCGTTCAGTGCCAGCAGGTTAGTTTGCTCAGCAATTTCACCGATTACTTTCAGTACATTATCAATTTTCTGTGATTGCTGGTTTAGCGAATCAATATGCTGAGCGGCCTGATCGACCTCATCAACTAATGCCGTAATTGAAACAACAGAGGCATCTACCCGTTGCTGGGCAACATGGGAATCTCCGCTGGCATTGCTCGTTGCATTGGATACTTCATTTGCATTCATTGCGACTTCACTTGCTGCAGAGCTCATTTCAGTAACAGCCGTAACGATCTGCTCGGTTTCGTTATTGTGCTCTTGAAGCTGCTGCGTCAAGCGAATTGTCTGATCATGGATATTATTGGCAGCGCCACTAACATTGTCAGTAACATCAGAAACCTGGGTGATAATACCCTGTAGCTTGGCAACGAAACGGTTGAATGCATCACCAAGCTGCGCAATTTCATCATGACCATGAACATCTAGGCGGCGGGTTAAATCGCCTTCGCCATCAGCAATTTCATTCAGGGTGTCAGCCATATTTTGCACGGGGCGAGTCATGCGGTTAGCGACGTATAAGATAGAAATGATCGTTAATACAGCCAGTATCAGAGAGCTTAAGAAGACCAGCTCGAATCTTTCGTTCATACTCGCTAAAGCCTGCTTACGGTAAACATTGACTTCGGCATCAATATCATCAATGTATAAGCCGGTACCAATGAACCATTGGCCATTGTTGACACTGGCAGAGTAGCTCAGCTTTGGCTGAGGTTGGCCTCCATTGCTCTTGGGGTAGCTGTAAGCCACAAACCCACCGCCACCTTGAGCCGCGCGAATAAGCTCTTGGATATAGGCAACACCGTTTACATCGCGGAGGCTGATACGGCTTTGGCCATGGTTTTGTGGTGCGGTTGCATGAGCTTGGTTTACACCTTTCATATCATAAATGAAGAAGTAGCCAGACTGATCCTCTGCGAAACGAAGCGGCGTCAGTAGTGCGCGAATTTTCTCTAGTGCTACTGCAGGGTTACTATTTTCGGCAATAATTCCGTCAACTGCGTACTTTGCGATGGTGGTGGCATCTTTCAGTTGATTTTTGCGTTCTAAAACCATTCCTTCCTTGTAATGGATGACCTCATCTTCCAAGGCTTTTTTCTCAAGGGTTACGACAATCCCTATCGCAACACTCATGATGACAAATACTGGCAACAAGCTAAGTAATAGCAGCTTGCTTTTTAATTTTAGTTTTTTCATGACAACACGGACTCTTCTACATTCGTAATTATAATATTCGGGTTTTGCATCTTTCCCGCTTAATATATCGGCGTTAGGTATACAATCTTTATAGGGTGTCATGCTATTTGGACAGAGTGAGTGACAAAACTTGGTAGAAGCTCACATTTAGCGTGCTTAAGCAACAGTAAAAGCAAAGGATTGCAGGCAAAAAAACGGTAAGCCATCACAATGATGACTTACCGATACTGCATTTCTTTTGGGGGCGGGAAGGCTACATCGTCCAGAGGAGTATGGCGAGTAACTGAGGAGACAAAATGCGTAAACACATAACCAGAGGGTAAACCGTTGCATAGGATAGCGCCGAAGCACCACTGGTTGCATGCAGGCCATTGGCAAAAGCAAGAGCCGGTGGATCGGTCATTGAGCCAGCCAGCATGCCGCAGATGGTGAGGTAGTTAAGTTGACCAAACAATCGAGCAATAATACCGACAGTGATTAAGGGGATACCGGTAATGAGTATCCCGTAGCCCATCCAGCTTAGTCCGTCGCCATTGACTAAGGTATCGACAAAACCGCCACCAGACTTCAGGCCTACAACTGCGAGGAACAGGACAATACCGATTTCACGTAGGGCAAGGTTGGCACTTGGCGGCATAAACCAATACAGCTTGCCGATACTTCCGATACGGGCGAGGATCAGCGCTACGATCAGCGGGCCACCCGCAAGGCCGAGTTTGATAGCAGCTGGAAAGCCGGGTAGGTAGAAGGGAATAGATCCCAGCAATACTCCCAGTCCAATCCCTACGAATACCGGAAGCATCTGTACCTGTTGCAGTTTTTGATGGGCGTTGCCAACGATACCACTGACAGCCTCGATGGCTTCCTGACGGCCGACTAAATTTAAAATATCACCAAACTGCAGGGTAGATTGACTGGTTGGTACCAGCTCGACACCAGCACGGTTCAAGCGTGAGACGACCACATCGTATTTCTCTTTTAAATCAAGATCGCGGATTTTTTTGCCCAAGACGATTTCGTTGGTGACAACCAGGCGTTGGACCCGAAGTTCCGTACCACGGGTAGACAGTGAGGCATCAACTTCCTCCCCAATAACCAAACGTGCCTTTTCGAGCGCCGCTTTATCACCCACTAAATGCAGCAGATCATTGGTTTCGATATGCGTATCTTGTTTTGGTACGTAGAGGTGGTTTTCACGCTTTAAACGCGAGCACACGATATCGCCTTCGGTAAGGGCCGGTACATCTTTAAGTTGCAATCCATTGAGGTTGGGATTTTTGACCGCAACATTGATGGTATGAAGGCTTTCTTTTTTATGGCCATTGTGAATTTCGAAGTCATCCGCTTCTTTGTCCACGTCAACGCGAAATGCCAACCGTAGAATCCACATGGTTAGTAAAATGCCACAAATGCCAAACGGATAGGCGACGGCATAACCCATACCGGTGAGATCGAGCATACCTTCCTGGGCACCTAACTCTGAAAGGATTTGTTGCCCGGCACCCAGCGAGGGGGTGTTGGTGACAGCACCGGAAAAGACCCCGAGAATAACGGGTAAAGGCACATCAAAGATATGATAGAGGGCAATGGTTACTAGGCAGCCGAGCAAAACAATCAGCGCGGCAAAACCGTTAAGTTTCAGGCCTGAGCTTCTCAGGGAAGCAAAGAAACCCGGACCGACCTGGATACCGATGGTGTAGACAAAGAGGATAAGACCAAATTCTTGAATAAAGTGCAGGGTGTTTGAATCGAGAGCGATGCCCCATGAGTCGGTAAAGTGACCCACGAAAATGCCGCCAAACAGCACTCCCCCGATCCCTAAACCGACGCCATAGATACGCCAATTCCCAATCCATAGCCCAAGCACCGCTACCAACGCAAGAATGCTGATAGAGAGCGCAATGTCACTCATGGTGAGTCTCCTAGTTAATAAAAATCTTTTTCCACCGATGATTGGAGTTACGATCGCTAGATGCTCACTGGAGAGCGATGTTAGTAAACAGCATCGGTGTGTTGGCAACAATCCGTCGGACGGCATTGTGGCGCCAGGGGTAGGCGAATGAACTCAGTAAAGACTGATTTCGTAGCGGGTAACGAAAGGAGTGGTTAGGGAGTTTTGTCTACAGCTGGTGGAATCTCTTTGTATTCATATTTTCATAGCACATTGATAAGTTGAATAATTATCAATGTAGTATGCCCTGTTGGGATGTTGCCTTAACTTATTGAATATTAATACCTTAAATGGCATATGGATTTAAGAGGTGATATACAAAAGTGTGCAGTGCGCCTGAATAAAAAATGAGATAGATAAGCAGCTGTTAAATAAAGGTAACAATTGTGTGATAAATAAAGTTGCAATAAACAGCAGGTATCGGGAATATTTTTTAGGGGTGTTAGATAAACTCTATTAGTGGCATTACAAGTTAATACAAATCTGAATTTGTTTAATCACAGAGTTATGAATAAAATTTTTCTTTTGGGCTAGTTCCCCCTGCCATAGTAACTAATTTTAAGTTGCTTGCCGCATGAAATTTATATACGCGAGAGAGTTTATGTATCAAGAGGCCAGTAAGTCTCTTACAGACCAAAATTTAACTTTTCTGTTAAATCCATTTGAATATGAAGAGGTTAGGGAGAGTTTTGCTGTAAGAAAAAGTGAGGAATCCAAAAGCACTCTCTTGGAATACATTACTACGGAGCAGGTTACTTTTATGACTGGTTCGGTGTTTGGCCTATTATCTTTTTTTCTCATAGTATTATTAGTGAAAGAGAGTGTTGGCTCTTTAATCTCTTTATCTAAGTCGAGAAATAAATAAAGCCCCATATCCAGTCTATCTCTAGCGCTATAAGAAAAAAGCCACCGGAAGGTAGCTTTTTATATTTCAAATTAGAGTGGATTGGCTATTATCCGCACTTAGAGTCGCCGCAATTCAGGCAAGTCTGACAACCGTCTTTAACGATCACTGCCTTGTTGTGGCACTTGTAGCAAAGCGTTGCGCTCGGCGGAAAGTTACCTGTATCCTGTTCTTCTTCAGGCTTTGCTTCAAGCTCTGCTTTCTTGGCATCAAGGAAGGCCTGCTGATGTTCGTCGACTTCAGGTTTGCCTAGCATGCCAATTTCAGTTAGGTGTTGCTCGATCACGTTGCCGATTTCAGCAATAAGCGAAGGAACATACTTACCTTTGTTCCAGTAACCACCGCGGGGATCGAATACAGAGCGCAGCTCTTCAACGAGGAACGTACAATCACCACCTTTACGGAATACCGCCGACATAATACGTGTCAGCGCGACAATCCACTGGTAGTGCTCAAGGCTCTTTGAGTTGATAAACACTTCAAATGGACGGCGAACTTCATGCTCGGTTCCTTCGTTCAACACGACATCATTGATGGTGATGAACAGCGAGTGCTCAGAAATATGTTCCGGTGTCTTTAGCTTATAAGTTGTACCCAGCAGCTTCTCAGGTCGAGGCATGTCTTCATGCATGTGCACAACTTCAACTTCTGGTTGTGCCGGTTCAGGCTGCTGAACCTCTTGTTCCTGGCTTTTTACTTTGAAGCCAACAATTTTGCTGTCAATTTTTTTGACCATGATTAAATGACCTGTACCTTAAAATTTACCGTAGTAGCCTTCTTTCAGCGCGTCGTAAAGATTCGCTGCTGAATGGGTTTCGCCGTCGTATTCGATTTCTTCGTTGCCTTTGGCCTCGAATGTTGAGCCGTCTTCTAGCGTAAACACATATGTCGTGTTCTCCAGATCCTGCTCTTTAACCAATACGCCCTGGAAGACCTCAGGGTTAAAGCGGAACGTCGTACACCCTTTCAGACCTTTGTCATAGGCATCCATGTAGATGTCTTTGAAGTCTTCAAACGGGAAGTCCGTCGGCACGTTCGCTGTCTTTGAAATAGAAGAGTCGATCCAGCGCTGTGCCGCTGCCTGAACATCGACGTGTTGGGTTGGGGTGACATCATCGGCTGTGATGAAGTACTCCGGTAGTTTTGTGTCGTCGTCGGTGCTGTATGGCATCGCTTTATCGTTGATCAGCTCACGATATGCCAGCATTTCGTAGCTGTAGACATCAACACTTTCTTTTGATTTCTTACCAGTAACAATAACGTTACGGGTGTAATGGTGCGCAAAGCTAGGCTCGATACCGTTACTCGCGTTGTTCGCCAATGACAGTGAAATGGTGCCTGTTGGTGCAATCGAGCTATGGTGAGTAAAGCGGGCACCTTGCTTCGTTAGCGCTTCAACCAGCTCAGGCTCAACTTCGGCGACTTGCTGCATGTAGCGGCTGTATTTCGCATGAAGCACTTTACCTTTTACCTTGTCACCGATCTTGATACCGTCTTTGGCCATTTCCGGGCGAAGACGCATCATCTTGGCGGTGATCTCAAATTCTTCCTCCATGACTGGAGCGACGCCTTTCTCTTTGGCAAGGCTTAGCGCTTCTTTCCAGCCAGTAATTGCCATTTCTTGCGCAATTTGTTCGGTGAAAGCAACCGATGCGGCGCTACCATACTTGTGCTTCAGCATGGTCGTGGTAGATCCGAGACCAAGGAAGCCCATGCCATGGCGGCGTTTGTGCTCGATTTCGTGGCGTTGTTTTTCAAGTGGTAGCTGATTGATTTCTACCACGTTGTCTAGCATACGGGTAAAAATAGCTACAACGCGGCGATACGCATCCCAGTCAAAGTGTGCATTGTCCGTAAATGGTTCGCGTACAAACTTAGTCAGATTAACGGAGCCTAGCAGGCAAGCGCCATATGGAGGAAGTGGCTGTTCGCCACATGGGTTTGTTGCCCGGATTTCTTCGCAGAACCAGTTGTTGTTCATCTGGTTCACTTTGTCGATCAGAATAAAGCCCGGCTCCGCGTAGTCGTAAGTTGACGTCATAATGACGTTCCACAAGTTGCGAGCAGGCATGGTGCGGAATACCTTACATGCAACTCGACCTTCGCAGTCTTCAACTAAATCTTCTTTGGTTGGCCAATCTGCCCATACGATAGACTCGTCATTGTCCAGATCCAGCTTGTCTTGCTTGGCTTCTTTGGCTGTCACCGGGAAAATAAGCTGCCATTTGTTATCGTTTTTAACGGCTTCAATGAACTCTTCAGTGATCAGCAAAGAGAGATTGAACTGGCGTAGGCGGCCGTCTTCGCGCTTAGCACGGATGAAGTCGATAATGTCCGGGTGGCGGATATCCATTGTCCCCATCTGCGCGCCACGACGGCCACCGGCAGATGAAACGGTGAAGCACATCTTGTCATAGATATCCATGAACGAAAGAGGGCCGGATGTGTATGCACCAGCCCCTGAAACGAATGCTCCACGTGGGCGCAGGGTAGAGAAGTCGTAACCGATCCCACAGCCTGCTTTAAGCGTTAGGCCTGCTTCATGAACTTTGCCTAGAATGTCGTCCATTGAGTCTTGGATGGTGCCAGATACGGTACAGTTGATGGTCGACGTAGCAGGTTTGTGCTCAAATGCGCCGGCATTGGAAGTGATACGGCCAGCCGGGATCGCACCGTTACGGAGGGCCCAGAGGAATTCGTTGTACCAGTGTTCTTTGACTTTATCTTTTTCTAAATCAGCTAACGCGCGAGCAACACGTTTGAAGGTATCGTCAAGCGTTACATCAATAGCTTCTCCATGCTTTGATTTAAGGCGATATTTGCTGTCCCAGATCTCCATAGAGGTCGATTGGTATGCAATATCGATTGCCTGAGATACTTCAGAAGCCGTTGGGGTTTTCGCCATTATGAATGCACCTTAATGTTTGTCGTAGTTCCAGCACGTTTGATATAACCCGGAGTTAATAAAAAACTTGTTTTATATCTATACCACCTCAGTTGAGCAATTCAGTGATATGTTGTGGCAGGTAACTGATCAAACCACTATATATGATGATCTTCAAGTCTTGACAGCGACATTATCTATCCTAGTCTTAATTGCTCAGATTGATAGGTGAAAGGTTTGATTGCTAATTGTACCTGAATCCAATAGATGCTTAGTTAAGCTCCTGATAGCTGAAAGAGTGAGCGATTGGCATCAGTGATGGCAAAAAGTGCTTGTGCTGATCATCAGGATATGGATAATGCGCTTCGTCTTCAGAGAGTGTTTAGCCCAACACTTTCAAAATTGTTTCTTCGAAACATCAAAGGCGCGTTGGCAGAGTGGCTATGCAGCGGATTGCAAATCCGTGGACCTCGGTTCGACTCCGGGACGCGCCTCCATCATTTTCATCCCAATCATCCCAATCATCCTAATCTTGCATACCAGCTTTGCTTTCGCGTTAGTACCACACTATTTGTTTAATAGCTTATTTCCTATATCTGATTCCTATACTTATTCTTGTGGGATTACTTAACGGTTAGCTGATTGTTGTGTGGGAAAGATACTGGGTGAGAAGGGCAAAACAGCCCCGTACTTGCAGGGCTGTAATGAATATAGTGATGTGCTTATTTGCTCTCAAGCTTAGATAGATAGCGGATGGTATTTGCCATATCCTCTAGGCTCTCATGAGCTTCTGTTTTAACGAGATACTTACCTTTAACCAGGAACGCTGGTACCGATGCAATTTGTGCGTTGTTAACAAGCGTTTCAGCTTCGCTAAGCTTTTTATATATAAGTTCGTGTTGCTCGTCGGTTAGCTCGTAAGGGCTTGCCATATTATGTTTTTTGAATATTTCAGTAAGCTGAGATTTTCGCTCTTCCTCAGTGACGTTGTCACCTTTTTCCTGCACGTAGGCAAACAGGGCTTCCATGAGCTCAGTATCAGGAGAACCATCAGTTTGTATCGCTGCAGTATAGAAGATATATGCTGCAACTTGAGCGCTTTGGTTAAATGTTACATGGACTTTATCAATCTCGACTTCAGCTGCTTTTTTTATTTCGGGTAACATCGTTTCCATATTGCGGCAGTGGCCACAAGCCAGCGAGAAAACTTCGACGACATCGGCCGTGTTTTCTGTTGCTGTGGTGACGACGCTATATTTGTCGCCTTCTTTTGGTGTCGAGGCGTCATTACAACCTGCAAGAGCAAGTAGGGCAACGAATAATGGAATAATTGATTTAAGCATGGTTCTACATATAAAAAGGAAAATAGAAGAACTAATTATGGATGATTATTGGGAAAAATTCGTGGTATTTAGTCAAAACTTACATAGATTTACCGCCAAAGCCCTCGAACCCTAAAGCCGTTCAGGATATACGTTCAGTGAGAATTATTGGCCTGGTAGGCAAGGCGCTTGAACAATTATTTATTTTCAGTATGATTGCCGGCCTTTTTCTGTGTGGAGGTACAGCATGTACATTGGGTTTGATTACGGAACCGCGAACTGTTCGGTTGCAATGATGGAGCAGGGAAAACCGAAGCTGTTGTCATTAGAAAATGATAACAAGTACATACCTTCCACACTTTGCGCACCTACACGTGAAGCGGTTAGCGAATATCTTTACCGTCATATGGGAGTCGCTCCGTGGGATCAGGTGGGTGAACAGGTGTTACGTCGCGCAATTTCCTTTAATCGCGAAGAAGATATCGCGGTTGAAAAGGGCGATTTGCTGTTTGGCCAAGCTGCGCTTGATCTCTACCTCGAAGATCCAGAAGAGGTGTACTACGTTAAGTCACCGAAATCTTTTCTCGGGGCGAACGGGTTGAGGGATGTTCAAATCAGCTTCTTTGAAGATCTGGTTTGCGCGATGATGAGTAATATTAAAACCCAGTCAGAGGCTACAACTCAGCAGGCTATAGAGAGCACTGTGATTGGTCGTCCGGTCAACTTTCAGGGAACCGGAGGCGAAAAGGCTAACCAACAAGCTGAAATGATTTTAAGCCAGGCTGCAAAGCGAGCTGGATTTAAAAATATTGAGTTTCAATATGAGCCTGTTGCTGCTGGACTTGAGTATGAAAGTACGCTTACTGAGAATAAAACAGTGCTGGTGGTTGATATCGGCGGTGGTACAACAGACTGCTCAATCATCGAAATGGGACCTAACTGGCAGGGAAAAGCAGATCGTCAGGCGAGTTTATTGGCTCACAGTGGCCTGCGGGTTGGAGGTAATGACCTCGATATCCATTTGGCTTTTCGTCAGCTGATGCCACTTATCGGGCTCGGTAGCAAAACCCGAAAAGGTATTGATATGCCCATAAGCCAGTTCTGGAATCCGATTGCGATCAATAACGTGATTGCCCAGACGGAATTCTACGGAGCCGCTAACTTCACAGCACTGGATCAGCTAAGGCGTGATGCCGCGGAGCCGGAGAAGCTGTTGCATTTGCTTCGCGTCTATCATGAGACGCTGGGTTATCAACTGGTGAGAAAAGCAGAAGAGTGCAAAATTGCACTATCGGACTCGGCATCATATCGAGTGGAGCTTGATAGCTTGTCAGAATTGCTGGAAGTATCAGTGAGCCAGCAGGATATGGCAGACGCGATAGAGTCACCAAAAGTTAAAATGAGTCAGTTGGTGACTGAAGCTATTCAACAAAGTGGCAAAAAGCCTGATGTGATATACATGACTGGGGGAACGGCCCGATCACCGGTACTTAGGGCTTGTATCGAGCAACAACTCCCCGATGTTCCCGTTGTGAGCGGAAGTTACTTTGGTTCGGTAACGGCAGGATTAGCGCGATGGGCTGAACACTGCTTTGCTTAATGCCTGACAGAGGATGAACAATGAGCCCGCATGAAGCGGGCTTTTTGCTATTAGCGGTGGCCTTCTAAGAAGCATTAGCTTTATATCTATCAGCTGACGAGGCTAAACTGGGGATTCTAACCAGCCCAGGCGGAGCACCAGCCACTGGCCGAAACGAGTTTGCCCGGAAATAGCTGGCATGGGCGCCACTCATCACCTTTATTGCCTTGCAGCAGAACACAGTTAGAGCAATTTCTATCCTCGTAAGGCGACTTGTGGACATATTTAAGTGCCGCAGCCTGTGGATCGTCTTCGGTTAGGTGGGGGATATCAGCGGCTTGAACTGGCCTCATTAAAGTTTTACCTCCCAGCGTCATACCGATGACTCCTGCAAGACTGAACTTTAAAAACCTTCTGCGACTAGACTGACTTTTCATAATTACTTCCTTTTATTTGTTATACGACAATTTTTTCTATCAAAAGCCTCTCTTGATGGAGGCCTTCGTAATAGTTTGGAGTGCAATTCACAACCTTGCCAATTTCCTTTTGCGAATAACCTTGTCGGCATCCGGCTGAGGTTTATGGTGAGTGGGTATAAAATAAGCGATTATGTTTGAAATGGATTACATTGGTTAACAACTTGGCAATAAAACTGTCGCGTGAATAACATCTTTAAGTGTTTGACTACAAGAGAGTTTGATGGGCTGCAAAAAAACACAGATTGTTGCAATCTCACCCTTGCAACATTTATTTTACAAGCGCATGCTATGTCCGCCTTACCAAAGACGAAAATAACAAAGGTAGAAAGAATGAATTTATTTCTTATCGATATCGATGGTGCCTTGGTTGACTCTGAACATATTGGTGTCGAATGCTATACCCAAGCCGTACAAGATGTATTGGGTATTCATGTTGACGCCGATTGGAGTCAGTACAAAAACGTTACTGATGCCGGGGTCCTTGATGAGATAATCACTAAGCATCAAATCAGCGAAAGCCGCTCCTTGATTCACCGTCAGGTCGAAAGCCGTTATCTGGCATTGATCAATAGCTACCTGGCTGAACACCCAACGGAAGTAACGCAGCTTCAGGGTGCAAAAGACTTTATTGAGCAAATGCGCGAGCGTAAAGATACTCACCTTGCAATTGCGACTGGAGGGTGGGAATCAGCGGCAAAATTGAAATTACGGGCTGCTGGGATTGATGTGTCCAACATGACATTTGCATCTTCATCTGATGCGATGAGCCGTACCGAAATTATGGCACTGGCAGCATTCCGAGCCAAACAAGACTCTGGTGTGACTTTTGACCGTCGCGTGTTTTTTGGAGATGGAGAGTGGAATAAGCATGCATCTCAAGAGCTAGGTTATGATTTTGTCGCTGTTGGTAATAATGTCCGCCATCATAATCACATTCCTAACCTTGGCTACTTTGAGGCGGTTTTTTCTCAGTTAGCGCTGCACTAGAGTTAACTGTTGCTTTCAACGACTCATAACATGACATAATGAGATAGCCCGTTTACTGTTGTACGGGCTATTTCATTTCAAGGCCTTGCACTAATTGGCGTTACCAATACCAGTGTGTACGTGACAGCAATTCCAACTCTCATAGATAAAGTGGGCATTGTTGCCGTGTTTATATATTTTGAAGTTAATGGAATTGACTATGGAATCATTATGTTAGCGACTAAACCTCTTCTTATCGGTTTATTGGTATTCAGTCTGACATCCCCCGGGTCCAATGCGATTGCAGCCCAAGAAGGCGTGCCGTATTGCCACAGCTATGCCGGGTTGAACTTCCCTGACTTTATGGTGATGTGGGACTATGACAACCCTGCATCAACCGAAAAGAAATTTAAGGCACTGCTGCAACTGGCCAGTAACAGCCACGATAAAACCTATTTGAGTGAACTACTGAGCCAGATTGCTAGAACGCATGTTATGCGTGATGATTATCAGGAGGCGGAGTTCTACCTCAAGCAGGCTCAATTGTTTATTACCGATGCTGAGCCTAGCGCCGAAGCTAATTATCTACGCGAAAAAGCCCGTTTATTGTTAGATAAAGACCAACAGAAGGCTGCTGTTGATAGCCTGAAGGCATCATGGCAGATCGCCGATGAGAACCGTTATGATCTGCTGGCGATTGAAACCGCCCTGGAACTTGAACGTTTAGTTCCGGCCGAGCAGCCATTTTGGAAGCTAAAGGCGAAACTCTTGGCTAAATCGACCAAAGATCTCAAAGCTCAGCAATGGGTAAAGCATAACCAAGCCCAGTTTTTATGAATTCGTTTAGTGATAATTCCAACATTGTCACAATCTGAATATCCCTCTATTTTTCAGTCTACTTTCTGAGTGTCCTGTCAGGAAATTTTGCCCTTTATTGTCTAATCTTGCTTATGGAAGCGCAAAAATGTGCTGTTGGAGTGGTGACGCGCATGGATAAAAACAATGAGTGGGTTGTTCGTTGGTTTACAGATGTTTGGAGTAGGGCAGACGGAAGGTTGTTAACTGAATATGCAACTGATCCGTTTAATTTTCATCTTCCGGGGGGACGAGCACTCACCCTTAGTCATGAACAATACCTGAACTTTATTTCTATATGGTGCCAGCGGTTTAAGGATGTTCATTTCACCATAAACGACGTGATTAATGACGGAGATAAAACGGTTGCGCTCTATCAGTGTAGTGCTACTTACAATGGGGGATGGGCAAGAATACCCCCAAAAAAACAGCACGTGACAATGACTGGTATGGTGTACTTTATCCGCAAAGAAGGAATGATCACAGATTGCTGGCTGGAAGACAGCAGCTTTGACTTATACCAGCAGTTAACTCGATATCTCGACTAATTCCAATTACCATAAGTATCTGATCATTCTTGCTGGTTAAAACTAGCTGAATATTTACTTATCTCTACTGGCATCATCGGCTCTTTGGTTAGAATGCGGTATAAAAAAGCGGTATCCGAGGATACCGCCTTGATGCCGAATTTTGATTTGATTAACTCGTCTAGGCTGTTTGTATATTTGTAGCCTGAGAAAGTTTCAGCTGCTCAAAAAATTGCTTGGTTTCGGTAATGATGACTTCTCGCAACAGGATCAAACCAATCAGGTTAGGTATTGCCATCAAACCATTCACGATATCGGCGATTAGCCAAATCATATCCAGTTTCAGGAATGCCCCACCAGCAATAAGAACAAGGAAGAACACTTTGTAAGGAAGAATCGCTTTAACACCAAACAGGTAAGTGATACAGCGTTCACCATAATAGTTCCAGCCAAGGATCGTGGTGAATGCGAAGAACATCAGTCCTACTGACACCATAAGTGGGCCCCAGTAAGCCGAATCCAAGCCACCCGCAAACGCATAGGTTGTCATTGCGGCACCTGCATATTCACTCTGCCAAGCACCTGTCACAATCAGAGTTAAACCCGTCATGGTACAAATGATAATGGTGTCGAAGAAGGTTCCCGTCATCGATGTCAAACCCTGACGTACACAAGAGTCTGTTTTTGCTGCGGCAGCAGCCATAGGTGCGCTACCTAACCCTGATTCGTTAGAGAATACACCGCGTGCAATACCTGATTGAATTGCCAGCATAATACCCGCGCCGACAAAACCACCTGCAGCAGCATGGCCGGTAAAGGCTGAGCTAATTACTAGCTGAATGGCTGCCGGAAGTGCATCAGACTGAGAAACCAAAACGGTGATACAAGCTGTAATGTATAGTCCGGCCATTAGTGGGACGACTTTGCTGGCCACGCTTGATATTGACTTGATACCGCCTAAGGTAACAGTTGCCACTAGTACCGTCAGGATCACCACGGTGAGTTCACGCGGGGCATTAAATGATAGGTACGCGGCATCAACGATGGCATTGGCCTGCGGAAAAGTACCGATACCAAAACAAGCGACACCGAGAGCGAAGATAGCAAAGAGTTTCGCTAGCAACTTACTGCCCACACCTTTTTCAAGGTAGTACATTGGACCGCCAATCATCTGGCCATTAGCGTCTGTTTCGCGGTATTTAACGGCCAGCAGACATTCAGCGTACTTGGTAGCCATACCAAACAGTGCCGCTAGCCACATCCAGAAGAGGGCACCCGGGCCACCCATTTTAATCGCAGTCGCGACACCGACAATGTTACCGGTACCGATAGTGGCTGAGAGGGCGGTGCAAAGTGCGGCAAAACTGGACACATCACCACTGCCTTTGCCATTTTTCTTGCTTGAGAAAACATAGCTTAGTGCAAGCGGCAGGTGGCGGATCTGAATAAAGCCAAGACGTACTGTCAGGTAAAGGCCAGTACCAACTAACAGGATTAGTAGCGGTGGACCCCAAACGAAGTTATCAATAGTTTGTAGCAAATTGTGTAGTGGATTCATTATTCTCCCCTTAAACATCAAAGGAAGAGATAAAACAACAGAAAGGTGGTGTTACAGAAAAGCTGTTTACAGAATTTTTCTGAGCTGTTGATCTTATCTCCTCTGTCCTTTTGCCTGAGAGTTTCACTTACCCCTATCAGCGATAGCAATGAGTAAGCTTGCTCCTTCGGCGTCCGATTTAACGGATCTCTCCAGAGGCTCCTCCAACAACAGTCCATACCATAATGCCAATTCAACGAATTGATATTGCGGTGCCTGAAAGATTTACGACTCATAACCTGATTGGTTCAGGTTGGATGAATTGCTTACTTCTTCGGCGGGCTTGATACGAGTAAGTATCGTGCCACTCTCCTGCTGTCTTCATCGGAACTCAATTTTTCGACCGCCATACTAAATGATAAAAATGTGATTGTCTGCAAAAAAATTCAAAAAAGGATAAAAATTATATGGATATCCGGTTGGCAGTATTTATTCGCCTAATGATTGCTGTCATGAGCGTAACAATGTTTTGTGTAGACCGTAACGTGATAGTTATTGGGCGACAGGGTGAATGAGATTAGGATCTTGGCCTAATAGAGCAGTGACTGGAATGCGCGTAATTCGTTTTTTTTAACTATCAAGGTTATTCAATAAGTATAAAGTTGAATATGCGCATATTTATTGTTCTATAAAATCAGTGGCATGAAAATTAATCCCACTTATTTTTAATATGACACCCAATCCATAACAAACTGTACTTAAAAATCAAACACATTCAGTTTAATCAATTAGGGTGTCATTTTTTTATGGTCGTAAATACAATTTTCTAGTGAGCTAACGCTTGTAAAAATATAGATTAAATTAGAATAAAAAGATTTTTTTAATTTCCATTATCACTATAAAAATGTGATTTTCCTTACTTTTCTCTTCTAACCCGTTGAAGAAGTTCAGGTAGCAGAAAACATGATCATTATTGCTTAAATTTGAAACAAAAGGCATATGCTGGATTTATTTAGGTTTCTGAACGTTAATTATTCATAAGCAGTCAGTTTTTTGACGCCTATCTAATAACAATTCTTATAAAGAAATAAGTATTTATCGACAAGGAGTGTTTTTACTACGGCATACAGCTGTTTTGTATGTACCAATGGCACTAGTACTAAGGTGAACTTGTGATTTGGGTTAGTTGTAGTCATCATGACAAAATGGCAGAAGCCAGAGAGAATCTTAAGCTGTCACACAACGTCGTTGATGTTTCGCCTTTTGAGTTACTTTCAACTATGACTGGGCAGGAATTGATTTTCCTTGAGGTAGTTGACTCATCCTCTGAAGGCTTTGAACTATTACGATCAATTAAGACTCGTTTTCCTCTTGCAAAGGTTGTTGTTGTTTATCACAGCCTTGACTCAAACTTGGCTTTGAATGTACTTCGAGCCGGGGGGGAAGATGTAATTGATGCCAGTGCGACGCGACAAGAGCTCGATGAGTGTTTTAGCCGCTTGCATACTCACCATGTTGAAAGTGAGGCTGATACCGGTTTTGAGCATCGAGAGCTTTCAATTAGGCCTGCCTTGAAGATTATTGATGAAAATATCAGTGCACCGCTACGGGAAGAAGATCTGGCCAATGCCTGTCATTATTCGCCGACATATTTTTCTAGATTATTCCATAACATTATGGGAGTTACGCTAAAACAATACATTATTAAGAAACGCCTCGATCTGGCTTGTGGCTTGCTAAGCTCTGATCGCGAAAAAATATCTCAAGTTGCCAATTCGGCCGGTTTTAAGGATGTATCGTATTTTTCACGAGTTTTTAAGAAGCATATCGGGTGCTCTCCGGGGGAGTTTCGGATGAAAAAGCATAACCTGAGTCCTTAGGGTAGATATTAAGAAACGTTGACAGTCTCAGTAATTCATTATTTTTGTTCGCTTTAGGTATAAAGTTGTCATAGATTTGCCGATAATACACTACATACAATCAGCGGAATGCGCTGGTTTAGAAAGTGCGTTAGCAATGCACGATAAAAGTAGTTAACGGTAGCTGCAGATAGAATGACAACTTTTCACGATATTTTAGGTACAGATAAGAAACACTCTCAAGCGGATATTAAGCGTCGTTACAAGCTGCTTTCCAGTCGCTGCCATCCCGACAAAGGGGGCTCTAAGGCATTAATGCAGCTGATTGGGCAATCTTATGAACAAGTCAATGCTGGTAAAGGCCATGAAGAGGCTGTCCGGACGATTTTTGTCAAGGATTCGGCTGCAGATGGATATAAGATTGCCTTGCATCAGCTTGAGCAAGAGTTACAGGCGCTTAAACAAATCAATGAATCACTGAACCAGCAGCTCAGTGAAGAGCAGGCTAAAAGTCAGCAGTTTGCCGAAGCCTCGCAGCGAAAATTTGAAGTGGAAGATCTGGAGGAGGAACTGCTAAGAGTTCGTCGTGAAAACCGGCGGTTGAAAAAGCAGTTAGAGGAAGCTCGCTGGGAGCTTAGCAACAAGGTTCGAGCGGTGACTACAACAACTCAGGAGGAAGACTCTCCATCGTCATTCCAATCTTCGTCTTCACCAAATGAAATCTCCCCGAAAGTATTTAAACAGATCAAGGCGCTTGGGTACTTTAACGTTCGAAAGCTTGGCTTGACATTAATGTTACCTGTACTGGTGGTGGGGTTGGTGCTGAGCTTGGGGACTGAGCCATGGTTCGCATTGCTGGCGATGCTGGATGAGCCGCGGAAGAAACCTGAAGCTGTTGTTACCATTCTAGATAGCAATCCAGCCGATAATGTCCAGTCTCAGGATGAACCTGAATTGCATGCTGATCGTTCTGTTCCAGAAAAACCTAAACCTGTCCCTCGCATTCAGTTGGCTAATGTCGCGGGCGTGTGGCAGTTGAGGCATTTTGAAAATACCGAAAACCCTTATATCAGCGTTCGAAGTGATAAGGGGTCCTATATCGTTAAAAGTTGCCAAGGTAATTTCCAGTATTACCGTAACTCAAACCTTCGTTCGACGCGTTTGTCGGCTAATCTGATTTTTGATAAGCAAGAGCGTCACTTCCTGATTTATAACATCCCCTATGGTAATGGCTCATTTGCGGCTAACTGGGCAGAAAGTAAAAGTTTGTTGATTAACAAAGAATATTTTCCGAACAAGGGATTCTCCGATGCCTATTATGAATTGCAGATAGCCTGTTCAATCTAGCGAACTTTCAATACTACAGGCTACTCGAAGAGCAATAGATCAGATTTATGCTTCGAGTAGCCTGAGCCTTTAAAATATAGCTTTTGCTTTTTCTTCCTATTTCGCCCTAAGCATCGATAAGTTGCCCGCCGCCAAGCGGCTTTTTGTAGACGGCAAGGCGAAAGGCCGCCGGTACAAAGTAGAACGAAACAATCGTAGTAAGTAGGGTTCCGCCTGCTATGGCAATGGCAAACGGCGGCCAGAATCCACCGCCAGCCAGAATGAGTGGCATAAAGCCACCGATGGTGGTGATAGTGGTTGAAGTGATATGGCGGGTACAACTCATTACCGCTGCGAGAATAGCATTGATATCGCCACGTAGTGCGTTAGGGCTGGTTTTTAATTCAGCCAAAATAACTATCGCGGCATTGATGGCCAGACCAACCAGGCCAAGCAGGCCGATGATTACGGTAAAACCGAACGGGTAGTTAAAAATCCACACCGATAATAAGCCCAGCCCTGCGGCAAGTACGCCTACCAGAAAGATAATTTGGCTAAGGCGAAACGAGTTAAAAGATATCACCACTACTGCCACCAATAAGGTGATCACCATGGTTAGGTTTGCCATTAAGTTTCCGACAGACTCATCGCGTTCGGCTGATTCTCCACCAAATTCAATCCGATAGCCTGACGGTATGGTTTTGGCGTAAGCATCGAGATTCGTTTGGAAGTGATTAAGTGCTGTCTGTGGTAATACACCGGCACGGAGATAGCCTTCAATAACATTCACTCGCTGTCCGTTGCGACGTGGGATAGCCCCACGGCTTGGTGTTAGCTCAAGATCGGCCAGGGCAAAGACAGGGAGGCCGGTTAGGTTTTCCTCTGAACGGACCGGTAAGCGTAAGCTGCTTAGGTTATCCATGTTTTCGCGGCTTTCATCTTTGACTCGAACCCGAACCGGAATTGATTCTGTCGCTTCAATGATATTGCCACTGACCCGGCCCGTTAACGATGCCTGTAGTAGGTCGGCCAGATCGCTAAGAGACAGGCCGCTCAGTTGGCTCGCCTCCTCGTTCACATTGACCCACACTTTGGGAGTGCCAGGTTGCAGAGTTTCACGCGTATGAGTGACGTTGGGTGTTTCGGCCATAATCAGTCGAATCTCTTCACCTATCGACTTTAGCTGGTCAAGGTTAGGGCCGTATAACCGAACCTCCAATGGCGCATTGAATGGAGGGCCTTGCTCCAGTTTCCTCACTAAAATCTGCGCTTGAGGTAGCTCTTGGTCAAGCCGCTTTTGCAGGGCAGGGATCAGTGCATTAGCAGCATTAAAATCTGCCACCTTTACCATAGCCTGAGCAAAGTAGGGCGCTCCGTGCTGGCCGCCTACCAAATTATAATAAAACGACGGAAAGTTGCCGCCAGCCACCCAGCTAACGTGCTCAACAGACTCATAGTCAGTCATAATTTCGTCAACAATCTCAGTGGCTTCTGTTGTGGCATAAATACTGGCTTGCGGTGGCATAAATAGCTGAATTTCAAACATATCCCGATCTGAAGGGGGAAAGAATTGTTCTGTTAATTGGGTGGCACCATAAAAACCGGTAACAGGCAGGATGCAAACCAATATAGCGGTGATTATGGGATGCTTTATAGCCAGCTTTACCGATTTTTCAAATCGAGAACTGATTGCTGGCAGTATGAGCCCAGTGTGATACCAGTGTTGGTTGTCTTTATCTTGAGGTAACCAGCGACAGGCAAAACCGGCCACTATCGTATGCGAAATAAGGTAGGAGCCCACAAGCGAGAAGCAAACAGTAATGGCAATGGCGCCGACGAACTCACCGGCAGGGCCCGGCATGAGGAAGATCGGTGCAAAAGCCAGTACTGTCGTGAGGGTCGAACCGAGCAGTGGTACCCATAGATGACCGATCGCTTTCATTGCCGCATTTAGCTTAGTGACTCCTTGCTGGCGATAATGCTGGATGGTATCGACCATAACAATCGCATTATCGACCATAATACCTAATGCAACGATAAGCCCTGTTACCGACATCTGATTAATTGGTAGCCCGGTAAACTTCATCATGGTCAAGGTAACTAAGCTGGTTAACGGCAATGACAGGGCGACAATGATGGCGGAGCGAACACCCAAGGTTAGCAATAGAACAACTAATATAATTGAAAACCCGAGCAGCAAGCTTTCGTTGAGCTCTGTTAGCCGGGTTTCAGTATAGCTCTGCTGCTCGAAGAGCAGGTTGACCTTAACGTTGGTTGGTAGTTCTTGTTGATAGGCGTCGAGAAAGTTTTTTACCCGTTCAGACCAAAGATCCACGCGCAGGGTAGGGTGCATGCGAGCAGCAACAAGAATTGCGGGCTTGCCGGCAACGATGGCTAGCTCATCCGGAGGTGATGCATGTGTACGTTCGACCTGTGCAATATCTTCGAGCCGTATTAGATGCCCGTTCTCATCAATCGAGACCGGTACACGCCGTACGCGATCCAGCGAGTCGAGCGAATCTGAGACTTCCAGCGTAAACCGGTTGGCACCGTTGACTAACTCACCTGCAGAGTTCTTGGCATCAGCCTGGTTAATTGCACTGGATAGCGAAATAGCTGAGCGACCAAGCGCGCTGGTGACACTGGGATCCATCGTGACAAGAATTTCTTCATCAGGCAGACCGTAAGTATCAACAAACTCTGTGCCACTGAGCACTCGGAGGCGGTTACCGAGTTCAACGGCGTAACGGCGTAATGTGAGTAAGTCAGGCTCGGTTGGGCCTTGCCAAGTAAGGGCCGTGATCATCGTGAATGCATAACCATGGTCGTCATCGAGCTCGGGGGCAGAGGTTCCCTGTGGAAGCTGGGGCTGAACATCTGCCAGTTTATCTCTTGTCCGCGACCACACTGGCTTTGAGTCGGTCACTTCGTCTTTGAGTTCCACACTGATAACTGAGATTCCGGGGCGAGAAACTGAAGATAGTTGCTTGATTTCATCAAGCTGGCGCAGGCTGGTTTCAATCTTTTCCGTAACGAGCGCCTCTACACGTTCCGCCGTTGCCCCGGGAAACGGAGTGATCACACTGGCATGGCGATTGTGGATCACCGGATCTTCGGCCCGTGGCAGGGTATTGATAGCCGATAGACCAGCAACGATCAGTAGCGCTACGGCCAGGACCAGAAGCCGCGTATTATTAATGATATGGGTCATATTCATGGTTATGCCTCATTATCATTTAGCGGCAGAGGTAACTTCTTTACTGGCATTACGGTTTGGCCCGGCACTAATCGATGTAAACCATCCGCTACAAGGCGTTCGCCATTACTGATGGCTCCGGTAACATAGGCATGATCGTTGTTTGCGTAAAGCACCTGAATCGAACGACGTTCCACCCGTAGATCTTGGTTGCTGTCATTAAGTGCAAAAACATTCCACACGCCGCGCAGGCCGTCTGTCAGTGCGGATAACGGGATCCAGTACCCTGGTTTTTCATGTATATCATCAAACTGCAGGTAGGCGAGTTCGCCGTCAATCACGGATGTAGTTTCAGGCAAACCGAAGCGCAGCTTTACCGTGCGCGAGTCTCTGTCAACCCGTACCCCGGGATTTAGCAACGTAGCCTTGTAAGACTTGTTGCCGATACGAAGAGTCCAGTTTTGCTGTTGGCTCATTTTGGGGAGTTGCCTGGCGGGGAGGCCGATATGTGCTTCTTTGTTAGTGCTGGCTAGTAACGTTAGGGTAGGGGCCCCAATATTTACCACATCGCCTTTAGATACATAACGGGCACTGATGGTACCGCCATATGGGGCAAAGACCGTTGATTTCTGTTGCTGTAGTTGATTCGCATTGGCTGAAGCCGTTAACTGACGGAAGTTTGCACGTAATGCATTTCTTTGGCTATTGAGGTTGTCGAGTTCAGATTCAGCACTAAAGCCTTTGGCTTTTAGGGCATTTTGGCGTTTAAGGTTGGCTTCTACTAATTCAAGCTGGGCGATGATCTGAGCTTTCCGGGCGTTAAGTTCATCGGCTTGTGTCTGTAGTAACTGGGTATCTAATACGATGAGAGGATCACCTGCTTTGACGGTATCACCCACATCCACCAAGATCTGAGCGACTTTACCACCTAATTCAAGACCAAGATTGGCTTGTTGCCCTGCCTGTACCGTGCCGACATATTCTCTTTTGACCAAATAATGGTCTGAAGGGGATAAGGTGACAGTATTGACTCTTAGTATCTGCTGCGCCTCATGCTCTTGGTTGATTTTCGAGCTTGAACTGTTACAGCCGCTTAGTAACGCCAACGCTATCAGTAGGCTACTGGTCGTGAATTTTGTTGTCCGTCGCATGGTAATTCATCCTGACTAGTATTACTCTTGAACTAGACTGTCTAGTCCATATAAGTAAAAAGTAATGCAATTGAACTAGACTGTCCAGTTTGATTGTTTAAAATATGATACGTGAACATTAATAATGGGTGAGCTGTTTTGAATCCGAGAAGTGCACAAAAACGAGAGCAGATTTTGAAGGCGGCAGGTGAACTGTTCTGCGAACAGGGCTATGCCATCAGTATGGATGCTATTGCGGTAAAGGCGCAGGTATCAAAGCAAACCGTCTATGCCCACTTCAAAACCAAAGATGATTTGTTTGATACTTGCATAAGAGCAAAATGTGTAGCAAATCAATTGGATGATAATTTACTTAATGACTCGCGCCCGATGCGTGATGTGCTTTGCGAGTTCGCGTGGCGCTTTCAGAGTATGCTGCTGCTGGAAGAGACCAAGCATACTTACAAGACCTCGGTCAGCCAAAGTGAAACTCACCCGGAGCTTGCTAAGGTGTATCTTAAAGCAGGCCCCCAGGCAACAACCGAGATGTTGGCACAATACCTTCAGCACAATGTAAATAAAGGCCTGCTGGTTATTGATATTGATTTGCGCGATGCCGCTATGCAGCTACTACTGATGCTGCATGGGCGAGCGGTATACTGGGCGTATCTTGGGCAGGATAGTGGAGAAACGGACGAACAGCGTAAAAAGTACCTTGAGAGCTGCGTCGATCTGTTTTTAAAAGGCTATACCGTTTTGGATAAACGTGATGGCTAAGTATTTAGACGACTAAATACTTATCTTTTAAGAAGCCTGATAGATACTATCAGGCTTTTGCATTGTTGCTTATCAAAAGTTAAGAGATGGATAAAAGTACTCAACAGCCACTATCTTCTAATTCAACTTTATAACCCAATGTGGTTTTATTTGTTGATTCATAAATATGCTTAGCGTCATAGTAAGTTACTTTACATTTATCATTGTAGTTTTCTTTGTTGCCAAAATGAATATAGGCGATTCGACCTGCAGCATTGCTACCACTATTTCTTACATAAAGTGAATCTTCATTGATATCAAATGCCCTGATAATATTATCAATGTGCGCAGTTGGATAACCATAGCAGATATAGATGTCTTCAATGTAAGGCTTAGTTTCTTTCGGCCCGTCACTATAGCTGCATACAGAAGCTGTTCCACGAATCAGTGACTTTGTGTAGGTTATGCCGGAAACACTATGTATCGTTGCGACAATTGTTTTTAATGTTGCACGTCTGGCTTCAGATTGAAAATTGAGCATTTTCATATATGCAGTAATAGACAATATTGCAAGGATGACAATTGCAGTAACTAACCTGAACATTAATTAAACCTTTTGAAAAATAGCTGCAGCTTACAATTATTTCCATGTCTTGCCTTTAGAATTTCAATTTGATGTTTCTGAATTTTATTATCGAAAATCTATAAAGGTAGCTTTGACTATGAAAGTAAGTAACCCAAGGCGTCATAATAATGTAATACATTGTAATCATCAAAATGACATTGTCAGGCTGGTACTAACAATATAGCGTTATGAAAATTGCACAGAGTAAAGGTATATCCTTGTATACCTTGTGGGCTTTCTTCATTCGAATGGTCTTTTCTCGCATCACTTATTTGGCAATGGAACTATCAAAACACTGCTATCTTTAAACGAATGCGCTGGTGTATTCAGACATTCTGGCTGAGAGGTATATATGAGAGCGTTACACATCATGAATTATCTTTTCTTGGCTCTAGCTGTTTTTGTTTCGATGTTCTCAACACTTTCCTATGCGGCATCGAGTCGGTTACAACAAGTTATTGATCGTGGTGTGCTTCGTGTCGGTACAACCGGAGATTGGAACCCGATGACAATTCGCGATCCGGCGACAAACTTTTATAAAGGTTTTGATATCGATATCACCACGGAGTTGGCCAAAGATCTGGGGGTAACCGTAGAGTATGTTGCGACTGACTGGAAGAGGTTGGTTAATGGTGTAGTTACCGATAAGTATGATATGACGGGAAGTGCCTCACTGAATATGAACCGCGCGAAAGTAGCAGGTTATAGCCAAACGTATTTCTATCTCGCGTTTGTTCCTGTTATTCAAAAGCAGAACCTTAATCGTTTTCGAAAATGGAGTGACTTCAATTCGCCTTCGGTCATCATTACATCAACTAAAGGAACCGTACAGGAGTCAATGGTCAGAGATCTTTTCCCCAAGGCTAGGCAAAATGTTATTGAATCACCAATGCGTGATTACAAGCAATTGCTGGCGAATAAATCGACCGTGATCGTGACCTCAAACATTGAAGCAGCAACGATGGTTACCCGTTTCCCCGAACTGGCCGTCGCGAAAGTAAAGGGAATGCGCCGGCCAACACCGATTGCGATGTTGTTACCGAAGGATGATCAGATATGGATCAACTACATTAACCATTGGATCGAGTTGAAGAAGACTCAAGGATTCTTTGACCGAATCGCCAAGAAATGGGGGCTGGCTAAGTTGGAAATTCGCTAAGGGGCTATTCAATGTATAGGAAGAGTTTGCGCAGAATGGATGTTTACAGATGTATCTGATGATGATGGAGTGTAACAATAGTGTCATCAGGGCTTGATAACTTCGCGGATTGAAGTAGGTTAGTGATAGGGGCGAGTGCCCTGAAAGATGTAATAAATTAAAAGGAGCAATATGGATTTATCAGCATATAAAGGACTTATCTTCGATATGGATGGCACCTTAATTGACTCAATGCCGGCACATATCCAAGCATGGAAGCAAACCTGTGAATTGTTCGAGATCCCGTTTGATGAAACGTGGTTTTATAGTTTAGGCGGGATGCCGACGCTAAAAACGGCGCAGGCGATTAATCGCCGATATAACCAGAATTTTGACACTAAACGCCTAGCCAATACGAAAGGCGAGTTTTTTGAAGCGCTTGAATATAAGGGAGAGGTTATCCCTGCAACTTACCAGTTATTGCTAGATAACAAGTCGTCCAAGAAAATTGCAGTCGGCACAGGCTGCCGCCAACTGAATGCGCTGCCGTTACTAGACGAAACCAATATTTTGCCGCATCTGGATGCATTAGTAACTGCTGATGACGTAAAAAACCATAAGCCGGAGCCTGATACTTTTCTGCAAGCCGCACTGCGTATTGGGCTAGACCCCCAGCAATGCGTGGTATTTGAAGATACGGAATTAGGCAAAACTGCTGCACTGGCGGCAGGGATGGATTGTGTTTTAATTGTTGATGGAGAAATTGGCACCTTAACTAAAGCGGCTGAACAGTAATTATCAGATTACACGTGCTTACATAAAGGGTATTCTTCACGCATTCTATGAATACCCAGATATCACCATGAAGAAAACATCAGCAGAATCGACTCCATCGCCTTCAATGACTCCTGAGCACAAACAAGACCTCAAACACGAGCAAGGCGGCAAAGAGCAGTTCCCCATTTCAGAAACTCGCTTCTGGATCCAACGCCTGAGCAAAACAGGAGTGAGGGCGTTACATATTTTGGGTATTGCTGGCTCTGCGGGGGGGATCTTATATGGCGTCGAGCGTGGGTTGTGGCTTAACTGGTGGATTTTAGCCATGACGACTGGTGTTATCATGATGTCACTGGAAATAAGCCGTTCAAAGCTTTGGGTGATCCAACTGAAAGGCGTTCTGACATTCGTTAAGCTCGGATTGCTGGCGTCATTCTTTATTCTGCCGCAGCACAAGCCTGTACTGTTCATTACCGTGTTGTTGATGTCGGTGTTTGTTGCTCATGGACCCGCTGGCTTGCGACATTATTCGATCTGGCACCGTCGTCGTATTGATGAGAAGCAGGGTAAGAAAAAACGGATGAATGGCTAAATTTGTGAAGTTTACGGGTTCTTTTTTGTGCTAAGCATAATAATGTTACTACACTGAAATTAAACCGTTATTTTGCAAGGAGTCGCCTTTGAAACCATTATTGAGCATTATTTTTTTGCCATTAATTCTAACGGCTTGTTCAAAGTCCGTTGATGAAAGAGCAGACGAATATGTGGATACAAGCTTTACGCTTTGTGGCTCCAAGGTACAGGCCTTCTCGCAAGGGGATGATGGCAAAATCAGGGTTGTTTGCGAAAATGAGAGCTACTTCCTGGTAAAAAACCAAGAGACCTTGGCCTATATGCACGAGTTGAATGGTGCCTACTGTAAAGGCAAGGGATTCCAGACCTTCAATGAGCGTAGCAAGTACTATACTTTTACCTGCATTGATGACAGGAGCTTTAATATTCCGAAGTAGCGGGAAGGGATGAATAGGTTAATGTGGTATTAACCTATTCAAAGCATCTGCTTACTATTTTTGAGATTTAGCTCGAGCTATGTTTATTTTTGCGAGAGTTAGTCTTCGCGATATCCAGGCGCCAGCTTCGCACTATTCACCTGGTATAACGCCTGAGGGTTACCCAGCGCCAGTTGGTAGCCAACATAATCGTGAAGGTGACCATCTTTACTGCAGTCGACTTCCCACTTGCGCAGCAGATAGCCTGCAAGCGCTGCGCGTGCTTCAATCACTTTCTTGCCATCCAGCATTTCATAATCGAGCTCGATCGCCTCAGGGTTGCCCTGGTTCGGATGAGGGATCAGTTCAAGCTCGATAAACTTCTGCCATTGGCGATCGGCAGTAACTTGTTCATGGCTTTCTGGTGTCTCGTCAAGAATCTTTGCAGAAACCACGCGATTGCACACTACATCCATAAATTGACTATTTTTACGGTCATACGATCGAACATGCCAGCGGTTCCCCGAATCAACCAGGCTATGTGGAATAATGCACCGCACACCCTTGCCACTGGATGTTGAGATATATTCGACCTCGACCACTTTGTTGCGGTAAATCCCTTCACACAGTACAGCCATTATCGCCGTTTTGGGAATGGTTAGCGGCTCTGGTGACTCGCAGCTGATAGGAAAGTCCTGGTGGCCTGAAAATCCATCGCCATAACCAAGAGAGACAGTTGCCAGAGTCTTTTTTAAATCGAGTGTAAACAGTGGACTGAAATCAGGTTGCTTGTAATATTTCTTTGAGCGCATATCCAGCTTCAGGTTCTCTGGCGCAATTTCTTTGTATAGTGCAAAGTCACGTGTCGTTGCAGCGTGGCCTACAGCAAAACGATCAATCAAATCCTTACGTGTTACCTCGCCGAGAAAGTAGAGGGCAAAGTCAATGAAGGCAAGGCGTTCACGTTGTGCAGATCCGATAGCGTCCAGCTTGTTTGTAATATCCATAGAATGATCGGGTTGGTGTAGAGACATGGTTATTTATCCAGTATTTCTTATGAAGACTAATATATACCGAAAATAAGTAGAAGCAAGACCTGAAACCATTATACAGGTGTTTTCTTACTCAACAGTGGGCTAATGGTGTGTATTGTATCTCGTATAGGATCTTTAGCCGTTTGAAGAGAGCGAATTTTTGCTTAGTACTGATTAAATTAACAGGTTTACATAATCATTTTCAGTAGATAATATAATTGTACTTATTTTGATTATGTGTATTGATTTATTTGGTCTTATATTGATTCTGTGTGGTGCAGAGCAGCTATTTGGCCAAAGCAATCCACTTGGTACATCAAAAAGGTTTTCTTAAGTGATCGTTTGCGTAACAAAATCATGGTATTCAACTTTTTTTGAGTAACCGTGATTTTTGTAGTGAAAAATTGGGCTGAATGTGGAAAATGGCGTGCTACAGTTGTTTCGTATTACGAAGCAACAATAACAACGCAACTCATAGATGATTACCTTAATGCCCAAGGAACCGGCGCCCCTTAGTTAGCAAATAGGTAGTAGAAAGTGACGTTAACAACTAAACAGTTATTACAGGCATATGACGTCTTGACCCAAGGCGTGGTGTGCCTTGACGACAACCTCCGACAAGGCGTCTTGGTTTACGTGGAAAGCTTGCTCGTAGAGCAAGGGATGCCACGAGATAAATACCTGAGCCTGGATGATCTTCGCTGCGACTACCCGTTTGTTCGCATGGGCTCCTATATGCCTATCGACTTTTTCAGTGCTGACAGTGGCGCGAACAACGTGGCAGCCAGTGACAACGACGCCAATTTCAAACCGATCAGTATCAAGTTGTGTACAGTCTCTTTGCAAGATGGGCCAAGGCCTGCACATTGCTGGCAAATGATGGGTACCTACCGTGCTGATCACGTCATTGAAGCGATTAATGCGCTACTGGAAATCCTTTCCAATAAGCATTACTTCAATTATTGCGCAACCTGCAACATGATTCGTCCGACAGGTTATCTGGATGAAGATCAGGTTTGTGAGTATTGCTGTGAAGAGCTGCTGGGTGCGGCATAAGCTTTTCAAAGTCACTATCTTTAATTAGTACTTTCCCTTGACTGTATAGCGGCAAGGATAAAGTGTGCGTTTTCTAAGGCTCTTTCTATCTTGTTGATGCAATTAATAATTGTAGGGAATAGAATGAGTGACATTGCATAGAGTAAGCGTATTTGCCGTGAATCAGAATATAAACTTCTACCATCAAAATGCCTTGAACCTTGCTGACAGCTATCAGCAGCTTACCTTTGGGGATGTCCACGCTAGCTGGAAGCCATATTGGCCTGTCTCGGGTGATCAGCAACATCCTGTTCGAGTTTTGGATGTAGGGGCGGGTAGTGGCCGGGATGCCAAATGGTTTGCTGAACATGGCTGTGACGTTTTTGCAGTTGAGCCTGCAGAATCTCTTCGCCGGTTAGGTCAGCAGCATACCGAAGATCTGGAAGTCTCTTGGCTTGATGACATGCTACCCGAATTAAAGAAAGTCATTGATTTAGGGATACGTTTTGATTTGATTCTTGTTTCGGCTGTTTGGATGCATATCGCCAAATCAGAACGTAAGCGCGCTTTTCGCAAGTTGGCCAATCTACTCGCCGCGAATGGCAAATTGGTTATTTCGCTACGTCATGGCAGTTTTAGTGATGGGCGAACCTCTCATGGTGTGTCGGTTGAAGAGTTAGAGCAGTTTGCTAAAGATCATGCGCTTCATGTATGCCATAAAAGTGAACGGTATGCAGATGCGATGGGGCGGGATGATGTTCAGTGGCAAACAGTAGTTTTCAATTTACCTGATGATGGTACAGGAGATTTAACCAAAGTTCGCCATATTATCGTCAATGACTGTAAGTCAGCAACTTATAAGTTGGCTCTACTGCGTACTTTGTTACGTATTGCAGATGCTCATCCCGGAGCGGTATTGGACAGAACTGACGGTAAAATAGCGATACCACTGGGTCTCGTCGGACTATACTGGATTCGCCAGTTTAAACGCTTAATTGATATTGGTGATATTCAGCAGAATTCCAATCCTAAATTGGGGCTTGGCTTCGTAAAGTCAAATGGATGGCATAAGATCAAACATCTGGGGGCTGATGATTTATCAATCGGCTCAATATTCACTAGTCAAGATGCTACTGCTTTGCAGGAAACACTTAAAGATACGCTAGATACAATAATTCAAAATCCAGTGAAGTTTACTTACATCGGTAATAAAGAAAATCGTGTATTTGGAGTAGTTCGAAAAACTAAACGCAAGCAATCATCTTTAATAGTGGATTCTGCATTTCTTGAAAGTTATGGCCAGTTTGTGCTGGATGAAAGCTTATGGGATTGTTTACGTATATATCATTCATGGATTGAGCCATTAGTAGTGAATCAATGGGTTCGTGAAATGCAAAGTTACAGCCGAAATCAGGAGCGTAGTATACCTCTACAAACTTACTATGATTGCCTAATTTGGGTTGATAAAGACCATGATACCCGCGAAGTTCGCAAAAAAGTGGATGCACTTCGTCAGTGCGGTACGGTTATTCAAAGTGTCTGGAGTGGTTCAAAACTGAGTGATCAGTACCATGTTGATCACTGCCTGCCGTTTGCCTACTGGCCGAACAATGATCGCTGGAATTTGTTGCCAACGACCACCAAGGAGAACCTGAACAAGAAAGATAGGTTGCCAAAATCCAAGCGTCTGCATGAATCCAAAGATCGGATTTTGGATTGGTGGCAAACTGCCTGGCAGAGTGAGCAGGAACAAATCCGTTTCTTTGATGAGGCGGTGTTGTCGCTACCGAACTTGCCTACGCAATGTCGGAACTTTGAAGATGTGTTTGAAGCAATGGGATTACAGGTGAAAGGTGTGAAAAGTCGGTTGCTGGTGGGCGAGTGGTGATGTGATGAGCGTATCAGCAATTTCCTTTGCACTCCATTCAATGCTCACGGGTATGCATGGAAGCAAATAGAGGCGCTATTATGCGCCTCTGGTTAGTTTATTCTGAATGAACAGTGAGTTAGATGTGATCCAGGCGGATATGGCTATTTTTTAGATCATCACGTGTAATGCCCTTGCCGTCATTTAGCGCATTAAACTGGCGTAATAATCCGGCAAGAGCATGGATAGAACCAAGTAGGTCACCCGTGTGCGCAGACTCTGACGATGTATGCATGTTACGAATTGGGTAACCAATGGTAATTGCCGCGCTATCAACGCCGGCTAACGCAGCTGCCATACCATCTGTGCCCATATCACGGCCAGAGAAGTCCAACTGGTAAGGAATGTCTAACTCACGGCAGACATTTTCTAAAGACTGAACTAAAAACTCTGAAATGACAGAGCCACGACCAATGGTAAAGCCATCACCCATCTTAAGTGGGTTCATTTTACGGTTGCCAATTCCAGGCGCCGCTTCGTAGTCATGGTTTACGTCAGTAGCAATTAATACGTCTGGCTTAAGCTCACCTACTAACTGTGTAGAGCCAAATCGGCCAATCTCTTCATGGGTTGCAATGGTATAAAGGACACGAACATTATCAAGACCTTCATCTGCTACTAAACGTGCAATTTCTGTCACAGAGAAACAACCCAGACCATTATCTAAGTAAGCACCATAAAAAGTATCCTGAGAAACACCATGTTTAATTGGGCGGTCTAAAAGAATCGGGTCACCTGGGCGTAGCCCTAAAGCTTCAACTTGTGCTTTACGATCTTTGCCATGGGTGTGCAGCTCCAGATAAATCGATTCTGGCTTAATACCTTGTTCACCAGTGCGCTGAGCAGGCGTGGAGAAGTGAATCGCTCCCAGAGCTTCAACTGTGCACCCTTCAATCACTTTGAATTTACCCGCTTCATCGGGGTGCTGGCAAAATACTTTGACTTCATGACCAATCAAAGTTGTTGGCAAGAAAGAATCGGTGTTAATCCACACTTTGCCATCGTCATCAATTTTTCGTACCTGCATGCGGATTTTGTCAGCGTGGCCAACAATCATCACGCTAACCAGGTCATCACGACCCGGATGAGAATCGAAAACCAGACCCGCATTCCCTTTAAACTGATGAATCCCCCAACCAGCAGGCATAAAAGATTCAAATTCAGGTTTGATCACGCCGTAGCTCATTGCAGCTTCAAAACCAATTGGCGAAGGCGAGGCAAGTACCTTCTTCATAAACTCAAACTGGTCGTGTGGCATAGTGGTTTGCCAGGCGTGTTTCTGTTCCGTGTTGTTCTCTAAACTCATTATTTAGCTCTTCTTATCTATCTAGTTGTAACGCAATCTCACTGCCAATTTTCCATATGCCAGTATATTGATATATAAACTTACCATAGATGAAAGCCGTTAACCTAAAGCTTGTTAAACATAGCGTTAAGTCCACATGAGAATAAGTGTTTGAATAGCCACGGACTTCATAGGCACCCCGAGCTAGGTTCCTCTGTTCTCTTTTCCCAAACTCAACTTATTCGAAACTAACGGCTTAGATCTTTGCCCCTAAGCCACTTCTGCCCAGAGGTGTGTCACGTGAACAGTTCTGGCACGCCTTTGCGCCATAGCAAGTTAGATCATTTATTTATTCGTACCCACTTTGCGTCATTCTTCTTCAAAGTATTTTAGTAATGCGTTTAGCCTAGCGGTATTGCGTAGGTGTGGAGGGTAAATCATGTATATGTCGATCTTCTGAAGCGGGTATTGCGCCAATACCTGGACTAGTCGACCGGTTTTTAAGGCGTCGGCAACTTGGAAAATCGGTTGTAGGGTAATACCGGCGTCCTCCAGGGCTGCATTGAGCATGGCTTGTCCGCTGTTGATCATTAGTCGTGATGAAATATCTGGGGAGTAAAATGTATCGCCATCAATAAATTGCCATTGTTGGGTGTTTTTGCTCGAACTGCTTTGCAGGCACTGGTGACCGACCAATTCTTTGGGGTGTTGCGGTATTCCGAAGCGTTCAAGATAACGAGGAGAGGCGCAGACAATCATGGAGTAGCTTCGTATCTTTTTCGCAATGAGGGAGTCACTTACATGGTTATGATCAAGAAAAATAATGTCATAGCCATCTTTAAGCAAATCTATGGATTGATTGTTCAGGCACACATCGATGTTCATTTTGGGGTAGTCATTGTGAAACCTTGCCATTATTGGTGCAAGTCTGCTGATACCAAAATTGACACCTGCTGCGATGGTTAATTTACCGCAGGGCTCATTCAGGGTGCGGTGAACATCCTCTTCCGCGGCGTTTAATTCTGCAAGGATGTTTTTGCACCGGTGATAATATTGTTCGCCAGCCGGGGTAAGGCTTTGGTGGCGGGTAGATTTATTCAGTAATTTGGTACCCAATAAAGTTTCAAGCCCCCTGACATGTTTGCCGACCATTTGGGCACTGAGATCTTTCTCTTCTGCGACGGAGACAAACGAGCCGCATTCTACGGCACGCACAAAAACCTCAATACTGGTTAGTCGATCCATCCTATCCTCTGTTTGCTCTCGTATTTGTGTAAGGGGTATAACGTGGTTTATTCGAAACTGTTAG
Source organism: Photobacterium obscurum (assembly GCF_026191635.1). Taxonomy (GTDB): domain Bacteria; phylum Pseudomonadota; class Gammaproteobacteria; order Enterobacterales; family Vibrionaceae; genus Photobacterium; species Photobacterium obscurum. The sequence continues at coordinate 209,225 of NZ_JAKRRW010000009.1, forward strand.
TTTCGATTGTGTGTCGTTTATGACTATTTATCAATGGTAAATCCGTGAGTATCATCACACTTTATGTTCATTATGCTGGCTGGGTAATAATTTACCGCCTGCGGTGAATATGCGTTTTTGAAATAATTTGATGAATATGAACACTTTTTTGTTTGTTGCCCCGCGAGAGATCGCCTTGAGCGATGTCTATGTTCCTCCGTTGTTGGTCGCCGCATTGCTCGGCTTGGTTTTAACATCACTTACTGTCCGTCTGATGAACAAATTACGCTGGCACCGTTTTTTTATTATTCCGCCTCTGGTCGAGTTGTCGCTGACCGTGATTTATACCGTGCTAATTGGCACTTTTTTCATTCCTTCGTGATTGCCTGTTGTGAGTATGTCTGTGATAAAACGTTTTTCTCTGACCGCGGTTCTTGTTTTGGCCGCTCTGTCCGCTATTGGCTGGAAGTATCAGCATTACCTCGAAAACCCCTGGACCCGTGACGGACAGGTCAGGGCGCAGGTGATCCAGATCACGCCTCGGGTGACAGGTCCGATTGTTTCGTTGCATGTAAAGGACAACTCGGTGGTTTCAGCAGGTGATACATTGTTCGAAATTGATCCGCGTACCTATCAGGTTGCACTTGATCAGGCTAAAGCCAATTTAGTGCAGGCCCGTGTTGTGCTGACCAAAGCACAGGATGAAGCCTTGCGCCGGCAGGCGCTGCATAAACGCGATCCGGGAGCGGTATCGATATCGACCTTAATCAATGTTAACAAGGCGGTAGAAGCAGCAGATGCCGGGGTGATGGTTGCCCGCGCCGCCGTCGAGCAGGTTGCTCTTAATCTAGCGTTTACCGAAGTGAAGGCCCCTGCGGATGGCTTTGTGACGAACCTAAAACTGCGAAACGGCAGCCAGGTTGTTGCCAATCAGCCATCTTTGGCATTGGTTGACCGAGACAGCTTTTGGATTGAAGGTTTTTTTAAAGAGACCGATATCCATGATGTCAGCCCGGGGGAGCTGGCCATCGTGACTTTGATGGCGTATCCGGATCAACCACTAAAGGGCAAGGTGGAGAGTATTGGCTACGGTATTGCACATCAAGACGGAAGCACCGGTGTGGAGCTGCTGCCGAATGTCAACCCGACCTTCCAGTGGATCCGCTTGGCACAGCGGGTTCCGGTACGGATTAAGCTTGATGCGGTCCCTGATAGTGTGCAGCTACGGGTGGGGATATCCGCCTCGGTGATGATCATCAAGCATCCTCATGCAGAACAGCAAGAAATTGGGGGGGAACGATGGTTAGCGAGCGTTGTAAATTACCGCTGAAAGTTGCCTTGGCATTAACCCTGGCGATTGTGAGTGCCTTGTGGCTGGGGTGGGATAAGCCTTACTGGGCCGGGTTCGCTGTTATTGTGATGTCAGTGACGGAAACAACCGGTCACTCGTTGCGTAAAGGACGTCATCGATTGGTTGGGACTCTGATTGGGGTAATATCTGCTTTTCTGTTTGTTGATTTTTTTGCCCAGCAACAGTTTCTGTTTCTGCTGAGCTTTACCTTCTTCGCCGCATTCTGTGTATATCGGCAGGCTAACTCCCGCACGGGGTATATCTGGTCCATGGCTTTGATGGTGTGCACGTTGATCGTGGTAATGGGCAAACGGTCCGGTGAGTTAACCTTTTCGATGGGCGTGCTTCGCTTACAGGAGACCATTCTGGGCGTTGTCTGTTTTACCCTGGTGTTCAGTTTGTTTTGGCCGACATCCAGCCGGCGGGTATTGCATTCCACGTTGTTGAGCTTCTTTGCTGATCAGCAGGGCAATGTCGAGAAAACGGTTGCTGCCTTGGCGGGGAAAGGTGAACGCTTGCAGGGGCTTGGGTTTGGCGATGGACTGAAGTTTTTGACCCGACTTGAGGATCTGCTTCCGGCTGCGAAGGTCGATAGTTACCACATTGCGAGTGAGGCCGAGGCCTGGAACTGTTTCATGGTGCAGTGTCGTGAGTGGGCACTACTTTGCGGACATCTGTCTGAGGCTAGTGAGTTGCTGGATCCGGCGGTGGTGAAGCATAGCCAACAGGATGTTCAGGCACTGCTGGCGCGGGTCAAGTGCCGCTTTGTGAGTGCAGAAGCCGTGCTTCGGGGTGCTTCGCATAGTGATAACCCGATTCCGGTGATGATCGCGCTGCGAGATGAGGCTGCTGATGATCCCCAGCAGCATGGTGCAATGCTGCAACTGGAGCAGGTACTGAATGATTTGGATCAGCTGAGCTTCAAAATTCTGAAGACATTGTGTGCAGCCTTGGCGCTTGACACTCTGCAGGTTGAAGTGGTGCAAAAAGTGTCATCACAGGGCTGGTCACTGGAACGGGTGTGTCAGGCTTTCAAGGCATGGGGCATGATCTGGATTTTTATCGGCTTATGGCTGTTTGTCCCTATGACGGGTGGTTCGATGATTGTCATGCTGGGCGTTATCTTGGCCAGCGTGGTTGTATCTATGCCATTTTGTGATGTAAAAACAATAACCTACAACATGGTGGGGTGGTCATGTGTTATTTTGCTGCAGTATGCGTTGGTAATGCCGTATTTTACCGAGGTGTGGCAGTTGGCTACGTTTTATTTTTTGAATTGCTTTGGAATTTGGTATTGGTTCTCGCAGCCTCAGCAGGTGTTGTCACGGATGCTGGGATCACAGCTACTGATTATTATGACGATGGGGGCGGTCAAGTTACAGCCTGTGTATGATATTCAGGGAGCATTGCTGCAATTGTTCTTGATAGGAGGGGCGATGTTGGTGATCTACTTCGTCAACCGCGGTTTGTTTTCCAGCCTGCCGGAGCGAGTATTTTTACGCCATATTAAGCTGTTACGTTACCTGTTTGCTTGGCAGCTACGCAGACTTAGTTTGAGTGGTAAAAAGGGACAGCGATTATCGCGCTATTTCGGTCAGCTTTTACTGGGGCAGAGTCCACTCCGTTCAGTGGTGCTTGCTGAGCAGGCAATGGCTAGGCTCGATTGGCCGAGGTATCCGGAGCTTGATAGAGAGAAGGTTGCCGGGATTATCTCCAGGCTGTATGCCTTAACCTTACGATTGATTTCTTTGCAGGATGGCTATGCGGAGTGGCTGTCAAAGAGCCCAAGCCCCCAAATGACAACATTACTTGCTGAAATTGCAATGGCTTTGTCCGGTGTACTCGAACGTACCGGCGATCTTGAACACCTTCAACCGCTGGAGAATAAGCTCGATCAGCTGCAGTCTCATTTGCATCAATGTGTGCAGAATATTAATGCAGACTCTGTGCTGTTGGTATCTTTGACTGCAGAGCAGGCGTTACACCTTTATCGGGTCTTAGCCGCTCTTAAGCTGATCATTGCCGATTTCAAGCAATTAACCTCGCAAGCATCAGCATCTAATCTCGGTGAACTTAAGTACAATTATTTTACGCTTTAGTTTAAACACCGGCATACGTTTGTAGCGTATCTAGGGATAGGGTTTAAATCTCTATCTCTCCGCCAGTTTAATTGCGTGTATTGTATACTGGCTATAATTTTGGTCTGTAGTGGATTAGCAAATCTGGCCGCCCATTTGTAGGCAATTGGCATGTTTTAGGATACTGGAGGTTATCCTAAAAATTAGAATGTTCCGAACTTCGTGATACGGAGATGTCCCACTTCGTGCCATCCTCTTTATCTGGCACGTTTATGCCCCAAAACTATTTAGAGTGGTTGCTCATTCACAGGCTGTTAATGCTGGTTTTCGATATCAGTACTTATGCGAGGATGCTGAGGACTGCTAGGTGTTAGCTACGCTCTCTTTCTCCTAGTAGCAAGACTTAATGGGGTTTGGGAGTTCAGGCTCGCTTTTGGTAAAAGCGTACCTGAGAAACCCATACAGTAATCGGCTGTTGAAGCACGGTCAGTAGAAACTCTCGCAACTAAAACTGCTAAAGAAAATTACCATTGCCTTCCCTCCTTGGTGCAATGGTAACTTCTTGATTTTTTGTCACTTCATTTATTTAGATTGCGTCAAAGGCGGCTTTTCATCACTGAAGTAGCTTGCTTGCCAGCGATGTAAACTCATAATCCCTTTATCATTCAAATTATCGCGCACTAAATGTCGTGCTGGTTGATCCAGTTTCTCAAAGTCAAAATGACCGACTAATCCTGTATTGCCTTCTGAAGAAACAGCTTGCTGATATTGGCTTATTTCGCTTGGCGATTTTGCTCGATCCCAAAATTTAATCTCATCGACCAGACCTTTATAGTCTTCAAATTGATTCCATTTATAGTCAACATGAGTTCCAGTCACAGCCTGCTCTTCACCACCTAAGAACCATCCTTCAAGCCCTGGTGGATTACCAACTCCCCAATCTTTCCAGAATTTTTCTTGCATATCGACACGTGTCGGTAGTTCAGTTTTGGCAATGAGTGCGCCATCAATCCAAAGTTCTAATACAGCTTCTTTATCTCCAGACCAACGTCTCACCGCTTGTACATTGTGCCAGCGGTCATCCAATAATGAAGGGGTGGTTGATGCAGGATAAGCACCTACGCTATAGACATATCCTTTTTCTACACTTGGCCCAGTTCCATCGTCAAAGAACCATCTAAGGCGTCCGCCACCATAGAACTGAAGTGCAAAGCTGCCATCACGTCCACCATAGTTTCGAGAAAATCCATCTAGCAGCCAATTGCCGTGCCACCACCAACCTTGCCATGAATATGGTTCTTCATCTAAATCGCTCCAGTTGGTAAGTTGATCTTCATTTATCGCATGTTGATTTATGGCATCTTCATCCTTTGGATAAGGGTTCTGCGGCCAAGGTGTTTCTCCAACTGGATAACTCGCGTCAGGTTTAATCCATAGCTCTAAAGTAAACTCTCCAGTACCAAAGCGTTCAGGCAGATTAGTTAATTGGGCATACTCTTGCATGCCATTAGCATTCTTAACGAATTTTAGACTCTCTGATAAGGCTGGAGCACTTACAAGTATCGCTGAACTAATCAATGCTGTTGATAACAACTTCCGCATTGCTACTACTCCCAGCTATCGTTTATGAGGACGAGTTTTCCTGTGACCTTACCATTTTCTAATGCTTGATGAGCCAGGCCAACATTACTGAAATTAAAAACCTCTTTATGCAGCAACGGTTTTACAAGATCAGCTTCCACCAATTTAGTGATATTCTTCAGTATCTCACCGTGATGTGCTCGTCCTTTACCGTGAATAAGAGGGATCAGCATCAAAACAAGATCCAGGCTTAGGGCTTTAGACGCAGCAGCTTCTAAATTAAACTCTCCAAACATCTGAGTGCTGATTACGTGTCCGTTAAACCTTGCGGCTTCAACAGAGTTGGCAAAATTACTTCCTCCGACTGGATCAAAAACGATGTCAAATCCGTTACCTTCAGTGAACTCATTTACATAGTCGGTTACATTTACGCTTTTGTAATTGAAAACATTGTTCGCACCCAGCGTGCTCGCAATAGCTGCAACGGTATCTTCACCAACAGTGGTTGAGACTACAGCCCCTTTGGTCTTTGCCAATTGTAATGCGATGTGACCAACTCCACCTGTCCCACCATGAACTAAAACCTTATCACCTGATTTAACCTGAGCCTTATCGATGAGTCCTTCCCAAGCGGTAATCGCAACCAGTGGTAAAGCAGCCGCATGAACAAAATCCATATTTGCTGGCATCTTAGCGACCTGCACCGCGTCCACTGCGATAAAATCTGCTAATGATCCTTGCTGGCCTGCAATGCCTCCTGCGCAACCATAGACTTTATCACCCACCTTAAAGTCACTTGCTGAATCACCAACTGCTTCTACTGTACCTGCAAAATCTGAATGTAGTACGGCAGGCAAGGGATCATAAAAAGCCCCTTTTCTTTGCATAATATCTTTTGGGTTCAAACTACTGGCATGGATCTTAACTAGTAGCTGATCTGCATTGATAGCAGGAACAGGCATTTCTTCCGCTTGAAAAACGTTTGTGTCGCCATATTGGTTGATGGTAATTGCTCGCATGATTCTGACCTTGTTTGTTGTTGACAAGATAACTATAGCGAATTGTAATTAGTAACATTAGACCCTATAATCTAACTTCACAATCAACTAAAAGTTAATAATGCAACCATCACTTCAAGCCATTACTGCTTTTGTCAAAACTGTCGCACTAGGAAGCTTTGCTGCGGCAGCAAAAGAGCTGAATCAAACTCCAGCAGCCGTCAGCAAACAGGTGAAGAGCCTGGAGCAGCAACTTAGTACCCGCTTACTGCACCGAACTACACGCCAACTTTCTCTGACCGAGGAAGGTGAATATCTCTATCGGAGATATTGCCTCGTTCTTGCTCAGTTGGACGCATCATACAATTGGCTTGAATCCAGGCGAGAAAAGCCGAGTGGCAAATTGAGGATCAGTGTTCCTCACAGTATTGGACGGCATTTGATACTACCCTTGCTACCCAAATTCAAAGCAACTTACCCGCATATAGAGCCTGAGATCTATTTTGACGATCAACCTAGAGATCCCATAGCTTACGGTTTTGATGTTGGGGTTCGTGGGGGAGAGTTGCCAGAAAGCGGTCTGGTTTCTCGGCGATTGATTCCCATGCAGTTCTTTTTATGCGCTACGCCTGCCTACATAGCATCACATCCTCAGATCAATGAACCATCGGATTTAATTGCCCATGATCAAGTACGCTTTCGTATGTCAGGCAGTGGAAAAATTGGAGATTGGACGTTTGTGAATGGAGAAGAGTCTTTTGTCGTCGCCCAAAACAACGCATTAATTGTAAATAATCAAGACGCCTGTCGTGATGCGATTTTGGCACATATGGGTATCGGATTTCTTGAGGCTTATTATTTAAAGCCCTATATAGAGTCAGGTGAACTCGTTCATTTGCTGCCTGACTATCATCGTGCCACGAAAGTCAGTACTTATTACCTCTACTACCCGCATAGAGAAAATTTGGCTCCTAAGGTTAGGGTCTTTGTTGACTTTTTGGTAGATCATTTGGTGAGTCAATGACATCACCAAGTCCTTTGGCGTGTTTAAATGGTATTGTCGCAAAAGCTATCCAAACGACAGCAAACACGTGTCATTTTAGGTTCGGCTAAGTTGAGTACAGTTGTTATAGCTTGCTGCGTTTGATGGTAGTGTTAAGTGGTTCGAGATACTTTTGCTTATTTAAGCCATCATCATTAGAGCTGGTACTCTAACGCGTTTCTGTCCATTTATCTTTTAGGCCACTACAGATTAGCTT